>NZ_JABVWW010000010.1 GCF_013350005.1 Methylocystis silviterrae
CTTCCCGGAAGGATGGCCTCGAGCCGCCTCACGCCCAACAGCCAGTCCACGAAAAGCCCGGTTATTGGAGGTGTCCATCTTTTGATCGAGAGCGTGTTGCAGCCGCCGGCGGCGTCATCGACCAAGCCGCATATGGGGATCTGCTCGCGAAGGGCGAGGCTTAAAAGGTGCCTCGCCTCTCGCCGGAAAATGCGTGTGGGACAAGTCCTTGAGCGCGTTGAAATCGTCGACTGCGGCGTCGCGGTCGGCGACGTCGAAGTGACGCCAGCCATTTAGAAGCCGCGAAATCATAAAAAATAGGCAGGTCTCATTCTTTGGAGACAGAGAGTTCGGCTCAGACGTCAGCCCGGCGGATCCTATTTACCGGGAAGCTGCGTCCTGCCTTCTCCCGGTCAGAAAAAAGGCTTCCATGGCGCCCTTGCCCTTGATTTCGAGGCTGTCACGCGGCGTCAAAATGAAGTCCCTGCATAGATGCTCATAGGTCGATCGTGAAACCTGGATGCGGCCTGGCAGGCTGTTCGACTCCAGCCGGCTCGCGATGTTCACCGCGTCGCCCCAGATATCGTAAATGAACTTGTGCGCGCCGATCACGCCCGCGACGACGTCGCCGGAGTTCATGCCCATCCTGATCTCGAGCGGCGCAGGCAATGTCTCGTTGAGAATTTCCAGGGTTTCGGCCATGGCCAACGCCATGTCCGCGACGGCGTGCGCGTGATCGCCCCGATTGCCGAAGAGCCCGCAGGCGACCATGTACGCGTCGCCAATCGTCTTGATCTTCTCGACGCCAAAATTGAGCGCGAGCCCGTCAAACGCCGAGAAAACGCGTCCCAATACGCCAACAAGTTCGGGGGCCGGCAGCCTGGAGGAGAGCTCGGTGAAGCCGACGAAATCCGCAAACAGAATCGTGACGTCGTTGACATGATCCGCGATGACCGTTTCGCCGCTCTTCAGGCGCGCGACAATCGGCGCCGGAAGAATATTGAGGAGAAGCTGCTCGGAGCGCTCTTTTTCGGTGCACAACGCTTCGAGCGCCTCGCGCTCTCGATCCCGGAGATGCTTTTTTTCCAGTGACGATCCGATGCGCGCGCGAAGAAGCACCGGATCGAAAGGCTTCGCGAGATAATCGTCGGCGCCCGCTTCGATGCATCTGACGATGGAGTCGATCTCGTTCAAGGCCGATATCACGATGACTGGAATGTCTCTCAAGTCAGGATCAGACTTGAGGATCGAAAGAACATCGAACCCGCTGATATCCGGCATCAGCAGATCGAGCAAGATGAGATCAAAGGGCGCCTGCCGCAACATTTTCAGCGAGCAAGATCCATTTTCAGCCAGCGCGACAGAGTGGCCCTGTCGTTCCAGACGGCGCTTCAGGAGCTCGCGATTGGACGCGTTGTCGTCGACCACGAGGATGCGGCTCGGCTGTACGGCGACACTGTCGGCTTCGTTTTCTGAGATCGGCTGGACAGAGGCGACGAAGCGATGTGCGACCATGGCGGAGACAGGTCCCGAGCCGACTTCGGCGTCCGCCGCCGCCTCGGTCTCGGGGAGTGAAAAATTGACCAGGCCGTCGATACGCTCAAGCAGGCGCGACGCTTCCTCCAGAAGTCGATTGAGATCCGAGACCAGCGCCCGCGCGTCGTCGACGCCCGCTGCGTCTTCGCGCAGCATTTCGCCATATCCCTTGATGGCGTTAATGGGCGTGCGCAGATTGTGCCGCAAGAGGCGACGATAGTCCTCGGAATCCTCGCCTGGCCCTTGCGTCGGCGCGCGGGACCGACTCACGAGTGACGCGATGAAATCAATCAGCGAACGGCTCGCGGCGTGGATTTTCTCGAGGTCGTCACGAAATTCCCCGTGACCGTTCCTTTCGGCCTCGTCCAGCAAAATTTCGGCATAGCCCGCAATCGCATCTGCAGGCGCGCTCAGCTCCTGCTGCACATAAGCAAGCAGCGCGCGATCGCTCCTGTCGGCGGCCGGCCGGAAGTCATGCGACATTATCGAATTTTCCCAGAAAGCCGGAACGCGCCAGCGCCCGCCGTCCAAGATGCGTGAACCGTGTTCCTCATAAATGTTTCAACCAGTAGGTCGCCGGAGTTCGCTCTGCGACGACGGCGAGCGGAACGCGGCCGCGCATCGCTGGAGACGGAGGCTTCGAGACGACAATTGATCAGATGAGGCTAAGCGCCAGATTCAATCAGCGCTGTGATCTTACCCAGAAGACGCGTGATCTCGACAGGTTTCGTGTCATAGTCGTCGCAGCCGGCTTCGATCGCCTTCTCCCGGTCCCCCGCCATCGCATGGGCGGTGAGGGCGATGACCGGGATCTTGCGCGTCGCTTCGTTTTCTCTGACCCGGCGGGCCGCCTCCCAGCCATCAATGACCGGCAGGCTCATGTCCATCAGGATGAGATCGGGCGATTCGGCGGCGGCCATCTCGACGCCTTGCTGGCCATCTATGGCGATCACGACTTCATAGCCATTGCGCCTGAGGCGCCGCGACAGCATATCCCGATTCATCTCGTTATCTTCGACAAGCAAAATCTTCACCACCGACCCTGTCTCCGATGTCAATGCGCTTGGACGGCGTCCGTCGCGCTGGGATTAAGGCACTGACGCATAATCGTCACCAGCTCCTCAAGATAGTCATGGTCCTTCGTGATGATGTCAGCTCCGAATTCTTTCAGCTTGCAAATATCCTCTTCGCTGAGATCTTTGGCCGTGACGATGATGACCGGCAAATGGTCATAGGCGCGCCGCTTACGCAATTCTCTCAAGAAACCGAAGCCATCGAGATTTGGCATCATCAGGTCGAGAAGGATCAGATCCGGCGCCGGATTTTCAGCGATCCAGTCGAGCCCATCCCGCCCGTTGATGACGGCTTCGGCCGTGTAGCCAGCGCCCGAAACGCAGCGGCAAAGAAGCTCGCGCGTCGCGGAGTCGTCCTCGAGGATGAGCACCTTAGTTTCGCTCGAGGCCCCGCAATAAAGCGTCATCAGGGCGGTCAGGCGCTGACGATCAATGGGCTTTGTCAAAAGCTCCGCCGCCCCGAGCGGAATCGCCAGAGCGCGCTCGTTGAGAATCGTCACCATGATGACGGGGATGTTCCGCAGCTCGTCATCCTCCTTGAGCTGCCTGAGCACGCTCCAGCCATCGAGCTGGGGCATCATCACATCCAGCGTGATCGCATTCGGCCTATGCTGTCTCGCCAGGGCCAGCGCTTCCAGCCCATTGCGGGCGGCGATGACGTGATAGCCCTTGTTCTCCAAAGTTCGTGTGAGCAGGTCGCGCGCCGTCGCGTCGTCGTCGACGACCAGTATCGTCGGGAGAGACCGGGACGAAGTCGGCTCGGCCGGTTTTTTCGTCGCGAGGGGCTCCTGCCGGTCCGGAAGCCTGATCGTGAAGGTCGAGCCTGCGCCCAGCGCGCTCCCAACGGAGATATCGCCACCGAGCGCCGCGCAAAAATGCTTGGTGATCGCGAGCCCCAGCCCCGTCCCTCCGAAGCGCTTCGTGGTCGAGGCGTCCGCTTGCGTGAAGGCCTGGAACAGGCGGGCAAGCTGCTCCTGCGTCATGCCGAGCCCCGTGTCCGACACGTGGAAAACCACGGAAGCGTCGGCGTCGCGCTCGACGGTCAGAGCGACTTTTCCCTGGCTCGTGAACTTGTTTGCGTTGCTCATGAGATTGAGCAGGCACTGCTTGACCTTCGTCTCGTCGGACAAAAAGGCGCCGATGTCGTCCGAGCAGCAGAGCTCAAGCGCATTGCCGTTCTTGTCCGCGAGGGGCTGAACGATCGAAAGGACCTCATTCACGAGAGGCCTGATCTCCACCCTCTCGATGAAGACCTCCATCTTTCCGGCTTCGATTTTGGAAAGATCGAGAATATCGTTGATCAGGCCAAGCAGGTGCCGGCCCGCGCTCTCGATCCTCTTCAGGTCCTCGATCGGCTCTGGATCGTCGTTGTCGAGCGCGTTCTCCTGCAGCATTTCGCTATAACCGATGATGGCGTTGAGCGGTGTGCGAAGCTCATGGCTCATGTTTGCAAGAAAGGCGCTTTTTGTCTTGCTGGCTTCCTCTGCCGCCACGCGCGCGACGGACAATTCCTCGTTCGCGAGCTGAAGTTCGCGCGTGCGCGCCCGGATCTTGTCCTCCATGGAATCGTAAAGTCCGCGCAGCTCCACGGTCATGGAGCGGATCGCTCTCAGCAGGAGACCCGTTTCGTCACGGCTGCCAATCTCGAAATTTGCGTCGAGATCCCCCGCGGCGACCTTCTCGGCGACGCCGACAGCGGTCTTGATGGGCTTGGTGATCGTGCGCGCGACGCCCATGGCCAAAGCGATAATCGGTGGAATCATGAAGAACAGCAGCCAGAGCGTCGCCTCCTTTTGCGCACTGGTCAGCGCGAAGGCCTCCTTCGTGCTCTGCTGCACGACCATGCCCCATCGAAAGGAGGGAACGTAGGTCCACGAGGCGACGACGGGCCTGTTCTCGAGGTCATCGAAGAGGCCCGAGCCGTGGACGCCGGCGAGCGCCCGAGCGAGCGCAGGAAAAGCGCCGCCATCGAGAGGCGCCCTGATGCTGAAAGCCTTGGAAGCGTCGTGCCGCAGTGGGTTGACCACCACCATTTGGCTCTGATCGAAGCGGGCCGCGACCAGCACCTCTCCCGTTTCGCCGAGACCCGTATAGTCATTGATGAGGCTGTAAAGCTCCTGGTTATCGAGCTGGAAGACGACGACGCCGATCACGACGCCGTTGTCCAGAACAGGCCCCGCAATAAAGGCGGCAGGCTCTTTCAGCCCCGGATAGATCTGAAACGCGGAAATCTCGGCCTGCAGCAATGTGCGCGCCCGATTAATCGTGTCCGAAAGCTCCGTTCCCTTGAGCGGTCCGCCGAGCGAATTTGGGTTGAAAAGGGCAGTGTCCGACTGCTCGAAAAGCGTGAAGCCTTCGGGCGAGACAATCGCGCCGTTGACATAGTTGAACGTATCGGAAAGACGCTTGAGAGTCGGTCCGTGTTTCGCGACCGCTTGGCGATAGGAGTCCGAGTCTCTCCCGCTCGTCCTTATGGCTTCGGAAAATTCCCGGGTGGCCTCGCCAATTGAGGCGCTGTGCATCAGAGATTCGACGCTTCGGATTTTTTCAAGCGTCAGAGTCTCCAGCTGCTCCACTTTCTTCTTGGCGACAACCTGCAACGACGTCTGAATCGCCTGCTCGAGAGACTCTCGCGAAATGTCATAGGTTCGCCAAGCGAGGAGGCCGCAGGAGACGATATTGATCGCAAGGAACCAGAAGATGATCTTGGCGCCGATCGAGCGCCGGAGGAAATCGAGCCTGGGAAGCTTCATGGATCAGTCCGCCTCTGTCGGATTCGCCCATCTGCCGCCCCATCTGTTGTACAAGGCGGTCAGAAATTCCTCCCACTCGGCTTTCGTGCGAGTCGGCGGATAGGGCACGGGACGGATCGGACGATCGATCGTCCAGACAAGCTCGATCCGGCCATCAGTTTGAATTTTACCGACAGAGAAAGACCGCCAAGTATGCTGCGTGTAAGGATCAACCGACACCAGACCTTCGGGCGCATCGAGGGTCTCGGTCAGCATGGTGCGCTTGACCCTCTGAACGTCGAAGGACTGCGCCTCCTCGACCGCCTTCGCCCATAAGATGACGCTGAAGTATGAGGTCGCAATAACGTCGCTGGTCACACGGTTGGCGCCATATCTTTCACGAAAGGCGCGAATGAACCGCTCGTTCTCCGGTTTCTTGATCGCCTCGAAATAGCTCCAGGCGCTGTAATGGCCTTGGAGGCTCGCAATCGGTAGGCTGCGAAGCTCCTCCTCGCCGATGCTGACGGAGACAACCGGCAATTTGTTAGCGGAAAGCCCAGCGTCGGTCAGCGCCTGATAGAACGCCTTGTTGGAATCGCCCACGACCGAACTGATAATAACGTCCGGCTGCGCCAGCTTGATTTTTTGGACCGCCCGAGAGACGTTGGCGCTTCCAAAGAAAATATAGTCTTCGCCCACAAGCTCCGCGCCAAGCGCGCGGATCGTGTCCTTCATAATTTCGTTGATGCTGTGCGGCCAAACATAATCTGAGCCGATCAAATAGAATTTTTTGCCAATGTGGTCGAGGCTCCATTTGATCGCCGGAATGACCTGCTGATTGGGCGCCGCGCCCGTATAGATAATGTTGGGAGACTGTTCGAGTCCCTCATAGGCCATAGGATAGACTAACAGCTGACCATATTTTTCGATAATGGGCGCGACCGTCTTACGGCTTGCGGAGGTCCAGCATCCGAAAATCACGGATACGTTTTCCTGTGTGATCAGGCGCTCGGCCTCTTTCGCGAAGGTCGGCCAATCGGATTTGCCGTCGGCGATGATCGGCTGAATCTTGCGTCCCAGTAAGCCGCCCTTCGCATTGATCTCCTCAATCGCGAGCAACTCCGCGTCGACCATTGAATTCTCGCTGATCGCCATCGGCCCAGAGCGCGAGTGCAGGATGCCGACCTTGATCGGTGCGCTTTCCGCCCTGAAAAGGAGCATCGTCGCGGCGAATAGCGTCGCGGCGGCGATTGCGACCGCGATAAAGCCTTTCCACGCGCTGCGAGGACTCTCGAGGGCCATTGGCCGTATCCTGCTTCCGAGTTTGTTAAAATCGACAGGACATCGTTTTACTCGATCGCCGCCTCGCCTTCCAGGCGCGCGCCGTCAAGTTGCAGTTAATTGTATGAATGCGCTGGCTCGGACGTGTTGTTGCTGTGACCTGACCTGCCGCTGCAAAGTTCCTCCACGGGGGATGCGAGTCCGGCCATTCGAAGACGGACCTATGAAGCGCGCATGGTGTTGGCCAACGAGCGCAAGCGCTTCGGCGCTCGGCGGCTATTCATTCTGCTTCGGCGACGCCGCTCGAAGCGGAGGTCGACAGCGCCGTCACAGAGCTGTTCGTCGTCGAGAGGCCCGTCGACAGAGAGGCGACGCCCGACTGCGCCGTGCTGACGCCCGTCGACAGAGAGGCGACGCCGCTCGAGGCGGAAGGCTCAAGAAATGGGACGAGCCGTGGCTGCTGCTTATGTTCTCACGTCTTGGCCGCTGCGGTCGCCACTCCTGCGGCGACAAGAACGCCACCGCTGGCGCGCTTCGTCCAGACCGCAACATCAGAGCGGGAGAGCAAGGATCGCGCTGCGGAAGCTGTCAGTGCGTAGCCTGCGTCTGTGGCGGCGACGATTAAGCAGAACGTCACCGTGAGCACCGCCGCCTGCAACGGATAACTGCCGTTCGCATCGATGAACTGGGGCACGAAGGATACGTAAAAGATGATGGTCTTGGGGTGAAAGACGCCGACGGCGACGTTCCCGAGAAATGCGGGCGTGGAGAGATTGCGTCGGTCTTTGGTTCTGCTGATGTGGCCCGGCTGGTTTTGAAGAAAATGTAGAGGCCGAGAACAATCAGATATAACGCGCCAACCCACTTTAGCACCGAGAACGCTAGCGCCGAGGCGGCGAGTAGCGCGCCAACGCCGACAAGCGACAACGTCATCGCAATCGCGTTACCCACCGTCATGCCAGCGACGGAGGCCAACGCAGTCTTGCGGCCCGAGCCGAGCGCGTAACCGACGATCGCAACGACGCCCGGTCCCGGGATCAACCCCATGACGACAGACGCGGCGGCGAAGGCTAACCAAACCGAAAAGGTCATATTTGACTCCAAACAAATGGAAAGCTGACATGGCGCGATTTTGAAGAATTCGATTATCGCAGGCAACACAGCCCGTCCTGGCGGCATGTCGTCGGCTCTTGGCGTCGCCGAGCGCGATTTGCTCCTGCCGTTGGCCCACCATCATCAATTCCGCCGTCAAAGTCTGGCGACATGACTGAAAGGACAAAGTCACGTTTTCCTACGCTCCACTCTATCTGCATGTTCTGGACGGGCTTGACTCGGCGAATAGTTCCATCATATTGGAAATATGGAAAAGCACGAAGCCATAGCCGCCCTCGTTGCGCTCGGTCACGAAACTCGGCTCGATATTTTCCGGCTGCTCATGCAAGCCGGACCTAAGGGGCTTGCCGCGGGGCAAATCGGCGAGCGGCTCGCGCTCCCGCCGGCGACGCTGTCTTTCCACCTGAGCCAGCTCAAGCACGCGGAGCTCATCACCTTTCGGCGCGAAAGCCGGTCGCTGATCTACTCGGCGGCTTATCCGGTCATGAACGCGTTGCTCGCCTACATGACCGAGAATTGCTGCCAAGGCGCAACCGCCTCATGCGAAGCCGCTACTCCTTCAACTTGCCAGCCAAAGGGAAGCCATGAAACGTCTGCACGTGCACGTATCCGTTGATGACCTTGCGGGGTCCATCCGCTTTTACAGCGCGCTTTTCGGGTCGGCGCCGACCGTCGCTAAACCCGATTACGCGAAATGGACGCTGGATGATCCGCGCGTGAACTTCGCGATATCGTCGCGCGGCGGACAGGCTGGCGTCGATCATCTGGGGATCGAGGTCGAGACGCCCGAAGAGCTGAAAGAAGTCTATCAGCGCCTGCAACAGGCCGAACGGCCCGTGCTGGAAGAGGGCGCGACAACCTGCTGCTACGCCAAGTCGGAGAAAGCATGGACGTCCGACCCGCAAGGGCTTTTATGGGAGTCTTTCCTGACTACCGGCGAAAGCACGATTTACGGCGGCGACGTAGCGCTTGCGGGATTCCGCGCGAGCGCCGCTAAGGGGGAGTCCTCCGCCTGCTGCGGTGAGAAGATTGCGCCTGTGATTGGGGCTGCTTGTTGTTCTGGAGCTCAGAATGACTGAGACCGATTCAGGCGCAAGCCACGACCACAAAACGGACGCCTGAGCGATGACCATCACCATCTATCACAACCCCGCCTGCGGCACGTCGCGCAACACGCTGGCGATGATCCGCCAAAGCGGCGAAGAGCCGGTCGTCATCGAGTATCTGAACGACCCGCCGACGCGCGAGCGACTTGTCGAGCTGCTCAAAGCCATGGGCGTTTCAGCGCGCGAACTGCTTCGCCAGAAAGGCGCGCCCTATGATGCGCTTGGCCTTGGCGATCCAAAGTGGACGGAAGAGGAATTAATCGGCTTCATGCTCGAACATCCGATCCTCATCAACCGTCCAATCGTCGTGACGCCGAAGGGCGCACGGCTGTGCCGTCCCTCGGAAACCGTGCTCGACATTCTGCCCAATCCCGCCATTGGCGATTTCACCAAGGAAGATGGCGAAGTCGTCATCGGCAGGGCTACCCAACCTCAATCCTGAAAGGACGAAAATGACGACCATTCAAGTTTTTGATCCCGCCCTGTGTTGCAGCACCGGCGTCTGCGGCGTCGAAACCGATCAGGCGCTTGTCACCTTCGCCGCCGACGTTGATTGGGCGAAGCAGAACGGCGCACGAATCGAGCGCTTCAATCTCGCCCAGCAACCCATGGTCTTTGCTGAAAATGCGAGCGTTAAGGGCTTTCTCGAACGTTCGGGGCAGGAAGCCCTGCCGCTGATCCTCATTGACGGCGAAATCGCGCTCGCCGGACGCTATCCGAACCGTGAGGAACTTGCGCGCTGGGCGGGTGTTAAAAAGGTCGAGGACGCAAAACAAGGCGCGTGCTGTAGCGGGTCGTCCTGCTGCTGAAAGGCCGAAATGAAATTTCTTGAACAGGCTCCGCGCTTCCTCTTCTTCACGGGCAAAGGCGGCGTTGGGAAAACCTCGATCGCCTGCGCAACGGCGATAGAGCTCTCCGAAACCGGACGCCGCGTGCTGCTCGTCAGCACCGATCCGGCCTCGAATGTCGGGCAGGTGTTCGGGGTCGGCATCGGCGACAAAATCACGGCGATTGGCGCCGTACCCAACCTGTTCGCGCTGGAAATCGACCCGCAGGCCGCCGCGCAAGCCTATCGCGATCGCATCGTCGGCCCCGTGCGCGGCAAGCTGCCGGAAAGCGTGGTGAGGGGTATCGAAGAGCAGCTTTCCGGAGCCTGCACGACGGAAATCGCCGCCTTCGACGAATTTACCGCGCTGTTGACGGACAGGGCCATTACGTCGGCATACGACCATGTCGTCTTCGACACGGCGCCGACCGGACACACCATCCGCCTGTTGCAGCTCCCCGTCGCGTGGAGCGGCTTCCTTGAGGCGGGGAAAGGCGACGCCTCCTGCCTTGGTCCGCTTGCCGGATTGGAAAAGCAGCGCGCCCAATACAGCGCCGCGGTCGCCGCTTTGGCCGACGGTCAGCGCACCCGCCTGATCCTCGTCGCCCGCGCCCAAAATTCCGCGCTGCGCGAAGCCGCGCGCACGCATGAGGAGCTGGCGGCGATCGGCCTCCATCAGCAATTCCTCGTTGTGAATGGTCTGCTGCCAAAGGAAGAGGCGGCGCTCGATGCGCTCGCCGCCGCCCTTTACGCGCGCGAGCAGGCGGCCTTAGCCACCATGCCTGACACGCTGCGCGCCTTGCCCTGCGACTATGTGCCTTTGAAGCCGTTCAATCTCGTCGGACTCGATGCGTTACGCCAGCTCCTCGTTGCGACGCCATCGCACATCGAAGCGGCGGTCGGCGAACCGCTTGAGCCGCACGCGCCCATCCTTTCGGAACTGGTGGACGGCATCGCCGCCGATGGTCATGGCCTCGTCATGCTGATGGGCAAGGGCGGCGTCGGCAAGACGACGCTTGCGGCGGCGGTCGCCGTCGAGCTGGCGCATCGCGGACTGCCCGTCCATCTCACCACTTCCGACCCTGCCGCGCATCTCGCCGAAACGCTGCATGGTTCGCTCGACAATCTGACCGTGAGCCGCATCGACCCGCACGCCGAAACCGAACGCTACCGGCAAGAGGTGCTGAGGACGAAGGGCGCAAAGCTCGACGCGCAGGGGCGCGCCTTGCTCGAAGAGGATTTGCGCTCGCCCTGCACGGAAGAAATCGCCGTCTTTCAGGCGTTCTCGCGCATCATCCGCGAAGCGGGCAAAAAATTCGTCGTCATGGACACCGCGCCGACCGGCCACACGCTGCTGCTCCTTGACGCGACAGGAGCCTATCACCGCGAGGTCGCACGGATGCTGGACGCCAAGGGCGCGCATTACATGACGCCGATGATGCAGCTTCAGGACGCGCGCAGAACCAAGGTTTTGCTCGTGACGCTCGCGGAAACGACGCCGGTCCTGGAAGCCGCCAACCTGCAAGCGGATTTGCGACGTGCGGGCATCGAACCTTGGGCGTGGGTCATCAATAACAGCGTCGCGGCGGCGCGTCCGCGCTCGCCCCTCTTACGCAAGCGCGCCGAGAATGAGCTGGCGGAAATGGAAAAGGTCGCGACAACCCACGCGCGCCGCTACGCCGTCGTGCCGCTGCTAAGGGACGAGCCGGTCGGGGCGCCGCGCCTTCTCGAATTGGCTGGCCATGCGACGGAACCCGCCTGAAACGCTCGTCATCCTGTTCGGCCTGCAAGGAACGAGCGGATCATTCGACCCTGAAAAAAGAAAAAGGCGAAGACGTCCGTTTCCGAACGATCCTCGCCCAAGGCCAGCCCCTTGGCCTAATCCGGGTGCGCGACTCTCGGCGTCAATTGGCGCAGGAGACGCTACGCATGTAACGGACGCGACCCCGCTCGTCAGCTTTCGGCGTGATGACGAGCGTGCAATCTTCATCCTCCACGCCGTAGGCGCGCCCCACTCGGATTGCCGGCCCGCGCGCAAGCGGACGCATGCCGACGTCGCTAAGGCTCACGGCGGCTTGGACGCCAGTGGCGGTGGATTGAATCTTCGGATCAGACGCTGAAGGCGCGGCTGCGACAGCAGCAACCGCGCAGATGGCGACTGTGAATCCGAGAATAATCCGCGACGTGCGGCTTGCGAAAGGGCTTTCGCGCGAAACGGCCATTTAGGGCTCCCACAGGGTCATCGGGAATTTCCCCAGATCGCTACTCGAACGATGCGAACCTGGACGCTTCCTCTTTTGCCGGGGAGAAACGCAGCGGCCCCGCTAATGGTTCCGCCGCAGTCGCGAAATTTACGAAATTTTAAGATTTAGCCATAAATCCGCCCTATCGCTCCAGTCGGGCGATGAGGCTCGACGTGTCCCAGCGCCGCCCGCCCATCTTCTCCACCTCGGCGTAGAACTGGTCGACGAGCGCCGCGATCGGCAGCCGCGCGCCATTGCGCCGCGCCTCGGCAAGGCAGATCGATAGGTCCTTGCGCATCCATTCGACCGCGAACCCGAAGTCGAACTCGCCGGCGAGCATTGTTTTCGTGCGATTTTCCATCTGCCACGATTGCGCCGCGCCGTTCTTTAGGAGATCGACGACGTTCTCTGCGTCGAGTCCGGCGGCGCCGGCGAAATGCAGCGCCTCCGCCAGGCTCTGGACGAGGCCGGCAATGGCGATCTGATTGACCATCTTGGTGAGCTGCCCCGCGCCCGGCGGCCCCATCAGCCGGCACGCCCGCGCGTAGCATGCGATCACCGGCTCCGCCTTGGCGAAGCTCGACGGATCGCCGCCGCACATGACGGTGAGGGCGCCCTTCTCGGCTCCGGCCTGGCCGCCGGAAATCGGCGCGTCGATGAAGCCGAACCCGCGCTCGGCCGCCGCGGCGTGGAGTTCCCGCGCAACCTCCGCCGAAGCCGTCGTATGGTCGACGAAGATCGCGCCCGCCGACATGCCGGCGAAGGCGCCGCCGTCGCCAATCGTCACCGCGCGCAGATCGTCGTCATTGCCGACGCAGGAAAAGACGAATTCTGCGCCATTTGCTGCTTCGGCTGGCGCCGAAAACCATGCCGCGCCGGGATGGTCCGCCACGAATTTCTCGGCCTTGGCGGCGGTGCGGTTATAGACCCGCACCTTATGGCCGGCGCGATGAAGATGGCCGGCCATGGGATAGCCCATGACGCCAAGGCCGATGAAAGCGAGGGAAGAAGGCTCCATATATCAGCCGCCCGTCATGCTCATGTGGCGCGAGACAGCGGGAGCCGGCGCGGTTCGATCGATCACAAAATCGTGGCCCTTGGGCTTGCGCAGAATCGCGGTTTCGATCGCCTGGTGCAGCAGCGCGTCGTCGGCGCTTTCGCGCAGCGGCGCGCGAAGGTCCGCCGCGTCCTCCTGGCCGAGGCACATATAAAGCGTCCCGGTGCAGGTGACGCGCACGCGATTGCAGCTCTCACAGAAATTATGGGTGAGCGGCGTGATGAAGCCGATGCGCCCGCCGGTTTCGCGCGCGCGCATGTAACGCGCGGGGCCGCCGGTGCGATAGTCAATTTCGTCGAGCGTGAACGCTTCGCTCAGCCGATCGCGCACCTCCTGCATCGGCAGATATTGGTCGGCGCGTTCCGGCCCGTCGAGTTCGCCGAGCGGCATCACCTCGATGAAGGTCATGTCCATCCCGTTTTCGTGGGCGAAGCGCACGAGCGGGACGAATTCGTCTTCGTTCATGCCTTTCAGCGCCACGGCGTTGAGCTTCACTTTGAGGCCGGCGGCGCGGACGGCGGCGATTCCCGCCAGAACCTGCGCATGCGCGCCGGTGCGGGTCAGGGCTCTGAAGCGGTCTGGGTCGAGCGTGTCGAGAGAGACATTGACGCGCCGCACGCCGCAATCGGCGAGTTCCGCCGCGAAACGCGCAAGCTGCGAGCCGTTGGTGGTGAGCGTCAGCTCCTCCAGCGCGCCCGTGTCGAGATGGCGCGAGAGGGCGCGAAACAGCTTCATCACGTCGTGGCGCACCAGCGGCTCGCCGCCGGTGATGCGCAACCTTTTGGTTCCGCGCGAGACGAAAGCGGAGCACAGCCTGTCGAGCTCCTCGAGCGTCAGCAGGTCGCTGCGCGGCAGGAACTGCATATGTTCGGACATGCAGTAGACGCAGCGAAAATCGCATCGGTCGGTGACGGAGACGCGCAAATAGGAAATCGTCCGCCCGAAGGGGTCGACAAGCGGCGCCGGCGCGGCGGCCGCGGGCGTCGCAATTGCAGGCCCTCTGGCGTGGGCGTTCATCCTTACCTCGAACCGGCGGAAATTCGGCGTCCTCCATATATTGCCGGAACGGCGTCCCGTGAAGCCCACCCGCTGGGTCGCCAAGGGCTGGGATGTGCTGGGACCAGGTGCAAGGAGAGGTCAGCCGCGGAATGTGGCCTCTTATCGGGCGGCGCCCCAGCCGAAGTCCTTGTCTAGAAGAGCGTAGAGTTCTTCATTGTAGGGCCGGAAAAACTCGGCCAAATTCGCCCGAATGCCGTCGTCAAGCTTTCCGGGCGGACCCGGATTTTGCTCCTCGATGACGAGCGGCTCGACTTTGGGAAGACCAAGAAACGCGTAAATGTCCTTCGCGGTCGATCGCGGATCTCGAAAAAATTCCGCCGCATCGACGATCAAGACGCGGTCTCTGCCGAATTTCTCGAACAGCAGGCGCAGAAAGGGCGCGTAGATGCTGTGGCGCAGATAGCCGGCGCGCGCGCCGGAAAATGCGTGCGGCTCCATGCCGCCGCCCCGTATCGTCGCCATTTCGGCCTCGATCAATGTTCGGAAATCCGGAAAGCCCTTCCAGTGCGGGTCCTGCATCTTGCGGCTGAAACGCTTCTGATCCCATCGCCAGTGCGAAAAGGTGCGCTCCACCGGATCACGCAGAACGCAGATGATGCGCATGTCTGGAAACATCGACTGGGCCACAAAAATCCAGAGGGGATTGGGCATGACCGGCGTGCAGTAGCCGGTGATCGCGCCGCCGTTTCGCCGTTCCGCCGCCCTTTGCGCCGCGAGCGTCGGAAAATGCGCCATGAGTTCGCGCATCGTGTCCGTGAAGGAGATTTCCTTCGACAGCGGCAGCACGACGTGCGGATGCTGGAAAATATAGGAGGAGAGAAAAGACGTGCCGGAGCGCACCGCGCCGATCGATGCGAATGACGGCGCCATGCGTTGGCTGGAGCCGAGGGTCCGCGCCCACACCCGCCATTTTGGCGGGTTGAAAAAGTAATAGGAGCGGAATTGACGCTTCGCCCGAAGGGGCAGGGCTTCCAAAATCCCGCTGGCGCGCGATAGCCGGTTGAAGTCCTGGTAGGGGGTCTGGATCGTTTCCAGTCGTTTCGGATCAACCGCGAGAATCGGCTCCGGCTGGGAGGGCGCGTGGAGTTCCGGCGAAAGGATGGACATTCGACCACTCTCCTTTGGGATGACGTTTCTTGGAGCGGGATGAGGCGGTTGCGCCTAGGTTGCGTCGACGAGCGTAGCCTTGAGACTGCCGCTGGATTGGCGCGTATCGAAACCGCGCACGCGCGCAAAACTCGCATCGAGCGTCGCGAGAGCGTCGGGGCTTCGGCCTCGCGAACGCCAGCAGATGAATCCGTCTGGCCGCACGAGTAGCGCGCCTTCAGGCGAAACGCCGAGACGCGGCAGAAACAGCCCTTCGGGATCGTCGACGTCGAAGCCGAGGCGGCAGACGCCAAGCGGCGCGCCTGAACGAAGGCCGACACGTTCCGCCGCCTCGATCCAGTCGCCGCCGTCCGGACCGGCGAAGAGCATGAAACCGCGTCCAATCAGATCATGAGAGGAGATCGTCTCCTCGCCGCGCCGCAGCCAGACATGCGCGAGGCGCGTTCCCGGCGCGCCGCTCGGGTGAAGAGGGTCTTCGACCGCTGCGCCGTCGTCGATTTCGTCGGCGATGATCGCGTTGGAGCGATACCGATAGCCGATCGCGGTTTCGCCAAGGCCGTATTCGTCTTCCCGAATGCGCAGTTCCTGACGATCGGGCAGGAGACGCTCAACGTAATTGGCGAAGGCTCTTGCGATCGCGATTTGCGCCACGGGCTTGCGCTCAATCTGATAGGTATCGAGCAGCGTGGGAGCGGCATGGCCCTTCACGACAAGCGCCAGCTTCCAAGCTAGGTCCGCGGCGTCCTGGATCGCGGTTTGTCCCCCCAAGCCGCCGACCGGCGGCACGATATGCGCGGCGTCGCCGGCAAGAAACACCCGGCCAAAGGACATGCGATCGGCAAGAAGAGCGGCCATCCGCCAAGGACGAACGTCGAGAATCTTGACCGCGAGATCAGGGACGCCAAGAGATTGTCGAACCAGTTCTCGGCATCGTTCTTCGTCGAAATCGGATGCCTGATCGCGGGAGGAATCATATTCTATGTTGATCTGGCCGCGATTGGGCTCGTCGCAAGTGACGAAGGCGCCGCTGAACGCCTTGTTGCGAAAATAATAGAGAGCAAACCCGTCTCTCCGCAGGATTGCGCCGAGATCGGCCTCGAACAGCACCGACATCGCATCCGCGATCACTCCCGGGCCTTCCATCTTCACGGCGCCGGCGTCACGGATCGTTCCGCCGGCGCCGTCGGCGGCGATCATATAGTCGGCGAGAACGGTGGTTTCTCGTCCCGACGCCTCGTCGCGCAAAATCGCTTCAACGCCGTCCTCTCCTTGGGAGAAGCGCGCCAGCGCCGTCGAAAATCTGACGTCGGCGCCGTTCTCGCGGGCGAAGCGCAGCAGCACGGGCTCGACCCGGTCCTGGCCCGCGGTGCATATCTTGCTCGGCGACACGCGAGTCGCATCGAGCGACATCTTGGTCACCAGCGTCTCAATCGCCGGACCCGTAACGGTCTCCGCAATGATCACCGTTGTATCGTTTGCGCCGGTGCGGCTTGCTGCGAACAGCGCATCCTCCAGGCCATCGACGACGCGCAGAACCTCCATGCTGCGCCGATTCAGCCCATGCGCTTTCGGCAGCCCCGACGTTGACGCGCGTCGCTCCACGAGGATGCAAGGAACGCCGCGCCAGGCGAGGAGCGTCGCCGCGGACAGACCGGCATAGCCTGCGCCGACAATGAGAACAGGGACTCGTTCCATGCTCATTGGACACGTCCTTTCAAGCGCAACGGGACGCCAGCCGGCTCCTCGGGCGCGGATCGAAGGTTAAGCCAGATCAAGAAAACGGCGAGGGCTTCAGGCCAGATCAGAGATTGATAGGCGATCTCCGGACGGTTCACGGCGAGTCCAAATAGAATGAACAGCGGCGCGATGAACCATTGCGCAAGCACATCGACAGAGGTCAGTTCTGCGAATGAGCTCTGCGCGAGCGTCAGTCCTCGGACGATACTGCCGACGAAACGGATTGGCAGGGAGAGCGCCAAGCAGGCGACGAATACGGACCACCAGGCTCCATGTTGGCGGTAAAGGGTCGCGCCGATCCAATCGCGCCCGAACAGCAGTATGACTGCGGCGGCCAGTGTGATTGGCGCGCCGAGCCGCACGACTGGCGCGAGCGCCGGCGTCCAGTCGCCGTGAGCTTTCGCCGGAAGGCGGATGGCGAGAAAGCGCGTCAGCGTAATCAGCGGACCAAGTACGAACAGCATGAAAGTTTGGGCGGCGGCAAATGAGTCGAGACGCTGGCCGTTGGCGCCGTTCTGCCAGGGGAGCGAAAAGAGGGCCAGCGTGAAGAGCATCGCCGCCCGCGGGGAGAGCACGCGCAACGCTTCCCAAAACGTTCCGCTTAGAAAAGAGCGGACGAACGCGATTTCCGGGACGCGTATTCTGCGCGCGCCATGCGCTTCCAGCCGACTCCACAGCCAAAGCGAAGCGATGGCCGAAACGATGCAGCTCGCGAGAAAACATCCCGCGAAACCAAAGCCGAGGGCCTGCATGAAAAGGACGTTGGCCCCGGCTTTCACGGGAATTTCCGCGAGTTTCCATGTGAGCGCCGAGCCGCCGCGTCCGAGGGCGTGCAACAAGAATCCTTGCGTATTCGAAAGAACGCGAAAAGGCGTGCCGGCAACGAGCCAAACGATAGGGGCGCCGATATAGGGAGCGGCCGCGGCGTCCCCCATCAGGGCGTCAAGAAAGATCGGATAGGCGAAGAAGCCGAAAATCGCCGTCGCGACGCCCAGCGCGAGGGAGAGCGCGCAAGCCTTTTCGATTGCCTCGGCGGTCTCGCCATTCTTTTGCGCGTGGCCGAGCGCAATCGCCGCGACGGCGGCGCAAGCGATGGTGACCGCGACATCGAGCAGCGTGATGCGCATCAGAATCGCATAAGCTCCCGACGCGCGGCCGCCCAGTCTCGCGACCATGGCGAGATCGATTTGCATAATGAAGGCGGCCACGGAAGTGCTGGCGAACAGGAACCAGTATCCGCGCCACAACGGCGCGCTTGTCATCGCGCCAAGCTCTGCCACCCCGGAAATAGGTCAAGTTCGAAGGACTGCAGCGTAAAGTAGCCAAAAATATCCGGAGGCGCCGGCAGCGGCTCTTCGGGTTCGATAAGTTCGATCTCGCGCCCCAAACGAACGCTGCGGCATTTCCAGCCGATGACAAGATTCGTCGTGTCTGCGCATCCGATGACGATTCCGCAATCTCTGCCGCGATCGAGGATAGCCCAACGCGCGGCCGACGCCGCCATGACCGACCGCAGATATTTGTCGTCGGCGAGCAACCGCTCCTTGAACGGCGATTGGCGCAGCCAAGCGTAGACCCACAGATAATAGGACCAGTCAAAGGCGAGCTTCTTCTCTCCAGCCCAGGCCATGAAGGGCCGGAAGATCGACATCCCGTCGAGACCGGAAAGCTCCAACAATTCTGGGCAGATGTCGAAGAGCGTGTGCCAATACATGCGCAGGCTCACGTCGATCCGCACGAAGGCCTTCTGGTCCGTAGGATATTTTGCGTTCAGTTCCGGCGACATCAGCGCCGGGTAGAGATCGCGATCAGTCCGACTAGGCAGAGAGAGCAAGATCATGACGCCTTTCTTCCGGTTGGCCGAACAGCTCTCGCAACAACTTCAGATCGGCGACGATATCGTCAAATTCGATCCGGTCGTCGCGCTCATAGGTCATTGTTGCGCCGGGCTTGTCGAAGACCGATCGGAAATCTCTCAGGAAGGCGAGCGTGTCGGGCGCCAGAGCCTCTGCGTGAGTGTCCAGCGAGATGAAAGGCTCGACCAGGGAATGCCTGTAGCCCGCGACATGGAAATGCCGGGCCTCGGCAATGACGTTACGCCAGGCTTCGAACGGCGTCCCGCAATTGCGATGGGCGCAAACGGCGTTGGATGCGTCGAACAGCACGCCGGCGCCGGTTTCTTTCATCAGGCGCTCGAAGAAGGCGGGCGCCTCTCTCCCCCCGTCCATGATGGAGGGATAATTTTCAAAATGGATGCGTTGTCCGACGATTTCCTGCCAGGCGAGGACCCTGTCGCGGACGGATTCATATTCGGTGGAATAGTCGATTTCACCCAAGTGAAAAAAAGCGCGCCCTTCATGAGTGAAGCGCAGAATGTGGTCGGAGACGTACATCGGATTCAGCACATCGATGTAGTCTCGAAGCCGCGCCGCAAAATCGACCAGCGTCGGCCGATCGGCTTCTAGAAACTTTGAATACATTATATGCAAGCCGATCGGACAATCGAACGCCTTGGACAGTTCCTCCGGATCGACGCAGAAAAAATTGTCGATCAGAAATTCGCAGTAGTCGATATGCCGTTCCGCGAGCAGCCTCTGAACCATGTCATAGGTGTCGCCGAGCGTGAAATTGAAGCCAAGCCGCATCTATTGTCGCCCTCGTCTTGCCGCGCCTGACGTCGCTTGCGCCGCTGGCCGGGGGCCAGCGACGCAAGCCGATCGTCCTTAGCCGTTCGTGGCGGCGCAGGTCGAAGCGCACATGGCGCCGGCGCGGCCGATAACATTGAGCGTAATGCGCTTGGCGATACGGATGGTCATAGGGGCCTCCCCTTTCGAGTTCGTCTGGAACGTCCAGACGGGCTCCGCAGAACGCGGGACCCGAATGGTATGACGAGCGAGGCCGCAAAAATCGGACAGCATGCGACGAGATTTTTTTCGAGCCGAGGGGATTGTTATTTCCGTCGCATCCCGGGCGACGGACGGCGCGTCCGATGGCGCTGCCAAAAACTCGCGCGGCGAATCCGCCGCCTCGAGAGGCGGCGCGCCCACGGGGTCGCTCGGCCGCGGAATATCGAAGGCGCGATCGAAATGCTCGAGCGCCCGACCCAGGCTGCGATTGACCGTCCTCAAGGAAACGCCGAGTTCCTGCGCGATCTCCGAATGGCTGAAACCTAGAATCCGGCTCATCAGGAATATCTGACGACAACATCGCGGCAGCCGCGCCAGGGCCGCTTGAACATCCCGCGCCAGGCCGAATGCGTCGAGGGCCGACGTGATTTGCGTGTCTCGAGCGGGCGACTGGAACCATGCGCCGTCTTCGGCAAGCGCTCGAGCGTGCGTTCTTTGCCTTCGAAGATTGTCGATCGCGAGCGTGCACGTCATCTTCGACACATAGCCGCGCGCATTCGAAATCAGTTCGCCACGGTCGCTTTCCAGCATTTTGAGATAGGCTTCCTGGACCAGGTCTTCGGCGTCTCCCGAGCCGATCACGCGGCGCGCCCGCGTTATCAGATCGCGATGATGGCTTCTAAACAGTCGGTCGATCGTCTCATGGGACTTCTGCATCAGCGCCTCCCCGCTTGTCTCCAAGCGCGCCGATTATCCAAAACGCATCACGCCGAGCGGCCCCAGGGGCGTCGGCGATGCGTGGTTTCTATCCGCGGACGTCATTGCTTCCGAACGCGCGGATGTACGGCCGTGTCTTTAGACGGGGGAGGCGCGCGCCGGCGGCGTTGCCGACAGCGTTCGGGAAACGGGAAGGATCGGAAGCGCGAGAACGCTGATTCGCGCCGTTGGAAAGGACAGGCGCGCAACCTGGTCATAGACGCAGAAGATCTGCGGCTGAGCGTCGCAGCACGCGATACAGTCCGAGCAAGAGCCGTCGTGTTCGCCCGGCGCGTGAGGCGTCGCGGGAATCACATCGCTTTTGCAGACTACGGCCCGGAACGACAAAGAATGAGATTGAGCGCGCGCGGCGACAGTCGAAACGCCAGCGACTTGCAGCAATATCGCAACGAAAAGAATGAGCCGAACGAGCATGGATTGCCGCCAACCATTGCCTACGGTGCGCGGATCATAGGCGCGAAGCAATCGGGCGGCAATACGAAAACTTCCTATACGACGCGCGCATGGCGGAACGATAGGGGTCCGATAAGGCGGAGACGCTGTGACAAATGGCAACGGTCGGCGGCCCTGCTGCGCTGTCTCCAGCCGCCACAAAATCTTTCGTACGGACAAAAGACTCTGTGCGAGAGACTCTGCAGACTCTGTGCGAGAGACTCTGCGCCGGCGGTCGCGCCGCCATTTGGAGTGATGTCGGAATGCACGGCGTTCTTCGCCGCCGGCCAAATTGAAAGACAAAGCGAAATTGCAAAGACCAAGTGTGGCTGCAGCGCAACAGTTCAAAATATTGCAAAAGTTAGGCGCTAACCGTCGTTGACAAGTTAATCCTCGTGCACTCAGAATTCCTTATGCGGCCAGACAAGAAACAAATGCGGCGATTCATGCGTCCGATTGTGGCGGCCGCCGTCGCTTGTCTGCTGTTTCAGCAAGCTTTGGGTCTTATTTTTTCTCACGGCCGCTACGGCGGCGATTTCGGCGCGTTCCTAAGCTCTCCCGTAGCGATGGCGAACGAGCTTTGCGCCGACCAAGCCAATGGCGACGGCAAGGCCCCGCATGTTCAGCACATGCACTGCATGGCTTGCTTTCTAAGCGACCGAAACGACGACCTCGGAGCAAAGGTTCTCCTGTCCGCCGTCGTTCTCGTGCTGGCGCCCTTGTCTGAAACTCCTCCTCTGTGGCCGGAAGAGCGCGATATCGCGCCGCCGACCACCCAGTGGCCTAGAAACAGGCTTTCTCGCGCACCCCCGTCGCTTCTCTCCTAAGAGAGCGCGTTAACGGCCGGCTGCCGGGTCCTCGACCCCACTCGCCAAATCCCTCGCGTTTGATTTTCGCGCGCGTCTCTGACGCGCGACGCCGACACGCGTCGCGAACGCGTGCAGCCAAGAAACATCTCAAAAATCGTGCTGACAGGAGAGGAATCATGCGCGCATTCACTCGAATTACGGCTGTCGTCGCCGGCCTCGCAGCCGTTGGCGGCGCGCAGGCGGCGGCTAAGGTCGACGGCGGCGAAAGGCAGCAGATCGCGATACGCTTTGCGCTTGCGGCGGGCGATCAGCCGGTCGAATGCGGCCGCGACATCGCAGGGCTCGGAACCGGCGGGCAGCCGGCGCAGCTCCACGACGCCAGGTTCTACATCGCCGCGCCGGCGCTGATCGACGCCGCCGGCCATGAAGTTCCCATCGAGCTGGAACAGAACGACTGGCAATACGCCAACCTCGCCCTCCTCGATTTCGAAAACAAGACCGGCAAATGCGTCGGCAGCGCCGATGTCAACGACACGATCAAGGGATCGGCGCCTCGCGGCCGCTACAAAGGGTTCAGCTTCGTCATTGGCGTTCCCAGCGTCGTCAAGGACAAGGACGGCAAGGACGTCATTCTCAACCACTCGAATTTCGCCACCGCGCCCGCGCCGCTCGATCTTCAGTCGATGACCTGGAATTGGCAGGCTGGCCGCAAATTCATAAAGATCGAAGTCGATCCAGAGGGCGGTGTGACCCGCCCGCCGCTCAAGCCGAAAAGCCCGGCGGACGCAGCGAATGGCGCCGGCGCGCAAGGCGACAAGTCCGGCGACAAGTCCGACGGCGGCGCGCCGGCGATGGCCGACGCGCCCAAGGCGGCGCCGCTGCGCGTCAACTCGGATGGGACGATCACAGTCTCGACCTGGATGCTGCACCTTGGTTCGACGGGCTGTCGCGGCGACGCGACGAAAGGCGAGATCACCTCCTGCGCCAATCCAAATCGCGTTCCCGTGAAACTCGCGTCCTTCGATTCGGGGCGGCAGCGCGTCGTGCTCGATCTGAAGCAGCTCTTCGCCGGCATCGATCTTGGGAAAGACCAGGGGTTCTCCACCGGCTGCATGAGCGGTCCGGCCGATCCTGAATGCGCGCCGATGTTCGAAAATCTCGGGCTTCGGCTCAAGGAGACCGCGCCCGACGCCAATGACGCCGGCCAGTCTTCCGGCGCGTCGACGAAGATTTTCCGCGTGGAGGCCACGAAATGAAGCGCGAAACTCTCGTCCTCCTCTTCGTCGCAACTCTGATCGCGGGCGGCGCGCAAGGCGACACAATCCCGAGCGCGGAATCGTGGCGCTGGACCTTGCCCGAGTTCATGCCGCCGCCACGGGTTCCAGCTGACAATGGAATGTCGGAGGCGCGTTTTCAGCTCGGACGCAAGCTCTTCTACGACCCGCGTCTGTCGGGAAACGGCAAGGAGAGTTGCGCCTCCTGCCATGAGCAGCGCCTGGCGTTCACCGATGGTCGCCCGGTCGCCGTCGGAGCCACGGGCCAGCATACGCCGCGCAATTCGCCCAGCATCGCCAACGCCGCCTGGCGCGCCACGCTCACCTGGGCGAATCCGGCGATGGTGACCCTGGAAAGGCAGATGGAAGGCCCGCTGTTTGGCGAAGAGCCGATCGAGATGGGCGTCAATGACAAGAACCGCAAAGAGATCCTCGCGCGCTTTGCGGGCGACGCGGATTATCGTCGCGACTTCGCGGCGGCGTTTCCCGGCGAGGCGGATCCAATCAGCTTCGGCAACGTCATCAAGGCGATCTCCGCCTTTGAGCGCGGCGTCGTCTCGGCGTCCTCGAAATATGATCTCTATCTTGAAGGCAAAGCGACGCTCTCTCCTGAAGAGACGCGCGGCAAGGATCTCTTCTTCGGCGAGAAGGCGGAATGCCATCACTGCCATGGCAGCGTGAATTTCGACGATCAGTTCTATCACGCCAAAACGCGCGAGATCGAGACGCCGTTTCACAACACCGGCCTCTATGATCTCGACGGAAAGGGCGCCTATCCGGAGCCCAATCGCGGCGTTTTCGAGAACACGCATAATCCCGCCGAGATGGGGGCGTTTCGCGCTCCCAGCCTGCGCAATATCGCTGTCACCGCGCCTTATATGCACGACGGCAGCGTCGCGACGCTCGAGGACGTGATCGATATTTACGCGTCTGGCGGCCGCAATGTCACGAGCGGTCCATTCAAGGGCGACGGCCGGTACAATCCGAACAAAAGCGCGCTGATCGTGCCCATCGATCTGTCGGCTCAGGAAAAGAGCGATCTGATCGCCTTTCTGAAAACGCTGACCGACGACTCCCTGCTGACATCTCCCCGCTTCGCCGACCCGTGGAAACCGGCGTCGACGGCAAGCGGATCCACGCGTGCGCCTGCCCAATGAGTTTCAACCCCGAATTAGGAAAGAAAAGAAGATGACGTCCCGGTCGAAATTGATGCATGGCGCAGCGCTCGGCGCTCTCGCCGTCTTGTCCGCCGCCTCCGTCGCGCACGCGCAGCAGGCGCTTCCGCAGATCACGATCGGCGCCGCGCCGGTCAGGCCTCCCGCCGTCCGGGAATCGACGGCGGGCGAGGAAGGAATCGCGCCGGGCTTTAGCGCCGCCCGCGCGAAACTGCCGATCTATCGGGACCCGCCGGGGCAGACGGTGACGATCGTCAACACCAAGTTCCTCAAGCCGACGCCTCTAGCGGATGTCCGGAGGGTGTTGGAATACAGCCCCGGCGTCTCCATACAGCAAGGCAATAATGCGCGCGATCTGTTTATTTCGATTCGCGGCTCGGGCAATCGGGCTGGTGTCGGGTTTCCAACTGGCATCCGCAACATCATGCTGTACGAAGACGGGTTCCCGATCACGACGGCCGACGGCAATAGCCGCACCGACCTGCTTGATCCGCATTCCTTTGCCGCCGTCGACGTCTATCGCGGACCTTCGTCGGCGCTCTTCGGCAATTACGCCTATGCGGGCGCGATCAATTTCCGCAGCTTTTCCGGGGCCGAAATCGACGGCGTCCACACCGGTTCGGAATTTGGCAGCTTCGGCTATGTCAACAATTATGTCCGTGTCGGCAAGGCGGTGAAGGACAGCACGCTCGGCGCCTTCGATCTGTCGTTTTTCGCCTCCGACGCTAACAGCACCGGCTATACCCGCAACTCTTTCTCAGGCAAACAAGCCAAGCTTCTCGGCAGATGGGACGTGACCCCTACCGATCGTGTCATCGTGAAATATATCGCCAACAACTTGAGATCGGAGTTCATCAACCGAGAAAATCTCAATGTGTTCTACCTCAATCCATTTCAACAAAATTATGGCTGCTCCATCGCCGTCCCCCTGAACCTCAACTTATGCAACAATCTGAATGTGCCGAAGAATGGCATATCGGGCGCGACCACTCGCCAAAGCGTCTGGCAGCTTGGCACTCATCAACACTCTCTCAGACAGATCGCCGGCGTTCAGTTCGAGCATGACTTCAACAACGCCACCACCTGGCGATCGCAATTTACTTATGATTATCTCGATAACATCAGTGGAGCTTGGCCGCCGCCGATATTTGGCCCCACCGGCCAGGGCGGCCCGGTCGCCTTAAGGGGTCCAACGGTGGGCATCACCGCGCAGACCGACATTACCAGTCACATTCCGATCTTTGGATTTCCGGCGACACATTTTCTCCAGTTCTTCTATAACAACGCCAAAACCACCAATCCGCTCTTTAATCAGATCGCGAATACGTGGTACAGCGGCGCAATCGGCGCGCAGGTCGGCAAGTTCGACTACTATACTTCAAACATTGGTCTGCGCGCGCGTGAAGAGATTGCGCTCGCTCCGGGCCTGACTGGCGTCGTGGGGTTCAGCGCCAACTGGAATCGCGTCTGGGGCGTCAATACCGCCTATAACTACCCGGCCAATCTGGCGCCCAGATTTCCTACTCAAGTCGCCGTCGACAATGATTATTGGAACACGGCGCCGGAAGCGTCGCTCACTTATCGCTATAGCCCCGAGTGGCAAGTGCGGGCGCGCTATGCGGCGGGCTACAGCACGCCGACATTCGTGTTTCTCACCACTACCCGAAACGGAGTCGGACAAAATCCCCTAAAGGCCCAGACCAACATGGGCGTCGATCTCGGGATCGACTGGACGCCGCGCCCCGATCTCACCGTCAGCGTAACCGGCTTCAACGAATGGCATCGCAACGAGATTCTGACGTTGAGCAATGGGCTCGTCAGCTATTCGCAAAATATTCCCTCCAGTCTCCACCGCGGCGTCGAACTCAACGCCGATTGGCGGCCCTTCGACGGATGGCGGCTGATCGCGGCCTATACGTTCAACGATCAGTTCTTCACCAATTACTGGGACGATCTCGGTTCGGTCGCGGGGCGAGCCGTCTTATATAATCGCTCCGGCAACAGGATTCCCAACGTGCCGCCGCATACTGTGACGATGCGCGTCGGATACGACCAGCCATACGGCGACCTTTCGGGTCTCGGCGCTTACGCCGAATATGTTTTCAAGAGCAATTATACGATCGACAACGCGAATTTCACCACTCTGCCGAGCTACAGCCTGTTCAATCTTAACGCGCACTATAATCACGACTTAGACAACTTCTATGTCAAAAATATCGAGCTCTTTTTCGAGGTCTCGAATATTTTCAATCGGACCTACGTCGGTGGCGCATTCGTTGTCGCCAACTCGCTCCTCCCGGGCACCGCGACACAAACGCCGCTGGTCTGGCCGACAGGCGGCCTGGTGACGGCGCAAGGCGCCGGCATCATCGCCGGCCAGCCGCGCGCTTTCACGGGAGGCGTCAAACTCAAGTTCTGATTCGATCGGGCGTCGCCCCTCTTTGGGGCGGCGCCCGCCAGACAAGCGCCATTCAGCGAAGCTTCGAGAACGCTCACCACCGCGACATCTTTTTTGAACCAGTAATGCGCCGCGCGATGCGGCGACAACGATCAGCAGTTCGTAAAATTGGAGACTGCCCGAGCCGAATAGCTTCAGTACGCCAATTTGGCGAAGGAGGCGATGCAATGCTTAGCGTTGGGCAAGCAATTGGACGCATGATCGCCGCTGCGGGTTTTGCGGCGCTCCTCCACGCCGTCGCGGTCTTGTTGCCCGCTTGGGCTCTTGCCGATAAGCTTTCGAGCGCTCCCGTCACGCATGGTCTCGCGCTCTATGGCGAACCTGCGTTGCCGAAGGATTTCGCTCATTTTCCCTATGCAAATCCCGACGCGCCAAAAGGCGGCGCGCTGCGGCTCGGTCGGCGCGGGGGATTCGAAAGTCTCAATCCGTTCAACGCCAGATTCGGGGTCGCGCCGCAGCTCATCATCGACAATGTGCTGCAAAGCCTGATGACCCGATCGCAGGACGAACCCTATTCGCTTTATCCGCTGATCGCTCAATCTATCGAAATCGACGACGCCCGCGAGCACGTCACATTTCACCTCGACCCTCGCGCGCGCTTTTCCGACAAGACGCCGATTCTCGCGTCTGACGTTCTATTCTCCTTCGAATTGCTCAAGTCGAAAGGTCGGCCGAATCATCGCGTGATTTTCGCTTCGGTGACATCGGCCGTGGCGCTCAACGACCATACCGTGCGTTTCGATCTGACCGGCGTGAAGGATCGCGAAGCGCCGCTCATTCTCGCCGCCATGCCGGTTCTCTCGAAGAGGGCGACCAATGTGGAGCGCTTCGACGAGCTCGATATGACGATCCCGCTCGGCTCTGGCCCTTATGTGATTTCAGAGTCCAAAGCAGGTTCGCGTCTGGTTTTGCGCCGCGACCCCGACTACTGGGCCCGCGACATACCGAGCCAACGGGGACTCTATAATTTCGACGAGATCGACCTCGACTATTATCGCGACGGCGCGGCGCTGTTTGAGGCGTTGAAGGCGGGGCTGATCGATTATCGCGAGGAGACGAGCGCCGCGCGTTGGTCGACGGGCTATGATTTCCCCGCCGTTCGCAGCGGCGCCGTTGTGAAAGAAGCGCTGCGGCCCGGCCGTCCGACGGGAATGGAAGGCTTCGTCTTCAATCTGCGCAAAGCCATCTTTCGCGACGTGCGGCTGCGCGAAGCCATCGCCATGATGTATGATTTCGAGTGGATCAACGCCAATTTCTACGGCAGACTCTATACGCGCACGGAGAGTTACTTCGGCGAGTCGGACTATGCCTCGACGGGGCGTCCTGCGAGCGCCGCCGAGCGCGGCTTTCTTGCGAATTTTCCGGGCGTCGTTCGCGACGACATTCTCGAGGGGCGTTGGCGACCCGTTCAGCACGACGGTTCGGGGCGCGATCGCACGGTCGCGAAGCGCGCGCAGACGCTTCTCGGCGCCGCCGGCTATGTTCTCGTCGACGGGCGTCTTGAGAAGAATGGCGCTCCCGTCGTATTCGAGATCATGATTCGCGATCGCGACGAAGAGCGGCTTGCGCTCAATTTCGCCGCCTCGTTGAAGCGCATCGGCATCGAAGCCAATCCGCGCTTATATGACGAAGTCCAGTACCAGCGCCGGCGGCAGCGCTTCGAATATGACATGATGATAGGGCAATGGCTGGCGTCCGCTGTGCCTGGTCAGGAACAGTTGAACCGGTGGACGACGGAAAGTCTCAATCGGAAAAATTCGGTTAATCTCGCCGGCGCCGCCTCGCCGGCGCTCGACGCCGCGATCGACAATCTGCTCGCGTCGCGCACCAGCGAGGACAGCATTTGGGCGGCTCGCGCGCTCGATCGCATATTGCTCTCCGGATTCTATTTCGTGCCTCTGCAGCACGTGAACGCCATCTGGTGCGCGCATCGCGCCGCGATCCGCCATCCTGCGCACACGCCGCTTTTTCCGATGTTTCCCTTCGGCTTCACTTTGGAGAGCTGGTGGAGCGAGAAAGCCGATGTCCGCTGAGTTCGGTTGGCGCCTTTCGCCGGAAGGCGATAGATATGATTGGCGGCGGCTGGAGGCGGCGCGCCGCGGCGACTTGAACCCGCCTTGCGTGAACAATGGCTGGAGAGCCTCATGGGGCAGGAGCCCTGGCCAACTGAACTGCGCCTCTCGGAAGGCGGGCGGATGCTGAACGTCTCCTTCGACGATGGCGCGCAATTCGCGCTCAGCGCCGAGCTTTTGCGCACGCAGAGTCCGAGCGCGGAAGTGCAGGGCCATTCTGCGAAGGAGCGCAAGACTATTGGCGGCAAGCGCAATGTCGCGATCATCGCTGTCGCGCCGGTCGGCAATTACGCCGTGCGGCTCGACTTCGACGACATGCATCGCACCGGAATCTACACGTGGCGGTATCTGCGCGAGCTTGGCGAGACGGCGTCGGCGCGGTTCTCGTTCTATCTCGAAGAGCTTGCAGCGAAGGGGCTCGATCGCGACCGGCCTGGAGAAAAATAAGTCTTAAAAAATAGTCCAGCAAAATGAATCGGCCGACGCGCGCGCCGGCCGTTCAAATACTCGCTGCAGGAACTTACCGCGTCACGACCACGCGGGTGCCGACCTTGACGCGGTTGTAGAGGTCGACCACGTCATCATTGGTCATCCGGATGCAGCCCGACGACACGGCCTGGCCGATGGTCCAGGGCTCGTTGGAGCCGTGGATGCGGTACAGCGTGCCGGAGAGATACATGGCGCGCGCGCCGAGCGGATTGTTGAGGCCGCCCTCCATATGCCGCGGCAGGTCGGGGCGGCGGCGCAGCATTTGCGCCGGCGGCGTCCAGTCCGGCCACTCGCGCTTATGGGCGATGTAACGCGTGCCGGCCCATTCGAATCCCGGTCGGCCGACTCCGACGCCGTAGCGGATCGCTTGGCCATTGCCGAGCACATAATAGAGTCGACGCTCATTGGTGGCGATGATCACCGTGCCGGGCGCATATCTGGCGTCGAAGGCGACGGTCTCGCGCGGAACGGCGACCGCCTGCGGACGCCCGTCGCTGGTTTGCGGGGCGAAGGAGCCGCCGCCGAATAGCGCGGTGAAAGGGTCGACGACCGGCGCCGGGGCCGGCTGCGGCGCAGGGCTGCGCGCGGATACTGGAGACGAAAGGGCGCCGAGCGCGCCGAATGCGCAAATCAGTGCAAAAGCGAGACGCCGCATGGTTTTCCCTTGTCCAAGTGTGGTCAGACGTCGCGCCGAGCCGAATTCGCGACGCAGACGCGCTGATGATTAGTCCCGCAGGCCGCTCGCGCAAGCAAGCGGGCCGACGCGCGAAACTCAGGACGAGCCGCGTTTCTTCCGGGAGAGTGGCAGACTTGCAACACTGCCGCCGCGCGCCGACGGATTATCAACAAAGAGCGTTAATCAGAATTTAAGCGTCGTCGCCTGTTTCACGCCGGGCAGGCTTTTCAGGGCGGTGAGCGCCTGCTGCGGCAGTTCGCCGTCGATCGCGACGAGCGCGACGGCGCCGCCGCCGGGCCTGTCGCGGCCTAGCGCGAACGTGGCGATATTGACCTCGGCTTCGCCGAGCACGCCGGCGAATCTGCCAATGAATCCAGGCCTGTCCTCATTCGTCAGATAGATCATCGACGGCGCGAATTCGGCGTCGACGCCAATGTCGCCGATGCCGATAATACGCGGCTTGCCGTCGTGGAAAACCGTTCCCGAAACGCAAATTTCGCCCTGCGCGGTATGCGCGCTGAGCGTGACAAGAGATTCATAATCGCCTTGCGCCTCGCGAGTGATTTCCTCAATCGCCAGGCCGCGCTCCTTGGCGAGGATCGGCGCCGACACCGGATTGACGTCTTCGAGAATCGGTCGAAGCAGCCCCGAAATCGCAGCCGCCGTAATCGGCCGGGTCTTCTGCAACGCGACGGCCCCTTCGTAGACGATCGACAATGTGTCGACGCCGGCGACGGCGACCTGACCCACGAAGAGACCGAGCTTTTCGGCGAGTTCGACGAAAGGCTTCAGCCGCGGCGCCTCTTCGGCGCTGATCGAGGGGAAATTCACCGCGTTGGCGATCGCGCCTCTGGTGAGATAATCCGCCATCTGCTCGGCGATCTGCAGCGCGACCTTTTCCTGCGCCTCGCTCGTCGAAGCGCCGAGGTGCGGCGTGCAGACGACGTGCGGATGGCCGAACAATGGGTTTTCGGTCGCCGGCTCCTGCGCGAACACGTCGAAGGCGGCGCCGGCGACATGGCCGTCGTCGAGGGCCTTGCGCAGCGCCTCTTCGTCGACCAGCCCGCCGCGCGCGCAATTGATGATGCGCACGCCCTTGCACGTCTTGGCGAGGTTTTCCGCCGAGAGGATATTCTTCGTCTGCGGCGTGAGCGGCGTATGCAACGTGATGAAATCGGCTCTCGCCAAGAGCTCGTCGAGGTCTACTTTTTCGGCGCCAAGCTCTTCGGCGCGCTCTTGGGTGAGATAAGGATCGAAGGCGATCACGCGCATCTTCAGGCCGAGCGCGCGTTCGGCGACATTCGCGCCGACATTGCCGCAGCCGACGACGCCAAGCGTCTTGCCGGTGATCTCGACGCCCATGAAGCGGTTCTTTTCCCATTTGCCGGCCTGGGTCGAGGCGTCGGCGGCGGGAATTTCGCGGGCCAAGGCGAACATCAGCGCGATGGCGTGTTCGGCGGTGGTGATGGAATTGCCGAAGGGCGTGTTCATGACGATGACGCCGCGCGCGGTGGCGGCGGCGACATCGACATTGTCGACGCCAATGCCGGCGCGGCCGACGACCTTGAGCCGCGGCGCGCGCGCAAAGATGTCGGCGGTCACCTTCGTCGCCGAACGGATCGCGAGTCCGTCATAGTCGGCGATCGCGGCGGCAAGCTTGTCCTTGTCCTTTCCCAGCGTCGGTTCGAAATCGACCTCCAATCCGCGCAGGCGGAAAATCTGTGCGGCGGCCGGCGAAAGAGAATCCGAGATGAGAACGCGCGGCGGCATGGGATCATCCTGCAAAGAAAGGAATGAGCGGCATTGGGCGTCTCAATGTGGAAGCGCGCTTGCGCTGAACGCAATCTAGATTTTTGGCGGCGACCGGAAGAAGCGCTGGAAAACGATCAAAAAATTTGGTATCTATCATACGTAGATATCATAAGAGGCCGCATGACCGCCACCGCGAAATTGTTCCAACACGGCCGCAGCCAAGCTGTACGGCTTCCGAAGGAATTTCGGATGCCGGGCACGGAAGTGCGCGTCAGCAAAGTCGGCAATAAAGTCATTCTGGAGCCGATCGAGGTCCCGGCGTTCGACGTCGATGCGTGGCGCGCGAGATTGAACGCCATGGGTGCGGAAGACTTCTTGCCGGCCGGGCTGCCGGAAGATTCGCCGCTAGCGCCCGATGAGTCGATCTCGTTCGATTGACCCGCGTCGATGTTTTGCCTCGACACCAATGTCGTTATTTTCGCTCTAAACAAGAGAAAGCCGCAGATTGGCGAAAGACTTGATGCGGAACTTAGAGCTGGAACGCCTCTGATCGTTCCAGCTCTCGTCATTTTCGAACTCGCCTACGGCATCGCAAAGAGCCAACGTCCCGAACAAGCGCGCGCGCTCTTGGACGAGTTTCTTTCTGCTGGCTTTGATCTCCCGGCCTTCGACGGCGAAGATGCGCGCGAAGCCGGCGACATCAGAGCCTTCCTGGAGGAGCGCGGAACGCCTATCGGGCCGTTCGACTATTTGATCGCCGCGCAGGCGCGACGACGACGGGCCGTTCTCGTGACGACGAACCGTCGCGAATTCGAGCGCATTCCAAACCTTGTTGTGACCGACTGGAGCGATCGGTAGGGCCTGCCTTTCACCCTGCTTGTGCGGCGTCGGCGCAAGCCTGCGCATAGGCCCAATCGAGCCACTGCGTCAGCAGCGCTACATCGGCGGTTTCCACCGTCGCGCCGCACCAGATGCGGAAGCCCGGCGGCGCGTCGCGATAGGCGCCAAAATCATAGCCCGCGCCTTCCTGTTCAATCATCGCCACCATCTTCTTGGCGAGCGCCGCCTGCGCTTCGGCGTCTGTCGCGGCGCTCTCTGCGGCGAAGATGAGACAGACGCTGGTGTTGGAGCGGGTCGCCGGATCCTTGGCGAGGAAGTCGATCCAGGGCGTCGTTTCAACCCAGTCGCCGACCGCCTGCGCATTGGCGTTCGAGCGCGCAAACAGCGCCTCAAGCCCGCCGATCGATTGCGCCCAGGACAGGGCGTCGAGATAATCTTCGACGGCGAGGAGCGAGGGCGTGTTGATCGTCTCGCCCTGGAAAATCCCTTCGTTCAGCTTGCCTTTTTTGGTCAGCCGGAAAATTTTGGGCATCGGCCAGGGCGGCGCGTAGCTCTCGAGCCGCTCGACGGCGCGCGGCGAGAGAATCAGCATGCCATGCGCGGCCTCGCCGCCGAGAACTTTTTGCCAGCTGTAGGTCGTCACATCGAGCTTGGCGAAGTCGAGCGGTTGCGCGAAGGCCGCCGACGTCGCGTCGCAAATCGTCAGGCCCTTGCGATCCGCCGGGATGAAATCCGCGTTGGGCGCGCGCACGCCCGACGTCGTGCCGTTCCAGGCGAAGACGACGTCATTGTCGAAGTCGATCTGCGACAGATCGGGCAATTCGCCATAGGGCGCGGCGAGGCTTCGCGCTCGTTCGATCTTCAACTGATTCAGGACGTCATTGACCCAGTCTTTCGAGAAGCTCTCCCAAGCGACGACATCGACGCCCCTGGGGCCGAGCAGCGACCAGAGCGCGATCTCCACGGCGCCGGTATCGGACGCCGGCACGATGCCGATGCGATAATCGGCAGGAACGCGCAGCGTCTTCCGCGTCAGCGCGATGGCCTGCGCCAGTTTCTCTTTGCCGGCCTTCGAACGGTGGGAGCGTCCGAGCGCCGCCCCGGCGAGATTTGTCAGCGCCCACCCCGGGCGCTTGGCGCAAGGGCCGGAGGAAAAGCAGGGATTGGCCGGCTTGGCGTCGGGTTTCGCCATTTTGTCGGCGGCGGCCATGATGCAGCCCTCTCGATGCGGCGCAGCGCCGCCGCCGCCCGGCTACGCGCTGCCCAGCCGACCGTCAAGGAGGGAGCCATCAGGTTGGCGCGATTTTCTCGTACCAATTGCGCGGCGTCGCTTGAAGAAACGCCGGGGATGAGGGGAGAGCGGTGATGTCGGAGAATAATGACGCGCGTAATGAAGAAGAATGCCGGTATTTTCTCTCCTATTCCGGGGTTCGCTTGCCATTGAAGCTCCTGGGGCCGCTTGAGGCGAGCGAGCTTAAGAACCGCAACACTTATTTTCGTGCGACTTATGATGCTGAGGGCAAGATCGTCAGTTGCGAGAAGCTCGTCTATGGCGAAGTGGAGCTGCGCCACGATTATTCCTATGGCGCCGACGGCGCGCTGGCGCGCGCCCGCATCGCCATGGGCGAAGACGTTTCCGAGGTCGACTGCGGCGCTGACGGCGCCCCGCTGCGCAGTTGACCGCCTTAAACGGGCGCGGCTTCGTGCGGAGTTTTGGCGCTGATCGCCAGGGCGTGGACGCGGTCGGCCAACTCGTCGGAGAGAAGCGCATTGACGAGACGGTGCCGCTCGATCAAGCTCTTGCCCTCGAAAGCCGCGCTCACCACCTCCACTCTGAAGTGGGTTTCGCCGTCGGGATGGTGATGCCCATGTCCCGCGTGGCTGTGCGATTCGTCGATCACGTTGAGCGCCGCTGGCGCGAGGGCTTGGGTGAGTTTCTGTGCGATGCGCGTCTTGACGACGCCTTTACCCTGATCCGTCATGTTTATCTCCGGTTCGACCGCCGATTTAGCACATTGGCGCTTGGTTGCGCTTGCGGCGCGCTGCGGCGCCATCATAATGGAATGAAATGGACCTGAATTCGCCCCTCTTCGATCGCATCCGAGCGCAGCGCCAGCCGCGCGAAACTCGGCGCGAGACCGTGACACGGTGCGATTCTCCCGGCTGTGAGGCGGAGGGCGTCCACCGCGCGCCAATGGGCCGGCTGCGTGAGGGGCAGTATCTCTGCTTCTGCCTCGAACATGTCCGGGAATACAACGCCACATACAATTATTTCAATGGCATGGATGACGCTTCAGTCGCCCGTTACATGAAGGACGCGACGGTCGGGCACCGGCCGACATGGTCCATGGGGACGAAACGCGGACGGGCGGGTTTTCGCGAGGACACGATGACGGCGGCCGATCCGCTTGGCGTCTATCGCCAGCGCTTTCGCCGTCCCCAGCCCGCCGAGCGCCGCGGTCCGCAGCATTCGCCCGTGACGATCAGGGCGTTCGTCGCCATGGGGCTTGAGGAGACGGCCGACGCCGTGACGATCCGCGCGCGCTACAAGGAGCTGGTCAAGCGTCACCATCCCGACGCCAATGGCGGCGACCGCTCGCGCGAGGAAAAATTGCGGGAAATCATCCATGCCTATAAGACGCTGAGGGCCGCCCGGCTGGTCTGAGCGCTCGTCGCGCGCGGCGCATTTTCCACGCCGGCGCAGACATCTTCGGCGCAATCATGCGGGGACGTCCGCGCAAGGAGGACGCATTTTGGTCGCTGTAGAATACGCCGCAACGGGCCTCGAGAGCACGCCGGACATGAAGATCTCGGTGCGCCAGGTGTTCGGAATCGACTCCGATATGGAGGTTCCCGCCTTTTCCGAGCGCAACGAACATGTGCCGGACCTCGACCCGGACTACCTCTTCGATCGGCAGACGACGCTCGCCATTCTCGCCGGCTTCGCCAAGAATCGGCGCGTGATGGTGACCGGCTATCACGGCACGGGAAAGTCGACGCATATCGAGCAGGTGGCGGCGCGGCTCAACTGGCCTTTCGTCCGCGTCAATCTCGACAGCCACATCTCGCGCATCGACCTCGTCGGCAAGGACGCCATCGTCCTGAAGGACGGCAAGCAGGTCACCGAGTTTCGCGACGGCATTCTGCCTTGGGCGGTGCAGCACTGCGTGGCTTTGTGTTTCGACGAATATGACGCCGGGCGGCCGGACGTAATGTTCGTGATCCAGCGCGTGCTTGAAGTCTCCGGCCGCCTGACGCTACTCGACCAGAACCGCGTCATCCGGCCGCATCCGGCGTTCCGGCTGTTCGCGACCGCCAACACCGTGGGGCTCGGCGACACATCGGGCCTCTACCACGGCACGCAGCAGATCAACCAGGCGCAGATGGACCGCTGGTCGATCGTCGCGACGCTGAATTACCTGCCGCATGACGCGGAGACCAATATCGTGCTCGCCAAGGCGAAATCCTATGGCGCGACGAAGGAAGGCCGCGACGTCGCCAATAAAATGGTGCGGGTCGCCGACCTCACCCGCAACGCCTTCATGGCCGGCGATCTCTCGACGGTGATGAGCCCGCGCACGGTGATCACCTGGGCGGAGAACGCCGAGATTTTCGGAGACATCGGCTTCGCCTTCCGGATGACCTTTTTGAACAAATGCGACGAGCTCGAGCGCCCGCTCGTCGCTGAATTCTATCAGCGCTGCTTCGGCAAGGAGCTGCCGGAAAGCGCCGTGAACGTGGTGATGACATAGAGCAGGTTCCGAAAAAGTTAACAGACTTTTTCGATGAGAACCTGCTCCAACATTTTGATTTTGAGCGATTCCTTCCCGATCACATGAGTCCATGTGATCGGGAAGCGCTCTAGGCGCTGTGGGGATTGCCGAGCGAACAGGGCGCCAAGGAGCGCGGCGGAATGAAAATTGCTCGCGCGAGGGCGTTCTGTGAACGCCAACTGACGCGAGTCTCCGATGCCGCTTTACGCCTATGTCTGTGACGCCTGTTCCGCCGAATTCGAACTCTTGGTGCGCGCGTCGGAAACCCCGCTCTGTCCCTCCTGCGGGAGCGAGAAACTGCAGCAGCAGGTGTCGCGCATCAGCAAGGAAATCAAATATCCGGCGATCGCGAAATCATGGCGCCGGCGGGCCGCGGCGGAAGGCGACCTTTCCAATTTCAGCAAGCAGGAACGCAAAGTGTGAGGCCGCGCCCCTGGCGATCGGATTGCGCCGCCTTTCGGCCGTCGACCCGAAGCCAACGCTTCGCCCGCGCAAATGACGCTTTTGGCACATGCGTCAATTGGTCCACATTCGCCAATGATTTCGCATCCCCTAAGCGCTTTTTCGCCTGCCTACACTAGGGTTTTGAAGTTCTCTCTAAATCATGAGTAGCAAAAAATACTGTTTCGATTCGCTGCTCCTGGGCGGTCTTTACGTTCAAACTGACTTGCAAAGCCCGTTTTTACGCTTAAATATAAGAAATAGGCTGCAGTTTTTCTGGGCATTCCTGCCGGCGGCTTATGTAATTTCTTCGCAGGCATGTCCATGTAAAGAGACAAAATGAGCATGAACACCGCAGCCTCTTCGCGTTTAAAGGGCATGATTTGGGTTGTCGGCGCCATTGCCGCGATTATGACCGTGGTCCTGGTCGCGCCGATGATTTCGCACCTCGGCTGATAATCTCGACTGAAAAAAGCCGCGCGGCCAGGCTGCGCGGCTTTTTCGCGTACATGTCGACTTGGCGCCCTATCGACTGCCTGCCTATCGACTTGCCCGGCCGCTGACGCCGGCCGACTTGCGGCTTCGCCCTCCGTCGCGCATATAGTCGCTTCATGCCTCCCGGGCCGACAAACCGACGGCCTGCCTCGCCCAAAGAGGCGCCGCAGGAGCCGTTCAAGCGCGCCGTCGCCGGCGCCATGCGCGCCATGGCGCGCTCGCCAGCGCTCGAGGTGAATTTTGCTCCGGAGCGACCCTCGCTGATCGCGGGCGCCGACGGGGCGAAGGCGCGGCTGACGGAGCCGCCGCGTAAGCTGAATGTAAAGGACGCCGCGATTCTGCGCGGTCAGGCGGATTCCCTGGCGCTGCGCCTCGCCTGTCACGACGACGCGCTGCATCGCCGCTATTCGCCCGAACCGGTGGCGGCGCGCGCCGCCTTTGACGCCCTGGAGCAGGCGCGCTGCGAATCGATCGGCGCGATGCGGATGCCCGGCGTCGCCGCGAATATCAGCGCCATGCTTGACGATCGCTATCAGCGCAGCCACGCCGATGAAATCTCAGGCCGCGACGACGCGCCGCTCGAAGACGCGCTGGCGCTGCTCGCGCGCCAACGCCTGACCGGACTCAATCCGCCGCAGCACGCGCAGAAAATCGTCGAGCTGTGGCGCGACACCGTCGAAGAGCGCGCCGGCGCAGATCTCGACCGACTGTCCGGGGCGGTGGAAGACCAGAAGCTTTTCGCCCAGATTGTGCGCGAGCTGCTTTCGCATCTTGATATGGCGAGCGGCGAAGCGCCGGACGAGACGAAGTCCGACGAGGAAAGCGAGGACGCGCCGCAAAATCCCGACCAGAGCGAGAGCGACGATCGCGACGACGAAGAGTCGAAAAGCGCCGCCGAGATGGATACGGCGCTCGCGGCCGAAGACGCCGAGCAGGAAGGCGAAAGCGACTCCGCGGAAGCGCCCTATGGCGAGACCGAGCGAGAGGCCGACGCCGGAGACGCCGAAGAGGCCGCCGAGGCGCGTCATCCGTCGACGAACGCCGCCGAGCGCGCCGGCGCCGATTATCACGCCTACACCACCCGCTTCGACGAGATCATTCGCGCCGAGGAGCTCTGCGACGTCGAGGAGCTGGACCGGCTGCGGGCCTATCTGGACAAGCAGCTGCTGCATCTCTCCTCGGTCGTCGGACGGCTGGCGAATCGGCTGCAGCGCCGGCTGATGGCGCAGCAGAGCCGTTCCTGGGAGTTCGATCTCGAGGAAGGCATGCTCGACCCCGCGCGACTGCCGCGGATCATCATCGACCCCCAGCAGCCGCTCTCTTTCAAACGCGAAAAGGACATGGACTTTCGCGACACGGTGGTGACGCTGCTTCTGGACAATTCCGGCTCGATGCGCGGGCGCCCGATCACGGTCGCGGCCACTTGCGCCGACATTCTGGCGCGCACGCTGGAGCGCTGCGGCGTCAAGGTCGAGATCCTCGGCTTCACCACCCGCGCCTGGAAGGGCGGCCAGTCTCGTGAGGCCTGGATCGCCGAAGGGAAGGCGGCCAATCCCGGTCGCCTCAACGACATCCGCCACATCATCTATAAGGCCGCCGACGCGCCCTGGCGCCGCGCCAGACGCAACCTCGGCCTGATGATGCGGGAAGGGCTGTTGAAGGAGAATATCGACGGCGAGGCCCTGGATTGGGCGCATCGTCGTCTGCTCGCGCGCACAGAGCAGCGGCGCATCCTGATGATGATCTCGGACGGCGCGCCGGTCGATGATTCGACGCTTTCGGTTAACGCGGGCAACTATCTGGAGCGGCACCTGCGCCAAATCATTCACGAGATCGAGAGCAAGTCGCCGGTCGAACTCATCGCCATCGGCATCGGCCATGACGTCACCCGCTACTACCGCCGCGCGGTGACGATCGTCGACGCCGAGGAGTTGGGCGGCGCCATGACAGAAAAATTGGCCGAGCTGTTCAGCGAAAGCGCCGCGCCCGCGCCGCCGCCGACCCAGCGCCGCTCCCGCGCGCCGGTCGTCGCGCGCCGGTGACACAGCCGACGCTTCAGCTTTTTTAACGATATTGCAACGATTCGCCGTCTCGCGCGTTTCTCTGCGGGTGCGTCTTTTGCTGAGCCAAACGGCAGGGGCGCCCGTGTGGACTTGTAAGGGGATCGTGATGGCGTTCATCAACTGGCAGGACAAGGCGGCTCCGAGAGAGGCGAGCGAAACGGAGCGGTTTCTGTGCGTTACGGGCGTTTTCGCGCTTGCGACGCTGCCGTTCGCGCTATGCGCGGCGCTGACGATCTGGGGTTCGTGACGGTCTAGCCGCGCGGTCGCTGCAAAGCGCCGGCGCGAGCGGCTTGAACGATGCCCCGAGCCACGAGCAGGCGATCATTTTTGCGCGGCGCAAGCCTTGGGCTCGCAGCTCTGTCCACGCTAGATGGACGGCGCGCGTTCTCGGCGGAAAGCGCTCGGCTGAGGTTCGCTAATGGCGAGCGGCCTCTCGTGCGCTACCCTGGGAAACGTGCGCTGATCGAGCAGACCGTCAGGCCGCCTCAGCTCGAAACCCCTTTCTCCGTTTACGATGAAGGCGTGTTGACGCCGAACGACGCCTTTTTCGTGCGCTATCACCTCGCCGGCGTCCCGCTCAGCATTGATCCAAAAGCCTTTCGCCTCGAGGTGCGGGGCCATGTCGAGACGCCGCTGTCGCTTTCGCTCGAAGAACTCAAGCGCGACTTCGAACCAATTGAGATTGTCGCCGTGAACCAATGTTCCGGCAACAGCCGCGGCTTCGTCGAGCCGCGCGTCGGCGGCGGACAATTTGGCCATGGCGCGATGGGCAACGCTCGCTGGCGCGGGGTGTCGCTCAAAACGCTGCTCGAAAAGGCCGGACCGAAGCCGGGGGCTCAGTCCGTCGCCTTCAACGGGCTCGACTCGCCAGTGGCGCCGGAGACGCCGGATTTCATGAAGGCGCTCGACCTCGGCCACGCCGGCGATGGCGAAGTGATGCTCGCTTACGCCATGAATGGCGAAGACCTGCCATGGCTCAACGGCTTCCCGCTGCGGCTGGTGGTTCCCGGCTGTTACGGCACCTATTGGGTGAAGCATCTCAACGATATCGAAGTGCTCGACAGCGATTTTAGCGGCTTCTGGATGTCGAGCGCCTATCGCATCCCCGATAATGACTGCGTCTGCGTCACGCCCGGCGCGCCGAAGGGGGCGACGCGGCCGATCAAGCGGCTCAATGTCCGCAGTTTCATAACGCGGCCGGCCGAAGACGCGAAAGTCGCGGCGCATGTCGCATTCGAGGTCAGGGGCATCGCCTTCGATGGCGGCCAGGGCATTGAAGCCGTGCTGCTCTCAGCCGACAACGGCGCGAGCTGGGCCGCGGCTCGGCTTGGCGAGGATCTCGGCCGCTATTCCTTCCGCGAATGGCGGACCGAACTGACCCTGCGGCCCGGCGTGCATCAATTGAAATCCCGCGCCGTCAATCGCGACGGCCAGTCGCAGCCCTTGGCGCCCTTATGGAACCATGCCGGCTATATGCGGAACGTGGTGGAGACAATTCGGATAGAGGCGATCTAGCGGAGACATGCAGCGCTTTCGCAAAACGCTCATCCTGGTGGCGACGGCGGCGTCTCTCGCGCCGGCGCTTGGCGCCGCCGAGACGCTGACCTATTCGCTGCCGGAAGAAACCGCGACGCTGCGCCCCGGGCTGGGCCAGGAGACCGCGCAGAGCAATTGCGCCGCCTGCCACTCCGTCGACTATATCGAGCGCCAGCCGCCGAAGATGGGCCGGGCGTTCTGGGAGGGCGTCGTCAAGAAGATGATCGCGTCCTACCATGCGCAGATCGACGAACCCGACGCCGCCGCGATCGTCGATTATCTCGCCGCGACCTATTGAGCGCCGCCTTGAGCAGGTTCCGAAAAAGTTGACAGACTTTTTCGATGAGAACCTGCTCCAATGATTTTGAGCGATTCCTTATCGATCACATTGTTCGATGTGATCGGGAAGCGCTCTATGACGCGTCGCCGATCGGCCATTCGCCTTTGTAGACGCCGCCCTTGTTGTCATGGGCCTCGACGCGGATCGTCTTCGCGCCGTTCGGCGCATAGGTGAAGCGGAAGGTCGGGTCTTCCGAGAGCGAGATGCCGCCTTCCATCTTGAAGATCGGCGCGTCGCCCTGAAAGACTTCGACAGAGTCGATGAAATGCGCCGGCAGATAGGCGCGCGAGACCGGGTCCATCTGCATCCCCGAGGCGTTCGGGTGGCGGATCATGATCTGCGCCTCGCGCTTTGCCGGATCGGCGCTCTTGAACTCGCGATATTTCATCTTGCCGAGATTGGCGACCGCCTCGTCCTCGTCCTTGACCGCGGGCGCCGAACAGCCGCCCGAGGCTTTGACGAATTTCGCGTCGGCGCGAAGCTTGCCGTCGCGCGTCTCGGCGACCGCGTGGACATTGGAATAGGAATTGACCCGCACGCGGGTTTCGATGAAGCCGACGCCGGATTTGTCGCCGAGCGTGAAGGCCGCGGCCACCGGCATCGGGTTCTGGTCGATGACCAGCGTCGCCACCTTGATTTGCGTCGGGTCGGCGAAGCGCATGGTCATCGGCACGATCGCCGCGTCCTCCGCCCGCGCCGGCGCTTCAAGCGCGATGACGCCGTCGGCTGCCGCGATCGGGCGGCTGTGAAAGATGTCGACGACGAGCTCCGGCCAGGGATCGGGGGCGGTTTGGGCGAGGGCCGCGGTCGAAAGGAGAGCGAAGAGGGCGCCGGCGGCGGAACGGGCTGCTGTGTTCATATCCGGCATTCTCCTAACAACTTCGTCATTGCGAGCGCAGCGAAGCAATCCATCGAAAGGCGCCTCGGCTCTGGATTGCTTCGTCGTTGCGCTCCTCGCAATGACGGCAAGAGCGCTGATCTCCTGGCAAGAATAAGCGCGAACCCCGCTCGCGGTCACGTGACAAAGTCATGCTCACGGCCCCTCCCACTCCAACTCGGCGAATCCCGCCGTGGCGTTGCGGGCGTTGTAATCGTCGAACAGCCGCCATTTCTCCCGCTCCTCGGCGCCGGCTTCCTTGGCCGCCGCCGCGACGCCCTCGCCCTTCTTGATCGCGGCCCGGAGATCGGCGGTCAGCCGCATCAGATAGGCGCGTTGGTCCTCGAGCGCCTTGGGCCAGGGCGCGGGGAGGGGGCCATGCCCGGCGACGACCTGCGTCGCCTTGATCGCCGCGAGCCTGTCGGCGACGTCGAGGAAGCCGAGCAGGCTCCCGTCCACGACCGGCACATGCTGCAAAAAGAGCAGATCGCCGGAAAAGAGCACGCCGCTCTTTGGATCGAGAATGGTGAGGTCGCATCCGCTATGCGCCGTGCGCCACGCCTGCAGGACGATCTTGCGATGGCCGAGATCGAGCGTCATCGTTTGGTCGACGGTCATCGTCGGGGGCACGATCGTCACGCCGTCGAGCGCGTCGCCCATCTGCGCGCGGAAGGCCGAAAGATAGTGCGGCCCACGCGCCGCCAGCGCGCGCGGCAGATTCTTGTGCCCAACGAATATCGCGCCGGTCTCGACGAAGGCGCCATTGCCGAAAATATGATCGGGATGGGCGTGGGTGTTGATGACGTAGCGAATGGGCTTTTGCGTCTTTTCGCGCAGCGCGGCGAGGAAGGCGCGGCCTTCGATCAGGCTGCCGCCCGTATCGATCACCGCGACCGCTTCGCCCCCGACGAAGGCGCCGAGATTGGCGATGTCGCCCAAATTTTCCCGGGTCATGAGGGAAGTTTCGCCCTGATGCGCGTAAACGCCGGGGGCGATTTCGCTTAAGGAAAAGGCGCGGGCGGGGTTTCCGGCGACGAGCGGCGCGAGCGCCGCGACAAGCGCCAGCATGCGACGCAACATATTGTTCGCCTTGGCTGTTTCGCGGGCTAGCCGATGCGCTGCATCGCACGGCCGCGCCATTGTTTTTTGCGATTGCGATTCAAGAGCTAGCGACATATTATCCCGCCGTTTCCGAGTTAAAAGATGTCTTCCGGACGGGAACCGGGAGCTTCTCGCCGCTGGCGGACGTTTTGTCCCGCCAGCTTGAGACATAAACGGAAATCGCCTTCCCAATGTCGAGGCGCCTAGGAGGCACGACGTCGGCGGCGGCGCATAAAAATGCGCCCCGGGCGTCGTCAGGAGGAAAAGCTCATGCATAAACTGTTGTTGTCGACTTCGGTGGCCGTACTCGCGCTCGCCGGCGCGGCGAAGGCTGACGATTTGCAGACCCTGCAGAAGGATCCCAAGCAGTGGGTGATGCCGACGGGCGATTACGCCAATTTGCGGCATTCCGCTCTTAAGCAGATCACGACCGAGAACGTCGGCAAGCTCGCGCCGGCGTGGCAGTTCTCCACCGGCGTTCTGCGCGGCCATGAAGGCGCGCCGCTCGTCATCGGCGACGTCATGTATCTGCATACGCCGTTCCCCAACAATGTTTATGCGCTCGACCTGAAGGATCCGGACCACAAGATCCTCTGGAAGTATGAGCCCAAGCAAGATCCGTCGGTCGTGCCGGTGATGTGCTGCGACACGGTGAACCGCGGCCTCGCCTATGGCGACGGCAAGATTTTCCTGGCGCAGGCCGACACCACGCTCGTCGCGCTCGACGCCAAGACCGGCAAGCTCCTTTGGTCGGTCAAGAACGGCGATCCTTCCAAGGGCCAGACCTCGACCGCGGCCCCGCATGTCTTCAAGGACAAGGTGTTCGTGGGCATCGCCGGCGGCGAATTCGGCGTGCGCGGCCACATCACGGCCTATGACGTGAAGACGGGCCAGCAGGTGTGGCGCGGCTATTCGATGGGCCCCGACGCCGACACGCTCATCGAGCCAGGCAAGACCACCCATCTCGGCAAGCCGGTCGAGAAGGACTCGGGCATCACGACCTGGGAAGGCGATCAGTGGAAGATCGGCGGCGGCACCACCTGGGGCTGGTACAGCTATGATCCGGACCTGAATCTCGTCTACTACGGCTCGGGCAACCCCTCGACCTGGAACCCCGCGCAGCGTCCGGGCGACAACCGCTGGTCGATGACGATCTGGGCGCGCGACCTCGACACGGGCAAGGTGAAGTGGCTCTACCAGATGACGCCCCACGACGAGTGGGACTATGACGGCATCAACGAGATGATCCTCGCCGACCAGAACATCGGCGGCAAGGCCGTCAAGACGCTGGTGCACTTCGACCGTAACGGCTTCGCCTATACGCTTGACCGCACCAACGGCGATCTGCTCGTCGCCGAAAAATACGATCCGGCGGTGAACTGGGCGAGCAAGGTCGACATGGACAAGTCGTCCAAGACCTATGGCCGTCCGCTGGTCGTCGACAAATATTCGACGCAGCACAACGGCGAAGACGTCAACACGCAATATGTCTGCCCGGCGGCGCTTGGCTCCAAGGACCAGCAGCCGGCGAGCTACGACGCGACGACGGGACTGTTCCTGGTTCCGACCAACCACGTCTGTATGGACTATGAGCCGTTCCGCGTGAGCTATACGGCGGGCCAGCCCTACGTCGGCGCGACGCTGGAAATGTTCCCGGCGGGCAAGGACAAGGGCGAGACCCACACCGGCAACTTCATCGCCTGGGACGCCAAGACCGGCAAGATCGTCTGGTCTAACAAGGAGCAGTTCTCGGTCTGGGGCGGCGCGACGTCGACGGACGGCGGCGTCACCTTCTACGGCACGCTCGAGGGCTATCTGAAGGCCGTCGACACGAAGACCGGCAAGGAACTCTATAAATACAAGACTCCGTCGGGAATCATCGGCAACGTCACCACCTATGAGTCCGGCGGCAAGCAGTATGTCGCGGTGCTCTCGGGCGTTGGCGGCTGGGCCGGCATCGGTCTGGCGGCTGGTCTCTCGAAGAGCAACGAGGGCCTCGGCGCCGTGGGTAACTATGCGTCGCTGGCCAACTATACGGCTCTCGGCGGCGTGCTGACTGTCTTCGCTCTGCCGAACTAAGCGGGACGCGAAGCAAATAAAAGCCGGCGCTCGGCGCACCGTCAAGGTGCCGCCGAGCGTCGGCGTTTACACTGTGTGGGAAGAGAAGAGACCAAGGAGAGAGGTAATGAGATCGTCGCTTGCCGGAGCGTTAGCTCTGGGCGTCATCATGTGCGTGGGAAGCTCCGCCATGGCCGAGGCGCCGGGAGACCCCAAGGCCGTCAAATCGACCGACGGCAAATATTTCGACGCCAAAGGCGACCCCACCTACAACGTCGGTCCTGACGGCAAGGTGGACTGGTACACCTTCTCCGGCTATCGCCGCTACCACGCGGAATGCCACGTCTGCCACGGCCCCAACGGCGGCGGCTCAACCTATGCGCCGGCGCTTAAGGATTCGGTGAAGCGGTTCGACTACGCGGAGTTCGCCGGCATCGTCATCGGCGGGCGCCAGAACGGCAACAGCGTCATGCCCGCTTTCGCCGAAAACAAGAACGCCTCCTGCTATATCGACGATCTCTATGTCTATCTGCGCGCGCTCTCGACCGGCGCCATCGAGCCCGGCCGTCCGGCGAAGAAGGAAGATCGCCCGGAAGCCTTCGCCAAGGCGGAGACCGAGTGCATGAGTCAGAAATAAGAGCGTCATTACGATCGCATGATCCGCTTCACTCATCGGCGCGGTTTTTCCGCGCTGCTATCGACGGGCTGGGCCGCCGCAATCCTCTCTGTGGCGGCCCCCGCCTCGGCGCAGCATATGGGGCCCGACTTCGGCGCGAAGGGCGACGACAATCAGGGTTCGATCGAACTCGTCGATCCCAAGACGCTGCGTGTGTGCGCGGATCCGAGCAATCTTCCCTTTTCAAACGACAAGGGCGAAGGCTTCGAGAACAAGATCGGCGAATTCCTCGCCAAGAAGCTCGGCAAGGATCTCGCCTATACCTATTATCCGGGCGCCACCGGCTTTGTGCGCAATACGCTCAACGCGCATCTTTGCGACGTCATCCTCGGCATGCCGCAGGGCAATGACCTCGTGCAGACCACCAATCCCTATTACCGGACGACCTACGCCATCGTGACCCGCGCGGGCTCGGAGCTTGACGGCCTAAAGACGCTCGACGATCTCCGTCTGAAGGAAAAGCCGCATCGCATCGGCCTTGTCGCCAACACGCCGCCCGGCAATGTTCTGGCGATGAATGGTCTGATGGCGTCGGTGAAGCCCTATGCGCTAATGGTCGACACGCGCGTCGAATCTTCCGGCGCGGCGATGATGCATGATCTCGAAAAGGGCGAGATCGACGTCGCGCTGCTGTGGGGACCGATCGCCGGCTACTACGCCCAACATTCGAGCGTGAAGCTCAATGTCACCCCTCTGCCGGAGACGCCCGGGGCCCGCGCGGCCTTCCGCATCGGCTTCGGGGTTCGCCATTCCGATCAGAACTGGAAGCGCGAACTCAATATGCTGATCGCTCAATACAAGATCGAGCTGGAGCGCATTCTTCGCGATTATGGAGTCCCGTTGCTCGATGAGTCGGGACATGCGATCACGGCGCCGTGATGAATCTGGCGAATCATTTGGCTCGCGGCGTTCGCGCGCTCTGCGCGGCGTTCGCGTTTTGCGCCGCGCCGGCTTTCGCCCAAGCGCCGCCGGAGCCGGAAACCTATCGCCTGGACAATTATCATGCGCCGACGCCCGCGACGCTCAAGGGCGCGACGGTGCTCGACACGCCCCAGGCGTTTGAACTGTGGAGCGGCAAGAAAGCGGTTTTCATCGACGCGCTTTCGCGGCCGCCAAAGCCGGAAGGCCTGCCAAAGAATGCGGTGTGGCGGGATCCTAAGCGCTTCGACATTCCCGGCAGCATTTGGCTTCCCGACACCGGGTTTGGAGAACTCTCCGAACCGATGGCGCGCTATTTCGAGCATGGCGTGGCGCGCGCGAGCGGCGGCGACAAGTCGAAGCCGCTCGTCTTCTATTGCCGCACCAATTGTTGGGCGTCCTGGAACGCCGCGAAACGCGCGCTCACCCTCGGCTATACGCATGTGCTGTGGTATCCGCCCGGAGCCGACGCCTGGGAGCAGGCTGGTCATCCGCTCGAGGAGCGCCAGCCCGAGCCGCGCGAGTAGGGCGCGATTTCAATTAAGGCTGGGCGGTCATTCCCGACGCTTCGCCTGAGCGAAGCGATCGGGAATCCAGAGTAATGCCAGCGATTCTCTGATCGCTTCTGGATTCCCGGTCAGGCCGTGGGCCTGCCGGGGATGGCACGCAAACCAGCGGATCAATGGGGTCCGCCGCTCACTCCATCGCCTGCTGGATTGCGCGCGCGAGCACGCCGAAACGCTGCTCGATCAGCGCCGGGCTCTCGCACACATAGCCGACCATGCGCCGCTGCTCCTCGAAGAGCCGCAGCCGCCACTGCACGGCTTCGCTTGCCTTTTTGATCGCTTCGGAGTCCGGCGGCTTTTGATCCTGCAGTTCCCGCAGAGTCTGCGTCTCCTTGCGCGCGGTCTCCGCCATGGCTTTCAGGCGCCGGCCAAAGCGGTCGAGGCCGTTGACCAGGTCGCGCCGCTCGTCATTCATGCGCTCATAGACGCCGGCGAACAGCGTCGTCAGCCGCTCCTTGTGCTTGTCGCCCGCCGACTTGGCGAATTGCGCGACAAGCCGCTCGGCTTCGTCCATCGGCGTGCGTCGCTGCGCGAGGCGCGTGACGAGATCGGCGATCGTCGCATCATCGCGCCAATGTTTCACGGCGTCGTCGAGCGGCGGACCGGCCCAGACGCCGCCGACCGCGAGCTCGGGCACGCGCACCTGTCGGCACGGCCAATCCGGCTGGCTTTGTTGGGGCGGCGCCTGCGCCGCCGCGGGGTCGGCGAAGACGAGCAAAAAAAGAGCGAGAAGCAGGCTGCGATGAATCATGAGGTTCGCCGGACGTCGCAGGATCGCGACGCGCTATAATGCCCCATGCAGATCATCCCCGTCATCGATATTCGCAGCGGCGCGGTCATGCGCGCCCGCGCCGGCGCCCGCGACAGCTACAAGCCAATCTCTACGCCGCTTGCGTCGACGAGCGCGCCGGCCGATGTCGTCGCCGGTTTTCTGACGCTTCATCCATTCGAGAGAATCTATATCGCCGATCTCGACGCGATCCAGGGAAACGGCGACAACCGCCGCGAGATTGGCGCGTTGACCGAGCGATTTCCATCGCTTCGCTTTATGGTCGACGCCGGCGCCAAGTCTTGCGACTGGCGCGGCGCAGCGCGCGTCGATTGTGTGATCGGCAGCGAATCCTTGCGCGACAGCGAAGCCCTGCATGCTGCGAAGCATGATCCCGATGTCATTCTCTCGCTCGATTTTCGCGACGACGTTTTTTTGGGTCCCGATGCGCTCGACGAATGCCCCAAGCTGTGGCCGAGCCAGGTCATCGTCATGACGCTGACGCGCGTCGGCGTCAGCGCGGGTCCCGACTTCGCGCGCGTCTCGCAGTTCGTGGCGCGTGCGGGCGACCGGCGGGTCTTTGCGGCCGGCGGCGTTCGCGACGCGGACGATCTTGAACGGCTTGAGGCGATCGGCGCCGCAGGCGCGCTTGTCGCCACGGCGTTGCATGACGGCGCTCTGACCAGCGCCGACCTCGATCTATTCACATCGGCGCACAAAAAAAGGGAGCCCTGAGGCTCCCCTTGAAAAGCGAATCGCCAAAACTCAGTTGGCGGCGAAAGGATGTTTCGCGGTGACGCGGGCCGACAACACGCTGCGCGCGCTCGGATCGCCTTTCATCGCGCGGGCGATGGCTTCCTTCGTCGCAGAGTAATTGAAGTCCTGAATCTTCTGATCGTCGTTGGCTTCCCAGTGGATGAACACGCCGACGCAGATGAAGAGGTCGTCCGCCTGGCTCATCGGAATGACGCCCTCGGCGACGCTGTCGGCGACCGCCTTGGCGACGCCATACTGCGCCGGGCCGAACATCTGAACGGCCTGCTTGGCGTTCTTGATGGTCACCTTGTTGAACATCATCGTATAGGGCTTCACCAACAGGTTCGGCGCGACGACCGCGAGCAGCGTCGTGAAGCCGTCCTTGTTGTTGACGAGGCCGTTGGCGAAGGCCTTCTCGGCGGCGGAGCCGCGCGGACCCATGATCAGGTCGATATGCGCGACCTCATTGCCATCGCCGACGAGCGATTCGCCGACGCTGGTCTTGGCGCTGCTCGACGTGAAGCCGGACGACGGCTTCGGAAAGAGCGCGCCCAGTATTTTCTCAAAGAACGAAGCCATGATCCCATCCCTTCCGGTGCGTTCGCGTCCCTGCGGCGCCTCTGATTTGCGCGCGCGGAATGCCCCTATCGCTGGTTGCGCCCTCCCTCGGGGAAGACGAAATTTCTGCTGGCGGCCGCCCCCGCGCGCCAGACTTTAGAACTCTGCCGGCGTCATTGTTTTGCAGCGTCGATGCTTGGCCGCTTGAGCGGCGGCGTCGGTCGGCTGCGAGCGCGGCGGCGGGGAGCGTTCGGCTCCCCGCTGCGCATGTTCCTACGCGGTTCAGTTCGGCGCGAAGGGGTGCTTGGCTTCGTTGCGCTTGGCGACGACTTCCGAAGCCTTCGGCTCGCCCTTGACGGCGCGCGCGATCGCTTCCTTCGTCGCGGTATAATTGTAGTCTTGGATCTTCTTGTCGTCCGAAGCGTCCCAGTGAATGAACACGCCGACCGCAATGAAGATGTCGTCGGCCTCATCCATCGGGATCACGCCCTCGGCGACCGAATCCGCAACGGCCTTGGCGACGCCATGCTGCGCCGGGCCGAACATCTGCACCGCCTGCTTGGCGCCCTTGATCGTCACCTTGTTGAAGAGGATCGTGTTGGGCTTGCACAGCAGGTTCGGCGCGACGACCGCGAGCAGCGTCGTGAAGCCGTCCTTGTTGTTGACGAGCGCGTTGGCGAAGGCGAGCTCGGCCGCCGAACCGCGCGGACCCATGATCAGGTCGATATGCGCAACTTCATTGCCGTCGCCGACCAGCGACTCGCCGACCAGCATCTTGTTGATTAAAGCCATGTGTTCCTCCCAGAATTCCTCATGATCGCGCGCGCCATTCGGCCCCGAGCGACTCTATCCCCTCTTCGGCGCCGAGCGAAAAAGCCCGATCCGACCGGTGGTCAGATAGCCGCGAGTCCATCCCGCGCGCGGCGGACTCAACCATTTTTGCGCGGCCTTGCCAAGATGGCCGCCAGATAATCGGCGAAAAGAACCGCGACGGTCAGATCGGCGCTTGTGCCGGGATTCAACCCACGCTGTTTCAGCGCGCGATCGAAGTCCAACGCCAGTTCGAACGCCGTCTCGCGGCCTTTGGCGTTCTTGAGACTCTTTTCAAAACGCGTCGCCTCGCCGCGGACCGCCTCGGCGGCGGCCCCATGTTTGCGCGCAATATGGCTATCCGGAAAAGCGGCGAGAAAGGCCGCATAGACGGCGAGCGTTCCGAGCGCCGCATCGGCGCTTCGCGTGCGCGCCTCCCCGAGCGTCGTAAGGCCAAGGTCGAAAATATCGGCGAAGCCATTGGCGTATTGCCAGGCGATACGGTCGCGGTCGGCGGCGGCGCGCATCGCTTCGAGAAGAGTCGTTTGCGCCGGCGCATGGACGTCGTGCTGCGGCGCATCTCCAAGTCCCGCCGGCCGCGCATGGGCGATGGCGCGAAACGCGGCGTCGGCGTCGATTATGTCGAGGCCCTGCAGGACGCGCTCCGTCTCCCGACGCAGATCGGCGCTTTGCGCGGTCGTCGCGGCTTGCGCCAGCGGCGCGCAGAGCAGGACGATGCCGAGATTGGTGTTTTGCCCGACGCGCGCCCGCGTCGCTTCGATCGCGCCGGCGATGCGGGCGCCGACGGTCGATCGCTCCGCGCCGATGAAGGGGGCGGCGGCCTCGGCGCTGGCGAGGAAATCCGCCGTGGTCATGCCATGGCCGTCGGCGAAAACATGAACATTGCCGGGCTTGGGCGCTTGCAGCTCCGCCTCGCAGGCGGCGACGAAGGCGGTCGCGATCTCTTGCGGGTCGGCTGCGAAATTCGCCACGTCAGCCGCGAAGTCGCGCGCGCGTCATTTGCGCAAGCGCGTCGGCGGTGACTCTGTCGGCGATCGAGAAAGGCGTCACCCGTTGCAGTCCGCTCCAGCCCGCCATGCTGTTGACTTCAAGAATAAGCGGCGCGCCGCGGTCGTCATTGATGATGTCGACGCCCGCGAAGTCGACGCCGAGCGCCTCTGCGGCGGCGAGCGCGATCTCCGCCTCCCGCGCCGACGGCTCGACGGCGAGCGGCTTCGCGCCCTGCCGTACATTGGTGATCCAATGGCTCGAGCGCCGGCGCATGGCGGCGATGGTTTCGCCGCCTGAAACGAGAATGCGCATATCTTCGAAGGGCGGCCGCGCCGGGCCGACGAAGCGCTGGAGATAGAACACGCCGCGCGCGTCCTGAAGCGACGGCAGATCGCTTTCGCGCTCGATCAATCGCAGCCCCCAGCCCTGCGCCCCGAAGAGCGGCTTCAACACAAGTGGGCCCTTGGCGCATTCGCGCCGCGCAATGGCGCGCGCCTGCGCGAGAGTCTGCGCCGCAAAGGTCTGCGGCGCCGGCAGTCCGGCCTGCGCCAGAAGAAAGCTCGCCATGGATTTATCGGTGCAGCGTTCGATCGCGCGCGCGCTGTTGACGACAGGGACGCCGAGCGCCTCCAGGGCGTGCAGGACCCCGAGCCGCATGGTGATCGCTTCGAGCGACCCGTCGCCGATGGCGCGAACGATAGCGAGATCAGGGAGATCGTGAAATCCAGGGATGATGAGGCCCTGGGCGCGGCCCGTCTCGATCTTGCAGGCGGAGAGCCGCACCGCGACGGGCGTTGCGCCCTGCCTGCGCAAGGCGCGGAGCGTGCGGATCACATGCCAGTCGAGCTTGTCGGTGAAGACCGCCACGCGCGGCGGCGGCCCTCTATCGTCGCTCAGAGGAGCAGTGGGATCGGATCTATCGAGCAGGTCGAACGCAGTCAAACAACGCCCCGGCGATCACCCGCCAAACGATTTATCGAGCAGCGCCAGATTGATCTCGCCGGCGCGGAAGGTTTCACCCGTCTCGACCGCCGTCACCAGCGCTTCGGCCGGCGAAAACAGGCTGCCGTCGATCTTATAGAAGTCGCCCTTATACGCCTTGAAGATTTCGGCGAACGGCTGGCCATAATCGCGCGACGTGTCGCTCGGCAGCTTCTCGGCGAGCTCCTTGGCGGCGGCGGCCGAGCCCTTCACGAAAAGATGGGCGCGCCCGGCGTATATGATCGCGTCATTGGTCCGGCCCATCGCCTGCACGAAGTCGGGGTGGGGCGGCGAGAGCGGCGCCGTCGCGACGCCGTCGATAATGTCGTCGAGCGGAAAATGCAGCTCATGCGCCTTGTGCAACGCGACTTCGAGCACCCGGCCGACCACCTGAACGCCGCCGGCGAGCGACTGCGTCGGCGCATAAATGAAGGCGACCTTGTCCGGCGTCACGCCCGAGCGCGCGGCGACCTTCTCGACGACTTCCTTGGGCGGCGGAGAGCCGCTTTCGAGGACGATGGTGACGCGGTCGGCGAGATCGCGATACGACAGCTCATCGAAGAGCTTTTCGGCGCGCGCCTGGGCGCGGCCTGGGCCCGACCCGAGAGCGAAGAATTTTTCGTGGCTCAGGCTCCAGCCGGCGTATTGGCTGGCGAGGCAGGCGACGACGGGATCGGCGCTGGCCACGGTCAGCCAAAACGGCCATTTGGGCGCGGCCGGCGCGTGGGAAAGGGTGACGCTGCCAAGTCCGCCCATGCAAATCTCGGTCAGCAGCAGGCCGGCCTCAATGCCGCCCGGCGCCTTGGCGCCGGCGTCGATCAGCAATTCGCCGAGACTGCCGCGCTCGACGGCGATCCGATATTTCGCCGCGCCGGCGACGAGACGGTCGACCAGCGCGCCCGCGAGCGCGTTGACGCTTTCGGTCGTGCGGCCGCTGATGTTCAGGCTTCCGCTCACGTGTGGCCCTTCCCTTCTTTCGCTCTGTGGCGCTGTCCACCCTTGCCCGGCCATTCTAAGCATGCGCCTGCAGCCGGTTCGAGCCCTGAACTTATAGAGCTTTTCCGCCGAAACGAAAGCCGGGCCGCGTCGCAGCACGTCGCGGACGCGAACCGCTTGGCGATGGATTGGCCATGAAGTTTGAGGTCGAAGTCACAAAACTTCAATCTTTGTGGGTTTATTAAGGCAACCAATCGGCGGCTGAAGCGTTGAGCATCGCTTGTGTGTTTCCGCACATCAAGCAGGCGGGTTTTGTACGAAAAATGACCAGAACGATAATTTTTACGCTGGAAGGAAAATCAGATGGACGTGCAGCCGACTGAACGCAACGTTGCCGAGCATACGGCTGGACATCTTGCGTTGACCGACGTGCTTTACGTCGCGCTCGCGATAGCGGTCATTCTCTTCGGCAATATGGCGCTCGTCCGCGCTATGGACGTCGCGCTGGATACTTTGGTTCGCTGATCCTTGCTGCTTCGTCGGTCTTTGAAAGACCACTTGGCGCGGGCTTTTTTGCGTTTTAGGGCTCTGCGACAGCAAAGCCAGTGAGCTAGAATTTTGACTGCGCTGAATTGCAGTGACGCCATAGAACAGGCTCCCATCCTTTCGTAGGCCTTCTCCCGGGCTGCAACATCTCGAAAGAATTCAACGGCCAGGCCCAAACTCCTGACCCGAGTTCGCAGTGGCGCATTCTGCACCGTTTTTGGCAGAACTGGCGTGCTGCGCCGAAACGCGTTGAAACACAGGATCGCGCCACGCTAGTTCCCGTCTTTCATCTGCGGAGGTTGCGATGGTCAAAGCGTCACAACAACACGCCAGAAGCCAGTGGATCAATGTTGACGCCTTGTATGCGGCGGGCGTCTTGATCTGGATCGTCGTCGTCTGGGCATGCGCCTATTACGTCGCAAGTGATGCGATCGCCGATGAATCGGCGGGCGTGGGCGGCAACAGCTTTCTCCTCGCCGCCAGTCTCGCGACGGCGGGATTGATTACGGCTTTTTCCCTTAGAGAGCTTTTTGTCGCCTACAAGCGTTTGGGCGGCAAAGAGGCGCGCAACCAGCGGGAGTAAGGCGATGACCAAGGTTGGATTGTTTGTGACGCTGGAGGCGCAACCCGGAAAAGAAATGCAGCTGGCGCAGTTTTTGATCGGCGCTTTGGAACTGGTCGAGGCCGAGCCCGACACGACCGCTTGGTTTGCGGTTCGCACAGGGCCCTCCACCTTCGCCATCTTCGACGTTTTTCCCGACGAAGAGGGCCGCGCGGCGCATCTTTCCGGCGAAGTCGCGAAAGCGTTGATGGCGAAAGCGCCGGAGCTCCTTGCCAAACCGCCGTCGATCGAGAAGATAGATGTTCTCGCAGATAAACTCCAGGCTGCCCCTGAACTCGTCCGCGGTAACTGCCGCTGAGGAGGGACGGGCCGCTGGCGCAGCTTCGGGCTGCAACGGGCTCGACCATGGAAGTGATCGTCCTCGGTTACGACGGCTGCCTCGGCGCCGGTTTGATCGGCGCCGTGGACATGCTGAAGTTAAGTTGGCTTACGATTTCCAAGGACGAAAATCGCGAGCCGATCAGCGTCTCCACCGCAAGTTTTGATGGACAGCCAATCCAGGACAGTAGCGGTCGTCGACTGGAAGTGGACAGGAGCATTACAGCGATCCCAGCGAGCGCCGTCATTGTTCCTGGCTACCTTTGTGACGACGGTGATCGCTTCCTCGGCACAGCGTCGATCGACGCTGCGGCCGCATGGTTGCGGCGCCAACATGCGCTCGGCGCACTGGTATGCGGCTCGTGCAGCGGCGTATTTTTGCTTGGCGAAGCGGGCCTCCTCGATGGTCGACGCTGCACGACAACCTGGTGGCGACACGATGAATTGAGAGATCGGTATCCACGCGCCGACGCTCTGTGGGGCGCTTCACTGATCGAGGACAATCGAGTCGTCACGGCTGGAGGCCCTATGTCGTGGATAGACCTTTGTCTTCATGTAATACGTTCGCTTTATGGCGTTTCCGCCGCCAAGATCGCCGCCGACTTCACGGTCGTCGACACTGTTCCGTCAACGCAATTTAACTACGTTCCACTTGGTCATTTGGCTGCGTCCGACCCGTTTCTATTGAAGGCTGAACACATTATTCGGCAGGCGGGCGACGCTCCGTTGACCGTGCTAGGCCTCGCGCGTGCGCTCGGCACTTCGGTTCGAACCCTGCACCGCTATCTCCAGCGCGCATCAGGCGAGACGCCGAAGCACTTCATCGAACGGATTCGTTTCGAAGCCACGAGAACCCTGCTCGAAACGACGGCACACACCGTGAAGCGCTTGGCGGCGAGCGCTGGCTATGCTGACGAAGCCAGTTTTCGTCGCGCGTTTTCTCGATATTCAGGTATGACCCCCGGCGCCTACCGGAGATGGGTCCAAGCGCGCCAAAAATAATTGGCGCATCACTTAAGCGCTCGGGCGCAGCATCACTGCAAAACGCCCGCCTTGCGTCCAGGTCGGAGCCTCCCTGTGAAACAGCGCTGTCGCTGTCCGATATAGCCCGACCAATGTCTAATCCGGCGCGCTGCGCTGCGCCGCTTTGCGCGCAATCCTGAAGGCCGCCGAAAAATTATCGTCGTTTTTCGGTCGAACTGAAGGAGAGAAAAATGAGCGTAACCACGCAATCGGCAGCAGGCGCCCTTGATCGCGCCGAGCCGATCGTCGAATTGAAGGGAATGTGGATCGGGCTTGCGGTGCTCAACGGCTTCTATCTCGTCGTGCGCATCTACGAGCAGATTTACGGCTGGCGGGCCGGGCTCGATTCATTCGCGCCAGAGTTTCAAACCTACTGGATGAGTATCTTGTGGACCGAAATTCCGCTTGAACTCATCTCGGGCATCGGCCTCGCCGGCTGGCTCTGGAAGACGCGCGTTCGCGAGATGTCGACGGTCACGCCGCGGCAGGAAATGAAGGCCATCGTTGATAATGCCGCATGGCTCGTGGTCTATGCGGCGGCGATCTATTGGGGCGCGTCCTTCTTCACGGAGCAGGACGGCACCTGGCACATGACGGTGATTCGCGACACGGACTTCACCCCGTCGCACATCATCGAGTTCTATATGAGCTACCCGATCTACTCGGTGATCGCGGTTGGCGGCTTCTTCTATGCGAAGACGCGTCTTCCGTATTTCTCCAAGGGCTATTCGATTGCCTATCTGATCGTCTCGATCGGACCCTTCATGATCATCCCGAACGTCGGCCTGAATGAGTGGGGCCACACGTTCTGGTTCATGGAAGAACTGTTCGTTGCGCCGCTGCATTGGGGCTTCGTGTTCTTCGGCTGGATGGCGCTCGGCGTGTTCGGAGTCGTGATCCAGCTCCTGCTGAACATCCATCGCGTCATCGGCAAGGACGGCGTCGAGCTGTTGACGGGCGCGTAAGGCTCAAGATGCTCGCGCCGCGACGGCGTTCGGACCTCCTGACGAACGACGGCGCGGCGCGGGAGGAATGCGAAAATCTCCCAGGATCGAACTCATTTCGTCGCCTCTCGTCGTCATTGGCGGCGGGGGGCGATGGACGGCAGGCCCAAAAATGCGGCATTCTCGATTTTCGAAACACGCTGTCGAAGCTGGGCGGAAACATGTTCAGAATTAGGCTGTTCTTCATTCTCCTGGCGGCGATCGGCTTGATCGCCGGCGCGGACGCGCAAGCGGTGCGCAGGGATTCCGCCAAGGCGTTCCAGAAAGTTCGGGAATGCTCGGCCCAGATGGGGCCGGACGTCATTACCTTCAGCTTCTACCAGCCGACGCAATCTAGAAGCCAGTTCTGCGAGGACATTCCCGAAACGGGTCCGACGACGATGGTGATCGACACGTTGCAGGACGAGTTGCGGGACATGACGGTGGAAATCCGCATCGTCGAGGCGGATCCGAAGGGGGACGAAGACGCGGCGCCGAACGAAGCCTATCTCCCCCCCGCGCAGTTCCGGAGCGGGGTCATCCAGCTCGAACACGACTTTAAGCGAAAGGGAGACTTCGTCGCCCTGGTGCGGGCGCGGAGCCCGGATGGCCGCAAGGAATACAACGCACGTTTCGCCTTCTCGGTCGGCCAAGAGTTTCTGCGCGATTGGACCGCAGTCGCCATCGCCACCGGCGTGGCGCTTGCTCTCGGCGCAGGCTGGTACGCACACTCCCTCCGCAGGAAAGCATCCGAGAAGACCAAGCTCGGGAAAGCGTGATGGCGCCTCATTCGCTGCACTGAACCGGCTTCCGTCGCATCTTTATGGCGGCGGCTTATCTGGCGTCTCAAAAGACAAATCCGCCCCCGCCGCCACGGGCGTCGCGCCTGCCGCCAGGGCGTCGCCGAGACGGTCGAGACGGATCAAGGCGAGACCCTCTTCATGAAGGCGCGAGCCGGTGACGCCGATTTCAACGTCGCCGGCGCGGATCGTTTCGCCCGGCGCGGGCGCGCCGCCTTCCGCGCGATATTTCGTGACCCGTTTGCGCACCAGGCCGCGGTGCTTCATCCGCGACACCACTTCCTGCCCGACATAGCAGCCCTTCTTGAAATCGAGCCCCGCGAGCAGATCCATATTGGCTTCGTGAGGAAAGGTTGCGCCATAGTCGAAATCGACGCCGCCAAGCGGCACGCCGGCATGGATGCGCCGGGCCTCGTAGGCGCTCCGCCCGTCTGCCGTCGGTATCTTGCCTTTTGCCGCGATGGCGCGGAATCCGAGCGGGCCGCGCGGATCGGCGGCGATGGCGACCGCCTCGACGTTCGGCGCTTCGGTCGAGTCGGGAAAGGCGATCGCGTCGAGGTCGCCGCTGCGGTTCGTCACCGTCACTTTCGAACGCAGCTTGTAAATATTCAGACGTTTTTCGAGATCGGCGGAAAGGGCGAGCGGACAATCGAGCAGATAGCCTCCTTCGCCCGCGGCAAAGACCAGAAAATCGAACAAGATCTTGCCCTGTGGCGTCAGCAGCGCGGCGAAGCGCGCCTCGTCCGGCTTGAGCGAGGCGACGTCGTTGGTCACCAGATTATGCAGGAACTTGCCCGCGTCTTCGCCCGCAATCTCGATGATTGCGCGGTCATCGAGCAGAATCGCCGTCGTCATGTTTCTCTTCCGCCTCCGCCGCCAGCTGCTTGAGTCTCGCGCGCCTTTGGCGCATTAGCAACAAAACTCCACCCCGCGACGACATCGCAAGTGAGGCGCCACTCATGCCGCAGGTTTTCGACGTCATCCTCTCCGGCGGCGCGCTCGTCAATCAGGACGGGGAGGGCGCGCGCGACGTCGGCGTCCGCGACGGCAAGATCGCCGAGATCGGCGATCTGTCTCGCGCCTCGGCCGGTGAGACGATCGACTGTCGCGGCCTGCATATTCTGCCCGGCGTCATCGACACGCAGGTGCATTTCCGCGAGCCCGGCGCGCCGCATAAGGAAGACCTTGAATCTGGATCGCGCGGCGCGGTTCTGGGCGGCGTCGTCGGCGTTTTCGACATGCCCAACACCAATCCGCTGACGACGGGCGAAGCGGAGCTCGCCGACAAGGTGGCGCGCGCGAGCGGGCGCATGCATTGCGATTTCGCCTTCTGGGTCGGCGGCACGCATGAGAACGCTCGTGACCTGGGCGAATTGGAGCGGCTTCCCGGCGCGGCGGGGATCAAAGTGTTCATGGGCTCCTCGACCGGCTCGCTGCTCATCGCCGATGACGCCGGCGTCGCCGACGTGCTGTCGCATATCCGCCGGCGCGCCGCCTTTCACAGCGAAGACGAAGACCGGCTGAATCTGCGCAAGTCCCTGCGCATCATCGGCGACCCGTCGTCGCATCCGGTCTGGCGCGACGTCGAAACCGCGGTGCGCGCGACGCGGCGGCTGATGCACATCGCGCGCGAGAAGGGCGCGCTCGTGCATGTGCTGCATGTGACGACGCAAGAAGAGATCGCGCTGCTCGCCGAACATAAGGACATCGCCAGCGTCGAAGTGACGCCGCATCATCTGACGATGGACGACAGCGATTATGCGCGCATCGGGACGCTCGCGCAGATGAATCCGCCGGTGCGGGAGGCGCGCCATCGCGAAGCCCTCTGGCGCGGCGTGGCGCAGGGCGTCGTCGACGTGCTGGGCTCCGACCATGCGCCTCATACGCTGGAAGAGAAGGCCAAGGCTTACCCCAACAGCCCGTCAGGGATGACAGGCGTGCAGACCCTCGTTCCGATGCTGCTCGATCACGTCAACGCCGGCCGATTGACCCTGCAGCGTTTCGTCGACCTGACGAGCGCGGGTCCGGCGCGGCTTTTCGGCATCGCCGGCAAGGGGCGCGTCGCCGTCGGCTATGACGCGGATCTCACCATCGTCGACATGAAGCGGCGCGAGACGATCCGCAACTCCTGGATCGCCTCGCGCGTCGGCTGGACGCCCTATGATGGCAAAGAAGTCGTCGGCTGGCCGGTCGGGACGTTCGTGCGCGGCGCCAAGGTCATGTGGGAAGGCGAACTCGTAACGCCGTCGCAAGGCGCGCCGATGCGCTTCTGGAACGCTCTCTAAGCTCCTTTTGCAAAGTTTGGGCGCACGCCCGGAACATTGAGAACTCGCGCGCGGTTAGTCGCTCATCCCAATTGCGCGCAAAAGGAGATGAGCCATGCCGCAGGGAGACAAGTCGGCCTATACCGACAAGCAGAAACGCAAGGCCGAGCACATCGAGGAAGGCTACGAGAAGCGCGGCGTGCCCGAAAAGGAAGCCGAGCGCCGCGCCTGGGCGACCGTCAACAAGGACGACGGCGGCGGCAAGAAATCGGGGTCCGGCCGCGGCGCCAAGACGGGCAATCCGGCGGCGCACAAGGGCGGCAAGATCGGCGGCGAAGCTTCCGCGTCGCGTCCCGCTTCGGAACGCTCGGCATCCGCCAAGAAGGCCGCCGAAACGCGCAAACGCGATGAACGGCGCGCCAGCTAGCGCGAAGCCATCGCTGCGGAAAGCGACAGGAGAACGCGATGACCGCGCAGAAAGACGTACAGCCGACGAATGAAGGCGAAGGCAGCCGCACCGCCGCTAAAGAATATAACGAGGCGACGAGGAAATTCGTCGAAAGCGGCAAGGTCGACAAGGCGGCGAAAGACGCCGAGCGGGCGATCGAAGGCGACGAGGCGGAAGAATTGAAACGCGCCGAAGATGAAGGCCGCGCGCACGCCGCGCCGCATGAACAGGAGCGCGAAATCTAACTTGATGTTTGCAGCCGGCGGTCGCGCTCAACCTGCCGAACGGCTCTCCAAATCCCGGCGCGGCGATTGCCGCCGCGTCGTCTTGCAACGCTTCGGCGAACTTCTAGTCTTCGCTCCAGAAGTAGTGCCAAACGCCGTCCGACCCGATGCCGATGCGCGTCGCGCGCGGCTTCCCTTCGGCATTGGAGCGTATAAGATCGGCGAAACGCACGCAGCGCCACCTATCGCGCGCCTCGTCCTCATTGGCCGCTGCCTGTGCGCGGCGCGCAAAGGCCGGCCATTCGTAGAGCGTCGTCGGTCCGCGGACGATCTTGACGAATGGCTGCGCAAAAATCGCGCGGATGAGCGAAATCGTCTCGTGGCCCTTGCGATCGAAGGAAAGCGCCTTCAAAATCTCGACGGGATCGGTTCCGGCCTTGAAGGCGCCGCTCTTGGCGAACAGCGGGCGCGTCTCGTTCCAGTCGATCGGAATGCGGAGCGCCTCGACCTCCCCGGTCTCGGTCGCGGCGAGAATTTTGTCGCGGATCTTGGCGACGGGCGCGGGCAGAAGCGCGAGATCGCCGATCGGGGGAGAAATGACGTCGCCGATGACGTCACCCTTGGGTTTGCGGATCATTCCGCAATGATAGCGCGCGCCGGCCTTGATGCGCCAATGCGCTGAATTTGACCATTTTCCTACGGCCAAGATTGTCTGCCCGTAATGAAACCGCCATTGTCATCGGCGCGTCTCTCGGAGAGTAAATGGACGAGCTTCAGCACCAAAATGCGCCCTCGGGGAAAAAGGCCTCGCCGCGTCTCGAGGGGATGCTGCGCCAGTCGGCGCTGGCGATTCTCGCCGAGCGCATCTGGCGGGCCGGCTTGGCGCTCGCCACGATTGTCCTCGTCTTCCTGGCGCTCTCCTGGCTGGGACTTTGGCAGGCCGCGCCGCTCGAGGCGCGCGTCGGCGGCGTGGCGCTCTTCGGCTTCGCCGCGCTCTATGTCGTCGCCCGAGAGTCGGCGCGCGGTTGGCCGCATCGCGCCGCCGCGCTCGAACGGCTGGACCGCGGCGCAGACGCCGCGCTGCGTCCTGCGTCTTCACTCGAGGATCGGCTCGCCAGCCAAAACGCCGACGCGGGCGTCGAGGCGCTCTGGGCGTTGCATCGCCAGCGCCTGGAGACGGCGCTGGCGCAGACGCCTATCGAGGCGCCGCATCCGCGCGTCCCACAGCGCGACCCCTACGCGCTGCGCGCGCTGGCGCTCGTCGCGGCGGTTGCCGCCGGATTCACGGCAGGCGATGAAAAGCGCGCGCGCCTCGGCGCCGCGTTTGACTGGCGCGCTGCCGCGAGCTTCGGGAGTGCCGCGCGCGTCGACGCCTGGCTCGAACCGCCGGCCTACACCGGCCGTCCGCCGATCGTGCTCGCAAAGGAGGGCGACGCGCCCGTCGAGGCGCCGGTCAATTCGACGATGCGCATCCGTCCCCCAGACTCTGGCGTATCCGTCTCCGGCGGACTGGTCGCCGCGCAGGCCGCCGTCGAGGACTCGCAAAAGAGCGCGTCGAAAGAGCAGGCGTTCAAACTCTCTGGCGCGGCGCACGTCTCGCTTTCCGACGGCCGGCGTTTCGATCTCGCGGCGATCCCAGACAAGCCGCCGAGCATCGCTCTGACGGAAAAGCCGCGCAACAATGTTCGGGGCTCGATGACGCTCGCGTTCCGCGCCACGGACGATTACGGCGTCGTCGGCGCCGAAGCGGTCTTTAGCGGCCCGCCCAGCGCGCGACGCGCGCTCTACGAGCCGCCGCGTCTTGCGCTCGCTTTGCCGCCCGGCGGAGGCGGCCAGGGCGAGGCCAAGGCGACAATTGATCTCGCCGACAGTCCTTTCGGCGGCGCGAAGCTCGCGATGCGCCTCGTCGCCAAGGACGCCGCGGACAATGAAGGCGCTTCTGAATCGGTTGAAGTGACTCTGCCGCAGCGCCGCTTCGTCAAGCCGCTCGCGCGCGCGCTCGCCGAACAGAGGCGCATCCTCGCGCTCGATCCGGATTCGCGCTCAAGCGTCCGCGCGGCGCTCGAGGCGCTGTCGATCGCGCCCGAAGCCTTCGATACGCCTGCCGCCGTCCATCTCGGCCTCCGCGAGGCGCGCCGCGGTCTCGAGGGTCCGCGCAGCGACGACGAATTGCGCGGCGTCTGTGAAATGCTGTGGGCGATGGCGCTCGGCCTGGAGGAGGGCGACACCTCGCAAGCGGAGCGCGAACTGCGCGCGGCGGAGCGCGAATTGAAGGATGCGATCGCGCGCGGCGACAGTGAGCAGGACATCGCCAATCGCGCCGAGGAGCTTCGCGCCGCGCTCGATAAATTCCTCCAGCAGCTCGGCAGCCGATTGCCGCCCCCGGGAGCGCCGCTCCAAGAGGCGGAAGGCGGCGCCGACACCGTCACCCCCGACGAGTTGCAGCAGATGCTGGACGAAATGAACAGAGCCATGAAGGCGGGCGACATGGCGCAAGCGCAAAGGCTTCTGGAGGAACTCCAGGACATTCTCGAAAATGTGCAGACGGCGCAGGGCGCGGGCCAGCGTCGCGGGCGCGGACGCGAAATGGCGCGCGCGCTCAACGAACTCGATCAGTTGTCGCGCGAAGAGCAGCAATTGCGCGACGACACCTTCCAGGGGATGAACGCGCCGAGCGATATGGAATCGCGCGGCGCGCGCGGCCATCGTCAGAAGGGCCAGCCGCAGAACGAGGAGCTCAGCGCCGAGCGCCAGCGCCAGCAGGCGCTTCGCGAGCGGCTTGAGCGCCAGCAGGACGCGCTGCGCGAGGGCGGCGTCGAAGCCGCCGAAGAGCTCGACGACGCGCGCCGCGCGATGAAGGAGGCGGAGGACGCGCTCGGCAAGGCCGGCGAAGGCGGCGCCAGGGCGGTCGACGCGCAAGGGCGCGCCGTGCAGGCGTTGCGTAAAGGCGCCGACAGGCTGGCGCAGCAAATGCGCGGCGATGGCGACCAAAACGCTGAAGAAGAGGGCGGGAGCCCGGGCAGGCGCGGGCGCCGCGGCAAGGGCCGCGATCCGCTCGGGCGCGCGTCGGGCGACGGCAATCGTCCCGACGCCTATGGGAAATATGATCCGCTCGGCCTGCCGCCGGCGCAGCGCGCCCATCGCGTGCAGGAAGAGCTGCGCCGCAGGCTCGGTCAGCCTGAGCGCCCGCAGGAAGAGCTCGATTATCTGCAGCGCCTGCTGCGGCGATAAACGCCTTGCCGGCGGGCGCGCGCTTCTCTACAGCGCAGCGGGTAGGGAGACGCGCCGCTCATGCCAAGTTCTTCAAATCTATTGGTCGTCGTCGCCGTCGCGGCGGTGATTCTTGTCGTCGTCGCCGGCTTCATCAATATGTTTCGCGGCGGCGAGGGCGCGCCCGCCCGCTCGCAGAAGCTGATGCGCTGGCGCGTCGGCCTGCAATTGCTGGCGCTTCTCATCGTGCTCGGCGTGCTTTACGCGAGAGGCCGCTGGTAAGCGGCCGCTTCACTTGGCTACGCGCTTCTCCAGCCATTCGACGATGAGCGGATCGTCGACCGCGCCCGTCACCGTCACGACGCCGCCGTCAGGCGCGACGAGCGCCGTAAAGGGCAATTCTCCGCGCCAGGCGCTGTCCGCTTCGAAATAAAGCTTTTCGACAAAATCGTCCGCGAAGCCGTAGTGATCCGCGCGCGAAAGCCCGACCTTCTCGATGCGCGCCTCGGCGCGGGCGCGATCATCGTCGCCGTCGGTGTTGACGAAGACGATGTCGAATCCCTTTTTCTCGGCGGCGATCTTCGCCCATTGCGGCAATTCCACGAGGCAGGGCGGACAGGTCACCGACCAGAAATGCACGACGAGCGGCCTGCCGGCGTGAGCCTTGGTCAATTGCCCGAACGCGCCTCGGCCGTATGGCTTGAAGTCCATGGCGAAGGCGCCTCCTCCTGCAAGGAGGGCGAAGGCGAGGGCGAGTGACATGAGGCGCATTCGGCGAAGACCCATTGGACGATTTTTTTGGTTCTTGTCATTCCCGGCCGGCCGCAGACCCGACCGGGAATCGAGAGGGATGAAGCTCGCGCCGTTGGTCGTTTCAGGAGTCCCGGTCACGCGCAGAGCGCGCGTCGCGAATGACAAAGCAGCGCCCATCCGATTTGGCGTCACTGCGGCGCCGCTGCGCTTTTTTCGTCTCGCGGCAGCGGCATAAGGCGATAGCCTTCCTTATGCGTTAACCAGGATAGATACGCCGCGCCATTATGGGCGATGAGTTCCGGATGGTCGGAGGCGTCCAACGTTTGCGCCATGACGCGCGGCGCGCTCCAGCTCTTGCCGTTGTCGCGCGACATTTGCATGGCGATCGTCGTCGTCGTCCCGTCGAATTCCTTCCAGACGCGATACAGGCGGCCCTTGGCCGCGACCAGCGTTGGATGTCCGGCGGCGCGCGCGTCGTCGCCGAATTTCTCCGGCTCCGAGAAGCTTTTGCCCGCGTCGAGGCTGCGCGCGTAATAGAGTCCCTGGCGCTTCTTGCCCTTTGTGAACCAGACGACATGCCAGGCGCCGCCGGCGTCGACTGCGATCGATGGTCCGTGATGCGGACAGCTGTTGATCGCCCAGTCGTCGTCCGATACGCGCGTCGCCGTCGCTTGCGCGGCGTCCGCGGAAAGCTTCGCGACCATATGGTCGCGAACATTGCCATCTAGCACCTGTCGCCAGGCGAAGACCGGCGTTCCATCCTTGTCGAGCGCGCCTGACATGCGGCAGCATTCGCATGCGTGATCGATGAGGATCGACTTGCCTTTGAAGGTCTTGCCGCCGTCGTCCGAATAGGCGAAGGCGACGCCGCTGCCGAGAAACTCCTTGCCTTCGGCCTTGGCTTTGAGCGCATGCGTCTTGTCGAGCCAGCCGGCGTAGATGCGGCCCTTGCGGTTGACGACGATGCTGTCGAAGCGCTGGCCGCCTTCGCTCAGAAGCGCCCGCGGCGCTGAAAAGCTCTTGCCGCCGTCCGTCGATCGGGCGGTGAAGATCGTGCCGATCATCTGCTTGTCGGGCCGGGTCGTATAAGTCGCGAGCAGCGTTCCGTCTTTGAGCGCGACGATTTTCGGACGCGCGTCGCCATGCGCGTCGATCACGCCGTCGCCGACCGTGGCGATGGCGGTCGGCGCGGAGAACGTCGCGCCATTATCCGAAGAGGCGGCCGCGTAAAGGCTCTTGCCGACGGAGAAGGCGACCCACAGTCGTCCGTCCTTCGCAAAGGCGGGAACGGCGGTCGCCGCGCAATCCACCTTCGCCTCGGCGCAAGCGGCGGCGTGGTGACTCATCGCGGCCGGCGGCGCTGATTGAGCCGGCGGCGCCGCGTCCTTAGGAGAGTCTGCGGACGGCGCGCCTTGTTGCGCGCTTGCGGCGCCCGAGGCCGCGAACGCCAGTAGGGCAAGAGCTAAACGCTTCATTGTTCCTCCCGATCTCATCTGTGTAGCGGCGCCGTCATCTGAAGTTGAACGCTTGTTCGGCTACAAAGCCGCCACCGGGTGGCGGCGGCGCGCGTAAGCCGGAAACGATCTCTTCCGCCTTCCTGGCGTGCAAGTCGCTGCTCGCCTCCAAGACTCTAAACTTTTGCACACTGCCCGACGGATCAATCTCGAACCGAATGCGCACAAAGCCCCGAGCAGGGCGTCGGGGGTCCATTCGGAAGCCTTGCGCCGACCTGTCGAGATAGGTGCGTGCGCGCAAAATTTCCGAAACGCGGGCTGCGTAAGCGACGCGCGCAGCCTCGCGATCCGATGCTGCGCGTGCTGGCGTCGTTCCTATTCCAGCGACGAGCGAGGCAAGAGCCCACGATAGGGGGAGAAGGCGACGCATTTTTCTTCCTTTGCGTTTCACCCTTCTCTCCAATTTTTGGCTCAGCCTCGGAGCGATGTCGCGCGCCTTTCATGTGCGCGCTACTTCGCTAGTGAAATCTGAAACTTTGCACGCCGTCGTAGGAGCCGCCGGGCGGCGGCGGCGCCCGCAGACCGGAGACGATGGAGCGCGCCAATTCGCCGTGCCGTGGCGTCGACGCTGAAACAACGGCGACGCTATTGGGCGCGCCTGCAGCGCCAAGACGAAAGCGAATGACGGCGCTTCCTTCGCCGAGACTCGTCGTGCCCGGCGAGCGCGCCCGGATGAGTTGACCCAGCTTACGCAGATAGGCGCTGTTGTCGGCATGTTTCTTTTTTTCGGCGGCCTTCTCGGCCTTCTCGTCCCGCGCAGCCTTGGGTTTCTGTTCGCGCCCGGCGTCGGTCTTCTCCTCGCGCTTTTCGGTCTTCTCCTCGGATTTCGTATCCTTGCTGTCTTCGCGTTTCGGTTCGGCAGTGTCTTCGGCCTTGGGCTTTTGCGCCTCGTCGAGCGCGCGCGCCGGTCCGCTCGCGCCAAGTGCGCAGGCGAACGCCAATGCAGAAAGACTCAATGTCAGTCGAGAAATGTGCCGCATTTTCTTCTCCTTCGATAAACATGCGCGGGCCTCACGCGCATGGATTCAATTCAGACACGGACCGAAAGTTTTGAACGGCGCGACCGACTCATTTCGGCGTCCCGCGGAACTTGAACGTTTGTCCCACGTCCATCGATCCGCCCGGGGGCGGCGGCGCTTCGACGCTCGACAGGATCTTCTTCACCGTTTCTGAAAGTGCTGGACTTGTCGTTTTGTCGATCGTCACCTTGTCGATCTTGCCTTGCGCGTTGACGTGAAAGCTGGCCGTCACCTCGCCGTCGCCGGCAGGACTTTCCGAAGGGGTTTGCTTGGCGATCGCCGTATAGAGCGCGCCAAGGAACTTGCTCTCCGACATCACCGGAGCGGCGGCGGGCGCGGCTGCCCTTTGCGTAGCCGCGGGCTTTGGCGCCGCGGCGCGCGCCGGCGTCGCGCTCTGCGCTGGCGCTGCGGGTCGCGCAGGCGTGGGCGCCGTTGGCGCGGGCTTCGCGTCCTCGGCATGCGCGCCGCAAGCGGCGAGCGCCGCGGCGATGGTAAGCAATCGCGCGAGCTTCATCAGACCCCCAATAGCCGGAACGATCTCAGGCGGCGGGCGCGAGCGTCCGCCGCCTGTAGCGTCAATGGAAGACGAACGGCTGGCTGATGAAGGCTGAGCCGCACATGCTGGGGCCACGGGCCGATGACACGATCCGCCGCGCCAGCGCCGCATGCCCCGGCGTCGATCCCGACGCCGAGATGCCCGACAGTCCGCCGCCCGGATTGACGTGGAACGTCACGCTGGCGCTGCCGGGACCAAGGCTGGTGCTGCCTGGCGTATGGCGGCGAAGCGCCGCGCCGATATGGGCAAGACACGTCGCTTGCGATGCGCCCGAATTCCCGGCCTGTCCCTCGGGCGCGCCGTAGCGCCGACGCGCCTGCGCCTCCTGACGTTGCTGCGCGCGCTGGACCTGCTGCTCCTCGACCTTCTTCTTGACCTTGTCGACGTCTTCCTTCTTGGCCGGCAAGGGCACGGCGTCGGGCGCCATCACCACTGGCGGCGGAAGCGCGATGTCAGGCTCCTCGACCGCTTCGGGCGGCGGCGTGTCGTCGGCCTCGGCGACTTCCTCCTGCTCGAAGAAGTCGCCTTCCGGCACGAGGTCCATGCTGACGGAGTCGAGCGATATGGCCGTTGGCTTCGCCGAATAGGCGAGTATGCCGAAGACCATGACATGCGCCGCGATGACGAGGACGGTCGTCACCGAGCGCAGCCAGGAGGGCTTGACCGGCTCCGGACCCGAAGGCGGGTGGTGGTCGCCCTCTCGCGCCATGCCTTGCGGACTTAGCGCGAGGTCGGTCATTTCAGCGCTCCCGCGGGCGCCGCCGGGGCTTGCGCGGGCGGAGCGCCCGCGGCAGGCGCGGCGCGGCCGGGCGCGGCTTTCGTGGCCGGGCCGGTCTTGCTGCGCGAGTTGGTCATGATCGCGATATGGGTGATGCCGTTGGTCGCAAGCTTATCCATCACCGCGACGACTTCGCCATAGACCGCCTCCGTGTCGCCGCGAATGTGCACGACGCGGGCATGGTCGTCGCCCATCATCACCTTGATGCCGTCGATGAGCGCCTCCGCTGAGAGCTCGTCCGCGCCAAGCGCGATCTTGCCGTCCTTGCCCACTGTCACGACGATCGGGTCTTTTTGGTTGATCGGCATCGCGGCGCTCGCCTGCGGCAGATTCACCTTTACGCCCTTGGCGAGCAATGGCGCAGTCACCATGAAGATGATGAGCAGCACCAGCATGACGTCGACGAGCGGCGTCACGTTGATTTCGGCGAGCGGCTGATAAAGGCCTTCGGTTGCGCTCTGGCGCTGACGTGAGGGCATTCCCATTACGCAGCCTCCCGCTCACGACGCGTGCGCGTCTGATGGCCGCTGCACATCAGCAGCGCCTCGTCTTCAATGTAGTGCGCGACCTGCTGTCCGACGCGCGCGAAGGCGGCGCCGATGCGGTTGTAGCCGACCGAGGCGGGAATAGCGGCGGCAAGTCCGTAGGCCGTGGCGGCGAGCGCTTCGGCGATGCCCGGCGCGACGACCGCGAGGCTCGTGTCCTGCGACTGGGCGATGCCGGCGAAGCTCGTCATGATGCCCCACACCGTGCCGAAAAGGCCGACGAAGGGGGCCACCGACGAGATGACGGCGAGGTTCGGCAAACCGCCTTCCGCCTTGGTCAGAAACTCGCGCGCCGCGCGGCTCATATGGTCGGCGATGCGCGCGCGCTTGTCGCCGATCGTCTCGTCCGGAAGATCGAGCGCAAAAGCTTCACGGCCCGCTTCAGCGACGGGCGCGAGAACGCCAACGTCTCCGCCCTGACGCGCCGAGCGCGCGGATTTGGTGATGCGGGTGACGGCCACCACGCCTTCGACGATGAGCACCCACGTCCAGATCGACGCGAGCAGCAGCAGCCCCATGACGGCCTTTCCGACAGGACCGGCGTTGAGGAACATGGCGAGAGGAGAAAGCGTGTTGTAATCCATTTTCACTCACTCGTTTCATTGGGACGCGCTTGCGACGATCGCGCAGGCGAAGCGTCAGTTTTTGTTTTGTTATGTCTTCGCGAGACGAGAGGCCGCAAAGCGGCGAAAGCCCGCAATCAGACTCCTGCGCGGCGCGCCCTGGAGTCTAACGCAATTCAGGAAATATGAATTGAGGGTGGAGCGCGCGCGCCATTTGCGCCGTTCGCGGCGAAATTCTCGGGCGGCTGCGCGGCGACCGCGCTAGGTTGGATCGGAGCCGCTCGTTCGGCGTTGGGCCGTGCGACAGAAATCAGGCGCTCTGGAAGAACGGCGTGGCCTGTATGGGCGTTCAGGCAACAGTCCGGACAGCTACGCGTCGAATGCGTTGGCGAGCCGTCGCGTTGCGTCGAACTCCCCTTCTGCGCGGCGGTTGCGTGCAGGCCTGCAACATAAGCGGCATGATCGCAGGCGATTCCGCCTTGGTCCGCGAATGCGTGCGCGGGCCGCGTAGCGCCCGACAGAAGAAGCGAGAGCATCAGCGCGCAAACGGCCGCGACGGCGAGTGCCGCGCGGAATTCCCGACGCATGGCGCGCAACTGTGACATAAATGTCTCTTAGTTGATTTTTTAACCTTTGACAACGCGCGCAGGCTTGGAAAGTCTCGGTTTACCGGTTCATCTGCATGCGCCGCGCCGCTACAGTTAATGTACGCCGGACTTGCAGAGATCCTATGCGCATCCGCCGACTCGCGTCGCTCTTTATTTTCTTTGCGCTCATCGCGAGGCTCGCTTCGCCTTGCGAGGCGCTGGCGTCGAGATCCGTTGACGCGCCGATCGCCAAGTGCCACTTGCTGGCGAACACATCGCCTGTGGCGCAGGGCGATTCGGATCAAGCGCCTCTGGATAACACGGATCGCGACGGGTGCTCTTGCGCGCTCTGCCAACTCGGCTGGAGCGCGTTGCCGCCGGCGGACGCCGTTTTCGCGATCCGTGGCGTGGAATACAATCTCGCGCCGCGGGCGCCGCCGGCGCGGGCGCTGATCCTGTTACGGCTAAACCGCAGCGCCCCGACGCGCGGACCTCCTTCCTTCACCTGATCTGCCGAACGCCACGGCGAAAGCCGTTCAGGTCAGTCGCGCCGCCTTGACCGGCGCCAGAGGGAAGCATCTCATGTCTCGTCACTCGCTCTTGCGCGGCGTTTCGGTCGGCGCTCTCACCGTCCTTGCGCTTTCCGAATTTTGGGTCGGCCCTGCCGCCGCGCAGCAATCGCTGCCAACCATCGACGTCGGCGGTCAGCGCCGCGGCGTTCAGCGTGGAACCGAGCGCGTTGCAGGCCCTGCGACCGGCGCAAATGTCGCTCCGAGCCCGGCCCCAGCGCCATCGCCCCCATCGATCTGGGCGGCGACGCTTCCCGACGGCAAGCCGGCCTTCGTTCAGAAGTGGCAATTGCCCAACACGGTCGCGAGCGTCACGCGCCAGCAGATCAATCGCACAATCAACATCGTCGACACGGAAGACGCGGTCAGATACATGCCGAGCCTTTTCGTGCGCAAACGCAATAGCGGCGACACTCAGGCGGTTTTGCAGACCCGCACCTGGGGCGTCGCCTCCTCGGCGCGCAGTCTTGTCTATGCGGACGATCTGCTGCTGACGGCGCTCATCGGCAATGACAATACGATCGGCGCGCCGCGCTGGGGTCTCGTCGCGCCGGAGGAAATCGAGCGCGTCGATTTCCTTTACGGACCCTTCGCGGCGCAATACCCCGGCAACTCGATGGGCGGCGTGTTGAAAATCACGACGCGCATGCCCGAAAAGCTCGAAGTCTCGGTCAGGAACACCACGACGATCCAGGATTTCTCCCAGTGGGGAACGTCGCGAGGCTTCGTCAACAACGTCTCGAGCTTCTTTATTGGCGATAAGGTCGGCGACTTTCTCTGGACGGTCTCCGGCAACTGGCAGCGCGGATCGCAGCAGCCGCTTAGCTATGTCACGACGCCGAATTTCTATCCCGGGGGCTATCTGGCGACGAACGTCTATGGCACCACATTCGCCAATGTCATCGGCTCGACAGGCAATCTCGCCAACGATCAGGTCAATGCGAAACTGAAATTCGCCTACGATTTCACCAACACGATCCGCGGCACCTACACATTCGGCTTCTGGTCCAACGACGGCCAGTCTTATCCCGAGAACTACCTTACTGCGGGCAATAGCCCCTTCTGGGGCGTAACGACGGGGGGGCGCGCCCTCAGCAACGCCAACCTGCAGAGCTTCGCGACAAATGGTCGTTATCGGGTCCAGGAAAAGATCATGGTCAACGCCGCTGCGGTGCGCTCCAACAGCGGCGGTCCGTTCGACTTCGAAGTTTCGGCCTCCAATTTCACCTATTTGCAGTCCGATCAGATCTCACCCTGGTCAGCCGCCGTGCCCTTTGGCGGCTATACGCAGACCGGCCGCGATACGGTCTTCACCGGCACCTATTGGACGCTCTTCGACGCGAAGGGCATCGTGCGGCCGCCAGAAGGACTCCTGCAGGGCCACGACATCTCCTTCGGCGTGCACGGCGATCAGTTTCACCTGAACAACCCGGTCTGGCTGACGACGAATTGGACCGCCGGGACAGATGCAAGCACAGGCGCGGCGATCACGATCGCTCAGGGCACGACGCGCACGCAGGCGCTCTGGTTCCAGGACGCCTTCTTCATTACGCCGGATCTGAAGTTCACGGCCGGTCTTCGCGGCGAGCACTGGCAGGCGTCGGACGGCTACAATCAGGCGGCGGGCGTCAACAATTTCGGGACCGCGCTGACAGGCTCGACACGCTCCTGGCTGCCGATCTACCAGCCCAATCTCTACAGCACCCGCTTCTCGCCCAAAGGATCGCTCGAATACAGGTTCGATGAGGATTGGCGCGCCGTCGGTTCGATCGGCATGGCGAACCGCTTTCCGACTGTGCGCGAGCTGTACAACCTCGCGACCGTCGGCGTTAATGGCGTCGCGACCAACCCAAATCCGAATCTGCGCCCCGAGTCGGCGCTCAGCAAAGAGCTGATGATCGAGCGCAGGCTCGGACCGGATGGAACCGCGCGCATCTCCTTCTTCGACGAAGAAGTGCGCGACGCCATCATCAACCAGCTGGTCTCCGTGCCCGCGGCGCCCGCGCAACTGGTGCAAACGCCGACGAACGTCCAGCGCATTCGCAACAGCGGCGTCGAAGTGGCGTTTCAGAAAGACAACTTCGGCTTCAGGGGGCTTGAGGTGCTCGGCAGCGCCACCTGGCTCAATGCGCGGGTCATCTCCGATCCGACCTGGGCGCCGAGCACCGGGAATTTTGAGTTCCCCTGGGCGACGTCCGTCGCCGGCAAGACTGTGCCGAACGTTCCTGAATGGCGCGGAACGCTCGCCTTCACCTATCGGCCGGACGATCACTGGGCATTCACGGTGGCCGGCAGATATCAGAGCAAGCTGTGGCGCACCTTGGCGAACAATGACCGAGCCTACGGAATCTATTTCGCCTTCGATCCGTTCTTCGTCGTCGACACCAAGATCCATTACAAATGGAACGAACGATTCTCGGCCGATTTCGGCGTCGATAACATCGGCAACTATCGATACTTCCTGTTCCATCCGTTCCCGCAAAGAACCTTCTATGTCGCCGGACGGTATCAATTCGGCGAGACCAAGGGCGAGCCGGGCCTGTTCTACACGGGCAATGAAGGCGGCTTGCCGGACGTGGGCGCCTGGTTCCAGCCGGTCGCCTGGAACTGGTGAGGCTCGGGTCGAGAGGCGGGAGCGCAATGCTTGGCGCAAACGCCGCGGCGCGGCGCGGTTGTTAAACGCTGTCGTGAAAAACAAAACGCCCGGGAGAAACTCCCGGGCGTTTTGTTTTGGCTTCGTTGAAGAGGCTAATGCGCCAGCGACTTGACGATCGATTCGACGGTCTTCTTCGCGTCGCCGAACAGCATCATCGTGTTGGGCCGAAAGAACAGCTCGTTCTCGACGCCGGCATAGCCCGACCCCATGCCGCGTTTCAGGAACAGAACCGTCTTCGCCTTTTCGACGTCGAGGATCGGCATGCCGTAGATCGCCGAGGTCTTATCGGTCTTGGCGGCGGGGTTGGTCACGTCATTGGCGCCGATGACGAAGGCGACGTCCGCCTGTCCGAATTCGGAGTTGATGTCCTCGAGCTCGAACACTTCGTCATAGGGCACGTTGGCCTCGGCCAGCAGCACATTCATATGGCCCGGCATGCGTCCCGCTACGGGATGAATGGCGTATTTGATGTCCACGCCTTCCTCCTTGAGCATGTCGGCCATTTCGCGCAGCGCGTGCTGCGCCTGCGCGACCGCCATGCCATAGCCCGGCACGATGATGATCTTGCCGGCGTTCTGCATGATGTAGCCGGCGTCCTCCGCCGAGCCCTGCTTGACGTTGCGCGTCTCCTTGCCGCCGGCAGGCCCCGCCACCTCGCCGCCGAAGCCGCCGAGAATGACGGAGATGAAGCTGCGGTTCATCCCCTTGCACATGATGTAGGAGAGGATCGCGCCCGACGAGCCGACAAGCGCGCCGGTGATGATCAGCGCGAGATTGCCCAGCGTGAAGCCGATGCCGGCCGCCGCCCAACCCGAATAGGAGTTGAGCATGGAGACGACCACCGGCATGTCGGCGCCGCCGATCGGAATGATCAGCGTCACGCCCAGCGCGAAGGAGACGAGGATCAGCAGGAACAGCCACACGCCGCTCTGCGTGCCGACGAAGAGCGCCGTCAGCGCCAGCAGGGCGACGCCGAGCATGATGTTGATGGTATGGCGTTCCGGCAGCAGGATCGGCTTGCCGGTCATGCGCTCGGAGAGCTTCAGGAAGGCGATGATCGATCCGGTGAAGGTGATCGCGCCGATCGCCGCGCCGAGCGACATTTCGACGAGGCTGCCGGCGTGAATCTCATTCGCGTCGCCGATGCCGAAAGCGCGCGGCGCAAAGAAGGCGCTGGCCGCGACAAGCACCGCCGCCAGACCGACCAGCGCGTGGAAGCCCGCGACGAGTTCAGGCATTGCGGTCATTTGAACGGTGCGCGCTCGCCAAGCGCCCGTGCCGCCGCCGATGGCGACGCCGATCACGATCGTCAGCAGGCCGCCGAAGGAGGGGAAATGCGTCAGCAGCGTCGTCGCCACGGCGATCGCCATGCCGATCATGCCGTAGCGATTGCCCTCGCGAGAGGTGGCGGGCGAAGAGAGGCCGCGCAGCGCGAAGATGAACAGCACGCCGGCGACGAGATAGAGAAGGGCTGCGATATTGGCGCTCATGGCGTCAGCCCTTCTTCTTGTACATGGAGAGCATGCGTTCGGTGACGAGGAAGCCGCCGAAGATGTTCACGCTGGCGAGAATGACCGCCACGAAGCCGAAGACGTTCGCCCACCACGAGCCCGAAGCCTCGGCGGCGGTCATGCCTTCGACGCCCGCCGCGAGCAGCGCGCCGACGATGATGACGGAGGAAATCGCGTTCGTGACCGACATCAGCGGCGTATGCAGCGCCGGCGTCACCGACCAGACGACGTAATAGCCGACGAAGACCGCCATGGCGAAGATCGCCACGCGGAAGACGAAAGGATCAATCGCGCCGCCGGCCAGCCCGTGCGCCGCCGCCGCGGCGGCGGTATGCGCGAGTTCGTCCGAATAGTGTTGCGCCTGTTCGGCCAGATGGCGGGCGGCCTCGGCCGCCGCCTGCGCCTTCTCGAGCAATTGTTGCGTAGAGTCGGTCATCGCTTAACGCCCCTTAGTTTGATATGCGCGCAGGCGGCTATTTAAAACGCTCGTCGACGACGGCCCCGTCGCGGGTCAGCGCGGTCGCCTTCACCAGTTCGTCTTCCCAATTGATGGCGAGCTGCTTCGTGTCCTTCGAGACGAGCGTCTCGACGAAGGCCAGCAGATTTTTGGCGTAGAGGCTCGACGCCGTCGACGCCATGCGGCCGGCGAGGTTGAGCGCGCCGAGAATCTTCACGCCATCGACGACTGTCGTTTCGCCGGGCTTGGTCAATTCGCAGTTGCCGCCGCGCTCGGCCGCAAGATCGACGATGACCGAACCGGGCCGCATGGAGCGCACCATTTCCGCCGAGATGAGCTTGGGCGCGGGTCGGCCGGGAATCAGCGCCGTGGTGATGACGATGTCCTGCTTGGCGATGTGCGAAGCGACGAGTTCGGCCTGCGCCTTTTGATATTCAGGCGACATCTCCTTGGCGTAGCCGCCCGCCGTCTGCGCCTGCTGGAATTCCTCGTTCTCGACGGCGAGGAATTTGGCGCCGAGCGATTCGACCTGCTCCTTCGTCGCCGGACGCACGTCGGTGGCGGTGACGATCGCGCCCATCCGCCGCGCCGTGGCGATCGCCTGCAGACCGGCGACGCCGACGCCCATGATAAAAACTCTCGCCGCCGGAACGGTGCCGGCGGCGGTCATCATCATCGGAAACGAGCGGCCATATTCGGCCATCGCGTCAATGACGGCGCGATAGCCGGCGAGATTGGCCTGGGACGACAGCACGTCCATGGTTTGCGCCCGCGTGATGCGTGGCATGAGCTCCATGGCGAAGGCGATCGCGCCGCTCTTGGCGAGATCGGCAAGCTGAGCCCCCGCGCCAAAGGGATCCATGATCGCGATCACCGCGAGATTGGATTTTGCGCCGGAAAGCTCCGCCGCCGAGGGACGGCGCACGCGCAGCGCGACGTCGGCTCCCGTTAGCGCGGCCGCCGCATTATCGGCGATCGTCGCGCCGGCGGCGGCGTAATCGCTGTCGGAGAAGCCCGCAGCGGCGCCCGCGCGGGCCTCGACCACGACGTCGGCGCCCAGCCCGATGAATTTCTTGACAGTCTCGGGTGTGGCCGCGACGCGCGGCTCGGATTTATCCGTTTCAGCCAATACGGCGATGCGCATAACGAACTCCGGTTGTGGAAAAACCGTCGCCGCCAGCGTCGCCGACAGCGGCAAGAAGCGGAGGCTCTGAACCTAGCGCGCGACGAAGAAAAACAGCAGGAGCAGCAGAACCGCAGTGCTTGCCCCGCCGATCTTCAGCATCAACAAGAATGTATTGTAGGTCCTTAGATGCTCGGCCCAGTCGCCGTTCGACTCCGCCGGCGTGCGCAAGCTCGCCATTTCGCTCCTCCCGATTCTTGCTGACGCGCGCGAGACCCCGCGTGCAAAGCTGATGCTAAACGAGCGGAAGCGATAGGGCAACGGCCTGAAGCTCCGGAAGGCTGCGGCGCCCCGACGCGCAGGGCAAGCGAACCCGAACGCGGCCCCTTCGGGAGCTCAGGCGCGCTTCTGCGCGCGCATGGGGGAACATACGCGCCTCGACGGCGTTCCAATGCACGCCTGCGGCCCGCGGGCTTCCCCCACATCGCAAAACCGGAGCGGGACGATGGGTCTCTTTTCCAAAGACATCAAGACGATGGACGATCTGTTCGTGCACACGCTGCGCGACATCTACTATGCTGAAAACCAGATCCTGAAAGCGCTGCCCGACATGGCCGAGAAGGCTTCCGATCCGCAGCTGAGGGAAGCGTTCGAGCAGCACCTGGGCGAGACGGAAAATCAGGTGCGCCGGCTCGAGAAAGTGTTTGAGCTGCATGGCGTGGCGCCCAAGGGCGTCAACTGCCCGGCGATCGACGGCATCCTCGAAGAGGCTGATGAAATCTCCGGCGAAACCGCCGACAATGAAGTGCTGGACGCCGCGCTGATCGCGAGCGCTCAGGCCGTCGAGCATTATGAAATCACGCGCTACGGCACGCTGATCGCCTGGGCGAAGGAGCTTGGCCGCGAGGACTGCGCGCAGCTTCTGTCGGAGACGCTCGCCGAAGAAAAGAACGCTGACAAAAAACTCTCGTCGCTCGCTGAAGGGTGGATCAACCGCAAGGCCGCCTGAGGCGACTGGCGCAGTCCACACGACGCGCCACAAAAAAAAAGCCCCGGACGTTGGTCCGGGGCTTTGTTTTGGTCGCGGAGCGCGCGGACTTTAGAAGTCCATGCCGCCCATGCCGCCGCCGCCCGGCATGGCCGGGGGGCCTTCCTTCTTCGGCGCTTCGGTGATCGTCGCCTCGGTGGTGATGATCAGACCGGCGATCGAAGCGGCGTCCTGCAGCGCGGTGCGCACGACCTTGGTCGGGTCGATGATGCCGAGCTTCATCAGATCGCCATACTCGCCCTTCTGCGCGTCGAAGCCGTAGCCGTATTCGGTGGCCTCGAGCAGTTTGCCGACCACCACGGCGCCGTCGCCGCCGGCGTTGTCGACGATCTGGCGCGCCGGCGCCTGGATCGCCTTGCGGACGATATCGACGCCCGTCTGCTGGTCGGGATTGCCGACCTTGACGCCGTCGAGCGCCTTGATGGCGCGCAGCAGCGCCACGCCGCCGCCGGGCGACACGCCTTCCTCGACCGCCGCGCGGGTGGCGTTGAGGGCGTCGTCGACGCGGTCCTTCTTCTCTTTCACTTCGACCTCGGTCGCGCCGCCGACGCGGATCACCGCGACGCCGCCGGCGAGCTTCGCCAGACGTTCCTGCAGCTTTTCGCGGTCGTAGTCCGAGGTGGTCTCCTCGATCTGTCCCTTGATCTGGGAGATGCGCGCCTCGATGTCCTTCTTCTCGCCGGCGCCGTCGATGATCGTCGTGTTCTCCTTCTCGATGCGCACGCGCTTGGCGCGGCCGAGCATGGCGAGCGTGACGTTCTCGAGCTTGATGCCGAGGTCCTCGGCGATCAACTCGCCGCCGGTGAGGATGGCGATGTCTTCGAGCATCGCCTTGCGGCGATCGCCGAAGCCGGGCGCCTTGACGGCGGCGATCTTCAGGCCGCCGCGCAGCTTGTTGACGACGAGGGTCGCCAGCGCTTCGCCTTCGATGTCCTCAGCGACGATGAGCAGCGGCTTGCCGGTCTGCACCACCGCCTCGAGGATCGGCAGCAGCGGCTGCAGCGTCGAAAGCTTCTTCTCGTGGATGAGAATGTAGGGATCGTCGAGTTCGGCGATCATCTTCTCGGCGTTGGTGATGAAGTAGGGCGAGAGATAGCCGCGATCGAACTGCATGCCCTCGACGATGTCGGTCTCGGTCTCGAGGCTCTTGGCCTCTTCCACCGTGATGACGCCTTCATTGCCGACCTTCTGCATCGCCTTGGCGATTTCCTGGCCGATGAAGTCGTCGCCATTGGCCGAAATCTTGCCAACCTGGGCGATCTCGTCGTTCGAAGTGACCTTCTTCGAATGCGCTTTGAGATCGGCGACGATTGCATCGACGGCGAGGTCGACGCCACGCTTCAGGTCCATGGGGTTGAGGCCCGCGGCGACCGCCTTCGCGCCTTCACGGGCAATCGAGGCGGCAAGAACGGTTGCGGTGGTGGTGCCGTCGCCAGCGAGGTCGTTCTGCTTGGAGGCGACTTCGCGGACGAGCTGGGCGCCGAGATTTTCGAACTTGTCGGCAAGCTCGATTTCCTTGGCGACGGTGACGCCGTCCTTGGTGATGCGCGGCGCGCCGAAGGACTTCTCGATCACGACGTTGCGGCCCTTGGGACCAAGTGTGACCTTAACGGCGTTGTTGAGGATTTCGACGCCGCGCAGAATGCGGTCGCGGGCGTCAGTGGAGAAACGGACGTCTTTTGCAGCCATTTACAATTCTCCTGGGGGGTTGGAAGCGAACAGCGGCGTCGAGTCAGTCGACGATGCCGAGGATGTCGCTTTCCTTCATGATGAGCAGGTCGTCGCCGTCGATCTTGACTTCGGTGCCGGACCATTTGCCGAAGAGCACGCGGTCGCCGGACTTGACGTCCAGCGGGTTCAGCTTGCCGTTTTCGTCGCGAGCGCCGGGGCCGACGGAAATGACCTTGCCCTCTTGCGGCTTCTCTTTCGCGGTGTCGGGAATGATGATGCCGCCTTTGGTTTTTTCCTCGCCTTCGAGTCGCTTGACCACGACGCGGTCGTGGAGGGGACGGAACGTCATTGTGAATCTTTCCTTTTCTGACCTGACGGGGTTCGGCCCGCCAAAAAGGGATAAGCGAAGGCCTGCTGGCACTCGCGTCAGATGAGTGCCAGCAGGCGACACACAGATATGGGCGAGGCCAATCGCTGTCAAGTTGGGGACAGGCGCAGAATTTTCGGTTCTGTTGCTCCGTAGCTACAGCGTAGCCTAAAGGTTGATCTTAGCCATTAGTTGAACGACGGGTCGGGCGCCGCGCCCCGAACCATCCGTTTGCACAGGCGATCAAAATTCAGTGCAGAGAGCTATCAGATCAACGCCTTCGGCGGCGCCGTTCTGGATGGGTTTCCCGCGAATTTCGCCGCGTCAAGCGCCAGCGCGACCCATCTTATCCGCACCGGCTTTAACTACCGGATCGACTGGCCCGAGCCGGAAGGACCGATCATCGTCGCCCAGTGATCGCCTGATCGACGCACGAGCGGGGGCGCTTTCTTTTTCGCATTGATCCGCCTTAATGCTGCGTTGGCATCATGGAGATCCCGCTTGTCTGGCAGACTTTCCCCCCGCGCGCTCGGCCTTGCCGCGGCGCTCGCCGCTCTGGCGTTCGACCAGGCGCATAAATTCTGGATGCTGCATATATTTGACGTCGCCGCCCGGCCGCCGATGAGCCTTGCGCCGTTCCTCGACATCGTACTGTCCTGGAACTACGGCGTCTCCTATTCGCTGTTTCCCGCCCACGAAGCCTTGACCCGCCTCGCGCTGTTGACCATGCAGGGCGCGATCATCGCTGGACTGGCGATCTGGATGGTGCGCACGCCGAGCCGCGCGACGGCTGTGGCGCTCGGGCTGATCATCGGCGGCGCGCTCGGCAACGCCGCCGACCGCATCACACGGGGGGCGGTCGCCGATTTCTTCTATCTGCACACCAGCCTGCCCGTCGGACCTCTCGCGAACTACGTGTTTAATCTCGCCGATGTCTTCATTACGGCGGGTGTGGCGCTGCTGGTCGTTGAGGGGTTTTTCTTGCCACAGGAGCGGCGCGCCGAGACCTGAACGCGCTCTGGTTGAGCTGAGGCCCGGTCTTCGCCACTAAATCGCCAATAAGTCGCGTCCATGTAGCCGCATACAACCGGAGCCCGAATGGAGTCCGACAGATGAAGCTTGCTCAGTCGCAGCGCTGCGCCCTCTACGCTCTCGCCGGGCTCGCGGCGGTCCAGGCCGCGCCAGCCCTGGCCGGCGACGATAAATCCACATGGTCGGCGATGATGGAGATGGTCGGCGCGTCTTCGGACGAGGGCGTCGGCAAAATCGATTATAGCGAACGGCCCAAGCTCGTCTTGCCGCCGCGCGCCGGCGACCTCCCGCCGCCGCGCGAGCGGGGCGCACGGTCGGGCGAATGGCCAACCGAACTTTCGGCCGAGCGGCGCCGTAACGTCAACCGTTACGCCCGGGTGCCGAACGCGCCGCCGGAGGCGCCGCGCCGGGGGGTGTTTGCGCGGGTGCTTTCCTTTGGATCAGGCGGCCCGCCGCCCACGCCCGCCATCGAGGAGCCGAGCCGCATCATGCTGACGGAGCCGCCGCCGGGCTACCGCCGGCCGACGCAGGACCTCAACAATCTCCGCGAGACCGAAGCCGCCAAGAAGAGTTCCTGGTGGAATCCGTTGACCTGGGGACGCGGCGGCGCGCACAATTCCGCCGCCAACGCCTCGGGCGCCAACCCCGCCGCCCCGGACATGCGAGGCGGCGGCGCGGACAATTCCGCCGCCAATGCCTCGGGCGCCAACCCTGCCGCCCCGGACATGCGAGGCGGCGGCGCAGGGTCCACCCTCGGCTCGATGATGCCGCAATTCCTGCGCGGAAGCTCGGACAACGACAAGAATTAAATTCCGGCCTATATAGGAGAGACACTCTCCGAGACGCGGCCGCCGCCGCGGGAAAGGCCGTTCATGTCTTTTGAGACGAAGGCGTCAGCCGTTTCGCTTGCGCCTGGGGCAGCCGCGCCGGGGCCTGCGCGCGCGAGCATTACGAGCTTCTCGCTCGACAACGGCATGGAAGTCGTCGTCATCCCTGACGCGCGAACGCCTGTCGTCACGCATATGGTCTGGTACAAAAACGGCGCCGCCGACGATCCGCTCGGTCAGTCGGGCATCGCGCATTTTCTTGAACATCTGATGTTCAAAGGCACGGCGGATCATCCGCAGGGCGAGTTCTCGAATCTTGTCGCCGAACTCGGCGGCCAGGAGAACGCCTTCACCAGCTACGATTACACGGCCTATTTCCAGCGCATCGGCAAGGAGCATCTCGCCACGCTGATGGCGTTCGAGGCCGATCGCATGCGCAATCTGGTTCTGACCGACGAGGTCGTCGATCCGGAACGCGATGTGGTGCTTGAAGAGCGCCGCATGCGCACCGACAGCGACCCTTCGGCGCAGCTCGACGAGGCCGTACAGGCGGCGCTCTTCGCCCATCATCCCTACGGCATCCCGATCATCGGCTGGAATCACGAGATCGAGGGGCTCGGTCGCGCGCATGCGCTCGCCTATTACCAACGCTTCTATACGCCGGAAAACGCCATCCTGATCGTCGCCGGCGACGTCGAGGCCGACGAGGTCGAGCGTCTCGCCAAGGACACCTACGGCAAAGTTCCCGCGCAGGCCGCGCCGCCGCGGCGCGCCCGAGCGCAGGAGCCGCCGCACCGCGCCCATCGTCTGGTGACGCTGCGCGATGAGAAGGTCGAGCAGCCGGCGCATGAGCAGGTCTATCTCGTGCCGTCCTACAGCACGGCGCAGCCCGGCGAAGCCGAGGCGCTGGAGACGCTCGCTTATATGCTCGGCGGCGGACCCACGAGCGCGCTCTATGACGCGCTGGTCGTCGAGGAGCAGGTCGCGGTCGGCGCCGGCGCGTATTACATGGGCTCCGCCGTCGACGACACGCGGATGTGGGTCTATGCGACGCCCGCGCCGGACGTTTCGCTCCAGGACCTCGATGTCGCGATCGATCGCGTGCTGCGACGCTTCTCCGAAGAGCCGATCGACGCGGAGCATTTGCAGCGCGCCAAGACCCGGCTGATCGCCGACGCTATCTATGCGCAGGATAGCCAGGCCTCGCTTGCCCGCTGGTATGGCGAGGCTTTGGCCACCGGCCTCACCATCGACGACGTCGTCGCCTGGCCCGAGCGCATGGAGAAGGTGACGGCCGACGACGTGCAAAACGCCGCGCGCAAATGGCTCGACAAGCGCAGGGCCGTCACGGGCTTTCTGCTTCCGGCCTGAGACGGCGATCGCGTCAGGTTGTCGGCGTAACGCCGACGCCTGACTCGACGCCCAAGACCTACCGCCGACCTCCGTTAGGAACTGAAATGACCGCTCACGCGCCCATCGTCACCATCGCCTCCCGCGCCGAACATGTGCAGCGGATCACGACGCCGGCCGGCCTTGAGGCTTGGCTCGTGGAGAGCCACGCCGTGCCGCTCGTCGCGCTCGAATTCGCGATCCGCGGCGGCGCGTCGCAGGACCCTTGCGAGAAGCCCGGACTGGCGACGCTGCTCGCGTCGACGCTCGACGAAGGCGCCGGCCCCTATGACGCGCGCGGCTTCCATCGCGCCATCGACGATCTCGCGATCCATGTCGGCTTCGGCGCCGATCGCGACGCGATATCGGGCCATCTGCAGACGCTCTCGCGCAATGTCGACAAGGCCTTCGGCCTCTTAAAACTTGCGCTCAACGACGCGCGGCTCGAGGCCGGCGACGTCGCGCGCGTGCGCAGCCAGCTCGCCGCGGAATTGAAGCGCGACGCCAATGACCCCGACTCGATGGCGTCGAAAGCCTTTCGCGAAGCGGCCTTCCCGAATCATCCCTATGGGCGCCCGGTGCGCGGCGATCTTGCGTCGATCGATACGCTCTCGCGCGAAGATCTCATCGCCCTGCGCGAGCGGCTCTTCGCGAGACGCGATCTCAAGATCGGCGTCGTCGGCGCGATCGACGCGACAACGCTCTCCGATCTGCTCGACGCGACCTTCGGCGGCCTCGCGCTGCAAAACGATCTCGCGCCCGTCCCGGAGATCGCCGTCGCCAATGTCGGCATGCGCCAGATCATCGATCTTGACGTGCCGCAATCGACGATCCGCTTCGGACGCCCGTCGATCACCAAGCACGATCCCGACTATTACGCCGTGGTCGTCGCCAATCATATTCTGGGCGGCGGCACCTTCACCTCGCGGCTGTTCCGCGAGGTGCGCGAGAAGCGCGGCATGGCCTATTCGGTCTATTCGCATCTCAATGAATATGACCATTGCCCGATGCTGATCGGCGCCGCCGCGACCAAGAACGAGCGCGCCGGCGAAGCGATCGGCGTGATCCAGGAAGAGTTCAGAAACTTCGTCGCCGGCGGTCCGACCGAAGACGAATTGGACAAGGCGAAGAAATTCCTCACCGGCTCCTATGCGCTGCGCTTCGACACTTCGACGAAGATCGCGAGCCAGCTCGTTAATCTGCAGCTCGACGGATTCGAGCCGAGCTTTCTCGACGAGCGCAATGGCAAGATCGCCGCGGTGACGATGGAGGATTGTCAGCGCGGCGCGAAGCGCCTCCTGGGCGACGGCGATCTGCTGGTGACGGTGGTGGGCAAGCCGGCGGGCGTGTAGCGGCCGGCCACGCCGCCGCTGGTCGGCATCTTGCTAAGAGACTGTCATGGATAACCCTCTCCTTAGGGCCTGGAGCGGCCCTTTCCGCCTGCCGCCTTTTGACGCGATCGAGTCCGCGCATTTCCGCGAGGCGTTCGAGACGGCCTTCGCCGAGCACAAGGCCGAGATCGACAGCATCGCCAACGATCCGTCGCCGCCGAGTTTCGACAATGTCATCGGCGCGCTGGAGCGGGCGGGGCGCCTTCTGACCGACGTCGGCGCGGTCTTCTGGAATCTCGCCGCTACCGACACGACGCCCGAGTTGCAGGCGATCGAGCGCGATATGGCCGGCGCCTTTTCGCGTCACTCCAGCGACATCTCCATGAATCCCGCGCTGTTTCGCCGGATCGAGGCGCTTTACGAGACGCGCGGGGCGATCGAATTGACGCCGGAGCAGCGGCGCGTTCTTGAACTGACCTACAAGAACTTCGTGCGCGCCGGCGCGAAGCTGAAAGACGCCGACAAGGCGCGTCTCAAAGCGATCCTCGAGCGGCTGGCGGGCCTCTCGACGCAGTTTTCGCAGAATGTGCTGGCCGATGAATCGTCATGGCTGCTGCTGCTCGACGAAAGCGATCTCGACGGCCTCTCGCCGGACTTTCGCGCCGCCGCCGCGCGCATTGCGGCGGAGCGTGGATCGCCCGGCAAATATGGCGTGACGCTGTCGCGCTCCAGCGCCGAAGTCTTTCTGCAAAGCTCGACGCGGCGCGATCTGCGCGAGACGGTGTTTCGCGCCTGGGCGAGCCGCGGCGAGACTGCGGGCGCGACCGACAACCGCCTGCTCATCCGCGAAATCCTGCAATTGCGCGAAGAGCGCGCGAAGCTGCTCGGCTTCGACAATTTCGCCGCTTTCAAACTCGACGACACGATGGCGAAGACGCCGGCCGCCGTGCGCGAGCTGATCGGACACGTCTGGGCGCCGGCGCTCACGCGCGCCGCCGAGGAGCGGGCGCAGATCCAGGCGATGGTCGAGGAAGAGGGCGCGAATTTCACCGTCGCGGCGCATGACTGGCGCTATTACGCCGAGCGCGTGCGCGCGAAGCGCTACGATCTCGATCAGGGGGCGCTGCGTCCCTATTTCCAACTCGACAACATGATCGCCGCGTCGTTCGACGTCGCGCACAAACTCTTTGGGCTCCGCTTCATCGAGCAGAAGGGCCTGCCGCTCTACCATCCGGATGTGCGCGCCTTCGATGTGCTGGACAGCAATGGCGAGCATGTCGCGCTGTTCCTTGCCGATTATTTTGCGCGGCCGTCGAAGCGTGGCGGCGCTTGGATGTCGGACTTTCGTTCCCAGCACAAGCTCTGGGGCGAGGTGCGGCCCGTCATCGTCAATGTCATGAATTTCACCAAGGGCGCCGATGGCGCCCCGACGCTGTTCAGCCTCGACGACGCCCGCACGCTGTTCCACGAATTCGGCCATGGCTTGCATGGCATGCTGTCGGACGTGACCTATCCTTCGGTCGCGGGCACGAATGTCGCGCGCGATTTCGTCGAGCTGCCCTCGCAGCTTTACGAGCACTGGCTGCTGGAGCCGGCGGTGCTGAAGACGTTCGCGCTTCATGCCGAGACTGGCGCGCCCATACCCGATGATCTCGTCGCGCGCATCACCGCCGCGCGCCATTTCAATCAGGGCTTCGCGACGGTCGAGTTCTGCGCCTCGGCCCATGTCGATCTCGACATTCACGCGCAAAGCGTCGGGCCGGATTTCGACGCAGGCGCGTTCGAGGCGGACAGCCTCGCGCGAATTTCCATGCCGCCGGAAATCGTCATGCGGCACCGCCTGCCGCATTTCTCGCATATCTTCTCCGGCGATGGTTATTCGGCGGGCTATTACAGCTATCTCTGGGCCGAAACGCTCGACGCCGACGCTTTCGAGGCCTTCGAGGAGACGGGCGACCCCTTCGCGCCCGAGGTCGCGCAGCGGTTGCGCGATCACATCTACGCCGCCGGCGGAAGGCAGGACGCGGCGGACGCCTATGTGGCGTTCCGCGGGCGGATGCCGACGGCGGAGCCGCTGCTCCGGCAACGAGGATTTGCGGAGCCGGCGGGGTAGACTATTCACTCCTCGGACTTCGGCAGCGAGGGGCGGCGGGCGCTGTGGCGTACGCCGTGAATAATAATCTCGGTTTCTGTGGCGCGATAGAAAATCAGATACGGGTAGGGATAGACGACCATGCGTCGAATGCCGCTTTTGCTGGTCGGATGGCCGGCTTGCGGATGCTGCAAGAGGAGAGCCATCATCGCCTGAATTCGGCTTTTGACGCTGCGTGCCCCCTGTGGCGAGCGTTCGTCAATGAAAGAAAGAATTTCGTCGAGTTCAACGGCGGCGCGTAGCGTGTAGCGAAGCTTCACAGCCCATGCTTCGCCCAAATGGCCCGAATTTGATCGTCTGTCGCAAACTCGCCGCGCTCGGCCTGCGCGAGAGATTCCTCAAATGAGGCTTCTTCCTCAGCCGTGAGCTGCACGACCGGTAGCTCGTCGCCCGTCATCGCCATGATGACGCGGGCCATGTCGTCCTGCATGGCGGGGGGAAGATTACGGGCCGCCTCGAAGGCCTGTTCGAGCAATTTCGTCATAGGCCAATTCTAGCGACTTGGCCAAAGCGCTGAAAGGATTTTCTGCTCGACGTCGACGCCAGCGACGCGCGCGGGCATGACGCGGCAAGCCGCGTCACTTCTGCTGCGGCAGCAGCGCCAGCAAATCCGCCATCTTCGGCGCGGCTGATGGATTCATCATGCCCACGACATGGTAGCCGGCGTCGACATGCAGCACTTCGCCAGAGACGCCGCGCGCCATCGGCGACAGCAGATAGACCGCCGTCTCGCCCACTTCCTCGATCGTCACGACGCGGCGCAGCGGCGAATTATATTCGTTCCAGCGCAGGATGTAGCGGAAGTCGCCGATGCCCGAGGCCGCCATCGTCTTGATCGGCCCGGCTGAAATCGCGTTGACGCGAATGTTCTTGACGCCGAGATCAGCGGCGAGATAGCGCACCGACGCCTCCAGCGCCGCTTTCGCCACACCCATCACATTGTAATGCGGCATCCATTTCTCGGCGCCGTAATAGGTCAGCGTGAGGAGCGAACCGCCGTCCGTCATCAGCTTCTCGGCGCGCTGCGCGATCGCGGTGAAGGAGTAGCAGGAGATGTTCAGCGACATCTGGAAGTTTTCCAGCGTCGTCTCGACATAGCGCCCGTCGAGCTGGTCCTTGTCGGAATAGGCGAGGCAGTGCACGACGAAATCGAGTCGGCCCCATAGCTTCTCGATCTCGGCGAAGACCGCGTCCATCGTCTCCGGCTCGGAGACGTCGCAGCGCCCGACGACGGTCGCGCCGATGTCCGCCGCCAGCGGACGCACGCGTTTTTCCAGCGCTTCGATCTGATAGGTGAGCGCGAGATCGGCGCCGGCGTCGGCGCAGGCCTTGGCGATTCCCCAGGCGATCGAGCGATTATTGGCGACGCCCAGGATGAGCCCCTTCTTGCCCTTGAGCAGTCCGGCGAAAAGGGCGGCAGGCGCAGCTTGCTGTGTCATGCGGTCTATGTCCTGGGCGAGAAAAGCGCTCGGCGGCTCGCGCCGTTTAGCCTGCTTTGGGCGCAAAGGAAACCCTCGCGCCACAGGCGGCGGCGAATGTGAAATCAGACGCGCCAGAGCGGCCAAGCATAGCCAATCGCGTGGCGATGCCCTATCATTTGATAGGAAACGTCATTGGCTTCGCAGACTGGCGAGAAGACCGAGCGGAGCGGGCCGCATGGGCAGAAGAGCCGACATCGTAGCGGGTTTGGCCGGAGCGACTCCAGCCCTGAGACGCTTTGCGCGCGCGCTTTGCGCCGGCGCGGGCCCGGCCATTGCCGACGATCTCGTGCAAAGCGCGTTGCAATCGGTCGGCGCGCGGATCCGGGCGCGAGAGCTGCGCCCCGCCGATCTCGCCGAAGCGCGAATCGAGGCCTATGCGGCGCTTGTCGGGCTGGCTCAGAAAAAGCTCGCGAATGCCCCAGGTCCGGCGTCGCGCCACCCGCCGGTCGTGCATGGGCTTGCAAGTCTTTGTTTCGACGAGCGCGCCATGCTGCTGCTCGTCTCGCTCGAGGGCTTCGGCTATGACGCCTCGGCGCGCATTGTCGGCGCCAATCGAGAAACGGCGCTGGCGCAGCTAATGCGCGCGCGGGGAGCGCTCGGCGCCGAGGGCTTGCGGCCCGTCGCGCCCTTGGAGGGCGGCCGCCGCGCCGCCTCGCATCTGCGGGTCGTGAAGTAAGGATGACGCCCTCGGCGCTGATCGAAGAAGCCGATTTGCACGCCCTCGTGGATGGCGAACTCGACCCCGAGCGGCGGCGCAAGGTCGAAGACCATCTCCTCCAACATCCCGAGGACGCAGCGCTTGTTGAAGGCTGGCGGCGACAGAACGCGGCGCTGCGCGCCGCTTTCGAGCCGGTGGCGCTTGAGACGCCGCCTCTGTCGCTGCGGGAGGCGGCGGCGCGCCCGCCGGCCCCGCCCGCCGGTCAGGGGCCGATCGAAACCGGCGCCATCCACTGGGGGCGGCCCGGCGCGGCGCCGCGTCCGACGCGCAAGCTCGACGAAATCCGCGCCAGCCGGCGGCGCCAGGCGCTCGCTTCGACGCTGCTGACGCTCATCGCCGGCGCGGCCGTCGCCGCGGCGGCGTTGCTGTTTCTGGCAAGCCGCCACCCGGCGCAGAGCCCGACGACGCGCGCTATCGCCGCCACGAGCTATGCCGCGCGGGCGGGCTTGACCTACGCGACCTACATTCTTGACCCGCGACCCGTGGAGATCGAGGCCAGCCGGCGCGGCGAACTTCTCGCGTGGCTTCAGGAGCGCGTGGGGTTTTCACGCGCGCCGGATTTGAGCGGCGTTGGATTGCGGCTGCTTGGCGGACGCGTCGCGCCCGGCGTCGCGGCGCCGGCGGCGTTTCTCGTCTATGAGCGCGACGACGGTGGGCGGGTTGGTCTTTATTTCGAGCGGGCGGAGGCCCTCGCCGCGCCGGCGGGCCAGCGCGGCCAGGGCGTTTCGGCCATCGAATGGCGGGCTGGCGGCTTCGCCTTCGTGCTCGTTGGCGCCTTGGCGCCCGAAGCGATGCAAGCCGCGGCGGAAGCGGCCGCCGCCGCGGTCGCGGCGACGCCTGCCGAGGTTAAATAACCGAGGACCTCACGACATTTTGGCGCGCGGGTCATAGGGATGCGCGTCGCGCCATTCCCGCATCCGCGCGTCGAGATCGCTCGACGCCGTTTCCGGCAGCATGATCTTCAGCGAGACATAGAGGTCGCCGGCGATTTTGCCGTCGCTCGCCGGAAGGCCTTTGCCGCGCAGCCGCAGCACGCGCCCGCTGTTGGAGTGCGGCGGGATGGTCAGCTCCACCTTGCCGTCCAGAGTCAGGGTCGGAACCCGTCCGCCGAGCGCGGCTTCATAAACCGTCACCGGCAACTCCAGCCGCAAGTCGCGGCCATCCAGCTTGAAGTAAGGATGCGGCGCGACCTTCACGGTGATCAGCGCGTCGCCGGGTTCGCCCCCCATGGAGCCGGCCTGGCCCTGGCCGCGCAGCCGAATCTGCTTTCCGTCTTCGATTCCCGCCGGAATTTTGACTTCCAGCGTGCGGCCGCTGGGCAGAATGACTCGGGCCGAGCCGCCGTGAGCGACCGTTTCCAGCGGCACGGTGGCGGTGGCGACGACGTCGTCGCCCCGGGTCGGCTGGGGTCCCGCGCGACGGCGCCCGCCGCCGCCGAAGAGATCCGCGAAGAGGTCGGAAGGGTCGAAGCTCGCGCGCCCGCCGCCGGGCGCCTCGCCGAAGTGATACTCGAAATGCTGATCGCCGCCGGGCGCGCCGCCGCCCGGGCGCCAACTGCGCGTAAAGCCGCCGGGGCCACCGCCTCCGCCTTCGAAGCCGGTGAAGCGGGGTTTCCCGTCCGGACCGATTTCGCCCTTATCGAATTGCGCCTTCTTCTTCTCGTCGCCGACGATTTCATAGGCGGAGTTGATTTCCGAAAATCGCTCCTTGGCTTTCAGGTCATCCTTGTTGCGGTCAGGGTGGAATTTCTTGGCGAGCTGGCGATACGCCTTCTTGATTTCGGCGTGACTCGCCGATTTGGGCACGCCGAGAACGTCGTAAGGATCGCGCATATTTTTCCAATCAGCCCATGTGAACGCCCGCCCTTGGCGGCGCGGGCGCGTATGTCCGACCTATTATTTGGGAGAAGCCCGTTCCCAACGCAAGCGGCGAAGGTCGCGCCGCGCTGAAGCCTAGCGCGCCCGGGACGCGAAAAAGGCGGCGAAGCGCTCGCGCGCTTCGGGCGACGTCAACGCCTTCGCGAAAAGCGCCGCTTCCGTGTCGATGCGCGACAGTATGTCGTTCGGTTCGCCGCGCATCAGCCGCCGCGCCGCGAAAAGCGCCTGGCTGGGCTTTGCCGCGAGACGCCGCGCGGCGTCCATTGCAAGATCGAGGACCTCTTCCGGCGGCGCCAGCGCGTTAACCAGGCCGAGACGCAGCGCCTCGGCGCCGTCGAAGCTCTCGCCAAGCAGCAGATATTGGGACGCCTTCGCCATACCGAAGCGCTGCGGAACCAGCAGGCTTGCGCCCCCTTCGGGCGGCAGGGCGAGATCGATGAACGGCATTGTGAAGCGCGCCCCCGAACTGGCGTAGACGAGGTCGCAGTGGAAGAGCAGGGTGGTCCCCACGCCGACGGCGTCCCCGGTCACGGCGGCGACGAGCGGCTTCTCGAAGGCCGCCGCGGCGCGAATGAAGGTCAGCGCGGGAAAAATCTCTGCGCTGGGAGCAATATCTCGGCCAGGAGCAAAATCGCGAAAGTCGGCGAGATCGTTGCCCGCGGTGAAATTGCCGCCCGCGCCGGCGAAGACGACGGCGCGCACCGTCTCGTCACGGGCCGCCGCTTCGAGCGCGACGATCAATGCGCGATACATCTTGCGATCAAGGGCATTCTTCTTTTCGGGGCGATTCATCAGCAGGCGCAGCACCCCGTGATCCCTCGAAACGATGATCTTTTCCGACATAAGTGTCTCCGGATCGGCTCGCTGCGGCGAGTTTCGCCAAAGTTTTGAGGGAATTCCCTGAGATAGATTTAGTGCGGGCGCCAGGGCCGTGGATCATCGGCGATTTGCAGCAGCGCCGCAACGCGGCGCGCAGCCGCGTCATCTATGACGTCACGCGGATCGTGACCCGCGCGCTGAATGCGGCCCCGAATGGAATTGATCGCGTCGATTTCGCTCTCGCCAGGCATTGTCTCGCGCGCGGCGAAGTCGGCGAGGCGATCGACTATATCGATCCGCTTGATGAACTTGGATGGCTGCAAGCCGTTCGCGACTATTCGAAGCCGCAGTCGCTGCGTCGTCGCGCGGCGCTTGCGCGCCCCGGCAGAGGAGACGCCGCCGACCCCAATGCTTTTCTTGCAACGATTGACGACTTCATCGCGCGAATTATAAAGCGCGCTTCGACGCGGACCAGAATTGACCCGCAGGCGCGGCGCGCGCATTATTTCTTCACTCCAAATGAGTCGCCCAGCGCGAGAACGACTCGGGAAGTAGGGGTTTCATTTGACTCTCTGCGATCAGCCGCAAGGGACCCCACGCAAGGCGCCAAGTGAAGACGACCTGGCCACGCTCGCGCAATTTCGTACCGCCTTGCGAAGGTTTATAGCCTTCAGTGAACAGGTCGCCGCGGACCATGGCGTGACCGTGCAGTGGTATCAGGCGCTGCTGGTGGTGCGCACCTATCGCGGCGCAAAACACATCAGCGTCGGCGAACTCGCCGAGCAGCTGATGATCCGCGATCACAGCGCGGCGGAGCTCGTGTCGCGCTTGGCGCAGGCGAAGCTTGTCCGGCGAAAGACCGATCCGACGGACCGTCGTAGATCGCTCGTCGTCATCACGCGAGCGGGCGAACGGCGGCTGTCGGAGCTCGCCGCCGTACATTTGAAGAAGCTTCGGGATACGCGGGGCGTTTTTATGAACTTCTTTCGCACGGCCGCGGAGTCTCAATAGCCCGTCATTTCGAGATAGCCCTCGCCGCTGTGCGAACCCTCAAACCGAATCGGACCTTCCCAATAGGCGAAATCGGTTCCCATCCAGCTTCTCGGATTGAGCGGCCGCGTCTCGATGTCGACGTCGCGGCTATTGATCTTAACGCGCCAACGGATTGGCACGTCACGATCAGCGATGCGCCTTGTCTCCAAAGGCTCGAGGACGATGTCGTCGCGCGCGATTATGGATATTGCGCCATCGGCGTCGATCCAGTTTCCGAAGAGGAACGGCGCCGCCTCGACGCTGCGCATGCGATACAGCATCAGCTTGGCGCCACCCTCAAGATGCAGCGAAAACCAGTCCCAGCCTTTTTGATCTGCGCCGAGCGGCTGACTCGACCATTCGCGATCCATCCAGGCGCGGCCGGAGACCTGGATTTTGCGTCCGTTCATCGACAACGAGCCTTCCGCCCCGAAGAACGGCTGGCTGTAATAATAAGAGGCCTGTCCAGCCTCGGACTTGCGGCTGTAGCCGCCCTCGCCTTGCAATACGACCGGTCCCGTTGCTGTAAGGTCGAGCGCGTAGGCGAAACTCCTGTCGCTCGCGGAAACGCGCAGCCGCTCGATTCCGGCGTCCGCAGAATTGTCGCGCGTTTCCAAAACCCAGTCGTCGATATAGGCGCGAAAGGGCGTCGCCTCGACGCCCGCCTGGCCAATTCCGCCGCGCGCGAATTTTTGCGCGAAGAGATGTTCGCTGGCGCTCGTCGCCGCCGCATGACCCATCCATACATTGCGGTCGTCCCAGCCGGCTCGCGCCGCGTTCGGCTGCATTGCAAAGCGAAAGAGCGTCCATTGGACGCCGTACGAGGCGCCGTCCGCGCCCGTTAGATTTGCGGTAATGTACCACCATTCGGTGCGAAAATTCGGATGCGCGCCATGGTCTCTTGGAAAAGCGAGCTGCGTTCCAGGTCGGGGAATCGCGAAGCCGGGCGCCGTCGCGCCAAGTCCGCCGAAGCCCTGCGCCAGCGCGCCGCTCGACGACAGCGCGAGAAGAAGCGCGGATCGCCTCGAAATCGCCGAGCGTCGTTCGGGGGCCCTAGCGTTCATTCGAGAAGACCCTGAGCAGGTCGGTCGGCGCCGCGCGGGCGAGCCGAACGACGGGAACGAGCGTTGCGAAGAACGCGGCCCCGAGCGCGATAAGGAAAACCGCAAGCCATTGCGCCGGAAACATATGGAAGGGGAGTCGCCATCCGAAAGCGGCGACATTGACGATGGCCACAAGGCACCAGGTCATGAACAGCCCCAGAGGGATCGCGAAAGCCGCGGCGCCGGCGGCAAAAGCTACGACCCGCGCCATTTCCAGCGCCGCCAGCTTTCGCCGCGTCGCGCCAAACGCCCAGACTGGCGCGATGCGGGCGCGCCGCATGTCGCTGAGCGTCAGCAGACTGGCGAAGAGCGCGACGCCGGACACGATCAGCGTCAGCGTGTTCAACGCCGTCGTGACGGCGAATGTGCGCTCGAAGATGTCCGTCGACAGCGCTTTGACTTCGGCTTGATCGACGATGCGCGCGATTTTTCCGCCAAAGCGTTGCTGCATATTTTCGATGACGCGCGCCGTGGCGCCCGGATCGACGCGCAGGCTGTAATGCACGCCCGAGGCGTTGTCGAAATAGCGCTTCAGCTTCTCGTGATCGATGCGCAGCTGGCCCTTCGGATTGCCGTAATCGGGAAAGACGCCGACGATGCGCGCGCGCAAGTCTTGCCCTGACGTCGGAATGTCGAGCGTCGCGCCGATGGCCAGACCAAGACGGCGCGCCAATTGCTCGCTGACGAGGATGGCGTCCTGAGCGTGCAGCGCAGTCCATGCGTCCGGCGCGGCGTCGATCAAGGGAAAATGCGCCGTATAGGTTTCGTGAGGCGTCATGCCGACGACGTCGACGGGCCATCCGCCGATGCGCGTCTTCGCGCGCCAGACAGGAAGAATTGCGGCAATCTCGGGCTGCGTGCGCGCCCACGCCTCGATGTCGCGCGCATCGGCGGGCGTCGCCGCTTCGAAATAGATCTCGGCGACGAGGCGCGCGTCGAGCCAGCGATCGAACGTCTGGCGAAAGCCCTCGACCATGCCGCCGACGCCAATGTTGGTCGCAAGCGCAACCAGCAGCGCCATCAGCGCAAGCGAAAGACCGGAAATTTCCTGGCGTCCGTCGGCGAAGAACCAGCGGGCGAGCGGGCGGCGCGCGAAACGTTCGCCGAGCGCCAGGGCTCCGGCGAGGCCGACCGGCAGAATGAGAGCGGCGGCAAGAAGCGCCAAGCCGATGATCGCGAAGCCTGACGCAAGTCCTTCGCCAAAGCCGTATGCGCCGGCCGCCGCGACAAGGGCAAGCGCCGCGAGCGCCGCCTGCCGTCGCAGATAGCGGTGATGCGCGCCGCGCCAGGCCATAGGACGCGCGAATGACAGCGCCGGCAGCCGCAATGCTTTCGTCATGCCGCTCGCCGCCGCAAGCGCCGCGCCGGCGCCCGCCATCGCGAGTCCGGAGAGCCACCAGCGCGCGTCGAGCGCAAGGCGATCGGAGATTTGCGCGCCGTAGAGGCTCTCGAGACTTTTTGCGACATCCGGCAGAAGCGCCTGCGCGATTGCGTGACCGCCGAGGACGCCCGCGCCTCCCGCGAGGAGCGTCAGGACGCCGATTTCGAATGCCATCGCCGCGATGAGGTTCGGCGCCGCGACTCCGAGCGCGCGTAAAGTGCGCAGGGTCGCCAGTCGCTGTTCGAAGGCGAGGCCGTAAGCGGCGTGCACGATGAACAGTCCGACGAGGAACGCAAGAAAGCCGAAGGCGGTGAGATTGAGGTGAAAACTGTCGGTCAGGCGAGCCAGATCGCTATCATCGTCCGGCGCGACGAGCCGCAAAGCATCGCCGGCGGTTCGCTTAAGCCGCGACTCGTCGAACGTCTCCTCATCGGTGATGACGAGACGCGAGAGCTTTCCGGGTCGATCGAGCAGGCGCTGGGCGACGCCGATGTCGACGATGATTGCGCCGGGCGGCGCTTCGGCGAGCGCGGCAAGCGGCGGGAGCTGCTGACCGCGTTCGGTTTGCGGCTGGGCGCCCTCTGAAAGATCAAGCCGGCGCAACGTCTGCGGGGCGGCAAAGCTGCGGCCTGGGCCAGTGAAAAACTCTTCCAGGACGTCCGCGCGGCTTCGCATATGCGCGATCGGCGAACGGCGCGGCAGCGACACCGGCTCGACGCCGATGATCCGAATATTCTTTTCGCCAATTCGGACTGCGCCCTCCAAGACTGGCGAGACGGTGACGCCGGCGCGACGCAGTCTCACAAAGAGCTCCTGGTCAAACAGGCCGCCGCGAGCGGCGACGAGCGTTCTCGCGCCGCCGCCCGAAATCGCGGTCGCCGCGGCGTCATAACTGTTGCGCGCCTGAGCGTTCAGCGCCTGCACGCCGCTCCAGAGCGCCGTGGCGATGGCGAGACCGAGCACGAGCGTCGCGAGGTTGCCTGGGCGTCGGCGCCAGTGGCTAATCAGCGCGGCGAGCGTCCAGAGCGTCTCTCTCATACGACATCCGCTTGAACGGCTCGGATGTCATTCCCGACGCGCGCGCAAAGCGCGCGATCGGGAATCCAGAGCAAGATCAGGGTTCTTGGATTTGCTCTGGATTCGCGGTCAGGCCTTCGGCCTGCCGCGAAGGACACGGTCCAAGCGAACGGATCGGTCGGAATTCGTTTCATTGCGCCGCCAGAAGACCGGCCTCCAGGCGTACGCGGCGTTGCAACCGGCCGGCAAGCCGTTCGCTGTGCGTCGCCATCAGAAAGGCGCAGCCGGTCGCGGTGACGAGGTCGAGCGCGAGCGCCATGACGGCGTCGCCGGTCGCTTCGTCGAGATTGCCGGTCGGTTCGTCCGCGAGCAGAAGCCTCGGGCGCACGGCGAACGCGCGGCCGATGGCGACGCGCTGCTGCTGTCCGCCGGATAGCTCCTCAGGATATCGGGCGGCGAGCGTCGCAAGACCAAGACGCGCGGTGAGTTCTTCCTGCCACGACGGATCGTAGCGCCCGGCAAGTCGGGCCTGGAAGCCCAAGTTTTCGCAAACGGTCAGGCTCGGAATCAAATTGAACTGCTGAAAGACGACGCCGATCTTTTCGCGCCGCATGGCGGCCCGCGCATTTTCCGACAGCCGTGTCAGCGTGACGCCATCGAGAACGATTTCGCCGGAGTCGGCGTCGTCGAGCGCGCCGACCAGATGCAGGAGCGTGCTCTTGCCGCTGCCGGATTCGCCGGTCAGCGCCAGACTGGCGCCCGTGGCGAGCGTGAAGTCAACGCCGCGCAGCACGGGAATGCGGCCCTGCGGCGTCGGATAGGATTTCTGAAGCCCCTCGACGCGCAGCATCGGCGCGCTTGTCCGCCCAGCGGCGAGATTTTCCGGCGTCGCGTGAATCGACAAGCATTGCGCCCTGATCGGACCGGCGAAGGCGGCCGGCGCGCCAGCCCTATATATGGCTCGCCCCGGCCGATCGCCCAAACGTCGCCGAGCTAGAAGGCGAGGCGCAAGCCGCCATAGACCGTGCGTCCGGCGTGCGTCCGACTGTTGATATCGACGCGCTCGCTGCGCGCTTCGGCCTCAGGCGGGCGCCTGAAGCGCGGCTTTGAGCCATGGCCTGGAGCCGCTAGAACTGTGGCCATGCAACGAATCGGTAAAAACGCCGGCCGCCCGGAAGGTCAGCCCTACGCCCTCGCGGCGGCGTTCTTCCTCGTCTGCGCGCTGGCGCTCGCCTTTCCCTGGCTTTCCGGGCGCGTCACCATTCCCTGGGACGCGAAAGCGCATTTTTTTCCGCAGTTCGCCTTTCTCGCCCATGCGCTGCACAGCGGCCAGTCGCCGTTCTGGACGCCGCACGTCTTTGCGGGGATGCCGCAGATCGCCGATCCGCAATCGCTGATCTTCGCTCCGTTTTTCCTGCTGGCGGCGGCGCTGGTTCCCGAGCCGTCCTTCGTTCTGGCCGACGCGATTGTCTTTGCGATGCTGGCCATGGGCGGCCTTGCGCTCATCGCCTATTTTCGCGATCGCGGTTGGAGCGCCGCGGGAGGATTGCTCGCTGCTCTCGCCTTCGCTTTTGGCGGCTCGGCGGCGTGGCGAATTCAGCATGTCGGGCAGATCATGAGTCTCGCCTGGCTCCCGGTCACGCTGTGGCTGCTGGCGCGGGGACTCGATCGGCGCTCGGCGCTCTACGGCGCCGCGGCGGGCGCCGCCGCCGCACTTCTGGTGCTGGGACGGGACCAGGTCGCGTTCCTAGGCGTGCTGATGCTGTCCGCCTATGCCGCCTATCGCGTCGCCACGGATGAATCGCCCAAACTCAGCGCGGTCGCGCCCCTGGCCGCCGGAGCGCTCACGGGCCTGACGATCATCGCCGTTCCGCTTGCCTTCACGCTGGACCTCGCCGCGCATTCAAACCGACCCGAGATCGATCTCGACGGCGCATTCAAGGGCTCGCTGCCGCCGGGCTCCTTCTGGACGCTGATCTCAGCCAATATGTTCGGAACGGACGGCCCGCTTAAGAACTTCTGGGGCCCCCCCGCCGGCGAGCGCGACCTATTCCTCGCGCGCAACATGACCAATGTTTACTTGGGCGAACTGACGCTCGTATCGTTGATCGCGGCGCTGGGCAGGCGCTTCCTTTCGAATAAGGAAATCCGCTTCTTCGCCGCCGCCGCGCTGTTTTTCGCCCTCTACGCCCTGGGCCGCTACACGCCGGTCTTCGCCTTCTTCTATTATCTGCCGGGCGTCGACCTTTGGCGGCGGCCGGCCGACGCTACATTCTTGCTCGGCGCGACGCTCGCGATCCTCGCGGGCTATGGCTTCAATCTCGTTGAGCGGGGCGAGGCCACGCCACGCACGGCTTGGCTTGTCGGCGCCGTCGCCGCGCTGTTCGCGGTCGCGCTGCTTATCGCGGCCGCCAAGGGCCACCTTAATCAAGCCTCTTGGCCGCTCGCGATAAGCGCGATTTTTGCCGCGCTCGCCATCGCGCTTATCCTCGCGACTCGCGACAGGCTGCTGCGCGGCCCGTATCTGCTCGCGGCGGTCGCCACGCTGATGAGCGTCGATCTTACGATCGGCAACGGACCAAATGAATCGACGGCCTTGCCGCCTGAACAGTTCGAGGCCTTGCGGGTCGACGGCAAGGATCCTGTGATCGCCTATCTGCGCGGCAAGCTCAAGGAGACGGCGACGCCGGATCGTCGCGACCGCGTCGAGCTTGCGGCGATTGATTTCCATTGGCCGAACGCGTCGCTCGTTCATGGCTTCGATCATGATCTCGGTTACAATCCCATCCGGCTTCGGCTCTTCGAAGACGTAACCGGCGCCGGCGACCATCTCGCGCTTCCCGAGCAGCGCCAGTTTTCCAAGCTCTATCCGTCCTATCGCTCAGTCCTGTCGGACATGCTCGGCCTGCGATTTATCGCGACCGGCGTGCCCATCGAAAAGATCGACCGGAATTACAAGCATGGCGACTTCGTCGAACTCACGCGCATCGGCGACGTTCACATTTACGAAAATCCCCGCGCCATGCCGCGCGTCATACTCGCAACCTGCGCCATCCACGTCGATTTCGCGGCGATGATGAAGAGCGGCGAGTGGCCGGAGGCGGACTATCGTGAGACGGTGCTCCTGGAGACGCCGCCGATCTGCCATACACGCAAAGATGCGCCGCCGGCGACGGCGAAAATCCTCTCCTACGAGAACGATCGCATCGTCGCCGAGGCCAGCGCGCCTCCGGGCGGAGGCTGGCTTGTTTTGCACGATGTCTGGCATCCGTGGTGGTTCGCGAACCTCGACGGCGTGGAAGCGCCGATTCTGCGCGCGAACGTCATGTTCCGGGCGGTCGCGATTCCGGAAGGGCGCCATGAGGTGCGGTTCCACTTTCAGCCTCTGCGCGGATTGCTGGCGGAACTCTCGCGAAGATAGCGAGCGAATGTCGGCAATTGGCGCGTGACACGAATTCTCTTTGCACGGCTCCGATGTCATTCCCGACGCGCGCAAGGCGCGCGATCGGGAATCCAGAGCAAAACAAACATTGTTGGATCGGCTCTGGATTCCCGGTCAGGCCTTCGGCCTGCCGGGAATGACAGGTCCGAGCGAATGGATCAGCCTGAATCCGTGTTAGATCCAGCCCGCGATCTCGCGCTTCGCCAAAGTCTCGACAAGCGCCATGCCTTCGTCGCTGTCGTTGAGACATGGCAGGCGGGCGAATTTCTCGCCGCCTTTCTCAAGAAAAAGATCGCGAATTTCGACGCCAAGCTCTTCGATCGTTTCCAGGCAATCGGCGGCGAATCCCGGCGCGACGACGGCGATGCGCTTGACGCCGGCGCCGGCAAGCTCGGTCACCACATCCGACGTATAGGGCTCGATCCACCGGGCGCGCCCAAAGCGCGACTGAAAGGCGAGACGCAGGCTTTGGGCGTTCATGCCGAGCCGTTCGCAGAGCAGTCGCCATGTCGCTTCGCAGTGCTCGCGATAAGGATCGCCGCGATCGATCTGCGCCTGCGGAAGGCCATGGAACGAGGCGATGATGACCTCTGGTTCGAAATCGAGCGCGGCGCGCGCGCGCGTAATATTCGTCGCGAGCGCGTCGATGTAGGCGGGGTCGTCGTAATAGGGCGCGCCGATGCGGAGCGCTGGCTGCTTGCGCAGCTCGCGCAGCGCGTCGAAAGCGGCGTCGGCGGCGGAGCCCGTGGTCGATGACGCATATTGCGGGTAGAGCGGCAGCATCGCGATCCGCTCGCAGCCTTTTACGATCAGCGATTCGATCTGCGTCGCGATCGACGGCGCGCCGTAGCGTAGCGCGTAGTCGATGATGAGGTTCGAAGCGCCAATCCGCGCCTGCAGCTTCTCGGCTTGCAGGCGGGTAAAGGTTTTCAGCGGACCTTCGCCCGTGTCGGCGTTCCAGATCGACTCATAGAGCTTCGCCGAGCGCGCTGGGCGGGTGTTGAGCACGACGCCGTAGAGGATCGGCAGCCATAACGCGCGCGGGAGATCGACGACCCTGCGGTCGGACAGAAATTCCGCCAGATAGCGCCGCACCGCCGCGACATCGGGCGCATCAGGCGTGCCGAGATTGACGAGGAGGAGTCCAACCGGCGCATCTCTCGAGATCGTGGCTGACGTCATGATGAGCCTTATTCGGACCGGCCGCCCGGATGGCGGCGCGGCAAAAGAATATCTTCTAGCGGCGACGGCGGTCCTGGCAACACGCCAAGACGACGATCGTCGCGCGGCATGGAAATCGCTTCGCGCACGAAGGCCGGCTGATGTGCGATTGGCCCCGCGAAAGGGCGCCATGAAATCCATATCTCGCAGCCGCGCCATGTGCGAATGGGACGATTTCGACACTGCCGCGCCGCAAATTCGGGCGGCGCTGGCCATGCCGGATGGGCCGGCGACGCCCCCCTTCCTCCTGTTGTCGGAGCCCGGCATCACCGCCGGCGAACAGCGCGCCTGTTCCGAGAGCTGGACCGCCGCGCGGCTTTTGGCGGCGGGGCCGCTGCGCGCGAGCCTCGCGATGCGCTTCGACCTTTCCTCCCGCAGCCGGATTCGCGTCGGCTATCTGTCAAACGACTTCCACGAGCATGCGACCGCGCATCTTCTCGTCGAGACGCTCGAGGCGCATGATCGCGCCCGCTTCGAGATTCGCGCTTACAGCTATTGCGGCGTCGAGGGGGCGATGCGGACGCGGCTGCGGGCCGCCTTCGACGCTTTCGCCGACATTTCGCAGCTGACCGACGCTGAGGCCGCGCGCCTCATCAATGCGGATGGCGTCGATATTCTGATCGACCTCAAGGGCTTCACCCATGGCGCGCGCACCAGCGTGATGATGCTGCGGCCCGCGCCTGTTCAGGTCAATTATCTTGGCTATCCCGGCACGCTCGGAGCGGGCGTGTGCGATTACATCGTGACCGATCGCTATGTCACGCCGCCCTCGTCGGCGTCGGCCTATTCGGAGGCCTTCGCCTATTTGCCACACGCCTATCAGCCGCACGGGCGCGGGACGCCGCTGCGCGCGCCGCCGTCGCGGGCCGCCGCCGGTCTGCCGGCGGAAGGCTTCGTCTATTGCTGCTTCAATCAGGCCTATAAGCTCACGCCCTTCATCTTCGATCTTTGGGCGCGATTGCTCGAGGCGACGCCGGGCGCGGTGCTATGGCTCTCGGCGGCGATGCTGGCGGAAGGCAATCTGCGCAATGAAATGCGCAGACGCGGAATTGACGCGGCGCGGATGATCTTCGCGCCGCATTTGCCGCAGGCCGAACATCTGGCGCGCCTGCAGCTCGCCGATCTCGCGCTCGACACGGCGCCCTTCGGATCACATACGACGGCGAGCGACGCGCTGTGGGCGGGCGTGCCGATCGTGACCTGCGCCGGCGACACCTTTCCCTCGCGCGTGGCCGGGAGCCTGTTGCATGCGATCGGATTGCCGGAGTTGATCGCGGCGGATTTTGACGAATATTTGGAGATCGCGCTGGTCTTGGCGGGCGATCCCGTCCGTTGCGCCGAACTGCGGGCGAAGCTCGCCGCCAATCGCCTGACGACGGCGCTTTTCGACGTCTATTCCTACACGCGCGCGCTGGAATCGCTGTTCGAAGACATGTGGCGCCGGCGTCTCGCCGGCGCGCCGCCCGTGGTCATCGGAGCGGACGAGAGCAGGTTCCCAAAAAGTTGACAGACTTTTTCGATGAGAATCTGCTCCAATACTTTGATTTTGAGCGATTCCTTATCGATCACATGAGTCCATGTGATAGGGAAGCGCTCTAGGGCTCGGACCTATAAAGTTGTTGGCTTGGGCGCGATGTCGTGATTCACAGCTTCCGAAAGGAAGCGCCAATGA
>NZ_JABVWW010000011.1 GCF_013350005.1 Methylocystis silviterrae
GGCCGCGATCCCCTTGCGACATGACCAAGTGAATCAACTCAACCCCGATTTGGCCAGAGGTTTTTGGAGGCGTCCAGCTATACGGCAACAGCTCCGGCTACTTCACCGACTTGGTAAGGAATGGGTATGGTCAAATGCAGGAGCAAACCCATTGGTGCTGGGTTGCCTGCGCTGCAAGTGTTGGAAGCTTTTATATGAACAAAGAATTTGGGCGTCGTCAGGAAGCTATTTATGAAACGGCAAACGATCTTCCATCCGGCGCTTGTAATTACCCACCTTGTTCTTACTCGAATGAAGACAAGCGCTGCAACGGTACCGGATGGCCCAACAAAGCACTCAGCGTTATCAATGCATTTTCCAAAGAAGTATTTGGGAGAGCGTCTAGTAGTGACATGTTACTAGAAATGTTGGAAAACAGACCAATTGTGATGGGCGTCAAATTCTCGTATGGGCACGATGTGGATGGGGCATTTGGTCATGCCATCGTGATCTCCGATGCGTACAACGAGGGTAACAGCTCTTTCTGGAGGGTTTTCGACCCTATATTTGGCGTCCAGATTGTCGACTTTGTCTCCTTCCCAAAGGGCTACCGTGGCGATCCCTTGGCTTACTGGTGGTTCACAGACTTCACCCGTAGACCATAATAGCCTTGAGTGCATGTATTTCTGTTTTCGAGCACGCAACGAAACTCATCTGTTTCAAATATCGTCAGGGGAATAGAATGCCTATTTTGTTTTCAAGCCATTCAGACGGCGCATCCGAAATGATCGCATCTACCCTGAAAGATATCTCTGCATCAGGGATGATACATACAGGCAGTGGCCTGGATTTGAGCGATGTTTCGACATCCTTACCCATCGACGTGTTCCACGTTGGCGGTCCTGATTTGGCGAAAATGAAGTCGTTGATCGACGCCGCCCAAGAGACGGGCTGGCGATACCTTCTCCAGTCAGGAGGAGAAATTGTTGCCGATATTCATCTGGACCGAAAAGATGGCAAGCTCAATTTCGTGTCGATGGCGCTAGATGGCCCGACATTATCCTCTACGATACAAGCACTCCGCGCGGCAGAAGAGGATGCCCGGGTGCAGCAGCAGGACTTTCAACTTCGAGAATTGAATTTAGCCTGGTGCTACTTTACGGCGCTCTGGCTGCACAATGAGACACAGGATCTCATTATACCAATTGAACCGACCATCGGGCATAAACTGAACCTCTATCATCTCTATAATCTGAACGATGTTACGCAAGTGCTGTTGAGCGGGCTGCCGTCTTAGCGTGAGCCCAATGCCCGGCCCCGCCGTCCGAACTCGCGAAGAGATGATTCTTAGGCCCGAGCGCGATCGGGCGCATGGCGCGTTCGACGGCGTTGGAGTCGATGTCGATACGGCCATCGTCGATGAAGCGGACGAGCGCCTCCCATCGCGGCAAGGCGTAGCGGATGGCGACGGCGAGCGTGGATTTGCCCGAGATCGTCGCGAGCCTTTTCTCCAGCCACGGCTTCTACGCCTCGACGATCGGCTTGGAGCGGGCCAGGCGGACGGCTTTGCGAGCCCCTACGCGCCTTGCGCCGGGCGCGCGAACCGGTAAAATCGCCTATCCATCCGATGAGCCGCCAGAGGGACTCATGCCGCTTTTCGCCTATCGCTGCAGTGACTGTGCGCATCAGTTCGAGACTCTGTCGCGTTTCGATGAGATTCCCGAGTGCCCCACGTGCGGCGGCGCCCATGTCGAGCGCCAGTTGTCGCTCATCGCGCGACCCGCCGCGGGCGGAGAGTCCGGGGAGGGCTGCGCCGCCATGATGGGCGGTTCGCCCTGTCCGAGCTGCCCGGCGTTGGCGGGACAGGTGTGACGTCCGCGGCGGCGACTCTACTCGGGGCGCGTCGCCTGGTCGTTCCAGCCAACGGAATTGAGTTCGAGGTTTTTGAGGCGGGCGCGGGCGATCGGCTCGCGCTGCTCCTGCACGGCTTTCCCCAGCACGCCGTCATGTGGCGTGATCTCATCGGACCGCTCACCGCCGCCGGATATCGCGTTTGGGCGGTCAATCAGCGCGGCTACGGCGCCACGACGCGCCCGGTGGAGAAGGAGGCCTATTCCCTCGAGGCGCTGACAGCCGACGTCGCCGGATTGATCGACGCCGCCAATCCCGCCTCGGTCTCGCTTGTCGGCCATGACTGGGGCGGTTTTGTCGCCTGGGTCGTCGCCATTCGCAAGCTGCGGCCGATCGACGCTCTCGTCGTTCTGAACATTCCGCACCCCCTGTGCTTCCGGCGCGCCCTCGAACAGGGATGGAGACAGAAGCTGAAGTCCGCCTATGCGGCCTTCTTTCAGCTGCCCTGGCTGCCTGAACGACTGCTGTCCGCGCGGCGCGGCGCCGGCGCCGCGTGGCTGATGCAACGCGCCGCAGGCCGGGACGGCGTCTTCTCAAAAGAGGCGATGGACATCTACCGCGCCAATGTCGCGGCGCCGGGCGCCGCCAGCGCCATGCTCAATTGGTATCGCGCCGCCGGACGTGACATTCTGGCGGCGGAAGACCTCGAGGCGCCGATAGATGCGCCGACGCTGCTCGTCTGGGGGATGCAGGACGTGGCGCTTGGCGAGTCCTGTCTTGACGGCACGGAATGCTATGTTCGCGATCTGCGGATCGAGCGGCTGCCAGGCGTGTCGCATTGGACGCCCGAAGACGCGCCGGAAAAAGTTAATGAGCTGATTTTGGGCTTTGTTTAAAATATTCGACCTTCCCATCGCAAAAAGCGGCGTGCCGGGGCCAGTAACGGTTGACTTGGCGCGCTGGCGTGGGAATCTGTTCAATGGTCCCGGACCCCTGCGTCCGGCGGTCGCTGTTTTGCGCCTTTGGCTCAGCGGCCGGCTTTTGGCCAAGAGAAGGAGATGATCCATTCGCCGTCCAATGAAGAGCATCGCGGCCCCCCAGAAGGAAGGGCCGCGCATCAATCGGGAAATTCGCGCGCGAGAAGTGCAGCTAATCGATTCCGAGGGGAAAAATCACGGCGTCATCCAATTGCCGGACGCGCTGGGCATCGCCGAAGCGGCGGGACTCGATCTCGTCGAGATCGCGCCCAACTCTACGCCCCCCGTCTGCAAAATTCTTGATTACGGGCGTTTTCGCTTCGCTGAGCAAAAGAAGGCCGCCGAGGCCCGCAAAAAACAGAAAGTCGTCGAGGTTAAGGAAATAAAGCTTCGGCCCGGCATCGATGACCATGATTACGGCGTGAAAATGAAGGCGGTGCGCCGCTTCTTCGAAGAAGGCGACAAGGTTAAGGTCACCCTTCGCTTTCGCGGCCGCGAAATCGCGCATCAGGACATCGGCTATCGGCTTCTTTCTCGCGTGAAGGCTGAGACCGCCACGCTGGCCAAGGTCGAACTCGAACCGTCCATGGAAGGACGGCAGATGGTGATGGTGCTGGCGCCTCGATAGCGCGCGTCTCGCCGCAAGGGCAGGGCCGGGCTGCGGCCGAGGGGTGGCGATCGCTATGTTTGGATTTCAGTTTCGCACTCTGACCGCGCGTCGCGCTTGCGTTCTCGGCGCAGCGGCGCTGATTGTTGCGGGCGTCCCGCCGGCCAGAGCACAGCTTGTGCTCCCGGGGGCGGTCGCCCCGACTCCCGAAGGGACGGTCGCCAGTCCCGGACAAGCAAAGAAAAGAAGCGTCGGCGGCGAGATGGGAGCGGCCGCGGGGCCGGCCATCATGCCAAAGGCGCCCGCCGAAGACGCGATCGTCGGAAAAATTATCAAACGCGACGGCGAGGGCAGCGCCATAGAATTCTCCCGAGCCGGAGCTGACCTGCAGGTCGCCAAGCTCACATTCGTCGGGGATGATTTGCGGCGCTCCGGCGAAGCCTGCCGAGTCGAAGTGGCCGGAACGCCGTTGAAGCTCACGGCCCGCCAGAGCGAGACCGGATTGCGGCGCTATCAGATCGCATTTCCAGCCTGCGCCTTCACATTTGACGTTCTGGACGGCGCGATTCTCGTCACCAACGAGGGCAAGGCGTGTGAACTGAAGGACGCCGGTTGCCGCGCTGATCCTGAAGGACTCTGGGGGATGAGCGCGGATGAGATCGACCCCAAGAAGGGCGAAGAGATGCTTGGCGCCCGCGCGCGCGTCGAGAAGACGGTGCGAAGCACATTCCGGGCGCTTTACGACCAGAACAAGAAGGAAAAGGCGATCCGCAACTTCATCGTGAAGGAACAGGCGGGCTTCTCCTCCTGGCGCGAGGAAGTGTGCCGGTCCTATGCGCGCGAGCCGGATTTCGGCTATTGCGCCTTGAGACTGACGGAAGCCCGCGCCATTGCGCTTGGCGCGCAGCTCGCCGCTGGCGTCAAGTTGCCGCCTGCTGTCGCCGAAGAGGTCGCGGCGGAGAACACGAAGAAGGACGAGAAGAAATAGGAAGGCGCCGCCGGTATCACCGTTGTCGCGCGAGCCAGATGGTGTGTTTGCCGCAGGTCGGATCCTCTAGCGCATGAGCGACGACCTCGAAACCGTTAGCGCTGAGCAGGAATTTATATTCTTCGCTCGCGAGACTTGCGTGATAAAGCGACTCGCCTTCGAATTCGCCGATCGCCTCGCCATGCGCGGGTCCGCTCGTGAACATCAGCGCGGCGTCCCGCGCGGCGTGAGCGCGAAAGATCGGGAACATCTGGCGCTGATCGTCGAAACCCAAGTGAAAGAAACTGTCCCAGGCGATGATTCCGTCGAAGCGGCGCTCCAGCGAAAGCTCCCGCATGTCGGCGACGCGCCATTCGCTTTTAGGAAAGCTCTCCCGGCACAGCTCGATGAGCTGGGGCGAGGAGTCGACGCCCGTCACCTCGCATCCTTTTTCGATCAGATAGCGGGCGATGGGCTTGCCCGAGCCACAGCCGAGATCGAGCACGTTGGCTTTGGCGGGCAGAAGATTTCTGAATCGATCGAGCCAATGAGCTTCCATCAGCCGGTCACCCCGGCGCTCCGCCCAAAGATGCGCGTGACGCCGATAAAGCCCGATGATGCGCTCGGCTCCGTTGATCATGTTTTCAGTTGGTCACGAATTCAAATGCCGCCGGAGGTTCGAGGCGACACTATCCCTTTCGCATCAACATGCCGCGCGCTGGATCATAAGCGAGGATCGCCGCGATGAGGAAGGCGCTCGTGTAGGCGAAGACAATCGCGAGCGAGGTCCACGCGACTTTCTCATAAAAGGCGAAGCGGATGAGTTCGACCGCATGCGTGAACGGATTGACCTCGCACATGTAATAGAGCCAGGGGCTCGACTCCTTTACGCGCCACAGCGGGTAGAGCGCGGAGGAGGCGAAGAACATCGGAAAAATCACGAAATTCATCACCCCGGCGAAGTTTTCGAGCTGTTTGATCAGCGATGACAGCAGCATGCCGAGCGCGCCGAGCATCAGGCCGCTGAGCGCCAGCGCCGGCAGCAGGGTGAGATAGCCCCAATTCGTTAGCGGCTCGATCTCCCAGAAATAGGCGATCACCAGGAAGGCGTAGACCTGCAGTATCGAGACGGCGACGCCGGCCAGAAGTTTGGAGCCGAGCAGAAACCAGCGCGGAAAGGGCGAGACGAGCAGCGTGCGCATGCTGCCCATTTCGCGGTCGTAGACCATCGAGAGCGAGGATTGCATGCCGTTGAACAGCTGGATCATCGCCATCAGGCCGGGCGCGATATAGACCTCGTAGAGAACGTAAGTTTCGTAAGGCGGGATGATCGAAACGCCGAGCACCTGCCGGAAGCCCGCCGCGAAAATAAAGAGCCAGACGAGCGGGCGCACCAGCGCCGAGACGAAGCGTTCGCGCTGATGCAGGAAGCGCAGGCCCTCGCGCCAGACGACTCCCGAGAGACAGATGAGATATTGGCGAAGGGTGAAGCCTCTCGGCGCAGCAATTTCGGTCATGCCGAAAGCTTCTCCTGACCGATCCCGGCGATGCGCGCGAAAGCGTCGCCAATGGTCGCCGCGCCCTGCGCCGCGACGATCTCCCGCGCCCGGTCGGTCGCGAGCACCTTGCCCTGATGCAGAATGACCACCTGATCGTCGTCGGCGATCTCGTCGACAAGATGCGTGGTCCACAAAACGCCGAGATGTTGATCGCGCACCAGACCGCGGACAAGCGCGAGGAGATCGGCGCGCGCCTTGATGTCGAGCCCGACGGTCGGCTCGTCGAGAAGCAGCAGCCGCGGATCATGCAGCAGCGCGCGCGCGATTTCGACGCGGCGCATCTGTCCCCCAGACAGGGAGCGGGCCTTGTCCTTGGCGCGGTCCGCGAGGCCCGCACGCGCCAGCGCCGCCTGTCCGAGGCGGCGCGCGTCGATCGGGCCAATGCCGTGCAGGGCTGCGTGGTAGAGGAGATTTTGCATCACGCTGAGTTCGAGATCGAGCGTGCGCGCCTGAAAGACGACGCCAAGCTGGCGCAGCGCTGCGCCGGGCTCGCGCATGACATTGTGGCCAAAGATTTCGATCGCGCCGTGGCGCGCGGCGTAGAGCCGCGTGATTAGCGAGAACAGTGTGCTCTTGCCGGCGCCGTTCAATCCAAGCAGCACCGTGAAGCTGCCGGCCGGAACGGAAAAGCTGACGTCGTCGAGCGCCTTGCGCGCCCCATAGGCGTGGCTGACATTTCTGATTGCGAGCGCGGGGGTCATTGCGGCGCTCCGACAGGATTGTCATTCCCGGCATTCGCGAAGCGAATGATCGGGAATCCAGAGCCGCGGCCAACAGCGCCGATCGCGGCTCTGGATTCCCGATCGCGCTCCGCGCGTCGGGAATGACAGGCGGGAAGACCCACACTCATTGCGGCGCCACGACGACGCCCCAGGGGAAAGCGCCGACCGGGATCGACTTCACCACTTTGAGCGATGCGACGTCGATCACCGAGACGTCGTTGGAGACGCCATTGGCGGTGAGCAGATATTTTTCGTCGGGCGTGAAAGCAAGGTGCCAGACGCGCTGACCGACCAGCAGATATTTTTCGACCTTTTTCGTCTCGGCGTCGATCACCGCGACGCGATTGGCTGGCCCCAGCGCGACGAAGGCGCGCTTTCCATCGCGCGTGAATGAAATGCCGATCGGCTGGATCGCCTCTTTCGACATCGCCGGAATGTCGAAGGCAATCTTCTGCTTCAACTCACGTTTCGTAGGATCGATGACCGAAACCGTCCCCCCGACTTCCGAGGATACCCACAGCTCCGAACCGTCCTTCTTGAACTCGGCGAAACGCGGCCGGCCATCGACGAGAATATTCGCGACGATCTCTTTCGACTTGGTGTCGATGAGATGCGCCATATTGGTCGTTTCCGAGGTGTTGACGAGCAGCTTGCCGTCGGGACTGATGGCCATGCCCTCGGGTTCCACGCCGACGGGAATGTCGCCGATCATTTCTTTCTTCTTCACGTCGATCAGCGTGACGAGATTGTCGTTTTCGTTCGAGACATAAATCACGTCGCCATCGGGACTGAGCGCCAGAAGCTCGGGATCCGGGCCCGAGGGCAGCTTGCCGGTGACCTTGAGAGTCTTCGTGTCGAGCACTTGAATGGCGTCATCGTCGCCGGCGCAGATATAAAGTTCGGAGCCGTCCTTATTGAGCGCAATGCCGCGCGGGCGTCGGCCGACCTTCACGGTCGCTGTCGCTTCCAGCTTCTCCGTATCGAGGACGGTGATGGAATTGCCCTTCTCGTTGCTGACGTACGCCTTGTAGGCGTGGGCGGGCGCGATCAAAGTTGCGAGCAGCGCCGCGACCCACAACCCCCTCCCTGTCCCTCCCCCGCTTCGCGGGAGAGGGGACGCTAACGATCGGCGCTTCGCGAAAAGGAGCGAGAGGCCGAATCTGCTCCCTCTCCCGCGGCAGCGGGGGAGGGGTGGGGAGGGGGCGTTCTTCAGTTCAATTTGCATTTCGTCTCCGGCTGATCGACTCCAAGCGTGTCGAGTTCGCTCGTCTGATGGAGAAAGCCTTCCTGGGGCGAAACGGAGACGACCATCCGCCCGTCGGAAAGCAGGATCGGTTGGCGCAACTGCTGGTTCCAGGGCCGCAGCGTAAGCCGCACGCCTTTGAATGCGGCGATGGAGAAGTCCGCGCCGAGCAGGTAGAGGCGGAGCTTCTCGGGGTCGTTCGACCCGGTGCGCGTTGCGGCTTCGCCAATCATCCGCATGGCGACCCACGCCGCATTGTCTCGCGCATTCATCAGGCGCCTGAACGTCTTGGTGAAGCGGTTTTGCAACTGTAGCGCGCCCCATTGCTCATGGGAGGGGTCCCAGCTTGTCGGCATCAGGCCGCCGGAGCCCGCCACAGGACGCGGGTCCCAGGTGCGGTAGGGCAGATAGCCGCCAAAGACCTCGCTCTCGTCGGCGGCGATGAGCGCGTCATAGGCGGGCGCGTTCTGCGTCAGGACCGGGATTTGCCGCTGGGTCTGCACGGAGCCGGAGTCGCTGCGTCGTCCGCCGCCGGTGTCTTCATAGACGCGTTCCTCGACGATCTTTGCGCCAAATTTCTTGGCGCTGTTGCGGAAGGCTTGCGCCAAAAATTCGTCTTTCGGATGCGACCCCTTGATGAGGAGCCAGCGGCGCCATTGCTTCCAGATGAGATATTGCGCGAGACCATCAGTGAGCATCGACCGCGTCGGCGCGACATGGATGACATTGGCGCGGCAGTCATTTTCGCGAAGCCTGTCATCCGTCGCGGAGACATTAAACAGCACGGCGCCTTTCGGCTTCGCGCGCTCGGAAGCGGCAAGCAGACGTTCGGCCGAAAGATCGGCGATGATGAACAGCGCGCCCTTGTCCAGGAGCGCGTCGAGGGCCGCCACGACGTCATCGCCGTCCTCGAGCCTGGCGTCGATCGCCTCGAACGTCTGGTTGGTGAATTTGCCTGTGGTGTTGTTGTCGGCTGCGCCCATCAGCGCCCCCGCGAGCGTATCGTCGGCGGCCGGAATATCGAGAATAGAGAGGGTTTCTCGGGCGTGCGTTTCGCGCAAGACGCCGACTTTGACGTTGACCGTTTCAGCCGCGACCGGCGCGGCGAAAAGCACGAAACAGAAGGCGGCGACCAAGCTTTTCATATTGCCTAGATGGCCGCTTTGGCGCGCAGGATCAAGTTCTTCAGAGCCCGCGCGCCTTCCTCGATTCACCGTGTCACGCGCAGCAGCGCCTTACCCTTCTTGGATGCGAACTCCTTGGCGTCGAGCGTGCCGTCATTGTCGGGATCCGCATCCTTGAACATGACGGAGACCATCGTCAGAAATTCGTCCTTGGACAGCGTGCCGTCATTGTCAGGATCGGCCGTTTTGAAATCCTTCTTTGAGACGCGTCCTTTCATTTCTTTGAAATCGACCGTTCCGTCAGCGTCCTTCTCGAGACGCGTAAAGAGATCCGTCGCAGACTTGTTGATTTCCTTGAGATCAACAGTTCCGTCATCGTCCGTGTCGAGCGCGGCCACGGCGCCCGCCGCCTTCTTCGCGAGCGCGGACGTCGCCGGCAGCGCTATGACGCCAGCAAGCGCGAGCGCGCCGAATAGAAATGCTTTTTTCATGTGCGACTCCTTTGGGTAAGGCCATCGCACGCAATATAGCGCGGGCGCCGCCGAGCCGGCTAGCGGCCCGCGACATTCCTGCCCTCTGGCGTCAGTAGGTGATCTTCACGCCCCCATAGACGCCCAGCGGCGGCCCGATCGAGACCATGCGCGGATTGTTGAAGGCGAGGAAGGAGATGTCATTCGTGTCGAAAAACGTGCCGAAGCTGCGCGAGCGCGTATTCGTCACATTTTCGAGCAGGCCATAGACCTGGATGTTCGGGCCGAGCTGATAGGAGGTGCGCAGATTGAGGATGGCGTAGGGCGAGAGCGTTCCGGCGAAATTGATCTCGTCGCCGCGAATCCATGGCCCGGAAGTATATTGAACGTCAGCGCCGACCTTCCAGAGCGGAGTCATCGCGAAGTCGAACCCTCCCTTGAGCCGATGGCGCGGCACGGAGGTCAGGTTCGCGCCAGGCGTCACCATGAGCGAGCCGCCCGTGCCGAAGATTTGGGTGAGCGGATTGTCCGGCGAGCCCAATATGATGGTCGAGCGGAAGGTCGCGTCGGTCAGCGTATAGTTCAGAAAGGCGTTGAGCCTTTCGTCCGTATAGCGCAGCGACGCCTCGACGCCCTGACGCAGCGTCGTGCCGGCGTTGGTGAAATAGCCGCGCCCGTTGATCGTGCTCGGCACGCTCAGAATGTCGTTGAAATTATGCGTGCGAAAGAGGCCCGCGCTCCAGGTGACCCAGCCGGGCAGCGCGTCGGCATAGGCCGGCAGAAGCGCTGGAACGTGCACGTCGCCGCGAAGGCCCGTTTCGATCGTCTGCGACTCGACCTGTTTCAGTGGCGGATCGGCGACGAGGAAGCTGTCAATGAGACAGGGACGGTTGGGATCGGCGCAGCCGAGCTCGAGCGGCGTCGGCGCGCGATTGCCTTCCGAATAGCTGGCGTAGGCGGAGAGATTGGGCAGGATCTTATAGGTCAGGCCCGCCACCGGATTAATGCGGGTGAATATCCCATTGCCGTTCAGCGACGTGCCGCGCAGATCGTAAAGGGAGATGCCGGCGCGGTTGAAGCGCGCGCCCGCCGTGAGGGTGAGCTGGTCGGTGAGATCGAGCGAGTCGAGCGCATAGACGCCGAGATAGTCATTGCCGGCCTTCATCGACACGGTGGAGACGCCGCTCGCCTGCTCATCCACGTAATAATTGAAGCCGGCGACGACGAGATTGGGCAGGATCAATCCCAGCTCTTCATTGGCGGAGAAGCCGGTCCAACCATGATCGTAGCTGACGCCGAAGGTGATCTTGTTGTGGAAGCCGAAATAATGGTCGTCATTCGTTGCCTGCACCGTGCCGCCGATGGTGCGCGAGCGCGTCCAGGTGCGGTCGACGGCCCCGAGCGGCGCCTGCCCATTGAAGAAATTGGGGATGTTCGTGTCACCCGCGTCGGACTCGCAGCGCTCCTCGCCTTCCTCGCATTCGAATTCGGTCGTATTGCCGTCGACGCGCGCCTGATCGAAGGCGCGGTAATGCACGTCGCCGAAGAGTTTCCATGTCGGCGTGGCCTGGAACACGCCATTGAGGTCGAACATTGAGAGCGAATTCTTGATCGTCTGCGGCGTGGTGAAGACGGCGCTTTCGTCGATATTGGTCAGATCGACAGGCGCGGGGCCCGAGACGCCGAATTTGTTATGCGCGAGTGTCGCGGTCGCGTGAATCTCGCCGCTGTCGCCGCGATAGCCGACGTCGCCGTAGAAGCGCTTGATATGCGCGCCGGAAAACTGCCGATAGCCGTCGTCGCCCAAGGCCTCCATGGCCATATAGGTCGCGAAGGGCCCGGACTGCACGCCATATTGCATCGTGCCCTGGCGGCGGCCGCGGCTGCCGAAACGGCCATCGATTTCGAAGCCCTGCCAAGTGAAGCCGTTCTTCATGTCGAGCGTGATGGCGCCGCCGATGGCGTTGAGGCCGAAGATCGGATTGCCGGTGACGACGGTGAAGCGATCGATGGCGACGCTTGGGATCATGTCCCAGAAGACGTTGTCGCCCCAGGCCTCGTTGATGCGAATGCCGTTCTGATAGACCGCTAGGCCCTGCGGCGTGCCGGCGATGGGAGAAGCGACGAAGCCGCGGAAATCCACTTCGGGAAGGAAAGGCCCGCCGGCCACGTCATTGACGATGACTCCGGGCGCCTGGCGAACGAGATTTCCGGTGAGGTCGAAAGCGCGGGTGTTTTGAAGCTCCTTGCCGGTGATCGTGTAGGTGGCGGCGGGAACAGCGTAACGCACGATGGGAGACGCCGGCAGAGCAGGCGTCGCAGGCGCAGACGTCACCGACGCTGCCGGCGCGCGCTGGGTCGAGGGCGTCGTCTGAACAGGCGGCCGCGCGGTCGAACGCAAAGGCGCGCCTCCCACCTCGATCGTTGGCAGCGCCTGCTGCGCGCGAACCGTTGTGGCGATGGAGGCGCAAAGCGCGATCAGCGAGACCTGTTTGACGTAGCGCATGAGAGACCTGGAATTCGAACCGTGTTTGAACGAGTTATATCGACGCGGCTCGCCGCGGGTAGTGGCCAGAGACGACAAACCGGCAATATTTCCCGTCTGTTGTACGACCGCTACACTTCTGAAAAATAACGGAAATCTGCGGATACATTCCCGTATGCTTCGGGAAGATATCCCGAGCCGCGCGACGAGGGCGAACGGCGTCAACAGCCGAATACCGGCGGGATAAATGTGTTTGTCCGGCGCAAATTTGCCGTCGAGCGCGTCGAACAGGCTGGCTCGCACGCTGTTGTTGGCTCGGCGCAGATCGGATTAAGTCGTCGCCGAAACGCCAGTGGTTTTCCGCCGCAAGGGCAGGCTCGCGATCAGCACCGCAAGTATTCCGGTGACGAAAATGCCGTCGAACGTTCCGGCGCCGCCAAACGAAACGATCGGCGTCCCGATGCCCTCGATCTTATCAAGATTGAGTAAGTCGGCGCCGATAAGCGTGCCGAGACTGCCGCTGACATAGGCGACCGGCGCAGCGAAATCGCGCGACAGCAGGATCGCGAGAGCCGCCGACAACAGCGGCGGCGCCAGGATCGGCACGCTAATGCCGGCGCCGGGCACAATCCGCGCAAAGTAATGGACAACCAAAGCGACGACCGCCGTCGCCAGCGCCGCCACGATCCAGATAGGATTGCGGACGAGCAGATAGATCGAAAGAAACAGCGGAATAACGGCGCCGCCGACATTGACCGCCAGTATCATTCCCGGCCAATCGACCACCACCGGGACGACATAGCGCCTCCCGAAAAAGTCGATCATCTCTTGAGGAACGACGCGTTCGTCGGCGAAGTGCGCGATCGGAATGTTCACATAGCTTCCCAGAAGCGACGCGAGCAAGAGGAGCGTCGCAAATTTGGAGCTCAGGCCGATGCGGCCGAAAGCATAGCGGAGCACTCCGAATTGGATCAGCAGGAACAGCGCGATGAGCGCGCCCAGGAAGACCGCGTAGAGGATTGGCGGCAGCGGGAGATAGTCAACATGTTCTGAGTTCACGCGCCACCCCGTGCATTGCGGTGCGTCGACCGTTAAGCCGCATATAGGGGCGAAGCGACGCCGGTCGAGTTGAGTCTCAGTTAGGCGAAAGACCGCGAGCGCCCTTGGCTTGACCCTCACGGTGGTCCGGCGCCGTCTGTTGGAGCGAATGATCGCCGACATAAATTTTGGCGATTGTCTTCAAATTCCTGGCGGCTAGCACAATTACGCGATGTCCGACGTGCGATCGTTCATGCCTGCGCTCAAAGTGGAGTCCTGCGCATAGCCGCATCTTGCGCGGCGAAGATTTGAGGAGAATGCCGGTGATCGAGCTGCTCTCGAACTTTCCCGCGAACGTCGTTGCGATCGTCTGCAAGGGACGCGTGACGAAAGCCGATTATGACGCCGTTCTTGTGCCGGCGGTTCGAGATGCGCTCGAGAAACATGACAAGGTCAGGATCTATTACGAAATCGCGCCTGACTTTTCGGGATTTGATCCGGGCGCGATGTGGGAGGACTTTAGGGTTGGCATGGAGCATCTCTCGCGCTGGGAACGGGTCGCGCTTGTCACGGATGTTGAGTGGATCAAGCACACGATGCAGTTTTTCAGCTTCATGATGCCCGGCGACATGAAGGCGTTTCCGACCACGCAAGCCGATCAGGCGCGTGACTGGATTGTCGCTCAGTGACGCGGCGCTCCGCCCTCGCGCATCGGCAGCGACGCGGTTAGCCGCGCGCCGCCCTTTGCGTCGTTTGCAAGCGTGAGCGCGCCGCCGAGCGCGCCGACTCGTTCGCTCATACCGCGCAAGCCGAGACCGCTCGACGACGCGGAACGAGTCGCTTGGAGACCCGCCCCATTGTCACGCACGACAATATGCAATGCGCCCTTCGACCGCTTGACGGCGACCTCGACTCGATTGGCGCCTGAATGTCGAAGAGCATTGGCGAGCGCTTCCTGCACGATGCGATAGGCGGTGAGCGCGGTCGCTTCTTCGATGTCCCCTGAGGCGCCGTCGAGCGAAAGCGCGATGGCGACCTTCGGGTTGGTTTCGCGCCAGCCTTGCGCCAGCGCCTCTAACGCGTCGGCAAGTCCCATCTCCTCGAGGGCGGCGGGACGCAGCCGGCCGAGAATGCGCCTGTTGACCTGTTGCAGAGCGGCGATCTGCGCGTCGATGCGGGCGCAGTCTTCGGCGAGCCGGGTCGGGTCTGCGCCCGACGCCGTCGCCCGTCGCGCCAACGCGCCAACGCCAGCGCGCACCGTGAACAGAAAGGGGCCGATTTCGTCATGCAGATCGCGGGCGATGTCTTTTCGCTCTTCGTCCTGCACATGGATCATGCGCCGCACGAGCTTGCGATTTTCTTCGTCGAGCCGTTGCAGCGTTGCGGCGAGCGCGTTGATTCGTTCGGCAATGATGACGAATTCCAAAGACCCGTCGGCGGGAACGCGCATCGAATGTTCGCCGCGCTCCAGACGCTTCAGTCCCTCCGCGAGCGTCGCGACCGGACGCAGCGTCCGCGACACGGCGAGCGAAACGAGGGCGAAGGCGGCGATGGCGATTCCCGCGCCGCCGATCGCGAGCCAGACGATCTCCTGCCAAATCTCGGCGATCTCATCCGCGGGATTGGGAGCGATCATGATCGCGGCGCCGCGCCCAGTTTCGATCCGGGTCACGGCGGCGTTCGGCAGCACGAGCCGGGTGAACCACTGCGGCGCGCGGTCGACGTCCTCCCGTGCGGGCGTCTCCTCTCCGGCGAGCGTGACGCGAACATGGCGCAGCCGCCGCGCGTCGGCGAGAAGTCGCGCTATCTCGGCCTGCGGGTCTGGCGCTGCGTCAAGCCGCGCTAGCGTCGCTTCTATGAGTTCGCGCGCAAGCCGCGTCGCGCCGTCGGCTTCGGCGCGAACGCGCGCGCCCGCATGCAAGACGAGCAGGCCGACGCCGAGCGCCAATCCCAGCGCAAGCACGACGCCGAGCAGCAGCGACAGGCGAAGGCGCAGGGAGAGCCTTCGAAGCATGGGCCAATTCTCTAGAGAAGCGTGCGACTTTACGAAAGGCCCCAAATGCCGGCAATGTTCTGCCGCCTGCCTTCGGCAAGCACGGGATACTTGGAGCCACGTCCGATTATGCGCGTTCTTATCGTCGACGACCATCCGATCATCGTTTCCGGCTGCGCGGCGATGCTCGCCGGTGAAGGCGACATCGACGTCGTCGACGCGCGAGACGCGGAGACGGGTCTTGCCGTCTTCGTGGCGCAAAAGCCGGACGTGACCGTCGTCGACATCGGTCTGCCGGGGGTTTCGGGATTCGAATTAACGCGGCGGATTCTCGCAGCTGATCCGCAGGCGCGCATCGTCGTCTTCAGCATGAACGACGATCCGATCTTCGCGGCGCGCGCGATTCAGACGGGGGCCAAAGGTTATGTGACGAAGAACGACGATCCCTATCTCTTGCTGACGGCGGTGCGCGAGGTCGCGTCCGGCGGCGTTTTCCTTATGCCCAAAATCGCCAACCAGCTCGCCTTCGAAAAGAGCGGCGCTTCGGCCAGTCCGCTCTCCGCGTTGACCGCGCGCGAATTGGAGATTTTGCGAATGCTCGGGCGCGGGCTCGGAACGACGGAGATCGCCGACGCGACTCAAGTCTCCTACAAGACCATCGCCAACAGCTGCTCGATCATGAAACGAAAGCTCGGCGCCCGCACGCCGATGGAGCTGATGCGCATCGCGCTGGAACACAAACTGACGTGAGAGGCGTATCCCTTCTCCCGCGAGCGGGAGAGGGGACGCGCGGCCTATTTCGTCTCGGCGTCCGGATAGGGCTCTGGCGCAGAATAATCCGCCGGAATCGGTCCCGTCAGCACGCCGAGAAAGGCGACAATATCGGCCGCGTCCTTCTCCGACAGATCCTGCCCAAGCTGCGTCTTGCCCATGATTTTCACGGCTTTGGTCAGGTCGGCGACAGACCCATCGTGAAAATAGGGCGCCGTCTGCGCGACATTGCGAAGGCTTGCGACCTTGAAGACATAAAGGTCGGCGTCATTCTTGGTGACGTCCGCGCGACCTTTGTCCGGCGTCGTGACTCCTGTCGCCTTCCAGTAGTCGCTCACGACGCCAAATTTCTGGAAGGAATTGCCGCCGACGCCCGGGCCATTGTGGCAAGAGGCGCAGCCGAGATCGATGAATTTGCGCAGCCCGGCCTGTTCTTGATTCGTCAGCGCCGAAGTATCCCCCGCAAGAAAAGCGTCGAATTTGGAGGGCGTCAGCAGCGTGCGCTCGAAGGCGCCGACCGCGATGCCCCAATTCTTGGAATTGATGGGGTCCTTGTCGCCGGGGAACGCCTTTGCGAAAGCGCCGGCGTAGGCGGGAATCGCCTTGAGTTTGCTCATCGCCGTCGCTTGATCGGGATTGCCGAAGCTCGCAGGGCCGAGGAGCGATTTTTCCGCCTGGTCTTCGAGCGACTCGCGTTCGCCGCGCCAATGCTGTTTGAAATTCAGCGCGGCGTTGAAGATCGACGGCGCGTTGCGCGGATTCTCCTTGCCGAACACGCCGATCGCCTTCGGCAGCCCGTCGCTCGCCTGCTTGTCCGGCAAATGGCAATGCGCGCAACTGACATTGCCGTCCATCGACACGCGGTTTTCGAAAAACAACCGGCGACCAAGCGCGATTCGCGCCGCCGTCACCGAATCATTGATGGGGGGAGGGATGACGATCGGCTGGAAATTCTGTTTCGCGTCCTCAAGAAGCGTCTTCGCGTTCGGAGGTTCCGCGTGGGCGGTCGCAGCGATGAACAGGAGAGAGACGAGGGCGATGAAAAAAGAAGGCGCGCGCAAATTCGACGCTCCTGTTCGCGGCCACACGTCTCGCCGACGTCGGCCAAAATGATTCGAGCCGGCGATACGAAAAGCGCAACCGCTTTGCGCAGCGCTCTTCTTGCCGGCTCGATTTTTGGAATTCGTTGGCGGCTTCGGCGAAGCGAAGGCCGCGCCGAAATTAGATCTCGGCGGACTCGTAGCTGGTGATTTCCATGCCGACGCAGACTTCGACAATCACGGGAGTCGTCCAGGCCATTTTTTCCTCCGTATTAGAACTCTTTACGGCTCTGCCTGCTTATGTGGCGCATCGCGCCCGCAGGTTTAAGCTCGGCGCAGCATTTAACATGATCGCCGCCGCTTCGCAAATGGGATGCGGCGCACAATATCGGCCGCTGGCGACGACAGCTGAGCGCTTCTGTGGGGGCTTCGAATGCAAATGACGCAGCCGAACGTCTCGACAGTCGCCGTGACGGCTGATAGGCATAAGCAAATCGCGGGAGGAGCCGCCCGGCTCGGCGAGTAGACGCTAAAAAACAAATGGATAGCGTTCACTTCGCCGTTAAGCTTTTGAGCTTGGCCGGGGCAGGTCGCAAATCGGGGTAGGAATGGAGACAGCGACGCTCGACGGCAAGGCGATTGCGCTTGGCGACGCCTATAAACATGCCGCCAAAATTCTCAGTGGGGCGGCCTTTCCGCTCGTCGCCGGCCTCGGCGCCGACGTCGCCGGCGCGCGCGCCGCGATCCTGTTGGCCGAGCGGTTGAAGGGCGCCTTCGACCATCTCGCGTCGCGCGAAACGCTCGCCGATATCGACGTTAAGCGTTCCTTCGGCATGTTCACGACGACGGCGAATGAGGCGCGCCTTCGCGGCGATTGCGTCGTGCTGATCGGCCCTGGGCTGACGCGCGCCTGGCCTGGAATGCTGGAGCGCCTTGCGCTTGCCGAGCCGCCGCGCCGCGGGGCGCAAGCGCAGCAGCCGCGCAAGGTGATTTGGGTCGGGCCGGAAGGCGAGGAAGCGAACGCCGTCCCTGGCGCAAAGGTCATTCCGGCCTCTGTGCAGGAACTTTCCGGCGTGCTGGCGGCGTGGCGCGCCCGCTTCGGCGGACGGCCGGTGGCCCTGGGCGCCGAAAAAGTCGCGCTCATTGACGACCTCGTGGAGAGGCTGCGAAACGCCCGCTTTGGCGTCTTCGTCTGGTCGGCGTCGACGCTCGATCCGCTGGCGATCGAAATGATGCAGGGACTGGTGATCGAACTCAACGCCACGACCAGATTCACCGGCGTTCATATCGGCGGCCGTAGCGGCGCTTCGGGCGTGACCCAGGCCGCCGGCTGGATGACGGGCTTTCCGCCGCGCACGGGCTTTGGCCGTGGGTATCCGGAGCACGACCCCTGGCGTTTCGAAGCCACGCGGCTTGTCGACAGCGGCGAGGCCGATGCGGCGCTGTGGATTTCCGCCTTCGACGACGAAAAACCCGCCTGGTCTCGCGCCGACATCCCGCTCATCACGCTTGCGCCGGCGCATACCTCGCCGTCTCGCGGGCTGTTCATTAAAGTCGGTCAGCCCGGAGTCACGCATGACGCGGTGCTGATGAGTCAGGAGACCGGCGGCATGACGCTGCGCAAAGCCAGCGCGCCGACCGACGCGCCGAGCGTCGCGCAGGCGATCGGCGCCATCATGGCGGAAGTTTCGGAGGGCGCATGGCGCTGACAGTTTTGCGCGGCGGCCATATCGTCGATCCGGCGACCGGCCAGGACGCGATCGGCGACGTGTGGTTCGAGGACGGCCGCATCGTCGAGCGCCCTGAAGGGCGCAGCGCCGATCACGAGATCGACGTCTCCGGCCATATCGTGATGGCCGGCGCGATCGACATCCATTCGCACATCGCCGGCGGCAATGTGAACACGGCGCGACTGCTGCTGCCGGAGCTGCATCGCGCGATTCGCGCGCGGCTCGCCGACACGCCGCTTTCGACCGCGAAATGGTCGAGCTACGAGACCGGCCGTCTCTATGCGCAGATGGGCTTCACCACGGTCGTCGAGCCGGCGATGGCGCCGCATCACGCCTTGCAGACCCATCTCGAATTCAACGACGTGCCGATCATCGACAAGGGCGCGCTCACCGTGCTCGGCAATGACGATTTTCTGCTCGGCATGCTGCGCGACGGCGAGACCGACGGCGCGATCAATGACTATGTCGCCCAAACCGTCGAGAACACCCGTTCGCTCGGCCTGAAGTGCATCAATCCGGGTGGGGTCGAGGCCTTCAAGGAGAACATGCGCGCCTTCGGGCTTGACGACGTCGTGCCTTTTTACGGGCTGACGTCGCGCCAGATTTTCCAGGCGCTGCAGAAGTCGACTCAGGCGGTGGGCATCGCCCATCCGCTGCATCTGCACATGAACAATCTCGGCCTTGCCGGCAATATCGACACGGCGCTCGCCACGATCGACGCGGCGCAGGGGCTGCCGCTGCATCTCGCCCATGTGCAGTTCTATGCCTATGGCAAGGAAGGCAAGAACGGCTTCTCGTCGGCCGGCGCGCTCTTCGCCGAGAAGATCAACGCCAATAAGAATGTGAGCGTTGACGTCGGCCAGGTGATGTTTTCCGACACGGTGACGATCTCGTCGGACGTTCTAAAGCAGTTCAACAGCCTGCCCGGCGCGATCCCGAAGAAGGGCGCGATCTTCGACGGCGACGCCAATGGCGGTGGCATCGTTCCCTACGCCTATAAGATTTCGAATTACTACAACGCCATCCAATGGGCGGCGGGGCTCGAACTCTTCCTGCTGATTGATAATCCCGAGCAGGTGTTTTTCACGACCGACCATCCGAACGGCGGTCCGTTCACCACCTATCCGGAGCTCTTCGCGCTGCTGATGAGCGCCGATCTTCGCGCGCAGCATCTTGCGCGCCTTCCGGCTGACGTGCTGGAGCACACGACGCTGCCATCGATTTCGCGCGAATATACGCTTTACGAAATCGCGCAGATGAGCCGATCCGGCGCCGCGAAGCTCTTTGGCTTCGTAGATCGCGGCCGGCTCAGTCCAGGCGCCGTCGCCGACATCGCCGTTTATAAGCCTGGACGCGACGTTGCCGGCATGTTCCGGCGCGCGGCCCTGGTCTTCAAGGACGGCGCCCTCATCGTGCGCGATGGCCAAGTCTCGCATTACACGCGCGGCAAGACGCTGCATATTCGCCCGCGTTACGATCAGCGGATCACGAATCGCCTCGATTCCTATTACGACGACCTTTACGGTCTGCCGCGCAGCATCTTTGACGTGCCCGACGCCGCGCTGCCGCACAAGGACGCCTTTGCGGAGGTTCCATGCCGGATATAATTCGCAACGGCGTGACGATAGACGACAATTTCGCCGAAGCCTTCCCAATGAGCGGGACGGGCATTCTGATCACTGCGCCGAACGCCAAATGGGCGCGGCAGGCGGCGTTGACGATGACGGGTTTTGCAACGTCGGTCATCGGCTGCGGCTGCGAGGCCGGAATCGATCGCGAAGTGCCGCCCGAAGAAACGCCGGACGGACGTCCAGGCGTTCGCGCGCTGCTCTTCGCCATGTCGTCGAAAGACGCGGAGAAGCAGCTCGTCAACCGGCTCGGCCAATGCGTGCTGACCTGCCCGGGCTCCGCGGTCTATTCGACGGTCGCCGGCGAATTCGAGATCAAGGTCGGCGACGCGGTGCGCCAGTTTGGCGACAAGTGGCAGATGTCCAAGGTCGTCGACGATCGGCGCTATTGGCGCGTGCCAGTCATGGACGGAGAGTTTTTCTGCGAAGGCAAGGTCGGCCTGACCAAGAAATCCGTGGGCGGCGGCAATCTTTTGATCATGGGCGCGGACTGGGACAAAACCATGCGCGCGACCGAGGCCGCCGTCTCGGCGATCGACGGCGTCGCGGACGCGATTGCGCCGTTCCCCGGCGGCATCGTGCGCTCGGGCTCAAAGGTCGGTTCGAAATACAAGGGCATGAGCGCGTCGACCAATGACGCTTATTGCCCGACATTGCGCGGCGTCACCAAAAGCGAGCTCGACGCGGATATCGGCTGCGTGCTCGAAATCGTCATCGACGGCTTGACCGACAACGCCGTGCGCGAGGCGATGCGCGCGGGGCTTCACGCCATCATCGAGATGGGGCCGGAGCAGGGCGCCAAGCGCGTCGGCGCCGGCAATTACGGCGGCAAGCTCGGACCGTTTCATTATCATCTGAAGGAATTGCTGCCGTGAAGCCCTTTACCTTCACGCTTCGCCAGGAGCCGCCGCAGCGCGTCGATCTCTCGGCGCTGACGCCCGACCGCCTTGCGGGAAAATCCGTCGCGCAGATCGAAGCGATCGAGCTCGGCGTCACGCGCATTTCGACGAAAGTCGGCGACCTCTTCAAGATTTCGGAAGGCGATCTGAAGACTGTTCGCTATGAGGGCGGCTCTTCCCGCTTCGATCTTCTCGGCGCGAAGCTTCTGCCTGGCTTTGCGATTCATGTCGAAGGCGACGTCGGGGCGCAGTGCGGCCGTCTGGCCAAGGGCGGCAGGATCACCGTCGCCGGGAACGCAGGGCCGCATGCAGCATCCGGCAACCTTGGCGCCGAGATGGAGATCAAGGGCGACGTCGGCGATTTCCTCGCCGGTCCGCTCGCAGGCGAACTCGCCGGCATGGCTGGCGGGCGCGTCGTCGTGCGCGGCAAGGCGGGCGAACGCGCCGGCGACCGGCTGCGTCGCGGCATTCTCGTCATCGAGGGCGACGCTGGCGAAGATCTCGGCGCACGCGTCATTGCCGGCACGATCCTGGTTTTAGGCGAGGCCAAGGGGCGGATCGGCTATCTCAACAAACGCGGCTCGATCGTGCTCGCGCGCGGCGGCTGCTTCGGTTCGACCTATGTCGACTGCGGCGCGCATGAGCTTACTTTCGCGAGGCTTTTCGCACGCTCTCTCAGGGATCATAGCGCCCCCGCCGCCGATCTCCTGTCGCGCAAGCTCCGCCGCTATGGCGGCGACACGGCGGTCTATGGCAAGGGCGAGATATTGACCGCCGACTGACGGGCATTACCCTTGCTAAGAAGCGAAACGCCCTCGAGCGGGCGCTGAGCAAGGAGATTGCGATGATTTTCGTCGAACTCATCCTTACTGTCTGCACGCTGGCGCAGCCCGCCGCCTGCGACGAGCGCAAGCTCGTCCTCGAATCGACCTCGGGCTCGACCAGCAATTGCGTGATGCAGGCGATGCCATATATCGCTCAATGGTGCGGCGAACACCCGCAACTGACGGTTACGAAGTGGCGTTGCGCGCGGCCGGGAGAGGAAGGCGACAAGATCTGATCGAGGCCTGCGGGCGCGGTCGGTTCCATGGCGAATGAATCGAAAAGACGATCGGCCAGCGCCCTTTGCGGCGCCTTACGCGCCCCCCGACGAGAGCTTCGCTGAAGCCTTTCTCGGTTCGCGTCCGAATGCTGCGACACATCGGGTCGTAGAAGAAGCTGCGCTGACGCTCGTGCGCGGCATTCGCGCACAACGTGATCCGCTCGGCGGCGTCGAAGATTTCCTTCACGAATTCTCGCTCTCCTCGCGGGAGGGTCTGGCGGTTATGGCGCTCGCCGAAGCGCTGCTGCGCGTGCCCGACGATGCGACCGCCGATCAACTCCTTGCTGATAAGCTCGCCGAGGGCGATTTCTCCCATCACGAGACATCGAGCGACGCGCTGCTCATTCAGGCCTGCGCCTTCGCGCTGGGACTTTCGGCGCGTATCGTCGACGTCACGGAGCCGCGCGGGCTCGTCGCCGACCTTGCCCGGCGTCTGGGCCTGCCCGCGCTGCGCGCCGCCGCGCGTCAGGCGATGCGGCTGATGGGCGCTCATTTCGTCTTTGGCGAAACCATCGAAGCGGCGATCAGACGGGAGCAGGGACGGCGCGAGCGCTTCTCTTATGACATGCTTGGCGAAGGGGCACGGACGGCGGAAGACGCCGAGCGCTATTTTGAGGCCTACGCCCACGCCATTCGCGCCATCGGCGACTCGGCCGGAAGCTCCGGGCTCCCTGTGCGCCCCGGAATTTCGATCAAGCTCTCGGCGCTGCATCCGCGCTATGAGGCGATTTCGCGCGAACGCGTGTTGCGGGAGTTGCCGCCGCGGTTGCTTGACCTCGCGCGCCTCGCCAAAGAGCGCGATCTCGTTTTCACCATCGACGCGGAGGAGGCGGATCGACTCGAACTTTCGCTGGACGTGATCGCACGCGTCGTCGAAGACCCGTCGCTTTCCGGCTGGGACGGATTCGGGCTCGCGGTGCAGGCCTATCTGAAGCGCGCGATGCCCGCGATCGACTATGTCGCCTCGCTCGCGGAAGCGAACCATCGGCGCTTCATGGTGCGTCTCGTCAAGGGCGCCTATTGGGACAGCGAAATCAAACGCGCCCAGGAGCGCGGTCTCGCCGATTATCCCGTGTTCACACGCAAGGCGATGACCGACCTTAATTTCGACGCCTGCGCGGCGCGGCTCTTCGACCAACCGCGTCTCTTCCCGCAAATCGCCACGCATAACGCGCGCAGCGTCGCCGCGGTTCTGACGATGGCCGGCGCGCGGCGCGACTTCGAGTTTCAGCGCCTGCACGGCATGGGCGAGTCGCTCTATGAGTCGCTGGCGGAAATGAGCGACGCCGCCGTTCGAATCTATGCGCCGGTCGGTCCGCACCGCGATCTTCTCGCCTATCTCGTGCGGCGCTTGATCGAAAACGGCGCCAATTCCTCTTTCGTCGCGCGCGCCGCCGATCCCGAGACGCCGGAGAGCGCGCTTATCGCGGACCCATATGAAGCGCTCGGCGCGTCAAATCGCGCGCGCCATCCCCGTCTTCCGCTGCCGAGCGAGATTTACCTGCCGCAGCGCGCCAATTCGAAAGGCGTGGAGTTCGGCGATCGGACCGCGCTTGCGGCGCTGATCGACGAGACGCGCGCGCCAGTTCCGCCGCCTGACGCGCGACCGAGCGTCGAGTCGCGAACTACGGCGCGCCCGGTCCTGTCGCCGATCGACGGCGCCGTCGTCGGAGAAGTGGTCGAGGCGGATGAAGCTGCGGCGCATGCTGCGGTCGCGACGGCGGCGCGCGCCTTCCCAGAATGGTCCAGGACTCCATTCGAGGCGCGGGCGCTGATGATCGAACGCGCGGCCGATCTGATTGAGGCGCGGCGCGGCCCGTTGATCGCCTTGTTGCAAAGCGAGGGCGGCAAGACTCTCGACGATGCGCTCGCCGAGGTGCGCGAGGCGGCCGATCTTTGCCGCTACTACGCCGGTCAGGCGCGAATTCTCTGCGCTGACATGCCGCTGCCGGGCCCAACGGGCGAAGCCAATGTTCTGCGCCGGCATGGACGCGGCGTCTTTATCTGCATTTCGCCCTGGAATTTCCCGCTCGCGATTTTCATCGGTCAGGTCGCAGCGGCGCTCGTCGCGGGAAATTGCGTCGTCGCCAAGCCCGCCGAGCAGACGCCGCTCGTCGCCGCCATGGCGATCGAGCTCCTGCGCGAATCCGGCGTTCCGAAGGACGTGCTGCATTTTGCGCCGGGCGATGGCGCGATCGGCGCCGCGCTCGTCGCCGATCCGCTGACCGCCGGCGTCGTTTTTACCGGCTCGGTCGAAGTTGCGCAGCGGATCAATCGCACGCTCGCCGAGCGAGATGGCGCGATCGCGCCGCTCATCGCCGAAACGGGCGGGATCAATGCGATGATCGTCGATTCGACGGCGCTGATCGAACAGATCGTCGACGACGTCATGGCGTCAGCCTTCCGATCGGCGGGCCAGCGGTGTTCAGCCTTGCGGCTCTTGTGCCTGCAAGAGGAGATCGCGCCCGTCTGCCTCGAAACGCTGATTGGCGCTGCGCGCGAGTTGCGGGTCGGCGATCCGCGCGAGATCGGCACGCATGTCGGCCCGGCGATCGACGTCGAGGCGAAGGGCAAACTCGACGCCTATCTTTTGCGTCAGCGCGCAGCCGGGCGAATTCTTTACGCTGGCGTTGCGCCGACTACAGGAACTTTCGTCGCGCCGCATATCGTCAGACTCGATCGCGTCGAGGATTTGCAGGAAGAGATCTTTGGACCCGTCCTGCATGTCACGACGTGGCGTTCGGAGCGCCTGCCGCAACTGCTCACGGACATCGAAGCCAGTGGATATGGCCTCACGCTCGGCATGCATACGCGCATCGAACAGCGCATTCGCGCGTTGTCGCGCCAAGCGCCGGCCGGCAATATCTACGTCAATCGCAACATGATCGGCGCGGTCGTCGGCAGTCAGCCTTTCGGCGGATTTGGTCTGAGCGGCACCGGTCCAAAGGCGGGCGGGCCGGATTATCTTCTCCGCTTTCTTCATGAGACGACGCTAACGATCAACACCGCGTCGTCAGGCGGCGACGCCGGGTTATTGGCGCTTGGAGAGTCTGACGAGCTTGATCGCGACAAAGTGGCGCAAACACGCCCGTTGAAGTCACACCTCTGACGCTCCACTTCACTAACGTTTCCACATCGATCGTCAGCGCCATCGTTGCTGAGTTTTAGATTGCTTGGCGATCGTCGTTCACGAGGGAGATCAGCATGGCCGAACAAAGCAAGCTGCCAGCGTCACGAGAGTCCACGCAGGCCGGCGTTTTCGATTGGCATCCTTTCGAATCCTTCCGGCGCCAGTTCGATCGTCTCTTCGACGACTTTCCGTCGCGTAGAAGCTTGGCCGATTTCCAGCCGTTTGACCGACTGATGTCGGGGGCGACGCCGCCGGTCGACTTCGTCGAAAAGGATGGTGGATACGAGATCACCGCCGAACTGCCGGGGCTCGATGAGAAGAGCGTCGATGTGAAGCTTTCCAACGGCGTCTTGTCGATCTCCGGCGAGAAGAATGAAGAAAAGGAAGAAAAGAAGGAGGGCTATTACTGCTCAGAGCGCCGATACGGCTCGTTCCGGCGCGCCTTCAGGGTTCCCGAAGGAGTCGACGCGGAGAAAATCACCGCGGACTTCGAAAAGGGCGTGCTGAAAATCAAGTTGCCGAAAACGCCGGAATCCAAGCAGGAAGAAAAGAAGATCAAGATTGCCGCGAAGTAGCGCCGCATTAGCCGCGGCGCTCAAGCGCAGCCTTTAAGATCGCAGGCCGGCGCGTCCGTGCGGAGCGCCGGCGATATTTTGCTTGTGCGCCGGCCGTCGCATCAGGCGCGGCAGAACGAGATGCGGCAACACGCCCTCGCGGATGACCGCGCGCCGCAGCGGCCCGAGCGCCGCCATAGCGATGAAGCTCGCGCCGCGTAGCAAATCCACCGGCAGATAGGGAATGATAAGCGACCGGTTGAGCAGGTCGACGCCATGCGTTCTGAAGCCGATGTCGCCGCGCCGGTGACGATCGTAGCGCGCCAGCGCCCGCGACAGTTCGCGCGGATTCTTGAGATCGACGCTCGCGAGACAATCCTCGAGATCGGCGACGTCGCGCAGACTTAAATTCAGTCCTTGCGCGCCAATGGGCGGAAAGATGTGACATGTCTCGCCGACGAGCGCGAGGCGGCCCGTGGCATGCTTCGACACTTGCATGCCGCCCATGCGGAACTGCCCGATGTCGCCTTCGATGCGCATGGCGCCCAGTTCCGACTTGGCGAAATCCTCGATTTCATATTCGAGCTCCTCCCGGGGCTTGGCGAGGCGCCGCCGCGCGTCGGCGACGCTCATCAGCCAGACGAGGCTCGAACGATTCGGCGCATCCTCTCGCGCGGGCAGCGGCACCAGCGTGAAAGGGCCCGAGCGCGTGTGATATTCCGTCGAAACATTTTCGTGCGGGAACTCGTGGCGCAGCATCATGGTGAGCGCGATCTGCGGATAGGTCCATTCCTTCACGTCGATGCCGGCGACCGCGCGGGCGCGGCTGTTGCGCCCGTCCGCCGCAACGATGAAGTCCGCCTCGAGCCGGCGTCCGTCTGCGAGAATGGCGACGGCGCCGTCGCCGTTGAATTCATAATCCGCGATGTCGGCGTCGACGAACGCGATTTCGGAGCGGCCGCGACAAAGATCCAGCAGAATGGCGACGAGGTCATCGTTCGATACATTGACGCCGAGCGCCGGCAGTCCGATCTCGCGCGCCCGCAGGCTGAGCTCCGGCACCGGCAGAAACTGATCGGTGTCGTCGATCATGTGGATCGCTTCGACGGCGCAGCCGCGCGCTCTGACGCGCTCCAGCGCGCCGAGCGCATCGAGAAATCGGACGGACGCTTCGAACAAGGCGACCGTGCGTCCCGGCAGCGGCGGCGGAATGCGACCGGCGAGGGTCGTTTTCAATCCCGCACGCGCGAAGGCCAGCGCGGCTGCAAGGCCGGTCGCCCCGGCGCCGGCGACGAGAATTTCCGATCTGATGTTTTCGTGCGCCGCTGTCATCTTATCCGTCTCCTGCGCCTGTTATAGCGAGAGAGTCTTCGGAGCGCGAGCAGGACCGGCGCGAGCAGGATGGCTTTGGCTCGGCGCGGGGGCGGTGCTAGGCTCACGTCCCGCTTCTCCAGTCTCGGCGCCCGTGACGTCTTCTCGCCTCATCGGCCTTTCTGTCCACCTGTTCACGGCGAGCGGCGCGGCGCTCGGCCTGATCGCGCTGTTCCTCGCGGCGGACGGCCGCTTTGCGCCGATGTTCGCCTGGCTCGGCGCAGCGCTCGTCGTCGACGCCGTCGACGGAACGCTGGCGCGGCATTTCAGAGTGACTGAAACGGCGCCCTTCATCGACGGCGTCGCGCTCGATCTCGTCGTCGACTTTCTCAACTATGTGGTCACGCCGCTTGTGGCGCTATGGCGCTCCGGCCTCTTGGATCCGGCGCTCGCCGCGCCCGTTTGCGCCGCGGTCTGCGCCTGTTCGGCGCTCTATTTCGCGGATCGGCGAATGAAAACGGCGGACTACTGGTTTCGCGGATTTCCGTCGCTGTGGAACATCGTGGTCTTCTATCTTCTCGTGCTGCGGCCGCCGGCCGCCGCGAGTCTCACGCTGGTTCTCGTGACGGCGGCCTTCATGTTCGTTCCGGTCGCCTTTGTTCATCCGCTGCGCGTTCAGCGGCTACGACTGGTAACGCTCGTCGTCACCGGCGTTTGGGGCGCGGCGGCGATCGCGGCGGTCGCACAGGATCTTGCGGCGGCCTCGTTCTTCGTAAAGGCGGCTCTGGTCGTGACGGGGGGCTATTTTCTCGCTTTGCCGCTTTTTCGCGAGGGCGGCGCGATCGCGAAAGGGGAGGATGATGGTTAAGGCGATTCGCGTGCATCAACCCGGCGGGCCGGATGCGCTCGTCATGGAAGACATCGATCTGCCGGCTCCGACCGCCGACGACGTGCAAATCCGCCACGCCGCCATTGGCGTCAATTTCATAGACGTCTACCGCCGTACCGGCGCTTATCCGGCGGAATATCCGTTTATCCCCGGACATGAAGGCGCCGGCGAGGTGATCGCCGTCGGCGAGAATGTGAAGAACTTCAAGGTCGGGGATCGGGTCGCTTACGTCGGCGCGCTTGGCGGCTATTCGGAGGCGCGCAACATCGCCGCCGGCTCAGTGGTCCATCTGCCGAAATCCTTCAGCTATGAGCAGGGCGCGGTGATGATGCTGAAAGGGCTGACTGCGCAATATCTGCTGCGCAGGACATTCAAGGTGGAGAAAGGTCATCGCGTTCTCGTCCATGCCGGCGCCGGCGGCGTGGGGCAGATCCTCTGCCAATGGGCGAACGCGCTCGGGGCGAAGGTCATCGCCACCGTCGGCTCTCCTGAAAAGGCGAAGATCGCGGAGGAGGCCGGCGCGCGGCGCACGATTCTCTATCGCGAGGAGAATTTCGTCGAGCGCGTGCGCGACATCACCAAGGGCAAGCTGTGTGATGTCGTTTATGACGGCGTCGGGCGCGCGACGTTCCCGGCTTCGCTCGATTGCTTGAAGCCGTTCGGCATGTTCGTAAGTTTTGGCTCAGCCTCCGGTCCGATCGCGGCGTTCGATCTCGGACTTCTGGCGCTGAAAGGATCGCTCTATGCGACCCGTCCCTCGCTCTTCACCCATATCGCCCGCCGGCGCGACTATGAGGAGATGATGGATGATTTCGTCCATGCGGTGAAGCGGGGCTTCGTGACTCTCGCCGAGCCCGCGCGGTATCCGCTCGCCGACGCCGCCAAGGTGCACGCCGCGCTCGAATCACGCGCCACCAGCGGCTCCATGGTTCTAATTCCATGATTTCGCCATAAAGGGACCGGCGAAAGCAGGGCTCTAGCGACAAACTTGACTTGTGTTGCAATTTAAGCACTGGGCCGACGGATGCGCTTCGCAACGCTTTGTTACCTTAGCCGAATCGGGCGCCGTCCGCGCGCCTCTCGCGGCACGAGTTTAGCAGTTTTTCCCCGCTATTCGCGACGCCAGCTGGCCAGGCGACAATTTCGTCCTACGCTTTTTTCGCAAATCGATTATGATTTCCATGTTCCGGCTTTGAGGTTCCTCCCGCCTCTCGATTAGCCCGAACCGCCTTCCAAAGCCCGGCGCTTGAGCCGGGCTTTTTTCTTAGCCCCTCTCGACAACCCCCCAGTTTCTATTGCAATTTTTCGGTAAGAGCCCCATCCTTGTGTGGCGGCCGGCTCTCCTGGGCGTGGGGCCGCGAAGCATGAGGGTTGCAACGCTGTCGACAGGTGTTCATCCGGGGGCGGCTCGTGGTCCGCTCCGACCGGAAATTGGCGCAAGCGCCCAATTGGCCGGCTCAATCGTGCAAAAGGTTCTCGCCAGCCTGGACGAAACCAAGGCCGAGGACATCGTCTCCATCGATCTGCGCGGAAAAACGGCGCTCGCCGATGACATGATCATCGCGACGGGCCGTTCGACCGTGCATGTCGGCGCCATCGCCGACAAGGCGATCAAGGCCCTCAAGGCCGCGGGCGTCGTCGCCCCGCGCGTCGAAGGCCTGTCCCAGTGCGACTGGGTGCTGATCGACGCCGGCGACGTCATCGTCCACATCTTTCGTCCCGAGGTGCGCCAGTTCTACAATCTCGAAAAGATGTGGGGCGGCGACCGACCGGTGGAGATTCGCCTGGTCTGACGGGAGCGGACGCAAGCGTCCTTGGGATCGCTTGCCCGTCCCGCTTCTCGTCTCGCCTGGCGTCGGATGAAACTGGGACTGATCTGCGTCGGCCGCCTGAAGGCGGGTCCCGAGCGTGAGCTTTTCGCGCGCTATGCCGAGCGCATCCGCGCCTTGCGGCGGCTGGGCCTCGAAGGTCTCGAACTCAAGGAAATCGACGAGAGCAAGGCCTCCGGAGCCGAGCGGGCGTCGCGCGAAGCGATGGAGCTGCTTGCGGCGCTGCCCGCCGAATCGCGGCTTGCGGCTTTTGATGAACGGGGCAGGCCGGAGACCAGCGCAGCCTTCGCGCAATTCATCGCCTCCGAACGCGACAGAGGCTGCAAGGCGCTGTGGTTTGCAATTGGAGGCGCCGAAGGGCTCGACGAGAGCGTGCGCGCCCGAGCGACCGCCGTCTTCTCCTTCGGCGCGATGACGCTGCCGCATCAGCTGGCGCGCATTCTCGCGGCGGAGCAGATTTATCGGGCGATGACGATACTCTCAGGGCACCCGTATCATCGCGCCTGACGATTTGGGTCGCCAGATCATGGCCCTCCAACTGCGCCTTTCGCGTCGCGGAGCGGGAGGAGGACGCAGATCACTCAGGGCGGGCCAGTGGCGATAGGTCCTAATGCACGGTCCGTCCGTGCATCTCGCAGCCGAGCCCGGCGGCGCGCGCCGCCTCCTGAACCTTGTTGCCGGCCTTTTTGACCTTGTCGAAATCGCCGCGCAGCGCCTTGAGCGCGTTGCGCTCCTGACTGATTTCCTCGGCCGTTCGGAACGACATTCGACGCAGGAGCGGCAAAGGCGGGCACCAGCCCTGCAGAGCGTGCTGGAAAAGGAAGCCGCTCACCAGAACCGGCAGCGCCAGCCAGCGGCGATCTGACGTTAAGCCGAGCGCAAGCCCAACGAGCGCCAAAGAGGAAGCGTTGGCTTCGAGCGCCCGCTCGATGTCCCACTCCCGATCAAGCTCCTCGAGACGTTCGTCGATCTTCTCCGGGTGTTTGGCGAAATAGGACAGCCGCGCCTGCGTTTCCTTGCGAATGGCGCGGTTGATGTCCTCATCGGTGTTTTGTGCAACGCGAGCGACCGTGGTCGGCATGCATCTACCTCCCCTTATTTGTTTCCAACCGAAAAGACCGCTCGAAGTTCCTGCTTGCGGGCCGATTGGCCGGGCCTTTACCGACCCGGCGGCATGCGCTAAACCCCGGCGGTAACGAGCCCCGGCGTTACCGCGCGGGGCTTTTTCTGTTTGGAGATCGAGATACGGCCATGGCGAATGTGGCGGTGGTCGGCGCCCAGTGGGGCGACGAGGGCAAGGGCAAAATCGTCGACTGGCTGTCGCTGGAGGCCGACGTCGTCGTGCGCTTTCAGGGCGGTCATAACGCCGGGCACACGCTCGTCATCGACGGCGTGACCTATAAGCTTGCGCTGCTGCCCTCGGGCATCGTGCGGCCCGGCAAGCTTTCCGTCATCGGCAATGGCGTCGTCGTCGACCCGCATTTCCTCGTCGGCGAGATCGACCGGCTGCGCGAGCAGGGCGTCGACATTTCGCCGATGAATCTCAAGATCGCCGAAAATGCGCCGCTGATCCTCTCGCTGCATCGCGAGCTCGACGCGCATCGTGAGGAGGCCGCCGGAAACGCCGTCAAGATCGGCACGACCAAGCGCGGCATCGGACCCGCCTATGAGGACAAGGTCGGGCGCCGCTCGATTCGCCTCATGGATCTCGCCGAGCCCGATCTGCTCGACGACAAGATCGCGCGCGTGCTCGCGCATCACGATCCGCTGCGGCGCGGCCTGGGCCTGCCCCAGGTCGATCCTCGCGCCTTGCGCGAGGAGCTGCTGTCCGTCGCGCCGCGCATCCTGCCGTTCATGGATGCGGTGTGGGAACTGCTCGAGGACAATCGCCGCGCCGGAAAGCGCATCCTCTTCGAGGGCGCGCAGGGCGTGCTGCTCGACGTCGATCACGGCACCTATCCTTACGTGACATCGTCCAACACCGTCGCCGCCTCGGCGGCGAGCGGCTCGGGACTTGGCCCCGGCGCGATCGGCTATGTGCTCGGCATCGCCAAGGCCTATACGACCCGCGTCGGCGGCGGCCCGTTTCCGACCGAGCTTCATGACGAGATTGGCCAGTTGATCGGCGATCGCGGCCGCGAATTCGGCACCAACACCGGACGGCGGCGCCGATGCGGCTGGTTCGACGCCGTGCTGACCCGTCAGGCGGTGAAGACGTCCGGCATCAACGGCGTCGCGCTGACGAAGCTCGACATTCTCGATGGTTTCGACGAAATCAAAATCTGCACGCATTACATGCTCGACGACAAGCGCATCGAGCGGCTGCCCGCCTCGCAAGCGGCGCAGGCGCGCGTGCAGCCGGTCTATGAAAGCTTCCCCGGCTGGAAGGAATCGACGAGCGGCGCGCGCTCCTGGGCGCATCTGCCGGCGCAGGCGATCAAATATGTCCGCCGGGTGGAGGAGCTGATCGAGGCGCCGGTCGCTCTGCTTTCGACGAGTCCCGAACGCGACGACACGATCCTCGTGCACAATCCGTTTCAGGATTGAGCATACCCTCTCCCTCAATGGAGGGTTCGACCTGATCATGCCTTCCCGTTCTCGATCACGCGCTCAGGGGGCTGAACGAGCAAACCCGGATTCCGGACCAACACGTCGCTGGGATAAGCGAAAATTCTTTCATACGACTGGGCGCCATTGCGCAAGTTATCGTGGAAGAAGAAAGAGTGAACAGTCGGTGCGCAGAACTGCACACGCAGCGATTCAACGATTTGAAATCTAAAGTTACTCTCTCCAATCCCTCATCGGCGCAACCGAAAATCTAATCTCGTGAGCGGTCAGCATCATTGGTTTTCGCGTAAGCGGCGCAGGCGTTGCTTGTATGCCACACGCGTCCCACACCCTGAGCGCCGCGCCTAAGCGCCGGCTGGATCGATGATTTTAGCGTCTCCTTTTGTTTGCCGTAATTATGTATTTGAGGTAGATGCCTGAGCAATAAGGCTTCCGTCTTGCTTGCGTCTTAAAGCCTAGACTTTGCGCTTCGGGAAGGGTGTAGGATGAATGCGAATAATGCTAAGCTTTTGACGGACAGCCGAGCGTGCGCATTCTTTGAAGACGCCGCGAATAAGCTTCGCACCCATTTCGAGCGCCAAGTGCTCGCGGCGCTGCCGGATTTTGCGCGCCGAGCGCTTGAAAGCGAGTTGAACGCATTCTCCAAATTGTCGGGCGCTGATCCTGTGCCGCCATTGGCGGAAGTCTCGCTCGTGCGCGCGGAACAATGCGCCCATGACTTGCTGAGCATGAATTATGACGGCGCCGCCCATTCATTTTTCCGGCGCTGTGTCAGCGAAGCGTCGGCGGAGATTGCGGCGGCGGCGGTGATCGCCGCATCGGGGCAGGGCGGAAATATCGTGATTTTTCCGATGCCTTCCAGCAGAGTGGCCGTTGGCCGCACGCTTTAGCTCGAGTCAATCCGCCCACTGCTGTAAAATTCTTCCACGAGCTACCGTCTTTATCAGGCGAACCTGCGTCTGAGCCCACTTGAACATTAGGTCAGTCAGCGCTCTGAAGCGAGCCAGCATCATTGGCGCCGCGCCCTTGTTACGGCCGAAGCGCCGCCGTACGAACGGCTGGCGGCGGGAGCTACGTGTGGAGAGCGGGAATGAAGGAAAAGATCGAAGCTTATCTGCTGGAAGAAATGCATCGCGAGTTGAGCGATATCGAGCAGTATGACGTCGATCCGCGCACGCGTTTCATTTACGGGAAGGCGCTGGAGTTCTATTGGACGCTCTCGCGCCTCTTTGGTCTTGGCCGCCTGCATGACGGGCGCTGGCGCAAGCCGGATGCGGTCAAAGCGCAGGCGCTGCGCACGCGGCTTGAAGGCGGCATCCCGGCGCCGGCGGCGCGCAATCGTTTGCTCATCGATATGACGGCGACGCATCGTTTTCGCGGCCATACGGGCGTCCAGCGCGTCGTGCGCGAAATCGCGCGCGCCTGCGTTGAAAGCGGCGAAGCGCTTCCGGTCTATCTTGAAGGGGGCCGGCTCTACGGCCATTTCAAGCACGACAATTTGCCCGACGCGGTTGAACTGCAATCGGGCGATAAGCTGTTGCTGCTCGATTCAGGATGGGGCTTCGTCGAGGAATATCCGCAGCTCTTGAGCGCAGCGCATGATGCTGGCGCCGAAGTCGTCGGCTGCCTCTATGACCTTATTCCCTTACGTTATCCGGCCGCTACGGCGCCGAAAAATAGCGCTCCCTTTGTTCCCTGGTTTAAAGACGTTCTGATGCGCTGCGATGCGATCGTCTGCATCTCGCACAGCGTGGCGCTGGATCTTGTGGCATATATACGTGAGGAGCATCTTGCGCCCCCTGCCAACATGCGAATTGGCTGGTGGCCGCTTGGCGCGGATTTTCGTGCGCCCTCCCAATCCTCGCCTTCGCCAATCGCACAGCGCATCGCCTCGATGCAGGCGCCGTTCTTCATGAGCGTCGGCACGCTCGAGCCGCGAAAGGCATATTCCATCGCTCTGGACGCATTCGAAACGCTTTGGGCGGAAGGGTGCGATGTGCGTTATGTGATCGCTGGCCGCTGTGGCTGGAACACACGCGCGTTACAACGCCGGATCCGTGAACACGCGGAATTCAACCGGAAGCTCTTTTGGCTTGATAACGCCAGCGACGTCGATCTTGTATATCTCTATCCACTTGCGCGGGCGCTAATTTTTCCTTCTTTTGCCGAGGGGTTTGGCATGCCGCTGGTGGAAGCTGCATATTATGGGACGCGCGCCATCGCGAGCGACATTCCAGTGCTGCGTGAAATTGGCGGCGAGGGCCATGTCTATTTCGACCTGCTCGATTCCCATTCGCTCGCAACGCATGTGCGAGCGGAACTGGCCGCAAAGAACGCGCCTCACCGGGTTTCCTTCGTCAGTTGGCAGGCTTCGGCTGACGCCTTGGCTGGGATGTTGCGGGACAACGCCTATCAAATCGACGCCGAAGCGGTGCGGCTCCTAACTTCCAAGAACTCGGCTGTGGAGGTAGGGCAGTGAAAGAAGCCATACGTTCTTACCTCCTTGGGCAACTTTATGAGGAGGTCTGTGAACGAGATCGCCAAAGCGTCGACGCTCGCTTCAAGGCGATTTACGATCGGATACGTGAACTATATTGGACGATTTCTAGGCTTTTGCGGGGAGTCTGGAAATTTATTGGATGGGGTGGGGAGGAACAAAAGGCGCCGCCGTCGTGGATGTTGGTCGATCAGAACATAGTTAGCAACGCGGACTGCGGACGCTTGCTAATCGACGTAACGCCGACATACCGCAGCGACGTCGGCACTGGCATTCAGCGCGTCGTTCGGGAAGTCGCGAAAGCGGCGATCGCGTCGGGCCAAGGCTTTCCCGTGACGATTATCGACGGCCGCCTCTGTTGCCATACCGCGGACGCCAGTGAGCCTGTAGCTATCGATATTCGAAGCGGGGATACTTTTCTTCTACTCGATGCTGGCTGGATTTACGTCTCAGAATATCGACCGATCATTGACTTGGTCTGGGCCAACGGCGGTCGAAACGTCGTCTGTCTCTACGATCTTTTTCCCATTCTTTACGCGGCGGGCTTTCCTGCGAGGCTGCGGAGCGGCTTCAGCAAATGGTTCGAGGAGATCGTTCTGTCATGCGATTCCGTCGCAGCAATTTCGAGCAGCGTCGCGCAGGAGTTTGAGCAGCATTGCGAGGAACGCGGTCTCGCGCGAAAACAGGGACAGAGGGTCGGAGTATGGAAGCTCGGAGCGGATTTTACTGAAGAGGAAAAAACAAATCCTACGGCGCGCGTTCAAATGATCTGTGACGGTTCTCGCACTTTTTTTCTAAGCGTCGGAACGCTTGCGCCAAATAAAGGTCAGGCTCTCTCGCTTGCGGCGTTTGAGCGCCTGTGGGCGCGGGGGATCGACGTGGCGTTTGTGATCGTCGGCCGACGGGGATGGAACACGGCGGCTCTCGAGCGGCGCTTGTGCGAGCATGTTGAGCATGGCGGCCGATTGTTTTGGTTCAGCGATGCGAGCGACGCGGAACTGGGTTGCCTTTATCGAAAGGCTCATGCCGTCATCTGCGCATCCTATGCGGAAGGTTTTGGCTTGCCGCTGATAGAGGCGGCGCGCGCCGGTGCGCCCGTCATTGCAAGCGACATTGAAATTTTCCATGAAGTGGGAGGCGAGTCGATCACCTATTTTAATATGCTCGACGCCGACTCATTGGGAACGCGGATTGTCGAGTCGCTTGCATCTGGAAGACGCGGAAGACCGCTGCCGGTGTTATCATGGAAACAATCGTCTCAGGCGCTACTGGGATTGATACGGAATGATCTCCATTCGGCTGCTTCCTAGAATCGGAACGCCCCGATGACGATGTCCGCTGAGCGCGGGTCATTGGTCGAATCAAGGAGCGTGGGGAATATTTCGTCGCTGTCCTTTGCCTTATAGCGGCTGCGACGAGCGAAGGCGGCTTCGATGACGTCCGGCGCTGGCACGTTCATCACATTGCATAAGGGTCCGCAATTATTAGCGTGAATATGCGCAGGCCCAAACCGTCTGGATAACTTCTCAAATACCCGTGCGCGCGCCCCAAGCGAAACAGCCCCCGGCAAACCCGGGGCGGTTCAACATCTCTTGATGGCCGCTTAGCAATGCTTCATGGCGCCACTGAATATCGGCTATCGACGAGCAAGGAGCGCGCTTGGCGAAACCGTATGAAGCGGACGAACCTATTTCAACTGATAAGATTGTGTTCGCACCATATCGAGAAGCTGCTGAGTCGACTGCTTCCAACCGGGAACTTCGATTTTTTGGGGTTGCCTCTCCTTAGTCATGGCCTCCAGCAATTTGCGCGCGAGATCTGAGCTATCTAAAGCTCTGAAATAGGAAATATTTTTGCCGCCCACTTCTCGAAAAATAGGAATGTCGGATGCAATCACCGGCAGCCCGTCATTTGCTGCCTCGATAATGGGAAGACCGAATCCTTCTGCGATCGAAGCAAAGACCAGCGCATGCGCGGAACTGTACAAGCAGTGCAATTCTGCGTCATTTGCATTCTGCAACCAGTGCAAACGCTTTCTATGCTCCTCGTGTTCAAGAATTCTTCGTTGCAAAACATCGCTCATCCAGCCGTAACGGCCAACGATGACGAAATGAACGTCGATCCCGTGTTTCCACAACTCCTCCATCGCATCAAGTGAAACATGGTACCCTTTGCGCGGCTCGAGCGTTCCGACGCTTAAAAAAAACGGAGATGATGTTCGCGTGATAGCGGCGACGTCAGCGCCTACGGGCAATGTTTTACTGTAGCGGAAATTGCCTCCGAGCTGGAACCAACCGACCGGCATTCGAACGGGCTGAGGCAAGCCCGTCAAGTGCGCCTTCAGTTCATGCGCTACAGTTTCGGAGATGCAAACCGCTGCGTCGGACTCGCAAACTATTGCGCTGAACCAATTTTCATAATGCTGCAGCTGCTCGGGACTGAACGACCATGGTATCGTTTTCGGTAGCAGATCGTATATGCAGACAACGTTTTGGCCGTCTAGGCTTCTGACGGCTTTCATAGCCGCAGAATAGCTCTCCAAATCCGCCGCTGGCGCATCCAAAAGCAGCAAGATGTCGCCGGGCGCCAATTCAACAGAATCCGAGGAGATCGCATTCCTGAAATATGGATAAAACCTGTCCTTAATACGAAGAACCGGGAGAGCCGCGCCCATTTCAGCGCCAGCGAAAGCAATTTCCTTCACGACCCGCTGGATCCCAGTTTCTTTTCCCGACAAATGGGTAGACGCGACATCGATCAACATCCTCCCGCAGTCTGAAGCCTGAATGCAGGAGCTGCGTGGGATGGACGGGCGTTGGCGAAGGAGCTGATCGACGCGGTTCGTCGTTTGCCATCGGCCGTCATGCAAAAAACCCAACCCAATAAATCGGGTTGTCGACCAATAGAACTCGAGCATACGCTTCAAAAAAAAATCTCTGAGCCGGCTCTTCTTTGGTTTCTCGTGGTTCTTGAGATAAAAATACTCGCTGTATAAAACATCTAAAAAGTAGCGGCTTACGGCGCTATTGTTGTCCATAATTGTCTCCGGAGAAAATACTCGACGTTACAACGGGTGGTATTGATACAGCCAATTTTCCGAAAGCACGTCATCGCCGTTCTTGAGGAACAGGCGCATCTCCACAGGCTCAGAGCCTTCGACGGTGAGGTCAAATTGCGCCCGCCAATGGCCCGGCACATTGTCAAAAACCGCTTCGGTGAACACGTAGGAGAATGTTCCGCGCGACGCCCATAACACGGGTTCGGGCTTCACCCCGAAGGGGAGCTTGGCGAGGGGCTCGCCGAGAAATTCCACCATGAACTTCCGGACGCCCTTGGGCCGCGGCCTGCCGGGCTGGCCGCCGTTGCCGAGCCTCGTCGCGACGCAGCGCGCGAGCTTGGTCGGATAGGGCTCGTCCGCAAGCCAATACAGCCGATAGGAATATTCAAAGGAGGCGCCGGGAACGGCGGGCTTCTCGGGCGCCCAGATGACGACGATGTTGTCGTGGATCTCGTCGTCCGTCGGGATTTCGATGAGTTGAATCGCGCCCTTGCCCCAATCGCCTTTGGGTTCGATCCAGACGCTCGGACGGCGATCGTAGAAGACGTTGTCGAGATAATGGTCGTAATTGCGGTCGCGCTGCATCAGGCCGAAGCCCTTTGGATTATTGTCGCCAAACGCCGACGCCATGACCCGGTTCGGATTGTTCAACGGCCGCCACAAGCGCTCGCCCGCGCCGGTCCACATGCTCAGCCCGTCCGAATCATGCACTTCCGGCCGCCAATCGATGGCCGTCGGCTTTGCAGTCTCCGAGAACCAGAACATCGAGGTGAGCGGCGCGACGCCAAAGCGCGTGAAGGCGCCGCGCAGATACAGCGAGCAGTCGATGTCCATGACGACGCCCTTGCCGCGCGTCATCAGGAAGCGATAGGCGCCCACAATCGACGGCCCTTCGAGCAGCGCATGCAGGACGACGCCGTCGGCGGTCTCCGGGCCGATGTAAATTTCGGTGAAATCGGGGAATTCTTCGTTTGATCCTGCCTGCCAGGTATCGAGCGCGACGCCGCGCGCCGACATGCCATATTGCCGCAATTCGCCGATCGCGCGGAAATATGACGCGCCCAGAAACGCCACCCAGTCGTTCTTCTTCCAGTCGAGCGCGCCGTCCTTGGCCTCCTGAATGCGAAATCCCGCGAAGCCGGCGCCGGGCGGCAGTTGGCGGGCGATCGAATCCGCCGGCATATTGAAGTAGCTCGTATCGTAAAGAACCTCGCGCGCCTCGCCGTTTTCAACGACATTCATGCGCACGGCCTTCTTGAAGAACATCCCAAGGTGGAAGAACTCTACGGGGAAGCGGTCCTTGGTGTCGGCGAAAAGCGCGTGATCGGTGTTGTAGGTGATCTGTCCCCACTTCTCGTAGTCGATCTGCGAGGTGATCTCGGGGGCAGGGATATTCGGCTTGCGGTAAGGCTCTTTGACGAGGCGCTGCGCCGTCTGCTTGAGCGTCTCGAAAGAGAATGGCCGCGGTTCGCCGAGCCGGAGATTTGAGACGCTCGTCGCCGCCGCGCTGCGAGGTGCGCTTACGGCGCCCAAGGCGCTCGTCGCCGCCGCCGCTTTGAGAAACGAGCGACGATCCTGCTTGTCGACCATCTCGGCGTCCTTGTTACGAAGTTTGGGAGATGTGCGCTTGGGCCTGCGTCCGCCGCGAGTCATTCGTGGGGCGCGAGACATGAGGGCGCGAGACCCTTTATTCAGCCGCGAATCGGCTCATTGCGGATCGCGGTCCGCATGAAGAAATAGAGTCCGATCAGCCCCGCGAGGGAGAATATAATTTCGAGCGAGCGGCTGATGAGCGGATCAAGCTGAAAAAGGCCGCCCAGCGCCCAGCCGGCGGCCCAGGACGCGCCGACAAGCTCGGTGCCGACCAAGACCGCCACGGCGACGAGCGTTGACAGATGCAGATAATTGATGGGCTTCTTGCTCATGGCCTCATTCTCGAGCTCGACCCGTTAACAGGCGGCCAACGCCGCGCTCACGTTTTGCTATAGCAAAGGCAGCTGCAAGGCAAGCCGGAGGGACCGCGCCGCGTGCGTCCACGAGCGCGATATCACGGATCTGGAACGCTAATTGACGCGCGACGCGATCGCGCGCCGCTTCCGGCAGTCTTTCCGCTTGTATGTTTTGGCGTCGCGCTGATAATCGGCGCCGCCGAAGGCGCGGCGCGCTCGCCACGTCGCGAATTCGAAGAGGTGACGCTTGTTCCAAGGCGCCAGCAAGAGCTATCTGAACCGCAAGTCCGTCCTCAAGATCATCGCCGATCACGATGCCGCCGCGGACGGAGATGGCCTCAAGCGCGCGCTTGGCTGGGCGTCGTTGATGTCGCTTGGAGTCGGCGGAATCATCGGCGCCGGCATTTTCGTGCTGACCGGCACGGCGGCGGCGAATTACGCCGGGCCCGGCGTCATGATCTCCTTCATACTGTCGGGGCTCGCATGCGCCTTCGTCGCGCTCTGCTACGCGGAGCTTGCGTCGCTTATTCCCGTCTCGGGGAGCACCTACACATACACATATGTGACGCTCGGCGAGATTTTCGCTTGGATCATCGGCTGGAATCTGGTGCTCGAATATGCCGCCGGCGCGGCCACGGTCGCGGTCGGCTGGGGCGGCTATTTCAATCGCGTCATGGAAGGGCTTGGCATACATGTGCCGCCTGAACTGACGACGGCCTTTTTTGCCGATCCGACCGCGCATGGGGCGCCGCCCGGCGCCGTGCATGGGTTGTTCAATGTTCCCGCCGCCGGAATCGTTCTTTTGCTGACCGCGCTGCTCGTGCGCGGCACGTCCGAGTCGACGCTGTTCAATAACGTCATCGTCGCCATCAAGGTCACTGTCGTGCTGATGGTGATCGTATTTGGCGCTGCGCATATCGATCATGCCAATTGGTCGCCGCTCATTCCGGAGAACACGGGCGAGTTCGGAACTTACGGCTGGAGCGGCGTCGTGCGCGGCGCTTCGGTGGTGTTCTTCGCCTATATAGGATTCGACTCCGTCTCGACCGCGGCGCAGGAGGCGCATAATCCACAGCGGGACGTGCCGATCGGCATCGTCGGCTCGCTCATCATCTGCACGATACTCTACGTGGCCGTTGCGGCGGTGGCGACCGGCGTCGTCAACTACAAGGAGCTGGGCGTTCCGGACCCGATGGCGCTGGTCATGGATCGCACCGGCGTCTCGTGGCTCGCCTGGGCGGTGAAGCTCGGCGCGCTGGCCGGACTGACGACGGCGATTCTGGTGCTGCTCTACGGACAGACGCGCATTTTCTTCGCCATGGCGCATGATGGCCTGCTGCCCCCGATCTTTGCGAGGCTTCACCCGGCATGGCGCACGCCCGCCGTAAGCCAGATCCTCGTCGGCGTGGTCGTGGCGCTCGCGGCGGGTCTGTTGCCGCTCGATATTCTCGGCGAAATGGTGAGCATCGGGACGCTGGCGGCTTTCGCGCTCGTTTGCTTGGCGGTGCTGCGCCTGCGTCGAATGCACCCGGAACTCCGCCGCCCGTTCCGCGCGCCGGGGATCCCATGGTTGCCGGTCGCCGGCATTTTGTCCTGTTTCGCTTTGATGGTCGCGCTTCCGCTCGACACTTGGCTGCGGCTGCTGATCTGGACCGTCATCGGGGTCGCAATCTACCTCTTTTATGGCCTCAAGCACGCCAAACGCCTTCATTAGGCGGCTGGCGCGACTGTATTGACGGTATGAAAGCGCGGATGGGGGAACCCTTGGCCGCCGGCGAGGTTACGACTTAGTCCCGATCCTTCGTCGCAGCGGAGCGATCGGGCGTGACCTTTCGGAACGTCAATCGGGGTTCTCGCGATATGAATGCGCCGGCGATCGTCTGGTTTCGCAATGATTTGCGCATCTCTGACAATCCGGCGCTTTTGGCGGCTGCCCGAACGGGAGCGCCGCTCGTCGCCCTTTACATCCTGGACGATGAAAGCCCCGGAGAATGGCGGACCGGCGCCGCGGCGCGTTGGTGGCTGCACCATTCTCTGAGGGCGCTGTCCCAGAGCCTCGACGGCAGGGGCGTGTCGCTGACCCTGCGCCGGGGGCGCGCTCATTACGTCTTCGAGCAGATTGTCGCCGAAACCGGCGCCGACGCCGTCTTTTGGAACAAGCTTTACGAGCCTTGGGCGATCCGGCGAGATGCGGAACTCGAGGCGCAGCTGCGCGAGGATGCCGTAGAAACTCATTGTTTCCATGATTCTGTACTCTTCGAGCCGGAGAAGCTTCGCACCAAACAGGGCGAGAATTTCCGGTTGTTCACGCCTTTTTGGCGGGCCTGCCTCGCCGCGCCGCCGCCGGAGCGGCCCCTTCCGGCGCCCGAAATCCTGCACGCCGCGCCGCTTCCGCCCGACAGCGACGATCTCGACGCATGGCGGCTGCTGCCACAGAACCCCGATTGGGCGATCGGCATGCGCAAGGTCTGGCTCGTCGGCGAGACGGCGGCGCGCGCCGAGCTTGCAGACTTCGCGCGCCACCATGTCGGCGACTACAAGGTCGAACGCGACTTCATGGGCCGCGTCGGCGTTTCCAGGCTTTCCCCGCATCTGCACTTTGGCGAATTGTCGCCGCGCGAAGTCTGGCACGCGATCAGCGAGCCTGGGAGCATCGGCGGCGAAGCCTATCTGAGGGAACTTGGCTGGCGGGAGTTCTGCCATCACTTGCTGATCTCCAACTGGGACCTGCCAGACCGCCCTTTGGATACGACTTTCGAGCGCTTTCCCTATCGCGACGACGAGACGTCGCTCGACGCCTGGCGGAACGGTCAGACCGGCTATCCGCTCGTCGACGCGGCGATGCGCGAATTGTGGATCACGGGCTGGATGCACAATCGCGCCCGTCTGGTTTCGGCGAGCTTCCTGATCAAGCACCTGCTCATCGACTGGCGGAAGGGAGAGCGCTGGTTTTGGGACACGCTGGTCGACGCCGATCTCGCCAACAACAGCGCCAATTGGCAGTGGGTGGCGGGCTGCGGGGCGGACGCCGCGCCTTACTTCCGCATCTTCAATCCCGCGCTTCAGGGTGAAAAATTCGATCCGGACGGCGCCTATGTGCGCCGTTACGTGCCGGAGCTCGCGGCGCTCGACGCCCGCTACATCCATCGTCCGTGGGCGGCTCCGGAGGACGTCTTGCGCGCGGCCGGCGTAGTGCTTGGCGTCACCTATCCCCATCCGATCGTCGATCACGCCGAAGCCCGCGAGCGCGCGCTCGCCGCTTTCGAGCGGATGCGGAGCCAGGCGTCGTTGCGACCCGCATAGCGGCATTGCGAGGGGGGCGAAGCCGACGAAGCAATCCAGGAGACGCGATATCAGGATTGCTTCGCTTCGCTCGCAATGACGGCTAAATGGCTTCGCTGCGCCAGAATGACGCGAGCGCTCGCCAATGTCGCCGCGACCCGGTAAAGCCGGCGGCATGTCTCACGCCATTCATCCCTTCGAAGAAATTCGTATCCTGTTGGCGGCTCTGCCCGACCCCGATCTGCAAGCCGCGGAGGCGGTCCGCGCGCGCGACGGCCGGCTCACCAAGCCGCCCGGCGCGCTTGGTCGTCTCGAAGAGATCGTCGAATGGCTCGCCGCCTGGCAGGGCAGGGCGGAGCCCGCGATCGAGCGCCCGCTCGTCGCGGTTTTCGCCGCCAATCACGGCGTCGTGGCGCAGGGCGTTTCGGCTTTCCCGGCGAGCGTCACGCAGCAGATGGTGGCGAATTTTCTCACTGGCGGCGCCGCGATCAATCAGATCTGCAAGTCCTATGGCGTCGGCCTGAAGGTCTATGAGCTGGCGCTCGAACGGCCGACCGCCGACTTTACTGTGGCGCCGGCCATGGACGAGCGCGAAGCGGCGGCGACCTTCGCCTATGGGATGGAGGCGATCCAGGGCGATATTGATCTCCTCGCCCCTGGCGAGATGGGCATCGGCAATACGACGAGCGCTGCGGCGATCTATGCGGCGCTTTACGGCGGGCCCGCCTCGCGCTGGACCGGACGCGGCACGGGCGTCGACGACGCCGGGCTTTCGCGCAAGAACGCCGCGATCGACGCCGCGCTGACGCTGCATGCGCCACATCTCGCCGATCCTTTAGAAATCTTGCGCCGGCTCGGCGGGCGGGAAATCGCGGCGATGATGGGCGCGATCGCCGCCGCGCGTCTCAACCGCATTCCCGTGGTGCTTGACGGCTATGTCGCCTGCGCCGCCGCCGCGCTGCTCCACGCGATCGCGCCCGAGTCGATCGCGCATTGCTCAGCGGGCCACGTCTCTGCGGAGGGCGCGCATCGCGACGTTCTGACGCGGCTTGGAATGCGCCCGCTGCTCGATCTCGACATGCGGCTTGGCGAGGGCTCGGGCGCGGCGCTCGCCATTGGCCTGATCAAAGCCGCGCTCGCGTGTCATAGGGATATGGCGACTTTTGAGAGCGCGGGCGTATCGGAAAAATCGGAATGATTCATGGATGGCCGGCGGCTTGCTCTCAAGAAACTGTCACGTCCGGAGCGCATTGAAGTCAAAACCGACCCCTGAGGAGCGCGGTTGCATGAACTCCAATCTTACATCCGCCTACGCTGCCGTGATCTTGATGGCGGCGCTTGCGGCGGCGCTGCCCTTTCATCTCAATCGGATACTGGGTCCGCAGCGGCTGCTTCACGCGGCCTATGCCGCCGCCGCACTGGGACTGTTTTGTCTATTGGGCGCGACCGCCTTCGGCTGGACGTTCGACCGACAAAGTGCGCTGCTTTGGGTCTACCTCGCGCTTTTCCTTCTCGCGGCGGGCATCGCGGCGCGTCGCCGTATGACGCTCGGCGCGATCGGGCTGCCCTGGCTTTCGGCGCTGATCCAGCTCGGCGTCGTCGCATACATGTTTGCGCCGGATTCGTTTCGAAAGCCGCCGGTGACGGCGGCGCTGTTCCTGTATTTCATATTCGAGGCGCTCGTCTGGCTGCGCGGCCGCGAGGCGCAGGAGCCGGCAGAGTCCCCGGGAGCGAGCGATCGCGCGCGGCCGCCGCTGTTCCCGCCCCTGCGCCGTCGTGGTTTCGCAGAAGCCTCACTGGCGGCCGCGGCGATCGCCATCGCCTTTCTGCTCGTCGCTGGGCCGCAAGCGGCGCATATCGGTTCGGAGTCAGATTCTGCGCAGCAGCAGGAGGCGCAGACCGAAGAGACCGCTGCGAGCGGCGAGACGACAACCAGCGAGGAACCCGCTTCAGAGGTCAATCCGTCTGAGACCAATGAAGAGCCGAAGACAGAGCGCCGAGAAAGTGCGGCGGCGGAAGCCCCGCAGGCCTCTGCTGGCCATGCGCCCGTCGAGCCCCCGACGACCGCGGCGAAGGACCCGGGAATTTATACAGCCCGCACGGGGGACACGTTTAAATCCATCGCCAGGCGACTCTACGGCGCAACAAGCAAATGGCGCGCGATCGCCGAGCTCAATCCCGACCTGAAGTCGAAAAGGCTGCGTGCTGGTCAGCTCGTCAACCTGCCGCCGGCGCCGGCGCGGTGATGTGCGAACGCCCAATTCTCGGCGGCTCCTGTCGAACCGCCGAGACGTCTGTATTTTGACGAGATGTGACCGGCGTCCTAGGCGACCGCGGTTGCGAACCGCAGCGTCTCCTGTTCGGTCATGACGGCGTCGAGCCGCTGGTCATGCGGTTCGATCGGCACATGGTCGGCTTCCTGCCAGGAATATGCGACGCCGACGGCGACGACCGGCTTTTTGGCGCGAAGGGTAGAGAGCGTGGCGTCATAGATGCCGCCGCCATAGCCCAGCCGAAAACCGCGCCGATCGAAGGCGGCGAGCGGCGAAAACACAATATCGGGGTCATATGCAGACTTGTCGTCCGACGGTTCGGACAGGCCGAACGGCCCTTTGACGAGGTCGTCGCCAGGCGCGAAGGCGCGAAAGACTAAAGGCTGACGCACCTTGTGCATGACCGGCAAGGTCACGCGGTAACCTTCGGCGGCGAGCGCATCGATGAGCGGGCGCGTGTTCAACTCGCTGCGGATCGGCCAATAGACGGAAACGACAGGCGGCGCGCTCAGTTTCGCATCGCGCGCAAAGCCGGCGACCAGCGCGACGCCCCGGCGCGCGACGGACGCGGCCGCCTCATGCGCTTCGTGCGGCGTGATGAGATCGCGGCGCGCCAGCGAACGGCGCCGCAGCTCGGCTTTCAAATCGCTCATGCGAGAGGAATAACAGGGAAGGAGAGTGCGGGCCACAAGAGCCGTGGGACATCGATCCCGGGAACCTACAACGTAGGTGGGCGCCATATGACCAAGCCCACGGGCGAGGCCAGGGACAGCTCCCATAAGGATCGATAAGGCCCCGGGGAATAATAGTCCTGCACGCACCCCGCAGCGCCGCCTGATGAATGTAGCGCCGCGCGCGGCCGGGCGCCAGTGGCGTCTGAGAGATTCGCTAGGCGAGCGCTAACTCCAATGGCGCGGATTTTTCGCGTTCTTTTCTCTCCACCGGGAGACGCTCGATCCGCGTCAGCGTAAACAGACCGAAGGGCGCGAGCGGGCGGCGCTCGATGAGCTTCATTTGCGGGTTCTGGTCGATCCAGTCGCCGATGATCGACCAGGGAAACTGCGGACGCCAGCCGAGCTTGGGAGCCATATGGCGGTCGAGCCACGCCTCGAACAGCGCAATCGCGTCGTCCTTGCCGCTCACATGATTGACGAGCACGATCTCGCCGCCCGGCCGAAGCACGCGCGCGAGTTCGTCGAGCATGGCTTGCGGCTCCGGCACGACCGTCAGGACGTAAGGCGCGACAACGCAAGCGAAACTCGCGTCCGAGAACGCCATTCGCGTCGCGTCCATCTTCACGAGGCCGGCGACATGGGAGAGGCGCTCGCGGCGCACGCGCTGCGCGGCGCGGCGCAGCATCGGCTCCGACAGATCGACGCCAATGACCTGCGTATTGGCCGCAAACATCGGCAGTTCGAGTCCCGTGCCGACGCCGACATCGAGGATCGGTCCCTGCGCCTTCGAGGCTGCGGCGGCGGCGGCGCGGCGGCCGGGCTTCAGCAGCGTCGCAAAGGTCAAATCGTAGATCGGCGCCCAGCGGGCATAAGCGGCCTCGACATTGCAGTTATCGAGCGTTTCGACTTCGCGCAAAAAATTCCTGGCTTCGCTCATCGAGGCGCCCTTCGCACTTCTTCGGCGCGCAGCGGCGGCGCCTTTGATGACATCGTCATCGCTGCGGGCTCGATCGCGGTGATAAATCCGCCGCCGAGCACGCGCGCTTCATTTTCGTCGGCATCGTAGAAGACGCACGCCTGCCCAGGCGAGACGCCGAATTCGCTCGCCGCGAAGACCACCAGCACGCCGTCCCGGCCCGCGATCACCCGCGCCGGAACAGGCGGCCGCGTCGAGCGCACGCGCGCCATAATGTCGATGCCCTCGGGCGGGAGGGAAGAGAGCGCGCCCTCCCCAATCCAATTCACGTCGCGTAGCTGTACGGCGCGAGTCTCCAGAGCCTCGCGGGGGCCGACCACGACCTGAGCCTTCTCGGCGTCAAGGCGCAGAACGTAAAGCGGCTCCGCGTCGCGGCCGGCGACTTTTGCGCCCAGCCCTAGGCCGCGGCGCTGTCCGATGGTGTAGTGGATGACGCCGGCGTGTCGCCCCAGGACACGGCCGTCGAGATGCACGATCTCGCCGGGCACCACCGACGCAGGCGCAAGCTTTTCGACGATGTCGGTGTAGCGCCCGGTCGGCACGAAGCAGATGTCCTGGCTGTCCGGCTTGTCGGCGACCTCGAGTCCGAAGCGGCGGGCCATGTCGCGAACTTCGGCCTTGGCATAGTCGCCGAGCGGAAAGCGCAGCATCCGCAGCTGCTCGCGCGTCGTCGCGAACAGGAAATAGCTCTGGTCGCGCGCCGCATCCTTGGCGCGGTAGAGCGCACGGCCGCCGCGTCCGTCGTCGCGGGCGGAAATGTAATGGCCCGTCGCGAGCGCGTGCGCGCCGAGGTCCTTCGCCGTCTCCATGAGATCGGCGAATTTGATGAACTGGTTGCAGGCGATGCAAGGCACGGGAGTCTCGCCGCTGGCGTAGCTCGCGGCGAATTCGTCAATCACCTTCTCGCGAAACTTGCTCTCGTAATCGAGAACGAAGTGCGGAATGCCGAGTCGCGCCGCGACATTTCGCGCATCGTGAATGTCGCGCCCGGCGCAGCAGGCGCCCTTGCGGTGCGTGGCTTCGCCGTGATCATAAAGCTGCATCGTGACGCCCACGACGTCGTAGCCTTGCTCCTTCAGCAGAGCGGCGACGACGCTCGAGTCGACGCCGCCGGACATGGCGACGACGACCCGCGTCTCGCGCGGCGAGGAAGGCTGCGGCGCATGATCCGATACGCTATTCGTCATTTACGGAAGCGACGCCTGTCTACTACGGAAAGTGGGGCGAGTGGATGAAGGCGCAAAAATCAAGCGCCCCGGCCCGCCGCGCATCGGTGAGGCCGCTGTCACCATTTAGAGCATTACCCGTCCAAGAGGCAATCCTGTCGATATTTTTCGACAGAGAAAGCCGCCATCCCGGCGTCATATTGTTCGCAGCCGCCATCGCTGCTATGACGCCGCGGCGTTTAGGGCGCGGGGATGGATCTAAATGGCGGCGATGAAACTCCTGGCGGGCAACTCCAACAGGCCGCTCGCGGAGGCGATCGCCGCCCACCTTGGCGTTCCGCTCTGTCGCGCCCAGGTTCGCCGCTTCGCCGACCAGGAAATCTGGGTCGAAATCCTGGAGAATGTGCGCGGGCAGGACACGTTCGTGATCCAGTCCACGTCCGCGCCGGCCAACGACCATCTGATGGAGCTCCTGATCATGGTCGACGCGCTGCGCCGCGCCTCAGCGCGTCGCATCACGGCGGTCATTCCCTATTTCGGCTACGCCCGCCAGGACCGCAAACAGGGGCCGCGCACGCCGATCTCGGCCAAGCTTGTCAGCAATCTGATCACGCGGGCGGGCGCGGACCGCGTCCTGACCGTGGATCTGCACGCCGGCCAGGTTCAGGGCTTCTTCGACATTCCAACGGATAATCTCTTCGCCGCGCCGGTCATCGTGGCGGACATCAAGTCGCACCTTGAACTCAAGAATGTCATGGTTGTGTCGCCGGACGTCGGCGGCGTGGTGCGCGCGCGGGCGCTGGCGAAGCGCATCGACGCGCCGCTCGCCATCGTCGACAAGCGCCGCGAGCGCGCCGGCGACTCCGAGGTCATGAACATCATCGGCGACGTGAGCGGCCACAACTGCATCCTCATCGACGACATCGTCGATTCGGGCGGAACGCTGTGCAACGCCGCCGAAGCCCTGCTGGCGGCGGGCGCCGGCTCGGTCTACGCCTTCATCACCCATGGCGTGCTGTCGGGCGCGGCGGCGGAGCGCATCGCCAACTCGAAGCTGAAGCAGCTTGTCGTCACCGACACGATCCGCGCGACGGCCGCGGTCGAAGCCGCCCCCAACATTCGCGTCATTCCGATCGGCCATCTGATCGGCGAGGCGATCGCCCGCACGGCGCGGGAGGAAAGCGTCTCAAGCCTGTTCGATTAGGCCTTCCGTGAGGATATGCCACGCGGCGGCTTTCTCTGCCGATCAAGTCAATAAGGCTCCGAGCGGAAGCTCGCACGCAGGACGGTGAGGCAGGCGCCGGCGAAACCGAAGCTGGTCGTTACGATGCTCGCCATGAGATAGAGCCTGAACACGTTCGGACCCCAGCCTTCCGCCGGCGGGCCGTCGAGGATTGGAAACGCCGCCTGCAAGATGAACAGGCTCGAATTGGTGAATGCGCCCACGACCATTGCCCAGCGCACGGGCCAGGCGAAAGGAACTCGCGTTCCGTAGAAGCCGAGCAGGAGCGCGCTCATCAGCAGGAAGTCGATATGGGCCTGCAAGACGCGCGAGAATTTCCCGGGAAAGATCGCCGACATGAGCGGCGCTTCCATCTTGAGCGCCACCAGACACCAGGCCAGAACGAGCGCAACGAGCACCCAAAGGGCGGCGCCTCTTAGCAAAATAATGTTGTTTTCTTGGACTGATCGCGCGTTTTGACTCATTTTGACATTCCTGCCGATTTCGGCGGTTCGCCGCGGGGCGGATATGCAACATTGATCGAATCAATGCTTGACCGAGGCGGCTGAAAAACTTGTCTGAAATGGATCTGCCGGGCGTGAGGAGGGATTCGATGACGAAAGCGCAATTCCTTTCGACCGAAGGCGTGCCGCATGCCCGGCGCCGTGAGTGGCTCTGTGAGGTGATCGGACGTGAATACGCCCGCGCAGACGCTTGCGCCCTGCCGACGCAGCCGCTGTTCAATGAAATGACGATATATGGCGAAATTGACGTGCGACTCTCGGCGATCCGCTCAAACGCCATCCTCATCGAAAGACCGAAGCGGCCTTCGCTGCCCGACAGTCAGGACGTGTATCTCGCCGTTGTGCTGCTCTCGGGCGAATATTTTCTTGAGCAAGGCGAGCGCCGAGCGGCGTTGCGTCCTGGCGACATGACGATCTACGACGCCACCCGGCCGCACAAAATCTATTGTCCTGGCTCATTCTCGAAACTGATCGTATCTCTGCCGCGCGCCGCCATGCGAACGCGTTTGCCCGATATGGACCGTCGATTGGCCGCACCGATCGCCGGCGCGCGCGGACTTGGCGCGATCGCCGCCGCGCATATCCGTTCTATCGCCGCGCATGCCGCCGTACTCACGGATGAGTCCTTCGCGGCGGCGACGGACCATTGCGCCGACCTCATCGCCCTTTCCGTTGCCGATTCGCAACAAATTCCCGCGACCGCCCGCAGTCGCGACGCCACGCTGCGACGGGTGAAGCGCTTCATCGAAGGCCGCTTGGGCGATCCCCGGCTTGATCCGACCATGACGGCCCAGGCGCTGGGGCTTTCAATCCGCTATCTCAACGCGCTCTTCGAAGCTGAGGGTGTATCGCTGATGCGCTATGTTTGGTCGAGGCGTCTCGATCATTGTCGCGCCGACCTCAACGCCCGAGCGCACGCCCCGATTGGTGAGATCGCCTTTCGCTGGGGCTTCAGCGATTTTTCCCACTTCAGCCGGGCGTTTCGCCGGCGGTTTGGACAATCCGCGCGCAGTATGCGGATGCAGGCCGAATAGCCGGCTCGATCAGGCGCTATTTGGGCGTGCCCAGCCGGACTTTCTGAACGGATGTGTTGCGACCGTTTTGTCGGGACGCGCTGCGTATGCGCGCGTCGGCCTTGCGCCTGAACGCCCGCAAATGCGAGAAGACGGCGTGCCTTCGAAGACTTGTTCCGCTCGCGAACCCGTTCCGCCGCGCTTCAATCTCGCGCGCTATTGCCTCGCCGAAAATGCGCGGCTGCGGCCCGACGTCACGGCGCTCACCGTCGTCGGCGACGCCGGCGCGCAGCGCTGGACCCACGCTGAACTCGATCTGAAAGTGCGGCGTCTCGCCGCCGGTTTGCAGTCGCTCGGCCTTCCGGCGGGCGCGCGCGTGATGATCCGCATGGGCAACGAAGCGAATGCGGCGCTTGCCTATTTCGCGTCAATCGCCGCCGGCTATGTGGCGCTGCTCGCGTCCTCTCAGCTCACTTTCGAGGAAGCCGAGTTCATGGCGCGCGACTGCGGCGCGTCCGCGCTGGCGTTGGGCGCATCGTTCGAGAACGAGCCGCATAGCGGAGACTTCCACGTCTTGCGCGGCGCCGATCTGGCGCGGCTCGCCGAGAGCGCGCCCATCCCGGACTATGTCGACACCGCCGCCGACGATCCCGCTTATCTCGTTTACACCTCCGGCACGACGAGCCGGCCGAAAGGCGTATTGCATGCGCATCGCGCCGCTTGGGGCCGGAGGCCGATGCGGGAGCATTGGACGGGGCTTGGCCCCGGCGACGTGATGTTGCACGCCGGCGCCATCAACTGGACCTATACGCTTGGCGTCGGCGTCATCGATCCGCTGTCGGCCGGGGCCAGCGCGGTGCTCTACAATGGACATCCAGATCCCGCCGCATGGCCGCGTCTCATCGAAACGTATCGCGCGACGATCTTCGCCGCCGTGCCAGGCGTCTTTCGGCAGATCCTTAAATATGGCGCGCCGGAGACCGCTAATCTATCGAGCCTGCGCCATGCGCTCTCGGCCGGCGCGGCGTTGCCGTCGAGCCTGCTCGCCGATTGGCGCGGCCGTACGGGCAAAGAGATTTACGAAGCCTTCGGCATGAGCGAGATTTCGACCTTCGTCTCCAGTGGGCCGACGGCGCCGGTGCGTCCCGACTCGCCCGGCAGGCCGCAGCCGGGCAGGGCGGTCGCGGCGCTGCCGCAAGAGGGCGGCGAGACTCCGCTTCGGCCAGGCGAAACCGGCCTCCTCGCCGTGCGCCGGGACGATCCGGGCATGATGCTCGGTTATTGGAACCGTGAAGAAGAGGAGCGCGAGTCGTTTCGCGGCGAGTGGTTCGTCTCGGGCGACATCGTCGAATTCGACACCGACGGCTACATGTGGCGCCACGGCCGCGTCGATGAGGTCATGAATGCGGGAGGCTACCGGGTCTCGCCCGCGGAAGTTGAGAAAAGGCTGCTCGAGATCAACGGCGTCGTCGAAGCGGCGGCGGCGGAACGGCCAGGGCGCGACGCAACCGCGACGATCATCAAGGCCTATGTGGTGATGCGCGACGGCGCGGCGCGGCACGAGACGGCCATTCTCGAATACTGCCGCGCGCATCTTGCCGCCTACAAATGTCCGCGCGCGGTCATGTTCCTCGATGCGCTGCCACGCAACGCCAATGGCAAGCTCAACCGCGCGGCCTTGCCGTAAATAGAGAGGGCCCGAAGGTTCGCCGGGGCGAGCGGCGAACGATCGGGCCCACGTCCGCTCACAGGGAGGAGCGCGGACTACCGGAAATTCAAGGTGCGAAGATTCTCACGACTTCGGCGCCGCCGTTCTGCGGCGCGAGGCGGCCACGGGCGCGCTTCTTGACCTTCGTCAAGGCAACTTCGCCATTAATGACCGCTTTCATATTGGGAGACGCCTTGAACGTAATGACTCGCCGCGCTTCGATCGGCACCGGCGCGCCGGTGCGCGGATTGCGGCCCGCGCGCTCGCGTTTCGTGCGCACGATGAACGAGCCGAAGTCGTGAAGCTTGAGCGACTCGCCGGACGCCAGAGTCGCCGCCATTTCCTCGATCACCAGGTCGGTCAGGCGCTTGGCTTCGCGGCGGGACATGCCTTCAAGCCGGCGATGGATCGCCAGGGCAATGTCCTCGCGCGTGAGGGTGCCGCGCGCGCCGTCTTCATGCGATGCCGATTCATGTTCGACTTCGTCGCCATTGGCGCGCGCGACGAAGGGCTTCAGCATCTCTTTTGGATTCGCGATCGACATCAGCGCTCTAATCCCCATTTTTGGGCCGCAAGCGGGGTTTGCCTTTCCGCTTGGCCGAGGGATTGCGCTCCACTTGCGTCGGAACCTGATTGCTCAGAAGTGCGGCAGGCACATCGCCGATTGACTCTCTTTTCAATGCGCATCTCAGTCATCGACAAGAAGCCGCCGCACGTTCCAATTTGACGCAACTGGGCGCAATATCTTCGTTATTCTGCAGATTGCGTGCTAACGCGCGGCGCTTGAGCCGCACCTTCGCGGGACGCCGCATGCACAGCGATTTCGTGGACAACTGGATGTTGACGCCGGCGCCGAGACGCAGAAAAGCGTTCCATCTTGAGACAGCGCAGGCAAGAAATGATCGGCCTGGACCAAAATGATACGCCTTGGCGCGGTGGCCTCAGACGTCAGCAGAACTCAGCAGCCCCACTGCAAAGCTGACTGTCGGATGAACGACGCGGCCATGTGCGGTTCAGCTAACGTGCGTCAGATTGTGCGTATTGGGCAGGCGAGCTTGACGAACTGTTCTCCCCGACGCCCGCTCTCCCCCAGTGACCGGAGCCACCAAGCATGTCGCGCCAGCCTTTCGTCCTCGCTGTCATCCTGGCGCTCGCAGCTTCCCCTGTCGTCGCGCAGGATCTGAGCGACGACTCCTCTGAAAGCCATGCTCCCTATCAAGGCGGAGGCTTTGGTCATGGCCGGGGTCAAAGCGAGAGCTTTGGTCATGGCTACGATCCCTATGATGACGGTCGCGAAGCCTGGTTTGCGCCGGAGCCTTATCGCGGCTCCTGGTCAGATCACGCCGACGCCTATTACGGCTATGGAGAATGCCATTTCCTCCAGGAGCCGGTTCTTGGGCAGTGGGGCGAGATCGTCGACTATCGCCGGGTACGAGTTTGCGATTAGCCGACGACCGCGCCACACGATCCGTCGCCGGCACCCCGCCCCTCTCGCGCGGCGACGGCGGAGAGCCTCCCGGAGAAATCCGGGAGGCTTCTTTCGCAGAAGTCTCTCACTGATGAAGAGCTAAGGGTTGCTAGAGGGGGCGAAGGCCGAGCGCCTTGCCTTCCTTGTCGTCGCGCCGCCAAACGCCGTCAGCGCCCTTGTCAAAATGCGCCTTATGGCCCTTGCGGGCGGTGAGCACGAGACGCCCCCGGTCGAGCCCCCAGCCGACCGGATCAAAAATCACCACGCCATTGTCCCGGCAGGCCGGCGCAAGCTGCGCCTTCAGGCCGGCGCGGCCGCGCGTGCGCGCGTCGAGCGTCAGCATGCAGCCCGTATCCTTGTCTCCCTCGCGAAGAATCGAGTAGCGGCCAGAGGCATCCGTCGAACCGGCGGCATATGCGAGCGGCGCCGAGACGCTCGCAGCGGCGACAAGGCAGAATCCCAACCATTGCAGTCGTCGCTCAGAAAATATCGCCATTTGCGCTATGCTCCCACCCTCGTGAAATTGCCTCACTTTGCCTTTTTCCCGGCCTGCGTCCAGCCGATTCGCACGCGCCCGCGTCAAAGTGCGGCAGGTCGTGGCTTTTGCGCGCCAGGCCGAGGCGCGCTATCAATTTGAGCGGCGCCGCGCGGCGACGAGGGAGTCAGTAGGATGGACCCAGCGTCCCTGGCCTTGGCCGAAAGATCCGCGCCGCGCTACACGAGCTATCCCACGGCGCCGCATTTCTCCAAGTCGATCGGCGACGACGACGCGCGTGCGTGGCTCGCGAACCTCGATCCTTCCTCGTCGCTCTCGCTCTATTTCCACGTTCCGTTTTGCACCGCAATCTGCGCCTATTGCGGCTGCCACACGAAGGCGGTGCGCCAGGACGCTCCGCTTGAGGCTTATACGCGGACGCTCAAGCGCGAAATCGTGCTGACCGCGGAAGCGACGCGCGCGCGTCGCGTCGCCAGCATCCATTGGGGCGGCGGCACCCCGAGCATTCTCGGCCCTGCGCGTTTCAGTGCGATCGTTGCAGTTCTGCGCGATCATTTCGATCTTTCCGCCGAAACGGAACACGCGATCGAACTCGATCCGCGCATTCTTGACGCCGATCTCGTCGAGGCGCTTGCCGGCGCCGGAGTCACGCGGTCCTCGCTCGGCGTGCAGGACCTCAACGCGCACGTGCAGGAGGCGTCCGGCCGCATACAGCCCTATGAAACGGTGGCGCGCGCCGTGAAATTGCTGCGCGAGGCTGGGATTGCCGCGATCAATCTCGATCTGATGTATGGCCTGCCCAAGCAGAGCGTCGAAGACGCCCAGCACACCGCCTCGCTTGCGGCGTCGCTCGCACCGCAGAGGCTCGCGGTCTTCGGCTATGCGCATGTGCCCTGGTTCAAGTCGCACCAGAAGCTGATCGACGCCGCGGCGCTGCCGGGCGCCGGCGAGCGTCTGGCGCAGGCGGCGGCGGTGCGGGCGACCCTTGAAGGCGCGGGATTCGAGGCGATCGGACTCGATCATTTTGCGCGTCCCGAGGACCCGCTGGCGATCGCCGCGCGCGAAAGGCGCATGCGCCGCAATTTTCAAGGCTACACGATCGACGCCGCCGACGCGCTGCTGCCGTTTGGCGTTTCGTCCATCGGGCGTCTTCCGGAGGGCTATGTCGGAAACGCCACCGATCTCGCGGGATGGCGACGCGCGGTCGAGTCGGGGCGTTTTGCGACGACGCGCGGCGTCGCGTTCACGCGCGAGGATATCGCCCGCTCCGATCTGATCGAACGCCTCATGTGCGATTTCGATGTTGACTACGGCGCGGTGGCTGCGCGTCATGGTTATGCGGAAGACGCCTTCGACGCTGCACAGGCCTCTCTCGACGCACTTGCGGACGACGGCGTCATCGACGTACAGGGCCGACGACTCGCGGTCACCGAACGTGGAAAGCCCTTCGTTCGCCTTGTCGCAGCCGCCTTTGACGCCTACCTGCAGTCAGCGCCAGCCCGCCATTCCTCGGTGGTGTGAAGGCGATTCGGCAAGGAGGCGTTCATGACGCCGCTTACGCTTTTTCTCGCAAAGCTGATCGGGGCTTATGCTCTGATCATGTCCGCCTGGATGCTCGTGCGCAAGGACGTGGCGCTGCAGATGATCGAGAGCGTTTCACGCGAGCCCGTCGCCATCGCCTTCGTCGGCATGATACGCCTCGCGATCGGTCTCGCCATCGTGATCGGCCACGACATTTGGAGCGACATGGTCGCGGCGCTCGTCTCGCTTGTCGGCTGGATTACGCTGATCAGCGGTTTCCTGACGCTCTTTCTGCCGCCGCAGACGGTGCGCGACATTTTCGCCCGAATGGCATATGAAAAGCGCTATCCCGTGTTTGCGCTCGTGTCCTTCGCGCTCGGCGGCGCGCTGTTGATCGCGGGCTTCAGCGCCTGACAAGAGTGATAATGGCGCTTGTTCGCCGGCGTCGCCTCCGCCATCGTGACGCCTGGATTCGACACGTAGCCATGCCCATCTGGACGCCCGAACAGGATCAAGCGCTGACCGCCGTCGCGCGCTGGCTTGAAACGCCTGGCGCGCGGCAGGTGTTTCGGCTGTTCGGATACGCCGGAACGGGCAAATCGACGCTCGCGCGTCATCTCGCCGAACATGTCGACGGCGATGTCGCCTTCGCGGCCTTCACCGGCAAGGCGGCGCTCGTCATGCGCTCCAAGGGCTGCAAGGACGCGCGCACGATTCATAGCCTCATCTATCGCGCGACCGACACTGAGACCGAAGAGCCGTCCTTCGTTCTCAACGACGACAGCGCCGCGGCGCATGCGAAACTCATCGTGGTCGATGAATGCTCGATGGTCGACGAGGAGCTCGGCCGCGATCTTCTGTCCTTCGGCAAGAAGGTGCTGGTGCTCGGCGATCCGGCGCAATTGCCGCCGGTGAAAGGCGGCGGCTTCTTCACCGACGCCGAACCTGACGTGATGCTGAAAGAAGTGCATCGGCAGGCGGCGGACAATCCGATCATCCGCCTGTCAATGGCGATCCGCGCAGGCGAGGGCGTCGAACGCGGCGTCTTCGGCGATACGCGCGTCATCAGCCGTGACGCGCTCGATCCCGCGCTCGTGACCGGCGCCGATCAGGTGCTCGTCGGCCTGAACAAAACGCGGCGCGCCTATAATGGACGCCTTCGCCAGCTGCGCGGCTTTACGGGCGAGTTGCCGCAGTCCGGCGAAAAGCTCGTCTGCTTGCGCAACAATCGCAAGAAGGGACTTCTGAACGGCGCGCTGTTCACGGTAAAGAGCGCCGGAGCCCTGCGCCGCGGCAAGGTGAGAATGCTAGTGACGCCGGAAGATGGCGAAGCCGCCAAATTTCAGCGCGTGGCGGTCGTTCCGCAACTGTTCGGCGCGGAAAGCGACATTCCTTATGCGCTTCGCAAGGACTCGGACGAGTTCGATTTCGGTTATGCGCTCACCGTCCACAAGGCGCAGGGGTCGCAATGGGACGACGTGACGCTTTTCGATGAGTCCTTCGCCTTCCGCGAACATCGGGCGCGGTGGCTCTACACGGGCGTGACGCGCGCCGCGAAGAGACTGACGCTCGTCATGTGACGCTTAGAGCAGGTTCCGAAAAAGTTGACAGACTTTTTCGATGAGAACCTGCTCCACCATTTTGATTTTGAGCGATTCCTTATCGATCACATGATTCCATGTGATCGATAAGCGCTCTAGAACGAGGCCCGCTGTCGTCATGGCCGTTGCAGCGAAGCTGGGATTTATTTTCCCCAGGCGTCGATGGCGTCAGCGAAGACGCGCTCGCCAGAGGGGCCTTTTTCCATGTTGATCGTCGCCGCGCGGCCGTCGGTGAGCTGCATCGGCAGGTCGATCGCCGCGAGCGACCGCAACAGGAGAATGTTGCGCGCCTCATGGTCGCCGCGCATCAGGCCGATGAGGAAATTGTTCTCGGTGATGGGCACGGGAATGCCGGCGACTTTTTCTCCCGACTGTGCATCGGAGCGGCGCATCTGGATGGGGCCGATGGCCTTGACGCCGCCGATGGGACTGCCCGGCGCCACCGTGAACGACACGTTGATGGTGTGCGAGGCCGAAAGGGTGGCGTCGGTGTTCTTGCGAAACAGCAGAGTCATCTTCAGCTTCGCGTCGGGGACGTCGATGTCGCCGCGGATGGCCGATCCGACGGGTTCGCCGGGCCCACCGACGTTCTCAAGGCGCCAGACGGCGGAGCCATTGTAGATTTTATCGACTTTTGTGGGCTCGGCGAGCGAGCCGACCCACATCTCCGCCTTTTGCGCCACCGGCACGGCGGGGCTGCGCGGCGTCGGCGCTTTGACCGGCTCCCTTTCGCGTCCGACGCGATCGTTGATCTTGCCGCTTTCTGGTTCGCTGGAGGGCGACTCCTCCGGTTTCAGCTTAGCCAAATCCTCGGGCTGCTCGCGAAGCTGCCAGGCGAGCGTTCCGACGACCGCCACGAGCGCCACGACGACGCCGGCGACGGAAAGAATGAGACGCTTCGAACGCTGCGGCCTCGGCGCCGGCGGCAGCGGCGCTGGCGGCCTCTGTGATTCGCGCAGCGGAACATCGTCTTCGCCCGCGATGGAGGAGTGAGGCGCATCGCGCCTAGTCGATTCTGCGCCATCACTCGGCGCGCGCTCGAGGGGTTTGGCCGTGCTGATCGGATGTGGCTTGCGCTGCGGCGCAGACATCCCATCGCGAGCCCGTGTCGCTTGCGCGTCGTTTGCAGCGCGCTCTGTTTCGACTTGCTGGATCGCGTCTTCGAGCGCGCGGCCTTCGGCGGCGATGTCGGCGTCCGCGACCGGCGGCTGGATGCCGCGCAACTGATTGAACAACGCCTTGCGGGCGCGTTCATAGACCGCTTGGCGCGTGTCCGGCGTGGACTGCGGCAGAGCGGCGACCGCTCTCGCGATCAGAGAATGGTAGTCTGCCATGTTCGGTTAAGAGCACTTCCGGCTTTTGGCGTCAATCCTGACGCCGCCGGAGTCCAAGAAAACTCGGGGATTTCCCGGCGTCCGCGCGTCATGATCGCATATGCGCCTCAGTTCACTCGAAGTGTCGCCAAATGGAGATCACGCACTCCCTGGCGCAATGATCGCTTCAGCGCTCATTCTTGCTTCGTTCGCTTGCTTCATGCGCGCGCCTGCACACGCTGTGAGCATGGATAAGACCTCGAGCATGAAGGATTCTTGCGACTCGACGCTCATTCAGATGGCGGCGATTTGCCGGAATGCCTCGCGCGAAAATTATTGCGACGCGCTCGCGTCTATTGGCGCGGCCTCTTCCCGGGAAGGCTGCGCGTTAAACTTCGCCAAGCGGCGGTTTGGGGCGCGCCATCAGACGCGCGGGCGGCGGCGCGGCGATCAACCAGTAAATCGCCCCCGCCAGAGCGCCGGTCAGAAAAAACAACAGCGCGATTCTTAATTCGAGCGGGCTCGCTTCGCGGGCGCGATCAAGTCCCATTGCGGCGCGGGCGATCCACGGCGACGCGCCGGCGAGCGTCGCGCTCGCTCCCGAATACCAGAGGAGCGAGCGTGCGCCGGCGATCTCGCCGATCAGCGCCGCGACCGCGAGGGGCGCGACGCAGGTGGCGATGATGATCGCCCAAACGATGAATCCGAATGTCGCCAGAGGATCGCTCCATCCGCCGGCGCGCACATCTTCTTCGACGAAGGCGAATAGGCCGGACGTCGCGGCGACAAACCCCGCTTCCCGCGTCGTCGGATCAAGGAGCGCCGAGACGATGAGAAAAATGGTCCCGACGCCCACGGCGAGGACGAAGCCGAAAGCCATGACCACGATCCGGCGCATCATTGGAGCTGTCTTTCCTGGCGCGCCAAGTTATGGTTCGAGCACCGAATCCCAGTAGAGATAGTCCATCCAGCTTTCGTGCAGGTAATTGGGCGGAAACAGCCGGCCGTTGCGATGCAGGTCGGTGACGCTCGGCTGAAAGGGCGCCTGCGCCGGCGACATATGCGCCTCCCTCGGCAGGCGGTCGCCCTTGCGCAGATTGCAGGGCGAACACGCCGCGACGACGTTTTCCCACGTCGTCGCGCCTCCTTTCGATCGAGGAATGACGTGATCGAACGTCAGTTCCTCATGTTCTCCGCAATATTGGCAGGTGAAGCGATCGCGCAGGAACACGTTGAACCGCGTGAACGCCGGCTGACGGGTCGGCCGCACATACTCCTTGAGCGACACGACCGACGGCAGACGCATCTCGAAGCTCGGGCTTTTGACGGTCTTGTCGTATTCCGAGACGATATTCACGCGATCAAGAAAGACCGCCTTGATTGCGTCCTGCCACCCCCACAGCGAGAGCGGATAGTAGCTCAGCGGCCTGTAGTCGGCGTTGAGCACGAGCGCGGGGCACGCCTGCGGCGACACGGTCTGTTGACGAAAATGTGCAGTCACCCTGCTTCCTCTCGGATTGAGGAGGGGCCTGACGGACCGCGCCAAGGTCCAGCCCTTTGCGATGGCGCATATTTTACAGTCACGACGACAGGCTTGTGAAGGCCCGCGCCGAGACTTCCGCCGCGGAAGAGGGCTTCGCCTTCAGAAGGCGATAAACGCTGGTGAAACAGTAAGCTGCAAGAAGCGGCTTGGATCTAAAAAGTAATCGGTATGTCTTTGTTTCGACGACTTCTATGCAGAACTGTCGCCGCTCGCCTATTCGCCGCTCGTCCTTGGCTGCCAGATCGGGGCGACCGCCGTCGAAAACCGCGAATTATTCGTCCCAAGGCCAGCGCGCGCCCAAGCGTGGCCCTTGCTCACGGTCGACGGCCTGTTGCCTACTGCTGGAGTGATTCGCCTCCTTCACACGGCCGACTGGCATCTTGGCGCGACGCTGCAGGGCTGGTCGCGCGACGCCGAGCACCGCGACGCGCTGGCCCAGCTTGTCGCCATCGCCCGGGAGCGGGCGGTCGACGCCGTCATCGTGGCGGGCGACGTTTTTGACAGCCTCAATCCTTCCGCCGACGCCCAGCGGCTGCTCTACGACACATTGCGCGACTTGCGCGTCGCCTGTCCGCATGCGCGCATCGCGCTCGTCGCCGGCAATCATGACCCGGCGGCGCGACTCGAAGCGCCGCGCGCATTGTTCGAGATGGCCGACGTCGTTTCGATCGGCGCTTTTGCGCGTCGCGACGGCGCCTTCGACGCCCGCGCGCATCTTTCGCCAATCCGCGACGCCAGCGGCAGAATTGGCGCACATTTGCTCGCGCTGCCCTATCCGCGCGCGGTGGATCTGCCCGTAACGAGCGGAGGCGGCGCCGCCAGCGCCGTGCGCGAGGCCTATCGCGAGGCGGTCGAAAGCGCGCGGCGCGAAATCGGCGCGGCGCCGCTCATCGTCACCGGCCATCTTCATGTCGCAGGCGCGCTCGAATCGGAAGGGTCCGAACGACGGATTCTCGTCGGCGGCGAACACGCTCTTCCGTCCGATATGTTTTCGCCCGATATCGCTTATGTTGCGCTTGGCCATCTGCATCGTCCGCAATCCGTCGACCGCGAGACGATCCGCTACTCCGGCTCGCTCATTCCCATGTCGAAGACCGAAATCGGCTATGCGCATGGCGTCAGCATCGTCGATGTCGATGACAGCGGCGCGGTTGTCGTCCAACACGCGCCGATCATCCGTCACGTCCGTCATTTGCGGGCGCCGGCGAGCGGCGCTCTGCGCCTTGCTGAACTTGAGTCCGCGCTTGCGGCGCTCGATTTGGACGCCTCAGCGCCGATAGACGCCTGGCCCTTCGCGCATCTCGCGATCAGGGTCGACGGCCCGGCTGTCGGATTGAAAGCCGAACTCGACGCCATTTGCGAGAAATTCCCGCTGCGCGTCGTTTCGACCAGCGTCGAGCGGCCGGAAGCCCCTGCGGCGGCCCCGACGCCGCTGCGCCTCGCCGAGCGCAAACCGATGGACTTATTTCGCGAAGCCTTTGAGCAGGCGCACGGCGTCGCGCCGACCGACAATCATTTCGACTGTTTCGAGCGTCTTCTGCAGGAGGCGTGACATTGCGCATTCTGGCGATCAGAGGCGCTAATCTCGCCAGTCTCGCCGAAGGCTTCGCCATCGACTTCGACAGCGAGCCGCTGCGCTCGGCGGGCCTCTTCGCCATCACCGGAGAAACCGGCGCCGGCAAGTCGACGATTCTCGACGCGATCTGTCTCGCGCTTTACGACAAATTCCCGCGCGTCGTCGCGGCCGGCGCGAGCGAAGGCGCGCCAGATCCGTCTGGAGAGACGCTCGGCTCTGGCGACCCGCGCACAATTCTTCGCCGCGGCGCCGGACGCGGGTTCGCGGAGGTCGATTTTATTGGCAAGGACGGGCTGCGCTATCGGGCGCGCTGCGACCTACAGCGCGCGCGCGGCAGAGCGTCGGGCGCGCTACAAAAGCGCGCCAGGTCGCTGTGGCGAATCGACGAGGCCGGCGAAATCGTCGCGCCGGTCGAGAGCGGCATAGAGCCGGTCAACGCTCGCGTCGTCGAATTGACCGATCTCACCTTCGACCAGTTTCGTCGCACGGCGCTTTTGGCGCAGGGCGAATTCGACGCCTTTCTGCGCGCCGACGCGAAGGAGCGCGCCGAGCTTCTCGAAAAAATCACCGGCGCTGAAATCTATGGCGTTCTGTCGCAGCGGGCCTTTGAGCGCGCCCGCGAGGCGCAACAGGCGACAGCTCTTATCGAACGCAGTTGCGCCCAGATCGGCGTGATGTCGGAAGACGAACGCGCCGCGATCGATGCAGACGTCGCAGCGACCGAAGCCGAACGTGCGCAAGTCGCCGAAAGGCGCAGCGCGATGGCTGATGCGCTGCGCCGGTTCGACGCCTTGGCTCAGGCGCACGCAAAGCTTGCGCAGGCGATGACGGCGCGCGCGGGCGCGTTGCGGGCGTTTGACGAGATGGCGCCGCGGCGCGAAACGCTCGCGGCGCTCGCGCAGGTCGAGCCGCTGCGCGCCCCGCGGGACGAGACGCGGCGCGCCGAGGAAACGCAAAAGACGACGCTCGAAGACGCCGCCGACGCCCAAGCGAAAGCGGGCGCCGCTCAAGAAGCTTTCGCCGCTCAGGAGGCGCGCGCGCGCTCGGCTTCAGAGGAGGTCGCCGCCTCGGAAGCCGAGATGACCCGTTTTGCGCCGATCTGGTCCGAAGCGGCGGCGCTCGACGCGCGCATCGCCAATTTGGCGCAGGAGGAAGCGAAGGCGCGGAGCGTCGCTCGGGACGCCGCGTTGCGCGCGCAGGCGAAGCGGGACGAACGCGCCGAAACAATGGAACGGCGCGCCGATATTGAACGCGAGAAGGAGACGGCGCTCGCGGAGCTTGCGCGCCTCGAGCCGGCGCGGGCGCTCAGCGAACGCTGGCGAGACATCGACGATTGGCTGACGAAGCGCGCCGAAATCTCGCAAGCCAAGCGCGCCTGTGATGGCGCGCTCGCAGCGGCCTTCGCCGACATCGATCGCGGCGACGCCACGCTTGCGGACTTTAACGCGCGCGACGCGCAAGACAGAGCGGCCTGTGAAAAGCTAGCCGCGCAAATTGCGGACCGCGACTGCGCGCTCGTCGCCCTCGACGAAACGGCCGCGCTCGCCCGCGCTGACGATTTGACGCGCGCCGTCGAGCTGATCGAAGCTTTGCGTAGATGCGCGCGCACATTTGACGAGGCGGACGTCGCGGCGGCTTCCGCGCATCAGGACATCGCCCGCTACGCTGAGGACGAAGCGGCGGTTCGACAGAAGCTCGAGGGAGTACGTTCGGAGCGCGCGCGACAGGCAGCGCAAAGCGCCGAGGCCGAACGCTTCGGCGAGTTGGCGGACGCCGCGGCGGATCCCCATGCGCTGCGATTGCGCGCGGCGTTGAACGAGGATGCGCCGTGCCCCGTGTGCGGCGCGCGCGAACATCCTTTCTCCGAGACGCATGATGCGGCGAGCGCGTTAATCGAAGCGCTGCGTGTGCGGCGCGACGAGTCGCGGCGAACGCTCAGCAGATTGGACGAGGAGACTGTCTCATTGAGCACGCGGGCGGCGCAGGCTCAAGCGCTTCACGAAGACGCGTCGCGTCGCGCCGCACAAGCGCAAGCGGCTCGCGCGCGCGCCGAGGCCGAATATGCGTCGCTGCTGCGCGCCGATTGCGCGCGAGATATGGCGCCGGAGCTGGCGCCGCCGACGTCAATTCCATCAGCCTCGCCGCGGCTACAAGCATTGGCGAAGGAGCTTGCGACCGCGCGCGACGGCGTCGCGCAACAGCTTCGCGCCGCGCGTCGGCTGCGTGAGGAGCGGGATCGGCTGCGCGCTGAGCGCGACGCAATTCGTCAGGCGCTCGACGCGCGTCAGCAGGAGCGTGCGGCGCTCGCAGTATCGCTGGAGGCTATGCGCGAAGCGCGCGCGCGGTCCAGGGCGGAAGGCGCCGGACTGGTTGAGCGTCTCGAATCACTCGATCGGTCGCTCGCGCCTTATCTGCAGCTTTGCGACCTCTCGGCCGCGGATCTCGATCGCGACGCCGTTTCCGCGCGCCGCCGGCTCGAGGCGGCGGGCGCGCATTATCGGGAGGCGCTGGCGCGGTCGGATGCGGTCGCCGCAAACCTCGCCGCGATCGGACTGAAGGCGGAGCGCGTTGCGGCGGAAGCAGACAGCGCATGCGTCCGCGAGGCCGAAGCCAACGACGATCATCAGGCGCGCGCAAGGAGCCTGACTGAGGCGCGCGATGCGCGCGCGTTGCTTCTGGGGGGAGAAGCGACGGCCGCGCATCGGTCGCGTATTGAGGGTCTCCACAGGGCGGCTATTGCGGCGCGCGACGAGGCGCGCCAGCGGCTCGCTGAAGCTCAGCAGTCGAAAACCGCCTGCGAGACGCGTCGCGTCCATTGTGCAAGCGCCGCGGAAAGCGCGGCGGCGCGCGCCGTGCAAGCGCGCGCGGTCTTTGCAATGGCGCTCGAGGCCGCCGGCTTCGACGAGGCGAGCGCGGCGCCTCTTCTTGCGACGTCGCGCGAAGAGCAGGCGGAGCTGCGTCGCGTCGTCGAGGCGGCGGAAGCCGAGCGCGCGGCGGCCGAGGCTGCCGTCAAGGCGCGGCAGGTTGATTACGATGAAGCCAAAGCCGTCGCTCCGTCGGAGGTTTTGCGTGAGGAGCTCGCCGCGGAGGAGAAAGACATCGCTGGTCGCCTCGACGAAATGTCGGCGCGGCTCGGCGCGCTGCGCGAGCGTGGCGCGAAGGACGATGAGGCGCGGGAACGCGCGACAGCGCTCGGCGAGGAACTCGAGCGCGCGCGCACAAACGCCAAACTTTGGAACGAGATCAATGACGCCATCGGATCGGCGAGCGGCGACAAATTCCGCCGTTTCGCGCAGGCCGCGACGCTGCAGCATCTCGTCGCGCTCGCCAATCAGCGCCTGGCGCTGCTTGCGCCGCGCTATGCGCTGGAGCGCTCGGGCGACGCGGGCTCTCTGGGGCTCCAGATCATCGACCGCGATCTTGGCGACGAGCGCCGTTCGACCCGTTCGCTCTCCGGCGGGGAGCGCTTCCTCGCGTCGCTGGCGCTTGCCTTAGCGCTTGCCGGACTCGAGGGGCGCGATTCATTCGTCGACACGCTGTTCATCGATGAAGGATTTGGCGCGCTCGATTCCGCGACCCTCGACGTCGTCATAGACGCGTTGGAGACGCTGCAGGGGCAGGGCAGGCGGGTGGGGGTGATCAGCCATGTCGATTCGCTCCAGCAGCGCATCGCCACGAAAATCTGCGTCGAGCGGCGAGGCGGCGGAGTCAGCGTGGTGCGGCTGCGCGCGCCGAATTACGCGTGACCCGTGATGCCACGCCAACCCCGAAAGAAGTAGCCGATCGATTCTTCCCCAGGGATGAGTCGCGCCGAAACAGCCCCAAATTTGCGGCGACGAATCCAAAAAAAAACGACTGCTGTGGCGGCAAAGCCACAAAAAACAATGATCAGCCGCCAGAACTGTGGCGCTGGCGCCACACCCGCTGTCTCTTGCAGCGTCACATTACAGCTAGGGCAAAGTTTGTCACGGCTCTGTCATCCAGCGTCGGCTTCACTGTCGCCCGAAAGTTAACCCGGGGGAAAAAACCTATGAAACTTGGAGTTGGACAACGCGCGCTCGCCATCGCTGCGTTCGGCTTAATTGCGACGGCTTCGGCCACTCCGGCCGCGGCCGACACCGCGTCCGAACTTCGCGAATTGAAGGCGCGGCTGCAGCAGCTTGAAGCGCAGGTCGCCAAGCAACGCGCCGAGGTCAAGCGCGCGACCAATGTTGCGAACGCCGCTCAGGCGCATGTCAGTAAGGACGGTCATGGCCATCCGCCGCCGCCGCCGGTCTTCGTCAGCTTCAAGAACGGTCTGTTCGTCGAAACCGAAGACAAAGCCTTCTCGATCCATATCGGCGGCCGCGTCCATGCCGACGGCGGCTGGCAGAGCGACCCGGGCAATGGCGACGCGAGCAATGTGCTGCTGCGCCGCGCCCGTCTCGATGTCGCCGGCAAGGCGTTCAAATATTGGTATTACCGGACCCAGTTCGAATTCGGCGGAAGCACCGGCGCCGCGAGCTCGGCCAACGTACGCGACGCCTGGCTGGCGTTCAAATACCCGCTTTTGACCACCGTTGGACTTCCCTACCAGTGGCCCGTCGTCATTCAGCTGGCCAATCAGTTGCGGCCTCTTGGTCTCGAGGCGATGAGCACCTCAAACTCCGGCATCACCTTCATCGAGCGTTCGATGATGTCGGACGCCTTCAATACGCCAAGACGACATCTCGGCGCGTCGATCTCCAGCGGCGGTCACAATTGGGGCGTCAAGGCCGGCATCTATAGCACCAGCCCGCAAGACCGCGGCATTCGTCCGACCAACAATCGGCTCGGCCAATATTGGGAGGTTGACGGCCGCGCGGTCTTCCTGCCGATTCGCACCGAAGAAGATCTTATCCATATCGGCGCCACGGGCCGCTACTATCAAAACAATGGCGCCAGCGGCGCTTCGAACGACGAATTGATCGTCGGACCCGGCGTGCGCAACGAAGCCAACGCGCTCAACACGCGCCTGCTCGGCACGCCGGATATGTCGTGCAACCCGGGCGGACCGTACAATCTCTTTGGTTCAGCATGGGCGTCTAACCCGGCGTTGGGCGGTTCGCTCGTTCAGAGCAACTGTCTGAAAAACTCCACCCAGTTCAACGTCGAATTCGTGGCCATTCACGGGCCCTTCAGCATTCAGGCCGAATACTCTCAGGCCTACTACAACCGCAACTCCTACAACTCGGCTGCTCTGCTAATTACCCCCGGCGCGCTTACGGGCGTTCCCGCGCTTCAGGCGGCGCGGCTCGCGGCGGGACAAGGTCTCCAAAGCTCCGCAGCGTTTGACGGCTTTTATGCGCAGGCTCAGCTGTTCCTGACCGGCGAAACGCGCATCACCGCTTACACGGACATAGACCACAACATCAACACGCCCTACACCTTCTCGACGCAACCCAAGATCCTCAATCCGATCAGCAAGGGCGGCTATGGAGCTTGGGAAGTCGCGGCGCGCTGGAGCTCGATCAACCTCGACAACGGCTCGCAAGGCGCCTGGAGCTATCTTCCGGCCTATGGCGCGCTTGGCCTCGTTCCCGGCGTCGCCACCCCCGGTGGTCTATTCCCGGCGGTTCTCGCCGCGAATTCGGTCGGGGTCACCGGCGGTCGCGTCAACAAGATCACGCTGGGCCTGAACTGGTATCCGGAAAAGGGCTACCGCTTCCTGTTCAATTACGGCCGCGTCCTTGCCAATGTCGCGCCATTCAACCAGCCTTGGCTCAGCTCGAACGACACCAACTCCTTCCTCACCCGCGCGGAAGTTTGGTGGTAACAGTCTCTTCCGTCTGACTCTCAAGCAATCCCGCTGGGTTCTCCCGGCGGGATTTTCATTTTGATCTACGTTTGCGGGAACCGCGCAGGGGCAGGGCTTCACACGAAATCCGTTCGAACGGCTCGGATTGTCATTCCCGACGCGCGCCATGCGCGATCGGGAATCCAGAGCAAAACCAGCTTTCTTGAATTGGCTCTGGATTCCCGGTCAGGCCTTTGGCCTGCCGGGAATGACGCCGTCCAAGCGAACGAATTAGCCGGAATCCATATCACTCGTGCCACATCCGGATCAGATCGCCGATGATTTTGAGCTGCAGATCGGCGATCGCGTCATGTCCGTTCTTTTCCATATAGGCGCCAAGGACGGCATTGAGATCGCGTAGAACTTTGCGGCGGCCTTCGTCGCGGATGCGGCTCTTGACCCAGCCGACGCAGGCGAGACGGCTGCCGCGCGTCACCTTGGCGACGCGATGCGTCAGACCGGTCGAATAGACGAAGATGCTGCCGATTTTCGGTTTGACCTTGATGAGCCCGTGCTCCTGCTCGAGCACAAGTTCGCCGCCATCGTAATTGCTGTGATCCTCGAGAAACAAAGTGAAGGACAGATCGCAACGGACGCCTTCCATGATCGGCGAATCCGAATGATTGCCGTATTCCATTCCCTCGTCGTAGCGATTGATGATCACGCCGACGAGCTTCTCCGGCATCGCGAAGAGGTCGACGCCCGGATGCGCAAGAATGAGTGACTTGATCTCGTCGAGGACTTTGCCTGCCTTGCGCTCGTCAAGCTGAAGATTTTTCTTGACGTTCGCCGCCATTCCGCCGGCCGTGGACGCCCCCGAAACAAAGGGCGCGTTGAGAATGCGCTGGCGGAAGCGCGCGCATTGGTCTTCGTCGAGGAAATCATCGATGAGCAGCACGTTCGTCGCTTTCTACAGGAATATGTCGTAACGCGTCCCTCGCCACGCTCTACGAGAACATGCCGTTACGATAAAGCCATCACGATCATGCCGAGCGGAGTGCGTTGTGATCGGCCTAGGAGCCTCCGATCTCGCATCGGCCGCATACTAGAGTCACGCCAAAAATGCCTAAAGATCGCGGGCGCAGCAAGTCTGGCTGTCTGGAGGAGCAGGACTCGGTCCCTCGCGATGGCGGAGTTCGCCTAACGGAAGCGCGAGCGGGCGTTGTTGGAGAACCAGCGTAGAGGAGGCCAGGAATGTCGCTAACCATTCGTTAAGGTTAACGCCGCACCCTGTCGCCGAACATAAATGGACGTGCGGAACAGGACTTGGCGATTCGGCGGGAGAAGCAGGCAGTCATCCTGGCGACGCTCGGGGCATTGCTCTCGACCAGCGCCGGCGCATCCGACAGCGCCATTGAGGCGCGATTGCGAATGCTTGAAGCGGAGATCGCCAGGCTTCGTCCGCTGGAAGCCGAGGTCGCCAAGCTTCGTCAGGAGGCGCGCCAGTCGAAATCGCCGTCGCGAAGTTCGAACTCGAAAGGCCGTCCGCAGCAGAGCGAAACGAATATCGCCAACGCCGCGGCGTCCAAGGGGTCGTCCGATACGCCCCCACGGCCGCCGGTGTTTGTCAGCTTCAAGAACGGCCTCTTCGTCGAGACCGAAGACAAGGCGTATAGCTTCAAGGTCGGCGGCCGCATCATCATCGACGGCGGCGGCATCGCTCTGCCGCTCAACGGTTTCGACAATCAGGTCGGCGGGCGCCAGCTTCGGCTCGAGGTCGAAGGCAAGGCGGCGCAGATCTACTTCTACAAGCTGCAATACGACTTCACCGGAACAAGCCAGATCACCGGCGTCAATCACGTGTACGGCGGCATTCGCGACGCCTATTTTGGCATCCAAAGCCCGCTGTTCACGCTGCCTTTCGCCAAGGAGCCGGCCTACGTCATGGTCGGCAGCATGTTCGAGCCCTTCAGCGTCGAGGCGATCAATTCCTCAAAATACCGCGACTTCATCGAACGCTCGCTTGCGGTCGACACCTTCCAGCCGGATCGTCATATCGGCCTTGCAATGGGCGCCTACGGCGACGACTGGACCTTCAAGGGCGGCATATTCAGCACCAGCTTCGGCGATGCGAGCCTGAACCCCGCGCGTGGGTATCCGGCGACCTGGGGCATTCCGCGACTTTATATTCCCAACGCGGGCGGCGGCGCGCCATTCCCATCCAACACGACTTGGTTCCAAGCCACAGGAGGCGGTCAGTATTTCGACGTGACCGGCCGCTTGACCTATGCGCCGATCCACACCGAGCATGATCTCCTCCACGTCGGGGCCTCCGGCCGCTACCATCAGCCAAACGACTCCACGGCGGTGAACAACGATCGGGTCCTTGCGCTGGGCAACCGCATCAGATCGGAAGCCAATATCCTCGGCCAGGGCCTCATTGGCACGCCGGATCTTTCCTGCGGAACGATCGTGGGACCAATACCCCAAAACCTCTTCAACAGCTCCGCCTTCGCCGGAAAATGCACCAAGAGCGTCGAATCCTTCGGCGTTGAATTGGCGGCGTCGCACGGGCCGTTCGGCATCCAGGCGGAATATTTCGGCGCCTTTTACAACCGCGATCAAAACGCGATCAACCGTGCGACCTATCTAACGGCGGCTTCGGCGGCGACCGGCGCCATTCCCGTTAACGGCTCTCTGGTTCCGTTCAATCCGGGAGGACGGTCCGCCTATTTCGACGGCTATTACATCCAGGGCACGTATTGGATCACCGGCGAAGAGCGCGCGCAGTCCTACGATATCCGCGACAAGAATGGCGCAACCTTTAATCAGCTCAAGATCAAAAATCCCTTGAGCGCAGGTGGTTATGGCGCCTGGGGCTTGGCTGCGCGTTTCAGCTCCGTTGACCTCAACAACGGGCCCTACAACGGGAATACTCTCTATAACCTGCTGGCGCTCACGACTTTCGTCACGCCAAATCCATTCGCCCGGACCTACATCGCCAACGCCGGGATAAACGGCGGCCGTCAGCAGAATCTTACGATCGGCGTCAACTGGTACCCGGACGGGGGCGTCGCATTCCAGGCGAACTGGACGCGTGTGATGAACATCGTCGCGCCATTGAACCTTTACAACGGTGGTCCGCTCCCCACGCTTCTCGGCGCCAATTATACCGGCGCGCATCCCAATTTGTTTGAGGTTCGCGCCAAGGTTTATTGGTAAGCGGCGCCACTTTCAGGCAAACAACCGTCGGCGGGCGTTTCCTTGTACGCCCTGCGATGCTATATCTCGTGGAATCTAATCCGCCGAAAGGGAGCGTTCGGCTTCGCCGATGAGGTCGCTTGTGACGACGCTCAGGCGCCTCGTGGGGCGTCCATTTCCCCGGCGCTACGGGTCGAGAACGCGCATGAACCGCTATGACCGCCAGCCTCAGCCCGCTGAAGAGGCTGTCGTCGAATACCTCGACGGCGAATATCGCGTGCGCAAGCCCGGCGCCTATGTGCGCTGCGCCGTGACCGGCGAACCAATTCCGCTCGAGGATCTGCGCTATTGGAACGTCGATCTGCAGGAGCCTTACAGCGGGCCGCACGCCAAGCTGATGCGTCTTGGCGTTAAGAAGCCCGATTAACGATCGCAAAGGCGCGCTTCATCCGCCTTGCGCAGCCCGCGAAGCGCATCGTCCAGAACGACGGCGTCATCGAAAACGAGAGTGACGGGTAGCGTATCGACGCCGAGCGTCGCAAGCTGACCGCCCATTCGCGCCGCATCCTTTTCCGTCGTGACGAGCCGCGCGCCCTGTTCCTGCCGCAACTTCGATAGCGTCGCGCAATCTCTTTGCGTGAATTGGCGGTGATCGGCGAATGAGACCCGCGCCGCGACTTCGGCGCCGGATGCCTCCAACAAGCTGAAGAATTTCTCTGGCCGCGCGATGCCGGCGAAAGCGACGACGCGCGCGCCTTGCATCGCTTCGGCGGCATTCGCGTCGGGCGCCAAACGCGCGGCGAAGACAGGCTTGCTGGCGCGCGCGGCGATGTCGCGCGCGCGCGCGCCATTGCCGATCACGACCAGAATATCCGCCGCCGCAAGCTGCGCATCGAGCGGCGCGCGCAACGGTCCGGCCGGGATGCAGCGGCCATTGCCCGCGCCATAGTCCGAGTCGATCACGATGAGCGTCAGGTCGGGCGCGATGCGACGGCTGTGGAAGCCGTCGTCGAGAAGGACGACGGTGGCGCCGAGGCGCTGCGCCAGGTCTGCGCTCGCAATTCGGTCTGCGCCGACGATCGTCGGCGCGACGCGCGCAAGTAGCAGCGCTTCATCGCCAATCTCGTCCGCGCCGTGACGCGTCAAGTCCACGACGAAGGAGGACGTTCCGCCGCGCCTGCGGCGATAGCCCCGGGTGAGAAGGGCAGGGCGCTCTCCCGCCGCCTTGAGACGCTGCGCGAGGGCGATGGCGAGAGGCGTCTTGCCGTCGCCGCCCGCAGTCAGTCCGCCGACGACGATGGTCGGCAAATTGGCGCGCGGCGCGTCGCACGCCAATCGCTTGCGCGCGATGGCGCCGTAGAGCGCGCCGAGCGGAGACAGGAGCCGCGCCGTCGCGCCGTCTTCACGCCAGAAGGCGGGCGCGCGCATCTCAAAAAGCGGCGCCGCGCGCGACGGTCATTGCTGGGCCACCGCCATTTGCGCGAGATAGGGTTCGACGGCGGTCATGATGCCGCGCGAGGCGCCGCCCAATCTCTCGACGGTTTCCGCGGCCGCGCGTCCCATTTTGCGCATGCGCGCGGGATCGGCGAGGAGATACTGCGCGGCCCGCGCCAGCGATGCGGCGTCTGTAACGCGCGCGGCGCCCTTTGCGGCTGCGAGTTCGCCGTAGACTTCCGTGAAGTTTTCGACATAGGGGCCATGCAAAATGGCGCAGCCGAGCTTCGCCGGCTCGATTGGATTTTGTCCGCCGCCGCCGGGCAACAGCGACTTGCCCATCAGGACGACCCCGACGCTTCGGAAAATGAGGCCAAGCTCACCGACGCTGTCGACGACATAGACGTCGACGTCACGGCGCGGCTCGCCTTCCTGCGAACGTAAGGCCGCAGTCAATCCTCTGGCGCGCGCGGCTTCGACGATCTCGACGCCGCGCTCCCAGCGCCGTGGCGCGATGATCGTCAGCAGCGACGGGGTTTGCGCGGCCATGTCGACATGCGCGTCGAGCACGAGGTCTTCTTCGCCGGGATGGGTGGAGACCGCCGCCCACGCCGGCCGCGCGCCGATCGCGCCATTGAACTCGGCAAGTTTTGCAGAGTCGGCCGGCGGCGGCGGCACGTCGAATTTGAGATTGCCGGCGATGCGCACGCAACGCGCGCCGAGCGCCAGAAAGCGGGCCGCATTATCGGAATCCTGCGCGAGGCAAAGATCGACGGCGCCGAAGACGGATTTCGCCGCGCCGGGAACGGCGCGCCAGCGCTCGGCGGATTTGCGGGAGATGCGGGCGTTGGCGAGAACCAGCGGCGCGCCGCGCGCGTGCACGGCCGCGACGATATTGGGCCAAAGCTCCGACTCGGCGAAGACCGCGATGTCGGGACGCCAATGATCGAGGAAGCGTTCGACGAATTTCGGGGCGTCGATCGGCGCGTATTGATGAAAGGCGCCCGCTGGCAAGCGCGCGCTGAGAACGCGCGCAGACGAGACGGTGCCGCTTGTCACGAGCACGTCGAGTCCGCGCTGAATGAAGCGGTCGATGAGCGGCAGCAGCGACAGGCTTTCGCCGAGGCTCGCGCCGTGCAGCCAGACGAGTCGTCCGCGCGGTCGGGGGCGATTCGACTCGCCCATGCGTTCGGCCAACCGCGCGGGATCTTCCTTGCCATGGTTGGCGCGCCAATTGAGCGCGGCGCTGGCGAAGGGCGTCGCCGCGATCGTCGCCAGCCGGTACACTGTCAGAAGCGACATGTTTCCAATCTATTAAAATCCGGTCCACATGCGCCATCTGACGGCGTCTTCTCCGCGCGTCGGGCCAACCGGAATGACACTTCTATGCCTGGCAATACCGGCGAATTTTGGAAGGCCGCCTATAGCTTCTCCACATCCGGATCGAGCAGCCGATAAAGGTGCACCACGAAATAACGCATATGCGCATTGTCCACCGTGGATTGCGCTTTCGCTTTCCATGCGGCGAGCGCGCTATCATTGTCCGGATAGATGCCGACGACGTCGAGCTTGCTCGGGTCGCGGAACGCGACGCCGTCGAGCGTTTCCAGCTCGCCGCCAAATACAAGATGCAACAGCTGTTTTTCTTTCTTCGCCGAGGTTGCTTGCGTCGTCTTGTTCATAATTTTCCTTCCAAGACCTCCCGCGCCAGCGCGAGGCTATCGTCGAACAGCGATTTCGGAGCCGCGATGAGCATGTCGCGGGCGAGCGACGGGCGATTATAGGTGAGCGCGACGCCCTCCGGCTCGCTCAACATGGCGCCCGCTTCTGCGAGGAGAATATCCGCGGCGGCGATGTCCCAGTCGCGCGCATTGGGCGCGGCGACCACGACATCATGCCGACCGGAGGCGATATCGGCAAGCCGCAGCGCGAGCGAGGGCGTTCGCGGCGCCATCACGAATCCCCGTGGCGACGCGGCCAATCGGTCCTGCATCGCACGAGGCGCGACGAGCGCCGCGCCGGCGATTTCGGCGCGCTGCGGCGCGATGAGGGGGGAGCCGTTGAGGAAGGCGCCGAGTCCGAGCGCGCCGATGTAAGTCTCGCCCAGCGCCGGCGCATGGATGATCCCGGCGACCGGCCGGCCGCCAACCACCAGAGCGATGGAAACCGACCAACGCGCGTCGCCGCGCGAGAACGCCAGCGTTCCATCGATCGGATCGACCACCATCAAGGCGTCGCGCGCCAGCCGCTCGGCGGTGTCGACGCTCTCTTCGGAAAGCCACGCCGCCTCGGGCGCAATGCGCGCCATCTCATGGAACAGGAACCGATCGACCGCGAAATCGGCCTCGGTGACCGGCGAGCCGCCGCCCTTGTAGGACACTGCGGCGGTCGTGGTTTCGCCCAGGCGGAAATAAGCCATGGCGATGTCGCCGGCCCTGCGCGTGACGCTCTCGAGTTCTGGAAGAAAAGCGGCGAGTTCTGCTTGGCTGGAGCCCATCATGAGGAGGAGTAGGTGAGGCGCCGGCGGGCCGCAAGCGGGCGCGTTGCGCAGAATAGGAGCAATTTGAACGAATTCGTTTTCATGGACTTCACCCTCATCGCCTAAATCATGCGTAGAAGCAATGATTTACGTGCTGTTCACCAGGCTTTTTAGCGCCTTCGCGGTCAGGCTGCGGCAATATGGGGCCGAGACGGAATTCAAGCTGCAAGGAGCGATCGATGGTTGAGGCCAATACTGCGCGCAGGATCGAGGAAACGGTCTTTGTTCAGCGTGATCGCCGCGCCGACGGCGGGGCGCGGCGCATCCGCGTCACTCGCGACGACGTTTTGATCTCCCGCCGCTTCAGCGGCATCTCCATGGTTATATCTGTGCCCGTCACCGCCTATTGCGGCGTCGCCCTCGAGGTGCAGCCCGCGGACGACGGATCGCCGCGCTACGTTCTTTCACTGGCGCACCGCGACCCGGACCTCGACATTCTTCTCGGCGATACTCAAGACTGCGGCGCCGCTGCGTCCGACTGGCGTCACTGGGCGACCTGGCTTGGGCTGCCGCGGGTCGCCGAGGAGGATGGCGCGTTGCGTTCGCTCGAGAGCGTTGGCGAAGAGATCGCCGCCGCCTTCGCGCGCCGGCGCTGCGAGACCAGTTTGGGCAAGCGTCGTCCACGATTTCTCATTCGCCGCAAGGCCGGCGACTCGCGTCGCACCAAGGTCGTGTACGGCGCGGAGCGCGAGATCATTTCTTATGAATGAAGCGTCTCCTGCGCGGCCGACGCGCCAAGGACGATCTTCTCGAAGCCTTCGCGGATCTCCTGCTCCTTGAGCTTCCTGCCGATGAAGACGAGGCGCGATTCGCGCTTCTCTCCTTCTTTCCATTCTCGCTGCAAATCGCCATCGAGGATCTGATGGACGCCTTGGAACACGAACCGCCGCGGCTCGTCCTTGAAGGCGATGATTCCCTTGCTGCGCAGAATGTCCGGTCCGTCGCGCTGGATGAGGTCGTTCAGCCAGGGAACGAAGCGTTCGGGATCGACCGCGCCTTCGTGGCGGATCGAGACGGAATGCATCTCGTCGTCGTGGAAATGCTTCAGCCCGGCGTGAGGCGCGGGGTGATCTTCATGCGCGTGGCCATGCTCATGGCCATGACCGTGCTGATGGTCGTGGTCGTGATGATCATGGTCGTGATGATCATGGCCGCAATCTGGAGCGCATTCGTGATCATGGCCATCGTCATGATCGTGACTCGACTCCTCGGCTTCGAGGAACGCCGGCTCGATCTCCAGAATCCGGTCGAGGTCGAAGGCGTTGCGCTCCAAAACCGCCTGCAAGGGAACGTCCGACCGCACCGCGCGATGCAAAGCGGCGTAAGGATTGATCGCGCGGATGCGGCCTTCGACTTCCGCGAGCTCATCGGCTGAAACGAGATCGGTTTTGTTCAGGACGATCACGTCGGCGAAGGCGATCTGACTCTTCGCTTCCGGCGCGTCCTTCAGCCGCTCGCCAAGCCATTTGGCGTCGGCGACCGTCACCACCGCATCGAGCCGCGCCGCCTCCTTGACGTCAGCATCCATGAAGAAAGTCTGCGCGACGGGCGCCGGATTGGCGAGCCCCGTCGTCTCGACGACGATCGCGTCGAACTTGCCGCGTCGGCGCATCAGGCCCTCGATGATGCGAATGAGATCGCCGCGCACGGTGCAGCAGATGCAGCCGTTGTTCATCTCGAAGACTTCTTCGTCTGCGCCGACGACAAGGTCATTGTCGATGCCGATCTCGCCGAACTCATTGACGATGACGGCGTAGCGCCGGCCATGCTGCTCGGTGAGAATGCGATTGAGAAGCGTCGTCTTGCCGGCGCCGAGATAGCCGGTGATGACGGTAACGGGGATTTTCTCGGTCAATGCCGCTTACTCCAGTTTCGTTCGCCCTCACCCTGTCCCTCCCCCGCAAGCGGGAGAGGGGACCCTAATGATCGGCCTTGTGCGAAACTCTTTAAGAGGGCCGGGCCTGCACCCTCTCCCACGAAGTGGGGGAGGGGTGGGGAGGGGGGCTACTGCGCCAAGGCTTTCGCCAATTGTCTTACATTGTGGCGCATCATGTCGATATAGGTCGCGCCATCGCCCTTGGCGTCGGACAGCGCATCGGAATAGAGCACGCCGCCCATCCGGGCGCCGGTCTCGCTGGCGATCCTTTTGGCGAGGCGCGGATCGGCGATGTTTTCGATGAAGACCGCCCGAACCTTATGCGCCCTGACCGCGTCGATGATCTTCGCCACGTCGCGGGCGCTGACGTCAGCTTCCGTCGACACGCCCTGCGGCGCGATGAACTCGACGCCGTAGCGCGCGGCGAAATAGCCGAAGGCGTCATGAGTCGAGACGACGCGGCGTCGCTCCTGGGGAATGGCGGCGATCGCCTGCTGGATTTCCGCGTCGAGCGCGTCGAGCTTGGCGAGATAGGCGTCGGCGTTGGCCTTATAGGTCTTTGCGCCCTCAGGATCGACGGCCGTCAGCGCTTCCCGGATCTCCTCCACATAAACTTTGGCGTTGGCGACGTCCTGCCAAGCGTGCGGATCTTGTCCCTCTTCGTCCTTTCGCGCAGTGACGCCTTTGCCTAAGGTGAACACCTCGCCCTTGCTTTTGGCGGCAGTGACGAGACGGTCGAGCCAGCCTTCAAATCCGAGCCCGTTGACGAAAATCAGCCGCGCTTGCGCGATGCTGCGGCCGTCGGCCGGACTGGGCTGATAGACATGCGCGTCGCCGTCGGGCCCGACGATGGTGGTGACGGCCACCCGGTCGCCGCCGACCTGCCGCACAAGATCGCCGATAATCGAAAAGCTGGCGACGACGGGAATTTTCTGCCCTTGCGCCATCGCTGGCGCGACGCATGCGGCGAATGAAAGCGCGAGCGCGCTGCGGCGTGTAAGCATCGTTCTATCCTTCGAGATGCCGGCGCGGCCGTTTCAACCGCAGCACGCCGCCGGCGCGGCCAAAAATCATCGAGAAAAAATAGACGACGCCCGCGGCGAGAATGATGGCGGGTCCCGTCGGCGCGCTGGTCTCGTTGGAGAAGACGAGACCGCCGTAACAGCAGAGGGCGCCGATCGCCGCGGCGAGGGGCAGGGCGATGGCGAGATCGCGCGTCCACAACCGCGCCGCAGCGGCGGGAAGCATCATCACGCCGACGGCCATCAGCGTGCCGAGCGCGTGAAAGCCGGCGACGAGATTGAGCACCACCAAAGCGAGGAACAGAAACGGCGTGAATTCGCCGAATGGGCTCGTCTGCCGCAAGAACAGAGGATCGAGCGTATCCAACACCAGCGCTCGGTAGAAAACCGCCAGCAGAATGAGCGTGACGGTCGAGACGCCGACGAGCAGCAGCAGCGCCGCGTCGTCCAGTCCGACGACCGAGCCGAAGAGCACGTGGAGCAGATCGACGTTTGAGCCGCGCAGCGATACGAGCGTCACGCCCAGCGCCAGCGAGACGAGATAGAAGGCCGCGAGCGACGCGTCCTCGCGCAGCGTCGTAAATCGCGAGGCCGCGCCGGCGGCGAGCGCGACGACGAGTCCGGCGAAGAGGCCGCCGAAGGTCATCGCCGGCAAAGACAGGCCGGCGACGAGATAGCCGACGGCGGCCCCAGGCAGGATCGCATGGGACAGCGCGTCGCCGGCAAGCGACATGCGACGAAGGATCAAGAAGACGCCGAGCGGCGCGCCTGAAAGCGCGAGCGCCAGGGAGCCGACAAGCGCCCGTCGCATGAATTCATAATCGGCGAATGGCGTGACGAAGACGTCAGTGAACATGCAGGCGATCTTCGGCGTCAAACTCATCGCGAAGACATTCGCGCGCGCGCTCATCGAAGGCTTCCGACATGGCGCGCGCGCGGACGAGATTCTTTTCGCAAAGGGCGTCGCGCGTGTCGCCCCAGAATATGCACTCGCGGGCAAGCAGCAGCGTGCGCGGGAAGGCGCGGCGGACAATGTCCAATTCGTGCAGAACGGCGACGACGGTGCGCCCTTCGGCGCGCCATCGCGCGATCAAGGCCAAAAGATCGTCGATCGTCGCTGCGTCGATCGCGCCGAAAGGCTCGTCGAGAAGAATGACCGGCTGATCCTGGACGATCAGACGCGCGAACAGCGCCCGTTGCATCTGTCCGCCGGACAGGGTTTCGAGCGTCCGCGATTCGAAGCCGACGAGTCCGACCGTTTCGATCGCCGCGCCCACCCGAACCTGCTCGCCCGCGTTCAGCGCCCGGAAAAGACCGACGCGCGCCAGAGCGCCCATGGCCACGAAATCGCGCACGTTGATCGGGAAAGCGCGGTCAATGTCGACGACCTGCGGCAGATAGGCGACGGCGCGCGGCGACAGGCCGCTGAAATGGATATCTCCGCCAAGCGGCGTCAGCAGCCCGGCGAGCGCCTTGAGCAGCGTCGACTTGCCGGCGCCGTTCGGGCCGCAGACGGCGAGTCCTTCTCCAGGGGCGATTTCGCCCTCAAGGTGGTGAACCGCGGGGCGGCGATCATAGCCGAGGGTGAGATTGACGAGCCGGATCGCCGGCGCATTGGCGGCCGCGCTCAATGCAGCGCCCAGTAGGCGCCGGCCCACAAGGCCGCAAGAAGCAGCGCGGCGACGATAACGCGGGCGCCGGCGGAAGCTCCGAGAGCTGTGAGCCGCGCCTCTCGAGCGCCAGCGGCTGCGCCGGCGCGCACATGCTGGGGCAGGGCGCGTTCTTGCGTCGTCATGTCGAACATAACCAATGTTATATTATAACGCCGAGATTGAACAAGGAGTCATGCGCCTTACCAGCGCGGATAGGCGCCGGGGAGCGCCGCGTTATGTATAGGTTGAGGCGCGTTCGCGCCAATCGGCCGTGGACAGGGGAAGGCGATTCTGTTATCCCGTGCCGCACGGGTCAGGCGCTCCGTCAGCGCCCGGAGACCTATTACCTATTAAAGCCGCTCAACGACGGAGCCGTCGCGGCGGATCCCAAACACAGGATGGATACGTGCAAGTTCTCGTTCGCGACAACAATGTCGATCAGGCGCTCAAGGCTCTGAAAAAGAAGATGCAACGCGAGGGCATCTTCCGCGAAATGAAACTGCGCGGTCATTATGAAAAGCCGTCCGAGAAGCGCGCGCGAGAGAAGGCCGAAGCGGTCCGTCGCGCCCGCAAGCTGGCCCGCAAGAAGCTCCAGCGCGAAGGCCTGCTGCCGGTGAAGGCGAAGCCGGTCGGCGCCCGCTGATCCGGCTGGAGCCGTCGAATTCTCGCCGGATTGCAGGCGCTTTTTAAAAATTGCGCTTAGAAGAGACACGGGGAAGACGCATTGCGGCTGGGAGGATCTGAAGGCATGGGCTTTTGCCGTGCGGCGACGTCGCGTCGCCAAGCTTCGCTCCTATCTGGTCAGGCCCTAACGCGCAGCGCGGCGGCGCTCGCCATCATCGCTCTGGCGGGCTGCGAAACCGCGAGCGGCATCCGGCCGCCGGGACGCGGGATCGCCGAGATCGCCGACACCGACCCGAACTCCGCCTCCGTCAACATTAATTCGCTCAGCGAAGTGATTCGGCGCAATCCGTCGAGCGCTGAGGCGTACGACACCCGCGGCGTCGCTTACGCTCGGGTCGGGCGGTTCCAGGAGGCGGTCGCCGACTTCACGCAGGCTATCAAGCTCGAGCCAAATAATTCGGCGGCCTACACCAATCGTGCGCTCGCGCTCCGCCAAATGGGCCAGAGCGACGCCGCCCGCGCCGACTTCGACCGCGCGATCGAAGTCAATCCCAAACATGCGCCGGCTTACGTCGGTCGCGCCAACCTGCTGCGCGCCCAGGGCAACCTTGATCAGGCGCTTGCCGATCTCGACCAGGCCATTCGCCTCAATCCCGAAAGCGCGCAGGCGTTTCATGCACGCGGGCTGATCCATCAGAAACGCGGCGATGATGCGCGCGCCGTGACCGATTTCGACAACGCCATCGACCGCGATCCCTTTGCGGCGGCGCCCTACCTGGCGCGCGGCGAAAGCTTGGTCACGCTCGGCAAATACGATAAGGCGGTCGAGGATTTCAACGCCGCGCTCAACGTCGACAGCAAGAGCGCGCTCGCGTGGGCTTGGCTCGGCGTCGCTTACGACAAGAGCGGCAACCGCTCCAAGGCGCGGGAATCCTTTCAGCGCGCGCTCACGCTCGATCCGCAGCAGCCCCTCGCCAGACAGGGCATGGGACGCGGCTAACGCAGGTTCCGAAAAGTTGACGGACTTTTTCGATGGAACCTGCTCCACCATTTTGATTTTGAGCGATTCCTTATCGATCACATGATTCCATGTGATCGGGACGCGCTCTAGTCTCGCGAGACGCGCTGGTCCTCGCGCCATTGCCGGTAAATCGCAATCGCGAAGGCGACGGCCAGCACCAGCACGCAGCCGGCGATCGAAAGCCCAAGTTCAAGCGCGCCGTGGTTCGTGACATGCACGAATGTGGGCAGGGCCGGGTCGGCGCCCGCCATGTCGCCCGCGACCCAGCCGAGAAGGCCCGCGCCGGCCCAGACCAGCGCCGGAAATCTCTCCAGCACCTTCAGCAGCGCGCCCGCGCCGAACATGACGATCGGCACCGAAACGAGAAGCCCAAAGACGATGAGATTGGTCGAGCCATGCGCCGCCGCCGCGATGGCGATCACATTGTCGAGCGACATCACGGCGTCCGCCATAATGATTGCGCCGACCGCGCTCCAGAGGTTGGGTTTGGCCTTGACGTCGGAATGCTCGGCTTCGTCGATCAGCAGTTTCACAGCGACGATGAGCAGCAGAATGGCGCCGACAATTTTCAGATAGGGAACCGCCATAAGCTCGACGACGACGAGCGTGAAAGCGATGCGCAGAATGACGCCGCCAAGCGCGCCCAAAAATACGCCCCAGCGCCGCTGGCGCACCGGCAGTTGCCGGCACGCAAGCGCGATCAAAATTGCATTGTCGCCCGAGAGCAGCAGGTTGATCCAGATGATCTCGAAGACTTCCCAGCCAAGGTTCAATTCCGGAGACATGCGCGCTTCTTACCTGCCGGGCGAAGCCCATTGCTGCGATTGCCGACGATCGGAGTCGCTAAGACGATCCCGCCTCGGCGCAATGCGCCTGATACATTGGCGATGGGCGACTGTGGCCACCTGATACTGAAGCTTTTCATCTGGAGGCGCCGCGCATCACGCACTTGCATTAGCGGCATTTTACCGAAGAAGGAAGACGTCGCTAAGCTTGTGTAGCCGCCGATTTTTGGCTTTCGCGAGGAACAAGGGGCTTCACCCTGTGTTCTTTTTGGAAAGGCGCGGCAAGTTCGACAATGGCGTCGGTTAAGTGCGCGCTGCAGGAGGTTACTATGGGCATGGCACAGCCAAACGCCAACCTTATCTCCAGTGATAAGGTCGAAGGCACGGATGTGTATGACGCGGCCGGCAACAAGATTGGCGAAATCGATCACCTCATGATCGATCGCGTCTCTGGTTCGGTTCGATACGCGATTATGACCTTCGGCGGCTTTCTTGGCATCGGTGAAGGCGAGCATCCCTTGCCCTGGAAGGCGTTCCGTTACGACACCAATCTCGGCGGATATATCGCGGATGTGACCGAAGAGCAGCTGCGGAACGCTCCTGAATTCGCAGGCGAAGAAAGCTGGAGCGATCGCGATTGGGAAAGCCGGCTGCACAGGAACTACGGGTCCTCCCCCTATTGGGAAGACACGACGACGTCGACGATGTCGAGAGACCGATGACGCCTGAGTGACTTTGACCGAAGTGGGAACCCGCGGTAGGGCGGAGCCAAAACTGACTCCGCCCTTTTTGCCGCCTATATGGCGTCGAAAGGATTATCCGAAAGGTCTTTGAAATGCGCGTCGGAGCCGCGGCACTTTTGCTTTTCTGCGCTTTGGGCTGTGGCGTCGCCGTCGCGAGGGCGGAAGACCGTCGTAGCGCAGAGCAAGACCGTCGAAGTGCAGAGATAGAATCAACTCTCAAGCGCATCAAACTTCCTCCGGGCTTCTCGATTGCGCTCTATGCTCTAGCGCCGCGGGCGCGCACGCTCGCCATCGGGCGAGAAGGAAAGACGATTTTTGTCGGCGCCGAGGAGAAGGACGTCTATGCGATCACGCCCGGCGAGAAGACGGCCGCTGCGGTCGAACGCTTCGCGCCGTCCATGCCATTCACGATGCCGCATGGCGTTTGCTTCTCAAACGGGGGCGCGCTTTTTCTCGTTGAGCGTAACCACGTCACACGGTTCGACGATGCGGAAAGCACATGGCGCGACGCGGCGGCGAACGCCAAGATCGTCGTAAATTCAGGCGATCTCATTCCAAGGAACGAAGAGAGCCGCGGCCATTCCTCCCGCGTGTGCCGCGTCGGACCTGACGACAAGCTCTACATTTCCCTTGGCCAGCCGCACAATGTCACGCCGCGAGACAAGCTCGCGCTATACGAGAAGACGGGAATCGGCGGCATCATTCGGATGAATCTCGACGGATCGCAGCGCGAAGTCTTCGCGACCGGCATTCGCAATTCCGTCGGCATGGCGTTCGACACGGACGGGTCGCTCTGGTTCACCGACAATCAGGTCGACTCGATGGGCGACGATCGCCCGCCTGGCGAAATCAATCGCGCCGACAGGGCTGGATTGAACTTCGGCTTCCCCTGGTATGGCGGCGGTCATGTGCGCACCAACGAATATGCAAGCGTTGAGCCGCCGAAGGGCGTCGTCTTCCCTGTCGTGGAGACAGCGCCGCATGCGGCCGATCTTGGCGTGATGTTTTACCGCGGCGACATGTTTCCGAAGGAATATCAAGGCGCGATGTTTTACGCGCAGCACGGATCATGGGACCGGAGCGTCCCGATCGGCGCGCGCGTGATGGTCACGCTCGCCGGGACGACCGCGAGCATGTCATTCGCGGAAGGCTGGAACACCGGCTCCGGATACTATCTCGGCCGTCCGGTCGACGTTGCAGAACTTGCGGACGGATCGCTTCTCGTCACCGACGATCAGAACGGCGCGATCTACCGGATCACCTACCAAGCGCCGTGAGGCGCGTCGTCAGCGCGCGCCCGTCATGACCCGTGCAGAGCGCCTCAATCATTCGACTCGCATCGACGTCAGGCGTGTGCGCGAGGGTGAAATCGGCTGCGCGGCCCATTCCGCCGCGCTCGCTCAAGAGCTGTAAGGTCCTGCCGATCTGCGCATCGAGATGACGGCGCAGCGCTACGCCACCCTTTTCCCGCAATCGCGCCGCGCGCTCTTTGCCGATCTGCGGCGAAACTTGCGGCATGCGCGCCGCCGGCGTTCCCGGACGTGGCGAAAAGGGAAAGACATGGAGATGCGTGAGATCGCAGGCGTCGACGATGTCGAGCGTTGCGTCGAACATCTCTTCTGTTTCGGTCGGAAAGCCGACGATGAAGTCGGCGCCAAAGATGATGTCGGGCCGCCGCTTGCGCAATGCGCGGCAGACCTCAATGGCGCTTAGTCGCGAATGGCGGCGCTTCATGCGCTTCAAGATCAGATCGTCGCCGGATTGCAGCGACAGATGAAGATGCGGGCAAAGCCGCGAATCCTCCGCAAAAGCCTCGACGAGATCTTCGTCGACTTCAATGCAATCGACAGACGAGAGACGTAGCCGTTCAAGTTCTGGAAGGCGTCGCAGCAGCTGGCGCACAAGGCGCCCGAGCGTCCAACCTTCGCCAAGGTCGACGCCGTAGCTCGTGAGATCGACGCCCGTCAGCACGATCTCCTTCTTGCCGCTCGCGACAAGCGCGCGGGCCTGCGCGACGACCTCACCCGGCGGCGCCGAGCGCGCCGCGCCGCGGCCAAAAGGAATGATGCAGAAGGTGCAGCGATGATCGCAACCGTTCTGCACGGCAAGCAGACCGCGCGTGCCCTCAACGCTTGCAAGCGCGCGATTTGGCGCATGTTCGGCGAGAACCCGCGTCACCCCTTCGATCTTGGCGAAATCGGGAGGGTCGAGCCGCGCCGCGCAGCCTGCGACGACGATCTCGGCCTCGGGCCGCTCACGATGCAAGCGGCGGATCGCCTGACGCGCTTGCCGCGTGGCCTCGCCAGTGACCGCGCAGGTGTTGACGATCACCGTCTCGCGCGCGCTGGCGTGGGCTTTGGCGAGCTCCTGCGACTCGACGGCGTTAAGCCGGCACCCGAAGGTGACCACCTCGGCGTTGCGAAGCGGCGCGTTCACGCTAGGGCGCCCTGAAAGATCTGGGGATCGAGCCTGGTTTCAAATTCGAATTCGACCGGCCCCGTCATCAGCACATGATCGTCCGTCCGCCATTCGATCGTGAGGTCGCCGCCCGGCAGGCGCAGACGCGCCGTGCGCTCGCTGACGCCGGACCGCGCGGCGGCGACGAGCGTCGCGCATGCGGCCGAGCCGCAGGCCTTGGTCGCGCCGGTTCCGCGCTCCCAGACGCGTAGCAAAATATCGTCGCGCGAAAGCATCTGCGCGAAGGAGACATTGATGCGTTCGGGAAAGAGCGGATGGCGCTCGATGCGCGGGCCAAGCGTCTCGAGATCAATCTGCGTCGCGTCGTCGACAAAGAACACCGCATGAGGATTGCCCATGCTCACCGCGGAGAAGCGCGCCGGCGCGCCGGCGACGGGCGGATCGAGCGCGACCTCGCGCGTATCCTCCACGGCGCGGGCGAGCGGAATCTCGCGCCAGCCCAGCCGCGGACGGCCCATGTCGACAGTGAAAACCATATCGGCTTGACGGCGCGTTTCGATGAGGCCGGCCTCCGTCTCCAGACGCAGCGCGTCCTTGCCCTCGCGCGCCAACGCATAGGCCACGCAGCGCGTGCCGTTGCCGCAGGCGGCGGAGAGAGAGCCGTCGATATTGTAGATGCGCATATAGGCGTCGTCGCCCGGTCTGCGCGGCGTATGGAGCGCCATCAGCTGATCGAAGCGCAGGCCCGGCGCGTTGGCGATGGCGCGCGCTTCCTGCGGCGCCAGCGCGTGGTCGCTCCCGCGCAAATCGAGAACGAGAATTTCGTTTCCCGCGCCATTCATGCGCAGAATCGGAAGATGGTCGAGCGGATGCGCCATGGGGCAGCTTTTCGCCTATTCTCCGGAAGACGCGCTCGTATATAGAGAAGGCTGCGCCAAAGCGCCACTGCGGGCTCCCGCCGCACGCGCGTCACATGTGCGCGCGAAAAGGCCATGCTGGCCGTTTAGGAAAGCTCGACGATGGAAGAAGAACCGGGCTTGCTGGATAGCCTGCGACGCCATTGGCGCGCGCTGGCGGTCTTCATAGTTCTTGTCGCGGGCGCCGCGATCTATTCCGAACGCGCGCTGGTTCCGATCGCCGGCGTTGAGGACGCGGACACATCCGCCACGCCGCAAAAGTCTGCCCCGCCGAATGCTGCGCCAGACACGAAACCCGGCGAGACGAGCGACGCCAAGCCTGGCGATGTGAAACCGGAAGAGGCAAAGCCAGGCGACGCGGCGCCGCCCACTGCCCACGACGAAGCGGCGCAGGCCATGATGAGCCAGACCGTGACCGTCGACGCCCGACCCGCCGCCGTCATCAAAGGACAGGGCAAGTGGGAGGACGCGGCGAAGACGATAAGCGAGGCGCTCGGCAAGCTCAACGACGCCGTCGGAACGGCGGGCCTTGCGGTCAACGGCCGGCCCATCGCCGTTTTCACCAAAACCGACGACACGGGTTTCGCCTTTGAAGCGATGACGCCGCTTGCGGCGGCGCCGGAAGGCAAGCCCAAGCTGCCTGAGGGCGTCGGCATCGGCGCATCGCCAGCCGGAAAGGCGCTCAAATTCCAGCATCGCGGCGCCTATGACGAGATCGAAGCCACCTATGAGGCGATCGCCGCCTATCTCGATGAGAAGGGGCTCGATACGAAGGATCTCATCCTCGAGGAATATCTCACCGATTTTAAGGGCGACGACGCGACCGTCGACGTCGATATTTATGTGTTTTTGAAGTGATGCATTATTTTGGAGCGTCGCCGCGCGAACGTTCCGAGAGTTCGGAAACGAAGCGGCGCCAAAGCTGCGGCGCATTTTCGCCGAAAGCCGACTCGAATGACGGCCCGAACGGCCTGCCCGCTTCGAGCGCGCGAAGAAGCAGCAGGAACGCCGTCTCGTCGCGCATGCGCAGCCAGCCGACGAACATGCCCGCCTGCCGATAGGCGAGCCGCTGGCGCTGGGTGAGCGCATCGAGCTTCGGATCGCGCGGCGGTTCGCGCTCAAAGGCGAGCCCGGCGAAGTCGATCCATCGACGCTCGTCGAGCACGACGCGATAGCCGTCAAGGATCGCCTGCGCGGCTTCGGCTTCGCTTACCCCCTCGGCGCCGCCGCCGTGCGACGCCATCACCGCGAGTCCTTCCGTGAACCATTGCGGCGGACGCGGCGCGCCAAGCGGCCGCCAGCCCGAAAGATGCACATGCGACAGCTCATGCGTGAGAACGCCTTCGAGGCGCTCGCGCTCCTTGCTGCAGAGCGTCGGCGACAACAGCGCGGCGCCGGCGCGCGTCACGGCGGCGATGCCGGGATCATCCATGGCGTTGGCGTTCGCGTAATTCTCGTAGGAGGCGTAAACGCCGACGATCGGCGGCTGCGCAAAGGGGCGTCCGTGCGCGGCCTCGATCTGCGCAATGGCGCGCGGCGCGATTTCCGCGACGGCTTCGGCGCAGGCCCGCGCCTCAGGCTCATAGTGAACGCGCGCATCGTCCGCGAAAGCGGGCAGTAGGCGAGGATCGTTCCAGGCGACGCGCGCGGCGAGGCGAAGGTCCGGTCGCAGCGCCAGCGCCAGCATGGCCGCTGCGATGAACGCCAATCCGAACCCCCAAGCCTTCGCCATGATACGCGGCATGCCTGTCTCGCGACTGTTAGGCGGGTTTGTCGTCCGGCCGATATTCGAGAATGTCGCCCGGCTGACATTGCAGAATTTCGCAGATTTTTTCGAGCGTGTCGAAGCGCACGCCCTTCACCTTGCCAGACTTCAGCAGGCTCACATTCTGTTCGGCGATGCCGATTTGCGCGGCGAGATCGCGCGAGCGCATTTTGCGCTTCGCCAGCATCACGTCGAGATTGACGATGATCGGCATCAGACGATCTGCGCGTTTTCATCGGCGATGTCGGCCGCCGTCTTCTGGATATGGGCGAGCGCGAGGAGCGTCGCGAGCAGCATGATTGTCGAAAGATCTTCAGGTCGCAGATAGACTGACACCATATGCGCGCCCGCCGCCTTATGCGCCGTGAGGATGAGCGATGTTAGCGGTCGCGCGGCGATATCGACGAGCGCCGCGATGAGGCCTGCCAGCGCAAGGCAGCGCAGCCATCCGGCCGCATCGGGCGTGAAGATGCGCCCCTCAAGATAGCCCGAGAACAGTCTCCAGCCGGCGTAGCAGGCGACGACGAGCAGCGTCCAGATCACGAAGCTGACGCCGAAGGCCGCGAGTCGCTGATCGGCGGACAGGCCTTCGACATCGACCTTCAGCGACGCAAATCGGGAAACGACCAGCGACTCGTCGCTCCAGAACGTCGCGATCGTGAAGAGAATCCAGAGGCAATAGGCGACGAGCGCGAAGCGCAGCGTTTGGCAGAGCCAGCCGATACGGCGGCGCAGCGAGTCGAGGCGACGGTCGTCAAAGGAAGAAAGGGCAGGGAAGTCGGTCATGGCGGTCTCCTTATGTCGCTTACGTTGACACAAGAAAAATTTAATGTCAAACATTAAAAACTAATCCAAAAACATGAGGCATTCTATGTCGTGCATTGTTCGTCGCCTGTCTAGCCTGGCGCTCGCCGCCGCCATGCTTGCCGCCTGCAGCCATGTGCCGGTCTCAACCATGTGGGCGCTGCGCAATTTCGACGCCGCTTCCGTGGATCCGGCCGCGCTGCGCGCGGCGGTGCGACTGCCTGAAAGTTTCGAGCCGCAGAAGGGCGGCGTGACTCTGAAAATCGGCTGGTGGCGCGACGGCCAAGAAAACGCGAAGCATGAGATGATTTTCGCGCTTAGGGAAACGACCGCGCCGGAAGACGTCGCGCCGCTTTCCGGCGAGCGGAAGGCCGGAACGCGCCTCTATGCCTATCGCGTCGACCCGGCCGATTATGCGGCGATCCGCGCCCGGCAGAAGGAATTTCTGGAAGAGAAGGCGCGCGATCCCGGCAAGACGCATGGTTCCTTCGGCGTTGGCGCCGACGCCTGCCGGCGCGGCGACCTCCCGGAAGGTCCGCTGCTGACGACGACCTATTTGCGCACGCAGCCTTCGGGCCCCTATCTCACGGTGCTCAAGAATCTCGACATGCGCGAGGCGGCGACGAAGGAAAAGCCGCTCGATCAGCTCGTGCCGCCTTGCGAGAAATTCGCTAACCGCGCCGAGGCGCCGATGGTCGTAAACCGTTAGGCCGCCCGCGCCTTCTCCATCATCTCGACGAAGCGGCGGAAAAGATAATGGCTGTCCTGCGGGCCGGGCGAGGCTTCGGGATGATGCTGCACCGAAAAGGCCGGGCGGTCGGTGAGCGCAATGCCGCAGTTCGAGCCGTCGAAAAGCGAACGATGCGTCTCGACGGCGTTTGCCGGCAGGCTGTCGCGATCGACCGCGAAGCCGTGATTCATCGAGACGATCTCGACCTTGCCGGTGGTGAAGTCCTTGACCGGGTGATTGGCGCCGTGATGACCCTGCGGCATTTTCTTCGTCTTGGCGCCGACGGCGAGCGCCATCATCTGATGGCCGAGACAAATGCCGAAGGTCGGCACCTTCGCCGCGAGCAGGTCGCGGATCACCGGCGCGGCGTATTTACCGGTTTCGGCCGGATCGCCGGGACCGTTCGAGAGAAAGACGCCGTCGGGTTTGAGCGCCAGAATTTCCCCGCTTGTCGCGGTTGCCGGCGCGACCACCACTTCGCAATCCTGTTCGGCGAGAAGCCGCAGGATGTTGCGCTTCACGCCATAGTCGATCGCGACCACGCGATACCTCGGCGCGCCGTTGCGCGCGCCATAGCCGCCGCCGAGTCGCCATGTCGTCTCGCGCCAGTCGTAGCGCTCCTTTGAACCGACGCTCGGCACCAGGTCCATGCCGTCGATCCCCGGCCAGGCGGCGGCCCTGGCTTTCATCGCCGCAATGTCGAAGCAGCCATCCGGCGCATAGGCGATGAGGGCGTTCTGCATGCCGCGTTCGCGAATCAGCGTCGTCAGCGCGCGCGTGTCGATTCCGCACATCGCGACAACGCCGCGCGAGGCGAGCCAGTCGGCGAGCGGCTTCTGGGCGCGGAAATTTGAAGGGTCGGTGCAGGGCGCGCCGAAGATGGCTCCGACCGCGCCGGCGCTCTTGTCGAGATCGACCGTTTCGATGTCTTCATCGTTGGTCCCGACATTGCCGATGTGGGGGAAGGTGAAGGTGACGATCTGCGCGGCGTAGGACGGGTCCGTGAGGATTTCCTGATAGCCGGTCATGGCGGTGTTGAAGCAGACTTCGCCGACCGCTTCGCCAACGGCGCCGAGCCCATATCCTTCGATCACTTCTCCACTGGCGAGAACCAGCACGCCGGTGTGGAGGGGTTTCTTCCAGCCGTTATCTTGATCGATGGTCATATAGGTCTCAGCTCTCCGGCGCGTCGCTGGCTTGACAGCGCTCTCGCCGCGCGTCATGGCCGGACTTGATCCGGCCATCCACGGCCGCGGCGCCACGTGGATGCCCGCGACAAGCGCGGGCATGACGCGATTGGCTGTGGATGTAATGCATCCGCCCCGGAATTGGAAACCCCAAGGACACAACATGCGCGAGAAGATAGCGGCGGACCTTAAGACGGCGATGAAGGCGGGCGAGCGCGCCAAGGTCGACGCGCTGCGGCTCATCAACGCGGCGCTGAAGGACAAGGACATCGAGGCGCGCGGCGCCGGCAAGACGCTGAGCGGCGACGACGAACTCGCGCTGCTGCAGAAGATGATCAAAAGCCGGCAGGAATCGCTGGAAATCTATGAAAAAGCCGGGCGTGAGGATCTCGCGGGCAAGGAGCGCGGCGAGATCGCGATCATTTCCGCCTATTTGCCGCAGCAGCTCTCTGAAGCGGAAGTGGCGGAGGCCGTGAAGGCGGCGATCGCCGAGACCGGCGCGGCCTCGATCAAGGACATGGGCAAGGTCGTGGCTTCGCTCAAGGCCAAATACACGGGACGGATGGACTTCGGCAAAGCCAGCGCGGCGGTGAAGGCGGCGCTGTCGGGCTAGAGGCCACCGGCGGGCCCCCTTCCGGCGCTTCGCGTCGCCTTCCCCCGCTAACGCGGGAGAAGGGAGAACGGCGCGATTCATGGCTTGCAACAAGAATTCGCGAGGCTGCAAGAATCTCCAGCGTTAATGACGGCGCAATCTGCGCCCTCTCCCGCGAAGCGGGGGAGGGCTGGGGAGGGGGCTAGCGCCACAGAGCGTAAAAATGGTGCGGCGGCCCGCGGCCCTCGCTCAATCGCAGCTGATCCGCCGCCTCCAGCGCGCCCTCCAGCCAGACCTTTGCTGCGGCGATGGCGTCGATCAGCGACGCGCCCTTGGCGAGTTCGCAAGCGATGGCCGACGACAGGGCGCAACCCGTTCCATGCGTGTTGCGCGTCGGGATGCGTCTCCCACGGAAGATGCGCCTCTCTCCTGCGGCGAAGAGAACGTCGACAGGTTCGCCCTCGAGATCGCCGCCCTTGACCAGCACCGCGTGGGCGTCGGCTGCGCAGAGGAGCCGCCCCTGCGCCGCCATCTCCTCGGCGCTGGTGGCGAGGGGCGTTTGCGTGAGCGCGCTCGCCTCATGGAGATTGGGCGTCACGAGCCGCGCCAAGGGCGGGAGGCTCGAGACCAACGCAGCCTTCAGCCCGGCCGAGGCGAGGCTGACGCCCTGCGTCGGAACCAAGACTGGGTCGAGCACGACGTTGCGCGCGCCGTGGCGCGCCAGCGTCTCGGCGACCGCCCGGGCGATGTCCGGCGTCGCCAGCATGCCAATCTTGATCGCGTCGGGAGCGATGTCCGACAGCACCGCCTCGATCTGCGCGGCGACGATCTCCGGCGCGACAGGATAGGAAGCGGTCACGCCCTGCGTGTTCTGCGCGGTGAGCGCCGTAATCGCCGCCATGCCGTAGCAGCCGAAGGCCGAGAAGATTTTCAGGTCCGCCTGCACGCCCGCGCCGCCGGAGGGGTCGGAGCCGGCGATGGAAAGCAATTTGGGGATGTGCGCCATCCCCGCAAATTAGCGCGGCGCGACTGGCTCCGTCACCTTCGCTCGGAGCCGACCCACGCCAGAGCGCCGCGCACAAATGCACTTGCGTTGGCGCTCGGCCACTCGCCATGCGCGATGACGGCCTGTTTGATCGGCCAGCCGAGGATTTTGTCGCGGGCGGCGCGCGCCGGCCCGCGGTCGAGGAAAGAGAGGCGCCATTCGAGCGGCGCGTGCGGCGCGGCGCGGGTGATCCCGTCGAGACGCGCGAGCCCTCGCCGCCACCAGCTCCAATGCGCGCAGAGAAATTCGTCGCTGAAGGCTTCGATCAAATCGGCGAAAATCGTGGAGCCCGACGGACGATGAAAAAAGACGATTTCATCCATCATGAAAGAGCCGCGAAACCAGGCCTGATCGATAGCGCCGCCCCACTCAGGCGGCGGCGAATCCTGAAGCGGGGTTTCGAAGGCGAGTTCGGGACGGCGCTTTATCGTCGAAAGCGGCCCCCAGAGCTTCGCGTTGGGATAAGCTTCCTTCCACTCGCCAAGATAGAGATGGTGGAGCTTGTTGGGACTGACGAGATGCGCCACTCGGCCGAGCGCATCGACCTCGGCGCGCAACTCGGCGGAAAGTTTCACTGGCGACCATACCCAAAGCGCGCTGTCGGCGAACCGCGCGATCAGCATGCGCGTGGGGTAGGGGAAGCTGAAGAAGTCGACAATGTCGCCGTCGGCGAGCCAGAGCGAGTCACCGATTTGCTCAAGACCCATTGGCGTCTCCCGGTTCGCCCGAGACCACTCTTTTCAAACCCGATGTCTGATAGCAGCTCAACATGGCGCAAAGACGCCGCCTCAGCCGCTAGCGCGGCTCGAACCGAATGCCGATCAGTGCAATGTGAGGCTTTGATGCAAGAGGTGCTCGCCACAGTTTTTCGGGCCGCGCGAAGACGCGATGATCCAGCGCATTAGCGCCGCATGTTCTGGCGTCGTGCCCGAGGCGGCAACGACCGAGACGCGTCCGCCCGGCCTGACGCGGAACGTCGCTTCTGCATATCCAGGATTAAGGCGCGTCGAATTAGGTGTGTGGCGTCTTATCGATTCCGCCAAAGCTGCGAAACAGGACGATTGGTCGCGCGCAGCGCCGCGATTGTCCGATGCAGATGCATCAAGGCCTGACAATGAAAGCATGAACACGCCGAGGACAATGAGAGAAGGCTTCATACAAATTGCTCCTCATGTGAACTTCTCGAAGCAAATCTATTTTTCCTTACGCCTCGGCCGGTCACGCCTTCGGCAGGCTCAGCACGCCGGCGTCGCCGTTCTCCGCGCCGAAGGCGAGACGCGCGCCTTTCTCGTCCCAGGCCAGCGCGCTGATCCGCGCGCGGTCATCATCCTGGGCCGGACGGCGAACCAGAATCTCTGATCCGTCCGAAAGCCGCGCCAGCATGATCAGGCCGTCGTCGTAGCCGATCGCCAAGACCAAAGCGGCGGGATGGAAGGCGACGCGCGTCACGATCGCCGAATGCACGCCGCATTCGCGCGGCGCCTGGCCCATTGGACCATCCTTGCCCGAAAAGGGCCAGACGATGCAGGCGTCGGCGCCCGAGGTGGCCAGCCATTTCCCGTCATGCGACCAGGAGAAGCTGCGCGTTTTTCCGGGATATCCGGCCATGCGCATGTGCTTGGAATCGGCGAGACGCCAGCCGTGCAGCATATTCTCCTGCATCGAGGTGACGAGGAAGCGCCCGTCGGGAGAGATCGTGGCGTCAAGGTGCGAGCCGGCCCAGTCGAGCGCTTCCGGCTTGCCGGCGTTCGGAAACCAGAGGGTCGCGCCGCCGTAATGCGCGATCGCCAGCCGGTAGCCTTTGGGGAAGAAGGCGAGGCCGCGCGAGGTCGACGGCAGATCCAGCGACTTCGCGTCGCCCTTGGCCGAGCGTGCTCGCGCCACCTTTCCTGCTGTCCACGCCACTGCGCCCCCACGCGCGGCGACGGCGTCGATCCATTTGCCCTTTTCGTCGCCGATGACTTCGACGCCGCCTTTCGCGTCGGTCGCCACAACGCGCCCGTCGTCTCCGCCGGTGACGAGCCGGTCGCCGTCCTGCGCGACGACGAGGATGGCCGCGTCTTGATGGGCCGGAATGCGGCGTCCCTCGGCGCCGTCGCCGAAATGCAGCGTCCCGTCGGCGAGCGCGAAGACCGGCGCGCCGCCGAGGAACGCCGCGGCTGCGACAGGCTCACGAAGCCCGAGGGATTCGACTTTGTCGACGAGCGTGGGAGACAGCGTCACGGCTAGGCTTGGTCCTCGGCAGGCGCGCTCCAGCCGATTGGCAGGCGCGGGCGACGTTTGCGGAATTGCCCGCGCATCACGAGCGCAAAGGCGATGGCGTCGAGTCCCGCGAGGGTCAGCCACCACAGCTGCTCGGCCGCGGGACCGAACAGGCAAATGGCGAATCCCGCGCCGAGGCCGCCCAGAAGAAAGGGCGCAAGCGCCGGACGCGACTGGCCGACGAACAGGCTGGTGCGGGCGGCGACGAGCGCCGCCGCGGCCGCGCCGAGCACGCCGAGATCGAACCAGATCTTGAAGATCAGGCTGCGCGGCGTCGCCGGCGTCAGATAGCCGCCGAGCACGCCCCAGGTGGCCGCGCCAAAGCCGTGTCCGAGCAAGGTGCGCCAGCCGTCCGCCTCGATCATCTGACCCCAGAAGGCGAGATGTCTGAAGAAGCCGGGCGGATGTTCGGGCCAGATCAGATGCGCCGCATAGGCGGTCAGCGGCGCGAGCAGCACGATCGCCGTCATGAGCGCCGCAAGGAAAATGGCCAGCAGCCGGGCGCGGCCGAAGGCGGCGGCGAAAACAGCCGCTCCAACGGCCAGCGCGGGCGTGCCGTTCGGGGCGCCGGAAAGATAGCAGGCGATCGCCGTCGCCACCGCGAGGGCGGCTGCCGAATACCATCGGCCGCGAACCGCGAGTGCGCCCATCGCCGGCCAAACGAGCAGCGCCAGTCCAAGTCCGGCGCGGCCAAGCGGTCCGACATCGAGAATGTCATCGAGCGTATATTGCGGCTTCAGCAGCAAAGTGACGGCGGCAAGCGAGAGCGTCGCCGTGGCGACGCCAATCGGCAGCAGGTTGAGATTCGAGGTTTTGGTGCGCAGCGGCAGAAATCCGGTGGCGAGCGCAACCAGGGCGAGCGTCGCCGTAATTTTGGCAAAGCGTTCCGCCGGTCCCTCGAACGGCGTCCAGAGCAGCGAAAGCGCCGTCCAGGCGGCGAGCAACAGCGCGGCGAGAAACGGCGGCGAGCGCAGAATCGCGCGCAGGGAGCGCCCCGACCCTTCCGCCGGCGTCAGTGTCGCGGCGGCGAGCAGCAGCGCCGCCCCGATCGGCAGCAGCACATAAACCGTCTGCCGCGCCAGAATCGGCGCGATGAGCGAGATCACGAACAGCAAAAACACGCCAATCCGCAGCAGAAGGCGAGAAGCCTCCTCTGCGGGTTCGTCGGCATTGCGGCGCGAAAGGACAGACATGGCGAAGGTGCGCTTGAGTAGGGGATATTCGATAGAGATTAGAACGAAATCGCCGGCGAGTAGCCTGCCGCAATGCAGTAAATCTGGGAAAGACCCCGATTTTTAGGCGACTGTGGCGCTTTTGCCTGTTTCAGGCCGTTTGGCGCCATTCTTGGCGGACCGCCGCGTCGGGGTCGACCGCCAATCGATGGGGGCGCAGCTCCGCCGCTCGCGTCGGCGCCAGTCTGCCGAGCGCCCAGACGGCGGCGCCGCGAACAATGGCGGCGGCGTCTTCGATCAGCCGCTCGGCCTCGGCGGCAAGCTCGGGCCGAGCCGAATTGCCGATCGCAATCAGAACATTGCGCAAGAAGCGGTCCCTTCCGACGCGTTTGATTGGGGAACCCGAAAAAAGCGCTCGGAACGCCGCGTCGTCGAGGCGCGCCAATTCCGCAAGCGGCGGGGAGCCGAATTCGGGGCGCGCGGCGAGCTTCGCCTCGCGCCCGGCGCTCGCGTATTTGTTCCAGGGGCAGACCGCCAGACAGTCGTCACAGCCATAGATGCGATTGCCGATCTTGGCGCGAAATTCGAGGGGTATAGGGCCCTTGTGCTCGATCGTCAGATAGGAAATGCAGCGCCGCGCATCGAGTCGGTAAGGCGCTGGGAAGGCCGCCGTGGGACAAACGTCAAGACATTTGCTGCACGAGCCGCAATGATCGCGCTCTAGCGGGTCGGGTTCGAGGCGAAGAGTCGTGAAGATTGCGCCCAGAAAAAGCCACGAGCCAAAATCGCGTGACACGAGATTCGTGTGTTTGCCCTGCCAGCCGACGCCGGCCGTCTGCGCGAGCGGCTTTTCCATGACGGGCGCGGTGTCGACGAAGACCTTGGCGTCGCCGCCCCCGGCGCGGCTGAGGATGAATCCAGCGAGCTGTTTCAGCCGGCCCTTGATGACGTCGTGATAGTCGCGGTTGCGCGCATAGACGGAGATCGTCGCGCAGTCCGGTTTCGTCAGCGAAGCGAGGGGATTTCCGTCCGGCCCATAGTTCAAGCCGAGCATGACGAGACTTGCCGCTTCGGGCCAGAGCGCTTGCGGCGCGACTCGCCGCTCGGCCGTCTCGCGCATCCAGGCCATGTCGCCATGCGCGCCGTCCCGTAGCCACTCGCGCAGCCGATCGCCCTGCTCCGGCGCAACATCCGCCCGCGCGAAGCGGCAGACGTCGAAGCCAAGCTCGAGCGCACGGGCGCGAATTTCCTCCTCGGGCGTCGCAGCTGCGGGCCGTCGACCTTCGCGACCTGCCGGTGAAGCCATCGATGCATTCGGGACAAGCGCCTGCATGTCAGCAGGGCGCTCGTAGAGGGATCGAGACGATGAACTCGGCGCCAGGATCATGCTTTCGTTTCGATCGTCGCACTGAGTTGACGCGTAAATGACGCAATGATCCGCATGCCGAGCCCCTTGCGATCGAGCGACGCGACGTCATCGGGCATTCCCGCGCCTTCGTCGCGCACGGAAACGATGAAATTCTCGCCGCCCTGGCGCGCGACCTTCACCGAAATGATTCCCGACTGGCTTTCGTAAGCGTATTTCGCCGCATTGGCGATGAACTCGTTGACGATCAGCGCGGTCGAAACCGCCCGGTCGGTTGCGATGACGATTCCTTCATCGATCTCGGTGCGCACGTCGCATTGCGCGACGCTTTCATCCAAATCATGACACAGCGCTTCGATGTATTTGCCAACGTCCATGCAATCGACGTCCGAGCCGCGAGACAGCCGGTCATGCGCCTTTGCGATCGCTTCGACGCGGTGAGAGGCTTCGTTGAGAAGTTCGGACACCTGTTCGTCGCCGGCGTCGTTGGCTTGCAGGTGGAGCATGCTGCCGACGATGGAAAGGCTGTTCTTCACGCGATGATTCATTTCTTTGAGCAGCGCTTCGTTGCGCGCGAGCGCCGCTCTAAGTTTGCGCTCTTCCCGCTCGCGTTCGATCGCCATGCCAAGAAGATTCGCGGCGCCCTGCAGAAAAGCGATGTCCTGCTCAACGAACTCGGTCGGCGAGCGGCTGTCGACTTCGAGGATGCCATAAGGTTTTCCGTCACCCTGCAGGATCACGTTCATTGCCCGGCGAACGCCGTGCTGGCGTAGCAATTCGGGAGTTCTGAACCGCGTCTCCTTTTCGAGGTGATTGGAGATGACCGGTTGGCCGCTGCGTAATGCGTATCCAGCAGGCGAGTCGAGATCCGCGCCGACTTTCGCGACGCCCACCACGCCACGACTCCAGCCGACGCCGGCGCGCACCAGAAACTGGTTCTCGGACGGAAGCAGCTCCAGCACCTTGCAGAAGTCCGCGTCCAGTCCTTGCGCCGTGAGTCGCACGGTGTCCGTCAGCAGCTGATCGAGCGAAGCGCCTTGGAGGGCGGAAACGCCGAGTTCCGCCAATATCTCCTGTTGTCGAATGCGCTGCCGCAGTCCGCGCGATGCATCGCCGGCGTCGGCGGCTTTCGACTCAATCTTTTCACTCTCGCGCTCGGTGGGTGCGCTCATACGATGGTCCCGTATTGCAGCTACTTCCCTCACTCCACCCGATAGCTGTCAAGCGCGGCAGCAGTGCGGCGTTGCGACAGCGGCGCTTGAGCCCGGATCTGGCGCCGCCGATCGCTCAGCGACGTTAGGGTCCAGACTCATAACCAATAGCTGATTGTCGCGGCGATGCAGACGGCTGCGAGAAAGTTAGTCGCGCTTCGATCGTAGCGCGTGGCGATGCGCCTGAAGTCCTTCAACCGGCAGAACATGCGC
>NZ_JABVWW010000012.1 GCF_013350005.1 Methylocystis silviterrae
GAACGCGCGCTCACGATGCCTTGGATTGGCTGCTCACGATCCCGTGGAACGGGCGCTCAGCATCCGTGGAATGCGCACTCGCCGAGAAGAAACCAGGCGAGCGCAGGCGCGATGAGGCCGCCGAGAAGGCCCGCAAAAAACGAACCGGCGGTGCCGAACAGGGTTTCAACGAGGTCGCTATGGATCTGAACGTCGGAGCTTTCGCTGGCGGCTGGTTTCCTACGGACGAGCATGAGCTAATCCTCTTTGGGAGACAGCGGCTTTTTCGAAGCCTCGCCCTTGCCGTCGGGAAGCTCGTCGCCAGGAAGACGCAACTGCGCCGAAACAAGCCGTTCCATATAGCGCAGGTCATGCCGTGAAATGGCCATGGAGCAATCCGTCCAAAGCTCGACCACCCGAAGCAATTCCTCCTTACGTACGGGGAAACATTGCTTTCGAAACTTGACGAGGGCCTGACGGCGCCGCCAGTTTGCGCCGTCGGGGTCGAGCATCCACTCATGGGCGGTTTCGAGCGCCCGGCCTTCCGGCGCGACGACGTCGATGATGTCGAGATCGAACAGTTCGCGAGCGGAATAAACGCGACCGGCCGAGAGAATCTGCTGCGTGCGCGCGGGTCCGACGCGCCGCGTCAGAAAGGTCACAGCGCCCATCCCCGGAAAAGTGTTGAAGGCGATCTCGGGCACTCCAAGACGCGCGCTCTCCTCGGCGATGACAAAATCGGTGGCCAGCGCCCCTTCGAAGCCGCCGCCCATGCATTGACCCCTAACGACGGACAGCGTCAAGACAGGAAGATCGAAAGCCGACGCCAGCGTGTACATCACCTCGATACAAGCATAGGCGTAGGTTAGCAGCGAATCTCGATCATTGTTCCTGATGCAGGAAACGAATGTCGCAAGATCGCCGCCCAAGCTGAACACATTCGGCTTCTTGGAGGCCATCACGATGTAGCGGATCGGCCACTTCGCGCCCTCCGTCTGCGCCAGACGTTTGATCGCGTCACGAAAGTCGATTGCGTCTTGCAACATCCGCAAAGTATAGCAATGCGGCGAGTCTGCGCGATAATTCATCCACACCGATTGCGTCGGTGCGTCATATTCAATGTCTAAATGTTCGAAGCGCCAGTGAGGGAAATCTTGGGGAGGATGCCGTAGGTGCGCGGCGCTACTCATTTCCAATACTTCGGGGCCAAGGCCTCCCCCCTCGATCGTGCAAGAAAACGAGCCGTCCCGATCCCGCCGCAAGGCGCGGCGGCGCGGGCGGGCTAAGCCGCCAAAAGCTCCACGTGCGTTTGATCCAGCATCTGGCAATGCCTTCAACTCGCGGTCGAAGCTTTTTCCGTCACAGAAGTTCACACAGAGATCTGAACAGACGGAAAAAACGTGATTCTATTTCTGGGTTCTATTAACCTTTGTGACGCTTGCTCTAGGCGACTTCGAACCAAGTCGCCAGTCCGCCCGCTTCGTGCTCCAGAATATCATCATGCACGGCCCATTTTCCAGGCGAATCAGCGAGGAAGGCGGCGTGCTTGGTTTTTCCCGGGGGAACGATCACGCCGTTGCGCCAATAGGGCTCCCATCCGTCATCGAGGTCATGCAGAAGGCGCATGCACTGCCCGTGAACATGCATCGCGAGCGCCGCTCCCGACTTGTTGACAAAGCCCAGCGTCACCGGGGTTCCGTTGGCCACTTTGAAGAGCGGCGGGCCTTGATAGCCTTTGGTCAAAGCGCCATTGATCGTCCAGGCGGGGCCGGTTGCGGCCTTGCGCGTTTCGATCACGAGATCGACCTTCTTGGCGCTTGCTAGCTTGATCTCGGCAGGAAGCGCCGAATTCTGCGGGAGCGACGCTATCGGCGGACGCTTTGACGCCTTTGCGCCCTTGGCTTCCGCGACGAAAAGGTCGCGATCCTCGCCATTCGGTCCGCGCAAGATCAAATTGGCCTTGGCGCCTTCGGTCTCCGGCATGTCGAACATCAGCTCGAAGCGCGCCCCCGGCGCGACGGGAATGCTCCGCTTGATCGGTTCGAAGGCGTCGCACGGCTGGCCGTCGATGGCGATGACGAAAGGCTGCGCGCCCGCGAGGGACAGCACCATAATGCGCGCGTTGCTGAGATTGGCCAGGCGCAGCCGCACCCTGGCGCCGGGCGCCAGGCTCTGCCGGGCTGGCGCAGCCTGGCCGTTGACGCAGAGCAGCGGGCCGATCCGGCCGACGCCGCTTGCCGCCGCTGGATCGTTGAAGCCGCCAACGACCTGGCCCGCGTCATCGAGCCGCCAGTCGTCCAGGACGAGAAGCAGGTCGGCGTCTGCGGGCAGCGGCGCCGGCTCGTCGACGATGAGCAGGCCCTTGAGGCCGCGCCCGACGAGCTCCGGCGTCGCGCCATAGACGCTCGGCCGGTAGCAGAACAGGCCGGGATCGGCGAGCGTGCGGCGGTAATCAAAGGATCCGCCGGGCGCGACCGCCGCCTGCGTCAGCGGCGCGACGCCCTCCATCGCATTGTCGCCCCGCAAGCCATGCCAGTGAATGGTCGCGGGCTGGTCGAGCTTGTTCAGGAAACGGACGGCGAGTTCGTCGCCCTGCTGGTAGCGCAGGACGGGCCCCGGCGTGCTTCCGTCGAAACCGAGAATGCTGGTTTCGCCGCCGCCGGACAGGCGCGCCTTCCCCGGCCGCGCCTCGATCTGCCGCAGGGAGCGCGGCGGCGACTGCGCCACCGCCGGAAGCGCCGCCAGGCTGGCGGCGACGCCGGAAAGAACGACGCGGCGGGAGAGGAGTTGTGACATCGCCATCTAGCTATGGCGCAGCCCGGCCCGTTGGGCAATGATTGAGAGCTTCAACATCTCACGCGCCGCGAGGGCGCGAGAACGGCCAAAACACGAGGAGGCTTGAGACATGAGCGCGCCGCGCATTAAGAAGACTGCCGCTATTTTAGGCTTCTGCAGCGCGTGCGGGTTTCTGCCGCTCGCCGCGTGGGCGCAGGCTTCGCAAGGCTATTCCGACTATCGCCAGTCGCTGATCGCCGGCGGCTGGAAGCCGAACGTCGGCTACGGGCTGAAAACCGCCCGCGGCAAGCCCCTATATAAGTTTCCGGAAGTCGTTTGCGGTCCGACGCTCTGCAACGCCAAATGGCGCGACCCCCAGGGTCACGAAAAGGTCATTACGCTGATCCGCGGCCTCGAGGGGGCGGATCACCGCGTGGCGCCACAATAGCCGGCGGCGGCTGGCATCCCGCCGCGTCCATGCTATAGAGCGACGCCCGACGAATCGAGTTCGCGCTTGGGAGCGCCTTGGCGCGCCCTCAAAACGCGCAAGGGACTGCGCCTTTTCGGGGGAACAGGATCGTTTGAGAGGGAATCGAACGGTTCGATTTCATCTCAAGCGATCCCGGTTCGCGGGCAGGGAAATTGAGGCGGCCCTATCCGCCGATCGCGGGCGTGGCGGAACTGGTAGACGCGCCGGATTTAGGTTCCGGTGACGAAAGTCGTGGGGGTTCGACTCCCTCCGCCCGCACCAGAGCCGCTTACCGTGGCAGTCACATATTCGTCGTCGCGCGCCGGCGACGTCGCAGTCATTAAGAAGGCTAATCGAGATGCAAGTAACGCAGACCTCCTCGCAGGGCTTGAAGCAGGAATACAAGGTGGTCCTGCCGGCCGGCGAACTCGCCGCCAAGCTCGCCGCCCAGCTCAGCGAGATTCAGGCGAAAAGCCAAATCAAGGGATTCCGTCCCGGCAAGGCGCCGATTGGCCATCTCAAGAAGCTCTACGGCAAGAGCATCATGAGCGACGTGTTGCAGGAGGCGGTCAATGACGCCAACCGCAAGATCGTCGAGGAAAACGAGCTGCGCATCGCGCTCGAGCCGAAGATCGATTTCCCCGGCGGGCAGGAGGAAGTCGAGCGCGCGCTAACCGCCGAGGGCGATTTCTCCTATGTCGTCACCTTCGAAACGCTGCCGAAGTTCGAAATCGGCGCCTTCGACGACATCTCCCTGGAGCGTCCCGTCGCCGAAGTGGCGGATGACGATATCGAGAAGGCGCTGCAATCTCTCGCCGATCGTGCTCAGGAATTCGAGGCGAGGCCAGAAGGGGCCAAGGCGGAGAAGGGCGACAGACTGACGATCGATTTCACCGGCAAGCTCGACGGCGAGCCCTTTGAGGGCGGCGCGGGCGGAGACGTCGATCTGGTGCTGGGCGCGGGAACCTTCATCCCCGGTTTCGAGGAGCAGCTCGAGGGAGCCGCCGCCGGCGACCAGCCGGTCGTCAAGGTCCGGTTCCCCGAGGACTATGCGGCCAAGCAGCTCGCGGGGAAGGACGCCGAGTTCGACGTGACGGTCAAGGCCGTTTCGGCGCCCAAGACGCTCGGGCTCGACGAGGAGCTCGCCAAGAAATACGGCTTTGAGTCGCTCGAGGCGATGAAGACCGCCGTTCGCGGCAACCTCGAAGCCGATTTCGACAAGGCCTCGCGCGAGAAGCTGAAGCGCGCGCTCCTCGACGCGCTCGACAGCCGCTATTCCTTTGAGCTGCCGGAGAGCCTTGTCGAACAGGAATTCGCCAATATCTGGGGCCAGCACGAGCAGGAAAGCCAGCGGGCGGGCCAACCCGTCGCCGAAGACGGCAAGACGGAGGAAGAGACGAAGGCCGAGTTCCGCAAGATCGCCGAACGACGCGTGCGGTTGGGGCTGGTTCTGGCGGAGATCGGAAAAAGCGCCGACGTGAAGGTGGACGAAAAGGATCTGACCGACGCTTTGGTCGAGCGGGCGCGCATGTTCCCAGGCCAGGAGAAGGCGGTTTGGGACTATTACCGCAACAATGAGCAGGCTCTCGCCCAGCTCCGCGCCCCAATCTATGAGGAGCGCGTCGTCGATCACCTCGCCAAGCTGATCAAGATCGCCGACAAGACCGTCTCCCGCGAAGTGCTGTTCAAGGAAGACGAGGAATAGTCGGTCGACCGGCTGTCGTCCCCGCAGGCGGCGGCGCGCCGCGAGGAAATCCGGCATACCAGGCTGATGCGCACGGCGCGCTGCGGAGATCGTGGCGTGACGGCCGCAATCGAGTCTTTGCGTCCGACGCGGGCGCAGATATATGACGGGTCAAGAGTTCCCGGCGAGGCGCATCAGCCTCCGCCGGACCACAGAGGCGATACGCGATGCGCGATCCAGTCGAAAACTACAGCCAATATCTCATCCCACAGGTGATCGAAAACACTTCGCGCGGCGAGCGCGGTTTCGACATCTATTCCCGCCTGCTGCGCGAGCGCATCATTTTCATCACCGGGCCGATCGAAGATCACATGGCGTCGGTGATCATCGCGCAGCTGTTGTTTCTGGAGTCCGAGAACCCCAAAAAGGAAATCTCGCTCTACATCAATTCGCCGGGCGGCGTGGTGACGTCCGGCCTCGCCATCTACGACACGATTCAGTTCATCAAGCCGAAGGTCTCGACGCTGTGCGTCGGGCAGGCGGCGTCGATGGGCTCGCTTCTGCTGGCCGCAGGCGCCGACGGTCTGCGCTATGCGCTCCCGAATGCGCGCGTCATGCTGCATCAGCCGTCCGGCGGCTTCCAGGGTCAGGCGTCGGACATCCAGCGCCACGCCGAAGACATTCTGAAAGTCAAAAAGCGCCTCAATGACATCTACGTCCGTCACACGGGCAAGGACTATGAGACGATCGAGCGCACGCTCGACCGCGATCATTTCATGTCGGCGGAGGAGGCGCGGAATTTCGGGATCGTCGACGCCGTGCAGGAGCGGCGGCCTGACGACGAGAGCGACGCCAAGCGCTAAACGCTAAAGGCGCCGGCCGCGTTTTCTGAGCGCCCGGCGCCAATTGCTTGAGGGATTGGGGCATTGGGGCGCGCATGTTTCGTAAAATTCTAATCGCCAATCGCGGCGAGATCGCTTGTCGCATCATTAAGACAGCGAAGCGCATGGGACTTTCCACCGTCGCCGTCTATTCCGACGCCGACGCCGACGCGCTGCATGTCGAAATGGCCGACGAGGCCGTCCGTCTCGGCCCGCCCCCCGCCGCCCAGTCCTATCTGCTGATCGATAAGATCGTCGCCGCCTGTAAGGAAACCGGCGCCGAGGCGGTGCATCCCGGCTATGGCTTTCTGTCCGAGCGCGCCGCCTTCGCCACTGCGCTCGCCGAGGCGAATATCGTGTTCATTGGCCCGAACGTTCGCGCGATCGAGGCGATGGGCGACAAGATCGAATCGAAGAAATTCGCCTCCGCCGCCAATGTCAGCGTCGTGCCCGGCTACCTTGGCGTCATCGAGAACGCCGAAGAGGCCGTTACGATCGCCAGGGACATCGGCTATCCCGTGATGCTCAAAGCATCGGCCGGCGGCGGCGGAAAGGGCATGCGCGTCGCTTTCACCGACGCCGAAGTGATCGAAGGCTTCACGCGCGCGCGTTCGGAGGCGGCGTCTTCCTTCGGCGACGACCGCGTCTTCGTCGAGAAATTCATCGTCAATCCGCGCCACATCGAGATTCAGGTGCTTGGCGACAAGCAAGGCAATGTCGTCCACCTGAACGAGCGCGAATGTTCCATTCAGCGCCGCAATCAAAAGGTGATTGAAGAAGCGCCGTCGCCGCTGTTGGACGAGAAGACTCGTCGCGAAATGGGCGCGCAGGCCGTCGCCCTCGCCAAGGCCGTGAACTACGATTCGGCGGGCACGGTCGAATTCGTCGCCGGTCAGGACAAGAGCTTCTACTTCCTTGAAATGAACACGCGCTTGCAGGTTGAACATCCGGTGACGGAGCTCATCACCGGCGTCGATCTTGTCGAGCAGATGATCCGCGTCGCGGCGGGCGAGCCGCTGCAACTCAAGCAGGAAAACGTCAAGATCAACGGCTGGGCGGTCGAGAGCCGTATTTATGCCGAGGACCCCACGCGCAACTTCCTTCCCTCGGTCGGGCGACTGGTCAAATACCGGCCGCCGGAAGAGAAGCGAGAAGGCGGCGTTGCGGTGCGCAACGACACCGGCGTCACCGAAGGCCGCGAAATCTCGATCCACTACGATCCGATGATCGCCAAACTGGTGACGCATGCGCCGGACCGTCTTCGCGCGATCGTGGCGCAGGCCGACGCGCTCGATCGCTTCGTGATCGACGGAATTCGCCACAATATTCCGTTTCTGTCGTCGCTCATGCAGAGTCCGCGCTGGCGCTCCGGCAATCTCTCGACGGGCTTTATCAGCGAAGAATATCCGGAGGGATTTTCGTCGCCCGAGCCTCGGGGAGATCTGGCGCACACGCTTGCCGCGATCGCGACGCTCATGGACCACATCGGCAATGAGCGCAAACGCAAGATCTCCGGTCAGCTGCGCGGCGGAAGGCCGGTCGAATTCGAGCGCGAACGCGTCTGCATGCTCGGAGAGCAGAGATTCGACGTCAGCGTCGAGGCGCAAGGCGAAGCGCTGATCGTGCGTTTCGCCGAGGGCGACCAGCGCGCCCATCGCGTTTCGACCCAGTGGCGTCCGGGCGAACTCGTGCTCGAAGGCGACGTTGACGGCCGCACGGTCTATGTGCAGGCGCGGTCCATCCTCAACGGCTATGGGCTGTCGCATCAGGGCGTCGACGTCACGGCGCGCGTCTATACCAAGCGCGAGGCGGAACTTGTCGCCTACATGCCCAAGAAAAAAGACGCCGGCGCCTCCAAGCACCTGTTGTGTCCGATGCCCGGCCTGGTGAAAACCATCGACGTGGCCGAAGGTCAGGAGGTCAAGGCCGGCGAGGCCTTGTGCATGGTCGAAGCGATGAAGATGGAAAACGTGCTGCGCGCCGAGCGCGACGTGACCGTGAAGAAGATCCTGGCGAAGGCCGGCGACAGCCTTGCGGTCGACGCCGTGATCATGGAGTTCGCCTAAAAGGCGTCGCGCGCTGACGGCGCGCTACAGGTTGAGGAACATGCTCACCGAAAGAATGTGATTGATCCGGTGATCGAACTTCTGCTCGCGCTGCGAGACGACGCGCGATTGGATGAGCTGGTTCATATAGCCGATCTCCACGCGCGCCTTCTCGCTGAAACTGTAGCCAAGGCCGGCGAAGCCGCGATTTTGATCAAAGCCGAACCGCGTTGAAGGCGTCGTTGAATTCAGCCGCACAAACACTTCATCCCAGAGCACGAGGCTCAAGGGGGCGTTTTCCCAGAGCGGATGCGAAAAGCGCACAAATTGGCGCAGGCGCCATTCAACGGGGTTCACGTTCTGAATGAAGCGCTGCTCAAGGCGCGTGCGGCTCGTCAGGTCGCCGAAGGCGGCTTTGTCGGTCAGCAGAATCTGCTGCCAGATCCGATTTTCGTGTTGCGTTTTGGCGTCTTGCGGAAAGGTCGCGATATGCGCGTAGCCGAGCCACAGGCTGGCGTTGTCGGTAAGCGCATAGCCGACGCCGGCGCGCCCCAGAGCCTGATCGGCGGTGGCGCCATCGTTCCGAAAGCGCCCCTGACTTTCCAGCCATAGGCGCCATTTTTTCAAACTTGGATCAATCGAGCCGAGCTTGGCGATGGTCGTGACGTTTTCCCAGATCCTGAAATCTTCGTCGACAGCCGCCGCCGGGCCGGCCGTCGCGAAAATCCCGAGCAAGGACCCGCCGCAAACGGCGAGCCGCCTCGTCCTTTGAATTGTCGCCGCTGACACCGCCGTCTCCGTGGAAATCGAGCACCCAGCGCATTGGAGCGACTCCTCTCGCGCCAGTCAAACCACAGAGATGGTAGATCAGGCCGCGACTGATGTTGGCGTGGGACGCGTCCGCTCCCGGAACAGGCCATGCAGCGCATCCCAATCGAGCACCAGTTCGCCGCCGTCGCTGCGAAGTTGCTCGTCCCAGCTCGCGAGCAGATCGAGACAGGCATGATCGATATACGTCAGCTCGTTGAGATGCACATGGAGACGCGCACCCCGCGGCAAGGCTTCGAAAGCGGCGGCGAGTTGCGGCAGTCGTATGAAAGTCGCGGCGCCCTCCAGGTGGATCACGGTCATGCCGTTGATCTGTTCGCCGCGGATGTTGAGATGCGAGAATGTGTAGAGCAAGCGCGCGACCGCCAGACCGACGCCAACCGCAATGCCGGTCAGCACGTCGGTCGCGACCACCGTCGCCAACGTCGCCGCGTAGATGCCGGTTTCGATACGGTCCTGACCCCAGAGAAAGCGTGCGAACCCGAGATTGATCAGATTGATCCCCGCGTAAACCAGCACCGCCGCGAGGCTCGCCACGGGGATGATGCGCAGCACGTCGGGCGCGAGCGTGATGAACAGCAGAATCCACAGGCCGTGGAGCACGGTCGAGAGTCTCGTGCGTCCGCCCGCCGTGACATTGGCTGAACTGCGCACGATGACGCCGGATACCGGCAGCACGCCAAGGATGCCGCAAAGGAAATTGCCGACGCCCTGCGCGACAAGCTCCTTGTTGTAACGGGTTCGCGGCGTCCGTCGCTGCATCGCGTCGACGGCGGTCGCCGTCAGCAGCGATTCCGCGCTCGAAACGAAGGCGAGCGACAACGCCGCCGCCCAGAGCGCGCCCTCGCCGACTCGGCCAAGGGTGTGCGTTGTCGGCAAATTCACCGCGGCGAAAAGATCGTCCGGCGCCGGGACATATTTAATGTCGAGGGCGAAGAAGGCTGCAGCCGCCGTCGCCAGGCCTACGCCGACGAGCGGGGCGGGGAGAAACGACAGCCATCTCGGCGCAAAGCGGCGCCACGAGAGAATGACGGCGACTGTGAGCAGTCCGATCAGGGCGGCGGATTGGTGCGCCTCCATCGTCACGCCCTTCCAAACGGCAAGCGGCAGCGACCAGAGATTGACGACGCCGCCAAACTCCTGTCCCGTCCCGGGCGGCGTATCGTCGACCATGACGTGAAATTGCGAGGCGAAAATCAGCAAGCCGATTCCGGCGAGCATGCCCTGAATCAGCGCGGGCGCGACCGCCCGAAACACCGGTCCGAAGCGCAGGGCGCCGGCCGCAATCTGAATCACGCCCGACATTATCACGATGAGCCCGAAAACCTCGAAGCCGAGGTCCTTGATGAACACGGCGGCCATCACTGCCGCGCCATTCGCAGCGCCGCTCACTTGCAGGGGACAGCCCGAAAGCAGGCCGACGACGATGCCGCCGATGACGCCGCTGATGAGGCCGACGGCGGCAGCGTTTTCGAACGGAAAGCCGGCGACGAGCGCGAGACCCATCGACAAGGGGAGGGCGACGAGCAGCACGACGACGGAAGCGAAGACGTCGTCTTTGATCGCCGAGAGGCGAGAAGGCGCGACATCAAGTTCTACAGACATTTTCGCATCCTTTAATGGTTCAGGTTCGCGGAAGCGATCGCGAGGTCAAACCTCGACGCTGACGCGTTCTCTCTCTTCGCGCGCAGGCATTTCCGACGGCGTCGGCGCGCGCGCGAATTGGCGCGTCGCGGGGTCATAAACAAAGACTTCGCCTGTCTCGATCTTGTAGACCCAGCCATGCAGCCTCAGTTTGTCTTGCGCGAGGGCGGAGGCGACGACAGGATGCGTGCGCAAGTTTTCGAGCTGCGCGAGCACATTCTCCTGGATGGCGACGTTGAGCTGTTCGGACCCGGTTCTGTCCGCGTATTTTTCGTGCATGATGCGCCGCGTCGCTTCGGCGTGCGACAGCCAGTCGCTCAGCGCGGGAAAAGCTCCGGCCGGCGGCGGATCAAGCAGGCCCTTCATCGCCCCGCAGTGCGAGTGGCCGCAGACGATGATGTCCTTGACGCCAAGGCCAGCGATCGCGAATTCGATCGTCGCCGCTTCGCCGCCCCGCACGGCGCCGTAGGGCGGCACGAGATTGCCCGCGTTGCGCAGGATGAAAAGGTCTCCAGGCGCCGACTGGGTGAGCAGGCACGGGTCGATGCGCGAATCGGCGCAGGTGATGAACAGCGTCTCCGGCGCCTGGCCCTGGGCGAGGCGCTCGAACAATTCGCGCTGGCTGCCGAACACCTGCGACTGGAAGTGGTGTAGGCCTTCGATCAACCGCTGCATTCTTGGGCTCCTATTGCCTATGCGCGAGATCGCGCCGGTGAGTCGCGCTCCAACCGCATGAGAAGAGGCGAGCGTCTCTCAGGCGGTCGCGTCAATTCAAGCCGCCGACTCTTTCATCCGCCTGTTCGGATACGCCCACGTCGTCGGCCGTCGGCGGTCGGCAGCCCGCATCTGCGTTGCGCTTGCGCAATTGGCTAAAAAGGTCGCAGAGCAGGCAGTGTCCAGGGGCGCTGTCGATGAATTCGCGCCCGGTGGCGAATCCGGGTGACGTCAGCGCCCCTGCCAAGGCCAGCGCGATGAGTGCGGAGCGATGCGCCATTGCCGTCCTCCTTTGGTCGAAGCGCCGCCGCGACGCTGACGTCGTCAAAGATGGCGCAGGGGATTGAGATTGAAAATAAGGATATATAAATTAGTTGCATCGTTAAAAGCTATGGAACCATGGACCGTCTCAACTATCAGCATCTGTTCTATTTTTGGAACGTCGCCCGGGAAGGCGGCGTCACCCGCGCGAGTGAAAAGCTCGGATTGGCGCAGCCGACGATCAGCGGCCAGATCGCGGTTTTGGAAGCGTCGATCGGCGCGCAGCTCTTCCGCAAGGAAGGCCGCAATCTGGTGATGACCGAAACCGGACGCACGGTGTTCAATTACGCCGACGAAATATTTTCGCTGGGCCGCGAGCTCGGCAGCGCCTTGAAGAACCGCGCGGGCGCAGTCAGCGTCAGGCTGAGCGTCGGCGTGTCCAACGCCTTGCCGAAACTTGTCGTCTATCGTCTGCTCGAACCCGCTCTCGCTGCGCATAATCAAGTCGTTTGTCATGAGGATAAGACCGAGCGCCTCCTGGCCGAACTGCCAGTGCACGGAGTCGATCTCGTGTTTTCAGACTGGCCTGCGACAGGCGCCGCGGATGCGCGCATCTACAATCATCCGATCGGCGAATGCGGCGTGGCGGCCTTTGCAGTCCCGCAATTGCAGCAGCTGTACCGGAAGAATTTCCCGCGATGTCTCGATGGCGCGCCGCTCTTGCTGCCGACGTCGAACACCGCGTTACGACGTTCGCTCGACCAATGGCTGGACGCCAACAGGCTCTTTCCAAAAATCGTCGCGGAAGTTGAGGACAGCGCGCTGCTGAAGACATTTGGGGCGGCGGGCGCCGGCGTCTTCATGGCGCCGACCGCCGTTCGCGCCCAGGTCGAGGAGCAATATGGCGTCAAATACATCGCCACTCTCGACGGCGTCAGCGAGCGATTCTATGCGATCACCGCGCAGAGAAAGATCAAGCACGCGGGCGTCGCGACAATCCTTGAAAGCGCTCGCGACTGGCTGGTCTAATCGTTGAACACGCGCGTCACATGACCCATCTTGCGGCCCGCGCGCGTCTCTTTTTTTCCGTAAAGATGCAGACAGGCGCCGTCTTCGTGCGCCAGCTCCGGCCACGCGTTGACGTCGTCGCCGATCAGATTGCGCATCTCGACGCGGCGACCGTGCCGGCGCGCGGCGCCGAGCGACCAGCCGGCGACCGCGCGCATATGCTGCTCGAACTGCGAGGTCAGCGCGCCGTCGAGCGTCCAATGTCCGGAGTTGTGCACGCGCGGCGCAATTTCATTCACGATCAAGGTCTCGCGGTCGCCATCGCGGACCACAAACATCTCGACCGCGATCACGCCGACGTAATCGGCGGCCTCGGCGAGGCGCCGGGCGATGTCGATCGCCTGTGTCGCCGTTTCGTCGGCGATCTCGGCGGGCGCGATGGTCATCGCCAGAATATGTTGTTCATGGAGGTTTTCGGAAACGTCATAGGCGCGAAATTCACCGTGCAGTCCGCGCGCGGCGACGACCGACACTTCTTTCTCGAAGGGCACGACGCTTTCCAGAATGCATGGCGCGCCGCCAAGCGTGCGAAAGGCGACGGCGAGGTCGCCGCCATCGCGCAACTGAGTCTGACCCTTGCCGTCATAGCCAAGGCGCCGCGTCTTCAGGATCGAGTTGCGGCCGAGCTGCGCGACGGCGCGCGCAAGCGCGCCCGCGTTGTCGACGGCGACGAAATCGGCCGTCGCGATCCCGAGGCTCTGCACGAACTGCTTCTCAATGAGCCTGTCCTGGGTCAGGGCCAGCGCCCTGGGATTGGGGCGCACTGGCCGATGCGCTTCGAGGACGTGCGCCGTGCGGGCGGGCACGTTCTCGAATTCGTACGTCACGACGTCGACAGATTCGGCAAAGGCGGCGAGAGCGGCTTCGTCGCTAAAGTCGGCTTGCGTGCGCGCGGCGCAGACGTCGAAGGCCGGGTCGTCGGACACAGGGGAGAAGACATGCGCCTTCAGTCCGAGCCGCGCGCCGGCCAGCGCCAGCATGCGCGCGAGCTGGCCGCCGCCAAGAATGCCGATCGTCGCGCCGGGCGCGAGCATCAGGCGCCGTCGCGCGGCGTCGCCGCCACGTTGTCCGTCTGACGCGCGCGATAGTCCGCGAGACGCGCGGCGAGCGCCTTGTCGGCGAGGGCAAGAATTGCGGCGGCGAGCAGCGCGGCGTTGATCGCCCCGGCCTTGCCGATGGCGAGGGTTCCCACAGGCACGCCGCCCGGCATCTGCACGATCGAGAGCAGCGAATCGAGGCCTTTCAGCGCTTCCGATTCGACGGGAACGCCGAGGACCGGCAGCGGCGTCATCGCGGCTGTCATGCCCGGCAGATGCGCGGCGCCGCCAGCTCCGGCGATGACGACCTGAAAGCCTTCCGATTCGGCGCCCTTCGCGAAGGCCGCCAGTCGATCGGGCGTGCGATGGGCCGAAACGATGCGCACGTCGTAGCCGATTTCGAGCGCCGCGAGAGTTTCCACCGCGTGGCGCATCGTCGCCCAGTCGGATTGCGACCCCATGATGACGGCGACCGGCGGCTTAGACTTCCCCACTCTGGCTTCCTTCGCAAAGGGAAGCCATGCGGCATAGACGATGGCTTCTCGATAGGCAAGCGCGCGATCGGCGCCGATCGCGGGCCGATTTCGCTTCGCGAACCGGCGGCGTGCAGCTAAAGAACCCTGCAAGATTTCCTTTGATCGGAGTAGACGCGGCATGGATGAAGGTCTGAGGCAAGCGGTCGCGGTGCTGGCGGTGGCGATGATCGTCGCAATCGCCGCGCGTCAGATCAGACTGCCCTATACGGTCGGACTGGTTCTTGTCGGCGCCGCCGTCGCTTTGTCGGGCGCAGACTTCGCGCCGCATCTGACTCATGATCTGATTTTCGACCTCGTCTTGCCGCCGCTCCTGTTCGAGGCGGCGCTGACCCTGTCCTGGCGCGAACTGGTGCGCGATTCGCTGCCTTTGCTCGCGCTCGCGGGAATCGGAACGGTCGTTTCCGCAGCCGTTGTCACGGCGTCGATGACGACGTTCCTTCACTGGCCTCTCTTCTCGGCGATGCTGTTTGGCGCGCTGATCGCGGCGACGGATCCGGTCGCGATCATTGCGATGTTCAAGGACAACCGGATCAAAGGCCGGATGCGGCTGCTGGTCGAAAGCGAAAGCCTGCTCAACGACGGCGCTGCGGCGGTGCTCTTCGTCATGGCGCTCGCCTTCGTGCAAAGCGGCGGCGCGGACCAGAGCGCCGCGGCGACCGCCTTGACTCTCGTGAAAGTCGTGTTCGGCGGCGTCCTTGTCGGGGCCTTGTTCGGCGGGGCCGCCATCCTCGCGTCGCTGCGCACCTCGGAACATCTCATCGAAGCAGCGCTGACGACCATCGCCGCATTCGGCTCGTTTCTGGTCGCCGAATATTTCCATGTCTCCGGCGTGCTGGCGACAGTGACGGCCGGCCTCGTCATGGGCAATCTGGGCCTGCTGAGCGAGCAGGAAGGCGGCTACATCACTCTCAAGGGGCGCGAATTCGTTCTGTCCTTTTGGGATTTCGCGGCTTTCCTGGCCAATTCCATGGTGTTTCTCATGATTGGCGCGGATGTGGCGTCGACTCCGTTCGGCGCCGTTGGGGCGACGGCGCTGGTCGTGGGGATCGCTACGGTGCTTTGCGCGCGCGCCATCGTCGTCTATCCGTTGAGTTCGTTGTTTTTCGTTTCGCGATGGAAGATCTCGTTTCGCGAGCAGCATGTTCTCTGGTGGGGCGGCTTGCGCGGCGCGCTTGCGCTCGCCCTGGCGCTGTCGCTTCCGGGCGATCTGCCGCAACGCGATGAGATACTCGCCATCACTTTCGCCGTGGTCGGCTTCTCGATTGTGGTTCAGGGCCTCACCATGCCGCTGCTGCTGCGCGCCCTCGGCTTCGTGGCGGGGCGGCCGTAAGCGGCGATCCGGCCACCGAGCGGCGGGAGGGACGAAGCCAATCCAGCTTAAGCGATAATGTCGGGCGTGAGCTGGTCTTCGAGATAGGCGATGCGGTCGCGCAGCAGCAGCTTGCGTTTCTTCAGCCGCTGAATCTGCAGCTGATCGGCGACGCCGACCGCCAGCAACGCGTCGATCGCGGTCTCCAGATCGTGATGCTCCAGCCGAAGCCACGCGACTTCAGCGCGGGTCGCGCTCGTGTCGATCTCGCTCGTGTCGTTCATTGACAGCCGCCGTTGAGCGCCATTGAACGCTGGGGAATCGATGGCTCTAGATCGCAATTATCGCGCCGCAGCCATGGCGCGTTCAAGCGAATTGCTCTGTCGTCATTCATAGGCGCTCCGCATCTCGTCGATTGCAGCGATCTTGGCGTAAAGCGGCGTCCAGTCGTCGCGCTCGGCGATCGCCGCCCAAAGCGCCTCGACCTCGTCGATCAGCATCGTACAGGGCGCCGCGCCCCGGAAATAGGGGTGATCCAGGCGCGCTGTCGGCGCCGGCTCATGTTCGGCCAAAGCGGCGTGAAGCGGCGTGAAAGCCTCCGCTTCGTAATGCGCCGCGGACGGACTGTGTTTGGCGCGCGCGGCGGACGCCATGCCGCCGCGCCAGTCGAAGAAGGTCCGTTCGAAGGGGGCCTGCGTCATTGTCAGAAAATCGACGAAGGCCTTCGCCAGCGCAGCGTCGGCTTCCTCGCCGGCCGAGGCGAGCCCGAGCCGATTGAGCAGCGCCGCCCGAAATTCCTGCTGGATGCGCGTGGGAAAGGTCGCCAGAACCTTTTCGGCGGCCTTTAACCCGATGAGGGGGATCAGACATTCGGCCAGACGGGACAGATTCCAGCCCAGCGCGCCGGGCTGACGCCCGAAGGCGTAAAGCCCGCTTTCGTCGAAATAGGCGGCGGTGAAGGTCGGGTCGTAGACCGGCGCAAAGCGCCATGGGCCATAGTCGAAGCTCTCGCCGGTGACGTTGATATTGTCGGAATTCAGCACGCCGTGAACGAAGCCTGACGCCATATAGCCGGCGCCAAGCCGGGCGACCCGCGCCACGACCTCTTCGAGAAAGGCGAGGGCCCTCTCCGGGGCCGGCAGATCGGCGATGGCGGGAAAATAGTAGCGGCAGACATGGTCGAGCAGCCTCTCGATCGCCGCGGCGTCGTCATGGAAGGCGAGGCGCTGAAACGTTCCGATGCGAATATGCGAATGCGACAGGCGCACCAGCACGCTGGAGCGCGTCGGCGACGGTTCGTCGCCGCGCATCAGCGCCTCGCCCGTTTCGATCAGGCTGAAGGTCTTGGAGGTGTCGACCCCGAGCGCCTCCAGCATCTCCGTCGCCAGAATCTCGCGCACGCCGCCCTTGAGCGTCAGCCGCCCGTCGCCGCGCCGCGACCAGGGAGTCTGGCCGCTGCCCTTGGTGCCGAGATCGAGCAGGCGGCCGTCCTTGGCGTCGCGCAGCTGCGCGAAGAGGAAGCCGCGACCGTCGCCGAGATCCGAGTTGTACACGCGGAATTGATGGCCGTGATAGCGCAGCGCCAGCGGATGCGCCAAGCCGCCCGGGAGCGGCGAAAAACGCCCCAAATGCTCGATCCACTCCGCATCGCTCAGCCCGTCGAGGCCGACCCGCGCCGCCCAGCGCTGATTGCGGTAGCGGAGTCGATGCTCGGGGAACGTTGCGGGTTCGACGCGGTCGAAGAAGGGCTCGCCCAGACCTTCGTGTAACGTCTCGGGGCGATAAAGCTCGGTAACGGGCATAAGGACGGGGGCTCGCAAATCGCGCGCCGCGGCGCGAATGCCAAAAAAATAAGGCGGAGATCTCTCTCCGCCCATGGCGTGAAGCAGAAAGTGAGCGAAGGGAAACGCTAATGTCGCGTTTCGCTAATCGACAATTTGACGAGCTCGTCCTTGATCTGCAGCTTTTTGCGCTTGAGTTCCAGGATCTTCAATTCGTCCGATTGGGGATGCAGCTGTTCCTGCTCGATCTCCTTTTTGAGCGCGTCATGGCGGCGCTGGAGTTCGACGATATGGCCCTGCAAGGACATGCGAAACCTCCTTAACTTCTCTCCGCTCGACAAGCGGGAGGGGCGTTAAGTCTGCCACAAAGCGGGCGCGCCGCAAGACTCGAAATCGCCCAACGTCACAAAACTTTTGCACGCGAAGCACGTGTCCTTTACGGAACGTCAATTCTTTCCGTGGCTTGCGGTTAAGGCTGATTCCCGATGTCGCAGGCAAAGCCCGCTTGCGCGTCGCCGCGTTCGTCAGTATAGACGGGCGCTCCGGCCCATGGGCCTGGGGGCGCGTAGCTCAGCGGGAGAGCACTACGTTGACATCGTAGGGGTCACAGGTTCAATCCCTGTCGCGCCCACCATCCAAGCGGCCCATTTCGGTTCGCCCTTCGCCGCAAAGCCAGGAAACATTGGCCCAACCGTCCGTCAGCCCGACGTGCGCGCGAAACTGTAGCTGGTCGCTTGCCCGAGCATATCCGCGCCCCATCTGGCGTCTTGCTTCGTTCGAAGAGGCAGGGGCGGCGTATGTGGAAGTATCTATTCCTCACCCTGCTTGGCGTCACCCTTGCCGCCGGCGCGGCCCAGTCCAAAGATCAAGCAAAGGCGCCCAAAAACTGTTTCCCTATCCTTCGCACAGCGGGGGGCGCCCCGACGCGCCCTTACGGTCAGATACCGTACTCGGTGTGGCACTATGCCCTTTATCAACCGTTTTGCGAGGGCAAATCCGCGAAGACATGCGTTTGGGCATGTGGAAAGGCGCCCTCCCAGGACGGCGGCGCTGAATAAATGCTCGTGGCTAAGGCGCGTTCGCCATCTCGATTGCCTGGCTCCACTGCGGCGTCCATAGCTGCTCCCATCCGCCCCGACCGGGCGAAAGCGGAGGAGACCATGGATCTGCCTGCGATTGACCCGCTGATTGGGATTGGCGTCGCTGCCTCGACCGCCATCACCGACGCGGTCTATGTATTCTTCAACGCCGCCGTGTCCGAGCGGCGGCGCGTCGCCGCTGCGAGCTGGAGCAGCATCTGGTATCTGCTCTCGGCCTTTGCGGTGATCAGCTATACGTCGAACTGGGCCTATGTCGCGTTCGCGGCGGTGGGCGCCTGGGTTGGCGGCTTCTTGTCCATTACCGTGCTGAACCGCCTCGTGCCCCTGCGCAAACCTTAAGAATTCCGCGCAAAAAAAACGCCGCTCGCGCGGCGCAGAGGAGTAAATTGTCCGCGCGCTTAATCGCGAAGGACCTGATTGCGATCCTGGATCAGCAGGGGCAGGCGCTTGGCGGAGGCGCTGGCGACGCTCATCTCCTGCTTGTCGCGCGCGAAACCGCGCGCCTTTTGCTCATGACTGACGTTGGTCGCGAGACCTAACGCCAAAAAGCCCACCCAAAACGCCAGGGGCACGAAGCGCGACTTCGAAAACGGCATCTGGGTCTCCCTTGATGTTCAGGGCGTTTCCAATTGGGACGATCGCAGCTTTCCCCAATGTGCGTCCAAGTAAAAGCGCCAGGAGCAAGCAACCTGATGGCGCCAGATCAAAACAGTTCTCCTCTCTGGCTGGCGTCCTCGCCTGCAGGCCTGCCAAAGGTGGCGCCAATGCTTACCTTACCTGTGGACCTATGCGGCATGGTTGAAAGCGCATTAGCTTGCGCCCAGGGGAGATTGCAGCGATGACCTTCACGACCACGGATCGTCCAGCGCCCATCGTCAAGAGCGGGCATGTGCAACTGTCGATCAATCTGGCTGAGTCAGACAAGAACACTCTGCAGAACCAGATCTTCGATCAGATCCGCTCGATGATCCTCAATGGTCAGCTCAAGTGCGACGATCCGATGCCGACCACCCGCGAGCTGAGCAGCCAGCTTGGCGTCTCACGCAACACGGCCGTGCTGGCCTATGAGCGGCTGATCGCGGAAGGCTATATCCGCACGAAGCCATATGTGGGCACCTTCGTTTCGCCGGATCTGCCGGACACGGCGTTTCTGTCGGCCGATCAGCGCACGCCGCAGACGGAAGAGCAGGGCGCCACGATCGAAGTTCCGCCGCCCTGCGGCGCGTTGCGCACCCATCGCCTCGCCGACCCGGAGCGCCGTCGTCTCGCCGCCGATTTCTGGGTGGGCCGGCCGGACGCGCGATCCTTTCCACTCAAGGCCTGGTCGCACCACATCAAGAATCGGCTGAAGGCGGTCGGCGCCAATCTCACGAGCTACAATGACGCCGCAGGATTGATGGAGCTGCGGCGCGCCGTCGCCAAACATCTTGCGCCGGCGCGCGGCGTCGTCGCCGATCCGGAGCAGATCGTCATCGTCGGCGGCTGCCAGGACGGCTTCAATCTCGTCGGACGCCTGCTCGTGACGCCCGGGTCCACCGCCGTCGTCGAGTCGCCTTGCTATCAGGGCGCCGCCTTCGTGCTCGAAAGCCTTGGGGCGACGCTTTATCCCGTGCCCGTGGACCAGGACGGCCTCGATGTGTCGCGACTGCCGAAAACCAGGGGCGCCGTCGCCTATGTGACGCCGTCGCATCAATATCCGATCGGCGTGACCATGAGCCTGCAGCGGCGGCTCGAGCTTCTCGCCTGGGCGACGCAGTACGACGCCTACATTATGGAAGACGACTATGACAGCGACTTCCGTTTTATCGGTTCGCCGCTGACGGCGCTGAAGGGGCTCGATCGCAACGAGCGCGTCATCTACCTCGGCACCTTCTCCAAGTGCATGGGACCCGGACTGCGCCTCGGCTATGTCGTGCTGCCCCGCCGTCTCGCCGAAGCCGGCCGGCGCATGAAAATGTTGATGAACAACGGCCAAAGCTGGCTTGAACAGGCGGCGATGGCGGATTTCATGTCGAGCGGTGAATTCGGGCGCCATTTGCGGCGCATCCGCCAGCTTTATCGCGATCGGCGCGACGCGCTGCTGGGCGCGCTGCGGAATCATTTCGGCGTCTGCGAGATCTATGGCGACCAGGCCGGCATGCATCTCGTTTGGAAGCTGCCGGACGGTTTTCCGGACGCGGCCGAGGTGGAGAAGAGAGGCGTTGCCGCGGGCGTCGGCGTCTGTTCGCTGGCGACGGGTTCGGCGCTGCGCTTCGACGACAATGACGGCGGCGATCGGCTGCTGATGCTCGGCTTCGTCGCGCTCACCGAAAAAGAGATCGAGACCGGGATCGCCCGACTGGCGCAGGCGCTGAAGGCGTAGCATTCGCCATCGCTCGCGCGCGTCCCCTCTCCCATCGGGAGAGGGTGGTTGCGAAGCAGCCGGGTGAGGGGTTGCCGCGCTGCATGGGTTTGCGTAACGCAGTGGCGCGGCGCCACATTGACTTCAAGTGACGCGAGCAGCCCCTCACCCGGTCGCCTCCGGCGACCCCCCTCTCCCCATGGGAGAGGGTTGGCGCGCGTTTGTTCGAGGCGTCATGAATAATCACATCGGCCCCTTCCGTTTGCGCGCCATACCGTCCGGCGTCTGGGCGCTCGGACTCGTGTCGCTGCTCATGGATTTTTCTTCCGAGATGATCCATGCGCTGCTGCCGATCTATCTGGTCGGGGCGATGGGCGCCTCGATGGCGGAAGTCGGCGTCATCGAGGGCGTCGCCGAGGCGACCGCCTCGATCGTCAAGATCTTTTCCGGCGCGCTGTCGGACTGGTTCGGACGGCGCAAGCAGCTGGCGATCATCGGCTATGGGCTTGCCGCGCTGACCAAGCCGATGTTCCCGCTTGCGCCGAATGTCGCCTGGGTCATGGCCGCCCGTTTCCTCGATCGCGTCGGCAAGGGCATACGCGGGGCGCCGCGCGACGCGCTTGTCGCCGATATCGCGCCGGCCTCGGTTCGCGGCGCGGCCTTCGGGCTTCGCCAGTCGCTCGACACGATCGGAGCCTTTCTCGGGCCTGCCGTCGCGGTGGGCGCGATGTGGTTCTCGGCCAACAGCATCCCTTTCGTGTTCTGGATCGCGACGATTCCGGCGGCTCTCGCCGTTGTGGTCCTGGCGCTCGGCGTGCGCGAGCCCGAAGCCTCCCGCCCGCCGCGGCCGGCGCGCTTTCCGCTGCACATCGATGAAGTCCGCCGGCTCGGCGGCCCCTTCTGGATCGTCGTGGCGATCGGCGTCGTCTTTAGTTTGGCGCGTTTCTCGGAAGCTTTCCTCATTCTGAAGACGCGCGACGTGGGATTGCCCGAGGCGCTCGCGCCGCTGGCGCTCGTCGCGATGAATGTCGTCTACGCCGGCGCCTCCTATCCCGTCGGCGCCTTCTCCGATCGCGGCGACCGCAAGACGCCCCTCATGGCCGGCCTTGTCGCGCTGATCGCCGCCGACGCCGCCTTGGCGGTCGCCGATCATATGCCGCTCGTTTGGCTGGGCGTGGCGCTTTGGGGCCTGCATATGGGCCTCACCCAAGGTCTCCTCGCCGCGCTCGTCGCCGACGTCGCGCCGGCGGCGTTACGCGGCTCGGCCTTTGGAGTGTTCAACTTGGCGAGCGGCGTCGCGTTGCTTGTCGCGAGCGCGGGCGCCGGAGCGCTCTGGGACGCTTTTGGTCCCCAGGCCGCCTTCTGGGCGGGCGCGCTTTGCGCGTCGTTGGCGCTCGCAGGGTTCGCGGCGGGCGGCAGTCGGATCGGGCGGCCCCACAGGCGGGGTTGAGCCGGCGCGTTAAGAATTTAACGGCAGAATTCAGGCCGTTAACGGATGGCTAAGCACGTCGATTAAGCATTGAAAATGAACGATAAAATTTCGCAATTGCGCCATTGTTGATCATTCATTTCAACCCCGGCGGGGGCGCTGGCGTTTCAAAGAACGCATCATCGAGGTTCTAATGAAAAAACGAGCTTTCGGCCTCGCCGTCGCGGCGTCCCTGGCCGCCCTGTCGGCCTCGGCCGCAGACCTGCCTTCGCGCAGGGAGCCGCCGCCGGTCTATCTTCCGCCGCCGCCAATCTTCTCCTGGACCGGATTCTACGTCGGCCTCAATCTTGGCGGCGGCTGGCTCGATCGATACGACTATGGACATTGGCTGGCGCCTTCGAGCCAGTCGAATACGGGCGGCGTCATCGGCGGCGCCCAGATCGGCTATAATTACCAGGTCACGCCGCTCTTCGTCGTCGGCCTCGAAACGGATTTTCAAGGATCGGGCGTCGGCGGCGGGAATCAGGGCTGGGGCGTGACGCGCAGCGTCGACTGGTTCGGCACGGTGCGCGGGCGGGCGGGCGTGTCGATGCTGAACGCGCAGCTGCTCCTTTACGGCACGGGCGGCTTTGCCTATGGCGACTTGAGTCTCAACTACGGATGGCTTGGCTCTCAGGCCCGCGCGGGAGCCGGTTGGACGGCAGGCGGCGGGCTGGAATACGCTTTCCTGCCGAACTGGTCGGCGAAGGTCGAATATCTCTACACAAACATCGGCGCGAATTACGACCCGATCTACGTTGCGCCTTTCATCGTCGAAACCCAGCAGCGCGCGTATCTCAATACTGTTCGCGCGGGCGTCAACTACCGCTTCAACTGGATGCTTGCGCCTCCCGGACCGGCCATGGCGAACTACTGAAGCCAAATGCTATGAACGCGCGTGGCAAGAGCCCCGAAGACGGGGCTTTTGCGTTTTGCGGCGCGCCTGTTCGATCGCTTTTGGTTGCCGCGCCGCAACAATTGAATTATCTGCTTGGAAGCGTTCCGAGAAAGAAATCGGCCGCACGCGAGAGGGTTCTACATGGCCGACGCCGACACAGACAGGCTCGCCGCGCGGCGGCCGCTGTCGCCGCATCTGACGGTTTTCAAGCCCATCCTGACGATGACGATGTCGATCGCGCATCGAATCACCGGCGCGGGGCTTTACGTCGGCATGGCGCTTCTGGCGCTGTTCCTGCTTGGCGCCGCGGTCGGCGGCGGCGCATTCTCCGCCGTGTCCTGGATCGCGTCAGGCTTCATCGGCAATCTGCTTGTGCTGATGGTGGTTTGGGCGATTTTTCATCATCTGCTCGGCGGCGTGCGTCACGCGCTCTGGGATCGCGGCCTTTACATGGACGCGAAGGGGCGGGAACTGCTGGCGCAGGGGACGCTCGTCGGCGGCATCCTGCTGACGCTGCTCGTCTTCATCTTCAAGACGCTGGCGAGCTGAGCGGAGCGAACTCATGACGGTTGCGACAAGATTCAAGAGCGGTCGAACCGGACCCGGCGACGCCTATGTCTCCGACCATATCGGTTCGCCCCATGCACGCTTCATGCGGCTGACGTCTTATGCGCTGGTCCCGCTCGGGATGTTGAGCGCCTGGTGGATTCTCGGACTTGCCGGCAAGTCGCTCGAAGGCGTGCGCGCCGAAATCGGCAGACCGATTCCCGCGCTCGTGCTTCTTGCGTTTGGCGTCATCGGCATGCTCCATGCGCGACGCGGCATGGACGACATCATCGAAGATTACGTGCATGACAAAGTGTTGAAGGCGCAGGCGATCGTCGCCAACACTTGGGCGTCGCGCGTCATCGCAGCGATCTGGGTCCTCGCGATCCTCCTCATCGCCGCGCCGAAGTAGTCAGGCGATGCGATCGACGGACGTCGACGTGACAGGCGAGAGTAGGAAGCAGCGCGACATCGCTGCTTTGATCTCAATGATCCCGTCTTGTAACGACGCAGCTACGCCGCGCGCGGCGCAATTGAGATTCGAGAAGGCTTAATCGATGATTGCAAAGGGTCCTGCATCAAATGTGTCGGTGGGCGGTCGGGCCTATGCGATCGTCGATCACACCTTTGACGTCGTCGTCGTCGGCGCAGGCGGTTCGGGACTTCGCGCCGTCGTCGGCTGCGCCGAGGCGGGACTGAACGTCGCCTGCGTCACCAAGGTCTTTCCAACCCGCTCGCACACCGTGGCGGCGCAGGGCGGCATCGCCGCTGCGCTCGGCAACATGGGGCCGGACAATTGGAAATGGCACATGTACGACACCGTCAAGGGCTCCGACTGGCTCGGCGACCAGGACGCCATCGAATATATGTGCCGCAACGCCCCGCCCGCCGTTTATGAGCTGGAGCATTGGGGCGTCCCCTTCTCGCGCACGAGCGAAGGAACGATCTATCAGCGTCCGTTCGGCGGGATGACGACGGACTTCGGCAAGGGCCCGCCGGCGCAGCGCACATGCGCGGCCGCCGATCGCACCGGCCACGCGATGCTCCATACGATGTATGGACAGGCGCTGAAGCTCGACACGAAGTTTTTCGTCGAATTTTTCGCGCTCGATCTCATCATGGATCAGGACGGCGCCTGTCGGGGCGTCGTGTGCCTGAAGATCGATGACGGGACGATTCATCGTTTTCGCGCCGCGCTCACCGTGCTCGCGACCGGCGGCTATGGCCGCGCCTATCTTTCGGCGACGTCGGCGCACACCTGCACCGGCGACGGCAACGCCATGGTGCTGCGCGCGGGGCTGCCGCTGCAGGACATGGAGTTCGTGCAGTTTCATCCGACGGGGATCTATGGCGCGGGCTGCCTGATCACCGAAGGGGCGCGCGGCGAGGGCGGCTATCTGACGAACAGCGAAGGCGAGCGCTTCATGGAGCGCTACGCGCCCTCAGTGAAGGATCTCGCGCCGCGCGACATGGTTTCGCGCGCGATCACGATGGAAGTGCGCGAGGGCAGGGGCGTCGGCAAGGAGAGGGATCACGCCTATCTGCATCTCGAGCATCTTGATCCGGCGATCCTGCATGAGCGCCTGCCGGGCATTTCCGAAAGCTCGATGGTTTTCGCCGGCGTCGACGTAACGCGCCAGCCGATTCCGATCATACCGACCGCGCACTACAACATGGGCGGCATACCGACGAATTTTCACGGCGAGGCGCTGCGCAAGCGGAACGGCAATCCCGACGAGGTGGTTCCGGGCCTGATGGCGCTCGGCGAAGGGGCCTGCGTCTCGGTGCATGGCGCCAATCGACTGGGCTCCAACTCGCTTATTGATCTCGTCGTCTTCGGACGCGCCGCGGCGCTGCGCGCCGCCGAGCTCATCAAGCCGAACGATACGCAGCCGGAACTCCCTGCGGGTTCGGCCGATCTCGCGCTATCGCGGCTCGATTTTTTCCGCAACGCCAATGGCTCCGCGCCCACCGCGGTCTTGCGTGACAGGATGCAGCGCACGATGCAATCGCACTGCGCCGTCTATCGCACCGGCGAGGTCCTCGCCGAAGGCGTCGAACAGATCAACGCCGTCTGGCGCGACGGCGGCGACGTCAAGATCACTGATCGCTCGCTGATCTGGAACTCCGATCTCGTCGAGACGCTCGAATACGACAATCTCATCGTGCAGGCGGTCACGACGATGGAAAGCGCCGCCAACCGCACGGAGTCGCGCGGCGCGCATGCGCGCGAGGATTTCCCGAACCGCGACGACAAGAACTGGATGAAGCATACGCTGGCGACGATCGATCGCGAGAGGAAGACCACCTCCATCGATTATCGCCCGGTGCACAGCTACACGATGACCAATGAGGTGGCTTACGTCGAGCCGAAGGCAAGGGTGTATTAAGATGGTCGAATTCACCCTTCCCAAGAACTCTGTCGTCGCCGAAGGCAAAACCTGGCCCAGGCCCGAAGGGGCCGAGCGCCTGCGCGAATTGCGCATCTATCGATGGGACCCTGACGACGGCGCCAATCCGCGCCTCGACACCTACTTCATCGACGCCGACGACTGCGGACCGATGGTTCTCGACGCGCTGATCTGGATCAAGAACAAGATTGATCCGACTTTGACTTTTCGTCGCTCCTGCCGCGAGGGCATTTGCGGCTCGTGTTCAATGAATATCGGCGGTCTGAACACGCTCGCCTGCACCAAGGGCATGGATGAGATCGACGGAGCGATCAAAATCTATCCGCTGCCGCATATGGCGGTGGTCAAGGATCTCGTGCCCGATCTGACGATCTTCTATGAGCAATACGCGGCGATCCAGCCCTGGCTGCGGGCCGGACCCGCCCCCGAGAAGGAGCGGCTGCAGTCGCCGGAGCAGCGCGCCAAGCTCGACGGGCTCTACGAATGCATCCTGTGCGCCTGCTGCTCGACCGCCTGTCCGAGCTATTGGTGGAACGCCGATCGTTTCCTGGGTCCGGCGGCGCTGTTGCAGGCGTTCCGTTGGGTGCAGGACTCGCGCGATGAAGCGACGAAGGATCGCGTCTCCTATGTGGACGACGTCTTCCGCCTCTACCGTTGCCACACGATCATGAATTGCACCCAGGTCTGCCCGAAGTCCCTGTCGCCGGCCAAGGCGATCGCGGAACTCAAAAACATGGCCATCGCCCAGGACGAAGCGGAGTCGCGCTGAGCGCCGTCGCCATGCCTTGATCCCGCCGCGCCGCCGGTTTAGGACGGAACAAACGTCTTCGGAGATCTGCGCCATGTCGATCCGCGCTCGTCGTAGTTGCGCCTCGCTTCTCATCGCCGCCTATCTGATCGCCGGCGGCCCTCTAGGCGCCTCGGCGCAGCAGCTTCAAGCCGATCCCGGAGCGCCTGACGCTTCCGGCTCTGTAACGACGCAGCCGAAGGCCAAGAGAGCGAAGGCGCAGCAATCCCCGCGCGCCAACGCCGGCGCCAGCGCCGGCCAGCAGCAGCAGCAGGGAGGCGCCGGCAATCGCCAGTTCGGCGAGCTGGAAGGATGGTCGCCGGGCAAGGCGCCGCCCGGGGGAAAGCCGAAGGAAGAAGAGAAGTCGAGCCAGCCAAAAGGCGGATTGCCTATTGGCGTTTCGCCTTCGGGGAATATGTCCGTCGGCCTCCCCTTCTAAAAATCTCAGCGCCGGGGTCGCCGGCTGGAGTTGATCATGGCGTATAAGGTTGCGGTCGTCGGCGCTACGGGCAACGTAGGCCGCGAGATGCTCGATATTCTCGCTGAGCGCCGCTTCCCGGTTTCGGAAGTCGTTGCGCTGGCGTCATCGCGCTCGATCGGCACGGAAGTCTCCTTCGGCGACAGAACGCTGAAGTGCAAGGCTCTCGACTCCTACGATTTCTCCGACGTCGACATCTGTCTCATGTCGGCGGGCGGCTCCGTCGCGAAGGAATGGGCGCCCAGGATCGGCGCGCAGGGCTGCGTCGTCATCGACAATTCTTCGGCCTGGCGCATGGACCCTGACGTGCCGCTGGTTGTGCCGGAGGTGAACGCCGGCGCCGCGGCGGGATTTTCCAAAAAGAACATCATCGCCAATCCGAACTGCTCGACGGCGCAGCTCGTCGTCGCGCTGAAGCCTTTGCACGACGCGGCGACGATCAAGCGCGTCGTGGTCTCGACCTATCAATCGGTCTCTGGCGCGGGCAAGGAGGGCATGGACGAACTCTTTGCACAGACTCGTTCGGTGTTCGTCGCCAATCCCGTCGAAGCGAAGAAATTTCCCAAGCGCATCGCCTTCAACCTGATTCCGCAGATCGACGTCTTCATGGAGGACGGCTTCACCAAGGAAGAGTGGAAGATGGTCGCGGAGACCAAGAAGATCCTCGATCCCAAGATCAAGCTTGTCGCCACCTGCGTGCGCGTGCCGGTCTTCATCGGCCATTCGGAAGCGGTCAACATCGAATTCGAAAAGCCGATCTCGGCGGACGAGGCGCGTAACATTTTGCGCGCGGCGCCGGGCGTGCTGGTGATCGACAAGCACGAGGCCGGCGGCTACATCACGCCGCATGAAGCGGCCGGCGAAGACGCCACCTATGTCTCGCGCATCCGTACCGACCCGACCGTCGACAATGGGCTGGTTCTATGGTGCGTTTCCGACAATCTGCGCAAGGGCGCGGCGCTCAACGCCATTCAGATCGCCGAAGTCCTGCTGAACCGCAAGCTGCTCGCGCCAAAGAAAAAGGCGGCCTAGCCTCAGGAGGCGGTCACCGCCGCCAAATAGCCTGCGTAGACGGCGAGCAGCGCAACGCCGCGCCACGGATGGTAGACGCCGCTGCGCGGCGGATAAACCAGCGCGAGCGCGATCAAGCCGGCGATGAGAGCCGGCGCCGCCTCCAATTCGGATGTTTGGATCGGCGCAATCGCGCCGGCCACCCCGATGATGAACAGGCCGTTGAAGATATTGCTTCCGAGCAGGGCGCCAAAGCCGACGTCGTCTTGTCGGCGAATGCGCGCCATCAACGCGGTGGCGAGTTCGGGCGTCGAGGTGCCCACCGCGACCAGAGTCGCGCCGACGATGAAATCGCTCAGCCCAAATCGCCTGGCGATTTCACTTGCGCCAAAGACAATGAGACTTCCGGCGGCAATCAGTAGTCCGAGTCCGATGGAGGTCTCGACAAGAGCGCGCATGAAGCCTGAAGACGTCTCCTGCAGCGCCGGGGCTAAGCGCCGTTCCTCGAGCGCCCCCAGTGTGACTCTCACGAACCACAGCGCGAAACCGCCCAAGAGGATTGCGGCGTCCAGACGAGACAGTGATCCATTGATCAGCATGACGCTGAGCGCCACAGGCGCCGCAACGGCGACGGCAAAATTTCGGGTCACCTGGGCGCGGATTATGGCGAGCGGCCCGAACAGCAACGCGACGCCGAAGATCAGCGCCAAATTAGCGACATTGCTGCCGAGCGCGTCGCCCAAGGAGATTTCCGGCTCTCCCGCCAGCGCCGACTGGATGGCGACGGTCAGCTCCGGGCTTGATGTGGCGAAAGCGGCGACGGTCGCGGCGATGACGCTGGGCGCAACGCGGGCGGCGCAGGCGATCCCGACTGTGCCGCGCACGAACAGTTCGCCGCCGCCCGTGGCGCAGAGCAGACCCAGCGCCAGCGCCAGATAGGGGATCGCGGTCGAAATCGAATCCGCCGACGGCAACGGCTTATTTGTTGATCTTGAACAGCGTCGGATCCGGCACTTTCGCCTGATCGATGTTGAAGACCGAGATCAAGGTCTCATAGCCTTGCGGGTCCTTCACCTGCCACTGCTTCAATTTGAAGGTCTTGGGGTCGAAGATCAAACGCACGTGCGACGTGCCGCCGAAGGTCGCCTTGTCCTCGATAGCGATGGTGACGCCGGAATCATCGATCTTCACATCCTCGAGTGTGACGTCCTTTTCGAGGTCGATCTTATCCTTCATCAAGAATTTGAGCGGCGTCTGGGTGATGAAGTAGAGATCCTGCGTGTTGAGCTTGCGGTCGCGCACCGCGACCTGGGCGCCATCGGCGACGACCTCCATCGTCGCCGGCTGGGCATATTCGAAGCGAACGCGTCCGGCGCGCTGAACGTGTAGCCTGCCTTCCGAACGTTTGCCGTCGCCGCCGATCTGCACAAAATCGGCCGTCATCACCGGCGATGCGTTGAAAAAGGCGTTGGCGCGCTTGACCGCCTCGGCGCGGGTGAGCGGCTTCTCCGGCTCCGGCGCGGGCGCAGGCGCGATCGTGGCGGCGGCAGAGGCGGGGCCTTGGGCGGCTGGTTTGACGCCCTTCTTCCCGGCTGATGGGGGGTCTGCAGGCTTCGCCTCGCCGGGCCTGGCCGTCGCGGGCTTGACCGTCACGGGCTTGACCGTCTCGGGCTTGGCGTCGACGCTCTTCTCGTCCTCAGGCTTGACCTCAGCCGATTTGGACCTTGCTTCCGCGGGATTCGCCCCGGCTGGCTTCGTCTCCGCTGCTTTGCTCTCAACGGCCGCTGGAACGCTTTCCTGCGAGGGCTGCGGGGTGCGCGCGATAGTCGCAGCGGCGGCCGGGACGGCGAATGAAAGCGCGGCGAGCAGGGCGGCAAAGTGAACGTATGTCACGGCGGGTTCCGATTCTGGGAGCTGGTCGCCGTCTTCCTAGCATAAGTTGGCGGAAATGGGGGCGAAGCCTTACTCCGCCGCCTCGATATCGAAGGCGCCGCGATCGATGCCGCCGCCGACGAGAATTTCGCGCTTTCCGGCGTGGTTAGGCGCGGAGACGACGCCTTCCTGCTCCATGCGCTCGACGAGCGAAGCCGCCTTGTTGTAGCCGACCGAGAGGCGGCGCTGGATGTAGCTCGTCGAGCACTTCTTGTCGCGCAGCACGATATTGACGGCGCGATCGTAAAGGTCGCCGCCTTCTTCCGCGTCCATCGAGCCGGGCAGCGGCGTTTCGCCGTCTTCGCCAACATCGTCCTCGGCGGTGATCGCGTCGAGATATTGCGGCGCGCCTTGCGTCTTCACATGGGCGACGATGTCCTCGACTTCGCGGTCGGACACGAAAGGCCCATGCACGCGCGAAATACGACCGCCGCCCGCCATGTAGAGCATGTCGCCCTGGCCGAGCAGCTGTTCGGCGCCCTGTTCGCCCAGAATCGTGCGGCTGTCGATCTTGGAGGTCACCTGGAAGGAGATGCGCGTCGGGAAATTCGCCTTGATCGTGCCGGTGATGACATCGACGGAGGGGCGTTGCGTCGCCATGATCAGATGGATGCCGGCGGCGCGCGCCATCTGCGCCAATCTCTGGATCGCGCCCTCGATGTCCTTGCCCGCGACGAGCATGAGATCCGCCATCTCGTCGACGATCACGACGATATAAGGCAGCGTGGAGAGCGTCATCTCCTCATGCTCGAAGATCGCCTCGCCGGTCTCGCGGTCGAAACCGGTCTGCACCGTGCGGGTGATCGTCTCGCCTTTGGCCTGCGCGTCGGCGACGCGGGCGTTGTAGCCGTCGATGTTGCGCACGCCGAGCTTCGACATTTTCTTGTAGCGATCCTCCATCTCGCGCACCGCCCATTTGAGCGCCACGACCGCCTTTTTCGGGTCGGTGACGACGGGCGTCAGCAGATGCGGAATGTTGTCGTAGACAGAGAGCTCCAGCATCTTCGGGTCGACCATGATGAGCCGGCACTCTTCGGGCTTCAGCCGATAAAGCAGCGACAGGATCATGGTGTTGATCGCGACCGACTTGCCGGAGCCGGTGGTGCCGGCGACCAAGAGATGCGGCATGCGGGCCAGGTCGACGATCACCGGCTCGCCGCCGATCGTCTTGCCAAGCGCGATGGCGAGCTTGTGGTTAGAGCGGACGAAATCCTCGCAGGCGATGAGTTCGCGCAGATAGACCATCTCGCGACGCTGGTTCGGCAGTTCGATGCCGATGGCGTTGCGCCCTGACACGACGGCGACGCGGGCGGAGATGGCGGACATCGAGCGGGCGATGTCGTCGGCGAGGCCGATGACCCGCGAACTCTTGATGCCGGGCGCGGGCTCCAGTTCATAGAGCGTGACCACGGGCCCGGGGCGGACATTGATGATGTCGCCCTTGACGGAAAAGTCCTCGAGCACGCCCTCGAGCAGACGCGCGTTGTGCTCGAGCGCCTCCTGCGGGAGCTTGACGCCGCTCGGCTGTTTCTTCGGCTCGGCAAGAAGGCCAAGGGGCGGCGTCTCATAGCGCGTATTGAAGCGGGGCTGCGCGGCGCGGGCGGGCGCACGCGTCCTGCGGGGCGCAGGGGGAGGAGCGGCCGCGGGCGCATAGGGCTCCTCATCGAGATCTTGGGGTCCCGGCGACGCGAAGGCAGGGTAAAGGTCCAGGTCCTCGAAGGTCGGCTCGACGCGCGGATAGCGCGGCGGCGGCGGCCGGTCCGTCGTCGCGGCGCGGCGCCTGAGCCTCCCGGCGGCGCGCAGCATCCAGGCTTTCGACGCCAGTCCAAGATGAATGAGCGCGCCGAGCGAGATCAATGCGACGCCAGGCTCGCCGCCGGCGTCGTCGTCATCATCGGCGCCCGGACGAATCTTCGCGTCATCTTCAGAGGACCGGCTGCGCATATCCGCTTCGGACTCGAAGCCCAGCCCGGCTGCGCCGGTCACGGAGAGGATCGCGACGAGAGCGGCGCCGACGCCGAAGAGCGCGGTCAGGACGCCCGAGCCGGCAAAGATCAACCGCGGAACAGTAAGGATGGCGTCGCCGGCGACGCCGCCGAGGCCGGTGGGCAACGGCCAGCGCTCGGTCGCGGGCAGAAGCGACGCGGTCGCTGCGGTTGCGAAAACGCCGAGGACACAGAGTCCGACGCGCAGCATCATGCGGCCGATCCGGCGACGTCGCATGAGACGCAATCCCTGGGTCGCGATCGGCACGATGGCGGCGATGGCGCCGAAGCCGACGAGTTGCATCAACAGATCGGAGACGATCGCGCCCGGTCCGCCGAGCAGATTGCGGACGTGGCCCGAGGTCGCGTGGTTGAGCGAAGGATCGCGGGCGGACCAGCTGACGAGCGCCAGTGTGAGCGCGCCGGCGCCCACGAGCAAGGCGGCGCCCAGGATTTCCGCCAGCCTGCGCGCCGCAAACTCGCGAAGCTGCTCGGTAAAATGGCTCCTTGCATGGCTACGCATATGAGGAGAAGCCTCGCTTGATCGCAGCGCCGCCAACGGCGCGCGGATGCGGGCAGCGTAAAAAATCTCGGTTAAGGTGCGCTTAAGCCCGGTTCTCCGGGTTCTTGCCGCCCGCCGCGACTGTCTGATTGAGCTCGGCGCCATAAATGAAGATCGCCGCCAGCATCTGAAGAAATACGATGGCGATCACGATCGAGGCGAGGCCGGCGTACATCGAAATATAACTGCTGGCGTATCGCGCAAGATAGGCGCCGAAGCCGACGCCGAGCGCGAGCGACGCGATGAGCGTCAGCGCGATGCCGGGCGCGATGAGCTTGAAGCTGCGCCGTTCCGCAGGCAAGAACTTATGAGCGGCGAAAAGCGCAATCGCCAATAGGCCGGTGGTGACGCCATAGCGCACAGTTTGGAAGAGTGGCTCAAGATCATGGGCGATGAGCGGCGCATATCGTTCCGCAATCGTCCACGCGAGCGGCCCCAGCACGAGCAGAACGGCGACGGCGAGAAGCGCCGCCGCGCCGAGGAAGACGTAAAGAATTGATTCCAGACGTGAGAGCCACCAGGAGCGCGTTTCCTTGACGTCATAGGCGCGGTTCAGGGCGACGCGAAGCGCCTCGACTCCGCTCGAGGCGAAATAGATGGCGAAGACCGCGCCCAGGGTCAGCAGTCCGCCGCGCGGCTGCGTCAGCACATTGCTTATTTGGTCCGAAATAGGCCCGGCCACGCTCGCCGGCCATGTTTCGAAGAGGAGTTTTCTCGCGGCTTCCGCTTCGCCCCGCAGGCCGAAAAAGCCCGCAAGCGCCGTCAGAAAGATGAGGAACGGAAAGAGCGAGGTCAGGATGGATAGCGCAATATAGCTCGCGATCGCCCAACCATCGTCGCGGTTAAACTTGAGATAGGCGTCATAAAGGTGCCGAAAAAATTTTCGCATGCCAGCCCATGATAGCGTGCCGACCGGGAATGGCGATGGCGCAAAAGGGAGTGAATCCGTCGATGAGAAGCTTTCGTTTACCGCGCGCCGCCGCCATCAGCGCGGCTTTTGTCGTTCTGGCGCATTCGACGAGCTGGGCGCTCGCGAAGGACTGCGACGGTCGCGGCTCTCAGACTGACCTCAATCTGTGCGCGGGAGAGAATTTCAAACAGGCCGACGCGAAACTCAACGCCGTCTACGCCAAGTTGCTGAAAAAGATCAGCGCGGCGGGCCAGTCAAAATTACGGGAGGCGCAAAAATCCTGGATCGCCTACCGGGATGCGCAATGCGCCTTTGAGACGCCGGGACGATCGGCGGCAGCATTCACAGCATGGTCGTGGCGCAATGTCTCGCGGATGTGACCGAGCAGCAGACGAAACGGTTGCAGCATCAGCTCACCTGCGAAGAAGGCGACGTCTCCTGCGGCGGTCAGTAGCGCGCTGTTCACGGGCGTTCGACTGGCGCTACTCGCGCTGAAAATGCTCATAGACGAGCCGCGCCGTCGTCTTGTTGACGCCGGGCACCTTCTCCAGATCCGAAAGCGCGGCTTTCGAGACAGCCTTCGCCGACCCGAACGCCAGGAGCAGCGCGCGTTTGCGTGACGGTCCGACGCCGGCGATCTCGTCGAGTGGATTCTTGGTGAATTCCTTCTTGCGCCGCGCGCGATGCGTGCCGATCGCGAAACGATGCGCTTCGTCGCGCAGGCGCTGCACAAAGTAGAGCGCCGGATCGTGCGGCGGCAGGCGAAACGGCTCGCGACCTTCGACGAAGAATGTTTCGCGCCCGGCGTTGCGGTCGGCGCCCTTGGCGATCGACGCGATCGCCACCCCTTCGACTCCGAGCTCGCGCAAGACGTCGCGCGCGACGTCGAATTGGCCGCGCCCGCCGTCGATCAGGATGAGATCTGGCTTTGCCGGAAAAGCGTCGCACTCCTGGTCCTTTTCGCCTTCCTTTGCGAGCCGCGCAAACCGGCGCGTCAGCACCTCGCGCATCATGCCGAAGTCGTCCCCCGGCGTGATCTCCGCGCTTCTGATGTTGAACGTGCGGTAGTGGGCTTTCATGAATCCGGCGGGGCCCGCGACGATCATCGCGCCGATCGCCTGCGCGCCGCCGATGTGGGAATTGTCGTAGACTTCGATGCGTCGTGGCGTCGCGGCCAGACCGAAGGCCTGGCCAAGCGCCACGAGCAGGCGCTGCTGGCTTGCGTCTTCGGCGAGCTTGCGCCCGAGCGCCTGCCGCGCGTTCTGAAGCGCGTGGTCCACGAGTTCGCGCTTCTCGCCGCGCTGCGGCGCGAGCACTTCGACCCGGCGGCCAAGCCGCGCGGTTAAGGCTTCTTCAAGCAGCGCGCCGTCCTCGATCGGATGGGAGAGAAAGACGCAGCGCGCCGAAGGGTGCTCCTGATAGAACTGCGCGAGAAAGGCGTCGAGGACTTCGGATTCGGACAGCGTCGCGTCGGCGCGGGGGAAGTAGGAGCGATTGCCCCAGTTCTGATAGGCGCGAAAGAAGAACGCTTCGACGCAGAAGCGTCCGGCGTCCTTGGCGATGGCAAAGACGTCGGCTTCTTCAACGCTGCGCGGATTGATCCCCTGCGCGCCCTGAACCGCCGAGAGCGCCGAGATGCGGTCGCGCAGTCGCGCCGCGCGCTCAAACTCCAGTCGCTCGGAGGCTTCGGTCATTTCGCGCGCCAGCTGTTCGCGGACGTTGCGACTTTTGCCAGAGAGGAAATCCCGCGCCTCTCGCACGAGCTCGGCGTAATCCTCCATGGAGATTTCGCCGGTGCACGGGCCCGAACAGCGTTTGATCTGATAGAGCAGGCACGGACGCGTGCGATTGTCGAAGAAGCTCTGCGCGCAGGACCGCAGAAGAAAAGCGCGCTCCAGCGCATTCAGCGCCCGATTGACCGCCCAGACGCTGGCGAAGGGACCGAAATAGTCTCCCTTGCGCGCGCGGGCGCCCCGGTGCTTCAGGATCTGCGGCGCATCATGATCCTTGGCGATCAAAATGTAGGGGAAGGACTTGTCGTCGCGCATCAGCACGTTGAAGCGCGGCTTCATCTGCTTGATGAGATTGGCTTCCAAGAGCAGCGCGTCGGTTTCGGTCTCGACCGAGATGAACACCATCGTCGTCGTCGCCGAGATCATCCGCGCAATGCGGTTCACATGACCTGCGAGGCGCGTATAGCTCGCGACGCGCTTGCGCACGTTTTTCGCCTTGCCGACGTAGAGCACCTCGCCACTTTCGGCGATCATGCGATAGACGCCGGGCCCGTTCGGCGCGTGCCGCCAATGCTTCTTGATGACGTCGACGCCGCGCTTGACGCTTTCGGGCGTCTCGGGCGTCTCGGCTCCCGGATCGCACGGCTCCGCCTCTGCCTCGGCCGTGGCGTCGGGCGCGTCAAAAACGTCGTCTTCTTCAGGGGGAAGATCGCGCGGATTTGCGGGGGCGGTCATTCACCTAGATCTATTCGCCGCCGGCCGCGATGGAAAGACTCGCTGGAGGCGACCGCCCGGACCAAAGAGCTGTGTAGAACCTCGACCCCGCGCGCATTTCCCCGGCGCGCCGCCTTGCGCCCGCCTGACCGTCTGGCCACAGTCCCGCAAAGCTTGGGCTGCGACGATCAGGGGACGGCATGCAGGCGGCGAGGATCACCGTTGGCGCGGTCCTGTTTCCGGCGCTGGCGCTGGGGCTGGCCGGCGTTTTTCTATTTGGCGAGCGCTGGATCTCGCAAATTCCGGCGTCCATCAATTTCGTTCCGCCGACTCTCGCGGCGGTATTGTTGATCGGGGCCGTCTTCGCCGCCTTGCAGCACGCCGAAATTCTCGGCGCCAAGACCGGCGAACCCTATGGGACGCTTGTGCTCACCATCGCCGTGACAATTATCGAGGTCGCGATCATGGCCTCGATGATCGAATATGGCGAAGAGGATCCGACCGAAGCGCGCGAGGCGGTTTTCTCCGCGATCATCATCGTTTGCAACGGCCTTGTCGGGCTCTGCCTTCTGCTCGGCGGCTTCCGTCACCACGAGCAGGAACTCCAGCCGATGGCGACGAGCGCCTATCTGGCCATCCTCATCGCGCTTTCCGTTCTTACGCTCATTCTGCCCGATTATACGACGTCGAGCTACGGACCTACTCTGTCTACGATTCAGCTCATTTTCGTCAGCTTCCTGTCGGTGCTGCTCTATGGCGCGTTTCTCTTCATTCAGACGGTGCGGCATCGATCCTACTTTATCGACGTGCATGTCGCCGCCGTGGGCCACGGCGAGGCGAAGCCTTCGCGCGCGGCAGCGATATTCGCAGTTGTGGGACTGGGCGCCAGCCTGCTTGGCGTCTCGCTTCTCGCGGAGCGTGTCATTCCCGGTCTTGAAGAGGCGCTTCGCTGGGGGGGCGTCGACGACGTGAACCGGGTGACCGGCGCGGCTGTGGCGATGTTGGTCCTGCTCCCCGAATCGCTGAACTCGATCCGCGCGGCGACGCGCAACGCGCTTCAGACAAGCCTCAACGGCGCGCTCGGTTCTGTCGTCGCAACGATCGGGCTCACCGTTCCCGCCGTGGCGCTGCTGAGCGTCGCGACGAACCGGGAGATCGTCTTCGGTCTCGAAAAACGCGACACCGTCTTGCTGCTGCTGACATTGCTGCTCAGCGTTGTGAGCTTCGGCGCCGGCCGCACGAATCTCATGACCGGGCTGGTGCATCTCGTCGTTTTCGCGACATATATTTTTCTTTTGTTCGTGCCCTAAACTTCAGACAAAGAGCGCCAATGAACGACGACAATCCGATCTTGTATTACGCGCCGCGCACGCGGGCCTCGGGCGTGCTGACCCTGCTTGAGGAACTCGACGTTCCCTACGAACTGCGCGTGTTGAATTTCCAGCTTGGCGAACAACGCAAGCCGGAATATCTCGCGGTCAATCCGCTCGGAAAGGTGCCGGCCATCGTTCACAAGGGCGCGCTTGTGACGGAACTCGGCGCGATTTTCATCTATCTTGCCGACGCTTTTCCGCAGAAGGGCCTCGCGCCAGCCATTGGCGACGCCTTGCGCGGGCCTTATCTGCGCTGGCTCGTGTTCTACGGGTCGGCGTTCGAGCCTGCGATCGTCGATCGGTCGATGAAGCGCGAGCCGGCGCCTGCAAGCAGAAGTCCCTACGGCGATTTCGATGGCGTCATGGCGCTGATCAACACGCAATTGGCGAGGGGCCCGTATCTCTTCGGCGAGCGCTTTACCGCTGCCGATATTTTGTGGGGAGCTGCCTTGCGGTGGACAGTCGGTTTTGGCCTTGTTCCCGAAAGCGCGCACATCTGCGCATATGTCGAGCGCGTGACGTCGCGTCCATGCTTTGCGCGCGTCGCGCAGACCGACGAAGAGCTGCTCAAGATACATGAAGCGGCGGCGGCGAGTCGATGAGACGTCGGCCAAAAGGGGTGAAGGATAACGCGCGTGACGTTTGCGTTTTTTCCTCACCAGTCGATCGGCGTTTGGCCGTGCGCGATCAGGTAATCGTTCGCCTTTGAAAAATGCTTGGAGCCGAAAAAACCATTGTTGGCCGAAAGCGGCGACGGATGCGCGCATTCAAGCACGAGATGTTTGCGCCGATCGATCCCGGCGCCCTTGCGCCGGGCGTAGGCGCCCCACAGCATGAAGACGACGGCTTGGCGTTCTCGCGATAGCGTGTGAATGGCGGCGTCGGTGAATTGCTCCCAGCCCTTATTCTGATGTGAGCCGGCGGCGTTCTCGCGCACGGTGAGCGTGGCGTTGAGGAGCAGCACGCCTTGTCGCGCCCAACGCAAAAGATCGGGATCGCGCGAAACCGGACGGCCGAGATCGGCTTCGATTTCCTTGAAGATGTTCTGGAGCGAGGGCGGCGGCGGCGTAGTCGCGCCGACGGCGAAGCAAAGGCCGCAGGCCTGCCCGGCGCCGTGATAGGGGTCTTGCCCGAGAATGACGACTTTCACCTTGTGGAACGGACATTCGTCGAAGGCGCGAAAAATCTGCGACGCCGGCGGATAGATCCGGCCTGCGACATATTCGCCGCGAACAAATTCCCGCAGCGCGCGGAAATAGGGCTGGTCGAATTCCGCAGCGAGATGTTTGCGCCAGCTTTCTTCGAGACGGACGGGTTTGGTCATTTTGAAGGGCCGGTCGTATCGAATTTATTCCGAATGTGCGCAATCGCCTCTTTGAGTTTCGGCAATTCATCGACCACCACATTCCATATGATTTGATCGGATAGTCCTTGATATTCGTGACGCAATACATTGCCGATAGCGCGAACGCTCCGCCATGGGATGTTTGGCTGCGTCGCCTTCACTTCGTCTGGAATTGCGCGGCTTGCTTCAGAAATGATCTCGATTGCGCGTTGGATCGCATGGCGCAGAAGCCATTGCCGCTGATAGTCGGCCAGGTTCTTTCCGCGCGTGGCGTCCTCGATGCCGGCTATGGCGTCCAAAATATCGTCGACGGCGTGGAGGAATTCGCGAGCCATTAAAAAACGCGGACCGCCGATTTCTCGATCGCATGGCGCAGGCGAGGATGCAGGCCGTCCCGAGTGGTCAAATCCACCGCGGTCTTCAACTCATCCTCGAGAAAAAGTTTAATGCCGACAAGATCAAATGCGTTGAATCGGCTGGCGGGATCATAGTCGATGAAAAGATCGAGATCGCTGTCCGCCGCCGCTTCATCGCGTGCGGCGGAGCCAAAGAGGAACAACGATGTTGCGCCGCGAGCCTTGATGGCCGGCGCGTATTCCTGCAGTCGCGTGATGGCTTCGACACGTTTCATAAAGGCAGTCTAATCGAAAAGCGCGCGTTTGCTCAATCCTGCAGCGGGCCCCAGGCGGGATCGCTTGCATAGCCTGGCGTCGGCACCTGAGTCTCCGAACGCCCGAAGACGTCGACCATGTGGATTTTCGGTCCGCCGCCGCCGGAGGAGTCGCGAAAGAACATCAGGAAGAGACCGTTGGGCGCCCAGGTCGGCCCTTCATTGTGAAAGCCCTCGGTAAGAATGCGCTCGCCCGAGCCATCAATCTTCATGACGCCGATCGCGAAATTGCCGCCGTTCTGCTTGGTGAAGGCGATGTAATCGCCCTTCGGCGACCAGACGGGAGTCGAATAGCGGCCGCCGCCGAATGAAATGCGCTTCGCCTCACCGCCATGCGCGCCCATGACATATATCTGCTGCGAACCGCCGCGATCGCTCTCGAAGACGATGCGCGCGCCGTCGGGCGAATAGGAGGGCGCGGTGTCGATGGCGCCGGTGTCGGTCAGACGCATCGTCGTGCGCGAGCGCAGATCCATCGTATAAAGATTGGTCGTCGAGCCCTGCGCCAGCGACATGATGATCTTCTGTCCGTCGGGCGAGAACCGCGGCGAGAAGGTCATGCCCGGAAAATTGCCGACCACTTCGCGCTGGCTGTTCTCAATATTCATCAACAGGACTTTGGGGTCGCCGTCGGCGCCAAACGACATGTAGGTGACGTCGAGCGAATTGGGCGAAAATCGCGGCGTGACGACGAGTTCGTCGCCGCGCGTCAAATAGCGCACATTCGCGCCGTCCTGATCCATCATGGCGAGGCGCTTGCGGCGCCTCTCCTTGGAGCCGGTTTCGTCGACGAAGACGACCCGCGTGTCGAAAAATCCCTTCTCGCCGGTGATGCGGGAAAAAACCGCGTCGGAGAGGAGATGCGCGACGCGCCGCATATTGGCGGCCTCGGTGACATATTGCTGGCCCGCGACTTGTTCGCCCGTCGTCACGTCGAAGAGTCGGAACTCCGTTTTCAGCCTGCCGTCGCCGGCGCGTTGGGAACGACCCGTGAGGACAAATTGCGCGTTCACCGCCTTGAAAGCGGCCAGATGCGGCGCGGCGTCCGGCGGCGCGGCGTTCGCGGGCAGGGCGCCCGGGTCGATCGGATTCAAGAACACCGAGCGTTTGAAGTTATTGAGCGTCACCGAGGTCACGGTGCGCGCGGCGTCGTCGCCGACGAAAGGCGCGACGGCGATATTGACCGGCTGAAAGCCGCCGCCCTTGAGATCGATGATGCGTCCGGCGCGCGCCAGAGAAGCGGGAAGGAAAGGGGCGAGCGCGGCGCCGGCGATGAGGCCGGCGGCGGCGCGGCGGGTGATGCAGAGTGTCATAGGCGATATCTTTCAAGCATCGGCGTGAAGAAAGCGTAGCGCTTTGCCGCGATGGACGAGGTTGTTGGATGCGGCGTTTCAGCCCCCTCCCTGTCCCTCCCCCGCTTCGCTTCGCTCGCGGAAGAGGGGACGCTCACGATCGGCGTTTGCGCGAGGCCGATGAAGCACAGAGTTTGCTCCCTCTCCCGCGAGAGCGGGGGAGGGCTGGGGAGGGGGTGAAGCCTTTCGCCACGAGCGAACCAGTTCACTAATTCGCGTCCTGGAAGCGGATCGTGACCTCGTGCAGCGCCTCTTCGTAATAGGGCAGGAACTCGGGCGGAATGCGCATCGGGCTGCAGCGGCGCACCGCCTGCATCGCTTGCTCGCCGCGGGCGTGTTCGGTCGGGCTCGCCGAGGCGTTCAGCAGTTTCGGACGCCCTTCAAGTTCGCCGTCGCGCGAAAGATGGAACTCGACGATCGGCGTATAGCTCTGCCCGCCGAGCGACAATCCAGACGCCCAGCAGGGATAGTAGTGATCGTGGATATAGGCGGCGATGCGCGCCTCCATCGAAGCCGACATCGTTGCGGCCGCTCCCGTTGGCGCGCCGAGCGCCGCCGCCTGCATCGCTCGGCCGGTCGCGGCCTTGCGTTGCGGCGCTTCGCGGCTCAGCAATTTCGAGATGCTGGCGGCGTCGAATTTCGACTTCGGCGCATTTTCCTCGCCCGACTTCGGCTTCGACTCCTTGACGGCCTTTTCGGCGAGTTCGCCGATCGACGTCTCGGGCTCAGGCTTGTCTTGCTGCTTCTTGCTATCGAGGAGCTTCGCCACCTCGTCGATCTTAAGCCGCTCTTTCGGTTTCTCCGTCGCAGCCGCGTCCTTTGCCGCGTTGTCCGGCTTCGTGCGGGCGGGCGGCTTTGGCTTCACGACTTCCGCTTCTTCGGGTTCTTGCTTCTCGGGCTCTTTCTTCTCCAGTTCCGGGGCGGCGGCTTTAGGCTTTGCCGCCGGTTTCGGTTCTGGCTGTTTTTCGACGGGCTTTGGCGGCGGCTCCGGCTTTGGCGGCAGCGCGGCGACTCGCTTGGGCGGCGTCGGCGGCGCATCGTCAGCGGTCGGCTGCGGCAGCGGACGCGCTACGGGAGGCGGCGTCGCAATGTCTTTCTTGGCCTGCGCGAGCGGCGGCTCGGGCTTCGTCTCAGCTTCGGGCGCGACCTTGTCCACGCGCGGCGTGGGCTTGATCGCGCGCGCGGTCTTCTCGCCCTTCATGATCTGTGTGAGTTCGCTGTCGGTGACGAGGTCGACCGGAACCATCTCCACCGCGTCATCGAATTTCTTGGCGTCGGAAAACAAGACGAACGCCGCCAGAAGCAATCCCGCGTGGATCGCCGAGGAGAGAGGAAAACCGGGTTCGGAGCGCGAAATTTTCACTTCCGCTCAGCTCACTTCTTCTCCTGCTCCGTCACCAGCGCGACCTTCTTGTAGCCGGCGCTTATGACAAGCGACATCACTTCGGCGACGCGGCCGTAGTTGACCGCCTTGGAGCCGCGCACATAGATGCGTTCGTCAAACCCCTGCTTCACGGCATCCTTCAGCCTGTCGAGCAGCTGCGTCGTCTCGACCGGCTGATCCATCAGGAAGACCTGTCCCTTCTCGTCGATGGCGATCGAGACCGGCTTCTGATCGATGTTGAGCGCGCCGGCCTTGGTCTGCGGAAGATCGACGGCGACGCCGGTGGCGAGCAGCGGCGCCGCCACCATGAAGATGATGAGCAGCACCAGCATGACGTCGATGAATGGCGTCATGTTGATTTCGGCCATGGCGCCGTAGCGCGGCACGCCGCGCCGCCGCCTGCCGCCCTTGCGTCCCGGGGTCGAGAGGGAAGCGCCCATACTCGCTCCTTACGCCGCGCGGTCGCGGTTCGACGAGGCCGCGTGCTGGTCGATCTGACGCGACAGGATCGCGGAGAACTCGTCGGCGAAGCTTTCCATGCGCGCCTGCGCCTTGGCGACGTCGCCCTGCATCTTGTTGTAGGCGATGAGCGCGGGAATGGCGGCGAAGAGACCGATCGCGGTGGCGAGCAGCGCCTCGGCGATGCCGGGCGCGACGACGGCGAGCGAGGTGTTCTTCGAGGCCGCGATCGAGCGGAACGACGTCATGATCCCCCACACGGTGCCGAACAGGCCGACGAAGGGGCCGGCCGACGCCACCGTCGCGAGCACGAGCAGATTGGATTCAAGTTTCTCCACCTCGCGGGCGATGGAGACGTCGAGCACCTTCTCGATACGCGCCTGCAGGCCCATGAAGGAGGCGCTGGCGCCCGCCTGAAAGGAGCGTTTCCATTCCCGCATCGCCGCGACGAAAAGCGTCGCCGTGCCGGTCTGCGGCCGCTCGGAGAGCTTGCTGTACAGCTCATCGAGCGAATTGCCTGACCAGAAGCTTTCTTCGAAGCGGTCCATTGCGCGGCGCATGCGCGCGAAAAGCAGCGTCTTGTCGATGATGATCGCCCAGCACCACACCGAGGCGGCGAGCAGTCCGACCATGACGATCTTGACGACGATATGCGCGCCCCAGAACATGCTCCAAATCGTGATGTCGGCGGCGGGAGCGGCGAGAGGGCTCGCGGCGATCTCGGCTGGATTCATGATTTGTCCTTGAGTCGGCAGGCGTTCTGCGGCGGCTTTGGCTGCGATGCCCGGTCTATCGCCCGCAATTTCGCCATTTGTGGGGCTGCGATGCGCCGCACAACAAACCATAGGGAGGACGGGTTAACAAGGTGTGAGGGTTAAGCAAAGCTTAGCCAAGCGGAATGGGTTCTGGCGGCGCCTCACTCATTGAGCCGATAAATCCACCAACCCTTGTGCTGATAGACGAGGGAAAATCGCGTCAACGGCGAGGGCAGGGAGGTGGAGAACGGCAATAGCCGCGCAATCAGCCTGTCGCCGTCGCTCTTGCGCTGGAAATAATGCAGCCGCGTGGCGCCGCCCATCGGTTCGACGGCGAAGCCGCCTTCGATCTTTTGATCGCGCATCCATTGTTGCGCGGATTTGATGAGACCGTGCGAAACGCCGGTCGCGGCGAAATCCTTATAGGCGATGGAGAGCTGTTGCGGCCGTGCGGCGGCGAGCATCCACGCGTCCGAAATGCGCACGGCGAGATAGGCGGGCTTGCCGTCCGCAAGCTTCTTCAACGCCTCGCTCGCGCGCGTCTCATCAGAGTCGAGCAGCGCGTCCATGAAACGCGTGAAGCTGTTCGCTGACGAAATCGGGACGCCCGCGCCCCATCGCGCGCGCTCTGCCGCCCCCGCAGCCGACCAGGCGGCGGGCAACAGAAGTCCGCGCGCCTCTGCGTCGTCGAGCGGCGCGGCGCGGCCAGCGACAAGCCGGATCGCGCGCGAGAAGTCCCACCACGCCAGCACGACGGCGTCCTGCGGCGTATGTTCGCGGATTGCGGCGAGAACCTTCGCCGCATCGGCCGCGAAAACCTCCGCGAAGAAGATCGGCTCCGTCACCTGATTGCGCCACGTGAGCGGCGTCAGCCGGCCGGCTTCATCGCGCGCGACGACGCCAGTGGCGATAGGGCGGCGCTCGTCCTTCGCCGAGACTTCGATCTGCTGGAGGCGCTCGGGCGTAAGTCCAAAGCCTTCGACATCCTTCGCCGCTTCCGCCGAGATCTGCGCGAGCCGGGTTTCAAACGGCGCGGTTGGATTGAGTCCGGCATATATCGCCCAGCCGAGCAGGGCGAAGCCGAAGACGATGAGGGCGACGCCGGCGATGAGCCGAATGCGGGGAGTCATGCGAGCCTAACTAATAGAGTTCCGATTGTTTCCGCACCCAAATGTCATTCCCGCGAAAGCGGGAATCCAGAGCAGCAGCCGATTCTATCGCAGAACGCCCCTGGATTCCCGATCGCGCTGCGCGCGTCGGGAATGACATTGCGGGTTCTCGGCGATAACAGCGCCGTCATTGCGAGGAGCGTAGCGACGAAGCAATCCAGAGCTGCTTTGCGACGCTGGATTGCTTCGCTTCGCTCGCAATGACGGCGCTAACGGTGGCGTTCACGAAGCCTTGCGGCGCATGAGCAAACCAGCGCCGGCAAGCATGGCGAGGATGCCCAGACCGCCCGCGAAGGCGCGGCGCGACGGCGAGTCGAGATCGAGGTCGCCGCGCTTTTGGCCGGAGATGCGTTTCAGCTCGGCGCGGATTTCCGCGGCTTCGCGAAGCTTCGTATCCTCGTCATTGATCTTCGCCGCCGCGCCGATGAGCTGAGACCAGCCTTCGGTATAGGTGTAGCCGCCGGGGTTCATATGGGCGAGCCCCTTGTAGTGCTTGATCTGATGATGCTCCCACATGTCGGCGAAGACATATTCGATCGCGCTCGGATTATTGCCCTTCTGCCAGAACAGCTGGAAGAAGCCGCCGGCGTCGTCCTTCTCGGGCGCCGGCGGCGCCGGCCGGTTCGTCGTCTGACCCGGCAGCAGCTTGTCGTTGTAAAGCTTCACCAGGACGCTCCGCGCGCTCTCGGTGATGTCGAGGCCGGAGACGATGCCCTTGTCCATGCCGTCGAGATAGGCGCGCGCGAATCTGTCGGAGTGACAGTTGGAGCAGGTCGAAACCCACGACTCCTTGCGCTGCGTGAACCAGGGGTGGTTAAGGTTTTCCGCGATCTTCGGCATCGGCACGAAGGCCCAGCGCGACTTGCGCACCATGTTGTGCGTGAACTTGCCCTGATACTCCATGTGGCAGAAGGCGCAGGTCGGGGCGTTCATATTGCCCTTTTCCATCGCGTCGGCGAGGCGGACGTTCCAGTCCCATGTGTCGCCGCGCGTCTGATAGATCGTGCCGTGCTTCGACAGCATGTAGCCTTCGAATTCATTGTGATCGACGCCATTGTGGCAGATGGCGCAAGCCTGCGGCTTACGCGCCTGCACGGCCGAGAATTCGTGCCGCGTGTGGCAGGAGTTACAGGTCGTCTGCGGCGTGTGGCAGAAGGTGCAGCCCTCCGCGACTTCGCGCTGCTCCATCGCCGCCCACACCGCGTTCTCGACATTGGCTTTCATCGAGAGCGCGTGTGAGGGATGGCCGGGCTTCCATTGATCTTGCGGCCAGGTGAAGGTGTCGCGCTCGGACTCGCGTTCGGCGAACTGCTGCACATGGCATTGTCCGCAAGCGGCCGCGTCGGGCATGCGCAATTCGGTCTTGTGCTGACCATGGTCCTTGCCGACTCCCATATGGCAGTCGATGCAGCCGACCTCCTTCAGCGGTTCGCCGTTCTTGAGCGTTCCCATCGAGCGGAGGTTGTTCTCGACCTCCGTGATCATCGCCTTCTTATAGGCGCGCGCATCCGAGTCCGGCAGATTGCGGATCGCGTCGAGATTGCCATGCACGCTGCCCTTCCAGCTATGCGTCCACCCGGGCGTCACTTGGTTGTGGCATTCGACGCATTGCGCACGCTGCGCATCGACGTCGATCGTCTGCGGCGGCTTGTAGAAATCATGCGGGTTGAGATATTTCGAGATCGGGATCGGCTCCCAATATTTCGAGAACGAGCCTTTTCCGGCGCCTTGCGATTCGTCGTAATAGCGCTTGGTCAGCGCGTCATAGAGCTCCTTGGGCGAGGCGGTCTTGGCAAGACCCAGCGCCTTGAAGGTTTCATCCGGCGTATCCGCAAGGGCCGGCGCGCAGAGGACAAAGGTCACGGCGAACGCGAGAATCAGCGCGAGGCGAGCCGCGTAATGAGAAACCCCTTGTGAATTCAGCATGCTCTCCCTCGCCCCTTCTGCGTCTGGCTGCATTGTCGGGGCCGAGGCGGCTAGAGGAAAGGACCACAGGCTTCCCCGCCGATGAGGCCACCCCCTCAGGCGCCCTATAGCTCGTCAAAACGCTTCCTGACGATAAATGATCACTTCGGGAGAAGCCATGACGACGCGTTGGTTCCCCTCCGCTTTGAAGACCGCCGAGGCGCCGCCCGGCATGCGCATCTATGCGATCGGCGACATTCATGGCCGCGCCGATCTTCTCCACGTTCTCGCCGAAGCGATGGTCGAAGATCTCAGGGCGCGCCCTTGCCAACAGGCGGTCACCGTCTTCATCGGCGACTATATCGACCGTGGACTTGGCTCGAACGGCGTTTTAAAGCGCTTGTCCACCGGCGATTTCCCAACGCCCATCGTCGCGCTGCGCGGCAACCATGAAGAAGCGCTGCTGCGTTTCCTCAACGACGCGGCAGCGCTCGACGACTGGGTTGCAAACGGCGCGCTGACGACGCTGCATTCCTATGGCGTGGACGCGGGCGAGGAAGTCGCGCAAGGCGGCGCGTCGCAGGTGCGCGTCAAATTTCTCGCGCATTTCCCCCAGGAACATCGCCGCTTCATCGAAGAAACGCGGCTGTGGGCGGAATATGGCGGCTATTTCTTCTGCCACGCGGGCGTGCGCCGCAGCAGGCCGCTGCATTTGCAGGCCTCCCACGATCTGATGAACATCCGCGAGGGGTTTCTCGACTGCGCCGAATCGTTTGGCAAGGTAATCGTGCATGGGCATACGCCGCATAATGATGTTGAGGATTTGCCGAACCGGATCAATCTCGACACCCGCGCCGTGAGTAGCGGCGTGCTCACGGCGGTCGCGCTGGAGGGTGTCGAACGGCGGTTTATCCAGACCTGGTAAGGTCCGCTATACGCCTCATCCGACGCGCAGCTCGAAGGCGTTTTCGAGATGGCGCGGCAGTCGCCGCGGCGCAACGAAGATCGCGTCGGCGCGCAGCGTGTAATTCATCGCCCAAGGATTCGCGGCGAGCCAGCGTCCTACAGCCTGCGAGAAGCGGCGGTGTTTTTGCGGCGTGATGGCGATGGCCGCGTCCTCGAGATCGGCGCGCGCCTTCACTTCGACGAAGACGATCGTGCGGCCGCGCTTCGCGATAATGTCGATTTCGCCGCCATGCGCGCGAAAATTCCGCGCCAGGATCTGATAGAGCCGCGCCCGCAGCCACAGCGTCGCCGCCGTCTCGGCGCGAAGGCCGTAGGCGTAAGCGGCGCGCCGGGCGTCGTGCTTTGTCTCGCTCACAATGAAACGGGCGCGATCACTATGCCCCCTCCCTGTCCCTCCCCGCTGCGCGGGAGAGGGGACCCTAACGACGCAGATTGTGCAGTTTCATTGCAGGGACCCGAGTCGGACTCCCTCTCCCGCGCAGCGGGGGAGGGTTGGGGAGGGGGCGCAAGTTCATCTTACTTCCCCCGCCCGGCCGCCAGCTCCAGCGCCCGCGCATAGACCTGTCGGCGCGGCTGGCCTGTCGCCGCCGAAACGACGCTTGCCGCGTCCTTCACCGAATGCGCCGTGAGCGCCTCTTCGATTTTGGCGTCGAGATCGGCGGCCGCGGTCTGCGCCGCGTCGGCGCCGGGCGGGGCGACGAGCAGCACGATCTCGCCCCTTGGCGGCTCCTCTTCGGCGAGCGTCGCCGCGAGTTCGTCAAGCGTCCCGCGACGGACCGATTCGAACAGCTTGGTCAGTTCGCGGGCGATCGCGGCGTTGCGCTTGCCGAGAATCGCCGCGCAATCGGCGAGCGTTTCGGCCAGTCGGCGCGGGCTTTCGAAAAACACCAGCGTGCCGGGAATGGGCGCGAGTTCGGCGAGCCGCGCCCGCCGCGGACCGCTCTTGTGGGGCAGAAACCCCTCGAAGAAGAAGCGGTCGGTCGGCAATCCGGCGACGACCAGCGCCGCCAGCACGGCGGAAGGGCCGGGCACTGACGTCACATGCACGCCTTTTTCCAGCGCCTCCTGGACGAGCCGAAGACCCGGATCGGAGACGAGCGGGGTGCCGGCGTCGGAGACGAGCGCGAGCTTCGCCCCCGCCTCGAGGCGCGCCAGAAGGTGAGGGCGGATCACCCTGGCGTTGTGCTCATGATAGGCGATCAGCGGCGTCGAAATTCCATAATGGGCGAGCAGCGTCTTGGTGACCCTTGTGTCCTCGGCGACCACGGCGTCCGCCGCGGCGAGGGTGGAGAGCGCGCGAAATGAAACGTCCTTCAGATTGCCGATCGGAGTCGCGACAAGGTGCAGTCCCGGCTCGATTCTCTCGGCTTCGGCGCGCAGGCCGAAGGCGGTGTAGCTCGCAGCAGGCGGAGAAATGGCCTCGATGGTCATGCGCGTCGCTCTTTGTTCGTTTTAAGATACTAGATGTTCGTTTAAGAGGACAAGCGCCAACTGCACGCCAGCCGCAATTCCTCCAAATGGACCGTCTATTGACTTTCGGCTAGGGACTCGGACCCTTAGCGCGGAATAGCCGCGCCATGGCGGGAGCCCCGGGCGCGCAGGGGGTTTTCATGTCGACATTGTCTTCTCGCGCGCGCGCCGGCGCGTTCACGCGCGGCGGGGCCGTGACGAAGCGCGCCGCGCTCGTCAGCCTTGCGGCCACGCTCGCCGCCTGCAGTCCCACGAGCGGGCCGTGGGCGCCTGGCGTGCGCGATCTAAAGCTCAGCGGCGCGACCCAGACCGCCCCCGCGGAAAGCGAGACGATCGGAACAGGCGCGGTGAAAATCGCGCTGATCGTGCCGCTGACGGGCCCTTCAGGTCCTTCCTCCGTCGGCGCGTCGCTGCTCAACGCAGCAAAGCTCGCCTATGCAGACAGCGGCGCCAATGACGTGACGATCCTCGTCAAGGACGATCGCTCGACGCCGTCCGGCGCCGCCGCGGCGACGCAGGCGGCGATCAACGAGGGCGCCGAAGTCGTTCTGGGTCCGGTGTTTGGCGCCGGCGTCAAGGAGGCCAGCCGCGTCGCGCGCTCCGCCAATAAGCCGATGATCGCCTTTTCGACGGACTCCTCGGCCGCGGGCCGCGGCAGCTATCTGCTGTCCTTCCCGGTCGAGGGCTATGTCGACCGCGGCGTCAGCTACGCGTCGCAGCACGGCAAGAAATCGATTGCGGCGCTGGTGCCCGAAAACGATTACGGCACGCTGGCCATGGCGCAGTTCCAGCAGAGCGCCGCGACTTACGGCATTCGCGTGCCGGTCATCGAGCGCTACAAGCCGGGCGCGCCCGGCGATTCCGTGAAGCGTTTAGCCGCCGTGCGCGATCAGTTCGACGCGCTGTTCATTCCCGAGCAGGCCGAGGCGATGCAGGCGGTGTCGAAAGAGCTCGTGGCGAATGGCATCGACTCCAAGAAGGTGCAGATTTTCGGCACCGGCCTGTGGAACGACGCGCGCACGCTGAGCCTGCCGGCGCTGCAGGGCGCCTGGTTCACCGCCCCGGAGAACGCCGGCTTCAACGCTTTCGCGCAGCGCTACAAGGCCAAATACGGGTCCGACCCGGCGCGCGTCGCGACGCTCGCCTATGACGCCGTGTCGCTCGCCATCGCGCTGTCGCGCTCGCAAGGATCGCAACGCTATTCGGAAAGCGTGCTGACCAATCCTTCCGGCTTCAACGGCGCCGACGGCGTCTTCCGCTTCAGGCCGGACGGCGGCAACGAGCGCGGATTGTCGGTGCTGGAGATCGGCGGCGGTTCGGCGAAGATCATCTCGCCCGCGCCGCGTAATTTCACCGGGAATGGGGCATAGCTCTTCGCAGCGGCCACTGTTCAACCCCCTGTTCAAGAGGGGGCGCGCTTCCTTCTCCCCCAGAAAGAAGGTGGCCCGGCCAAAGGGCGTCCGCTAGGACGCCCGTCGCAAGCGACGGGCTTTTGCCGGGTCGGATGAGGGGCTGCGCGCAAATCGTCGTGAGGGGAACCCCTCACCCGGCTGCTTCGCAGCCACCCTCTCCCTATGGGAGAGGGTTACGCTGTCCCGGTCTCTCCCGCGATCTTGCCGAAATCGGCGACGCCCATCATCACGCGGCGCAGTTCGGCGAGGAGGCGCAGGCGGTTGAGGCGCAGATCGGCGTTGTCGGCGTTGACCGTCACATCGTCGAAGAAGACGTCGACCGGCTCGCGAAGCTTTGACAGCGCGCGCATGGCGCCGGCGAAATCTTCCTTCGTAAGATGCTCCGCCGTCTCTTCGCGCGCGCGGGCGATGGCGGCGGCAAGCTTATGCTCTTGCGGCTCGATGCGCAGGTTTGGCGCATGGCGCTGCGCATAGGCGTCCGGCCCGTCCTTCTTCTCTTCGGCTTTCAGGATGTTGCTGGCGCGCTTATAGCCGGCGAGCAGGTTTTTTCCGTCGTCGGTCGCAAGGAATGTGTCGAGCGCCTCGACTTTGCGCGTGATCATGAGCAGATCGTCCTGTAGCGGCGCGCCTGTCGCTTGCTCCTCACCGGAGTCGGCGAAAGCGACGGCGCCAAGCGCCGCATCTATCAGATCGTGTCGCGCCCCCTTGTCGCGCAAGTAGACCTTCAGCCGATCGATGAAAAATTCGAGAAGGTCCACCGCGACGTCATGCCCGGACTTGTTCCGGGCATCCACGCCCTTACGCTGCGCGTGGATGGCCGGGACAAGCCCGGCCATGACGCCGTGAAGCGATAGCCTCAACTCATTCTCCAGCGCGATCCTGATTACGCCCAAAACCGCTCTGCGCAGCGCGTAAGGGTCCTTGCTGCCCGTCGGCTTTTCGTCGATCGCCCAGAAACCCACGAGCGTGTCGAGCTTGTCGGCGAGCGCCACCGCGATCGATACGGGATCGGTCGGGATGCGGTCGTTCGGTCCCTGCGGCTTGTAATGGTCCTCGATCGCTGCGGCGACGCTGGCGTCCTCGCCTTGCGCGCTGGCGTAATAGCGGCCCATCAGACCCTGCAGTTCGGGAAATTCTCCAACCATTTCGGAGACGAGATCCGCCTTGCAGAGCGTCGCCGCGCGTTCCGCGAGAAAAGCGTCGGCGCCGACGATCGGCGCAAGCTCCTTCGCCAGCGCTGCGATGCGTTTCACGCGCTCGCCCTGCGTCCCGAGCTTTTCATGAAAGACGATGGCGTCGAGCTTCGGCAGACGCTCTTCGAGCCTCGCCTTGAGGTCGGTCTCATAGAAGAATTTCGCGTCAGACAGACGCGCGGCGATGACGCGCTCATTGCCGCCGACGACCGTCGCGCCGCCGTCGGAGGCTTCTATGTTCGAGACGAGGATGAAGCGATTGGTGAGCGCGTCGTCCTTGCGCAGCACGAAACATTTCTGGTTCACGCGGATCGTTGCGCGGATCACTTCCGGCGGAATGGCGAGGAAGCTCTCGTCGAACTTGCCCATGAGCGTCACCGGCCATTCGACGAGGCCGGCGACTTCATCGAGCAGGGCAGGGTCTTCGACAAGCTCCAGCCCTTGCGCGAAGGCGAGATCCTTCGCGTCATGCAGAATGATGTCGCGCCGACGCGCCGGATCGATCACGACTTTGGCGCGCTCGAGCGAGAGCGCATAATCCTCGAAGCGCTTCACGCGAATGGGCTGCGGCGCCAGGAAGCGATGGCCGTGGGTCACATTGCCCGACGCGATTCCGTCGACCCCGAAGCGGACGATTTCGGGAGATTCCGTCTCCGGTCCGAAGGTCGCCACAATGGAATGGAGCGGCCGCACCCAGCGTAGCGAATCCCCGCGCTCGGACGCCGCGCCCCAGCGCATCGATTTCGGCCAGGGAAAGCTCTTGACGATCGTCGGCAGAATTTCAGCGAGAACGTCGATCGTCTCCGCGCCGGCGCGCTCGATGACCGCGACATAGAACTCGCCCTTTTTCGGGTCCTTCGCGATCTTCGCCTGATCGAGCGAGGCGAGGCCGGCGCTTTTCAGAAACCCGGCGATCGCCGCCTCCGGCGCGCCGACGCGCGGGCCTTTGCGCTCTTCGCGCAGGTCCGGCTGGCGCGACGGCAGGCCCACCACTTGCAGCGCGAGACGGCGCGGCGTGGCGTAGGCGGCGGCGCCTTCGTAAGTCAGACCGCGATCGACAAGCGCATTGGTGACGAGCCGCTTCAGATCGTCAGCCGCCTGCCGTTGCATGCGCGCCGGAATTTCTTCGGAGAAAAGTTCGAGAAGGAGATCGGACATTGCGCTTTTATGCTCTGCGCCTCATTCCCTCCGCCCGGTGCGGAAGACATGCGCCTCGGTTTATTCACCCTCCCCTTGAGGGGGAGGGTCGGACTGCGAAGCAGTCCGGGGTGGGGTGAAAGCAGAGCTTTCATTCGGACGCTCGTACAGCGCGCCGCATATTGTGTCGAGCGCGCGCGTGGGGGTCGTCACCCCACCCCGCGCCTTCGGCGCGAGCCTCCCCCAATCAAAGTCGGCTGTTGCCGACTTTGATTATTTTACAAAAACGCAAACCGGGAACACCCGGTTTGCAAGGGGAGGGTGGAGGCGCGCGCTCGTCTGAAATATCTCAGGCGATTTCCTTGACCGCCGACTTCGGCGCCTCGAGCAGAAATTTCTCGACTTCGAGCGCCGCCATGCAGCCGAGGCCCGCCGCGGTGACGGCCTGGCGATAGACTTCGTCGGCGACGTCGCCGGCGGCGTAGACGCCCGGCATGCTGGTGCGCGTCGATCCGGGCTCGACGGCGATGTAGCCGGACGGTTTGATCGTCAACTGGCCGCGGAAAAGTTCGGAAGCCGGCGAATGGCCGATCGCGATGAAGACGCCATCCGCTTCAAGCGTGTGGATCGCGCCGGTTGCGACATTCTTGACGCGCGCCCCGGTGACGCTCAGCGGGTTCTCGTCGCCGACGATTTCGTCGACGACGTGATTGAAGAGAACCGAGACGTTTTCCTGCGCCAGCAGACGCTTCACCAAGACGCGCTCGCTGCGGAATTCGTCGCGGCGGTGGATGATCGTCACATGCGACGCGAGATTTGAAAGATACAGCGCCTCTTCGACCGCGCTGTTGCCGCCGCCGACGACAAGCACTTTCTTGCCGCGAAAGAAAAATCCGTCACAGGTCGCGCAGGCGGAGACGCCGAAGCCCTTGAACCTTTCCTCGCTCGGCAGACCCAGCCACTTCGCCTTGGCGCCAGTGGCGATGATCAGCGATTCGCAGGTGTATGACTTGCCCGAATCTCCGGTGAGCCTGAACGGCCGCTCGTCGAGATGCGCCTCGACAATGTGATCTGAGACGAGCTTCGTCCCGACATGTTCGGCTTGCAGGCGCATCTGCTCCATGAGCCAGGGCCCTTGGATCGGCTCGGCGAAACCGGGATAATTTTCGACCTCGGTCGTGATCATGAGCTGGCCGCCCTGATCGAAGCCGGCGATGAGCATCGGCTCGAGCAGCGCGCGGGCGGCGTAGATCGCCGCCGTATAGCCGGCCGGACCGGAGCCGATGATGATGACGCGCGCATGCTGCGGCATGAGGTGGCCTCGCGAGTGAAGACGCCCGCAATCTAGCCATTATCAGCGTCGCCGCAACCGCTTGGCCGGCCGCCGCGTGGAAGTCCGGCTTACCAGCCCCAGCCGCCATCGCCGCCCCAGCCCGGGCAGACGTTCATCCATTGGCGTCGCCAGCCCCAATGGGTCCACACCCGGCGGATCTGATAGCAGTCGCCATAGCCGGCGGTGGCGTAGCTGGGCCAGCCCCAACCAACGCCCGCGCCGTATCCCGGCGAATAGGCGGGCAGGTCTGTGCGGTAATAGCTCCAGCCCCAAGGCTGGCCCCAGCCCACCGGCCGGCCTGGGCCGGCACGGCCGCCCCAACGGCCGGCCCAGTGGACGCCGGGCAGTATCGCGCCTTGGAAGCCGCCGCCGCCCCAGCCGAAGCCGCGCCATCCGTCCCATCGCTGCGCCTGCGAGGCGCCGGAATGGGCCATCAAGCCAATGAGCAGAGCGCCGGTCGCGGCCGCCGCTTTGATTACTTTAGACATCTCCAGCTCCTCTCCCGATGCAAAAACGCCCTCCCAGACCGGGAGGGCGCGTGTGTTTCAAATGCCGACGCGAAGCGATCGGCTTACCAGCCCCAACCGGTGTTCCAGCCGCCCCAACCGCCGCCCCAGCCGGAGCAGACGTTCACCCACTGGGGCCGCCAACCCCAATTGGTCCACACGCTGCGAAGCTGGTAGCAGCCGCCGTAGCCGATGTTGGAATAATAGGACGAACCCCAACCCAAGCCATATCCGGCGCCGATCAGGCCCGCGCCATACCACGGCCAATAGGAGCGCGCCCACGGACGTCGCCAGCCCCATCCGCCGCCCCAACCGCCGATCATAGGCCTGCCCCAGCCGCCGCCCCAGCCGGCGCGGCGCCATCCGCCGCCCCAGCCGGCGCCGCGCCAGCCGCCGCCGCCCCAGCCGCCTCTAAAGCCCCCGCCGGGCAGAACCGCGCCACGGAAGCCGCCGCCGAAACCGCCGCCCCTGAAGCCGCCAAATCCGCCGCCAAATCCGCCGCCAAGTCCGCCGCCGTGTCCGCCGCCGAAGCCGCCGCCTCTGAATCCGCCGAAACCGCCGCCGCCGAACCCGCCGCCTCGGCCGCCAAAGCCGCCCCTTTGCGCCTCAGCGACGCCCGTATGGGCCAGCAACCCGATAACCAGCGCGGCCGTCGCGACCGCCGTCTTGACCGATTGAGACATTTCCAGCTCCTGATCGTGGTCTCAACAAGTTGCGCTGGCGGGCGAAAATCCATGCGCGGTCCTGCCGCTCAAAATTCGCCGCCAACCCCGCCAACGTCACTAAATCGCGCGCGGCGCACGCACTTCAAGAAGCTCTGCCTTCGACGCTTGAGCAGGGGGCGGAGTCTCCTGCTGAAAATAGTTTGGAAGTGTTGCGCTTATGTCACAGACATAAAAGACGTTTCTACGCGCAGAGCAGTCATGTCTGTCAAAGACAAGAATAAGCAGTAATGGAACAATGTTAGTTTAAGCGCGGCTTCATAATTTTTGAAGTGTTCAGCAACGGGCCGCGTGGCGATTTTGATCTCGCCATTGTTTGGTCACGAGCGATTTCTATTGGCGACGGATCTGCGGAGTCGCTTGCGGCCTTTGCAAGGAGAATGTTGTGAAAAAGTTTGTGTCCGGAGTTCTGGCCCTTGGCGCCGTCAGCCTATTCGCGTCCACGGCGACGAAAGCGGGTGAATGGGTCGGCCAAGCGTCCTATTACGCGCACAGGGGGCGCACGGCGAGCGGCGCGCATGTCGGCGCGCTGACGGCCGCCCATCGGACATTGCCGTTCGGATCGAAGGTGCGCGTGACCAATTTGCGCAACAATCGTTCGATCGTCGTCACGGTGAACGATCGCGGGCCGTTTACGCGCGGCCGGGTTATTGATGTCTCAGTCGCGGCCGCGGACAGCCTCGGTTTCAGATCGGCGGGCGTCGCACATGTCAGGGTGGAGCAGGTTGCGAACTAATATCGCCACCAGAATGCGCTGATCAGACCGCGCTCGGCGGGCGAGTTGACGCCCCCGATCGCGGCGATAGCGCCGATCTGCAACGAAAGCGACGCGGTCACGTCGTAGACCGCGCTCAGCTGAAATTTCTGCGCGGCGACGACGCCCGCCGGGCCGCCTCTCGGCGCAAAGGCGGAGAAGCTTTGGGCGAGAAGCAGGATCGGGGGCAGGGGGCGCAGTCCGGCGGTGAGGTCGGCGCGGATCTCATCGCCATTCTGTCCGCGCGACCGATACCCCAGCTGCGCGTCGACAAAGCCGGGAAAGCCGAAAAGCTCGAAGGGCCGGCCAACAAGCAGCCGCAGGTCGGCCTGCAGGGGATCGCGCATATCGAGGAATCGCCGCGCGGCCGGGGAGGCCGCACGCACCCCCGCCTGCAGCGAGACGATGTAATCGCCCCAGGTGAAGAGTAGCGTCCGCGCGCCGAGCGCGCCTAATCCGAGGCCTTCATAGCGTGCGCCCGGCGGTCCTTGGAGCGATAGCGGCAGGCCGGCCTTGGCTTCCTCGATGAGCAGGTTGAGATGGTCGTAGGACCCTGCGGCGCCGCGGAAATTCATATAGCCGCCTTCGGCGACGATCGTCAGCCAGTCGAACAGGCCGTGCTCGACGTATACGCGCGTCTCGAACTTACGATAGGAGGGCGTCTGGATCAGTCGGCCCTTGGCGTCATAGGCTTTGCGCGCGTCGGCGAAGGTCGTGGTGACGATCGCCTGTCCTGCGCCGGGCGGCATGAGCCAAGCGCCAGCAAAGGCCGACCGCGCCGCAACGACCCAAAAGCAAAAAACAATGAAAATCGCCAAGACACGCATGAGACACGCATGGCGTCACGCACAGGAACCCGACCGCCGCCGATCGGCCGCGGGCCTTACAATGCAATGATAAGAGCGATGCGCGCTGTTGACAATCGACGGCTGCGCTTATGCTCCCACATGCGCATGCACGTCGCGGCCGCCGTGGCGCTGCATGATTTCCATCGCCGCGCGTTCGCGCTCGTCGTTCCAGACGCGGGCCCAAAGCAGCAGTCCGCCATGCTTCAACTGCGACTGCGCCCATTTGGTCTGGCGATCGCCGACGAGCTTCGAAGCCAGCAGGCCCAAAATGCCGGCTGCGCCGCCGGTCAGCAGTCCAACTGCGATGGCGCTGGTCAGCGACAGGCCCCAGGCAAGCGTTACTCCCGCGCCGATGAAGGCGCCGACGTAGAACAGCACGCCGACGATCGAGGCCTTGCCGATATTGAGCGACTCGCTGTCGATGTAAGGCGTGCGCGGCGCTCTGGGGCTATCTTCAAGCGAGTCGGCGCTCACGTCCGTGTCGCCGAGCTTTTCGCGCACTTTGTCCTCTTCGGCGAGAAGGCTGATCTCCGAGCGGTCGAAACCGCCGGTGAGAAGATCGTCGATCGCCGACTGCAGTGTGTCGACGGTGTCGAACAGGCCGACGACCTCGCGCAGCTCATGGCGTTCTTCAGGGGTGGTGGCTCTCTTCGCGTCCATGTTTCTTGCTCCTGCGCGGCGATTTGGCGCGCGGCCGCGCTCTTGATTAAACAGAGCGGCGCGCCCGGTCTTCAAGAGGCGTCGGGCAGGGAAAATTGTTGGGAGGCGGAAAAGCTGGCGGCCAGACGCGCCGACGCTTGCCCCTCGCCCTTCGAGACGCGAGCTTCGCGCGCTCCTCAGGATGAGGGGCCTTGGGTTGCGCAGCGTGCAGAGTGTTACCGACGCTTTCCGCTCGCGACTATAGAGCGCCAACAAAGCAGTCCTCATCCTGAGGAGCCGCGGAGCGGCGTCTCGAGGGACGAGGGTGAGGCACCGACCGAGGCGGGCGGCGCGGTTTACTTTTTGCGCGATTTTGTGCCGGATTTGTCGGCAGCTTGCGTCAATGCAGAGGCAGCAAGCGTCTTGATTTGTTTCCTTGTTGCTGAGCTTGGCTTTTGCAAGGCTTTGGAGGCGATCGTTGCAACGCGGCCGCTCGTTTTCTCATTTTTCGCCATGATGTCCATGTCTCCGTTAATTCGGTGATTTCCTCACGAACACCCCGTCGTCGCGCCGCAGGTCTCGCACTTCAAACATGTGCCGTTCCTCACCAGCGTAAAATTCGCGCACTCGGGACAGGCTTCGCCGACATAGCCCTTCATGCGCGCTTCGGCGCGCTTTTCGGCGACGCCGGTGACGCTCTTCGTCGGCTCGGTCCAGCCGAGCGTCGAGGTCGGATCTTCCGCCTCATGCGCCGCGTCCGGCGTCTCGCGCAGCGCGACCGCGCCGCCGATGTTTCGAGCGGCGCCAAGAGCTTCGCCGCCTTGCACCACCATCAGCCTGTCGGTCTTGGAGCGCAGCAGACCGCGCGAGACGACGGAATTCGTCTCGGGCGCCTTGCCCTCATGCTGGCCCTTGCCGAGCACGTCATGGCCGATGTCTTCGGGCGAGACATGCGCGAGATCGTTGCGGCCGAGATAGGAGACGGCCAGCTCGCGGAACACATAGTCGAGGATCGAGGTCGCGTATTTGATCGCGTCATTGCCTTGCACCGGACCCGCGGGCTCGAAGCGGGTGAAGGTGAAGGCGTCGACATATTCCTCGAGCGGCACGCCATATTGCAGGCCGAGCGAAATCGCGATGGCGAAATTATTCATCAGGCTTCGGAAGGCCGCGCCTTCCTTGTGCATGTCGATGAAGATTTCGCCGAGCCGCCCGTCTTCATATTCGCCCGTGTGCAGATAGACCTTGTGGCCGCCGACCGTCGCCTTCTGAATGTAGCTCTTGCGCCGGTTCGGCAGCTTCTCGCGCTCGCGGATCACCTGATGCACGACGCGCTCGACGATGCGTTCGGCGACGGCCGCCGCGCGCGCCGGCATATTGGCGGTCACGAGTTCCTCGACGACGTCCATCGCGTCGATGTCGTCGTCGCCGGCGATAAGTTGCGCCGAGAGCGGCTGCGAGAGCTTGGAGCCGTCGCGATAGAGCGCGTTGGCCTTCAGCCCGAGGCGCCAGGACAGCAGATAGGCCTGTTCGCAATCCTCGATCGAGGCGTCATTGGGCATGTTGATGGTCTTGCTGATCGCGCCCGAGATGAAGGGCTGCGCCGCCGCCATCATGCGGATATGCGAGTCGACCAGAAGATAGCGCTTGCCGGTGCGCCCGCAGGGATTGGCGCAGTCGAACACCGGATAATGCTCGCGCTTCAAATGCGGCGCGCCTTCCAGAGTCATTGCGCCGCAGATATGGACATTCGCGGCGTCGATGTCGGCGCGCGAGAATCCCAGATGCGTCAGCAGATCGAAGTTCTTGTCGTCGAGCGCGGCCGCTGGAACTTTCAACACGCCGGTGAGAAAGTCCTGCCCGAGCGTCCATTTGTTGAAGACGAATTTGATGTCGAAGGCGCTGCGCAGCGCTCCTTCCACCGCCGCGATCTTCTCGTCGGTGAAACCCTTCGCCCGCAGGCTCGTGGTGTTGATCGCGGGCGCGTTGGAGAGCGAGGCGTGGCCGACGGCATAGGCCTCGATCTCGGCGATCTCGCTCTCGCGATATCCGAGCGAACGCAGCCCTTCCGGCACGGCGCGGTTGACGATCTTGAGATAGCCGCCGCCGGCGAGCTTCTTGAATTTGACGAGCGCGAAATCGGGCTCGATGCCGGTGGTGTCGCAATCCATCACCAGGCCGATGGTGCCGGTCGGCGCGACGACCGTGACTTGCGCGTTGCGATAGCCGTAGAGTTCGCCTTGCGCGAGCGCCTTGTCCCAGGCGGCGCCGGCGCGCTCGACCAAGAGCTGATCGGGGCAGGCGGCGACGTCAAGCGGCACCGGCGTGATCGCGAGCTGCTCATAGCCGACGCGTTCGCCATGCGCGGCGCGGCGATGATTGCGGATGACCCGCAGCATCGCTTCGCGATTCTCCATGAAGCGCGCGAAGGGGCCGCGCTCCTTGGCCATTTCGGCGGAGGTCGCGTAGCACACGCCCGTCATGATCGCCGAAAGAGCGCCGGCGATGGCGCGGCCCGCCTCGCTGTCATAGGCGACGCCAGACGACATCAACAGGCCGCCGACATTGGCGAAGCCGAGGCCCAGCGTGCGGTAGTCATAGGACAGCTGCGCGATTTCCTTTGAAGGAAACTGCGCCATCAGCACCGAGATTTCGAGCACCACCGTCCACAGCCGCACGGCGTGCTCGTAGGACTCGACGTCGATGCGCTTGGTCTCGAGATCGCGGAACTGCAGCAGATTGAGCGAGGCGAGGTTACAGGCCGTGTCGTCGAGGAACATATATTCCGAACACGGATTCGACGCGCGGATGGGGCCGCCCGCCGGGCAGGTGTGCCAGTCGTTGATCGTCGTATGGAACTGGATTCCCGGATCGGCGGAGGCCCAGGCGGCGTAGCCGATCTTCTCCCACAGATCGCGGGCTTTCAGCGACTTCGCCGGCTTGCCGTCGAGGCGCTTGATGAGGGTCCAGTCGCCGTCCTTCTCGACCGCCTGCAGGAATTCGTCCGTAACCCGCACGGAGTTGTTGGAGTTCTGGCCCGAGACGGTGAGATAGGCTTCGCTGTCCCAGTCCGTGTCATAGGTGTCGAAGTGAATGTCCTTGTAGCCCTGCTTGGCGAACTGAATGACGCGTTTGATGTAATTGTCCGGCACGTCGTTTTTGCGCGCGAGCTTGATCTCGCGTTTCAGCGCCGGATTGATCTCGGGGTTGAAGCAGTCGTCGCCGGGGCCTTCGCAGTTCATGCAGGCGCGCATGATCGCCTTCAAATGCTTCTTGACGATCTTCGAGCCGGTGACCAGCGAGGCGACCTTCTCTTCCTCTTTCACCTTCCAATCGATGAAGGCTTCGACGTCGGGATGGTCGATGTCGACGACGACCATTTTCGCGGCGCGCCGCGTCGTGCCGCCGGATTTGATCGCGCCCGCCGCGCGGTCGCCGATCTTGAGGAAGGACATCAGGCCGGAGGACGAGCCGCCGCCCGAAAGCTTCTCCTTCTCGCCGCGCAGCTTCGAGAAATTGGTGCCGGTGCCGGAGCCATATTTGAACAGCCGCGCCTCGCGCACCCAGAGATCCATGATGCCGCCGTCATTGACGAGATCGTCGGCGATCGACTGGATGAAGCAGGCGTGCGGCTGCGGATGCTCATAGGCCGATTTCGACTTCACCATCTTGCCATTGGCGTAGTCGACGTAGAAATGGCCCTGGCTCGGCCCGTCGACGCCGTAAGCCCAGTGCAGGCCGGTGTTGAACCATTGGGGGGAATTGGGCGCCGCCATCTGCATGGCGAGCATGTAGCGAAGCTCGTCGCTGAACGCCTGGGCGTCTTCCTCAGTATCGAAATAGCCGCCCTTCCAGCCCCAATAGGTCCAGGCGCCGGCGAGACGGTCGAAGACCTGCTTGGCCGAGATTTCGGAGCCGCTGCGCTGGTCCTTGGGGAGTTCGCTGAGCGCTTCCGTATCGGCGACCGAGCGCCACAGGAAGGACGGGACGGCGTTTTCCTCGACGCGCTTCAAGCGCGCCGGCACGCCGGCCTTGCGGAAATATTTCTGCGCCAGAACGTCGGCGGCGACCTGGCTCCACTGGTTGGGGACGTCGATATTGTCGAGGGAAAAGACAATCGAGCCGTCGGGGTTGCGGATCTCGCTCTTCGTCGTGCGGAACGGAATGTTCGCATAAGGAGATTCGCCCGCCTTGGTATAGCGCCGCTCAATTTTCATCGTTCCATCCCCTCAAAGCGCAGGCGTCCGCCCGCACGCAGCCGCTCGCTGGCCCGCGACGCAATTTCTTGCCAATTCTGAACTCGAAAGACGCGCGCCCCGCGCTCGCGGATGGATACGCCGCGATTGAAAGCACGCTGAAAACGAGGATCACGCCCACGCAAAGCAACGCTCACGTCCGGCTGTCGCCGAGAGCCGCCGAACGTCTCAAGGATCGTTCGCCGCGTCGCCATTGCGTGTTGCCTCCAGACTGCGTGAGTCTTGCGACGACGTCAAGATATAGTGGTGAAAATTAATAAAGCGACAACATGTGGATAAGTTAGTGGATAAAGGGGAAAATTCCAGTCGGGCTGGGATGAGCGTCCGGCATCTGCGCAGATTCGGCAAGCGGGACTTTAATGGGCGCTATTCGCAGGCCTTCGCGTCCGCGGGCTGGAGCAGAAAGGCGTGGTTCTCCGCATTGTTCGGGCTGAGATAGAGATAGCTGGCGCGCCCGCCCGAATCGGGCCCCGGCATTTCCAGCCGCTCGACGACCGTCACGAGCACGCCCTCGGGCTTCGCGGCGATGCGGAACGCGCCGGACTCGCTGTAGCCGATCCGGCAATGATGCACGCCGTCGTTCTTGGCCTTGCAGAGGTCGGTTTCCTCGGCGGAGACCGAAGCGTTGCATAAGAGGGCGCCGCGGTCCTCCTTGCAGGCGCCGAAGGTGGAGAAGGTCGCCTTGCCGCGCCCCTTAGTCGAAAATTGCAGCGTCGCCAAAAACGGATAGGGCGGCGTGTCTTTTCGCGTCTCGATCGACAGCCACGCCTTGTCGACGATCTGGCTTTTATGGGCGGAAAGATGCGCCTTGTCATAGGCGCGCGCGTAACATCCGAGCGAGGGGGGCGGTTCCGCCTGCGCCGCGATTGTCGCGAAAACAAAAGCGCAGATCGCAGCGCTGACGATCAGATGAGATTTGAACATTCGGTCTCCCGGGGCGAGAAGTTCAAGTGTAAACCGTAACTGGCGAGTCACAGCAGCAATTCTCGCGTCACAAAAGCTTCGCTTCCCCGTGATCTTCAAACGGGGAGATCGCAGCGGAGCGAGTCGCACATGTGGACGGTCAACGCGGATTTCGGTCAGACGATCTTCGCCCTCGTCAATTTACCGCAAGCGGATTCAAGAAAGCCGAAAGCGGCCAAGAAAGCGCTCAGTGAAACGCTCGGCCGTCTCGGCGCGCTGGAAGTGCGGCTCGCGCGCGGCAAGAGGGAAGTGCGCAAGGCGCAGCGCCTGCGCTACGACGTCTTCTACAAGGAAGGCGGCGCCATTCCCGACGCGCGCACCGCCTTCACCCGCCGCGACGCCGACCATTTCGACAAATATTGCGATCATCTCATCGTCATCGATCACGCGGCGCAGACACGGCGCGGCAAGATCAGGCCGAAGATCGTCGGCGCCTATCGGCTGATGCGCGACGATATGGCGAGGAGGGCCGGCGGCTTTTATTCCGAAAGCGAATATGACGTCGCGCCGCTCCTCGCCCGTCACGCCGGCAAGCGCGCGCTGGAGCTCGGGCGCTCCTGCGTGCTCGCGCCCTATCGCGGCAAGCGCACCATTGAACTTCTGTGGCGCGGGCTTCTCGCCTATGTGCGGGCGCATGACATCGACGTGATGTTCGGCTGCGCAAGCCTGCACGGCGCCAATCCGCTCGCCCATGCGCAGGCGTTGAGCTATCTGGCGCATTACGCGCCCGTGGAAGATGCGTGGCGCGTCAGCGCGCGAGACGAGCTGCACACGCCGATGCGGATGCTGGCGCGCGACGCCTTCGATGCGCGCAAGGCGCGCGACTCGCTGTCGCCGCTGATCAAAGGCTATCTGCGGCTCGGCGCGCGTTTTGGCGACGGCGCCGTCGTCGACCGCAAATTCAACACGACGGATGTTTTCGTCGTCATGCCCGTCGCTGAAATCGACGCGCGCTATCTCGAATTTTTCGGCGGCGCGCCGCAGCGCCGCGCGGCTTAGCGCTTCCGTCATTGCCGACATGCGAAGGGCCTGCCGGGAATGAAAGCGCGCCAATGAAAGCGGCCCCTCGTCCTTCGAGACGCGCGCTGCGTGCGCTCCTCAGGATGAGGCGCCTTGGTTTGCGCAAATGGAATTCCCTTGAGGCCGCTACAAGCAGTCCTCATGCTGAGGAGGTTGCGCAGCAACCGTCTCGAAGCACGAGGACTGCGGCGATGCAAGGTTGCGGCCATGCGACGCTAGCAGTTTCTGTACACACGCATGCGTCTCCGCCGCGAGCGTCTTGCGGTCCTTGTCGCTCGTCTCGATCGCTTCCCCGAACATAATGTGACACTGCGTGCGGCCGCGCTTCATCAAGCTCCACAGATGCGGCAGGAAGGTCATGTCGCCATACCAGCCGACATCGATCCTGCGCGCGCCATTGGAGTAAGAGATCGCGACCGGCGCGAGCGTCGGCGCTTCGCCGCGCGCCGCCATCGCCTCCAGCGGCGCGAAATGCGCCGAACGAAAAGGCAGAACCGCGGCGCCGTCGCTCGACGTGCCTTCGGGAAAGACGACGAGATCGCCGCCCGAGCGCAGCACGTCAGCGAGCGCGTCATTGACGCGCGCAATATCCTGCCTCGCGCCGCGTTTGACGAAGACCGTGCCTTGCAGCCGCGCCAGCAGTCCGAGCACAGGCCAACTCGCGACTTCGCTCTTCGCCAGGAAGACCAACGGATAGACGCTCGCGAGCGCGACGATGTCGGTCCATGACACATGGTTGGCGACGACAAAGCGCGGCGCCTTTGAGGGCAGGGCGCTGCGCGCGTCGACCTTTACGCCAATGACGGCGCAGACGAGGCGACAAAAGCGCGTCTGAACCACATGCTGAATCGGCCAGCCGCGCCGGCGCGCCAGCGCCTGTAGCGGAACAAGGAAGATGAAAGCGCCCGTCAGCGTGAGGGCAAAGGCGAGCGCGCGCAGATAGGCCATGGCGCGCAGATGGCGCGCCTGTAAGACAGGCGCATGACGGCGCCTGCGCTACGGCGTCGCGTCCGCCAGGAAAAACCGCACCATCTCGCGCGAGGCCTCGGGGCCATGGCGTTCGGCGAAGGAGCCGTCGGGATTGCCGCCCGACCAGGCGTGGCCGAGCCCCTCGACAGCCCAATGCTCCAGCTGCGGCACGCCGCGTGCGTCCGCGATGACGGTGCGGTTGTACGTGCGGCCGCCCGCCGTTCCGGTCTCGCGCGTTTCGCGCGCCAGCGCATCGGCAAGATCGAGCCGAGCCCTCGCAATGATCGTTTCGCCGTTGGTCGGATGCACCTTCTGGTCGGCTTCGCCGTGGAAAACGATCGTCCGCACGCCGTCAGACAGCGTCCTGCGCGCCGCGCCGAGTTCGAATTTGCCGCCCATCGCCGCGAAGGCGGAGGCGACGTCGCTCGCCGAGCCATGCGCGAGGCCGGAATGAATGCCCACTGCGGCGTAGAGTTCCGGATAGGTCGCGGCCATGGTCGCGGCCATGGCGCCGCCGGCCGACAAACCCGCCACATAAACGCGCGACTGATCGACGCGCCACTCCGCCATGACGGCGCGCGTCATGCCGGCGATGAGGCTGGGTTCGCCCTTCTCGCGGGTCTGATCCGCCGGGTTGAACCAGTTCCAGCAGCCCATTTGATTGGCCGTGGTCGACTGCGCAGGATAGGCGACGATGAAACCATGTTCTTCAGCCAGCTCATTCATGCGCGAGCCGACGGCGAAGTCGTCGGGATTCTGCGCGCAGCCGTGAAGCATCACGATTAACGGCCGATTGCCGTCTCCAACGCCATTGGGCGCATAGACCTTATAGTCGCGGGCGCCGGCCGGCCCGACATAGCTGCGCGAGAGATAGGCGGCGCCCGGCGGAACGTCGATTTTCGGGGTTTTTCGTAGGCCGACGAGCGGCGCGCCGCTTTGATCGAGGCCCGGAAGACCGGCATGACGCAGCAATTCCACCGTCTCGCCGAGCGGACGGCGCAGACGAAAAGTCGGGGGATGAGGCTCGGCATGCGCGGCCGGCTGCGGCGCCGGCGCCGCGGCGCCGCTCGTCAGCGCGCGCATCAGCACGCGCGTCGCTTCGTTGAGATTTTGCTCGCGCGTCAGTTGCGTCGCCCTGTTGAAGGCGCTCGTCAGGAAGTTTTTCATTTTGTCTACGCCTCACAGTAGGGAGAAAAGTTCAACTGATGCGGTCCTGGAGCGCCGCCTTGACGGACTTGCTCGCTTGCAGCGCGCCGAGCACGGTGATGGATTCGACGGTCTCGCGCGCGAGTTCCGGCGTGACGTCTTCGGCGATGGACGCCAGTCCCAGGACATGGATGCGCAATCTTCGGCCGGCGGCCTTCACCGCCTCAAGGTCTTCGCGGCTGTAGTGGCGCAAGCCGAGTTCCAGCGTATTCCGCACGATGGATTGTTTGACCGCGTCCGCATGCGCGCCGAGCTGGTTGCGGATCGCGGTGCGGATGAAGTCGGTGCGGTTGGAGTAGAAGCCTTCGCGCACCAAGAGATCAATATGGCCGAGATCGACATATCCGACATTGATCGTGATTTTCTCAGCCTCCGGCGGCCTTTCCCGTAATTTGTGCAGGTCCGCCATGGCCATCCTCTCACCATCTGTCTGGATGGTATATGGATGGTAACGGGTTTGGGCGCAAGTGGCGCGCAAGACCTTTGTGGCCATAGTCGACCTGACGACTTCCTCCGCGGTCGAGTTCTTCGCTACTCTTGACGCCGCCGCTTTGGGCGCCGTTATGTGCGCGTGCCCGCCCACGTTGGCGGCCAGTTCAGGCTTTCTGGGAGATCCTAATGACGTTTGTGCTTGCGCGCCGCGCATGTGTCGTTGCGGCCCTGTCGCTTTTTTCCGCCGGGCTGCTCGCTGCCGGGCCAGCGCTGGCCCACGGCCCGTCGCGCCAGAAGGTCGTCGAAAAGATCGAAATTAACGCCCCCGCCGCGAAGGTTTGGGAGATCGTCGGCAATTTCCAGGATCTGAACTGGCATCCCGCCGTCGCCAAGACGGAAGGGACGGGCGGCAACGCCGCCGGCGCCACGCGCAAGCTGACCCTCAAGAATGGCGGCGTGATCGAGGAGTCGCTGACCAAATATGACGCCGACGGCAAATCGCTGAGCTACAAGATCGACGCCGTCGACGTGAAAGTGCTGCCGGTCAATAACTACGCTTCGACGATCAGCGTGAAGGAAGACGGCGGCAAGAGCGTCGTCGAATGGAAGGGCGCGTTCTATCGCGGCTTCATGAACAATGATCCGCCGCCGGAACTTTCCGACGAGGCGGGAGTGAAGGCGGTGAGCGATATTTACAAATCCGGTCTCGCCGCATTGAAGGCCAAGGCGGAGAGCAAGTAAGCGCCGCGCCATGCGCAAAGCGTCGGTCAACATTGCGCCGGTCGATATCCAGGGGAATCGGGTGAGGAAAACACACGCGAAAGCGGGCTTCCTCGTCCTTCGAGACGCGTGCTGCGCACGCTCCTCAGGATGAGGAAGCCCTTCACCCGATCGCGCTGGGTCGATATCGCCGCAACGCGCCGGCTCATCCTTGGCGCCGCGGCGGGGCTCGCCGCTTTTTCCCCGGTCATCGCATTCGCGGCGCATGGCGCTTCGCCGCTGAAAGTCGTCGAGACGACGATCGTGGATGCGCCGCCAGGCAAAGTCTGGGCGGTCGTCGCTGACTTCGCTCACGCCGACTGGCTGCCGGGCGTCGCCCGCGTCGAAGCGTCGGGCGATGATGTTCCCGATCAGGCGCGGCGCAGGCTGATCATGGCCGACGGCGGCGTCGTTGAGGAGTTGCTGACCAAGCGCGACGCCGAGCGGATGATGCTTGGCGTGCATCGCGAAGGCGATGATGTGAAGCGGCTGCCGGCGACGAATTACACCGCGCTGATTTCGCTGCGGCCCGCAGAAGACGGCAAGACGCAGGTCGAATGGAAGGCGCGCTTCTACCGCGGCTATCCCAACAACGACCCGCCGCCGGAATTGAACGACGACGTCGCCATCGCCGCGGTGACGGGGCTGCAGCGCGCTTTTCTTGCGGCGTTGAAGACGAAGGTGGAAGCGAAGTGAGGCTTCAATCCGTCATGCCCGCGCTTGTCGCGGGCATCCACGCCAAGACGATGCGATGCGTCGAAGGAAAAGCGTCCAAGCGCTTTGCGCGCGCGTGGATGGCCGGGACAAGCCCGGCCATGACGGCGAGAGTGTTTCTCTCCATCGCCGTTCTTGCCGCGCCCGCCCTCGCCGACGAGGCCTTCGTCACCGCGCAAGGCGCCGACGCCCTCTCGATCGTCGATCTTTCCAAGATGCAGACCGTCGCGACGCTGCCCATCGGCGGCAAGCCGGCGGGAGTAGCGGTGTCGCGCGACGGCGCGCGCGCCTTCATCACCAGCCCCGAAGGCAAGTTTCTCACCGTCATCGACGCGGCGAGCCGCACGATCGAAAAGCGCATTCCGGTCGAAGGCGGGCCGCTCGGCGTCGCCGCGAGCCCCGACGGCAATCGGGTCTATGTCGCCGATCTCTATGGCCGGCGCCTCGTCGAGATTGTTCTCGCAGGCGGCGCGCAGCGCAGCGTCGGCGTCGGCGCAATGGCGTCGGGCGTCGCCGTCGCGCCAGACGGCAAGACGATCATCGTCGCCGACCGCGACGACAATGCGCTGTCGCTCATCGACGCGGCGACGTTTTCGCGCGCCGCGACCATACCGGTCGGCAAGCATCCTTTCGGCGTGACGATCGACGCTTCCAGCGCGCGCGCCTATTCGGCCAATGTGGAATCCGACGATGTCAGCGTCGTCGACCTCGCTTCCCGCAAAGTCGTCGCGACGCTCAAATGCGGCAGCCGGCCTTATACGGTGGCGCTCGCCAAGGGCCGCGTCTTCGTCGCCAATCAGCATGGCGACAGCGTCAGCGTTTTCGACGCTGAAAGCTTGGCGCCGCTCGAAACGATAAAGGTCGGCGAATATCCGGAAGGCCTCTCGGTCAGCGGCGACGGCGCGCGAGTCTATGTCGCCAATTGGTTCTCGAACGAGCTCTGGGCGGTCGACGCGCAGACGCTGAAAGTTCTGGGAAAAGCGGAGACCGGCGACGGCCCGCGCGCTTTCGGCGCCTTTATTCGCGAAGCCGAGTGATCTCGCAGCCATACAGCATTCGTTTGAACGGTTAGGATGTCATTCCCGACGCGCGAAGCGCGATCGGGAATCCAGAGTAAAGCCAGCATTCTTGGATCGGCTCTAGATTCCCGGTCAGGCCTTCGGCCCGCCGGGAATGACATGCCCGATGGATCAGGCGGAATTGGCATCGCGGTCACGTTTCAATATGCTCGGGCCGCACGCCAAGCCCGATGAGTCGCGCCGGCAGTCGGCGCAGCAACGGTATGGCGTTGAGGAGTCGCAGCGCCAGCGGCGCATCGAAGGGCTTCTCCGCGGAGAGCACGCTACGCACCACGCGATTTTGGATGGCAAGCTGAATGGCCTGCGTCACGCGGGTCGGAAACTCCCGCCGGCGCTGCACGGCGCGCACGTCCTCATCGCTTAGCGCATCGTCGCGCAGCTTCGCGGAAAGGAGATTGGCGGCGGCGACGGCGTCCTGGATCGCCAGGTTCACGCCGACTCCGCCAACCGGCGACATGGCGTGCGCGGCGTCGCCGATGCACAGCAATCCGGGGCGGCTCCACATCTTGAGCCGATTGACCTGAACGGTCAGCAGGCTCACGTCGCTCCAATCCTTGAGCACGCTGACGCGATCGGCAAGGAAGGGCGTTAAGCCGGCGATCGAATCACGAAACGTCTCGATGCCTTTCTCGCGCAATTTTTCGGCGTCGCCCTTGGGGATGACGCAGCCGCACTGCCAGTAGGAGCCGCGGTCGATCATCGCCAGCATGCGCCCCGGCGCGATTCGGCCGAAGCTTTCGTCGGGATCGCTCTCCTTGCGCGGCAGCTTGAACCACAGCACGTCCATCGGCGCGCCGAAATCCTCGACGGGGAGCCTGGCGTCGTCGCGCATATGCGAACCGCGCCCATCGGCGGCGATGACGAGCTTGGCCTCGATGTTCAGCTCTCCTTCCGGCCCAATCGCCGAAATGCCGCGGACGCGATCGCCGTCGAACAAGAGGCGCTCGCCGGCAGTCTTCATCAGAAGGCGGAAGTTGGGCAGCGCGCGCGCATGTTCGGCGATAAAGTCGAGAAAATCCCATTGCGGCATGAAGGCGATGAAATTGCCTTTGCCGGGGAGGCTCGAAAAGTCGGCGACCTTGTATTGACGCTCGCCGATCCAAGCCGAAAGCGCGTAGGCCTTGTGGTGCGGAAGCCGCAGGAATTCATCAAGCAGGCCGAGCTCGTCCATGATGCGCAGCGTCGATGGGTGAATCGTGTCGCCCCGAAAATCGCGCAGAAAATCGGCGTGTTTTTCGAGGACGATCACATCGACGCCGGCGCGCGCGAGCAGAAATCCGGCCATGAGCCCGGCAGGGCCGCCGCCGACGACACAGCATTGGGTCGAAAGTGTTGCGGACATGCAATCCTCCGTCTGAGGGCGTCGCAAGCGGAAGCGCGAGCGGCTTCGAATCCGAATCGTCGCGGGGCTGCGGCCAGGCTGGACATTGGCGCCATCAGACGCAATAAGGGGCCACGAAATTCGAGGACGCAGCTACATGTCCTATATCGTTCGCTTCTTCACCTGGTGGAACCGCGCCACGCTCAGCACCGGCCTGTGGACGCTGCTTTACGGCGAGCGCGTCGGCGAAGATGAATTCGGCAACGTCTATTACCGTCGGCGCGGCGGCAAGATCGATCCGGCGCTCGGGTTTGAACGGCGCTGGGTGATCTACAACGGCTATTGCGAGGGTTCGGCGACGCCTCCCGGATGGTACGGCTGGCTGCATCATACGGTGGATACGCCGCCGACCGACGAGACCTATCGGCCGCGCTCCTGGGAGCTTCCGCACCAGGCCAATTTGACCGGAACGCCGCAGGCCTATCGGCCGCCGGGCTCTCAGCTCGCGCTGGGCGAGAGGCCGCCCGCCGGCGGCGACTACGCCCCCTGGCGGCCCGAAGGCTGAGCGGCGCTCTCCTTGGAAAGGCCTTTCTTGCCTGCTTTCGTCCCCGGCTTGTTTTTGGAGCTGGCGGAGAATCCTGCGGTGATCGGATGAAGTTGCCCTTATCCTTGGCGCCAGCGGCTGTCGGCGCGTGGGCTTTTTTTGCGGTCGCAGCGTCCGCCGAGCCGATCCGCCATCCGACCGCGATCTTCGCCGGCCTCGACAAGACCACTGGCCGCATCATTAATTTCGACGTCGCGATCGACGAAACCGTGCAGTTCGGCGCCCTTCAGGTGACGCCGCGCGTATGCAACACGCGACCGCAAACCGAAACGCCGCAAACGACGAGCTTCGTCGAGGTGGACGAACTCATCCTCAAGCCGGAACGCCGGGGCGACCCCAAGCCCGAAACGGTCAAGACCGACGCCAAACAAGAGGCGAAGCGCATCTTCTCGGGCTGGATGTTCGCTGCAAGCCCCGGTCTCCACGGGGTCGAGCATCCCGTCTATGACGTCTGGCTGGTCGACTGCAAAGGCGGCAAGGAGACGATCGCGCCGCCCGCTGAGGCGGCCGCGCCGGCGGCTCCGCCTGCCGAGGCCGAGGCGACGGCCCCGTCAGAAGGGGCCAGTGGTAAGAAGCGCCGCTCGCGCAGAGTCGAGCCGACGACGCCGCCGCCGATGGAAAACCAGCCCATAGGGCCCGCCGATCAGGCGGCCCCGGCGCCCGTCGAGCCTGAGGCGGCGCCCGCGCCAGCGGAAGATCCTGCCGCCTCGCCGACGGGCGGGCGCAAGAAGAAGCGGCGGCGCGCCGAACAGGCCAACCCCGCTGCGGCGCCTCCGGCCAACAACCCGCTTTTCCCCTTCTAGTCGGCAAGCGCGGCCAGCGCCTGAACGCCGCTCACGGGAGCGGTCTTGGGCCAGACGCTGAAGTTGGCCTTTTCTGGGAGCGCCCGTTCGAGCGCGCGATGATATTCCTCGCGCGAAACCTCGATCGCGCCGAGCGAGGCGAGATGCGGCGTAATGAATTGCGTGTCGAGCAGCTGGAAGCCGCCCGCCCGTAACCGCCCGATCAGGTGGACAAGCGCGACCTTTGAGGCGTCGCGCTCCAGATGGAACATGCTCTCGCCGAAAAAGGCGCTCCCAAGAGCGACGCCGTAGAGCCCGCCGACAAGACGCCCATCAAGGCGGCATTCGACCGTATGCGCGAAGCCAATGTCGAACAACTCGCGATAAAGCCGATGGATTTCGGCGTTGATCCAGGTCCGCTCACGTCGAAACGCGGGAGCGGCGCAGGCGTCGATCACCGCGTCAAAATCGCGATCGACGACAACCTCGAAACGATCGGACCTCACGGTCTTGGCCAGGGAGCGCGACACGACGAAGTCGTCGAGGGGAAAAATCGCGCGCCGCTCCGGATCGACCCAATAAAGCTGGTCGTCGTCGGCGCTCTCGGCCATCGGGAAAAGCCCGATGGAATAGGCGCGGAGCAGAAGATGCGGGGTGATTGCATAGGGGGCGTTGAGGCGCGACATATAGTCAAGGATAGCGGCGCGAGAACGCCGCGCCACCCTCAGGCGGCGAGTTTCTTTAAAGAAAGTCGAATTAATTGCGCGTCGTGCAGTTGAGCTTCTCGCCGCGCCACTCGACCATGGCGTCGTCGCCCTTGTTCCAGAACTCGATATTCTTGGCGACGTAGCGCGCCCCGCTCGCCGCCATCGCCTGTTTGGCCAACACGGTCTCGCCTTTAAAGGCAAGTTTGGCGCGATTGGCGTTTGCGCCAAGGAAAGTGACCGTCAGAGCGGCGTTGGGATCGCCCGAACATGTGAAGACGAAGGGACCGCGCACAGGGGTTTTTGCGTAGGCGGATGAGAGCGGCGCAGCTGCCGCCAGAACCACCGCGACGATGACCGAGGATCGATTCATCTTCTTTCCACCCTTCGCTCTAAAAATCGGGCTCGATGCCGCCCGTCGCCAAAAAATGCTCCAGCCAATGAATGTCGTAAATTCCGTTTTGGACGTCGGCGTTGCGCACGAGCGTGCGAAACAGCGGAAGCGTCGTATCGATGCCGTCGACGATAAATTCGTCGAGCGCGCGGCGCAGGCGCATCAGCGCTTCCGTTCGGTTACGCCCGTGAACGATCAGCTTTCCGATGAGCGAGTCGTAGTTGGAGGGGATCGTATAGCCCTGATAGACCGCTGAATCGACGCGAACCCCGACGCCGCCGGGCGGGTGGTAATAAGCGATGCGCCCGGGCGAGGGCCTGAAGCTCGTGGGGTGCTCGGCGTTTACGCGGCATTCGATGGCGTGGCCGTAGAACCACATGTCTTCCTGTCGCAGGGAGAGCGGCGAGCCCGCCGCGACCCGGATCTGTTCGCAGACGAGATCGACGCCGGTGATCGCCTCCGTCACCGGATGCTCGACCTGAATGCGCGTATTCATCTCGATGAAATAGAATTCGCCGTTCTCGTAGAGAAACTCGATCGTGCCGGCGCCGGCGTATTGCATGTCTCGCATGGCGCGCGAGCAGATCTCGCCGATCTCCATACGCTGGGCGTCGTTGAGCGCGGGCGAGGGGCTTTCTTCCCAGATCTTCTGGTGTCGGCGCTGGAGCGAACAGTCGCGCTCGCCGAGGTGAACCGCCTGGCCCTTGCCGTCGCCGAAAATCTGAAACTCGATATGGCGCGGTTTTTCGAGAAATTTCTCGATGTAGACCGTATCGTCGCCGAACGCGGCCTTTGCTTCGGTGCGCGCGGTGGCGATGGCGATGGGAAGGTCATACGCGTCGCGCGCGACCTTCATGCCGCGGCCGCCGCCGCCGGACGCCGCCTTCACCAGAACGGGAAAGCCGATCCTCTCGGCGATCTTCAGCGCTTCCTTTTCGCTCAGGATCGGCCCGTCTGAGCCAGGCACGCAGGGAATGCCGAGCTTCTTTGCTGTCGCCTTGGCTTCGATCTTGTCGCCCATCAGGCGGATGTGCTCGGATTTCGGGCCGATGAAGGTGATGTTATGTTCTTCGAGAATCTCGGCGAAGCGCGCGTTCTCCGAAAGGAATCCGTAGCCCGGATGCACGGCGTCGGCACCGGTGATTTCGCAGGCGGAGAGCAGGGCGGGAATATTGAGATAGGAATCGCGGGCGGGCGCCGGCCCGATGCAGACGGACTCGTCGGCGAGCTTGACATGCATGGCGTCGGCGTCGGCGGTCGAATGCACGGCGACTGTCGCGACGCCTAATTCCTTGGCTGCGCGCAGGATGCGCAGCGCGATTTCGCCGCGGTTGGCGATAAGGATCTTGTCGAACATCTCTTACCGCCGCCTACTCGATCACGAGGAGAGGTTCGCCGTATTCCACGGGCTGGCCGTCCTCGACCAGTATGGCCGTCACAACGCCGGATTTGGTGGCGACGATGTCGTTGAAGGTCTTCATCGCTTCGATCAGCAAAAGCTTGTCGCCGAGCGAAACGCGCGCGCCGATCTCGACGAAGGGCTTTGCGTCGGGATTCGGCCGAAGGTAGGCGGTGCCGACCATCGGCGACTTCACCGCGTCCAGGTATTCGGCGGGCTCCGTGACGGGAGTGGGGGACGTGGCCGGCTTTGCCATCGGCGGCGGCGGCAGGGGCTGCACCGGCGGCGCGGCGCCCACGCTCGCGATTGCTGCGGCGGGCGCGCGCGCCGCGCGGATACGCAAATCGCCCTTCTCCACCTCAAATTCGGTCAAATTGCTGTTTGCGACGAGTTCCGCAATCGTGCGCAGCAGATCCGCGTCGATGGCGGGCGCGGGCGCTTTGACCGACGCCGGTTTGCGGGAGGAAGCGGTGCGAGGCGGTTGAGCTTTGCGCGCCATAAGTGTCTCAGCTCTTTCTCAGTTCGTTTTCAAAGACAGCGTCAAGGGCGAGAATGTAGGAGAGCGGGCCGAATCCCGCGATCACGCCGCGCGCCGCGGGCGAGATGAAGGAATGGCTCCGAAAGCTTTCGCGTGCGTGCACATTGGACAGATGCACTTCGATGACGACAGCTTCCGCGCCCTTGATCGCATCATAGAGCGCGATGGATGTGTGCGTCAGCGCGCCGGCGTTCAAAATGACCGGCGCGCCCGCACTTGCGGCTTCCTGGATCCAGTCGACGAGATCGCCCTCGTGGTTGGACTGCCGGAACACCAGCGATACGCCGCGTTCGGCGCAACGCTTCTCCAGCGTCGCGCGGATATCGTCGAGCGACGCCGTTCCGTATATCGCGGGCTCCCGCTTGCCGAGAAGATTGAGATTGGGACCGTTAAGCACGTGGACGGCTGACATAGCGCTTCCGAAAACGTTCCCCGAAAAATCTCAAAGGCGACAGGCTGTCTGTCTTAGCCGTGTTGTCGCCGCAAAGAAAGCCCGCCGCCGCGCTAGCAGGCGGTCTTGCCGCATTTGCGCATGTTTTCGATCTTGGCTTTCAGTTGCGCGTAGGGCACGCCGCCGATGATCGCCTCTTTGCCGATCACCCAGGCGGGCGTTCCATCGAACCGCAGCTCATCGGCCAGCGTAGCGACTTCCTTCAGCGCGGCCTTTGTCTCCGCGCTCGACATGTCCTTCTCGAGACGGGGCATATCGGCGCCCACCTCCTTCGCCGCCGCCAGCGCCTGCTGCTTGCCGATGTGGCCGCGAGTCGAGAGCAGCTTGCGATGGAAATCCCAGAACTTCTGGCTGTCGAGCTGCATGCGTGCAGCGGTCGCGATCTGCGCCGCCTCGACGGAGTCGGGCCCCAGAATCGGGAAGTCCTTGAGCACCACCCGCAGCTTGGGATCGGCCTCGATCAACTTGGCGACCGAAGCCATCGCCTGCTTGCAGTAGCCGCAGTTATAGTCGAAGAATTCGACGAGCGTGACGTCGCCGCTCGGATTGCCCACGACGGCCTGGTTGGGCGAGTTCACGATTTTGGCGCCGTGCTGGCCGACGGCCTTTTCACGTGTGGCGGCCGCGGCGACCTTCTCGCGCTTTCCAAGTTCGTCAATTGCTTCCCGGACCACTTCCGGGTTGGAAAGGAGATAGTCGTGCACGACCTTCTCGATCTCGACCTTCTGCTTGCCCGAAAGCTCCTCCGCGACGAGCGGCGTCGCCGCGGCTAGAGCGAGACATGCGCCGGCGGCGAGCGAGATAAAAAAGCTCATTGCATTCTCCTTTGCGCGACAGCGCATTCGTGTCGGGATCCCTTCGTCGCGGCGCTTTTAGCACAGGGGGCGGCGGGCGTCCTCCTGACGTATGGTTGGCGCCTTTCACGAGGTTGGCATTTCACGAGGTTGGCATTTCACGCGAATGGCTTAGCGCGACTGATTGGCCCGAACGCCGTCGTTCACCAGCACCGAACCGACGCCGTAGTTGAACTTCGCTTCGCCCAGGGTGCGCAGCTGGAGCGTGACCATTACCGTCTGGCTCCGGGCCGGCAGGCCCGTGTATGACTGCGGCTGATAGATCTGCGAATAATTGATCGATAGCGTCGTGCATTCGTCCTGATAGCCGATGCCGCCGCCGAGCGTTGCGATCGAGAAGAGGGGCGCCGAGCCGACGAGATTTGAGCCCGTAAGCGTCGTCGCATAATAGACGGACGTCGGATTGGTGAGGGAGTTATAGAGATAGCGGCTCATATCGAAGGTGACGGTGCCCGTCAGGAAATAGTTTTTGGTGATGTCGTATTTTCCGGACGCGGAGAGTCCCTGGCGACGCACGTCAAAGCCGATCGCCGGCTGTGAGGCGTAATTCGCGTATTGGAGCTGGAGCGAGATCGGATCCAGATTCATTGTCGCGAACACGTCGACTCGTCGCGCGCGCAAGCTCCCCTTGTCGAAGCGGCCCTTGGCGGTGAGGCTGAGAACGGACGAAGGCGCAAACGCGAAGCGCCCGACGATGTCCGATGCGCGCGAGTCGAGGCCGGAATCGAGGCCGACATTCGCCGCGTCAGCCTGCGCATAGGAGTTGGCGCCGGCGATCTGGCGCGACTGGCCGATCATTGCGTTGATGAAGCCGCCATTGGGCAACGACAGGGTGGCCTGACCGCCATAGTTGAGGCGCGTGCCTGTCTCGAACCGGTCATAGCCGGAGAATTTGCTCCATTCGAACAGCGTCGAATCGTCGAAGACGAGGCTTTGCGCGTCGATGTTCACCAGCGACGGAATCGAAGTCTGATTGGGGCGCGCGACGACCTGCGCGATCGGTTCGAAGACGATGTCGCCGATAAAGCTTCTGGCAAGGATCGGGTAGCGCCATTCAGCGCCGAAGCCCGGGAGCGCCTGGCCGCGGAAGCGGTTGTCGGCGCCGTTGAAGAACTGGCCCTGCGCGGCATTGGGGATCGGCGACAGACTCTGATTATAGATCGGGAACAAGCCTTGCCGGTCGTAATCGAGATAGCTCCCGACGAAGCGCGCAAACGCAAACGGGGTCCACACGCCGCCGACCGGATCGATGATTTTGCGCTTCCAAGCGCCGCTGATCGTCGCGTGCTGATAATCGCCGCCGACGCCGCGCAACAGACAGCCGCTCTGCGCCGGGTCGGTAGCCCGCCCGTAAATCTGGCAAACGTTGTACAGGCTATAGATGCGGTCGAGCGTTCGCGGCTGGATGGACTCGAAGTTCGCGACGTTGGCGGAAGTGCTCGTCACATTGGCGTCGAGTTCAACCTGTCCGCCAACGCCTGCCGTCGCCGCAGGATCAATGTCGAAGACGCGGTTATAGTCGATCACCGGATGGACGACGGGCTGCTGCGCCTGCACGTCATTGGGCGACAGCAGCTGGAAATAGTAGCCGCGCATGTCGAAATAGCTGCGCGGTCCCTGGCCGGTCAGATAGATCGTCGATGACGCTTCGCGGAAGAAATAGTTCTGCAGGAGATAGTTGTATTGCTGGTAGTCCTGCAGGAAGTAGCGATCGGACAGCGCCGTGATGTCCCAGCCGGCGCGCCAACGGTCGTTGAGCCAGAATTCGCCCATAGACTGGATGGCGCCGCGCCACTGCTTGCCGCCGGCGCCGAATGGGGCTTGCGCGAAGGCGCTCGTGTCTCCCACATGCGTGCCCTGACCGCGGATCGTATAGCCGCCATTGTCGAAGCGCTGACGGAATTCGGCCGTGACGAACGGGCCCTGCCGGGAAAAATAAATCGGCGTTACGGTCAGGTCGTAATCCGGCGCAATCGCCCAGAAGTACGGCACGCCCACGCCGGCGCCGAGCTGCTGGCGATAGATGAAAACCGGCGATAGAAAACCGGACTTGCGCTTCACCGATGGGTCAGCCGACGACCAGAACGGCACATAGGCGATTGGCACGCCAAGAAGTTCGAAGGACGCATCCTCGTAATAGATCATCTTCTCGACGTTGTCGTGAATGATCCGTTTGGCGCGAACCGACCACGTGCGCGGCTTTGCGGGATCGTCTCGACAGGCCTCGCAGGCGGTGTAGGTGCCCATTTCGAAGGTCGTCGTCTCGCCGGCCCGCTCGGCGCGCGGCGAGGTGAAATGCGTGTTGTTGACGGTGTCGACCTGCAGGCTGTCGATGAACCCGTTCTTGAAATCGTCCGTGAAGTCGAAACGCTCGGCCCTGGCGATTGAGCCGTCGGTTTCGGTCAGCGTGGCGTGGCCCTCGGCGAAGACGCGCGACGTGTTGCGGTCATAGGTGACGCGGTCGGCTTCGAGCAGCCGGCCCTTGTAATAGATCTGGACGGCCCCGCGCGCCGTGACGGTGTTGCTTTTCTCGTCGTAGACGAGCTCCTTGGCCTCGACGACCATGCGCGCATCGGCGCCCGCGGCCGGCGGCGCCGCAGCGGCGGAGTGAGCGGCGAAGGCCGCCTCGGCGAGCGCGAGCGCAGCCGCAAGAATGGATAGGCGCCGGGAGGAGCTGGTGAGCGCCATCAGCCGTCCTCCGAATAGAGCAAAATGACCGTGCCCAACATGCTCCCGACAAGCGCAGGCGACCATGCGGCCACTACAGGGCTGATCATGCCTGCGCCGCCGAGATCCGAGAGGACTTTAGTAACGATGTAAAGCACGAAGCCTGCGGCCACGCCACCCGAAAGGGCTTTTGCGACCCCGCCAAATCGAAAGAATCTTAATGAAAAGGAAGCGGCGACGAGAACCATCGCGACGAGCAGCAGCGGTCGCGCAAGAAGCGTCTGAAACTGCAGCCGATAGCCGGTCGCGTCGAGACCTGCTTCGGCGGTGCGCGCCGTCATTTCCGGCAGCGACCAGAACGGCGTGCCTTGTGGCGGCGTCGTCGCCGCCGCCACCTGCTCGGGCGTCAGGTCGGTGGCCAGCATGTAAGAACCGACGCTGCGCGCCGGCTCTCCGGGCAGGCTGACCTGCGCGTTTTCGAGCACCCAGACTCCGGGCTCGAGTCGCGCGTGATGCGCTTCGACCCGCTCCAGGAAGCCGCCGCGCGCCGCGTAAATGTTGACGCTGACCCCCGCGAGCTCCGAGCCGCCATTCGAGGAGTTCATGGCGTGCATGATGGCGAGGCCGTCGACGCCGTGCTGGCGCAGCCAAACGCCGTGGTCGATGCGCAAACTGCCGGGCACGCCGAAAAGATCCCACTCCATTTGTTCTGAGCGCTGTTTCATCGAAGCCGAGAGTGGGTTGTAAATCGCCACCGACACAACCCCGATGAGCAGGGCGGTGAGCGCCGGCGGCGCAATGAACTGCCAAACCGACATGCCGGCGGCGCGGGCGACGATTAATTCGAGCTTCCTGGTTAGGTCAACGAAGGTCGCCATCGATCCGAAGAGAACGGCGAAGGGCAGAATCATCTCGGCGGCCGCCGGAACCCGCATCGCCGTCATCAGCGCGACGGTCGCCGCGCCGGCCTGCGGATTGTCGCTGGCGCGCCGCAGCATCTCGACGAAAACCACGACGAACATCAGGCAGAAAATCGTAAAAAAGATCGCCAGAATCGTGCGCATAAACCGCAGCGCAAAATAGCGCGTGATCGTCGCCCCGATCATGGCAGCGGCTGTCCTCCTCTGTGTTTTGGCGCGCCGCCCCAGGCGGGAGCAGTTAAGGCCCTGTCAACGATCGCTAGACGCTCGCATCTTTGCGCGCAAGCGTTGCGCGGCTCCTCTGAGCCGCACCGACATATTCAATTCGCGAGCGTTGCTTTTGCGCCACGTCGGATTTCTGCGTAAAGATCGCGGCGATTCCGCGGCGGGACGAGAATCTGGAATAGTTCAAAAATTGACCGGAGCCGCGATTGACCGCCGCCGCCCGTCGGAAGATATTACGGGCCGCTCCCGTCAAATCGCGCGTCTGGCGCGCCGCCGGCGCTAACTTTCTCAAAAACCGACGCATTCGCGCCGGAACGGCTTCCGCTTCGGCGGAGGAGGCAAGAGGCCCTGATGCTCGTCAACGCCAAATATGAACTCCAGCCATTCGACGCCGCCGAAGCGCTGCTGCGCCAGCCCGAGGACGCCGGGCATCCGCGAACGCTCGTCGTTTTCGTGGGCCGCGATCTCGCCATGGGCGAGCGCGCCGCCAGCGTGCTCAAGGATGCGGCCGCGCATCTTTCGCGCGCCGCCGCAGCGGCGAAATTCAAGGGCAAGTCGGGAACGTCGCTCGAGATTCTGGCGGCGCCCGGCGCGCCCGCCAGCAGAGTGATCCTGATGGGCGTCGGCGCCGGGGACGAGACCGGGGCAGAGGGCGGCGAAGCCGCCAAGCCCTTCGAGGACTTCTTCGCGCTTGGCGGACAAACCGCGGCGAAAATGGGTCCGGGGGCGCGGGCGGTCGTGCTGTTCGATCTGCCGGAAGGGGTTTCCGCCGCTCACGACTCGGTCGGCCAATTCGCGCTCGGCGGCTGGCTGCGCGCCTACAAATTCGACCATTACAAGACAAAGAAGAAGGACGAGGCCGAGCGCGAAGGACCGATGGAGGTCGTCGTCGCCCTGGCCGATCCCGACAGCCATAGCGCCGCGATGTCGGATGGCGGCCATTTGGCGGAAGCCGTCATGCTCGCAAGAACTCTCGTCAATGAGCCGGCGAACGTCCTGACTCCGCCGGAATTCGCCCGCCGCGCGTCGGAGCTGATGAAGCTTGGCGTCGAGGTCGAGGTCCTCGACGAGAAGGCGATGTCAGCACTCGGGATGCGGGCGCTGCTCGGCGTTGGGCAGGGGTCCGAGGCGGGGATCCGGCTCGTCGTGCTGCGCTGGAGCGGCGGCGCCGAGGGCGCGGCGCCGATCGCCTTCGTCGGCAAGGGCGTCGTTTTCGACTCCGGCGGCATTTCCATCAAGCCCGCCGCATCGATGGAGGACATGAAGGGCGACATGGCCGGCGCCGCCGCCGTGACCGGGGCCATGTACGCGATCGCCGCCCGCAAGGCGAAGGCCAATGTCGTCGGCGTGCTCGGCCTCGTCGAGAACATGCCGGACGGCAAGGCTCAGCGGCCGGGCGACATCGTCAAATCCATGTCGGGTCAAACGATCGAGATCGTGAACACCGACGCCGAAGGTCGGCTCGTCCTCGCCGACGCGCTGACTTACGTCATCGAGAACCATAAGCCTGCCGCGGTCATAGATCTGGCGACGCTCACCGGCGCCATTCTCGTCGCCCTGGGACAGGAATATGGCGGGTTGTTCTCGAACAATGACGAGCTTGCCGATCGCCTGACCAAATCCGGGAACCACATCGGCGAGAAGCTGTGGCGCCTGCCGATGGGTCCCGCTTACGACAAGCTGATCGACTCGAAGTTCGCCGATATGAAGAACACCGGCGGCCGCCATGCCGGCTCGATCACCGCGGCGCATTTCCTGCAGCGTTTCGTCGGCAAGACGCCCTGGGCGCATCTCGACATCGCGGGCACCGGCATGGGCTCGCCGATGAGCGACACCAACCAGAGCTGGGGCGCCGGGTGGGGCGTGCGGCTGCTCGACCGGCTGGTGCGCGATTATTACGAGGGGTAGTGGCCGGGCTCGCTATCTGGGCTTGGTTATGCATGCGCTGGAGACGGCGATCGTCGCCGTCTCCAGCGGCCACGCCAAACGAAGCTTAATTACACTCGTGAAACTATAATCATAACCGCCCCTATAATTAGCGAGAAGAGGCTCGCTTGTAGATCATAGAGCATGCAATCGTTGGCGTTTATCGGGTTAACCAATATTTCTACTTTATCATTTACCTTGACGTCTCTGCTGTTTTGGCAAAAGCCAAATCCGACATTGCTGACATAGTGCAGCTGATCAAAATCATATTCCACTTTCACCCTGTCCCCAATGAATTCGCCAATTGTCGGCTTGACGTCGACGACTGTCGCCTCCGATCGCCGCCACGCAAAATATCGTCGCAGGTTTAGCCCGCTAAAAAGAACGATAACGATGCCCGGTAGAATAAGGACGTGGTGTGGACCTTCAATTAGCATCCGTTTCAGCTCACATTGCGCTATTCAGTCCAGCAAACTCCGAATAATCCTGCGTCGTCTCGTCGTTCACACGCAGGTAATCTAGCTGGCACCCTGCAATTACATTTTTTACTTTTGAAGCTTAGCTGTTTCGTGTGCGTCGTCAACCGGCGATTATGCACTTGACTTAGCAAGCAGCATAAGCGATAACTTGGTTATTGGAGTTAGCACCGATGACCAATCTTTCCGCCCCTCGCTTCCATGACGAAGACGCCGCCCGCGAGCATATCGAAGCCTCGCGCTGGCCTGATGGCGTGACCTGCCCGCATTGCGGATCGGTCAAAGTCCGCCGCATGGAAGGCAAGACGCAGGCCGGCATGTTCCTGTGCAACGATTGCCGCGACAAGTTCACCTGCCGCACTGGCACGATCATGGAGCGCTCTCACGTCCCGTTGCATAAGTGGCTACTCGCCATCCATCTGATGGCATCAAGCAAGAAAGGCATTTCGGCGCATCAACTGATGCGCAACCTCGGACTCGGCTCCTACCGGACCGCGTGGTTTCTGGCGCATCGCATTCGCGAGGCCATGACCGATGATAGCCACAAGGCCACTGGCGGGCTTGGCGGCGCGAACAAGGTTGTCGAAGCCGACGAAAGCTATGTCGGGGGAAAGGCCAAGAACCGCGCCTTCAAAGAGCCTGCGCCAAAGAAAGCCGTTGTGACGCTCATCGAACGCGATGGCCGCGCCAAGTCTTTCCACGTCGCCAACGTGACCGCAAAGACCGTGCGCCCGATCATCGTGACCAACGCTAATCGCGCTAGCTCGCTGATGACCGACGAAAGCCTAATCTACCCCAAGATCGGCGAGGAATTTGCCAACCATCATACGGTCAATCACAGCGCCAATGAGTATGCACGTCTCGGCGGCTATGCCCATTGCAACACGGCGGAAAGCTTCTTTTCGACCCTTAAGCGCGGGATTACAGGGACCTATCATTCGGTCAGCGAGGCGCACCTGCATCGCTATCTCGCGGAATTTGACTTCCGCTATAATAATCGCACGGGCCTTGGTGTGGAAGACACGGAACGCGCTGCAAAAGCGCTGAAAGGCGCGGAAGGCAAACGGTTAATGTATAACCAGCCTCGTTGAGCCGAAAACGATTAAGCAGAAAGCGACGCGGTTTAAGCGTTGGAGAAAACGCAATAGAAGCAATAAAATAAGCTAAGCGTCTTCTTTCCCGCACAACTCCTTAAGAAGCTCGGCGGCCGTCTGCTCACTACTGCCGCCGTACACCTTCACCATGAACCAAACAAAAAAACCAGCGGCTATTAGGACCTGAACCAATTCGAACGCATGGACTGAAAATTCTGACCGCTGAGCAGCGTTATAGACAGCCTCAATCGCACTTGGCAAAGCTGCGATGAACCCAGTCAGTGCTGCATATGTGAACTCATCCCATTTTTTACGGGGCAGCGTCGCTAACATGGAAAGCTTTTCCTCGGTGAGCTGATGCAACCGTATTGGAGCTGGCTCGACATGCTCGATAGTCGGAGCACGTCCAAGTTGGGCGCTTGGCAAATTGGTCGATTGCGAAACTGTAAGTTGGCCGTGACCGCCGCCACCACTCTTAGACGGCACGCTACGCATCGCCAGCCTTACCATTCATCGCAGATGATGATCTGGCCTTTTTGTCCTTCTCAATCGTGTCCAAAATCGATTTTGCAAGAGCTTCTGCATCCTCAGGGATCATTGAGACAGCCAATCGATATTTAGCGGTTTCAGGTGATCCAAACGCCTCCCCGAATGAGACTCTCACAATAGCCGGAGAAGCTGCGACAGTGAAAAAATTAGAAAAAGTGGACGGCGGGTCTTCCCAGTTGCGGGTTGTTCTCTTCTCTTCCATCATCCCCAATCCATGTTTTGTCGGCTGGAGAATGATAGATCGCACGAGCCAAAATTTAATCCAACTTATTCCTCTTGGAGCCCAACTTAGGACGGCCTCGCTTCTTAGGACTCGCGCTTGCGTCCTTCTTTGGCTTAGGCTGCGGCGGAGTGGAGAGAAGACGCTTTAGCGTCTCTTCTTCAATTCTTAGACAGTTATCGTCTTCCACCTTACTCATTGGGTTACGCCCGTGGCTGATAATATTAGCGATCTCATAGAATCCTTTGAGAAATCACAGGGGCCGGTAACCCACTTCGCTTGGGTTGGCCGAATCGCTAGCGCATGGGCGCTATTTGAATTGGTTCTGGACGATAGATGCATCCGATTATCGCGCATGGACGCTCTCTATGGATTTTGCCTAACATCCCAAGTTATCGGCTCCGCCAGAAAGATAGATGCCTTTATTGCGATTTCAAAATTGCGCGGAGCATCCATGATGAATGGAGAATTCGAAAAGTTCGCCAAATCAACCGCCGCTCTATCAGAGAAGCGGAATAGGGTAATTCATGACCCTTGGTGCGAAGACGATGACGGCAGCGTGACTAAAACAGAGGTATCTGCTAGGAGATTATTTAAATTTGAAATTTTAGAATCTGACATAGAACAATTACGTCGTCTTTTTTCTGACATACTAAGCCACATCCAATGGCTTGATAAAATATTCACCGAAGTTGATGCGATGCCAGAACCATAGATTTATATGCCGCCGCTAGCATCTCTTCTGCAACAGCGTCATCAGCGTCACGCAACCCTCTCCAACGAGAGGCATACTCTTCCATACCCGCCTTGATCATCTCTGGCGTGACTTCAATTTCACTTGGTTTTAGCGCCGGCCTGTCGACCGAATCAGTATCATCGCTCATTTGCTAACTCAAGTGCATAATTGCCCGTCAACCCGGCCAAATGCCTAAAGTATTTCTAACGTTTTAGCTTCGCCATTCTCGCTATAGCTTCACAATTATTATTGTCATTGCCTATTTTTAATTGGAAAAGCTTACCCGCCGCCCAATCTGATGCTCAGTTCAGTTGGTCCTGGACTGAAAGGAACGCATCATGATCGAATCTCGATGGAACGCCGATTTCATCGCGACCATACTCGGCGTCGTGTTCGTGGCGGTCGGCCTGCTGGGGTTCGTCCCCAATCCGATCGTCTATGACGGCGGCTACTTCCACGTGAATGCAGCCCATAACTTCGTGCACCTCATCACCGGAGCGCTCTTGCTGCTCAGCCCCTATTTCGGCGTCCCGGTCCTCATGATTCGCACAGTGGCCATACTCTATGCAGCGATCGCCATCCTGGGCTTCATTGCGCCGAACGTCGCCGAGTTCGGCGGGCTGGTCGCGATGAACCACGCCGACCACTGGCTGCATGCGGTTCTCGCTGTCGTCCTGCTCGCGATCGGCTTTACGAAGCCCATGGAACGATCGGTCACCACAGCCCATATGTAGAGCTGCAAAGCGCGCGCCTCAGCCTTCGGGCCGAGGCGCTTTTGGCCGAGGCTGCGATGACCGGTATGGACACAGCAGGGCTTCGCGACGCCGTCCGCGAGGCTCTCGACAAAAGCCCTCTGGCGGACGCCAAGTCGATCTCGGTCGAGATCGTGGAGGGAGAAGTCGTGTTGAAGGGCTCCGTCGCCTCGGCGGCTGAATGGATGGAGGCGGAATACGCCGCTTCAACGGCCTCTTCGCCCCTCAAAGTCAAAAACGCCCTGACCATCAGCGTGATTTGGGAGGCGCCGAAGGACGACGTCTACCAGGCCGGCCTCGAATCTTTTCCGGCAAGTGATCCGCCCTCCTGGACGCCGGGCGAGACTTAAGGTTTTCGCTCAGGCTCGCTGCGCAGGCCAAGCGATGGTCAGTCAAGTCCAGCGACTGCCCTGGACCAGGCTGTCGCCCGTCGAACTTGCGTGAGGCGGAGAGTTCCGACATAGCCGGGAGCGAAAGCCGCCCGACATGCCCGAGATCGCCTTCTATCATCTCACCCGCGCCACGGTAGAGCAGACGCTGCCAATGCTCCTCGAGCGTTCACGCGCGCGCGGCTGGCGCGCCATCGTGCAGGCGATGAGCGAAACGCGCCTCCAGCGGCTCGACGCCGATCTCTGGTCGTACCGTCCGGAAAGCTTTCTCCCGCACGGGACGAAAGCGGACGGCGCGCCGGAGGCGCAGCCGATCTATCTCACCTGCGAGAACGACAATCCCAATAATGCCGATGTGCGGTTCTTCATCGAGGGCGCGCGCATCGTCCCGGCGCTCGCCGGCGCTGGCGCGCCGCGCGAACGCGCCGCGCTGCTTTTCGACGGGCGCGACGACGCCGAACTTGCCGACGCGCGCGCGCAATGGAAAGAACTGCGCGATCTGGGCTATAGCCTCGTCTATCACCAGCAGAGCGAGAGCGGCGGATGGGAAGAGAAGGCGCGCGAACCGAAAGCGTAGATCACGCCGCATCTGGGCGGGATCGCCCAGATGCAGATGACGTGATCGATTCCAAAGGCAAAGAGCGCGCTCCAGGCGAAAAACCGGATTCCACTTTTTCGCAGCGCGCTCTAAGCGAAGATTTCGCCGAGCGCCGCGCCCGGGCGCGCGAAAGACTCGACGCCGTTGATCCGCATAAGCGTCCCGGCGGGATCGAGGCGGATCCCAAGCGCCAGGAATGGTTCGAGGCGGTCTACGCTCTCGCCGAGGACGATCCGGCCGCAGTGCCCTGGGCGCATCTTGAGCCGCGCCCGCTGCTTGAAGATTGGCTGGCCGCGCGCTCGCTCGTCGGCCTTCGCGCGCTCGACGTCGGCTGCGGACTGGGCGACAACGCCGAAGCGCTAGCGCGCGCCGGCGCGCGCGTTACCGCCTTCGATCTCGTCGAACGCGCCGTGCAATGGGCGCGCGAGCGCTTTCCGGAGACCAAGGTCGACTATCGTGTCGCCGATCTCTTCGCTGCGCCATCTGAATGGCGCGGCGCCTTCGATCTCGTGCACGAGCTGTATACGCTGCAGGCGCTGCCGGAAGCGCTTCTGCCTGACGCCGCGCGGGCGCTCGCCGCCTTCGTCGCGCCGGGCGGAACGCTGCTCGTCATCTCGCGGGCGCGCGACGATGGCGAAGACCTTGGCGGCCCGCCATGGCCGCTCGCGCAGAGGGACATCGAGGCGTTCGCCGTCGACGGTCTTCGGCTTGTTTCACTGGAAGATATTCCGGCAAGCGGCGGGCTCGCGCGCCACTGGCGCGCCGAGTTTCGTCGCGACGAGGCTGGCGGGTGAGCGCGCCGCTGCTGTCGATTAAAAGCGTCAGCAAAAAATTCGGCGCCGTCATTGCGCTCGAGAACGTATCGCTCGACCTCGGGGCCGGCGAATTCTTCGCGCTGCTGGGACCGTCGGGCTGCGGCAAAACCACGCTGATGCGCTGCATCGCGGGTTTCGAATCGCCGGACGCCGGAACGATCGCGCTGAGCGGCGTCGATCTTTCTGGCGTGCCGCCCTATCGGCGACCCGTGAACATGATGTTTCAGTCCTATGCGCTGTTTCCGCATCTCAATGTCTTTGAGAACATCGCCTTCGGTCTGCGACGGCAGGGTGGGAAGAAAGACGCCATCGACGCGCGCGTCAACGAATTGCTTGCGATGACGCAGCTTTCGGCTTTTGGCCATCGCAGAATCGACGAGCTGTCCGGCGGACAGAAGCAGCGCGTCGCGCTGGCGCGGGCGCTCGCGCCGCGTCCGAAAATGCTGTTGCTCGACGAGCCGCTGGCCGCGCTCGATCGCAAGCTGCGCGAAGAGACGCAGTTTCAGCTCAAGGAAATCCAGCGGCTGACGCAGACGAGCTTCGTCATCGTCACGCATGATCAGGACGAGGCGCTGGCGCTCGCCGACCGCATTGCGGTGATGCGGGCGGGCAGGGTGGAGCAGGTCGCCGGGCCGATGGAGATTTACGACCGCCCGGCGACACGCTTCGTCGCCGGCTTCGTCGGCGAAACCAATTTCATCGAGGGGCGCTTGGAGCGCAATGGCGCTGCGGCGCTGATCGCCGCGTTCGGACGAATCCCCTGCGAGCCTGGAAATTTTCCCGATGGCGCGCAGGCGACGCTCAGCGTGCGCCCCGAGCGCATTGGCGTTGCGCGCGAGGGCGAAGGAATCGCAGGCGTCGTTGAGAACTTCGTCTTTCGCGGCGAAACGACGCTGCTGCGGGTGCGCGTCGCCAGCAACATCGTCCTACGGGCGGCGGCGGGCCATGGCGAGCGCCACGCAATCGGCGACCCAGTGAGGCTCAGCTTCCCGCCTGGCGCGGGAACGCTTCTCAAGGAGGAGCTGTGAGGATGAGGCTCAAAGGACGAACCCGGCGCCCTAAGGCTGTCCTCACCTTGTGGAGGCCCTCGTCCTTCGAGACGCGCCTTTCAGGCGCTCCTCAGGATGAGGGCGCCCCATGCGCCGCGCGCAGCGAGGGCGCCAGATGAGCGCGCGCCGCAGACTCTCGCTGGGCGAGCGGCTCGTGATCGCGGCGCCTTATCTGTGGATCGGCGCCTTTTTCCTTGCGCCGATGTTGCTCATCGCCAAGATTTCCGTTTCGCAGTCGGTGCTGGCGCGCCCGCCCTATCGGCCGATTTTCGAGCCTTCCGACGGTTTGGCCGCCATCTGGGCCAAGGCGCAGACCTTTTCGTTCGACGCCTATCGCGCGCTGATGAGCGATACGCTTTATCTCGAATCCTATCTGTCCTCGCTCACCATCGCCGCGGTCTCGACGCTGATCACGCTGATCATCGCCTATCCTTTCGCGCTCGCGATGGCGCGCGCGCCCGAGCGCCTGCGTCCCATGCTCATCGGCCTTGCTGCGGCCCCGTTCTGGACGAGCTTTCTCATCCGGGTCTACGCCTGGATCGCGCTTTTGAAGGACGAGGGGCTGATCAACAATGCGCTGTTGGCGCTGGGGCTCATTAGCGCGCCGCTGCAGATGTTCGCGACAACGGGCGCTGTCGTTATCGGCATCGTCTACTCCTATCTGCCCTTCATGCTGTTGCCGCTCTACGCGGCGCTGGAGCGCCAGGACCCCAGCCTTCGCGAGGCGGCGGCGGATCTGGGGGCGTCGCCGGCGCATGTTTTCTTGCGCGTGACGCTGCCGCTCTCGCGTGAAGGCGTGGTTGCGGGCGCGCTTCTCGTCTTCATTCCGGCGGTCGGCGAATTCGTCATTCCGGATCTCCTCGGCGGCTCCGAGACGCTGATGATCGGGCGAACCTTATGGAACGACTTCTTCTCCAACCACGACTGGCCGGCGGCCTCGGCCGCGGCGATCGCGCTCGTCGCTGTGTTGATGATTCCGCTGCTGCTGTGGGAACGGGCGCGGCTTGCCGATGAGGACGACGCCCGATGAGCGCGGTCGTCTCCTGGGCGCGTCGCGCGACCCTTTTTATGGGCTTTCTCTTCCTTTACGCCCCGATCGCCATTCTCGCGGTCATGAGCTTCAACGCGTCGCGTCTCGTTTCCGTGTGGGGCGGATTTTCGACGAAATGGTATGCGGCGCTCCTGGAGAATGAGCAGCTTCTACATTCGGCGAAGATCAGCCTCGCCGCCGCGCTGATCTCGGCCACCATCGCGACTCTGCTAGGCCTTCTGGCCGCCATATCGCTCGCGCGTTTTGGACGCTTTCGCACGCGCATGCTGTTTTTCGGCGCCGTTCATGCCCCGCTGGTTCTGCCGGAGGTCGTGCTCGGCCTCGCGCTGCTGACGTGTTTCGTCGCGTTCGGGGTCGGACGAGGCTTCATCACGCTGGTCATCGGTCATGTTACGTTGACAATGTGTTTCACGACGGTCGCGATTCTCGCGGCGCTGCGCGACAGCGATCCGGCGCTCGAAGAAGCGGCGATGGATCTGGGGGCGACGCCGTTCGGAGCCTTTGTCCGCGTGGCGTTGCCGCAGATCGCGCCGGCGATCGTCACCGCTTATCTTCTGGCGTTCACGCTTTCTCTCGACGACCTTGTCATCGCCAGTTTCGCGACGGGCCCTGGCGCGACGACGCTGCCGATGCGCATCTACTCACAAGTGCGGTTGGGCGTTTCGCCGCAGATCAACGCCATTTCGACGCTGCTTCTGGCGCTCGTCGCCGTAGCGCTCGGACTGGCGGCGCTTGTTTCCTCCAGGCGCGCGCGGCGCGATGGCCAAGTGATGACAAGCAGGGCGCGCGCGCCAGATAATGCATCATGACTCACAATTGGTTCGCTTCTCTTCCGAATTTCATCACCATCGGCCGTCTCGTGCTGACGCCGGCGGCGATCATCTTGATCGTCGAGCGGCAATGGACCGCCGCCTTCCTGCTGTTCGCCGTCGCCGGCCTGTCAGACGCCCTCGACGGTTGGCTGGCCCGGACCTATCATCTCCAATCGGAACTCGGCGCGATTCTCGATCCCATCGCAGACAAGGCGCTGATCGTTTCAATGTACGTGACGCTCGCGATCGTCGACGCGCTGCCGGCGTGGCTCGCAATCATGGTGGTGTTTCGCGACGTCATGATCACCGGCGCCGTGTCGCTGTCGTGGCTCATGGGGCGGCCGATGAAGGTGCATCCACATTTTTCTTCCAAGGCGACCACCGCCGCGCAACTGGTGTTCGCGGGCGTCGTTCTGGCCGTTCAGGCATACGGCCTTCATATTCCGCTGTTAAACGTAACGCTCATCGCCCTCGTCGCCGCATTGACCGTTGCTTCCGCCTGCGTCTATCTGTGGCTTTGGGTCCAGCATATGAGGCTGTGACATGTCACAGAGAAAACCGACGCTCGGCTTCGATACTGCGCAGCCGGCGGTCATTCCGCCGCCTCTCGACGCTGGCGACGACGCCGAGATGCAGCAGCTGCAATGGGCGGGACTGAGCCTCGAATGGCAGCTCGGGCTCTGGGGCTTGACGCTTCTGGCGCTAGGCCTGTCGCTCTATTTCTTGAGCCCGGTGCTTGCGCCCTTTGTCGCCGGAACCGCGCTCGGCTATCTGCTCGACCCCGTGGCTGACCGGCTGCAGCGGCTGGGCCTGTCGAGATTGGGCGCTGCGGGTCTCCTCCTCGTCGTCTTTCTTTTGGTCGTCGGGACCGCGGCCGTCATTCTGGTTCCGATTCTTTCGCATCAGCTCGCGGGCTTCATCACCTCGCTGCCGGGCTATTTGCAGACGCTGCATGGCCTCCTGACGCAATGGAGCGAGCGCTTTACCAGCGATTCCATCAATGGCTGGTTGCAGGAATTCGGGCTGGGCGGCGCCGCGGCGTCATTCGATGCGCAAAAATATATAAACGATCTCACGAGCCAGGGCGCGACGTTGCTCGGCGATTTCGTGAAATCGCTGCTGTGGCGGGGATATGCGCTCATCAACGTGATCTCGCTCATCGTGATCACGCCGGTCGTCGCCTTCTATATGCTGGTCGATTGGGATCACATGGTCGCCATCATCGACGATCTGATTCCGCCGCGCCATCGCGAGGACGTGCGCTCGCTCGCCCGCGACATCGATCGCGCGCTGGCCGGCTTCGTGCGCGGACAGTCGCTTGTCTGCCTGTTCCTTGGCGTCTGGTATGCGGGCGGGCTTTCGGCGATCGGGCTGAATTTCGGGTTCCTCATCGGCGTCATCGCGGGTTTTCTGAGCTTCATCCCCTACGTCGGCTCCGTCACCGCCTTCGTTCTATCGATCATCGTCGCGATCGTTCAGGGCTGGCCGCACGTCCATTTGCCGATCGAGGCGGTGGCGATCGTGACGACCGGACTGATCATGGACGGCTATGTGCTGTCGCCGCGGCTCGTCGGCGCCTCCGTCGGGCTGCATCCGGTCTGGATCATGTTCGCCTTGCTGGCCTTCGGCGCGCTTTTCGGATTTACGGGCCTTATCGTCGCCGTGCCTGTCGCGGCGGCGCTCGGCGCCTTCATGCGCTTTCTTGCAAAACGCTACCGTGGGAGCGCGCTCTATCAGCACCCGATCCCCGACCGCGCATGACAAAGGCCGGCGCGCCGGGGAAACGTGAGCCAGGACGTCAGTTGCCGCTCGACCTGCCGACGACGCCGCGCTTCGGACGTGAAGAGTTTCTGCCCGCCGCATCGAACCGGGCGGCGCTCGAGATGATCGAACGCTGGCCGGATTGGCCAGATCGGGTTCTCGCGCTGATCGGGCCCGCCGGCGCGGGCAAGTCCCACCTCTGCGCCATTTGGGCGGCGCGGGCGGACGCGCTTGTCGTTGCGCCCGACGCCCTGCCGACGCTGGAAGGGCTGGTCGCGCAGGCGCCGCGCGCCATCGTCATCGACGACGTAGAGCGCGTCGCGGACGAAACCACGTTGTTCCATCTCCTGAATTTCGTGAACGAAAGCGGCGCCTTCCTGCTGATGAGCGCGGCCCGCCCGCCGCGGGCGGAAGATACGCGGCTTCCCGACCTGTTGTCGCGTTTGCGCCGCGCCCCGATCGTCGAAATCGGCGCGCCGGACGAGACGTTGATGCGCGCGGTTCTGGTGAAGCTCTTCGCGGATCGGCAGCTCCTCGTCGAACCGCCGGCGCTGGCCTTCGCCGCGCTGAGGCTGGAGCGCTCTCTCGCCGCCGCCCGCGCCTTTGTCGCCGCTCTCGACCGCGAGGCTTTGGCGCAGGGGCGGCCTGTCACACGGGCGCTCGCGGCTAAGGTTATTGAGAAGTTTACTTAAGGATTTGGCCGAAGGATTTCGCCGCCGCACAGGCCTGTGGCATGATGGCCGGGACGGGAAGTGGAAATGAAGCTGCATATTCAGGATAAACTCGCAGCCCAGCGCACGGGCGCCGATATCGCCGTGATGGATTGCGCCGACGAGATTCTCGTGGAGGATCCCGCCAAGCTTGCGGCCTCTCCACAGCGCTTCATCAATCGAGAGCTGTCCTGGCTGGAATTCAATCGCCGCGTTCTGGAGGAGGCCTCCAACCGCAATCACCCATTGCTTGAGCAACTGCGTTTCCTATCCATCTCGGCCAATAATCTCGACGAATTCTTCATGGTGCGCGTCGCCGGCCTTCGCGGGCAGGTGCGCTCCGGCGTGACGGCGCGCTCCGAGGACGGCCTGACACCCGCCGAGCAGCTGACGAAGATCACCGAGCGCGTCACGCTGTTGACGAGCGAGCAATTGCGGCGCTGGCGCGAGCTTCGCGCCGAGATTGAAGACGTCGGCATTATTATCGTCGAGCCCGCCGACGTCTCCAAGGCCGACCGTGAGTGGCTTGAGGAATATTTCCTCAGCCGCGTGTTTCCGGTGCTGACGCCGCTCGCGGTCGATCCGGCGCATCCGTTTCCTTTCATCCCCAATCTCGGCTTCACATTGGCGCTCGAACTGGTGCGCCCCGGCGATCGCAAGACGCTGCAGGCGCTGGTCCGCCTGCCGCCGAAGATCGAGCGCTTCGTGCGCTTGCCGGCGACGACGGGCGTCGCCGGCCGTGAGCGCTTCATGCTGCTCGAAACGCTGATCGCGATGAACGCGCAGCGGCTGTTTCCTGGCTATTTGCTGCGGGCGCAGGGGCTGTTCCGGGTCATTCGCGACAGCGATCTCGAAGTCGAGGAAGAAGCCGAAGATCTCGTGCTGCTTTTTGAGACCGCGTTGAAGCGGCGTCGGCGCGGTTCGGTGATCCGGCTCGAAGTGGCGGCGGACATGCCGGCGACCTTGCGCGCGCTCGTGGCCGAGGAGCTCGATGTCAACGAACCGGAGACCTTCGAGATCGACGGCATGTTGGCCCTCAACGATCTTTCCGAACTCGTCGCGCTCGACCGGCCGGAACTGAAATTCAAGCCCTACAACCCGCGCTTTCCGGAACGGGTGCGCGACAATGGCGGCGACTGTTTCCTCGCGATCAAGCAGAAGGATCTCGCGGTCCATCATCCGTACGAATCTTTCGACGTCGTCGTGCAGTTCCTGCAACAGGCGGCGCGCGATCCCAATGTCATCGCCATCAAGCAGACGCTCTATCGCACCTCCAACAACAGTCCGATCGTGCGCGCGCTTGTGGAGGCTGCGGAGGCGGGCAAATCCGTCACCGCGCTCGTCGAACTGAAGGCGCGCTTCGACGAGGAAGCGAATATTCGCTGGGCGCGCGATCTCGAACGCGCCGGCGCGCAAGTCGTCTTCGGTTTCATCGAGCTCAAGACGCACGCCAAATTATCGCTCGTCGTGCGCCGGGAAGGCGGCGGCCTCGTCACCTACTGCCATGTCGGCACCGGCAATTATCACCCTGTGACGGCGCGCATCTATACGGACATTTCGGTGTTCACCGCCGACCCTGTGATCGGACGGGACATCTCGCGCATCTTCAATTACATCACCGGCTATGCCGAGCCGGCCGGGCTTGAGCGCATGTCGGTGTCGCCGATTTCGCTCAAGAAGAAACTTCTCGAGCATATCGACCAGGAAATCGCCTTCGTGAAGGCCGGCAAGCCTGGCGTGATCTGGGGCAAATGCAACGCGCTTGTTGATCCTGAAATCATCGACGCTCTTTATGCGGCGTCGCAAGCGGGCGTCTCGATCGAACTCATCGTGCGCGGCATCTGCTGTCTGCGGCCCGGCGTTCCCGGACTGTCCGACAACATTCGCGTGAAGTCGATCGTCGGCCGCTTTCTCGAACACGCGCGTGTTTACGCCTTCGGCGGCGGCCATGTGCTGCCGCATCCGCGCGCGCACGTCTACATTTCTTCCGCCGACCTGATGCAGCGCAATCTCGATCGAAGGGTCGAGGTGATGATGCCGATCGTCAATCCGACGGTGCATCAGCAGGTGCTCGATCAGATCATGCTCGCCAATCTGATCGACAATGAGCAGAGCTATCGTGTCTTGCCGGACGGCTCGTCGCTGCGCATCGTTCCGCCCGAAGGCGAGGAGCGGTTTAACGCGCACAAATATTTCATGACCAATCCCTCGCTATCGGGTCGCGGCAAGTCGCTCAAGGACTGGCGGCCGCGCTCGCTCTTAAAGCGCGGCCAAAATGCTTGAGGCGGCGGCGCGTGGCGCGACGCAGCGCTCCGATTCCGCGCCCAAGCCTGTCGCGATCGTCGACATCGGCTCGAATTCGGTGCGGCTTGTCGCCTATCAGGCGCTCGCGCGCGCGCTGACCCCGATCTTCAACGAAAAGGCGATGTGCGGTCTCGGCAAGGGCGTCGTCACCACAGGCCGACTTCCTGATGAGGGCGTCGACAAGGCGATGAAGGCGCTGCGCCGCTATCGGACGCTTTGCGAGACGATGGGCGTCGACGACATCGAGGTGATCGCCACAGCGGCGGTGCGCGGAGCCAAGAATGGCGACGTTTTTCTGGACGCGGCGCGCGACGCCATTCAGCGCGACATTTCGCTGCTTTCGGGCCGCCGCGAGGCGGAGCTTTCCGCGCTTGGCGTCATTTCGGCGATCCATGAGCCGGACGGCGTCGTGGGCGATCTCGGCGGCGGCTCGCTCGAACTCATCGATGTCCACAAGGAAACGCTCGGCAAGGGGATCACCCTGCCGCTCGGCGGACTCGCGTTGATGGACGCCTCGCGGCGCTCGATGCGCGAGGCGACGCGCATCGCCCGCAAGGCGATCGCCGACGCGAAGCCGCTCGATCTTCTCAAGGGCCGCACCTTTTACGCGGTCGGCGGCACCTGGCGATCGCTCGCCAAACTCCATATGCGTCAGCGCAACTATGCGCTCGGCGTCATGCATCATTACCGCATCCAGACGAGCGAAGCCGCCGACTTCGCTGAACTTGTCGAACATATCGACAGCGAGGCGCTCGAGGACATTGATTTCGTTTCGGCGGCGCGCCGGCCTCTGCTTGCCTATGGCGCGATCGTGCTTGACGAGATCATCCGCCGCGCCAAGCCTCGCGAAATCGTCATTTCAGCCGCGGGCGTGCGCGAAGGAATGTTGTATGAGCGCCTGTCGTCGGCCGAGCGTCGCGTCGACCCCTTGCTCGCGGCGACGCGCGAATTGGAAGTGACTTTCGCGCGCGCGCCGGGCTATGGCGACGATCTCATTGATTGGACGGACGCCTATATGGAAAAGAGCGGCATTGATGAAACCGACGAGGAGCGCCGGCTGCGCCACGCCGCCTGTCTGCTCTCCGACATCGCTTGGCGCGCCCATCCGGAATATCGTGCGCAGCGCGCCATGAACATCGTCACGCAGGGGCCGTTCGTCGCCATTGATCATCCGGGCCGCGCCTTCCTGTCGCTTGCAATCGTCTTCCGCCACGAAGGGCTCGACGGGGCGGAAGGCCTTGCGGATCTGCGCACCCTGTTGACGACACGTCTGTTCGCGCGCGCGCGCATTCTCGGGGCGCTCATGCGGGTCGCCTATTTGTTGTCAGCGTCGATGCCCGGCGTGCTGCCGCGCACGCGCTTGCGGGTCTGCGATCGCGCGGCGACGCTCACTTTGCCTGCCGCTTACGCCGATCTTGCGAGCGAGCGCGTGCTCAATCGTCTGAAGGCGCTCGGCAAGCTCATGGGCGCCGACGCGCAGATCGAGGTGGCGCCCTGAACACAAAAGCGGTTCACTCTCCAAACGGACTTAATTGAAAGGAATTCGATATGGACAGGCAATTCGCAAAAGGGCTTCTGGCGGCCGCCGTTGCGATCGCATCGATGTGCGGGAGCGCCGAAGCCTGCACGCGCGTGCTCTATGGGACCAGCGATAAGGACTATCTTGTGGGCCGGACGATGGACTGGGACGTCGATCCGCGAACAAACTTGTGGTCCTTCCCGCGCGGCATGGCGCGCGACGGCGGCGTCGGGCCGGGGTCGATCAAATGGACCTCGAAACACGGTTCGCTCATCGCCGACTTTTACAACGCGGCCACGGCTGAAGGCATGAATGACGCAGGGCTCGCGGTTAATCTTCTCTATCTCGCCGAGGCGGATTACGGAGACCCGAAAGCCTCCAAGAAGCCGCTGCTGTCCGTCGGCGGCTGGGCGCAATATGTTCTCGACAATTACGCGAACGTCGCTGATGCGGTGAAGGCGCTGCAAAAGGAGCCCTTCGCGATCGTCGCGCCCGATCTTCCCGGCGGCGTCAAAGCGGCGAGCCATATGGCGCTGGCCGATCAATCTGGCGACAGCGCGATACTCGAATATCTCGGCGGCAAGCTCGTCATTCATCACAACCCTAAATACACGGTGATGACCAATTCCCCGCCTTTCGATCAGCAGCTCGCCCTTAACACCTATTGGGTCGAGATCGGCGGGTCGAATTTCCTTCCCGGCACGCATCGCGCGTCCGATCGCTTCGCCCGCGCCAGCTGGAACTTGAACGCGACGCCGAAAGTCGACGACAAGCGCGTGGCGATCGCCAGCGTCTTTTCGATCATTCGAAACGTCTCGGTGCCGCTTGGGATATCCACGCCGCAGGAGCCGAACATCGCCTCGACGCGGTGGCGTTCGGTCACCGACATCAAGGATCGGCTCTATTATTTCGAGCCGACGCTGAACCCTTCGATTTTCTGGGTCGAGCTGACGAAATTGAAGCTCGAACCGGGCGCCAAGCCCGCGAAGCTCGACCTTGCGGGCAGCCCGCTTCTGGCAGGCGAAGTTTCGGACAAATTCGTTCCCGCCGAGCCGTTCAAATTCCTATCGCACTGACGCGCGGGCATTTCTGGGCCTTTTGAGTAACGCGGCGCGTCATGGGACGCGCCGCTTTCTGATGCTACTCCGCTGGAGCGTGCGCGACTCGATTGATCTTGTCCACGCGCATGGTCTCTGCGCCAGCGGCGCAATTGAAGCGCAGGGATGTGCCGACGGCAGAGTCGAAAAACGCCGCTTTTCCGTCCGTGACGGTGACGACGAGACGCGTTGCCTGGGTCGCCGGCGTCGGATCCTCCTCCAGCGCGGAATCGATGACCATCATGGTGAGACGGCAGCCGTTCGCGCCGCCGACGAAATAGCTCACGACATGTTTTGAGCCAGCGTCAAAGCTGGACACCTCCAATAACCGGGCTTTTCGTGGACTGGCTGTTGGGCGTGAGGCGGCTCGAGGCCATCCTTCCGG
>NZ_JABVWW010000013.1 GCF_013350005.1 Methylocystis silviterrae
GTTATGGCCGAAGTCGGCGAAACAGGCGCCCGAGACCAGACCTACATAACCAGAGCCAATCATCGTAATGTTCATCAGCGTCAGTCTCTTGCTTCATGTGCGGTCGCCTCCCAAGGGAGGTCGCGCGGGGAAGCCGCGCGGGTGGGGGCGAGCAGGGTGCGGGACGCGCGGTTCACCCCACCCCACCCCGCACCAACGGCGCGACTCTACCCGTCAAGGGGGTGGGTCATCCCCCGACGCCGAAGGCGGCGAGCGCCGCCATATTGACGATCTCCGTGTCCGTCGCGCCGAGTTGGACGATTTGAACCGGTTTGTCGAGTCCGACGATCAGCGGACCCAGGACGGTCGCGCCACCCAGTTCCTGTAACATTTTTGTCGAAATAGCCGCCGAATGAAACGCTGGCATGACAAGGACGTTCGCCGTATCGGTGAGTCGCGAAAACGGATAGGCGCTCATGAGATCCTTGTTGAGCGCAATGTCCGCGCCCATCTCGCCCTCATATTCGAAATCGACGCGCCGTTGGTCAAGAACGTTGACCGCCTGATGCACGCGCGCCGTGCGCTCGCCCGGCGGATAGCCGAATGTCGAAAAGGCCAGCATGGCGACCCGTGGCTCGAGTCCGATGCGGCGCGCGACGCCGGCCGCCTCGATGGCGATTTCGGCCAGCTCGTGGGCGTCGGGCATTTCGGTGATCGCCGTATCGGCGACGACGACGACGCGGCCGTTGGCGAGAATGATCGACGCGCCGATGACGCGGTGGCCGGGCTTGTGGTCGATGACGCGGCGCACGTCTTCAAGCGCGTGGGAGAAATTGCGCGTCACGCCTGTCACCATGGCGTCGGCGTCGCCCTGCGCCACCATCGCTGCGGCGAAATGATTGCGGTCCTGATTGATCAGCCGTTGGCAGTCGCGCATCAGAAAGCCCTTGCGCTGCAGGCGCTCGAACAGGAACTGCGCATAGACTGCGTTACGGTTCGAGAGTTTGGCGTTGTGGATTTCGATCTCCGCGGGAAGTTCAAGGCCGGCGTTTTCCGCCGCCTCCTTGACGCGATCCTCCCGGCCGACAAGCACGGCGCGTCCAAAGCCCTGGTTGACGAAAGCGAGCGCGGCGCGGATCACCTGCTCCTCTTCGCCCTCGGCGAAGACGACGCGCTTGGGATCACGCCGCACGCGTTCGTGAATGGTCTGCATCAGGCCGGCGATCGGATCGCGACGCGCCGATAGCTCAGCGCGATAGGCTTTCATGTCGACGATGGGGCGGCGCGCGACGCCGCTGTCCATCGCCGCGAGCGCCACGGCGGGCGGAATGATGGAGATGAGGCGCGGGTCGAACGGCGCCGGGATAATATAGTCACGGCCGAAACGCGGCCGGGCGCCACGGTAGGCGTTGGCGACCTCGTCCGGCACGTCCTCGCGCGCGAGATCGGCAAGCGCCTTCGTCGCAGCGATCTTCATCTCCATGTTGATCGTCTTGGCGCGCACGTCAAGCGCGCCCCGGAAAATATAGGGAAAGCCGAGGACGTTATTGATCTGGTTGGGATAGTCGGAACGCCCGGTGGCGATGATCACGTCGGCGCGTGTGGCGCGCGCTTCTTCCGGCGTGATCTCGGGGTCGGGATTGGCCATGGCGAAGACGATCGGATTGTCCGCCATGCTGCGGAGCATGTTCGGCGTCAGGGCCCCCTTGACGGAGAGGCCGTAAAAGATGTCGGCGCCTTCCAGCGCCTCGGCGAGCGTTCGCGCCGTGGTGTCGACGGCGTGCGCGCTCTTCCACTGGTTCATCCCCTCCTGGCGGCCGCGATAGACGACGCCCTTGGTGTCGCACAGGATGACATTGCGCGGATCGAAACCCATGGCTTTGGCGAGATCGAGACAGGCGATGCCGGCGGCGCCGGCGCCGTTGCAGACGAGTTTCGCCGATCCGATGTCGCGGCCTGTCAGCAGCAGCGCGTTGAGCATGCCGGCGGCGGAGATTATCGCCGTGCCGTGCTGATCGTCATGGAACACCGGAATGTCCATGAGGTCGCGAAGCCGCTCCTCGATGACGAAACACTCCGGCGCCTTGATGTCTTCGAGATTGATGCCGCCGAATGAGGGGCCGAGATACCGCACGGCGTTGACGAATGCGTCGACCTCCTTCGTATCGATCTCGAGATCAATGGAATCAATGTCGGCGAACCGCTTGAACAGCGCGGCCTTGCCTTCCATCACTGGCTTCGCCGCCAGCGCGCCGAGATCGCCGAGCCCGAGGATCGCGGTGCCGTTGGTGATGACGGCGACCATGTTGCCGCGGGTCGTATAATCGAACGCCGCGGAAGGATCCTTGGCGATGGCGAGCACCGGCGCGGCGACGCCCGGCGAATAGGCGAGCGACAGGTCGCGCTGAGTCGCCATCGGCTTCGAGGCGACGACGGCGAGCTTGCCGGGCCGGCCGCGCGAATGAAACAGCAGCGCCTCCTTGTCCGATATCGTCGCGCGCTGTTCCCCTTCCGCCCGATCACCCGCCATGTCGTCGGCCATCTCCGCCCCTTTGCTGTTGCGACGCAACACGCCGACCATAACCGGAGCGTGGCTGCGTCCACAAGCGTTTGCCGATCAGGGCGGCCGCGCCAAGCGTCACGGAACAATGACGAAGCGTCAGCGGTTTAGGGCATGCGCGGCTGTCCAGCGGCGGCTTAGGTCAGGATTCCGGGCAGCAGCGGTCGAAGCGGAGGTTTCAAAATGAATGGCATCATTTATCTCGTCGGACTAATCGTCGTCGTCCTGGCGATTTTATCATTTCTTGGCCTGCGCTGAGGAGATGGCGGAATGACTGACTATGTGCAAACGGGACTCGGCGTCGGGCCGTCGCGCGGCGAAGCCGCCGCGGTGGCGGCTGCCGAAGACATGTCCGGCCGGTCGACCAACACCGATTGGGCGGCCATCGTCGCCGGCGCCATGATCGCCGGAGCAATTTCCTTCATCATGGGGGCGTTCGGTTCGGCGATCGGCCTGTCGATGACGTCGCCTTATGGCGGCGCATCCTTGGTTGTGCATCTGATCGCGTTGGCGCTCTGGGTGCTGTGGATCACTGTTTCGAGCTTTGCGGTCGGCGGCTACGTCACGGGACGGCTGCGCCGGCGCGCCGGAGACGTTTCGCAAGAAGAGGTGGAAGTGCGCGACGGCGTCCATGGTCTGGTGCTCTGGGCCGCGGCGATCGTGGTGTTCGCGCTGATCGCGGGCGCGTCCATCTTCCAGCTTGCAAAAACCGGCGTTTCCGCGGCGGCGTCTGCAGAAGGCGCGAGAACCGAGACGTCAGCGCTTGCGCCCACGGTTACGCCGGTCGAAGAGCGGGTCGATTTTCTGATGCGCGGCGATGGCGACGTGAGCGCACGGGGCGTGACGATGCCGGCCGAATATCCGCGCGCGATCGTTAAACGCATCGTCGAGCGCGGCTTGGCGACAGGCGAAATCTCCGGAGAAGATCGCGCCTATCTCGTCAATGTTCTCGCTTCTCGCTCCGGCCTCGCCCCGCAGGAAGCGGAAAGGCGCGTGGATCTGAGCGCCGAACGCCTGCGTGAAGATCAGGCGAAGGCGAAGGAGACCGCCGAGACTGCGCGCAAGACCGGCATCCTGCTCGCCTTCCTTTCTGCAGCGACAATGCTCATCGGCGCGGTGGCGGCCTGGTACGGCGCAACGCTCGGCGGGCGCCATCGCGATGAGAATGTCGGCGTCGCGGCGTTCTCTCGCTTCTAAGTGGAGGTATGAAATGTTCCGGTCTGTCTTATTGTGGATGCTCGGGATTCCGATACCGATCATCATCCTGCTGGCGCTATGGCGCTAACATGCGATGCGAGAAAGCCCCGGAAGAGCGTTCTTCCGGGGCTTCTTTTTATGGCTTGCGGGGAATGTTGAAGACCAGCGGCGCGCCGCCATCGCCTCCATCCGAGAGCACGAGCAAGCGATAGCGTCTTGGGTTCACCTCAAGCAGGGTGATGGCTTCCGGCTTGATGAGGCTGCCTTTCTTCCCTAGCGGAGCGTCTTGAAGATCGAGCGCTGCGAGTTCTATTGGCTGCACCGCCACGCCGGTCGTCAGCCCGCGCAACTCGACGATCGAATAGTCCGCTGACGATTCAGCGTCGCTGGGTCCAACAAGGGCGAGCGCCACGCCGTCCGCGATTGCGAGATCTCGGAAGCCCTTGTTGGCGCCCAGCCGAACCGTTGCGAGAGAGGGTCTAAGATCGCCTCCCTCGAAAAGAGCCCTTGCATCGACGCTGACGATGTAGGCGTTCCCGTCAATGTTCGGCGCCCGCAAGGCGAAAAACAGCCGCCCCTTCGCCGCCGCCATGCCCTCGATGTCGATGCGGTTACGGCCCGGGGCCCTGTCGCAGCGGCAGTCGCCGGGAACGGCATAGGACGCAAGTTCGGGAAGGCTGCGCATCGCGTCCCATAAGCGCTCGCTGTGCGCCATCGTTCGCAGATGGCCGTTCTCGTCGGCCATCAGCCGGTAGACACGTCGGCTGTCAGAATTGTCGCAGCATGTTTCGCGCTTTGCGGCGTGAGATCCGGCCACGTAAAAATAGCCGCCGTCGACGGCCGCAGCTTCGGCGTCGAGCTCCTTCTCCACGCCATCGAATTCGAAGGGCTCCCCGATAGAGACAAGCCGCTCGCCGTTGATGCGCATGAAGGCGCCCTGGCGGCCCTCATCGACGGCGAGCACGCATATGCCGCTCGTTCCGCAGGCAAAGCCGCTGAACGCTTCATTCGCCCTTTTTGCCGCAAAGTGGCGTTTGTCGACCTGCCACGGGATTGGCGATTCTGGCGCGACGCGCTGCGCGGCGAAAGCGGCCGAACACAGCCAAGCGGCGGCGGCGGCAAGCGCAATAGGACGATAGATGGCGGCGATCATCGACGTCCCCAATCGCAATCAGGCAAGCAAGCGGCGAATCTAGGCCCGGGCGGACGCGTCGTCCACATGCAAGCGCATGCCGCGCGTGGCGCTTGCGCCGCGACGCCGTTACACTGGCTGGATGAAACACGCAGCGCCCGTTCCTGCTCAAAATCTCAATGACCAGACGCAGACGCGCGTGACCCCGATGATCGCGCAATATATCGAGATCAAGGCGGCGAACGCCGATTGCCTGCTCTTCTATCGCATGGGCGATTTCTACGAGCTGTTTTTTGAAGACGCGCAGACCGCGTCGCGCGCGCTCGGCATCATGTTGACGAAGCGCGGCAAGCATCTTGGCGAAGACATTCCGATGTGCGGCGTGCCGGTCGAGCGCGCCAATGATTATCTGCAAAAACTCATAGCGCTCGGACATCGCGTTGCCGTCTGCGAGCAGACCGAAGACCCGGCGGAAGCAAAAAAACGCGGGGCGAAATCGGTGGTGCGGCGCGACGTCGTGCGGCTGGTCACGCCTGGCACGATCACCGAAGACGCGCTGCTCGTTCCCGCGAGGCACAACGCCTTTTTGGCGATGACGCGCTTGCGCGGGGAGGACGGGCGGTGGCGATACGGCCTGGCAAGCGTCGATATCTCGACAGGCGCCTTTACGGTCTGTGAGCGCGAAGAGAACGCGCTCGGCGCCGAGATCGCGCGTCTGGAGCCTCGCGAAATCATCGCCGTCGACGCGCTGTGCCGGGACCCATCGCTTTCGACGCTCTTCGAAGGCGCCGGCGCGCCCATCGCGCCGATCGGCCGCGAGATTGGCGACGGCGCCGACGCCGCGCGACGCCTCATGGAGTTCTATGCTGTGGCGACGCTCGAGGGCTTCGGCGCCTTCAGCGCCTGTGAGCTCGCCGCCGCCGCGACGGCGATTCTCTATGTCGAGCGCACGCAAAAGGGACAGCGCCCGGCGCTCTCGCGCCCAACAAGTCTGCGCGCGCTGGCGACGCTTGAAATCGACGCCGCGACGCGGGCCAATCTCGAACTGACGCGCACGCTGTCCGGCGCGCGCGAGGGCTCGCTGCTTTCGGTCGTCGACCTCACCGTCACGCCCGGCGGCGCGAGGCTTTTGGCCGAGCGGATCGCGGCGCCCTTGACTGACGCGCGATTGATCGCAGCGCGTCTCGACGCCGTCGCCTTCTTTTTCGAAAAGCCGGATCTGCGCGCCGCGCTTCGCGCGAAACTCGCGCGCGCGCCAGATCTTTCCCGCGCCTTGTCGCGTCTTTCGTTGGAGCGCGGCGGCCCGCGCGATCTTGCAAGCGTCGGCGTCGCGCTGGACGCTGCCCGGGACATCGCGGGTCTTTTCGCGCAGCTCGATCCCCCAATGGAGATCGCTGCGGAGGCCCAAACGCTTTCTCAAGCGGACATCGCGCTGGCCGGCGAAATCGCTGCAGCCTTGAAAGACAGCGTGCCGCTCGACAGGCGTAACGGCGATTTCATTCGCGAGGGGCGCGACTCCGAGTTGGACGAAGCGAGACGGCTACGCGACGCAAGCCGCAAGGTGATCGCCGAGCTGCAGGGGCGATATGCGGAACTCACCGAGACGAAGCTCAGGATCAAGCACAATAATTTTCTCGGCTTTTTTCTCGAGGTGTCGCTGGCGCAGGGCGAAAGGCTGCTGCGACCGCCTTTCGACGCGACCTTCACGCATCGCCAGACCATGGCCGACGCGATGCGTTTCTCGACGCGCGAACTCGTCGAACTCGAAGCAAAGATCGCTTCGGCGGCCGATCGCGCTCTGGCGCGCGAATTGGCGATCTTCGACGGTCTGGTCGAGAGAGTCTGCGCGTGCGCCGAGGACTTGCGGCGTCTCGCCGAAGCGTTCGCGCGGCTCGATCTCTACGGCGCGCTCGCCGAAGTCGCAGAAAAGCGCGGCTGGACGCGGCCGCTGATCGACGCCTCGCTGCATTTTGAGATTGTCGGCGGGCGCCATCCCGTCGTTGAAGCTTCGCTGCAATCACACGGCAAGGCTTTCGCCGCGAATGACTGTGATCTTTGCGGAACGGAGGGCGGCCGAATCGCCGTCGTCACCGGGCCGAACATGGCGGGCAAGTCGACCTATCTGCGTCAGAACGCGCTCATCGCGCTGTTGGCGCAGACGGGCTCCTACGTTCCCGCGCAGTCCGCCCGCATCGGCGTCATCGACAGGCTGTTCTCGCGCGTCGGAGCCTCTGACGATCTCGCTCGTGGTCGCTCGACCTTCATGGTCGAGATGGTCGAAACTGCGGCGATCTTGAACTGCGCGAGCCCGCGTTCGCTCGTCATTCTCGATGAAATCGGTCGTGGCACGGCGACATTCGACGGACTTTCAATCGCCTGGGCGACGATCGAACATCTGCACGAAGTGAATCGCTCGCGCGCGATCTTCGCCACGCATTTCCACGAATTGACGCAGCTTGCGAAGCGGCTGCCGCGGCTCGTCAATCTGACGATGAAGGTGACCGATCACGCCGACGATGTGGTGTTTCTGCATGAGGTGATCAAAGGCGCGGCCGACCGCTCCTATGGCGTGCATGTCGCGCAGCTCGCGGGACTGCCGGCGAGCGTCGTCGCGCGTGCGCACGCGATCCTCGCAGAGTTGGAAGCGGCCGACCGACGCGCGCCGGTCGAGACCTTGATCGATGATCTGCCGCTCTTCGCACGCCTCGCTGAGGCGTCGGCGCCGAAGGACGCATTGCGCGACGCGCTTCATGAGATCGATCCAGACCAAATGACGCCGCGCGAAGCGCTCGCCGCGCTCTACGAATTGAAGAAAAAACTCTGAAAGCGTCTTTTGTGGTTTGAAGCCAAGCTTCAAGGCTCGTGACTAAGTCGCAGACCGCGGCGCGTTAGGCGCACACACTCAAATCCATCGAGCCTCGCTGCGTTCTTCCGTCGACGCCAAGGCGTGTCGAACGAAGGCGCAAGGATCGAGGCTATACGCCGGCGCCGCCTGCGGCCTTCGCTCAGCATGTCCGTCTCTCATCCGACGGCGCCGCCAAATACTCTGACATCGGAGAACGCGTCATGATTCTCGTGTTGATCTTCGTCGGCGTCGCTTTGGCGGCAGGCGGCGTGCTCTCATTGCTCGACAGACAGTTCAGGGTCAGCAAGGTGACGGCGGTCATGGCCTTCGTCGGCGGATTGATCATGGTCGTTGGCGCGGAAGCCGGACTGATTGGCTCCAGCTCATCCTTCTTCAAAGCGCAGCAAATTAAAACGTCGGCCTGCGAATTGGACGGCGAGTCGGCATATCCCGAAAATCGCCGCTTGGATCCAAATCACCTGATCCGCAAATATATTTTGGGTTGCATGGCGCAGTCAGGCTATGCCTGGACAAGCGATCACGAGCACTGCAAGGAAGCGCCGCTCGCCACAAATCCGCTGTGCTATCTGCCGACCGGCCTTTTCGATCGCGCGGTGACGAAAGTCCAAGTCGCCTTTGAGTGATACAAAAATCCGTTTGAACGAAACGGCTGTCATTCCCGACGCGCGCGAAGCGCGTGATCGGGAATCCAGCGCCCGACCAGCATTCTTGGACTGGCTCTGGATTCCCGGTCAGGCCTTCGGCCCGCCGGGAATGACAAGGTCCAAGCGACGGATCAGCCCGAGTCCATATGAGAGCGTAACGCCTCCTTTGAGCGCTAACGAATATAGCGCGCGAAGACGAATTGCGTATCGCCGTAGCAGCGTTCGTCTTCGCGCAGCAAACTTGGCGGCAGGTCGATTTGCGTCTTGGCGCTTTCTTCAACAACGACGATGGCGTCCGGCGCAAGCCAGCCGCCGTTGACAAGCGCGATGAGCGCTTGCGTCGCGAGATCCTTGCCGTAAGGCGGGTCAAGGAAGGCGAGCGAAAATGTTTCGCCCGCCGGCGCGGCGCCGAGCTTCGTGGCGTCCCGGCGAAAGATGCGCGTGACGCCGCCAAGTCCCAGCGCTTCGATATTCGCGCGTAGCAGCGCGCGCGCCTCGGCGCCGTCATCGACGAAAAGCGCCCGCGCCGCGCCGCGCGATACGGCCTCAAGGCCAAGCGCGCCGGCGCCGGCGAAGAGATCGACGACATTCGCGCCCGCAACCGGATCGCCGAAGCGATGCGCGAGAATGTCGAAAACCGATTCGCGCAGCCGTTCAGACGTTGGTCGAATGGCTTGCGAACGTGGTCTCGAAAGCGCTCGACCGCGCAGGGCGCCGCCGACGATGCGCATGGTTATGCGCCGCGCGGCTTGCGTGGTCCCTTCGGCGGCCCTTTGCGCGGTCCCTTGAAGGGTCCTTTGGGCGGTCCTTTGCGCGGCGCGCCTCGCCCGCCCGCGGGACCTCTGCCTGGCCCGTTGCGTGGACCTTTGTGCGGGCCCCGAGACGGTCCGCCGCTACGCGAGGGCCGCGCGTCTCCGCCCGAGCGGGGCTGATCGAATTTGCGTTCGCGAGCGGTGTGGTCGCCAGCCGAAAATTCGCGCTCGCCGCTGCGGGCCGGGCGCTTGTCGAATGTCCGTGGCCGCTCCTGGCGCGTCGCGCTGGCGCCGCGCGTATCCCGTCGCGCCTCGTCCCCGTCGCGACGCGGCGGACGCATTTCGAAACGCGCGTCATCGCGATTGGCCGCGCGATAATTTCTCTGACCGCTCGCGCGGTCGTCTGACCGCTTCTCGAATCTCTGCGTGTTGCGCGGGCGTTCGTCGCGTCCCTCGGCGCCCCGCTCGCGCGGCGCTCGCGTCGCCGGACGCGCCCCGCGCTGTTCGTCGAAGCGCGGCGTACGGCGCTGTTCGGGCGCGGCGCGCTCGTCGCGGCGGCGCCCGTCCTCGCGCGGGAAACGCTCGCCGCGCGGCTTGCTGTCGCGCGATGGGCGTTCCGATCGCGCCTTCGGCTGGTGCGGCGCGCCATCGGCGCGCATCGCATCGAAGCGTCGGGCGTTGCGCGAAGGCGCCGCCGCCTCGTCGCGCCGCCTCGTGGGAGTCACCCGCTCGACGGCGACAGCGCGGCCCTTGCGATCGGCGACCGCGCCGCGCGTCACGCGCGCCCGTGGTCCGGCGTCGCGTCGCTCGTCCTGCTCTTTGCGCAGCGTGGAGACATGTTTGCGCGGACGCTTCTCGGCGCGCGCACGAATCTCCTGCTGCTCCGCCGGCTCCTTCTCGCGCAGCGGCGCGGCAAAATCGACGCCGGCAAGTTCAGCAAGCGATTTGCCCAGTTGCTCGCGCAGCATTTTCAATCGCACTTCTTCGACAGCGCCTTCCGCGAGATCGCCGAGCTGGAAGGGCCCGTATGACACGCGAATGAGCCGCGTCACGTCGAGCCCGAGATGCGCCATGACGCGTTTGATCTCGCGGTTCTTGCCTTCGGTGAGGTTCATCGCGATCCAGACGTTGGCGCCTTGCTCGCGTTCAAGCCGCGCCTCGATCGGCGCATAATTGACGCCGTCGATCGTCACGCCCTCGCCCAATGAATCGAGCTGCGCCTGATCGATCGCGCCATGCGCCCGCACGCGATAGCGCCGCGTCCAACCGGTCGCGGGCAATTCGAGCGTGCGCGCGAGGCCGCCGTCATTGGTGAGCAGCAGCAGCCCTTCGGTATTAATATCGAGCCGGCCGACGCTGACGAGCCGCGGCAGGTCCGGATGGCGTTCCTCAAGAAAGGAGAACACCGTGGCGCGGCCTTCTTCGTCGCGCGCGGTGGTGACATAGCCGGCGGGCTTGTGGAACAGAAAGAGTCGCGTGCGCTCGCGCGCCTGCATTGGCGCGCCGTCGACCGTGATCTTGTCGCTGTCGCTCACATTGAAGGCGGGACTCGTTTGCACGCGACCGTTGACGGCGACGCGGCCTTCGGCGATCCAGCGCTCCGCGTCGCGGCGCGAACAGACTCCGGCGCGCGCCATAACCTTGGCGATGCGATCGCCTTCGAAGGCGCCTTCGCGGGGCGCGGGCGCAGGCGCGACGACGCGCTGCTTGGCAGGGGACTTGGCAGGGGACTTGGCGGGAGACTTGGCGGGGGGCTTACCGGGGCGCTTGCCGCGCGCGCTTTCGGCGTCGCGCGCGGCGAGGCTGTCGAAGCGAGGTTTGTCCAAGCGGGGTTTGTCCAAGCGAGGTTTGTCGAGACGAGGTTTGTCGAAGCGTGGCTTTGCGGGCCTCGTATCTTCGCGCCTGGCGTGTGCGGCCGGCGTCTTCTTGGCGGGCCGGCGCAAGGGCCGATCGCCGCCGGGGGAGCCGGCGCGGGTATTTCGGTTCTTTTCAGTCATGGGTTCTGATAGCAGGCGGCAAGCGCGCTTTGAAGCGCGATCGCTGAAGAGATACAAATGAATGGCACGGACCCTTTCAGCGCCGCCTTCGAGCAGGCGCGCGCTGCGGCGACAGCAGGCGAAGTCCCGGTCGGCGCGGCGCTTGCGCGCAATGGCGAAATCATCGTCACCGCCGGCAACCGCACGCTGCGCGATCGTGATCCGACGGCGCACGCCGAGATGCTCGTTATTCGGCAAGCCTGCGCCGCGCTCGGCTCGGAGCGCCTTGTCGACTGCGATCTCTATGTGACGCTCGAGCCCTGCGCCATGTGCGCGGCTGCCATTTCCTTCGCGCGCATTCGGCGGCTCTATTATGCGGCAAGTGATCCGAAGGGGGGCGCCGTGGAGCACGGGCCGCGATTTTTCGCGCAGCCGACCTGCCATCATCGTCCTGAAGTCTATGGCGGCATTCGCGAAAGCGAGGCGGCGCTGCTCCTTCGCGACTTCTTTCAGGCGCGGCGCTAGTGCGCGGCTCGCGAAAAAGTGAAATCCGGTTTTCGCGTAAAGCGCTCTGATTTAAGGGATGGAGCAGGATTCACGTTTGAAGCGGATCGCATCTGCGATCCGCTTCAAACGATCCTGCTCCGAGCCTCTAACCGCAGCGCCGCCTGCGCCAGTCCCTGGCGCAGCGTGTCGCGGCAGGCGTCGCCGGCGGCGAAAATGCGCGAGGCCTTAAAGAGGTCCAGCGCGAGATATTGATGCACTTCCGGTCGGATGAGCACGTCGGGCGGCCGCTCGGCGATCATGCGCGAACTGATCGCGTTCATCATGATCTGGCTCGCGACGATCATCGTCTCGAAGGCGGATGGCGGCCCCTTGCCGGTCTCGACGCCGAAATTGCCGGAGACGTCGACGGCGATGACAATGTCGGCAAGGCCCCAGAGATGGTCATAAGGAAGAGGATTGACCAATCCGCCATCAACGAAATAGCCGTGATCGCTCGTGGCGGCGCGCACGATGCCCGGAATCGCCATCGACCCAGCCACGGCGGGACGCAACGGTCCCGTGGCGAAAACCGCTTCGATGCGGCGGCGAAAATCAGTCGCGACGACCTGCAGCGGAATGCTTAAATCTTCGAAGCGTTCCGGCATGCCTTCGGGCCAGAAGGCGTGAAGAAAGCGCTCGCCGTCGAATAGCAGCGGATGCGCGACGCGGGAAAGAAGCCGCTTTCGCCCCCGCGCCCGAGCGTGAAGCAGCCGGCGCGCGAGTCCGATGCGGTTCTTGAGAATGGCCTGAGTGTGGGCGCGCAGCGCCGCGCCCGAGAAGCCCGCGGCATAAGCGGCGCCGACGATGGCGCCGATTGAGGCGCCGGCGATGGCCACCGGCCGCACGCCCAATTCGTCGAGCGCCTCGAGCACGCAGATATGCGCAAGCCCGCGCGCGCCGCCGCCGCCAAGGGCGAGCGCGACGGTCTTGCCGCGATAGAGGCTCACAGGAAATTCTCCAGGGCGGCAAGCGTCTTCGCCGGCGCCTCCTCCATCGGATAAAGGCCGGACTCGACGCGCGCCTCGGCGATGTCGTCGCCCCATTCGCGCCACGCGTTGAGAAGCGAAGGGCCATCCGCCCGGAAGCTCGCGGCGCCGGCGACGATGAGCGCCGGCATGGCGACCTTCTTGCCCTCGGATTTGTCGGCCGCCAGATGCTCGCGATCGATGGTCGCCCCGGCGCGAAAATCCTCGCAGAAGGCGTGAATGCGCGCGGGGTCGTTGAAGGCCTGGCGATAGGCGGCGAGCGCGTCCGCTCCAAATATGTCGAGCGACTTCGCCTTGGTTGCGGTCATCAGCGCGTCATCCAGAAAGCCAATCGGATCGAGCCCGATCAGCTCTTCCGGCTTGGGCGCGTCAGCCGCCAGGAAGCGCGCGCGTCCGACGCGCTGCAAATCCGCGTCGCCGAAGTCATCATCAATCGGCGCGATATTGATGAGCGCAATCTTATCGAGCCGACCGGGCTGATCGAGCGCGAGGCGCTGGCCGACGCGCGCGCCCCTGTCGTGACCGACAAGCGCGAAGCGCACATGGCCGAGCGACTCCATGACCGCCACGACGTCGGCGGCCATTTCCCGTTTGCTATAGTTCTCGCCCTTCTCGCTCGCCGGAACCGCCGACCAGCCATAGCCGCGCAGATCCATCGCAACGACGCTGAAGCGTTTGGCGAGCGCCGGCGCAATTTTGCGCCACGCGACATGCGTCTCGCCGAACCCGTGCAACAGAACCACGGGCCGGCCCTCGCCGTGAACGCGGGCGAATATCTTTCCAGCCGGCGCATCGATCCAATGCGAAGCGAATCCAGGAAAAAAATCTGCGGAATCGGACATTCTTTACAACCATCTCCCTTAGACGTGCGCAGCTGCGCGAATGTTATACAGTATCAGCGCCGACGCTCCCGAAATATATATCGCGGATCGTCAAGCGACTATGTCACGAAGATCGTCCGCCTTGTCTGCTTGAAAAGGAAGCTGAAGCGCTTCAATGTTGAGGAAGGTCAAAAAGCTTCGAAGCAACACGGGCAACGGGAGAGACACATGGCAAGCCAGATCGTCAACGAGGTTGTAACGGCGAACAATGCTTACGCCGCCAATTTTGGAAGCAAGAGCGAACTTGCGCTGCCGCCGGCGCGCGGTTTTGCGATCCTGACCTGCATGGACGCGCGTCTCGATCCCGCGAAATATGCCGGCCTGTCGGAAGGCGACGCGCATGTGATCCGTAACGCCGGAGGGCGCGCATCTGATGATGCGATTCGCTCGCTCGTCATTTCTCACAAGCTGCTCGGCACCAAGGAGTGGTTTGTCATTCACCACACCAATTGCGGCATGGAACTCTTCTGCGACGAGATCATGAGCGACTTGCTGGATGATAATCTCGCGACGGCGAGTTTCGACGGCGAGAACTGGTCGAACCCGCAACATGGCGGCGGCTGTTCAGCCGGCCATTTCATCAAATGGCACACGATCGAGAATCAGGAGGAAAGCGTCGCGCAGGACGTCGCGCGCATCCGTTCGCATCCGCTGGTGCCGAAAAACATCCCGATCTACGGCTACATCTATGATGTGAAGACCGGCAAGATTAACGAGGTCACGGAAGCGACCAAGGTCGGGAAGGCGGCGTAACCCGCTTCAGGCTGAGTTCCGACGCTTCACTTGGCGAAGCGATCGCGACTTACGTGATATCTGGATCCCCGATCGCGCTACGCGCGTCGGGGATGACAGTTCGTGCAGGTCAACCCGCCGGGTTGCCTATTCCACCGCGCCGCCGCGCGCGCGCCAGCCGCCAGTGCCCGGCGCGTAATGGCGAAGATCCTTTCGTCCGGCGCCCTGCGCCTGCGCGAGCGCCTTTGCCGAACGCCCGCCCGCCTGGCAAATGAGGACAACGTCGCCCTTCGGAAGCTTCGTCGGATCGAAGCTCGACAGCGGCATGTTCTTGGCCCCCGGCACATGGCCCGCGCCATATTCATGCGGTTCGCGCACATCGACGATGGCGCAGGATTTGTCCGCCACGACGCGGCAGAAATCATCATGCTCGATCGTCGACGCAGCGCCGCCGTCCCCGAGTTTCGATAAGAGAGAGCCCAGAGCCATTGTTCGTTCCTTTCTTCTCAGGCCTGCTGTTCGGCGTCGAACTGTGCGAAGGCGGCGAGCGCGTGGCTCGCATACATCACCGACGGTCCGGCGCCCATGTAGATGCTCATGGCGAGCGTCTCCATCACCTCCTCGCGCGTCGCGCCACGCTGTGACGCGGCTTTGGCGTGGAAAGCGATGCAATCGTCGCAGCGCACCGCGACGCTGACCGCAAGCGCGATCAGTTCCTTTGTCTTGGGGTCGAGCGCGCCTTGCGCGCCCGCCGATATCGCCATCGCCGAAAAGGCCTTCATCACCTCGGGCGAGCCGACGCGCAATTCTCTTATGTCGGCGGAGAGCTTCTTGGCGAGCGCCGCCCAGTCTTCGATCATGAGGCCCTCCTTGTGAGTTCGTCGTCGCGCAGGACGACATAGATCGCGGGGATGACAAGCAGGGTCAGCGCCGTCGATGAGGCGAGGCCAAAGACCAGCGAAATCGCGAGGCCCTGAAAGATCGGATCGGTGAGGATAAACGCGGCGCCGATGATCGCCGCGGCGGCCGTGAGAAAGATCGGCTTGAAGCGGACCGCGCCCGCCTCGATCAGCGCCGCGCGCAAGCTCATGCCGCCGGCGCGCAAATGCCGGATGAAATCGACGAGCAGGATCGAATTGCGCACGACGATTCCGGCGAGCGCGATGAAGCCGATCATCGAGGTGGCGGTGAAGGCGGCGTTGAACAAAATATGGCCGATGACGATGCCGACGAGCGTCAGCGGCACCGGCGCCAGGATCACGAGCGGCAGTTTGAACGAGCCGAACTGCGCGACGACGAGAAGATAGATGCCGAGCAGCGCCACCATGAAGGCGGCGCCCATGTCGCGGAAGGTGACATAGGTCACCTCCCACTCGCCGTCCCAGAGCAGCGTGGGTTTGGAATCATCGAGCGGCTGGCCGTGATATTTGATCGTCGGCGGACCTGAGGCGCCCCAATCGATCTTATCGATCGCGTCTTCGACCGCGAGCATCCCATAGATCGGCGCTTCGAAACGTCCGGCGACCTCGGCGCTGACCATTTCGGCGAAGCGGCCGTTATGCCGGAAAATCGGATAGGAGCCGAGTTCGCGCGTCGCCTTGACCACATCGCCGAGCTCGACATTGGCGCCCTGACGCGCCGTGCCGCCGGCAGGGAGCGGCGTCGACAGGATGCGCTCGCTGGGCGTCATCGCTCCGCGCGGCAACGCCACGGAAATATCGATGGGCTTGGCGCCGCCGCCCTTTTGCGAAAAGCCGATTTTTGCGCCGCCGACCAGAGCGCCGATCGTGTCATAGACGGCGCGCTCTTCGACGCCGTGATATTCGAGCGCTTCCTGATCGATCTCAAAGCGCAGGCGCTCCGCCCGCTGGCCGAAGCTGTCGTCGGTATCGACGACGAAATCGACCGCGTCAAAAGCCTTGCGCACTTTCGCCGCGAGATCGCGCCGCGACTGCGCGTCCGGTCCATAGACTTCGGCGAGCAGCGTCGACAGCACGGGCGGACCCGGCGGCACTTCGACGACCTTGATCGCGGTATGCTCCGGCGCGGGCAGGCCTTCGAGTCGCTTGCGAATGTCGAGCGCGATCGCGTGGCTCGCGCGGCTGCGCTCGGACTTCGGCTGCAGATTGATCGCCAGATCGCCCATCTCCGGCGCCTTGCGCATATAATAATGCCGTACCAGACCGTTGAAATTGAACGGCGCGGCCGCGCCCGCATAGGACTGAACCGAGGTCAGCTCCGGAATGTCCTTCAGACGCTCGGCCGCCGCCGTCAGCACCCGGTCCGTTTCTTCGAGCGAAGCGCCGCGCGGCAGATCGACGACGACCGCAATCTCCGACTTGTTGTCGAACGGCAGCAGCTTTACGCGGACGGTTTTCGTCACGAAAAGCCCCATTGAAAGAAGCGTCGCGATGCCGACGGCCGCAAGAAACCATTGCGAGCGCTTGCGGCCCTTCAGCAAGGGCGTCGCCACGCGCACATAGAAATTGCCCATGGGGCCGCGTTCATGCGCATGATCGACGCCGTCGCCGCGCTCCTGCGCGAAACGCTTGCCGGCGACCTTGAGCAGAAGCCAGGGCGTGATGGTCATGGCGACAAAAAAGGAAAAGATCATCGCGAGCGAAGCGTTCGCGGGGATGGGACTCATGTAGGGCCCCATCAGACCCGAGACGAACATCATCGGCAGCAGCGCGGCGACGATGGTGAGCGTCGCGACGATCGTCGGATTGCCGACTTCCGCCACGGCTTCCACAGCCGTGTCGATCAGGCTGCGGGAGCCGCGCATATGCCAGTGGCGCACGATGTTTTCAACGACGACGATGGCGTCGTCGACCAGAATGCCGATCGAGAAGATCAGCGCGAAAAGACTGACGCGATTGATCGTGTAGCCCATCAGCCATGAGGCGAAGAGCGTGAGCAGAATGGTCGTCGGGATGATGACGAAGACGACGACGCCCTCGCGCCAGCCGACCATCACCACGATGAGCGCGACGATCGAGACGGTCGCGAGCGCCAAATGGAAGAGCAGCTCGTTGGCCTTCTCCGTGGCCGTCTCGCCATAGTCGCGCGTCACCGCGATCTCGATGTCGTCAGGGACGATGCGGCCCTTGACCGCCTCCAGCCGATGCATGATCTCGTCGGCGACGATCACGGCGTTGGCGCCCTTGCGCTTGGCGATGGCGATGCTGACGGCGGGACGCTTATCGAGACCGCCGGCGGCGTTGCGGGTCATGGTCCAGCTGAGCCGGTCGGGCTCGGCGGCGCCGACGCGCACATCGGCGACGTCTTTTACATAGACCGGCCGTCCGTCTCTCGTAGTGAGTAGCAGCAGACCGACATCAGGGACGCCCTGCAGAGTTTGGCCGGCGACGACCGGCACGGCGCGATTGGCCTCGCGAAACGCGCCGACGAGAAAGGAGCGGTTGGCGTTGGTCAGCTTGTCGATGAGCTGATTAAGCGTCATCCCATATTGCGACAGGCGCTCCGGATCAGGCTCGACGCGGATCTGATTGGGGCTGCCGCCGACGATGTAACTTAAGCCGACGTCATTGACCTTGGTGAGGTCGTGCTGCAATTCCTCGGCGACCTGATAGAGGCCGTTGTCGGTCCATCGGTCGGCGCGTTCGGGCTTTGCGGAGAGCGTCAGCACGACGATCGCCACGTCATCGATGCCGCGCCCGATGATCAGCGGCTCGGGAATGCCCTTCGGCAATTCGCCGATATTGGCGCGTATCTTGTCGTGAATGCGCAGCACGGCGTTGTCCTGCGGGGTGCCGACATAAAAGCGCGCCGTGACGACCACATTGTCGTCGCGCGTCTGCGAATAGACATGCTCGACGCCGTTGACGCCCTTGATGATGTCCTCAAGCGGGCGGGTGATGAGTTCTATCGCGTCTTCAGCCTTATAGCCGTTGGCCGACACCATAATGTCGACCATCGGCACGGAGATTTGCGGCTCCTCCTCGCGCGGCAGCGAGCGCAGCGCGATCAGCCCGACGAGAATCGAGGCGAGCAGGAGGAGCGGCGTCAGCGGCGAATTGATGAAGACGCGGGTCAGCGTGCCGGAAATGCCGGGGCGAAATTCATCGCTCATGGCGTCGACACCACGTCGCCGTCATGGAGGCCGGAAAGAACCTCGACGCCGTCGCCGTGCGCTTCGCCAAGCTGAATGACGACTTCTTCGCCGGAGGCGAGTCGAACGAAATCCACGCCCGCGCGCCGATAGACCGCAGGGTGCGGAATGATGATCGTGTCACGCTTGCCCGTCGTGACGTAAACGCGCGCCCGTTCGCCGACGAAATAGTCGCCGAGCCCTACGACGTCGACGTCGGCGATGACGCGGCCGCCCTGAATTTCGGGATAGACGATGCGCACGCGACCCTGCTTGCGCCCGCCGCCCGCCTCTTCGTGCAGGCCGCGCGCGCCGATCTCGACCTTGTCGCCGGCGCGCATGAAACGCGCGTGGCGCTCGGGCAATTGCAGACGCAGGATATATTTGTCTTCGGCGATGGTCGCGATGGTTTCGCCCGGCATGACAACGCGGCCGACGGAAACGGGAATGGTGAGGATGCGGCCAGGCCCCGGCGCGCGCACCGAGCCTTCCGCCGCCTGCTGCTCGATGACGCCACGGTCGGACCGCAAGGCCGAGAGATTGCGGTCGGCGACGTCGAGCGCGGTTTTCGCGTGATCGAACAGCGCCTTGGTATAGACTCCGCGCCGAAACAGTTCCTGGGCGCGGTCGAAATCGCCCTGCGCCTTGTCGCGCTGCGCCTGCTGAGAGCGGATGCGCTGATCGAGCGCCTGAACCTGCAGAAAAAGTTTCTGATCGACGATCGAAGCGATCTCCGCGCCGCCGGCGACGTCATCACCCTCTTTGATCTTGAGTGCGCTCACGGTGCCGCCGATGCGGGCCCGCGCCGTCAACTGATGCGCAGGCTCGACGGACGCGACGACCGCCTTGAGGTCATCCACCGGCGCGACCCGGACTGTGACCTCTCCGGCATTCGCGCCCAAGGAAGCGCCCAAGGAATAAGTCAGCGCTGCGAGGAGCGCCGGCGGCGCAAGGTAAGAGCGGCCCGTCTGTCTCATGCGCTTATTTATATGCATAAAACATAAATTAGCAACCGCGAATTTAATGCGCGTGCGCGCCTGTCGTTGCAAAAGCGGAAAGGGCGGCGCGCGCCCCCTCGAACTTTGCTTGCGAGACTTTGTTATCCCCAAAGGTTGCACCAGCCGCGCGGGCTGACGGGACCGCTCACCACGCCGCATCCCGAGGGCGGGTTGAAGTAGGAACAATTGGCGCAGCTTTGCCGGCCGTTTGGCGCGCCGCGATAGGCGGCTGCGGCTTTGCTGGACCTGGCTTGCGCCGTCGTCGTTGCGCCAACCGCTGCGGCGGCGCCCAACATCAAAAATAATGATCGACGCGTTGGCGCGCGAAATTCAATCATTCGAGCCTCCTGGCCAATTCGCTCGATATCTTACGATCCGATTAAATTAGGCGCACATAATATACTGGCGAGGCCTTCGGAGTGAATGCGGCATATCGCTCTTAGCGCCTCGCCCCTGGCGCGTCCCACCTGGCGCGCTTCCGGCTTGACATTTATATTCAATAATCATAATTTAGCAACTATGAATGTAAATCTGCTTGCTCTGGCGCCGAAAGCTGCGGAAGCCGAGAGCTTTCTCAAGGCGCTGGCCAACCGCCATCGGCTGATGGTGCTATGCCAGCTGCACGGGGGCGAGCTGTCGGTGACAAAGCTGCAGGAGGCGATTGGACTGAGCCAATCGTCGCTCTCGCAGCACCTTGCGCGGCTGCGCGAGGACAAGCTCGTCAAGACTCGCCGCGAATCGCAGACGATTTACTATTCCTTGTCCGATGGGAACGTCTCGCGGATCATTGGACTGCTCTATGAAATGTTCTGCGCCGAGCAGTGCGGCAAGCCGGCCAAACCGCGCGCGCGCGTCAAATCGAAGGAACTCACCCGATGAGCATTGATCGCATCATCATGGCCTTCGCCGGGACCATGATCCTCCTGAGCCTGCTCTTGGCGCAGTTGTTCAGTCCGTGGTGGCTCCTGCTCACCGCTTTCGTCGGCGTCAATCTGCTGCAGGCCGCCTTCACGGGCCTCTGCCCATTGGCGATGGCGCTGAAGCGGTACGGCGCCAAATCAGGCGCCGCCTTTTAGACGTTATCGATGTTCAGCATGGGTGCGTGAATCGTTCGCAGCGCGCTTAAGTGAAGACTTTGGATCGTGAGCGACGAAGGGCAGATGATGGCGTCCGATTGGGTCGACGAAACGCCTTCCTTGCGCAGCCTTGACGCTGCGACGAAGACTCTTCTGCGCGACTCGGTCGTGCGCAAGCAAATCCCGCGCGGCGCGGTGCTGTTTCGGCCGGGCGATCAATGCGTCCATTTTCCGCTGATCGTCTCGGGCTCGGTGCGCGTGCAACGGGTGACCGAATCGGGCCGGGAAATCGTGCTCTACCGGGTCGGCGCGAATGAAACCTGCGTTCTGACGACAGCCTCGCTGCTTTCGGACGACGCCTACGCGGCCGAGGGGGTCGCCGAAACTGACGTCATCGCCTATGTCGTGCCCGCCGATCGTTTCAACGCGCTGATGAACACGTCCGAAGGTTTCCGTGGGCTGGTGTTCGAGGGCTACGGCAAGCGTCTGGCCACGCTGATGTCGCGCATCGAGGAAATCGTGTGCACGCGCATCAATGTTCGCCTGGCCGAACGTCTTCTCGCGCTGCGCGGCGCAGGCGACAAGATCGCCGCCACGCAGCAGGCGCTCGCCGCCGATCTCGGCACCGCGCGCGAAGTCGTCGGCCGCACGCTGAAAGCATTTGAGCGCTGCGGCTGGATAAAATTGTCGCGCGGCGGCGCCGAGATCGTCAATCTGGCGGCATTGCGTTCGCTCTGCGACGCACAGCGTGACTAAGTCGCGGACATGCGCGCGACAAGCGTGCATGTCGTCGCCGATGAGCGCAACCGTCAGCGCGAAACATTGTGCGCGCGGAGCGCATGGGAGGACGTAAATGGCTCATATCGTCATCATGGGCGCGGGGATCGGCGGCGTGGCCGCGGCGATCGAAGTCCGCGAGGGACTTTCCAAGCAACATCAGGTCACTGTCGTCTCGGATCTCGAGAATTTTCAGTTCACGCCGTCCAACCCGTGGCTCGCGGTGCAATGGCGCAAGCCGGAAGAACTCAAGGTTCCGCTCGCGCCGGTCTTCAAGAAGAAGAAGATCAATTTCATTCCGGTGGGCGCGAAGCGCGTTCTGCCTGACGAAAACCGTCTCGAACTGCAGAATGGCGAGAGCGTCGCCTACGACTATCTCGTTATTGCGACCGGTCCGAAGCTCGCCTTCGAGGAAGTGCCAGGACTTGGACCGCATGGCGGACATACGCATTCGGTCTGCACGTTGCAGCATGCCGAGACGGCGTCGAAGGCCTATGAGGAGTTCTGCAAGGATCCTGGTCCGATCATCGTCGGCGCGGCGCCCGGCGTCTCCTGCTTTGGTCCGGCGTATGAATACGCCATGATCCTTTCCACCGACCTGCGTCGGCGCGGCATCCGCGACAAGGTGCCGATGACTTACATCACGTCCGAGCCCTATGTCGGCCATCTGGGTTTGGGCGGCGTCGGCGATACGAAAGGGATGCTCGAATCGGCGTTCCGCGATCGCGACATCAAATGGATCGTCAACGCCAAGACGACCGCCATCGAACCCGGCCTTCTCAAATGCGCCGAGCTCGACGACCAGGGGCAGGTCAAGAAAGAGCACGAAGTGCCGTTCAAATTCGCCATGGTGATGCCGGCCTTCAAAGGCGTCGACGCGCTGATGGGCGTTGAGGGACTGGTCAATCCGCGCGGCTTCGTCATCATCGACAAGAATCAGCGCAATCCGAAATATCGAAATGTTTTCGGCGTCGGCGTCTGCGTTGCGATCCCGCCTGTCGAGGCGACGCCGGTGCCGACGGGCACGCCGAAGACCGGCTATATGATCGAGTCGATGGTCACGGCGACGGCGCATAATATCGCCGCGCTGATCGCCGGGCGTGAAGCAAAGGAAGAAGGCACGTGGAATGCGGTTTGCTTGGCGGATTTCGGCGACAAGGGCGTCGCCTTCGTCGCCAAGCCCCAGATTCCGCCGCGCAACGTCAACTGGTCGAGCGAGGGGCGGTGGGTGCATCTCGCCAAGATCGCCTATGAGAAATACTTCCTGCGCAAGGTCCGCAAGGGACAGAGCGAGCCTGTCTATGAGCGCTACATCATGAAACTGCTCGGCATCGAACGGCTGCGTCGCGCACTGTCATAAGGCGGCGCCGCAGCCATGCAACGCTAGGGGATGCAACGCTAGGGGATGAGTCGATGCGCACAAGGCCATTAGGACGCGAGATCGCGATCGCGCTTGGGTTCAAGTTGCTGGCGCTCGTCGCGCTCTACGTTGTGTTCTTCGGCCCCGCGCATCGCATTAGGGTGACGCCGGCGCAGATGGTGGAAGCGCTGTCCGCCACTGCGCCGCGTTGACATCGATCAGGAGCTCAAAATGTTCGAATTCGACGTCGTCACGCTCTCGCGCCTGCAATTCGCGCTGACGGCGATGTATCACTTCCTGTTCGTGCCGCTGACGCTAGGCCTCGCGCTGCTGCTCGCCATCATGGAGAGCGTCTATGTGATGACCGGGCGCACGGTCTGGCGCGAGGCGACGCAGTTTTGGGGCACGCTGTTTGGCATCAATTTCGCCATGGGCGTCGCCACCGGCGTCACCATGGAATTCCAGTTCGGCACCAACTGGGCCTATTACTCGCATTATGTCGGCGACATTTTTGGCGCGCCGCTCGCCATCGAAGGCCTGATGGCCTTCTTCCTCGAGGCGACCTTCGTCGGCCTGTTCTTCTTCGGCTGGAAACGCTTAAGCAAGGTGCAGCATCTCGTCGTCACCTGGCTCGTCGCGCTCGGCGCGAATTTCTCGGCGCTCTGGATCCTCGTCGCCAACGCCTGGATGCAGAACCCGGTCGGCGCGGCGTTCAATCCGCAGACGATGCGCATGGAGCTCACGTCCTTCGCCGAGGTGTTATTCAATCCCGTGGCGCAGTCGAAATTCGTGCACACAGTCAGCGCCGGCTATGTCACGGGCGCGATGTTTGTCATGTCGATCGCCGCCTATTTTATTTTGAACCGTCGTCATGTCGCTATCGCTCGCCGCTCGCTGACGGTGGCGGCGAGCTTCGGGCTCGCTTCCGCGCTTTCGGTCGTCGTGCTTGGCGACGAGAGCGGCTATACGGCCGGCGAAAACCAGAAGATGAAGATCGCGGCGATTGAAGCGATGTGGGAGACGGAGCCGCCGCCGGCGTCTTTCACCCTCTTCGGCATTCCCGATCTCAAGAGCGAAACAACGAAATACGAGATCAAAATTCCTTGGGTCTTGGGCCTGATCGCGACGCGTTCGCTCGATAAGCCCGTCGAAGGCGTCAAGGCGCTCGTCGAACGATCCGAAGAGCGCATCCGCAACGGCATGGCCGGCTATCAGTGGCTGGCGAAAGAAGGCGGTCGTCCCAACGCCGCCGTTCCGCCGGAACTCGAAGCGTCGATGCGCGACGTCGGGCATTCGCTGCTGGTTAAGCGCATCCGGCCCGATATCGAGAATGCGACCGACGCTCAGATTCATGAAGCGGCGCTGTCGACGATCCCCGACGTGCCGGTGCTGTTCTGGTCTTTCCGCATCATGGTGGCGCTGGGGTTCTATTTCATCGCGCTCTTCGCCGCCGCGTTCTATCTGTCGAGCCGGCGACGCTGCGGGAAGCCCTGGTTCCTGCGCATGACCATGTATAGCCTGCCGCTGCCCTGGGTCGCGGCCGAACTCGGCTGGATCGTCGCCGAATATGGCCGGCAGCCGTGGATCATCGACGCGACAATGCCGACGTTCCTCGGCGTCTCCAACATCCCCGCGTCGAATGTCGCGGCGAGCCTCGCAGCCTTCGTGCTGTTCTACAGCGCGCTCGCCATCATCGATGTCGCGCTCATCGTCAAATATGTCCGCATCGGCCCGCGGGATGAGGCCGAGCCGCAGCGCTCAGGCGCGCCCGTGCTTCCCGCGCCGGCGCCGGCGCAAACCCGATAGCAAAGGCGAAAGCAATGTTCGACTATATGACGCTTCGCCTCATCTGGTGGGCGATTCTCGGCGTCCTGCTCGTGGGCTTCGCCGTCATGGACGGCTTCGACATTGGCGTCGCCATGCTGCATCCTTTCGTTGCGCGCAATGACACGCAGCGGCGCGTGACGCTGAACACGATCGGTCCCGTCTGGGAAGGCAACCAGGTCTGGTTCATTCTCGGCGGCGGCGCTGTCTTCGCGGCCTGGCCGCCGCTTTATGCGGTGTCCTTCTCCGGCTTCTATCTTGCCATGCTGCTGGTGCTGATCGGCCTCATTCTGCGGCCGGTGGCGATCACCTTCCGCGACAAAAGACCCGAGACCGGCTGGCGCGAAACCTGGGACTGGCTCTTCTTCGTCTCCGGTTTTGTCCCCGCGCTGATTTTCGGCGTGGCCTTCGGCAATCTTCTGCAGGGCGTTCCCTTCCATTTCGATCAGGCGCTGCGCCCGACCTATGAGGGCGGCCTCCTTGGTCTGCTTAATCCATTCGCCTTGCTCTGCGGCCTCGTGAGCGTAGCGATGCTCACGATGCAAGGCTCGGCCTGGCTGAGCGTGAAAAGCGAGGGTGAGGTTTCCGTCCGCGCCCGCCGATCTGGCGCGCTCGCGGCGATTCTGCTTGTTCTGCTCATTTCCGCCGGGGGACTGTGGATCATGCTGGGCGTCGAAGGATTTCGCATCGACGGCGTCATCGAACATGCAGGGCCTTCGAATCCGTTGGCGAAGTCGGTGACGCGAGAAGCCGGCGCCTGGCTCGACAATTACCGCGCCTACCCCTGGATGATCGCTGCGCCCGCGCTGGCGTACACGGGCGCGCTCGTTGCGGCGTTGGCCTTCGCCTTCTCGGCGGGCAGGATCGCGTTTCTCGCCAGCAGCCTTTCGGTCGCGGGCGTCGCAACCATGGCGGGCTTCAGCATGTTCCCGTTCCTGCTGCCGTCATCGACCCACCCGAGCCAAAGCCTGACGGTCTGGGACGCGTCGTCGAGCAAAGCGACGCTCTCGCTCATGCTCATCGCGGTGATCGTCTTTCTGCCGATCGTCCTTGCCTACACCAGCTGGGTCTACTACGTGCTGCGCGGCGCAGTGAGCGAGGCGGCGATCCGTCGCGGCGACGATTACTACTATTGAGCGGGAGAAAACGCGGCATGTGGTATTTTTCCTGGATCCTAGGGCTGGGGCTCGCCTGCGCCTTCGCCATTCTCAACGCCATGTGGCTCGAGCTCGACGACGACGACAGGCAAAAATAGCAGCCGCGCCTCAAGCGAGACTTAGTCGCTGTGCGATCTCACGCGAGGCGATAGCCTGACATTGCATCGCCGCGGGAGAAGGGAGATTATCATGGTCGCCAATATCGGAAGGACCGATCGGATCATCCGCATCGTCGCCGGACTGCTCTTGCTCAGCCTCGTCTTCATTGGTCCGCAGTCGCTATGGGGCCTTGTCGGGCTCATTCCGCTGACCACGGCCTTCGTCAACTTCTGCCCCGCCTATAAGCTTCTGGGCATGGATACGCTCGGCAAGTAGCTCGGCAAGTAGCTCGGCACGTAAATCCGTCTCGCGCCGGCCACGGCGCGAAGACGGAATGACGCAATGCGGCCGACGCTGGAGCGCCGGCTACGGTCGGACGCTGCGCGGCGAGGCGTAACCTGGATGAATGAAACGGCGATCACGTTTCACGCCCGCGGCATGCATTGCCACGGCTGCGAGCATGTCATCGAGGCGGCGGTCAGAAAGCTCGCCGGCGTGCGCAGCGTTTCGGCCAGCTATCCGACCGAGACGGTCGTCGTCGACTATGACGCCGATGCGACCAATTTCAGTGCGATTCGCAACAGCGTCGAGCAGAACGGCTATCGCGTCGTTCTGACGGAAGAAGCGCAGCGCCGGCGTTCGCCTTTCGTAAGACTGGCGATCATCGTCACCGCGCTCGCCGCGCTCGCCGCCTTAATTTTGTTCGATACGCGTTGGATCAGCGCCGAGGGCGAACCGGACATCGCTCAGCATATGAGTCTCGGCCTCCTGTTTCTTCTGGGCCTGCTGACCGGTTTTCATTGCGTCGGCATGTGCGGCGGTTTCGTTGTGGGTTATGCGGCGGCCGACGCGCGGGCGGGGCGCTCGTCCTTCGTCTCACACCTCGCCTATGGGGCGGGAAAGACGCTTTCCTACGCCACGATCGGCGCCGCCTTCGGCTGGCTCGGCGCCTTCATCGCGTTCACGCCCCTACTGCGCGGCGTCGCCGGAGTCGCGGCGGGCGCTTTCCTCCTCATCTTCGGGCTCAATATGCTCGGCCTGTTCGCGCCGCTACGCCGCTTCCGGTTCGGACTGCCCGGCCCGCTGCAGAACTGGGTGAATCGCGAGGCGGGCGGCGCCAGACATCGACCGTTCGTGATCGGTCTTCTCAATGGACTGATGATCGCCTGCGGACCGTTACAGGCGATGTATGTGATGGCGGCCGGGACCGGCAGCCCGGTGGAAGGCGCGAAGACGCTATTCGTCTTCGGTCTTGGAACCTTGCCGGTGATGCTCGCCTTCGGCGCGCTGACGACAGTGCTCTCGGGGGCGGTGACGCATCGCCTGCTGACCGCGTCCGGCGTGATCGTCGTCGCGCTCGGCGCGGTGATGATCAATCGCGGATTGATCCTCACAGGCTCGGGCGCCGATCTCGCGTCGCTGACGACGAGCTGGCGAAGCCCGGCGCCCGTTGAACGCGCCCAACCACAGCAGGATTCTGCCGCGCCGAAGACGCAGACGATCGAGATGGAGGCCAATGGCCTTGGCTTTGCGCCCACCCGCTTCACGCTGCTGCGCGGCGTTCCGGTCAAATGGGTGATCAACGCGACGCAAGTGACGACCTGCAATAATCGTATCCTGGTTCCATCCTTGAAGCTCGAATTCGACGTCAAGCCGGGACGGCAGACGATCGAATTCACGCCGGAAAAGACGGGCGTCATTCCCTGGAGCTGCTGGATGGGAATGTTGCGCGGGGAGTTCGTCGTCGTCGACGCAAAGCCGGCCGCGCCATCTCAGCCATCCGCCCCTGTCGCCTCGGCCGATCAGGGCGCGCCTCAAGCGAGGCAAAGCCCGCCAGCGCCGGTCGCCGTGCAGAAGACCTATACGGTGCGGCGCGGCGACACGCTGCGCGCGATCGCCAAGCGGCTCTATGGCGACGAAAAGCGCTGGCGCGACATCGCCGCCGCCAATCCGGCGCTCAATCGTAAAAAGTTGCGGCAGGGCCAAATCATCACTCTGCCCGCCGACGCGCAGCCGTGACGATTCGTCTCGTGCGTCCCGGGGCGCTGCGGGTTACGTTCGACCCGCTCACATGAAAAGGGGGAGGCCATGATCGGAAGATTTCTCTTAGCCGCGGCATGCGGGCTCTCGTTGTTCGCCGCCGCCGCTATCGCGGGCGACGATACGGACGATCACGGCGTGCATATGAAGCAAATGAACATGGAGCATATGAAAATGTCGCCGAAGATGAGCGACACGCGCCAGGAGGTCGACCTTCCGGCGCCGATGCGCGCGCATATGCTCGCCAATATGCGCGGACATGCGGAGGCGGTCGCCGAGATCCTGGCGGCCTTGGGCAAGGGCGACGGCGCGGGCGCGGGGAAAATCGCCGACACGCGGCTCGGCATGGCGTCGTCCGGCGCGGCGGCGTGCAAGCCGAACGCCAAGAGCGGCGAACTCGGCGATATGCCGGCGATGATGGCGCATCACATGCCCGACGAGATGCGCGCGCTCGGTCTGACGATGCATGAGCAGGCGAGCAAATTCGCGCAGGAGGCGGCCAAGATCGGGCCCGGCGGCGACATGCGGCCCGCGCTTGCTGAACTGTCGCAAGTCGTGCAAGCCTGCAACGCCTGCCACGCCACCTATCGCCTCGACTAGCGCGCGTGCGGCGCTAGAGCGCGCTCGCGAAAAAGTGACGCCGGTTTTTCGCGCCAAGCGCGCTCTAAATTTATGTGAACGATTACGTCATTTGGATGTGGGCGCATTCGCCCGAATCCAGCGTGCTCCAGGAGCCGACGGTGCGCATCGCGACTTGGAACGTCAATTCCGTCAGGCAGCGTCTCGCGCCGCTTCTCGCCTTTTTGCGCGAGGCCGCGCCGGACGCGCTCTGCCTGCAGGAAACGAAGTGCGAGGACCACGCCTTCCCGCGACTCGAAATCGAGGACGCCGGCTATAACGTCGCTGTCCACGGACAGAAGGGGTTTAATGGCGTGGCGATTCTTTCGAAATCGCCGCTACAGGATGTGACTCTCGGTCTGCCGGGCTTCGACGGCGAGGCGCAGTCGCGCTACATTGAGGCGATCATCGCCGACGGCGCCGGCGGCGTCATGCGCGTCGCCTCGATCTATGCGCCAAACGGCAATCCGCCGCACACGCAGAAATATCTCTACAAGCTCGCCTTCATGGAGACGCTGACGCGCCACGCGGAGGCGCTGCTTGGCCTCGAAGAGCCGACGGTGCTTGCCGGCGACTACAATGTCATTCCGGAGGCGCGGGACGTCTATGAGGCGTCGGCCTGGGTTGGCGACGCATTATTCCTGCCGCAGACCCGCGCCGCCTATCAGCGCCTGGTCAATCTCGGCTATGCGGACGCTTTGCGAGCGACGTCCGACGAAGGCGGGCTTTACACGTTTTGGGATTATCAGGCCGGCGCCTGGCAGAAGAACAAGGGACTTCGCATCGATCATCTTCTGCTCTCGCCGCAAGCTTCTGATCGGCTGGCGCGCGTAGAGATCGTCAAATCGATGCGGGCCGGCGAGAAACCTTCCGATCACGTCGCGATCTACGCCGATTTCGCCGCGTGATCGAGTAGACCGAGCGCGCCGCCGCTGCGCCAGAGCACATAGAGCGCCACCGCGAAGATGACCGTCGCGAAGACGGCGCTCAGCGCCCCGCGCATCTTTGACAGATGTCGCGCCGCCGCGGCGCCGATCAATCCGCCAAACGCGCCGCCGAGCACGAGCGTCCCGGCAAGCTCCCAGTCCACGAGGTCTGAAGAAGCGTAGTTCGCCGCCGTTGTCACCGCGAAGGCGGCGACCGCGACGAGCGACGAGCCGATGGCGTTCAAGATCGGCATGTCGGAAGCAAACATCAGCCCCGGCACGATCAGGAAGCCGCCGCCGATGCCGAAGAAGCCCGAAAGCGCGCCGGCCGTAGCGCCGGCGCCGGCGAGCCGGGAGAAATTCTCGCGGTTGAGCCTGACTGCTGGATAGCCCAGCGCGCCCCGGCGCCGGAGCATCAGATAGGACACAACGACCATCAGCAGCGCGAACAGCGCCAGCAGCTTCTCGCCGTCGATGATCTTTCCGAGCGTCGATCCGCCGAATGCGCCGGCAACCCCGAAGACTGCGAAGACAGAGGCGCAGCGCCATTTGATGGTCCGTGCGCGCGCATGATTGGCGAGACTCATCAGGGCGTTGACGGCGACGGCCGCGGCGCTTGAGCCGATCGCGATATGTGGATTGGGCACGCCGACAAGATAGACAAGAAGCGGCACGGCCAGCACCGAGCCGCCGCCGCCGACGAGCGCCAGCGTAAAGCCGACGAGTCCGCCGGAGATCAGACCAAGCACGGCGTCCAGAGGAAGAGCCGTCAGCATGTCGCTCCTTCGCGCGTATAATATTAGCTATTGCTTATTTAGCTATAGCGCATATATCTGACGGCGCAAGCAGGAAAAGGCGAAAGCACGAACGAAGCGAGTGCTTGAGCGCTGCAAGAAGGAGAGATCGATGCCGCAGGCGCCGTCCGTGAGGGCCTTCTTTGACGAGCCCACCAACACGATCACCTATATCGTCAGCGACCCCGCCACGAAGCGCGCGGCGATCGTCGATCCCGTGCTCGATTATGACCCGGCGAGCGGAGTCGCCGATTCGCATTCCATCGACGCCATCCTCGCCGAGGCGGCGCGGGAAGGATTAACGATCGATTGGGTTCTCGAAACTCATGCGCACGCCGATCATCTTACGGCCGCCCAGATCGTCAAAACGGCGACGGGCGCGAAGATCGGCATCGGCGAACACATCGACAAGGTCCAGGCGATCTTCAAGCCGGTGTTCGGGGCTGAGGACGTAAAGGCCGACGGCGGCTGCTTCGACCACCTCTTCAAGGACGGCGAGCGGTTCAAGATCGGCGAACTCGAGGGCGAAACGATCTACACGCCCGGCCACACGCCGGCCGACGTCGCTTATAAGATCGGCGATGCGGTGTTTGTCGGCGACACGCTGTTCATGCCCGACTATGGGACGGCGCGCGCGGATTTTCCGGGCGGCGACGCGCATGCGCTTTACCAGTCGATCCGCCGCATTCTTTCGCTGCCCCCGCAGACGCGGCTCTTCATGTGTCACGACTACAAGGCGCCGGGACGAGAATTCTATGCCTGGGAGACGACGGTCGCCGAGCAGCGCGCCGAGAACGTGCAGATCAAGGACGGCGTGAGCGAGGAAGACTTCGTGGCCGGGCGCCAGAAGCGGGATCAGGAGCTTGCCGCGCCGCGGCTTTTGCTGCCGTCGATTCAGGTGAACATCCGCGCCGGCAAGTTTCCGCCGCCGCGCGGGGATGGCGCGCGCTTCCTGAGCATTCCGGTGAAGTTCAAAGGCGCCGCGGCGCAGGCCGGCTGAACTTGAACGTCAGTTGCGTTCGCGCAGATAGCCTTCAAGCATGGTGACGGCCGCGCTACGGTCGGCGTCGCTGGCGGAATTCAGCGCTTCAGCGTGCAAATCCGCGATCCATTGGTCGCGGGTCGCGCCGCCAGCTGCGTCGCGCGCCAGCGTTAGAAACATGAGTCCGCGCGCGCGTTCGGGTTCGCCGCTCGCCTCGCCGGTGAACATCATCCGGCCGAGCATCGCCTGCGCCTGCGGATGGCCCTTGCGCGCCGCGAGCTCCAGCCAATTCACGCCCTGGCGGACGTTCTTCTTCACGCCGGTCCCTTCGAGATACATTCGCGCCAGATTGTACTGCGCGTCGGCGTTGCTGAAATACGTCGCCGCATAACGGAACAGATCAAACGCGCGATCGAGATCGGGCTTGATCTTTCCGCTAGGAACGCCGTCGCGCAGATAAATGCCCACGGCGACGAAGGCGCTCGCCGCCATCGAACGCTCGCGCGGATCCGGCTCGTCGTCGGCGTAGTGGTCGACGATTTGCGCGAAATATTCATAGGCCTTGGCGTCGTCGCGAACGACGCCGTCGCCTTCGGCGTACATTCGGCCAAGCTTCCATTTGGCCAGCGGCTCGCCGCCCTCGGCGGCGTAGCGCAGCGCGGCGATGGAGGTCGTGGCGTCGCCGGCATGGTAGCTTTCGAGTCCGGCGCGGAGCGCCGCGCGCGGATCCTTGAACATCGGCAGAGGCTGCGACTCGGCTCTCGCGGCCGTTCGAGGCGCGTCAAGAGCGGGCGCCGGCGCGACAAAAGCCGTCACCAGCATGCCCAGGCTCGTCGCGAAAAGGCAGAGAGGCAAAGCCGCGCGCTTCTTGCGCCTAAAGGCTGAAATCACGCCCGTATGAACGCTTTCGACCATAATGTTCCGACTTTCCTCACCCCAGAAGACGCCCGACGTCCTTAAGGCCATACGCCAGCCGTCACCGCTGATCAGCGAGAGGGAAAGAAGGAACCTGCGGCCGAAAGCGAAATCTTTCGGCGCCTGTCTCCGCATCTCGAATGAGCTTGTGACCCGATCACATTAGCTCAGCTTTTGTGTCTGAAAAGGGGCTGGCGCAGCGACAATCGTGAGCAAAATGCTAATCTGTTGCACTGTTGCAATCAGATCACATTACTGTTGCAAAAATGCAGCAGCGCCTCAAGGCGGCGCGTCGTCCTGACGCAAGCTCGAATGAGACGCGCCGATACCCAGCGGGCCGCGCTTGTGCTTTCATGCGAGCGAATCGACGGCTCCTCGCTTAAGGAAACCACATGCAGCTTCGACGCCTTATGCTCGCTACGGCCCTCGTCGGCGGGAGCGGCGCTTTCGCAACTTTGGCGCTTGCCGCGGGCGACGCCCAGCGCGGCGCGATCGTCGCGAAGCGATGGTGCGCGTCCTGCCATGTGGTGACGTCGGATCAGACCAGCGCCTCGGCCGACGCGCCGTCCTTCTTCGATATCGCCCACAGGCGAACCGACCGGAAGAAGCTTGGCCATTTCCTGATGGATCCGCATCCGCCGATGCCCGACATGCATCTCTCGCGCAGGGAGATCGACGACATCGTCTCCTATATCCGCAGCCTCGACCCCCGCCCGCAGCCCGCGCCCGAGCCTGAGGGCAAGGACAAGGAGCTTCCCAAGAACGGGTAAGCGTCTTGCCTCGCTTTACGTCGCGCGGCGTCCGCGCTAGAGCGCGCCTGCGAAAAAGTGGATGCCGGTTTTTCGCGTAAAGCGCGCTCTAGAACTTTGAGATCGATCACGTTACTGCATTTGGGCGATTTCGCCCAAATGCAGCGTGATCTAGAGCGGGCAATGGCCTACATCGTCAAGGAAGCCTTCAAAACCCTGCAGGGCGAGGGCGTTAACGCAGGCCGCGCCGCGGTCTTTTGCCGCTTCGCCGGCTGCAATCTGTGGAGCGGGCGCGAAGCGGACCGCGCCGCCGCGCAGTGCCAGTTCTGCGACACGGACTTCGTCGGCTTCGAGGGCGAGGGCGGGGGAAAGTTCGCCGACGCCACGGCGCTTGCGGGCCATTTGGCGACGCTATGGGGGGAGGGCCGCGCGCAACGCTTCGCGGTGCTGACCGGCGGCGAGCCGATGCTGCAGATCGATGAGGCTTTGGTCGCGGCGCTGCATGAGCAGGGATTTGAGATCGCCATTGAGACGAACGGCACGCTGCCCGTCATCTTTGGGATCGACTGGATCTGCGTGTCGCCCAAGGCCGGCGCGCCGCTGGCCCAGACGCGCGGCGCGGAATTGAAGCTGGTCTTCCCCCAGCAGGGGGTCGACCCCGCCGCCTATGAGCGGCTCGACTTCACGCATTTTCTGTTGCAGCCCATGGACGGCCCGGATGTTTCGCGCAATACGGAGGCTGCGGTCAGCTACTGCCTGGCGCATCCGCGCTGGCGTCTGTCTTTGCAAACCCACAAGTCGATCGGGGTGAAGTGACTGTGTCGAGTTTCGAGGTCTTTCGGGAGTTTTATTTCGAGGCGGCGCACGCGCTCTACGATCCCGAGGCTCCAGAGGGCGGCAAATACCGCAATCTCCACGGCCATTCCTTTCGCGTGCGCGTCACCCTGCGGGGCGAGCCCAGCGTCGAAGAGCAATGGGTGATGGACCTCGGCAAGCTTGGCCGCAGGCTCAACGAGCTGCGCGAACGCCTCGACCATTCGTTTCTCAACGATCTTGAAGGGCTGGGAAAGCCGACGCTCGAAAATCTCTGCGCCTATATCTGGCGCGACCTTGCGCCCACATTGCCGGGTCTTGTCGAAGTCGGGGTCTTTCGCGACAGCTGTTTCGAGGGCTGCGTCTACCGCGGCGACTGACGGCCAATCTCCCGCGCGTTGGCGAGGTTGCGGCCGATCTGCGGCGCATCGCCGCTATTGCGCGAGGGCGGCGCGGTCTCTACGGTTGAGCGCTCATTTTGAGCAAAACGCCCACCAGAGCGGCGACGTCAACGGTCCGCAATCAAAGAGTGGGGAGCGAGGGAACCCTGAGGACATGGCGAACAATAAGGTCATTACCGCCGACGAGGCGATTGCGCTCATTCGCGACAATGACGTCGTAACCACCACCGGCTTCGTCCAGAGCTGCATTCCCGAGGCCTTGCACGCCGCTTTGGAAAAGCGCTTCGTCGAGAGCCAGCATCCGCGCGACCTCACGCTGATCATGACGGCCGGCGCCGGCGACTCCAAGGGCCTCGGCACGGGACGCTTCCATCACGAAGGATTGCTGCGCCGGGTGATCGCCGCCAATTTCGGCCGCATGCCGAAGGTCGCCCAGGCGGCGCAGGAGAACAAGATCTGCGGCTACAATCTCCCGCAGGGCGTCATCTCGCAGCTTTACCGCGCCTGCGCCGCAGGCCAGCCGGGCCTCTTCTCCAAAGTCGGCCTCTACACCTATGTCGACCCGCGCTTTGGCGGCGGCAAGGTGAACGACCGCACCAAGGAGGACATGGTCAAATACCATAACATCATGGGTGAGGAGTGGCTGTTCTATATCGCCACCAAGATCGACGTCGCCTTCATTCGCGGCACCTCGGCCGATCCTTCCGGCAATATTTCGATGGAGCGCGAGGCGCTCGTGCTCGACAATCTCGCTCAGGCGATGGCCGCGCATAACAATGGCGGGCTGGTGATCGCGCAGGTCGAGCGCATCGTCGAACAAGGTTCGATCAAACCGAAGGACGTGCATGTGCCCGGCATTCTGGTCTCGGCGGTCGTCATCGCCGATCCGCCGGAAATGCACCGCATGAACTATGGCGTGATCCACAATCCGGCGCTTTCCGGCGAAATCCGCGTGCCGGTCGAGAAGTTCGCCAAAATGCCGCTCGACGAGCGCAAGGTCATCGCGCGGCGCGCCAGTTTCGAGCTGCCGCCGAACGGCGTGGTTAATCTTGGCGTCGGCGCGCCGGAAGGCATCGCCGCCGTCGCCAACGAAGAAAAGATGACGCCCTACATCACGCTGACGACGGAAGCCGGCGCCATCGGCGGCGTGCTCGCGGCCGGTTCGAGCTTCGGGGCCGCGACCAACGCCGACGCGATCATTCAGCAGAACCAGCAGTTCGACTTCTATGACGGCGGCGGTCTCGACATGACCTGCCTCGGCATGGCCGAGTGCGACCTGCAGGGCAACGTCAACACGTCGAAATTTGGCGGACGCCTCAACGGCTGCGGCGGCTTCATCAATATCAGCCAGAACGCGCGACTCGTCGTTTACGCCGGCACCTTCACCAATGGCGGGCTGCGCGTCGAGATCGCCGACGGCAAGGTGAACATTCTGCAGGAAGGCAGGAACAAGAAGTTCCTCAACGCCGTCGAGCAGATCACCTTCTCCGGCAAATTCGCGCAAAAGCGCAAGCAGCCGGTCTATTACGTGACCGAGCGCTGTGTGTTCAAACTCGTCGACAAGGGGCTTGAACTGATCGAGGTCGCGCCGGGGATCGATATCGACAAGGACATCCTGGCGCATATGGATTTCAAGCCCATCATCGAACACGCCGAACTGATGGATAAGCGCATCTTCATCGACGAGCCGATGGGGCTGCTCGCCGACCTGATCAATCTCAACATGTCCGATCGCGTCACGTACGACGCCGACCGCAACATTCTTTTCGTCAATCTCGAGGGCTGGCACGCCCGCACCAAGAAGGACATCGACGATCTGCGCAAGACGCTGATCGAGGCGTCGGACAAGGTCGGCAAGCGCGTCAACTCGGTCGTCAATCACGACGGCTGGAAGATCAACGAGGCGCTCTACGACGATTACGCCGAAATGATCGACTATATGAGCCAGCGCTATTATCTGACGACGACCCGTTATGCGACGAGCGCCTTCGCGCGCCTGAAGATGAAGGAGGCGCTGTCCAAACGCGGACTGCAGCCGCATGTCTTCGAGCGGCGCGAGGCGGCGGAGAGCTTCCTCGAGGTCGTCAGCAAGGAAGAAGAGAAGGCGCCGGCGTAGCCGGGCCAGCGGCTGGTTCCGAGCCTTGAAAGGCGAAGGGCCGAACGTCGCGTTCGGCTTTCGCCCGGGACTGTGCTTTTTAGCGATGGAAATAAAACAGGCCCCGTGGCGCAGAGCTCACGGGGCCGTTTGCTTCTCTTGGAAGCTAGTCTGGATTGTCCAGTCTGTGAACGGGCGTCCGACGCTTGGCCTTTGCCTTCGGCCGCCCGGAAGATTGTCGATTGTCTCGGAGGATGGACGGATCAGGCAGCTGCTCCTGATCGCCCAGTGACCGGAACCAAACGCCGGTCAAATGGTATGACCCGGTGGCGTCATGCTCCTCTCGCAACACTGTTGCTCGGTTCGGCTCATCAACAGGGGGTTTTTGAGCCTATCCTGGATCGCGTCCGCGTCGAGGTCCCGCCCGAGCGAGCCTGCCGATCATGCTGTCAGATCGACAGGTGCGATGTAACAAAAGATGAACCTGGTTTGGAATTCGGTCAAGAGCATTCCGTCGCCAAAAAACGGCGACCGCGGTTGCGCCCGGTAAATTTGACGTATATAGATATCTTTATGTCTAATGCTGAAACCATGAAGTCCGTCGCCAAATTGGCCCTCGACCCGACGCTTGCGGCGCTGAACGCCGCTGGAGAGGAGACGCGCCTACGTCTTCTGGCGTTGCTCGCCCAGTCAGAGCTGACGGTGAGCGAGGTTGTGGCGATCCTGGGCCAGTCTCAGCCGCGCGTCTCGCGCCATCTTAAGCTCCTCGTCGAGGCTGGCCTCGTCGAGCGCCGCCGCGAAGGGGCGTGGGCCTTTTTCCGTCTGTCGCCGGCCGGCCCGGCGGGCGCCCTCGCGCGCGCCCTCGTCGGTTGGCTCGAGGCTGACGACGCGCTTCTCGCCGGCGACCGCGCGAGACTCGCCCAGGTGCGTCACGCGCGCGCCGAGAACGCCGCCCGCTATTTCGCCGCGCATGCCGAGGAATGGGACCGCATTCGCGCGCTGCATGTCCCCGAGGAGAGCGTCGAGGAGGCGATGCGCGAGGTCGTGGGCGAGAGACCGGTGCGCAATCTGCTCGATCTCGGCGCCGGCGCCGGACGGATGCTGGAGCTTTTCGCGCCCCAGGCGGAACGCGCCGTCGGCGTCGATCTTTCCTCCGCCATGCTCGGCGTCGCGCGCGGCCGTCTCGAAGAGACCGGCTTCGACAATGTGCAGCTGCGTCAGGGCGACATCTACGCGCTGCCGATCGAGCGCAACTCCATCGACCTCGCGATCATGCATCAGGTTCTGCATTTTCTCGACGATCCGGGCCGCGCGCTGCGCGAGGCGGCGCGGGTGCTCGCCCCCGGCGGCCGTCTGCTCGTCGTCGATTTCGCGCCGCATCAGGAAGAGGCGCTGCGCGATAAGCACGCGCACCGCCGCCTCGGCTTTTCCGACGCTGAAATCACCGGACTGCTCGCGCAAGCCGGTCTCGACATTATTCAACACCGGCAATTGGCGCCCGACCCCAGCGAAGGCGCCAAGCTCACCGTGTCCTTGTGGCTGGCGCGCGATCCGCGCGTCATCGCCGATCCCATTCCCACAGTATCTTATGAGACAGCCTGATGTTTAACGCTCTTCATCCCACGGCGTCGCCCAACCAATTTGCGATCTCCTACGAATTCTTCCCGCCCAAGACGCCGGAGATGGAGACGCAACTCTGGCAGACGATCAATCGGCTGGCGGCGCTCAAACCGCATTTCGTTTCCGTCACCTATGGCGCCGGCGGCACCACCCGCGAGCGCACGCATTCGATCGTCGCGCGCATCGTGCGTGAGACCGAAATGAAGCCAGCCGCGCATCTCACCTGCGTTTCCGCCGCGCGCGAAGACGTCGACGCGATCCTGCGCGACTATTGGGACGCCGGCGTTCGCCATATCGTGGCGCTGCGCGGCGATCCGCCGACAGGCGTGGGGTCGAAATTTGAGGCGCATCCGAAGGGCTACGGCACGTCGACCGATCTCGTAAGCGGCATTCGTCGGATCGGCGATTTTGAGATTTCCGTGTCGACCTATCCCGAAGGCCATCCGGAAAGCGCCTCGATCGAACAGGATCTCGACGCGCTTCAGGCGAAGGTCGACGCCGGCGCGACGCGCGCCATCACGCAGTTCTTCTTCGACAATGACGTCTACTTCAAATTTCTCGACAAGGCGCGCGGGCGGGGAATCACCATTCCGATCGTGCCCGGCATCATGCCGATCCGCAATTTCAAGCAAGTCGCGGGTTTTGCGCAAAAGGCCGGGGCGAGCGTGCCGCGCTGGCTCGCCGAGCGCTTTGATGGACTGGACGAGGATCCGGAGACGCGCGCGCTCATCGCCGCGACGACCGCCGTCGAGCAGGTGATGAGCCTGGCGCGCGCCGGCGTCAATGAATTCCACTTCTACACCAATAATCGCGCCGACCTCGTCTTCGCCATTTGCCATTTGCTTGGCGTGCGTCCCGTTCGTGAAAGGGCCATCGCATGATTTTCGACAAAGCTTACGGCCCCAATATTCTCCAGACTTTGGAGGAGGCCGCCTCGCGCCGGATCCTCATTCTCGACGGCGCCATGGGCACGATGATCCAGCGCCACAAGTTCGAGGAGGCCGATTTCCGCGGCGCGCGCTTTACAGATCACGCCAAGGATCTGCGCGGCAACAATGACCTGCTGACGCTGACGCAGCCCGACGCGATCAAGGCGATCCATGTCGCCTATCTCGACGCCGGCGCCGACATCATCGAGACCAACACATTTTCGTCGACGACAATCGCTCAGGCCGATTACGGGCTCGAGCATCTCGCCTTCGAACTCAATTGCGAGGGCGCCCGGCTGGCGCGGGCGGCGGCCGACGAAGTCGCGGCGAAGACCGGCGTGCGCCGTTTCGTGGCGGGTTCGCTCGGCCCAACCAATCGCACCGCGTCGATCTCGCCCGACGTGTCAAACCCGGGCTTTCGCGCCGTCACCTTCGACGAGCTGCGCGCCGCCTATAAGGAAGCCGCGCTTGGCCTCATCGAAGGCGGCGCCGACATTCTTCTCGTCGAAACCGTTTTCGACACGCTGAACGCCAAGGCGGCGCTCTATGCGCTCGAAGACGCGTTCGACGAGGTCGGAACCCGTTTTCCGATCATGATCTCCGGCACGATCACCGATCTTTCGGGCAGGACGCTCTCCGGTCAGACGGCGGTCGCCTTCTGGAATTCGCTCGCCCACGCCAAGCCGTTTTCGATCGGCTTCAATTGCGCGCTCGGCGCCCGCGAGATGCGTCAGCATATCGCCGAGATCGGCCGCATCGCCGATACGCGCGTCTGCGCCTTCCCCAACGCCGGCCTGCCCAATGAATTCGGGCTTTATGACGAAAGTCCCGAATATATGGCGGAGCTCGTCGGCGAATTCGCGACCGCGGGTCTCGTCAATGTGCTTGGCGGCTGCTGCGGCACGACGCCGGACCATATCGCCGCGATCGCCGGCGCCGTGAAAGGCGTCGCCCCTCGCGCGATTCCGACGATCGAGCCGATGCTGCGTCTTGCTGGATTGGAGCCCTTCACGCTGACGAAGGACATTCCCTTCGTCAATGTCGGCGAGCGCACCAACGTCACCGGTTCGGCGAAGTTTCGCAAGCTCATCACCAACGGCGACTATGCCGCGGCGCTGGACGTCGCGCGCGATCAGGTGGCGAACGGGGCGCAGGTCATCGACGTCAACATGGACGAAGGCCTGCTCGATTCCGAACGCGCCATGGTGGAATTCCTCAACCTCGTCGCCGCCGAGCCCGACATCGCCCGCGTGCCGGTGATGGTCGATTCCTCCAAATTCGCCGTGATTGAAGCCGGCCTGAAATGTCTGCAGGGCAAGGGGGTCGTCAATTCGATTTCGATGAAGGAAGGCGAAGAGAAATTCATCGCCGACGCGCAAAAGGTGCGCCGCTATGGCGCCGCCGTCGTCGTCATGGCCTTCGATGAAAAGGGCCAGGCCGACACTTTCGCCCGCAAGACCGAGATTTGCACGCGGGCCTATAAAATCTTGACCGACATCGTGGGCTTTCCGCCCCAAGACATCATTTTCGATCCCAATATTTTCGCGGTCGCGACCGGCATTGAAGAGCATGAGAATTACGGCGTCGATTTCATCGAAGCCACGCGCGTCATCAAACGCGATCTGCCGCATGTGCATGTGTCGGGCGGCGTGTCGAACTTGTCCTTCTCATTCCGCGGCAACGAACCCGTGCGCGAAGCGATGCATTCGGTGTTCCTCTATCACGCCATCCAGGCGGGCATGGATATGGGCATCGTCAACGCCGGCCAGCTTGCGGTCTATGGCGAGATCGATCCCGAGCTGCGCGAGCTTTGCGAAGACGTCGTCCTGAATCGCCGCAAGGATTCGACCGAGCGCCTCGTGGAACTGGCTGAAAAGTTCAAGGGCTCGGCCGGCAAAACCCAGGAAAAGGACGCCGCCTGGCGCGAGAACACCGTCGAGAAGCGTCTCGAATATGCGCTCGTGAACGGCGTCACCGATTACGTCGAAGCGGATGTGGAAGAGGCGCGTCAGCGCTCCACGCGCCCGCTTGACGTGATCGAAGGTCCGCTGATGACCGGGATGAATGTCGTCGGTGATCTCTTTGGCGCGGGCAAGATGTTCCTGCCGCAGGTCGTCAAATCGGCGCGGGTGATGAAACAGGCGGTGGCCTATCTCATGCCCTTCATGGAGGCCGACAAGAGCGAACGCTCCACAGCCGGCAAAATCCTGCTGGCGACGGTGAAGGGCGACGTTCACGACATCGGCAAGAATATCGTCGGCGTTGTGCTCGGCTGTAACAACTTCGAGGTGATCGACCTTGGCGTCATGACGCCTTGCGCGAAGATTCTCGAAGTCGCCAAGAAGGAAAAGGTCGATCTCATCGGTCTTTCCGGCCTCATCACGCCGTCGCTCGACGAGATGTGTTTCGTCGCTTCTGAGCTCGAGCGCGAAGGTCTCGACACGCCGCTCCTCATCGGCGGCGCGACGACGAGCCGCGTGCATACGGCGGTGAAGATCAGTCCCAATTATCGTCGCGGCCAGGCGGTCTATGTCACCGACGCGAGCCGCGCCGTTGGCGTCGCGCAGGCGCTCGTCTCCGAGAAGACGCGTCCTGACTATGTCGCGCAAACGCGCGCTGAATATGAGCGCCTCGCGGAGGCGCATGCCCGCGCGCAGGCCGACAAGCTGCGGGCGCCGCTCGCGCAGGCGCGCGCCAACGCTTATAAAATCGACTGGGCCGCCTATGAGCCGCCGAAACCCTCCTTCAGCGGCGCGCGCGCCTTTGCGAGCTATGACGTCGGCGAACTCGTCCCCTACATCGATTGGACGCCGTTCTTCCAGACCTGGGAATTCAAGGGGCGCTATCCGTCGCTGCTCGACGATCCCGAGCGCGGCGAGGCGGCGCGCACGCTGTATGACGACGCCCGCGCCATGCTGAAGCGGATTGTCGAGGAGCGCTGGTTCACGCCGAAGGCCGTCATCGGCTTCTGGCCGGCGAATTCCATCGGCGACGACATCGCGCTGTACAATGGCGAGTCGCGCAACGAAAAGATCGCCACGCTGCACACCTTGCGCCAGCAATTGCAAAAGCGCGACGGCAAGGCCAATCTCGCGCTCGCCGATTTCGTCGCGCCCAAGGAGAGCGGCAAGGCCGATTATGTCGGCGCCTTCGTCGTGACCGCCGGCGCGGAAGAAGAAAAGATCGCCGCGCGCTACGCCCGCGCCAATGACGACTATGGCTCGATCATGGTCAAGGCGCTTGCGGACCGTATCGCGGAAGCTTTCGCCGAGCGCATGCATGAGCGCGTGCGCAAAGAATTTTGGGGCTATGCGCGTGAAGAGAATTTCGCGCCTGAGGCGCTGCACGCCGAGCCTTACGCCGGCATTCGCCCGGCGCCCGGCTATCCGGCGCAGCCCGATCACACCGAAAAGGCGACGATCTTCGATCTGCTCAATGTCGAAAAACGCACCGGCGTGAAGCTGACCGAAAGTTTCGCCATGACGCCGGCCGCTTCGGTCAGCGGGCTCTATCTGGCGCATCCGAGCGCGCATTATTTCGGCGTCGCCAAGATCGAGCGCGATCAGGTCGAAGATTACGCCCGCCGCAAGGGCATGGAGGCGCGCGAGGTCGAACGCTGGCTCGCGCCCATTCTCAACTACGCGCCCGTCGCCGCGGAAGCGGCGGAGTGATATCGAATCGATTGGCCTGTCATTCCCGGCGGACCGGAGGTCCGACCGGGAATCCAGGGCCAGTTCAAGAATGTTGGTCTTGCTCTGGATTCCCGATCGCGCGCGTTGCGCGTGTCGGGAATGACAGCGGAGTTGATCAACGGATTGGTCATGACCGGCTCCCCGGGTGATGCTTACGACCTCGCCCGCTTCGTCGCGGCGCAAAAACCGGTTTACGCTCAGGCGGCGGCGGAACTCGCCGCCGGCCGCAAGCGCAGTCACTGGATGTGGTTCGTTTTTCCGCAGCTCGAAGGGCTGGGCGCGAGCGCCATGGCGCAGCGCTACGCCATCCGCTCGCTCGCCGAGGCGCACGCCTATCTCGCGCATCCTCTATTAGGCGCGCGGCTGAAGGCGTGCGTTGGACTGGTCAACAAGGTCGAGGGACGCAGCGCGCATGAAATCTTCGGCTCTCCCGACGATTTGAAGTTTCATTCGTCGATGACCTTGTTTGCGGCGGCGGCGCCGCAAGAGCCGCTTTTCGGCGAGGCTCTGCACAAATATTTCGCCGATCGCCGCGATCCCTTGACCCTCGCAAAATTATAAGTTTCGTTGAACCCGATGCGCCGAGAGTGGGCGCTATTCGGAGTTCTAATGTCGATCATCAACATCGCCGACAGCCGTCAGACATTGAAGCTGTTTCCCTGGGCGCTCGTGTTCGCCCTCGTGCTGTTCTCGCTTTACACGCTCGCGGTCTCGCGCGGCGAGAACGTCAACGCCATGTGGCTCGTCACGGCGGCGATCGGAACCTACGCCATTGGCTATCGCTTCTATTCGCGCTTCATCGCCGAGCGGGTGCTGGGGCTCGATGCGCGCCGCCGCACCCCCGCGCTTCGCCGCAATGACGGTCTCGATTATGTGCCGACCGACAAATGGGTGCTGTTTGGCCACCATTTCGCGGCCATCGCCGGCGCAGGACCGCTCGTCGGCCCCGTGCTTGCGGCGCAGATGGGCTATCTCCCGGGAACATTGTGGCTCTTAACCGGCGTCATCTTCGCCGGCGCCGTGCAGGATTTTCTCGTCCTGTTCATCTCGACGCGCCGCGACGGGCGTTCGCTCGGCGATCTCATCAAGACCGAGATGGGGCGCGTGCCCGGCGTCATCGCCATGATCGGCATTCTCACGATCATGATCATCCTGCTGGCGGTGCTGGCGCTCGTCGTCGTTAAGGCGCTCGCGGACAGTCCCTGGGGCGCGTTCACCGTTTTCGCGACGCTGCCGATCGCCGTCTTCATGGGCGTCTACGGCCGCTATCTGCGGCCGGGACGGATCGGCGAAATGTCGGCGATTGGCTTCGTTCTGCTGCTCTTGAGCATCGCCTTCGGCCGCACCGTGTCGGAGAGCGCGTTGCTCGCGCCGCTCTTCTCCTTCAAGGCCGAGACCCTCGCCTTCATGCTCATCGGCTATGGCTTCGTCGCGTCGGTTTTGCCGGTGTGGCTGTTGCTCGCGCCGCGCGACTATCTGTCGACCTTTCTGAAGGTCGGCACGATCATGTCGCTCGCGATCGGCATTTTCATCGTCTGGCCCGACCTTCAGATGCCGGCGATCAGCCGGTTCATCGACGGCACGGGCCCGGTCTTCGCCGGCAGCGTCTTCCCGTTCCTGTTCATCACCATCGCCTGCGGCGCGGTGTCGGGCTTTCATGCGCTTGTGTCCTCCGGCACGACGCCGAAGATGATTGCCGACGAAACGCAAACGCGCTTCATCGGCTACGGCGCGATGCTGATGTAATCCTTCGTCGCCGTCATGGCGCTCATCGCCGCGAGCGTGCTGGAGCCCGGCGTCTATTTCGCGATGAACAGCGCGCCGGCGCTGATCGGCGCGACGCCCGATTCCGCCGCGGCGGCGATCTCCTCATGGGGCTTCGCGGTCACGCCGGAGACGCTTTCGGGCGTCGCCGCCGAGGTCGGCGAGAAGACGATTCTGTCGCGCACCGGCGGCGCGCCGACGCTCGCCGTCGGCATGGCGCATATTCTCTCTTCCGCCGTCGGCGGCTCGGCTGCGAAAGCCTTCTGGTATCATTTCGCCATTCTTTTCGAAGCGCTGTTCATCCTGACCACGATCGACGCCGGAACGCGCGTCGCGCGCTTCATGATCCAGGATCTCTTCGGCGCCTTCTTTCCGGCCTTCGGCAACACAAGGGCCTGGGCGCCGAACCTCGCCGCGACCGCCATCGCCGTGAGCGGCTGGGGCTATTTCCTCTATCAGGGCGTGATCGATCCGCTCGGCGGCATCAACACGCTGTGGCCGCTGTTCGGCATCGCCAACCAGATGCTTGCGGCGATCGCGCTGACGCTATGCGTCGTCGTGCTCTATCGGATGAAGCGCGAGCGTTACGCCTTTGTCGCCATCGCGCCGACGGCGTGGCTCTATATCTGCACGCTGACGGCGGCCTTCGAGAAAATCTTCCATGACGATCCGCGTATCGGCTTTCTGGCGCACGCCAGAAAATTCGCGGCGGCCGCCGATAAGGATCAGCTGCTGGCGCCGGCGAAGACTCTCGCCGAGATGCAGCGCGTCATCTTCAACGACTATGTCGACGCTACGCTTTGCGCGATCTATGTCACGCTGGTTCTGGCGATGCTCGGCTTCGCGATCAGAGCCATTCGCGCCGCGCGCGCCGCTGAGCATGTCACCACGCGGGAGACCGAGGATGAATTGCACGATCTGCAGCCTGCCGGGGCTTGATCTCAATCGTCTCGCGCGCAAGCTGCGCGACGGCGCGAAGCTGATGGTCGGGCAAGGCGATTACGACGCCTATGTCGCGCATGTCCGCGCGCTCCACGATGGCGAGGCGATCATGACGCGTGACGAATTTTTCCGCGCGCGCGAGAACGCGCGTTTCGGCGCGGGCGGCGCGCGCGCGTTTCGCTGCTGTTGAATCTCGTCGAGCCGCTTCACGCCGCCGCGTCGTCGCACAATAAATCAGTGACGAGGCGGATGTCCTCCGGCGTAAAGGGTTTCTCTATGATTGGACAGCCCGAACGCGCGATGAAGCGATCTGCGCCGGGACCCAAGACGTCGCCGGTGACAAAGGCGATGCGGTTGGTCATCTGCGGATGTTCGACGCTGAGCCAGTCGTAGAAAGCCGGGCCGTCGCCGTTGGGCATACGGATATCGCAGAGAATGAGGTCCGCCGGCCGCGCGGCGATCGCTTGTTTCGCGTGGTCGCCGCTCGTCGCGATTTCGCAGTCGAAGCCTAGCCGTCGCAAAATTTCGCCGAGCAAGCCTGCGATTTCGACTTCATCGTCCACGATCAGCGCACGCCTCTGCTTGATCCGCTGCGCTGCCGTCGCTGTATTCTCGGCGACGGCGACGCTTTCGATGCTCACTGCGTCGATCGGCAGCCTGATCGCGAAAACAGCGCCCGCGCCCGGCTGTGGCGGCTCCAGAGTGAGCGAACCTCCGTGCGACTCGATGAGACCGCGCGAAACGGCAAGTCCGATTCCTGTTCCCACCCCCTGCGGCTTCGTCGTGAAGAAAGGATCGAAAATGCGGTTGCGGATAGCGTCTGGAACGCCCGGCCCATTGTCGGAAATGTGGACATCGAGCTTCTGGGCCGCTTGATCGGCGCGCGCGACGATCGAAATCCGCCGTGGCGCCGGCTGCGCTTCCAGCGCCTGCTTGGCGTTCACCACCAGATTGAGCAGCACCTGATGCAACTGGTCGCTGTCGGCCAAGAGCGGCGGCAGGTCCGCTGGGACGTCCTTGGTCACCTCGATGCCGGCCGTCCGCAATCCATACGAAAGCAGTTCGAGCACGCGCTCGACGAGGTCGGGAATCTCCACTCTTCCGCGTTCCGCCTCGCGCTGACGGGCCATGGCCAGGAAAACCTTGACGATTCGCGCGCAGCGGTTGGCGGCTGTCTCGATTTTCGCGCCGCGTTCCGCAAATTCCTCAAAATGCGTGTCGAAACTCGCATGCGACTGAGCCGCCTCGCGCAGCATGAGCGCCTGTCCGATGACGATGGAGAGCGGATTGTTGAGTTCATGCGCCACACCGGCGAGGAGCGACCCAAGGGCTGCGAGCTTTTCGTTTTGGTAGAGCGCTTCTCTTTGACCTTCGATTTGCGCCTGCGCTTCTCGCGCCGGACGTAGGTCGCGAAGATGCGCAGTGAAGAGAGCGCTTGGGCCCGAACCAACCGCCGTGATCGCCAGTTCGACGGGAATGCGCGAACCGTCGGCGCGCATCGCCTCCAATTCGACGCGCCGCCCGATAACGGAGGCCGGCCCGCCCGCTCGGAAGCGCTCAAGCCCGCTGTTGTGATGATCGCGCATTTCCACCGGGACGATCAGTTCGGCGACGGTCCTGCCGATCGCGTGCTCGCGCGAATAGCCGAACGTCGCCGAAGCCGCAGGGTTGAACTCGACGACACGGCCCTGTGCGTCGATGACGACGATACAATCGAGAGCGGAGTCGACCACCGCCGCATGAATCGCCTCCCGCGTCTTATGCGATTCCAGCAATTTCAGCCGATCGCTTTCGCACTGCTCGGCGTCGGCCAGCAGGCGCGCGACGCAGACGACACCCTGCATGACCCCGCCCGGCGTGAACGGCCTGAACTCCTCTTCGATCCAACGAGGGGCGCCGTCTGCGTCGTCAACGAAACGGCGCAGGCGTTGCGGCGCGTTCGCCGAAAGATTTTGCATCGCTGCTTTGTAAAGACTGGCCGCCTGGGCGCCCAAAACGTCCTCGACGAATTTCCCGATGACGCAATCCTCTGTCGCTCCGAGCGCCAAGAGAAACTCGCGATTGACGTAGCGATAGCGTAGCTCCACGTCGAGAAAGGCGGCGCGGCCTGGCATAGCGTCGAACAATGCCTGCAGCAGCGCGCCGCCGGTCACCGGCGCTTGCGTCGCCCCTTGCTGGATATTCATTTGAGGCGCTCTCTCAATTTGATGCGCGCTCATTGAGCGCCGCGCTGGAGGTCTCGTGCAGCCACAACTGCATCGGCTCGGCGATGTTTTTGAGCGCGTGCCGTCGCGCCACGAAGTCCTTGCGTATATTCCCGCGCGTCATAGCGTGCGCCACATCCGAGATCATCACCGAACCGGCCGGCGCGGCTTCCTGTATGCGCGCGGCGAGCGCCACGACTTCGCCGAAGCGGTCTCCGTTCCGAACGACCACGTCGCCAACCGCCACGCCGATGCGCAACTGCAGCGTCTGCGCGTGCCCATGCGCCGTCGCATAAGCGCGCGTTTCCGTCTGGCATTCTACGGCCCATTCGATCGCGTTGTGCACGCTGGCGAAATCGATCAGCGCGCCGTCGCCGAGCATCTTGAATAAACTTCCGGAGCGGCGAGGAAGCGATTGCGTGACGACGTCGCGAAAGAACCGGTCGATGAGCGCCAATCCGTTATGCTCGTCGTATTGAATCAAGCGCGTGTAGCCGACGACGTCGATCGACGTGATTGCCGCCAGCCTTTTGCCGGCGAGGGCCGCGCGCACCATCTTTCTGCGCCGCAGCAGGCCGCGGATACGCGCCAGCATTTCGCGCATGTGATACGGCTTGGTGACATAGTCGTCGGCGCCCGATTCGAGCCCAACGATGCGGTCGATCGCCGAATTGACCGCTGTTGCGAAGATGATGCCCGTGGAGCCGCGCGCATTCAGCCATCTCGCAAGCGACAGCCCGTCTTCGCCCGGCATATTGATGTCAAGAATGGCGAGATCGATCGCCTCGAATTCCACCATGGAGCGGAATTCCGCGGCGCTCGACGCCGCGAGAACGCGATAGCCGTTCGTCGATAGAAACTCGGCGAGCAGTTCACGCAGGTCCTGTTCGTCTTCGGCAATCGCGACGGTCTCGAGCATCGGCCGATCTGTCTCATTGAGAAAGAGCTTTGATTTGGCGCAATATAGATTGCGCAAATCGCCGCCGCAAAATGTGCGGCTCCACACCGCTTCGGTTGATCTCGCGCCAGCTTCGTTTAGTCTCAATGTCATGCGCGCCGACCTTCCGGAAAATACTAACGCCCTCAGGGCCTTGCTCGACTGGTACGTTCAAAGCGGCGTCGATCTCGCGCTCGACGAGGCGCCGCACGACCGCTACGCGGACAGCGCGCGCGCGGTCGCGGCGTCGCTGACCGAGCCAGCCGAATCGATGGCGATGCTTCAAACCTTGCCGCAGCCGACGGCCGCCGAACGCCCGCGCCGCGCCGCGGCGCCGATCGCCGCGCCGGATGAAGCCATTCGCGCCGCGGAGCAGGAGGCCTCCAGCGCGCGCGATCTTGACGAGCTCGCCGCGCGTCTCGCCGATTTTCCGCACGCGCCGTTTCGCGACATGGCGCAGCATTTTCTATTCGGCGCCGGCGCGCCTGCAGCGCGTCTCATCGCCTTCGACGCCGCGCCGGGCGTGACGGAAGAAACAAGCGGCGAGGCGTTCAGCGGGCTTTCGGCGAAACTCCTCGACAATATGCTGGCGGCGATCGGTTTTGATCGCTCCAGCGTCACTCTCGCCTATGTCTCGCCTTGGCGCCCGCCTGGCGACCGCGCGCTGAGCCCGCATGAAGCGGCGATATTCGCGCCATTCGCGCGACGCAGGGTCGAATTGGCGCGGCCGGACGTTCTGCTGATTTTTGGCGAAGCGCCGGCGCGGATTATGCTGACGACCAACGAGCCGGTGGGAAAGCTGCGCGGCAAGGCGTTTGAAGCGCGCTGCGGCGCGCATGTCGCGCGCGCCTTCGTCTTTTCGAGTCTCGAGGCGATGCTGAAAAGCGCGGCCTTAAAGCCCGCCGCCTGGCGCGATCTGCGACGGGCCGCGGAGGCGCTGGAATCGGCGTCAAACGGCGCGCAGCTTTGACATTTCGCGCGTCATGCCCGCGCTTGTCGCGGGCATCCACGTCGTCATCGCGCTTCTTTGCGTGGATGGCCGGGACAAGCCCGGCCATGACGCGCGCGAGAGACGACGGCGTAGTTTACTCCGCCGCTTCGCCCTTCGCGCCGCCGCCGAAGCGGCGCACGATGTAATCGTCGACGATGCGGGTGAATTCCTCGGCGATGCCCTCGCCCCGCAATGTCATCGCCTTTTTGCCGTCGATGAACACCGGCGCGGCCGGAGTCTCCCCGGTGCCGGGCAGCGAAATGCCGATGTCGGCGTGTTTCGACTCGCCGGGACCGTTCACGATACAACCCATCACCGCCACATTGAGCGTCTCGACGCCTGGATATTGCGCGCGCCAGGCCGCCATCCGCTCGCGGATATGCGCCTGGATGTCGCGGGCGAGTTCCTGAAACACGGTCGAAGTGGTGCGCCCGCACCCCGGGCAGGCCGCAACGAGCGGCACGAAGGTGCGAAAGCCCATGGTCTGCAGAATTTCCTGGGCGACGCGCACTTCGAGCGCGCGGTCGCCGCCAGGTTCGGGCGTCAGCGACACGCGGATCGTATCGCCGATGCCGTCCTGCAGCAGCACGCCCAGCGCGGCCGAGGACGCGACGACGCCCTTCGATCCCATGCCGGCCTCGGTGAGGCCAAGATGCAGCGCATAGTCGCTGCGCTGCGCGAGCATCCGGTAACAGGCGATGAGATCCTGCACCGCCGAGACCTTCGCCGAAATGACGATGCGGTCCTTCGCAAGGCCGATCTCCTCGGCGCGCTTCGCCGACATCAGCGCCGAACGGGTCAGCGCCTCGCGCATCACGGCGCGCGCGTCGAGCGGCCTGTCGGAAGCGGCGTTGACGTCCATCAGATAGGTGAGCAGCTCCTGATCGAGCGAGCCCCAATTGGCGCCGATCCGCACCGCCTTGCCGTGCTTGGCGGCAAGTTCGACGATCGAGGCGAACTGCTTGTCCTTCTTTTCCTTGAAGCCGACATTGCCCGGATTGATCCGGTATTTGGCGAGCGCCTCGCCGCAGGCGGGATGATCGGCGAGCAGCTTGTGGCCGATGTAATGGAAATCGCCGACCAGCGGGACGTGGCATCCCTTCTGCGCGAGCTTCTCGAAAATATGCGGCACGGCGGCCGCCGCCTCGTCGCGATCGACGGTGATGCGCACCAGCTCGGAGCCCTGCTGCGCCAGCGCCAGAACCTGCGTCACGGTCGACTCGACATCCGCCGTGTCGGTGTTGGTCATGGACTGGACGACGACGGGCGCGCCGCCGCCGACGATCACCGCCGCGGGGCCCGCGCCAACAGCCACCGCGCACGTGCGGTGGCGGGGCGCCGGTTCGGCGACGACCGGGTCGGGCAGACGGGTCTCTGATGCGGCTTCGTTCATGGGGGTCGTTTCGGCGGTCGTTGCGGACGCCGATAGGTCGCCCGTAAGGCGTTCGAGGTCAAGCGCCCAAAAGCAATAGGGCCATCGCAGCGATGCGGGCGACACGAGCGCTTAATCGAAAGTTCAGCCAAGCATGAACTTCGAGACTTATCTGAGTCGGTGCAAATCCCAACTTCGAGGAGGCTCTGCCTTTAAAGTGTAGCATCTTCCACAGCTCCGATTCGCCAACGTGGCAAGTCTACGCGAGCGCGCGTCCCCGGCTTGTGCCGCTTATACTAGGTAATGACATTAGCGTTACACTATGCTAAAGCGAGTGCTGGAGAAAACCGTCATGGCGGCCAACCGGTCTGATGCAAAGCGTGAGACGCTCAACCTCCGGGTGAAGCCTGAGGACCGCGAACTCATCGCGCGCGCAGCGACGCTTCTCGGCAAGACGCGCACGGATTTTCTGCTCGACGCCGGCCGCCGCGCCGCCCAGGATGCGTTGCTGGATCGCACGCTGTTCAATGTCAGCTCGGAAGACTATGCGCGCTTCGTCGAACGCCTCGATGCGGCGCCCGCGCCGAACGAGAAATTGCGGCGCATGATGACGACCAAAGCGCCGTGGGAGTGAAGCCCAGTCCACCCCGCCCGATATCCGACGCCGACGAACTCTCCGCTTTCGACTGCGGCGTTTCCGCTCTCGACGACTGGCTCAAACGCCGCGCCCGCGTCAATCAGGCGAGCGGCGCGTCCCGAACTTACGTCGTCTGCGAGGGGTCTCGCGGTGTCGCCTATTACGCGCTCGCCTCCGGAGCGGTCGCAGTTCTCGCGGCGTCGCCAAGGCTTCGGCGCAATATGCCCGATCCTGTTCCGGTGGCGGTGCTTGGCCGGTTGGCGATCGATCGCGCACGCCAGAACCAGGGTCTTGGTCGCGCGCTCGTCCGCGACGCTGCCCAGCGCGTTATCCACGCCGCCGAGACGATCGGAATCAGAGGCGTCTTGGTCCACGCCATATCCGCTGAGGCTGCCGCCTTCTATCTGGCGGTGGGCTTCGAGCCTTCGCCGTTCGAACCCTCAACGCTCATGGCGACGCTTTCTGATCTTTGCGCGGCGAGCATGCCCTAGACGGCGATGAGGTCAGACCTGCCGCCTAGGCGCTTGGCGGTTTGGGCGTCATCCAGGCGACGAAGGCGCCGCCCGGCTGCTGCAGCACGGCCATGCGGCCGACGCCGGGGATCTCGAAGGCGTCCTTGCAGATCGTGGCGCCGGCGGCCTTGGCCTTCTCCAGGCGGGCGTCGACGTCATCGACGCCGATATAGGTCAGCCAGTGTTCTGGAACGCTCGCCAGTTCCGGGGCTTTCATCTCGAACATGCCGCCGACCTGCGCGCCCCGCGAACTGATGATCCAGTATGTGGCGCCGTCCATGGGCATTCCCACGAAGCTCCAGCCAAGAGTTTGGCTGTAAAACTTCTTCGCCCGCTCGACATCGTGGACATTGAGTTCGTTCCAGCAGACCGCGCCATGTTTTTGCGGCGCGCCACAGTCATTGGCGTTGGACATAGCCTCTCCTTTTCAGCTCAACATCGTTGCGGACGATCGGAAGGATCGTCCCAGGGCGGTCGCCTATTTCGGCAGCAGGCCGAGCCGGCGCGCCGTCAGCCAGTCGACGAGTCGCGCCGGCAATAGGCTGCGTAGCGTGTAGTCGGTAAAGCGATTCCTTACGACCGGGATCCGGGCGGGCGGGCGCGTGGCCGTCAGCGCCCGCAACACGGCGCGCGCGACGACCTCGGGACCGGGCGCGCGGCGGCCGGCCTCTACAAGCCACTCCAGCATCCTCCGACCTGGCGCGGCATAGGCCGTGCCCTCGAACATCGCGAGATCGGTCTCTTCGGCCTTGTCCCAGATCGGCGTCGCGATCATCCCTGGCTCGATCAGGACGACGTCGACGCCATAGACGATCAGCTCGCGCCGCAGCGCGTCCGACATGCCCTCTAGCCCGAATTTCGAGGCGGCGTAGGCGCCGAGAAACGGCGCGGCGGAGCGACCGGCGACCGAACTCATATTGACGATGCGGCCGGGCGCGCCGCGTCGCGGCGCCCCAGCGCCGAGCAGGGGCGCGAAGGCTTGGATGATCCGAAGCTGGCCAATCAGATTGATCTCGATCTGGCGGCGAAAGTCGTCGATCGGCAGATGCAGCAGCGGGCCGGGGACGGCGACGCCGGCATTGTTGACGAGGCCCGCGAGCGTTTCGCCTTCGAGGCGGGCCTCGACGTCGCGCGCGGCCAAGGCGATCGATTCGGCGTCGGTCACGTCGAAGAACAGCGGAATGACGGACGCGCCGTGTCGAGCCGTGAGCGCGGCGGCGTCGGAGTCCTTACGGACCGAGGCGAAAACCAGAAACCCGTTCTCAACCAATAAATCGACACAGGCCGCGCCGATCCCGGTCGAGGCGCCGGTCACGACCACGGCCTTCATACGCGTTCTCCCAATGTCGCGAGGAGACTGGCGAGCGCCACGCGCGTGTCGCCGTCGGCGCGGCCGTCGACCTTCGCGCGGCGGAAGTGGCGCTGAAACGCCTCCACCGCCTGGACGGTCTGGACGTCATAGACGCCGGTCGGCTCGACGCCATAGCCATAAGCCGCGAGGTCGCGCTGGAGCGAGGCGACCTTGGCGCCCGCGTCGACAAGCGAGATCGTCGTCGCGCCAGCGCCGAGACTCTCATCGGCGACCCGCCCGACGCCATGGCGGGCGAGCTCCTCCCAGGGAAAGAACTCGCCGGGGTCCCGCTTGCGCCCAGGCGCGATGTCGGAATGCGCCAGCACGCGCTCGGGCGGTATCGCGTGGCGCCGGCAAATGTCCTTGGCGAGCGCCGCCGTCGCCTCGATTTGCGCCGCCGGATAGGGTCTCGGGTCGTCGTGGCCCGGATGAACGACTTCGATCCCGATCGAGGCGGAGTTCATGTCGGTTTCGCCGGCCCAGTAGCTTATCCCGGCATGCCAGGCGCGCCGCGACTCCGGCACGAGCTGCAGCACGCCGCCGTCCTCCTCGACGACATAATGCGCCGAAACCTCCGAGCGCGGATTGCAAAGCAGGGCGAGAGCCGATTCCGCCGTCGGCATCCCCGTATAGTGAAGCACCAGCGACGAGATGGGGCGCAGCCGCGCGCCATGATTGGGCGATGGACACACGCGCGCGCCGTCGTAGTCGGGCGCGAAAAAGCCCTCGCGCTCACGCCAGGGTTGCGTCGCGGAGAGCCATTCCCGCGCGCGCGCCTCTGGTTCGGCGTTGCGCAAAATGTCGGTGACGACGCAGGCGCTGTCGGCGCCCGCGGCAAGCGCGGCGATGGCGCGTTCGGGGGTCAGTCCGCCGATGGCGACAAGAGGCGTCTCGCCGATCTGCGCCTTCCAGGCCCCGATCCGGGCGAGGCCCTGCGGCGCAAAAGCCATTTGTTTCAGAAGCGTGGGATAGATCGGCCCAAGCGCGACATAGTCCGCGCCGAGCGACAGCGCCCGGCCAAGTTCGGCTTCGTCATGCGTCGAAACGCCGATCCTGACCCCGGCGCGGCGCAACGCCGGGATGTCCGCCGCGTCGAGATCGCCCTGGCCGAGGTGGACGAAGTCGCAGCCTTCCTCCATCGCGAGCCGCCAGTAGTCGTTGACGACGAGCTGCGCGCCATGTCGCGCGCACATCTCCCGCGCCGTTGCGATCTGCGCGCGCACGTCAGGCTCGGCGCGATCCTTCACCCGCAGCTGCACGAGCTTAACGCCCTGCGGCAGCAGGCGGGAAAGCCAGTCGGCGTCGTCGACGATCAGATAGAACGGGTCGAGCCTCAGCGCCGCCACCCGTTACGCCAGTCTGTCGAAGGGTCGGCCGATGATCGGCGTCGAAGGCTCCGCCATGTCGCGCGGCGTCATCGGCTGCGCGCGAAAGCCCGCTCGGCCGGCTTCGATCGCGAGGGCGAAGGCGCGCGCCATCAAGACGGGGTCGCCGGCGCGCGAAACGGCGGTGTTGAGCAGCACCGCGTCATAGCCCATCTCCATAACGAGCGCGGCGTGAGACGGCGCGCCAAGCCCCGCGTCGACAATGAGGGGCGTGTCGGGAAAATGCGCGCGCAGCGCCCGCAAGGCGAAAGCGTTGTTGACCCCGCGCCCGGAGCCGATCGGCGCCGCCCAGGGCATCAGCACGCGGCAGCCGGCGTCGAGCAGCTTTTCCGCCACCACCAGATCGTCGGTCGTGTAGGGAAAGACCTTGAAGCCGTCATCCGCGAGCGCGCGCGCCGCCTCGACGAGGCCGAAGACGTCAGGCTGTAGCGTGTCTTCCTCGCCGATAACTTCCAGCTTGATCCAGTCGGTTGCGAAGACTTCCCGCGCCATTTGCGCGGTCGCGATCGCCTCCTTGGCGGTGCGGCATCCGGCGGTGTTGGGGAGCACGCGCACGCCGACATCGCGGATGAGGCTCCAGAAAGTCTCGCCCGCGCGCGCCCCGCCGGCCTCGCGCCGGAGCGAGACGGTGACGATCTCGCATCCCGATGCGCGAATGGCCTCGGCGAGGATTGCTGGCGACGAATAGCGCGCGGTGCCGAGCAGCAGCCGCGAGGCCAGCGCGCGGTCGTAAAGCGTCACCGGGTCATTCATGCATCAAACTCGCTCACCCGCCCTGTCTCGGCGTCACGATCTCGACGGCGTCGCCTTCGCGAAGCCGCGTCTCGGCGCGGTCCCTGGCGCGCACGAACTCCTGATTCAGAGCGGTGCCGACGGTCTTTTCATCATACCCCAGTTCGTCCAGCAGCATTTGCAACGTGGTCGCGCTCACATCCTGCGGCCGCCCGTTGATCTGAATCAGCATCCATCACCTCTGGGAAATGTCCGTCGTTTACAATGACCTCGGCCGCGCGGCGCGCCAGCGCCGGCGCAAGCAGGAATCCGTGGCGGTAGAGCCCATTGATATAGAGAGTGCGACCCCGCTTCAAAAGACGTGGCAGATTGTCGGCGAAGGCGGGTCGGAGGTCCGAGCCGGTCTCGACAATTTCCGCCTCGGCGAAGGCCGGGTGGACCGCAAAGGCGGAGTTGACGAGTTCGACGACCGACCGCGCGGTGACCCGCGCGCGCTCCTCATTCTCGATCATCGTCGCGCCGACCATGAACAGTTCCTCGCCGCGCGGCACGACGTAAACCGGCCGGCGCGGATGCAGCATGCGCACCGGACGCGCCAGGGAAATCTCCTCGCTGCGCAGGATCAGCATTTCGCCCTTCACGCCGCGCAGGCCGGGAAGCGCGTCGCGCGCCGCGAAGCCGCGGCAGTCGATTATCCAATCCGGGATCGTCTCCAGTCCGGCGGCGTCCTGTTGAACATGCAGCGTCACATTCGGCATTTGCGCGAGGCGCTCGGTCAGCGCGATGAGCGCCGCGCGGGGATCGAGATGCGCTTCTTGCCGAAAAAACAACGCGGCGTCGAAGCGCCCGGCGAGATCTGGCTCAAGCGCCGCGATATCCTTTGCGTCCAGCGAGTCGAAATTGCGCGTGCGCCGGGCGAAGTCGGCGAGTTCGGCGCGCTCCCGAGCCGGCGTCACGACAAGACTGCCGGCGACCGTCGCGACGCCGAGTTCGCGCGACCAGAAGTCGAGCGCTTCTTCGCCGAGCGTCGCGACCAGGGGTTCGGCGCTTTCCAGTTCGCACCAGGGCGCGATCATGCCGCCGGCGAAGCGCGAGCAGCCAAGGCCCGGCGCGGACTCGCGCTCGACGATCTCCACCTCCACGCCCTTCCGCGCGAGCGCATAGGCGGCGCAGAGTCCGGCGACGCCGGCGCCAATCACGCGCGCGAGCATGAGCGCCGCCTTTCGGGAAATTTCGCTGACACCATCCCTCCGCCAGTCTCAACTGGATCAGGTTCGAAGGGTCGCCGCCCCCCGCGTTTTCGCGCGTCTTGCGGCCTCTCAGCCCCGTGGCGGCGTCGTTGGCGCGCCGCCGGGCGGGCTCCCCCGGCGGACGTAGGCTGGCGCGAAGCACCGGGGCAGTCAAGCGCTGCGCTCGACTCCTTTAGGTCGCCGCGCCGCGCCGGGGCTTGCCAGACGTCATATGATGGCTCAGTTTGCGCAAAGAAAAGCGCGCGAAAAAAGCGCAGCATACCGGGAGAAAATCATGAGCTTCATCAGCAAAATGGCTAGCGTCCGCAGGACGTTGGCCGGCGCCGTTCTCTGTGGCCTGCTCGCCTGCGCGATTTCTGCGGGGCCGGCTGGCGCCGCGCAGCTCGGCGAATATTTTCCCATTCCGAATTCGCTGAGCCTCAGCGGGGTTCCGCGCGACTCGCTCCTGAAGATCCAGTCGAAATGGCTGCAGAACGGCCTCGACAAACTCAAGAAGGCGCGCGCTGAAGCCGAAGCGGCGCTCGAAAAGGCCAAGTCCGGCGCTTCGGACCAGGTCGCGGCGGCGGAGGAGAAGGTCAAGAAGCTCGATGCGATGATCGCTGAAACTCAGGAAGAACTCGCGCTGTCGGAGAACAGTGATTCGTCGCATGAGATTCAACAAGCGCGCAAACGCAACTTGCTGCTCGCTCTCAACCAGTGGATCAATGAGCTCAATCGCCTCGCCACAGAGCAGATGAAGATCGCGATCCTCAAGGACGGCGCCGAGGCCATGGCGGCGCAAAACCGGAATTATCAATTGTCGGAACAGGCGGACAATCTCGAAAAAGCCAAGCGCGACCCGAGTTTCGAAGATTGGGGCGTGACGAAGTAATCTTAAGCGGGCAGTCCGGGGTCAGGACTCATTGATCGAGCGCGCCGCCGATGAGTTGAGGAGACGGGCGGCTGCCCGGCGAGATTTCCAATGACCCCCACAGTTACCGCCTTTGAACGGTCGCCAGATGGCGGCAAGGGATTGGCGCGGGACATGCGCGTTCGCTGGGCGCTCGAAGAAGTGGGCCAACCCTACGACGTTCGTCTTCTTTCATTCAAAGCGATGAAGGAACCGGCGCATCTCGCGCTTCATCCTTTCGGGCAGATTCCGACCTATGAAGAAGGCGGTCTCGCCCTATTCGAGTCGGGGGCGATCGTGTTCCATATCGCGGAGCGCCATGCTGGGCTGCTGCCAGACGATGCAAATGCCCGGGCGCGCGCGATCACATGGATGTTTGCGGCGCTCAGCACGATGGAGCCGCCAATCATTGATCTTGCAATCGCCAGGCTTCTGGAGCGCGACGAGGCCTGGTACGAGCAGCGTCTGCCTCTCGTCGAGGATCGCGTCCGTAACCGGCTGGGCCAACTTTCCTTTCGCCTTGGCGATGCCGACTGGCTCGATGGTCCGTTCAGCGCCGGCGACCTGATGATGGCGTCGGTGCTGCTCAGGTTGAAGGCGTCGGGTCTGCTGGACCAATATCCGAACCTCTCCGCCTATGTCGCCCGCGGCGAAGCGCGGCCCGCATACAAGCGTGCCTTCGAGGCTCAACTGGCGGTTTTCAGCGCCGCATCCCGGACCTAGAGACCATCGTCCGGCGATGCGGCGGGCGGCGACAGTTCGCCAGTGAGCTTCACGATCCGACGCGTCGCGTCGCCAAGCGCCTTGGCGGCGAGCGTCGACGCGGCGTCGCTCGCCTTGTGCGCGGCGTCGAGTTCAGCGCGCAGCGCAGCGAACTCGGCTTCCGTCGCCTGCGCTTTGGCGCGTGCGTCCGTCGCCTCGTCGGCGATTGCGAGCGCGGCCATCACGATGATGCGCTGCTCGCCGATCTCGCCGAAGCTCTCGCGCATCGACTGGATCTTGCTTTCCACGTAACGCGCGAGCTCTTCGATGCGCTGCTCCTCGCCCTCCTCGCAGGACATGCGATAGGTGCGACCGGCGATGGCGACGACGACGGCGGCCATATTAATTCTCTCGGGTCGAGGCGACGCCCGCCGCGCCGAGCGCTGCGGCGACGCCTTCGCTCGCGGCTTCGAGCCTTCGCAGCACCTCGTCGCGGCTCTTCTCCAGGGCGTTCTGCTGCGCCAACGCGGCGTCGAGATCGAGAGCGAGACGCGACCGATCATCTTGCATGACGGCGAGTTCTTCTTCGAGTTCGGCACTGGACAGCTCGTCTTCGAGCTTTGCGGCGACAGTGCGCTCCAGCTGAGCGAGCGCCGCCTGCAGCTCGGCGACGGCGGCCTCGAGCCTCTTGGCGTTTTCTTCGTCGCGCTTATCTGAATGGGTCATCGCCGGTCGCGGAAGGTGCATGGCTTTGCGGCGCGGCGAACACGCCGAACGATTCGCTTGCCAGCCTGTTCCTAGCATGAATCGCGCAAATCGAAACCGCGCCAATTGGCGCGACCTTGGCGCGTTGACAGGGGGGCGCGAGGTGCTATCACACGCTCGCCTCCAGAGCCCACAGGCTCGATGGCGAGGGCCGCGGAGTTCCGGCGGCGCAAGGAGATTTTCCAAATGACCGTGAGAGTGGCGATCAACGGATTCGGGCGCATCGGCCGCAATATCCTGCGCTATATCATCGAGACCGGACGCACGGACCTCGAAGTCGTCGCCATCAACGATCTCGGCCCGGTCGAGACCAATGCGCATCTGTTGCGATATGATTCAGTCCACGGCCGCTTCCCGCATGAGGTGAAAGTCGCCGGAGACACGATCGACGTCGGCCGCGGCCCGATCAAAGTGACCGCCATCAAGAATCCGGCCGAGCTTCCCTACAAGGACCTCAAGATCGACATCGCGCTGGAATGCACCGGGCTTTTCACGGCGCGTGACAAGGCGAAATTGCTGCTCGACGCGGGCGCGAAGCGCGTGCTGGTTTCAGCGCCCGCCGAAGGCGCCGACATTACGGTCGTCTATGGCGTCAATCACGATAAGATCACCAAGGATCATCTCGTGATCTCCAACGCGTCCTGCACGACGAACTGTCTCGCGCCGGTCGCCAAGGTGCTGCATGATGCGATCGGCATCGAGAAGGGGATCATGACGACGATCCACGCCTATACGGGCGATCAGCCGACGCTCGACACGATGCATAAGGATCTCTACCGCGCCCGCGCGGCGGCGCTTTCGATGATCCCGACCTCGACGGGCGCGGCGAAGGCCGTCGGACTCGTATTGCCGGAGCTGAACGGCAAGCTCGACGGCTACGCCATTCGCGTGCCGACGCCCAACGTCTCGGCGGTCGATCTGAAATTTGTCGCCAAGCGGGCGACGACGAAGGACGAGGTGCACGCCGCGATCAAGGCCGCCGCCGACGGCCCGCTCAAGGGCGTGCTCGGCTATACGAGCGAGAAGCTGGTGTCGATCGACTTCAACCACAATCCGCTCTCGTCCTGCTTCCATCTCGACCAGACCAAGGTCCTGGACGGCAATCTCGTGTCGATCCTGTCCTGGTACGACAATGAATGGGGCTTCTCCGGCCGCATGACCGATGTGGCGAGCGTGATCGGCAAGCTTCTGTAAGCATCGTTCCACCACGCCGGCGCGGACCTTCGGGTCCGCGTTTGGCTTTTCAAGCCGCGATTGGACGCCCGACATGACCGCTTTCCACACTCTCGACGACGTCGACGTCAAAGGAAAGCGCGTGTTGCTGCGCGTCGATTTGAACGTGCCGATGGAGGACGGGCGCGTCACCGACGCGACGCGCATCGAGCGTGCGTTGCCGACGATCAACGAGATCGTGGAAAAAGGCGGCAGAGTCATTCTGCTTTCGCATTTCGGCCGGCCAAAGGGTCAGCGCGTCGATGCGGATTCGCTGCGCCAGGTCATCCCGACGCTCGAACATTTTCTCAAACGCAAGATCGCTTTCGCCGACGACTGCGTCGGCGACGCCGCGGCGAAGATCGTCGACGGGCTCAAGGACGGCGACGTCGCATTGCTCGAGAACACGCGTTTCCACAAGGGCGAAGAAAAGAACGCCGCCGATTTTGTCGACGCGCTCGCCAAGAGCGGCGATATCTTCGTCAGCGACGCCTTTTCGGCTGCGCACCGCGCGCACGCGTCGACCGAAGGCATAGCGCACAGACTGCCCGCCTTCGCCGGCCGAGCCATGCAGGCGGAACTTGAAGCGTTGCAGTCCGCGCTCGCCAATCCGCAGCGGCCGGTCATGGCGATCGTTGGCGGCGCGAAAGTTTCGACGAAGCTCGAACTCTTGGGCAATCTCGTCGCGAAGGTTGACTATCTCGTCATCGGCGGCGGCATGGCCAACACTTTCCTGGCGGCGCAAGGCAAGAGCGTCGGCAAATCGCTGTGCGAACATGATCTCGCCGGCGCCGCGCGGGAGATTTTGGCCAAGGCGGAAAAGGCCGGCTGCGAGATCGTGCTGCCGATCGACGCCACGGTTGCGCAGAAATTCGAGGCGCATGCGCCGTCGCGCTTCGTCTCGGTCGATCATGTCGGCGAAAACGACATGATCCTCGACGTCGGGCCAAAATCAATCGCCCATGTCGAATCGCTGCTCGCTGCGTGCAGGACGCTGGTGTGGAACGGCCCGTTTGGCGCGTTCGAACTGCCGCCCTTCGACGAAGGCACCAACGCCGTCGCGCAGACCGCGGCGCGGCTCACCGTCGAGGGCAAGTTGCTCTCGATCGCCGGCGGCGGCGACACCGTCGCGGCGCTCAATCAGGCGCATGTCGCGCAGGAATTTTCCTATGTGTCGACGGCCGGCGGCGCCTTTCTCGAATGGCTCGAAGGAAAGACGCTGCCCGGCGTCGCGGCGCTGATGCAATCTTCACAGCGCTGAAATCGCGGCCGCTTGGTCCGCGTTTCTTGGGAAGGAACGCCTAGAGATGGGCGAGCGTGGCTTCGGCGGTCGAGACCGTCGCTTCGCTCGAATTCTCTTCGACATTGATCCATTTGACGACGCCGTCGTCGATAAGCGCCGAATAGCGCTTGCCGCGCACGCCAAGCCCCGCGTCGGTTAGATCGAGTTCGACGCCGAGCGCTTTGGCGAAGGTCGCCGAACCATCGGCGAGCGCGTCGATCTTGTCGCCGCCTCCCGACTCCTTCACCCAGGCGTCGAGCGCGAAAATGTCATTGACCGCCGTGACCGCCACCGCGTCCACGCCTTTGGATTTGATTTCATCCGCCTTGGCGATGAAGCCGGGCAGATGTTTCTTGTGGCAAGTCGGCGTATAGGCGCCGGGAACGCTGAAGAGCGCCACCCTGCGTCCCGCAAAATAGTCTTTCGTGGCGACCGGCTCAGGTCCATTCTTGCCCATGACGGTCAACTTCACGTCGGGGAGTCGGTCTCCAGCTTTAATGGTCATGCACGATCTCGCTCTGATTTGGGGTAAGGCCCAGAACTAGATAGCGCGCTTCCTGGCTTTGTGTCGCGTGCGCGGCGCGACTTGCTTGCAGCGCACTTGTGAGCTTCGCCGAGGCGAGGCAACATGCGCAAGCGGCCGGCGCAGACGATTCGCTTCTGGAGGACGGGCCAATGTCGGATTCTTCGAATGGAGGCGGCGGCGAGACGCCCCCCTCCGCATGGGTATGGAGCCAGTATCGCGCCGTGTTGCCTGATTCGCCCGATTCGCCAGCGCGACGCGCGCCGGTCCTCACAAAGAAGAGCGTGCAAACGCCGCCGCCGCGGCCCGCATCCGATCCGCCGCCGCCACGACGCTCCGGCGGGGGTGGGGGCGGGATCGCCTTCTTGGTGGCGCTCGCAATTCTGACTCTTGCCGCAGCGACGTGGTGGTTCGCCGCCTCGCGGTCGCAGCCTCCCGCTCCCGATGCGCAGCCCGTCGAAGAGAGCGGCGCGCCGAGCGCGCCGCCGCCCGAACCCGAGGTTGCGCCGCCGGCTGAATCCGCTGCTCCGTCTTCACCGGAGGAGGCCGCCCCGCCGGCGCAGCCTTCGCCGCCGGCCGCGGCGCCGCCGGCCGAGCGGGGCGCTGAGCCCCGCGCCCGGACGGAACCCGGCGCGAAGCGGAAAAAGCCCAAGAACCGGCCTCACTAACGAGGGCGGTTCAGGTGCGCCAGGGATGCTCGGGAAGATCCCAAACGCCGAGCGTCTCGACGCCCGCCTGCGCGACCGCATGATCATTCTCGACGGCCGAACCGCTGACGCCGATGGCGCCGATCATCACGCCGTCTGCGTCGACGATGGGGAGTCCGCCGGGAAAGGTGATGAGCCCGTCATTCGAATGCTCGATGCCGTAGAGCGGTCCGCCCGGTTGCGACAGCTTGCCGATCTGCCCGGTCGGCATGCCGAAGAAGACGGCGGTCTTCGCCTTTTTCATCGCAATGTCGATGCTGCCGACCCAGGCGTCGTCCATCCGCTCGAACGCCTTTAGGACGCCGCCGGAATCGACGACGGCGATGCACATCTGTGTGCCGAGCTCGATGGCCTTCCGGCGCGCCGCGGCGATCGCCTTGTCGGCCTGTTCAATCGAAACATGCATTCGCCGATCTCCCTTTTGAAAAAACAGCGGCCCCTAGGGGTCGTCGATGACGAAAGTAGAGTGGTGGCGGTCCGAGGGACGCCAGCTGCGCGATTAATTCGAAGGCGTCTCGAGCGCGCGGGAGATCAGCGCCTTGGCGTCCGCGCTGTCCCAGGCGGCGGGACCGTTCATCAGCCCGATCTGGCAGCCGTCGGGGCCGATCAGCAGCGTGGTGGGGAGGCCCAGCGCTTTGCCCGATTGCTTCATCTCATAGAAGAGGTTGGCCTTTGGGTCGCCGTAATAGGTCAGCGACTTGACGCCCGTCTCAGCGAGAAACGCCTTCGCCCGTTCAAGACGGGTCGTATCGACGTTGACGGCGACGACTTGAAAGTTCTGCCCGGCGAAGGCCTCCTGGAGCCTGTCGAGCGCCGGCATCTCGGCGCGGCAGGGCACGCACCAGGTCGCCCAGATATTGAGGAGCGCCGTCTTGCCTTTGAAAGAGCCGAGCGAAACCGGCGCGCCGTCGGGCCCGTCGAAGGCGTAGTCCGGCATCGGCTCCGGCTTAGTGGCGATCGTCATCGCCGCGACTTCGCCCTTGGCGAGATCCTTCACATTGGCGGCGATTTTCGCCGAGGCGGCGCATGCGGCGTCGCCCTCAGCCGGGGCGGCCGCGCTCTGCTGAGCCTCGCCGGCGGGGCCGACGCCCTCGTCAACCGCGCCGGCAGGCGGTTTCTTGCCGCCCATGCTGCCGATCACGTATAGAAACGCCACGCTTGCCGCGATTGTTATCGAGGCCGCCTTCACGACAAGTAGGAAAGATCGCGGGGGCGGTGGCGGTTTGGCCATGAGGCGTGGGCTCCGAGGTTAAAAATGACGAGCAAGATATGGGGCGGACGCTTCAAAAGCGCAACCGACGCGGTTCTGGAGGCGATCAACGTCTCGATCGACTTCGACAAGCGCCTCGGCCTGCAGGACGTCCGCGGCTCGCTCGCCCATGTCGCCATGCTCGGCGAAACGGGGATCGTGTCGCGCGACGACGCGGCGAAGATCGCCGATGGATTAGAGCGAGTCAAAGCGGAAATCGAAAACGAGCGCTTCCATTTTTCGCGCGCGCTCGAAGACATTCACATGAACGTCGAGTCGCGCCTTGCCGAGCTGATCGGGCCGACGGCGGGGCGCCTGCACACGGCGCGCTCGCGCAACGACCAGGTGGCGACCGATTTCCGACTCTACATTCGCGACCAGATCGACGGCCTGGATGCCGAACTCGCCGATCTGCAGCTGGCGCTGGCGACCCGCGCGCGGGAAGAGGCGGCAAGCGTCATGCCCGGCTTCACGCATCTGCAATCGGCGCAGCCGGTGACGCTCGGCCATCATCTGCTCGCCTATGTCGAAATGATCGCGCGCGACCGCGGACGTCTTCGCGACGCGCGCGCGCGCCTGAACGAATGTCCGCTCGGCGCAGCGGCGCTGGCCGGGACGAGCTTTCCGATCGACCGCGCGATGACAGCGGGCGCGCTCGGCTTCGATCGGCCGACGGCGAATTCGCTCGACAGCGTCTCAGATCGCGACTTCGTTCTGGAGACGCTGAGCGCGGCGGCGATCTGCGCCACGCATCTGTCGCGCTTCGCCGAAGAGATCGTGCTGTGGACGACGCCACAATTCGGCTTCATCGCGCTGTCCGATAAATTCACCACCGGCTCGTCGATCATGCCGCAGAAGCGCAATCCCGACGCCGCCGAACTCGCGCGCGGCAAATCGGGCCGCGTCATCGGCGCGCTTGTCGCGCTGCTCGTCGTCATGAAGGGCCTGCCGCTCGCCTATTCGAAGGACATGCAGGAGGATAAGGAAGGCGCCTTCGACGCGCTCGACACCTTATCGCTCTGCATCGCCGCCATCGCCGGCATGGTCCGCGACATGCGCGTCGACCGCGCGCGGATGAAGGCGGCGGCCGGCGCGGGCTATGCGACCGCGACCGACCTTGCCGACTGGCTGGTGCGGGCGCTGTCGTTGCCGTTTCGCGAAGCGCACCACGTCACCGGCCGCATCGTCGCGCTCGCTGAAGCGCGCGGGGTTGGTCTTGAGGATTTGACGCTCGAGGAGATGCGGAGCGTCGAACCGCGCATCAACGCCGATGTTTGCGACGTGCTCGGCGTCGAGAAGTCGGTGCAAAGCCGCAGGAGCTTCGGAGGCACGGCGCCCGACAATGTGCGCGCCGCCGCGCAAGTCTGGCTCGACAGATTGAAGGACAAATGAACGACATTTCGCCGCGACTCTATCTCGCGACCCCGCCGCTTGCCGACGCGGCGGCATTTGCGCCTGCGCTCAACGAGGCGCTCGCGGCGGGCGACGTCGCGAGCCTGCTCATTCGTTTCGCCGATGCCGACGAGCGCGGTCAGGAAGCGATCGTGCGCGCTCTGGCGCCCGCCGCGCAGGATAAGGGCGTAGCGGTCCTTGTCGCGGCGGCGCCCAATGTCGCGCTGCGCGCCGGCGCCGATGGCGTCCATGTCGCCGGCAGCGGCGAAGCGCTTGTCGAGGCCATCAAGAAACTCTCGCCCCGCTACATCGTCGGCGCCGGAGATATCGAGACGCGCGACGACGCCATGCGCGCGGGCGAGTTAAGCGCCGACTATGTGATGTTTTCGGATCTTGACCGTGAAGCGCTCATCGAGCGCGTCGCCTGGTGGGCGGAGCTTTTCAACACGCCCTGCGTCGCTCGCGCGGAATCGCTCGACGATGTCGCCTCGCTCGTTCAGGCGGGCGCCGACTTCGTGCGGCTCGACGACGCGGTCTGGAGCGACGCGCGCGGTCCGGCGGCGGCGGTGGCGGAGGCGCAGGCGAGGCTTAAGGGAGAGCAGCAGTGACCCGAGGGCGATCGAGCGAAAGGCTTCCTCATCCTGAGGAGGCCCCGAAGGGGTCGTCTCGAAGGACGAGGAAGCCGCTCACTTTTTTGTTTCCATTCGCCCTCGTCCTTCGAGGCTCGCTTCGCTCGCGCCTCAGGATGAGGGCGAAGATCGAGCGATTGCTCGCGACGCTCGCGATCGTTGCCATTTTGGCGCCTGCCGCGGGGGCCGCCAATGATGCGCCGCCCGCGCCAGACTTCGCCTTTGGCGCCTATCAGCGCGGGGATTATCTGGTCGCGATGAAGGAGGCGAAAAAGCGCATCGCCGCCAATCCGAAGGATGCGGCCGCGCTCACCCTTATCGGTCAGCTTTACCTCGAAGGCGCGGGCGTGGGGCGTGACCTCTCGACCGCGATGGAATGGTTCAAGCGGGGCGCCGACGCCGGCGATAAAGAAGCGGCCTATCTCTACGGCGCTGCGGCGCTCAATGGCGCCGGCGCGCCGAAGAACCGCGCCGTCGCGCGCGCCTATCTGGAAAAGGCCGCTGCGCAGGATCATCCCGCCGCCCTCCATCTGATCGGGGAGATCGCCCTCGAAAATGAGGGCGCGCCGTCGGACTTCGGCAGAGCGTCTGATTATTTCCGCCGCGCCGCCGCCAAGGGCGACGCCGACTCGCTCTACGCGCTTGGCCTTCTCTACAAGACCGGCAGAGGCGTTCCCAAGGACGAGCGCGAAGCCGCGGAGTGGTTCAGGCGCGCGGCCGAGCTGGACTTCGCGCCGGCAATGGTCGAATTCGCCGTTCTCCAGTTCAATGGCGTCGGCGCGTCACGCGACCGTGGCGCAGCCGTGCAATGGTTTCGCAAAGCGGCGGCGAAGGGCAACGCCGTCGCGCAAAACCGTCTCGCGCATATTCTCGGAGAAGGCCTCGGAGTCGAGACCAATCTCGCCGAGGCGCGCGAGTGGCGTGACAAATCGCGCGAAGCCGGCCTGAACGATCCCTCGCTCGATTACCTCTCGAGCGCGTCCGCGCCGGCGAAGCCGACCGCCGTAAAATGAGCGCCGGCGGCGCGAGCGCGGCGACGCGGCGGACCGTCGCCTTCCTTCGCCGTTTCGTTAAGCCGCGCATCCTGGCGTTGACGGCGCCTTTGCGCGGCCTCCAGCGGCTTGTCGAAATGCTGTCTCCCGAACGGCGCGCGCCTTTCGCGGCAAAGATTCCTGGCGATTGGACTCCTGCTTCAGGGAGCGCGATTGCGACGCTGTTCTATCTTCACGGCGGCGCCTTTCTCATCGGGTCGCCGCGGCTTTTTCGCTATGTTTCGCGCGCGTTCGCGCGTGCGGGCTTCGATGTCTTTGCGCCAGCCTATCGGCTTGCGCCGGAGCATATCTTTCCCGCCGCGCTCGAAGATGTCTTGCGCGCCTATCGGACCTTGACCGAGGCGCGGCCAGGACCCTTCGTCATCGTTGGAGATTCCGCCGGCGGCGGACTTGCGGTGTCGCTGATGCTGCGCATACGCGAGGAAGGCTTGCGGCCGCCCGTCGCCGCGGCGCTGTCCTCGCCCTGGGTCGATCTCGCCGCGACCGGCGCCTCGATGCGCGAGAATGAAAATCGTGACCCGCTGTTCACGCGCAAGGACATTCTGCTCGGCGCTCGCACCGTGCTGGGACGCCAAAGCGCCAGAAATCCGCTCGCTTCGCCGATCTACGCCGATCTCTCCCGCCTGCCGCCGATGCTCGTTCACGTCGGCGCGGACGAAGTGCTGAGAGACGATTCGACGCGGCTCGTCGCGCGCGCAAGGCAGGCGGGGGTCGACGCGCGGCTCGAGATCTGGCCTTGCGTGCCGCACGCCTGGCAGCTGATGAGTTTTCTCCCCGAAGCGCGAGACTCGCGGGCGAAAGCGATCGAATTTTTGAAGGCGCGGGTGGCGGAAGCGTCCGCGCGAGGCGCGCTCTAGCTCAGCGCCCCGCGCTGCCCCAGGGACCGCGCGGCGGCCAGAGCGGATGGCGTCCGTCCTTGGGCAGGAAGGCGGCCTCGTCCTCACGCGGCGCAACGATCGCCTCGCGTTCTTCTCCTAAAGCCGCGACCGACACATCCCGGCCGCCGCCGAATTCGACGAGCGCCGCGACACGCGCATCGACGCTCGGATGGCTCGCAAGCCAGCCGAACTCCGGATGCAGCGCCGGCGTTTCGATGAAGAAATATTGCATGCGCGAGGGCATGTTCGGAATCGCCGCATGCGCTTCGATCTTGCGCAGCGCCGAGATCATCGCGTCGGGGTTCTTCGTCAGTTCGACGCTGCCGGCGTCGGCGAGGAATTCGCGCGAGCGCGACAGCGCGAAGCGGATCAGCACGGAGGCGCCCCAGCTCAGCGCGATGATGAACAGGGCGATGAGAATGGCGAGCGCCGCGCCGCCATTGCCTCTTCGGCCATTGTCGCTTTCGGGGCGATGCGGCGAGAAGCCGAAAGGAAAATCCCAGCGGCGGATCGTCAGATCGGCGACGAAGGCGAAAATGCCGGCGAAAATCACGGCGATCACGAGAAGCTGAACGTCGCGGTTGCGAATGTGGGTCAGTTCATGCGCGAGGACCGCCTCGAGCTCGGCGTCGGTCAGATAGCGCGTCAGACCACGGGTCACCGCGATCTTGTACTCCCCCTCTTTAAGCCCCGAGGCGTAGGCGTTGAGCGCATCGCTCTCAATCATCTGCAGGGCGGGAATCGGGACGCCCCGCGAGATGCAGAGATTTTCGAGCAGATTGTAGACGCGCGGCGATTCGGCGCGCGACAGGTTCGCGGCCCCGGTGGCGAAGTCGATCATCTTCTGATGGAAGAGATAGGCGATGACGAACCAGACGCCCGCCGCGACGACGCCGATCGGCCAGCCGCGTTTCAGGTCATCGACCGCCAGCGCCAGGATGTAGTCGAAAGGCGCACCAGGCCGCGCGCTCATCGCCTCGATCAGCAGCGCGAAGGAGAACATCAGCGCAAGAAGCAGAACGACGAAGCCGGCGAGCAGAAAGGCCGAGCGCAGTTCGTTGGCGCGAATGTGGGAATAAAGGCCGTAGGCTTTGAACATGGTGTTCCTGATCGCCGGTGAGGCGCTACTCCAAAGTTGGCCGCGATCCTTTAAAAGGAGCGGCGCTTCCGCGCGCCTAGAACTCCACCTTCGGCGGGGTTTCGATCGCCTTCTGCTGCGCTTCGTCCAACTCGAAATAATCGAGCGGCTCGAAGCCGAAGCGCTGCGCAATCAGGAAACCGGGAAAGCCCTCCCGCGTGGCGTTGTATTCGGCGACGGTATTGTTGAGGAAGCGCCGCGCCGCCGAAATCTTGTTTTCGATGTCCGACAGTTCGCTCTGCAGCTGCTGGAAATTCTGGTTCGCCTTCAGATCCGGATAGGCTTCCGACAGCGCGATCAGCCGCGAGAGCGCGCCGGTCAGCGCGCCCTCGGCCGCCCCTATCTGCGCCGGGCCCTGCGCGGTCACCGCGGCGTTGCGCGCCTTGACCACGTCATCCAGCGTGCTTTTCTCATGGGCGGCGTAGCCCTTCACCGTCTCGACCAGATTGGGCACGAGATCGTGCCGCTGCTTGAGCTGCACATTGACGTCGGAAAAGGCCTGCTTGCCGCGCTGGCGCAACGACACGAGGCCGTTGTAGACGCTGACCAGCCAGAAGGCGACGGCGGCGACGAGGCCCAGAAAAATCAGCAAAGACATGGCGCGCTCTCCAGGCGCCGCGCCGCTCCGCGCGGCGGCGATTATTTTTTACCCCTGCATGTTAGCCGCCTTTGGCGCCGAGGCAAAGACGCGCCGCTCCCCCCTTTCGATTTGACGGACGCGCCGGTCGCGCCTATCTCATGGAAACGCAAAGAGCCACGGCGAAACACAATGGCCATTCTGCCGATCATCACCCTTCCGGATCCGCTGCTGCGAAAGATTTCCGAACCTGTCGACCGTGTCGACGCGGAGGTGCGGCGTCTGCTCGACGACATGCTGGAGACCATGTACGAGGCGCCCGGCGTCGGCCTCGCGGCGATCCAGGTCGCGGTGGCCAAGCGCATCGTCGTCGTCGATGTCGGCAAGACTGAGGAGACGCGTTCGCCGCTCTTCCTCATCAACCCGGAAATCATCTGGGCGTCGGAGGAATTAAGCGTCTATCAGGAAGGCTGCCTGTCCGTGCCCGACTATTTCGAAGACGTGAAGCGGCCGGCGCGGGTGCGTGTGCGTCATCTCGACCGGGACAGCGCGGTTCAGGAATTCGACGCCGAAGGGCTGCTCGCGACCGTGGTGCAGCACGAACTGGATCACCTCGAAGGCGGCCTTTTCATCGACCATCTCTCGCGCTTAAAGCGCGAGCGCGTCGTCAAGAAGTTCAGCAAGGCGGCGCGCCACGACGAGATCGCCGCCCAGCATCGCGCCGCCACGGAGCGTCAGTCGGAACAAGCCGGAGCCTGACGATTGCGCGACAGAATGCGCGTCGTCTTCATGGGCACGCCGGACTTCGCAGCCCGCCTGCTCAAGGAAATCATTTCTCGCGGCCACGAGATCGCGGCCGTCTATACGCAGCCGCCGCGTCCCGCCGGGCGCGGCATGGCGGAGAAGAAGTCCGCCGTCCACCTCTTGGCGGAGAGCCTCGGCCTTACCGTTCGTTCGCCGAAAAGCCTGAAGAACGCCGACGCGCAGGTGGACTTCGCCGCGCTTGGCGCCGACGTCGCCGTCGTCGCCGCCTATGGGCTGCTGCTGCCTCAGCCGATCCTCGACGCGCCGCGATACGGCTGCCTCAACCTGCATGGGTCGCTGCTGCCGCGTTGGCGCGGCGCCGCGCCGATTCAGCGCGCGATCATGGCGGGCGACGCCGAGAGCGGTGTCATGGTGATGAAGATGGAGGCCGGTCTCGACACCGGTCCCGTCGCCTTGACGGCGAAAACGCCGATCGGCGCCGAGATGACGGCGGGCGAGTTGCACGACCGTCTCGCCGAGCTCGGCGCGCCGCTGATGGCGCAGGCCCTCGATCTGCTGGCGAAAGGCGAACTGCGCTTTACGCCGCAGGCCGAAAACGGCGCCTGCTATGCGCAAAAGATCGAGAAGGCTGAAGCGCGGCTCGATTGGCGCCGATCGGCGCAAGACCTCCATGATCTCGTGCGCGGCCTCTCCCCCTTTCCGGGCGCTTTTTTCGAAGCCGATCTCGGCCGTGGCCTCGAGCGCGTGAAGGTTTTGCGCGCGCGGGTCGAGGAGGGAGCGGGCGCGCCAGGCGCCGCGCTCGATGACGCCGGGCTCATCGCTTGTGGCGCGGGCGCGCTGCGGCTGCTGCGCGTGCAACGCGCGGGCAGGGGCGAAATGGAATTTGAAGAATTCGCGCGCGGCCGCAGGCTGACGCGTGGCGTTTCGCTCGCCTGACGTGCCCCGCTTCGCGCTGACGGTCGAATATGACGGCGGCCCTTTCATCGGTTGGCAGCGGCAGGCGAATGGCGTTTCCATCCAGCAGCGCCTTGAAGAGGCCGTGGCTGCGATCAATGGCGGCGCGCGCGCCGTCGTTCATGGCGCGGGCCGCACCGACGCCGGCGTGCATGCGCTGGGGCAGATGGCGCATGTCGATCTTGCGCGCGATTGGCGCGTCGATCGGCTGCGCGACGCGATCAATGCGCATCTGAAGCCGGACCCGATCGCGGTGCTCGCGGCGCGCGCGGTCGGCGAGGATTTCGAAGCGCGCTTTTCCGCCATCCGCCGTCATTATCTCTATGTCATCGACAATCGCCGCGCGCCCTTGGCGCTGAACCTCGGCCGCGCCTGGCACGTCAAGCGGCCGCTCGACGCGCAAGCCATGCATGAAGCCGCGCGGTCGCTCGTCGGCCGTCATGACTTCACGACCTTTCGCGCCTCGGAATGCCAGGCGAATTCGCCGATGCGCACGCTGGAGCGTCTCGACGTGCGCCGCGATGGCGAGCGCATCGAGATCGTCGCATCGGCGCGCTCCTTCCTGCACAATCAGGTGCGCTCCATGGCGGGCTCGTTGGAGCATGTCGGCAGCGGCAAGTGGCGCGTCGAGGATCTGGCGCTGGCGCTCTTGGCGAAAGACCGTGCGCGCTGCGGACAGGTCGCGCCGCCGCACGGTCTTTACCTTGTTGCTGTCGATTATTAGCGATTTGCGCGAGGACGCCCGCTACGGCTTATCGCCCGCGCCTTGCTCGTCACCCGGCGTCGGTTTGTTCGCGTCCTGCTTCGGCGCTGGCGGCTTCGCCGGCTTCTTTGCTGCATGTTTCGTGGCGCCGGGCGCGTTGGCGGATCTGTCTTCCTTCGCAAGCGCGTCGTGAATGGGAAGGAAGCTCGCCGATAGCACGGCAGCCAATATGCCGTTCACGCAGGGTCGCTGATTCATCACTGGATGGTCCCCTCGAAGTGAGAGCCCCCCGCCGAATCAACCGGCCCGCCCCGCAGACATCAGGCCGGTCAACGATGATGAAGTTGGGTCGCCGCCACGCCTACGCTGCGGTGATTTCATGACGGAATTCGCGCAGTTAGCGTCAGTTTGACGAATTGGTTAATGAAGTCATAAAAAAAATTGCGGCGTCATTCGCCGTCGGCTGCTTCCGTTTCCTCCGGTTTGACCGCCTCTCCCACGGAGACCTCGTTCTTGACCGGCAAAGAGGCGGGAAGTCTCACGGCCGGCCGCTGTGCGGTCGGAGTTTTCTCCTGCGCGAGCGCGCCGTGAAGCGGGATAACGCTGGCGGACAGGACCGCCGCGAGAATGCCGTTAACGCAGGGTCGACGATTGGTCATATATCCTCGCTGTCAGGGCGCCGACTCAGCTGCCGCCGCGACTATAGAGCGTCAAAAAAGTGGCGAGAAAGCGTCGGCTTAGGTATGCAGCCCTCGGCGCAGGTCAAGAGCCGCTGAACCAATTGTAGCCCTTGTCCTCCCAGTAGCCGCCCGGATAGTCGTTCGTCACGAAGATCTCGCCGATGAATTTCGGATTCTTGAAGCCGAGTTTCGTCGGAAGGCGCAGGCGCAGCGGGTAGCCGTATTTGGCCTCGGTGAAGTCAAGCGCCAGCAGCGTTTGCGGATGCAGCGCGCTCGGCATGTCGATGCTCGAGTAATATTTGTCGGCGCATCTGAAACCGACGTAACGCGCCGTCAGATCGGCGCCGATCCGTTCGAGAAAATGCCGAAAGGCGACGCCGCGCCATTTGCCGATCGCGCTCCAGCCCTCGACGCAGACGAGGCGGGTGATCTGGCTGGATTGCGGCAGCGCGCGCAAGTCGCCGAGGCTCCAGGGCCGTTTGTCCGCGATGAGGCCCGAGACCTGCAGTCGATAGTTCTCGCCGTCGATGACCGGAATATCCTGTTCTTCGTAATAGGCGTTGAAGGGGAAAGGCGTCGTGACGTCCGCCTCAGAATAGGTCGGCGCGAGCTTCGCGGGATCGAAAAGCGCCGCCTGGACGCGGTCGTTAAAGCGCGACATTGTCAAAAGCAGCCGATCGACGGCGTCGTCGTCCTTCAATGTGCAGCCCGAAAGGAGCGACAGCGCGCCAAGCGACAGGCCTTGCTTGAGAAAGAGACGGCGTTCGAGCCGCGCGATCTGCGGCCGAAAGGCGGAAAGACGTTCGCTGCGAGGCGGCTTCATCGCTGCGCCTCCGCCCGTCCGGTGAACATCGGCGCCAGAATGCCTTTGACGCTCACGGCGAGTCCGATGTGAACGACAAGGAAAGCAACGATCGTCGCCATCGCGAAGAAATGCACTACTCGCGCCGCCTCATAGCCGCCCATCAGCGCCGTCAGCCCCTGAAGCTGCACGGGCTTCCAAATGGCGAGGCCCGACAGAATGGCGACGATCACGGCAAGAATGATCCCAACGTAAAATACGCGCTGAGCGGCGTTGTAGCGGCCGGGCGCATGATTGAGGTGGCCTCGCATCGCGACCAATAAGTCGTCGAACGCGCCGCGGAGCGAGATCGGCATGAAGCTTCTTCGGAAGTGGCCCGAAACCAGGCCGTAAGCGAGATAAGCCAATCCGTTGAGCGCCAGGAGCCACATCGCCGCGAAATGCCAGGCGAGCGCGCCCGCGAGCCAACCACCCAAAGTGAAATCCTTAGGAAATTCGAAGCCAAAGAGCGGCGAGGCGTTGTAAATGCGCCAGCCGCTCAGCACCATGACGAAGATCGCGAAGGCGTTCACCCAATGCGTCACCCGAACGAAGAGCGGGTGGATCGTCCTAGGCTTATCGGCGCCGCCAACCATGACGGTTTCTCCTCTTTGCGCCAACATATGGCTCGAAGCGTCGAAAACGAAGGCCTCGCAGGCGCGTTGACAGGCCGGTCGCCTTCGCCCATGAGGGCGAAGCTTTGATCAAAGGGAATATGGCGGCTCATGCGCGTCTTTGTGACCGGCACGGCAGGTTTCATCGGCTTTCACTTGGCGAAGCGCCTGTTAGAGGCCGGGCATCTGGTGGACGGCTACGACGGCATGACGCCTTATTACGATCCGGGTCTCAAGGAGGCGCGGCGCGCCATTCTGCTGCGCAGCAACGGCTTTCGCGACACGATCGCCATGCTGGAGGACATGGAGGCGCTGACTCGCGCTGCGGAGGAGGCCGCGCCGGACGTCATCATCCATCTCGCGGCGCAGGCGGGCGTGCGCTACTCGCTGCAAAATCCGCGCGCCTATGTCGACGCCAATCTCGTCGGCGCCTTCAACGTCATGGAGATCGCGCGACTGCTGAAGCCGCGCCATTTTCTGGTCGCCTCGACGAGCTCGGTCTATGGCGCGAGCCCTACCGTGCCATTTCACGAGAGCGATCGAACCGATTTCCCTTTGACTCTTTACGCCGCGACGAAGAAAGCCGGCGAAGCCATGGCGCATTCCTATGCGCATCTGTGGTCGATCCCGACGACGATGTTTCGCTTCTTCACCGTCTACGGGCCGTGGGGACGCCCGGACATGGCCCCGTTGAAATTCGTCGACGCCATCGAGAACGACCGGGTCATCGACATCTATAATCACGGCGACATGTCGCGTGACTTCACCTATGTCGCAGACCTCGTCGAAGGCGTCGTGCGGCTGATCGATTGCGTTCCCGAGCGGGATTCAAGCGACGACAGCGTGTCGCCCGTGGCGCCGTTTCGTATCGTCAATATCGGTCGCGGCGAGCCGGTGAAGCTTCTCGACTTTATCGAGACGATCGAAAGGGCTCTCGGGAAAAAGGCCAAACGCAACTATCTCGACATGCAGCCCGGCGACGTGCCGCGCACCTTCGCCAGCGCGGACCTGTTGAAGCGCCTGACCGGCTATCGCCCGCATACGTCGCTCGATGAGGGAGTCGCAGCGCTCGTCGAATGGTATCGCGAGTATCGCCGCGCTCATGGAGAATTGTCGTATTAACCGGCCAGCCGCTCGACGCCCTGCGTCGCGGCCTTCCTGTCGTAGCCGTCGGCGAGCGGGCGCGCTCCGCAGCATGTCTACTTCTTGTTGGCTGAGAGAAATCTGTGCGCGGCGTCTTCGTCGAAGACCGGCGTAATGTGATTGACGTTGAGGTCTGTCCAGGATTGGAAGAGCTTGCCGAGATCGGCGATGTCGTTGGCTTCGACGATGCTCCAGCCCTCGAGCAGCGTGACGGAAAGCCAGTTTCCGACGACTTTCATACCCTTTGGCGCGGCGTCGCCGAATTTCTGAAAGCGCTTGAGAACCTCGTCGCGACGTTCGGGCGTCATCTCATAATAGATCGCAAACAACATCAGCATTTCTCCCTGCGGATTGGAAAGCGAAAGACGACTGAGCGCGTTTTCTCAAGACTTCTGGCGGGCCGCGCTCAAGGCTGCCCCAATTCGAAATTCCATACAAGGGCTTGGTCATTGTCGCGCGCGGAGCATTCGTGCGCCGCCGCAGTGTCCGGGGGATGACGTCAGGAAGATTGCCCAAGCCCCTTCAGGCCAGCGTCCTTCTCGGGCCGCTGCGGCGCCTGGCATATTGGCGCGTCTTCACTGATGAGAGAGAGCGCGCATCATGTCGCAGTTTACCTTCAATGACGGCAATATTCCATGGAAGCGCCTCGATGGAATCGAACATCTGCTTTTTTCGGTCCTCGATATCGATGATCGAAACGTCCTCCATGTGCTGTTCAAATTTTCGGCCAATCAGCGGATCGTGCTTCACCGACACTGCGCGCTCAACAAGACATTCGTCATTCAGGGAGAACATCGGCTCTATCACGCGAATGGCGAACTCAAAGACGTCCGGCCGGCGGGCAGTTACACCGTTAGCCCTCCTGCGGACGACCCTCATCGAGAAGGCGGCGGCGATCAGGACGTCGTCGTGTTGTTCACCATCTACGATCGTGAAGGCCCGCTCTATGAGATTCTCGATGACGATTCGAATATTGTCGCGACGCTCTCGACGAGTGATTTCGTAAATTTTTACGATCGCAAACACTAGAGCGCTTCCCGATCACATGGATCATGTGATCGATAAGGAATCGCTCAAAATCGAAATGTTGGAGCAGGTCCTCATCGAAAAAGTCTGTCAACTTTTTCGGAACCTGCTCCAGGCGGTTCAGCGCGCTACGAGAGCCACGCCGGCACATGATCCTGCGCAATGAGCGCGGCGACGCTTGGGCGGGGACGGATCACCGCGAAGCGGTCGCCGTCAACAAGGACTTCCGGGATAAGAGGCCTTGTGTTGTAGGCGCCTGACTGCACGGCGCCATAGGCTCCGGCCGTCAGCACGCAGAGCAATTCGCCGGCGCGCGGCTCCGCAATCTCGCGTCCATGCGCAAGATAGTCGCCCGTCTCGCAGACAGGTCCGACGACGTCGGCGACGATCTTTGGCCGATCCGCGCTCTGGCGCACCGGGATGATGTCGTGCCAGGCGTCATAGAGCGTCGGACGAATGAGATCGTTCATGCCGGCGTCGACGATCACGAAGGTCTTGGCGTCGCCATGCTTCACGTAGATGACGCGCGTGACGAGTATGCCGGCGTTGCCGACGATGAGCCGTCCCGGCTCCAGCACCAGTCTGCAGCCGAGCTCGCCGAAATGCCGGCGCACGATCTCGGCGTATTTCTCGGGATGGTAGGACTGCGGATCGTCGCCGTCGTGATAGGGAATTCCCAATCCGCCGCCGAGATCGACATGCGAGATATCGTGCCCGTCGGCGCGCAGGTCGCGCACGAGCTCGGCGAGCAGCGAAAAGGCCTCGTCGAAGGGCGCGAGGTCGGTGAGCTGGGAGCCGATATGCATGTCGGCGCCGGCGAGTTCGATTCCCTTGAGCTTGGCGGCGAAGGCGTAGACCTCCCGCGCCCGCGACAGCGGCACGCCGAATTTGTTTTCGGCGAGGCCGGTGGAGATCTTCTTATGGGTGCGGGCGTCGACGTCCGGATTGACGCGGAGCGACACGCGCGCCGCACGCCCGAGAGCGACCGCCGCTTGCGACAGGGCTTCGAGTTCGGGCTCGGACTCGACGTTGAAACAGAAGATTCCGGCGTCAAGCGCCGCTACGATCTCGTCACGCGTCTTGCCGACGCCGGAAAAGGTGATTTTTTCAGGCGCGACGCCGGCGGCGAGCGCCCGCGCCAGCTCTCCGCCGGAGACCACGTCCATTCCTGCGCCCTCGCGTGCGAGGAGACGCAGCACGGCCTGATTGGAGTTGGCCTTCACGGCGTAGCAGACCAGCGCGTCGAGACCGGCGAAGGCCTGTGAAAACACCTGATAGTGGCGTCGGATCGTCGCCGCGGAATAGCAATAGAAGGGCGTGCCCACCTCATCGGCGAGCGTCGCCACGGCGACCTCCTCGGCGTGGAGCGCGCCGTTTCGATAGTCGAAAAGATGCATCGGCTTACAGCAGCGGGTCGAGCGGGAAGGGATATTGCTCCGGCGGTCGATTGCCGATGGTGCCCGGAATAGGCGGCGGCGGGAGAGAGGTTTCAGGATCGCCGGCCGCCGGCCGGGGCGCCCCGCGCGCCGCTCTCGCTTCCGCCTCCGCCCGCAGAATCGCCCCGCGCGCCTGAGTTTCGGGCGGCAGCTCCACAGGCCCGCGCCGGCCGCAAGCCCCGAGGCTCGCGGCGACGAGCGTCAGCGCAAGAACCGCCAAGGGGCGGCGGGTGAGGAGCGGCATTGGAGGCGTCACGGCGATTCGTCCTAGGGAGAGCCGGCGCACTATAGCGATGAAGCAAAAAAAGGCGAGGGCGCGGGCGTGACGAAGATCGGCTTCTTTGCGGGCGAGGGAGAGTCCGGTAGCCGCGCGTCACTATGACCCCGATGAGGCGCGCCGCGCGCGCGCCCGAGCTCTGCTGTTCCAAAACGGAACGGGCGCGGAGTTAATGATTGCCGTCGACGTGACCGCTGCTCAGCTGCGCTGGACGCGGCGCTCGAAGGAGCCAAATTAACCCAAAAGCGCCAAAAGCCGGGCCATCCATCGGCGCGCCTTTACGATTTGGCGTCTGCGTGTTTAGGTCAAGCATGGTCAGCGTTCCGCGTTTATTCGCAGCTCTTGCCGCGGCTGTTTTATTCACAGCGGCCCCTGCCGGCGCCGCGGTGCGCGTCCGCATCGACCTTGCGGCGCAAAGGCTGGAGGCGGTCACGCCGCAGGGCGAGACCGTCAGCTGGAAAATCTCCAGCGGCCGGCGGGGTTACGAAACGCCCACGGGAAATTACAGCGTCATGCGCATGGAGGCCGATCATCATTCCGACGAATATGATCAGGCGCCGATGCCCTACGCCATCTTCTTTTCGCCCCGCGGCCTGGCCATTCACGGGAGCTATGAGCGCGGTTTAGGCCGTCCGCTCTCCCACGGCTGCGTGCGGCTCGCGGTTCCGAACGCGCGGCAACTCTTCGATTGGGTGGAAAAGCACGGGGCGACGATCGAAATCACCGGCGGCGCCCGCCGCGCGGCCGGTCGCCAGGAGGCGGAGCGCCAGGAGGCGGAGCGCCCCCGCATGACGCGGCGACCGCGCCCGATTTACGAAGAGCCGTCCTTCGGCTTCGGCCTGGAGAGCTTCTCCCCTTACTAGAGCTGCCCGATCCCGCAGCGTTGCATCTGGGCAACACTCAGGGACTGAATCGACATGGATGCTGCGGCGCGTTTGCCGGGCTTCTTATTAACGGGTAATGCTCGGATTTCTGGCGCTTGGTGTTGACGAGCAGAGTAGAGACATTGACGACATCCAAAACACCCCTTCTCGATCGCATCGCCTCCCCCGAAGATCTGCGCAAGCTACGTCCCCACGAGCTCAAGCAGGTCGCGGAGGATTTGCGGCGCGAGACGATCGACGCCGTGTCCGTGACCGGCGGCCATCTTGGCGCGGGCCTTGGCGTCGTCGAGCTGACGGTCGCCCTGCACTATGTTTTCGACACGCCGCGGGACAAGGTGATCTGGGACGTCGGCCACCAGACCTATCCCCACAAGATCCTCACCGGCAGGCGCGACCGCATCCGCACGCTGCGCATGGGCGGGGGGCTGTCCGGCTTCACCAAGCGCGCCGAGAGCGAATATGACGCCTTCGGCGCCGGCCATTCCTCGACGTCGATCTCAGCGGGACTCGGCATGGCCGTGGCGCGGGATCTCGGCGACGGCGACAATCACGTCGTGGCGGTGATCGGCGACAGCTCGATGTCGGCCGGCATGGCCTATGAGGCGCTGAACAACGCCGGGGCGCTGCACTCTCGCCTGATCGTCATTCTGAACGACAATGACATGTCGATCGCCCCGCCCACGGGCGCCATGTCCGCCTATCTCGCCCGCCTGGTTTCGGGCGGCGCCTACCGCTCGATCCGTGAGGCCGCCAAACAGCTCGCCAGCCATTTGCCGCGCTTCATCTACGACAAAGCCCGCAAGGCCGAGGAGTTCTCGCGCAGCTTCATCACCGGCGGCACGATGTTCGAGGAACTCGGCTTCTATTATGTCGGGCCGATCGACGGCCACAATCTCGACCATTTGCTGCCCGTGCTCAAGAACGTCCGCGACAAGGACGACGGGCCTGTCCTGGTTCACGTCGTCACGCAGAAGGGCAAGGGATTTGGGCCGGCGGAGGAATCGGCCGACAAATGCCACGCCGTCAATAAATTCGACGTCGCGACCGGCATCCAGATCAAGCCCAAGGCCAATGCGCCGACCTATACGAATATTTTCGCCAAGGCCCTGGTCGCCGAAGCCGAACATGACGACAAGATCGTCGCCATCACGGCGGCGATGCCATCGGGCACCGGCCTCGATATTTTCGGAAAGGCCTTCCCGCATCGCACCTTCGACGTGGCCATCGCCGAGCAGCACGCCGTCACTTTCGCGGCCGGCCTCGCCTGCGAGGGCTATAAGCCCTTCTGCGCGCTGTATTCGACCTTCCTGCAGCGCGGCTACGATCAGGTCGTTCACGACGTGGCGATCCAGAACCTGCCGGTGCGCTTCGCCATCGATCGCGCCGGCCTCGTCGGCGCCGACGGTCCGACGCACGCCGGCGCTTTCGATCTGGCCTATCTCGGCTGCCTGCCGGGTTTCGTCATCATGGCGCCCTCCGACGAGGGCGAGTTGATGCATATGGTGGCGACGTCGGCCGCCTATGACGACGGCCCGAGCGCCTTCCGCTATCCGCGCGGCGAGGGGCTCGGCGTCGACCTGCCGGAACGCGGCGAAATTCTCGAGATCGGCAAGGGCCGTATCCTGCGCGAGGGTTCGAAGGTCGCGATCCTCTCGCTCGGCACGCGGCTCGCCGACTCGCTGAAGGCGGCGGCCGAGCTCGAAAGTTACGGCGTGTCGACCACCGTCGCCGACGCCCGCTTCGCCAAGCCCATCGACCGTGACCTGCTGCGCCGGCTCGCCGCCAATCACGAGGCGCTTATCGTCGTCGAAGAAGGATCCATCGGCGGTTTTGGCTCCCAGGTCTTTCAGGCGCTCTCCGAAGATGGGATGCTGGACGGCGTGCGCGGCGCGTTCAAATTCCGCAGCATGACCCTGCCGGACGCCTACATCGATCATGACAAGCATGAGCTGATGATCGCCAAGGCGATGCTCGACAGCAAGGCGATCGTCGGCAAGGCGCTGGAGCTCCTGGGCGACGAAAAGGCCGCGGCGCGGGTGATGATCGCCTAAGGCGCGCGCACCGCGCTTGCGTGGAAGTCTTCTCCCCAACAAAAATTGGCCGCTCCCGCGCGATCAGCGGCGCGCGCCAACCCTCTCGCTTTGGGAGAGGGTGGCGCTCGGGATTTTTCATTGAATACGCCGATGAATTTTGTCGCCTCTGACGCCGACGCGCCCGCGACGCCCGGCGGCTATGCGCTGGCGTTGCGTCTCGACGCGCCGCTCGACATTCGCGTCGGGAAAATCATAGCGACGCTTCCCGCCGGCGATTATCTCTATTGCGGCTCGGCGCGAGGCCCCGGCGGACTGCGGGCGCGACTGGCGCGGCACATGCGGAAAAACAAGCGCATGCATTGGCATATCGACCAGCTCACCGCTGGGGCGAGCCTGCTCGGCGCCTACATCGTCGAAGGCGGCGACGAATGCGCCCTCAACGCCGCGCTCGACGATCTGTCAATCCCGATCGCCGGCTTCGGCAGCTCCGACTGCCGCCGCTGCGCCGCGCATTTGCGATTCTTGCCAAAGGGCGCGCCTCTTCCTTCCCGGTGGGAAAATGCTAGGAAGGCGGCACGTTTTACCTAAGAGCGAGTCGCAGAGAGCGGCCGAACTCTCGCTAGAGGCGCGGGCGACCGATCCCGCGGCCAATCAGGCTTATGTCCAAAGACGAAACCAAAACCAAAGTTGAGGCGCGCACGCCGCGCGGGCTCGCCGACCGCGAGGCTGGCGAACTCGCCGCCACGGCCCGGATGCTCGACGTCATCCGCGAGGTCTACGAGACCTACGGCTTCGAGGCGCTCGAGACGCCGGCGATCGAATACACGGACGCGCTCGGCAAGTTCCTGCCCGACCAGGATCGCCCGAATGAGGGCGTTTTCTCCTTCCAGGACGACGATGAGCAGTGGCTGTCGCTGCGCTACGACCTGACCGCGCCGCTGGCGCGTTTCGTCGCGCAGAATTTCGATCGGCTGCCCAAGCCCTATCGGTCCTATCGCGTTGGCCATGTCTACCGGAACGAGAAGCCGGGGCCGGGGCGGTTTCGGCAGTTCATGCAGTTCGACGCCGATACGGTCGGCTCCGCCTCGCCGGCCGCCGACGCCGAGATCTGCATGATGGCGGCGGACGCCATGGAGCGCCTGGGGATCGCCCGCGGCGATTACGTCATCAAAATCAATAGCCGCAAGGTGCTCGACGGCGTGATGCAGTCGATCGGTCTTGCCGGCGAAGAGAACGCGGGTCGCCGCCTCGTCGTGCTGCGCGCCATCGACAAGCTCGACCGGCTGGGCCCCGACGGCGTCCGGCAGTTGCTTGGCGAGGGCCGCAAGGACGACAGCGGGGATTTCACCAAAGGCGCGGGGCTCCCTCAGCCGGCGATCGACACGATCCTGTCCTTCAGCCTCGGGGGACAATATCGCGACGGTGCGCCGGCCTTCGATCTCTTCGGCCTGCTCGGCAAGAGCGAGGTCGGCGCCCAGGGCGCGGAGGAGCTTCTGGAAATCGAGGATCTCGCGCGCGACGCGGGCTTTGGGCCGGAACGCATCCGCGTCGACCCTTCCGTCGTGCGCGGCCTCGAATATTACACCGGCCCCGTTTTCGAGGCCGACCTCACCTTTGAAACCAAAGACGAGAAGGGAAATCCCGTGCGCTTCGGCTCCGTGGGGGGCGGTGGCCGTTACGACGGTCTCGTCGGGCGTTTCAGATCGGAAAATACGCCGGCGACCGGCTTCTCGATCGGCGTTTCGAGGCTCTTCGCGGCCTTGAAGCTGATCGGCAGCCCGATCGTCTCGGCGCGTCCGCATGTCGGCCCGGTCGTCGTGCTGGTCCTCGATCGCGAGAGGCTCGCCGACTATCAGCGGATGGCGGCGCAGCTGCGGGGCGCCGGGATCGCCGCCGAAATCTATCTCGGCGCTTCGGGCATGAAGGCGCAGATGAAATACGCCGACCGGCGCAACAGCCCGCTTGCGATCATCCAGGGCTCCGACGAAAAAGCGCGCGGCGAGGTCACCATCAAGGATCTCGTCGCCGGCGCGAAGGCCGCCGCCAATATCGCCACCAACGAGCAATGGAAGGCGCTCCGTCCCGCCCAATTCGCCGTGCCGGAAGCCGAACTCGTCGAAGAGGTCCGAAAGGCGCTCAAGGAACAAATTTAACCTGCGGCGAAGCAGATCATTGCCACGCGCGCGGGCGCGTATAGTTTTGCGAAGGGATAGAGGAGCAAACGCAGATGAATGGCGACACGCCCAAATCAATCGTCCATCCCACCGATCTCTCCTTCGCAAGCCAGGACGCCTTCGCGCATGCGCTGCGCATCGCCGTGGCCTGCAAGAGCATGTTGCACATTCTGCATATCGAAGCGCCCGAGACCGAGGAGGACGATTGGGATCGCTTTCCGCAGGTGCGCGAAATGCTGGCGCGCTGGAAGATGATCTCGCCGACCGCGACGCGCGCCGAGGCGGTCGAACAGCTCGGCGTCAAAATCGTCAAGGCGGCGGTCGAATCGGAATCGCCCGTCGTCGGCGTCACCGCCTATGTCGAGCGGCACCTGTGCGATCTTCTTGTGATGATGACCCGGCCGCGCAGCGCTCTGGAGCGTCTGCTCGCCAGCTCGGTCGCCGAGGAAACGGCGCGCGAGACGCATGTGCCGGCGCTGTTCCTGCGCGAGGATCAGAAAGGCTTCGTCGACCGGGAGACGGGCGCCGTCTCGCTCAATACGGTGCTGATGCCGGTCGAGGCGACGGTCTCGCCGCTCGACGCCTTCCGCCACGTCGCCGCAGTCGCGCATTGTCTCAACCCGGCCGCCGACGTCATGCTGCTGCATGTCGGCGAAGATCTGCCGCTTTTTGAAGGGCTGCTGCCGCATATCGAGTTGCGCCGCGGCCCCGTCGTCGAAACCATTCTCGCCTACGCCCAGGAGATCAAGGCCGACATGATCGCCATGCCGACGCGTGGCCGAAAGGGCCTGCTGGAGGCGCTGCGCGGCTCGACGACGCAGCGTGTGCTGCACGAGGCGCCCTGTCCGCTGCTCGCGTCTCCGGTGAAATAATCGCCGGCGCATCGCCGCTCAATCCCGACAGGCCGAAGGCCTGATCGGGACGCCAGAGTCGCGGTCCGAATTTTGGGAGCCTATTCGGGAATCTCGCTCAACGCGCGAGCGTCGGGTCGCTGTCGCGCCAGCTTTACAGCGAGCGCTGGAAATGCAGCACGCCGCCCTGCGCGCCCTTCAGGATGAGGTCGTCGCCCTTCGTGTCCCAATAGGGGCCCGAGAGCAGGACCGCCCAATAGTCGCGCTCGAAGGCGGCAAGCGGGCCTTCACATTTGCGTTCGTTGACCGCCGGCATGGTGCGCGGTCCGAGCCGGTTGGGGCCGATGATGAAGATGCCGGACCAGTTCTTGCAGCCCGAAAAACCGTTGGCGCGGCCGGTTGAGTCGATGGAGATCCACATCTCTACCGGCGGCGCTTTGCCGTTGATCTCCTTGAGCACGAAGTTCTGATTGTGCGGGAACGGCTGATAGCGCGGAATGCCGCCCGTCTCCTTGTTTTCGTCTTCCGGCTGCTTCTGCTCTGCGCCCTGAGGCGGTTTTGCGCGGCTCTTGGCGACGGCTGGCGCGGCGAGCGCAATGGCGCAGAGCGAGGCGGCTAAGGCGAGCAAAATCCTGTTCATCGCGTCAATCATCCTCCCCATAAGGCGACTCGCGCCAGTCGGTCCCGGGTCCGCGGCGCAGGGCCTTATAGCATGCTCGGCAGGACGCGGTCAGGCGGCCGGTGGCCGTCCATGAAGGTTTTGATGTTGATGATCACTTTCTCGCCCATATCGATGCGGCTTTCGATGGTCGCCGAGCCCATATGCGGGAGCAGCGTGACTTTCCCGGCCTTGGCGAGCTTCAATAATTTGGGAGAGACGGCGGGTTCATGCTCGAAGACGTCGAGGCCGGCGCCGGCCATTTCATCCGCTTCAAGCATGCGCACCAACGCGTTCTCGTCGACGATTTCGCCGCGCGCGGTATTGATCAAAATGGCGTGGGAACGCAGATGCGCCAGTCTGCGGGCGGAGAGAAGATGATAGGTCGCCGGCGTATGCGGACAGTGGATCGACACGACGTCGACTCGCGCCAGCATCTGATCGAGCGACTCCCAATAGGTCGCCTCCAATTGCTCTTCGAGATCGGCCGAGACTCGCCGACGATTATGGTAATGGATTGAAAGTCCAAAGCTTTTCGCCCGCCGCGCCAAGGCTTGGCCGATCCGGCCCATGCCGACGATGCCGAGCCTCTTGCCGGTGATCCGATGACCGAGCATCCAGGTCGGCGACCAGCCCGCCCAAGCGCCGTCGGGAATGGCGCTCGCGCCTTCGACGAGACGACGCGACACCGAAAGAATCAGCGCCATCGTCATGTCGGCCGTGTCTTCGGTCAAAACGCCGGGCGTGTTGGTGACGGTGATGGAGCGATCGAGCGCCGAGGCGACGTCGATATTGTCGACGCCATTGCCGAAATTGGCGATCAGCTTCATTTGCTCGCCGGCCTGGGCGATCAGATGGGAATCGATACGGTCGGTGATGGTCGGCACCAGCACGTCGGCCGTGCGCATGGCCTCGATGAGTTCGTCATGCGTGAGCGGCTTGTCGCTTTCGTTGAGGCGCGTGTCGAACAACTCGCACATGCGGGTTTCGATGACCTCGGGCAGCCGGCGCGACACGACAACGAGCGGCTTCTTTTTCGGCATATCCCTGGTCGTGCCTCCGCGTTCATGTTGTGTTGCAGCAGCGTTTCTGCGATTGCGCTATGATCTGCGCCGCGTCGCCGCAGCGGATGAAAAGACGCCGGCGAGTTTCGCCGGCTTCAACCGGGTCTTAACGACGGTCAGCGACAAAACCAATACGCCTCCTCGGCGGACGCATTCGACTTCCTAGCAGATGACGGGCCAAAGACAAGCGAGCGATCAGTCCATCATGTCGCGAATAAATACAGAATCTGCGCCAATTTCGGCCGCTTTCTCAAACGCTCAGGAACTTTTCCAAAAGCGTCGCCGCGCGGCTTTCGCCGCGCTCGTATGTGCGCTTTTTTGCGCAGCGCACGCCGCCGCTCAGGAGCCGCAGAAGGGCCCGGTGAGCGGCCTGCCCTTGCCCCGCTACGTCAGCCTCAAATCGGATCGGGTCAATGTTCGCGAAGGGCCGAGCAAGGAGCATCCGACTCTGTGGATCTACGAACGCGCTGCGCTCCCTGTCGAGATCACCGCCGAATTCGAAACCTGGCGCAAGATCCGCGATTCCGAAGGCGCCGAAGGCTGGGTGCTGCACTCGCTGCTCTCTGGACGACGCACCGCCTTGGTTGCGCCGTGGAAAAAGGAGCCGCAACTGCTCGTCGCCGCCGATCATTCGACGCCCGCGGCCAAGCTCGGCCCCGGCGTCATCGGCAATTTGCGCAGCTGCGACGGCAAATGGTGCCGCATCGCCGGTAAGGGCTTTGACGGCTATATGGAGCAGGAAAATCTCTGGGGCGTCTATCCGGGCGAGAAATTTGAATAGTCAGCCGGATGGACCGCCCGGCAGGCGGCTCTTGAGTTTCTCCAACGCCGTCGAAACGGCGTCCCGACTGAAGGGCTTGGCGACGACCGGCGCATCGGCATGCGCCTCAAGCACGCCCTGTTCGCCGTAACCGGTCACGAAGGCGAAGGGCTTATGCCGGCGCTCCAGAACGCCGGGGAGAACATGAGCCTTCTGGCCATTGAGGTTGACGTCGAGAAAGGCGATATCGAAATCTTCGCTCGTCGCCTTTTGCAGCGCCTCCTGCACATTGCCCGCGGTGGCGACGACTTGCGCGCCAAGCTCCTCGAGAAACATTTCGAGCGCCATGGCGATCACGGCCTCGTCTTCGACGATCAGGACGCGAGGCGTGTTCATTTGAGCACTTCCACGCCAAGAGGAATGTCCAACTCGCAGCGAAATCCTTCGCAGGGGAATTCGACCGCGATCCGCGCGCCCGCTTCGGACGCCAGCGTTTTCTCGATCAGGCGCATGCCAAATCCTTTGACCGATGGGGGCGAGATCGGCGGTCCGCCATATTCGCGCCAGACGAGATGGAGCTTAGAAGCGCGTCCTTTGGCGTCAATGCTCCACCCGACGGCGACTCGTCCGCTCGGCGCCGAGAGCGATCCGTGTCTGACGGCGTTCGCGCACAATTCATGCAGCGTCATCGCCAGGGCCGCCGCGATGCGCGGGCAGACGTCGACTGGCGCTCCTGAAACGTCGAAATTCTCCTGGCCCGCCGGGGCGGTCGCAGTACGCACGAGTTCGTCGACCTGCGCCTTCGTCCAGTTTTCACGGGTCAGCACGTCATGCACGGCGGCGAGCGCCAGCAGACGATTCTCAAAGAGCTCCACCGAATTCTGCTTCAACTCGCGCAACGAATGCAAAGCGATCGAGTGAACCGTCGCAAGCGTATTCTTGACGCGATGGTTGAGCTCGTGGATCAGAAGCTGCAGGCGTTCGCGGTCGCGTTCCTGTTCGGTGACGTCGGTGTTCGTGCCGAACCAGCCGACGACTGCGCCGTTCTCGCGCAGCGGTTCGATGCGCGTCAGAAACGGCCGGTAGAACCCGTCGGCGCCTCTGAGCGGAAAGATCATTTGGAAAAATTCGCCGTGCTGGATCGCATGCGTCCAGCGCTCCAGCATCTTGGGCAGCACGTCCGGATGATGTACCGATTGCCAACCCCATCCCGCCATCTCCTCGGGCGTCGCGCCGGTATATTCATACCACCGGTCATTGTACCAAAACACCCAGCCATCCGGTCGCGCCATCCAGGCGAGATTCGGTATGGAATTGGCGAGCGCCTTGAACTGCGCGTAGGTGATCTCGGATTCCTGTTTGGTCGCCCGCTGCGACATTGCTCCCGCCCCACCCTGGCTTTCGAAGAGGTCCCGACGGCCCTGCGGCGACGTCGAGCTGCTTCGAAATGTGTCGTCTCCCGGAATATAGGGCGGGCTTAGGCGCGGCGAAGACGCACCACGACATCTACGCGTGCGACGCGCAAACCGTCGGGCGGCTGGGGAAGATCGGAGACCGAGACATTCGCGCCGGCGATGTCGTAAAGCTCTCCGTCGTCTTCGAGAAGAAAATGATGGTGGTCGGCGGTATTGGTGTCGAAATACACCCGGGCGCCGTCGACGGCGATCTCCCGCAGCAAGCCTGCCTGGGTGAACTGGTGGAGCGCGTTGTACACGGTCGCGAGGGATACGGAGAGATTGGCGGCGAGCGCCTCTTCATAGAGCCGCTCCGCCGTCACATGACGATCGCCGCTCTGTCCAAACAGCAACTCGCCGAGGGATAGCCGCTGACGGGTCGGCCGCAGCCCGGCGTTGGCCAGCAACTCTGCGACGCGCTTGCGCGGCGCACAGTCTGGCGGAACGGTCGAATTCGGCTCGGCGTCCATTGCAGCGGCTCGCGGTTTTCCACTCTCGCGGTTTTCTACATGGCATCATAGGGGGAATGGCGGGAAATTCAACGCCGCCCGGCTGTTGCGACCCCGCTTGCGACGGCGCTTCCGGCCCGGGCGAGGCTATGTTACGGATCGCTTCGCCCAAAAGCGGATAAGAGCGGCGCCGCCGCCGGCGCCAAAAAGATAAGGGCGCGCCCTTTGGGCGCTTGGGGAAGAATGGGCCTTCAAAGGCTCCAACGCGAGGAACAAAGCACGATGGGCGAAAGGCGCTCCTCATTCGGCTACGAGGATTTACTGGCATGCGGCGAGGAAAAGCTGTTCGGCCCGGGCAATGCCCAGCTGCCGCTGCCGCCGATGCTGATGTTCGACCGGATCACCGAGATCTTCGAAGACGGCGGCGAGCACGGCAAAGGCTACATGCGCGCCGAACTCGACATTAAACCGAGTCTTTGGTTCTTCGACTGCCATTTCAAGGGCAATCCCGTGATGCCGGGCTGCCTTGGCCTCGACGCTCTATGGCAGATGGTCGGCTTCTATCTCGCCTGGCTCGACAATCCGGGACGCGGCATGGCGCTGGGCGTCGGCGAGGTGAAATTCAGCGGGCAAGTTCGCCCGACCGTCAAAAAGGTGACCTACGGCATCGACTTTAAGCGCGTCTTCAAGGGCAAGCTTGTGCTCGGCATCGCCGACGGCTGGGTCGCGGCGGACGGAGAGCGCATCTATGAGGCGAAGGATTTGAAGGTTGGGCTCGCCAAGGCCGAGGCGCCGGCCGCCGCCTGAAGCCCACACAAAGGCGCGGGAAAGCGCCGCCAAGGAGTTGGACCAATGAGACGAGTCGTCGTCACCGGCATGGGGATTGTGTCGTCGATCGGCAACACCACCCAGGAAGTGATCGCTTCGCTGCGCGAGGCGAAGTCTGGCATCGCCCGCGCCGAGAAATACGCCGAACTCGGCTTCCGTTCGCAGGTGTACGGAATGCCGTCGCTCGACCCCTCGACGCTCGTCGACCGCCGCGCCATGCGCTTCCATGCGACAGGCACGGCGTGGAACCACGTCGCCATGGATCAGGCGATCGCCGACGCCGGCCTGACCGAAGCGGAAATCTCCAACGCGCGCACCGGAATCATCATGGGGTCCGGCGGCCCCTCGACCCACACGCTTGTCGAATCCGCCGACATCACCCGCACCAAGGGACCCAAGCGCGTCGGTCCCTTCGCCGTGCCCAAATGCATGTCTTCGACCGCCTCGGCGACGCTTGCGGTCTGGTTCAAGATCAAGGGCGTCAACTATTCGATCTCGTCGGCCTGCGCCACGTCCAATCACTGCATCGGCAACGCCTACGAACTGATTCAGTATGGCAAGCAGGACATGATGTTCGCGGGCGGTTGCGAGGAGCTGGAGTGGGAGCTGTCGGTTCTCTTCGACGCCATGGGCGCCATGTCCTCCTCCTATAATGATCGGCCGGCGACGGCCTCGCGCGCCTATGACAAGAATCGCGACGGTTTCGTCATCGCCGGCGGCGCCGGCGTGCTGGTGCTCGAAGAATTCGAACACGCCAAGGCGCGCGGCGCGAAGATCTACGCCGAAGTCGCCGGCTATGGGGCGACCTCCGACGGCCATGACATGGTGGCGCCCTCGGGCGAGGGCGCGGTGCGCTGCATGCAGCAGGCGCTCGCGACGGTGAAGTGCCCGATCGACTACATCAACCCCCACGCCACGGCGACCCCGGTCGGCGACGCCAAGGAAATCGAGGCGCTGCGCGAAGTGTTCGGCGTCGGCGACAAATGCCCGCCGATCGCCGCGACCAAATCCCTGACCGGCCATTCGCTCGGCGCGACGGGCGTGCAGGAGGCGATCTATTCCTTGTTGATGATGCAGAACGGCTTCATCTGCGAAAGCGCCAATATCGAAGAACTCGATCCGGATTTCGCCGACATGCCCATCATGCGGGCGCGCCGCGACAATGTGAAGCTTGGCGCGGTGCTGTCCAACTCATTCGGCTTCGGCGGCACCAATGCGACATTGGTGTTCAAGCATCCAGACGCCTGACGCCGATCCCTCGCGATACGTCATGGCCGGGCTTGTCCCGGCCATGGACGTCGAGACATCCAGCCGGCGTTTAGGAGGCGATTCTTCCAGTTGCGAACGACGCCCGCGGCGCTCGTGAACAGAAGTATCGCCGATACGGCCCACAGCGTCGTTGTTCTTTGCTGTCTGCGTCTCCATAGGGCTTAGGCCCAAACTTTCGATCTCTCCTACGACGACAATCGCCATATGACAGTTTCAACCGGTCTCCTGCAGGGTAAGCGCGGCCTCATCATGGGCGTCGCCAATGATCATTCCATCGCCTATGGCATCGCGCGCGTTCTTGCGCGCCATGGCGCGACGCTCGCATTCACCTATCAGGGCGAGGCGCTCGGCAAGCGCGTCAAGCCGCTCGCGCAGGAGCTCGGGTCGAACCTTGTGCTGCCGTGCGACGCCGAGGATATTTCGACGGTGGATCAGGTGTTCGCGCGTCTCGAACAGGACTGGGGCGATATGGATTTTCTCGTCCACTCCATCGCCTATTCCGACAAGAGCGAATTGAAGGGACTCTACGCCGACACAAGCCGAGAGAATTTCATTCGCACGCTTGTCATTTCCTGTTTTTCCTTCACCGAAGCCGCGCGCCGCGCCGCCAGGCTGATGAAGAACGGCGGATCGCTGCTGACGGTCAGCTTCGGCGGCGGCACGCATGTCATGCCGAATTACAACGTCATGGGCGTCGCGAAGGCGGCGCTCGATTCATCGGTGCGCTATCTTGCCGCCGATTTCGGCGATCGCGGCATTCGCGTCAATGCGCTGTCGCCCGGCCCAGTGCGCACCATGGCGGGCGCCGGCATCACGGGCGCGCGGGCGATGGGCGCGTTTCAAAAAAAGCATTGTCCATTGCGTCGGATGATCACGCTTGATGAAATTGGCGGCTCGGCGCTCTATCTGCTGTCGGAGCTTTCGGGCGGCGTTACGGGCGAAGTTCATCTTGTCGACGCCGGCTACAACATCATGTTGCAGCCACGTCCCGAGGATCTCAACGGCGAGGAGTAAGGCAATGAGGATAGCGCTGTCTTTGGGTTTCGTCCTCGTTGCGGCGCCGGCGATGGCCGCGAGCGCGGATCCGACGACCGGCGCGCGTATCGCCAAAGCCGAATGCGCCTCATGCCATGCCGTTGGATCCGACGCAGAGGCCAAGAGCCCGGACCCCAAGGCGCCGCGATTTATCGATGTGGCGAAGATGCCTTCGGCGACTGAACTGTCGCTCAAAGTTTTTCTGCGCTCTTCGCACAAGAACATGCCCAACATCATTCTTGCCCGCGAAGAGATCGACTCGCTGGCAAGCTATATTTTGGGGCTTGGCGGCAAATAGCCGCCAAGCTGATTGAAAGCTGTTCCGCGCGGTAAATTTATGCGGCCATCTTGCGTCCGGACATCCTGCGGCATTCCTCGGCGCAGCGACGGCATTCGTCGGCGCATTCCTTCATGTCCGGAATCGGATCGCACTCCTTGGCGCAGGTTTCGCACGCCTCGGCGCAGAGCGCGCACATCTGTTTCGCCAGCGGCGAATTCATCAGCATCATTTGCGTGCTGTTGCGGCACATATCGGCGCAGGCGATCATCGCCCGGAAATGTTTGGGCTTCACATGCTCGCCGCCTTTCTCAAGGCAATGGGTCATCGCCATGCCGAAGCACATCTGATAACAGTTCAGGCAGGCGTCGATGCAGGCCTGCATTTCCTTCGGGATCATGTGCATGATGGATCGTTCCTCTTATAGGCTTTCCGCCTCGCCGCCCCGCAGGCAGCTAGTTCACCTGCCTCGCAGGTCAAGATTTGTGACGAAGGCGCAGGACCGACGGTCAAGTTTCGGCCTTTGGGCTTCGATCGTCGTTGCGGCGATCTTGCAGAGGGGCGAAGAAGGCTAATCCGCCGGCGGCTATTTGCGGGTTCTGACCACTAAGGCGCGGGCAGGGACGGTTTCGCTGGGACCTGTGCTTAACTTCCTCTTTTGGCGACGACGATCGCGCATCCGTCAATGCGTAATGCGACTGGACGCCGGCCGCGCCCGAGCGTTCCGGATTGGCCTTCGAGCGTCGCGCATGGTTACGCGCGCGCGGCGCAAGACGCGTATGCGCTGGCAGAACTGTCGCGGCGTTCCAATTTACTGTTGAGCTGCGCGCCAAAATTGCGCGCCAAGAGGGCTGCGCGCGCGTCGATTTGTTGCTCGCCGTCGATTTGCGTTTCTGCGGCGCGGGCGGCGGGACTCTCGGATCGCGCCAGTCGGCGTCCTTTTTGAGCGCCTCATCGAAAAGGCGCGCTTATTCGCGCTGGTCGCGCCTGCCATATTGAGCTCAGCGCCGCGGTCGACGGAGGCGTTGCCGTGACCGAAGGAACCGCCGTTTTTGGGGGCGCGGCGGCCGTATTGCCGAGCGGGCGACGACGGTCGAGGATGCGCAAGGGACGCCGAGATCGATTACGATGCCGTTTCTGATGGCGCGAGGAAGGATGACACGCGTGGCCCATAAGCATCAACATGATCACACCTCGCATGAGGAATCGAGATCGGCCCGCGACGACGCTGCGACCGAAGATGCGGCTCACGGCGATCCGCACGCGTCGAACATCATCTACACATGCCCGATGCATCCGCAGATTCGCCAGATCGGCCCCGGCAATTGTCCGATCTGCGGCATGACGCTCGAGCCGCTGGTCGCTTCAAGTGAAGTCGAACCGAACGCCGAACTCGTAGATATGACAAGGCGGTTCTGGATCGGGCTGGCGTTGGCGGCGCCGGTGCTGGTCTTGGAGATGGGCGGCCATTTATTCAATCTGCATCACTTGCTAGCGCCGCAGGCGTCGAACTGGCTTCAGCTCATCTTGGCGACCCCGGTCGTACTCTGGGCTGGCTGGCCGTTTTTTGTTCGAGGCGCGCAGTCGCTCGTGACACGCAATCTGAATATGTTCACCCTCATCGCCATGGGAACTGGCGTCGCCTGGATTTACAGCGTCGCCGCAACATTCGCGCCGTCTCTTTTTCCACCTGCATTTCGTAACATCGACGGCTCTGTCCCGATCTATTTCGAGGCGGCGGCGGTGATCATCGTCCTTGTTCTGCTTGGACAAGTTCTTGAATTGCGCGCGCGGGAACAGACCGGCGGCGCCATACGCGCGCTCCTCGATCTCGCGCCAAAAATGGCGACTCGGATTAACGCTGACGGATCCGACGAAGAGATTGTGCTGGATCTTGTGAAGGTCGGCGAGCGCCTGCGCGTCCGTCCAGGAGAAAAGGTTCCTGTGGACGGCGAACTCGTCGAGGGCCGCAGTTCGGTCGATGAATCCATGGTCACCGGCGAATCCATGCCGGTGACCAAGACTGCAGGCGACAATGTCATTGGCGGCACGCTCAATCAGACTGGCGGCTTTGTGATGCGCGCCGAGAAGGTTGGCCACGACACCGTGCTCTCGAGGATTGTCGAGATGGTCGCATCGGCGCAGAGAAGCCGCGCGCCAATACAACGCCTCGCCGATCAAGTGGCGGGATGGTTCGTGCCCGTCGTCATTCTCATCGCCGTTCTTGCATTTCTTGCCTGGGCGATCTGGGGACCGGAACCACGCATGACGTATGGCCTTGTTGCGGCGGTCTCCGTTCTCATCATCGCCTGCCCCTGCGCGCTCGGTCTTGCGACGCCGATGTCGATCATGGTCGGCGTGGGACGCGGCGCGCAGTCGGGCGTGCTGATAAAAAGCGCCGAGGCGCTGGAGCGCTTGGAAAAAATAGACACGCTGGTGGTGGACAAGACCGGGACGCTCACCGAAGGCAAGCCGCGCGTCACGGCCATCCGCGTCGTTGCGGGCATAGTAGAGAACGATCTACTGGCGACGGCGGCGAGTCTTGAACGCGCCAGCGAGCATCCGCTGGCGTTGGCGATCGTTCAGGCGGCAGCCGAGCGCGGGCTCGCGCTCAAGGGCGCGACGGATTTCGATTCCCCCGTGGGCAAGGGCGTCATCGGCCAGGTCGAAGGCAATGCGGTCGCGATCGGCAATCGTCGATACCTCGTGGAGCTCGGCGTCGATGCGACGCCGCTCGATAGCGACGCTGAACGCCTGCGGGAAGACGGCGCGACAGCGATCTTCGTGGCAATCAACGGAAAGATTGCTGGCGTCATTGCCATCGCCGACCCCATCAAAGCGACGACGGAAGCTGCGCTGCAATCGCTGCGCGACGATGGCGTCGCCGTGGTGATGCTGACCGGCGATAACTGGACAACGGCGCGCGCCGTCGCCAAACGCTTGGGGATCGGCGAGATCGAAGCTGAGATCCTCCCGGAGGACAAGAGCAAGGTCGTGACCCGCTTGCGCGAGGCGGGTCGAATCGTCGCCATGGCGGGAGACGGCGTGAATGACGCCCCTGCCTTGGCCGCCGCCGATGTCGGCATCGCCATGGGAACCGGAACCGATGTCGCGATCGAAAGCGCGGGCGTGACTTTGCTGAAGGGCGATCTCGGGGGCATCGTGCGTGGCCGACGTCTCTCCAAGACAACGATGCGCAACATCCGGGAGAATCTGTTCTTTGCGTTCATTTATAATGCCGCGGGCGTGCCCATTGCGGCTGGCGCGCTCTATCCGATCTTCGGGCTACTCTTATCGCCGACGATCGCCGCCGCAGCGATGGCGCTGTCATCAGTCAGCGTCGTCGTCAATTCCCTGCGACTGAGGCAAGCCCAACTGGATCCCGAAAGAAAGATTGAGATGCCGCCGTTCTCCTACTAGCCACTAGATTGCGATGATGCTCATACCGTGGCGCAAAAACGCCTAGCGCCGCGCCATAATAGCTTTGACGCGGCGGACGACGATCTTTGCACGCTCGGTCAACGGAAATTGGACAACCAGGGGCGGGCGTGTGATGGTCGCCGCCTGCACGCCGGCACGTCACCCTCTCCGCCACTCCCGATAGGGGGCAGCGCACTATTCATGAGCTTTTGCCGGCCGCGCCGCGCTCGCGCGCCGCATCGATATTAATCTCCAACTAGCGAAAGGGCTACGAAACCGAAATGACCAAGCTGAAGAAGGAGACTAACCAGCCCGCGCCCGCCAATTCGATCGAAAAGCAAGACTCCGACCGCCAACACATTTGCAATCAAAGGCAAAGCGGGAATTTGAGGCCATTGGCCGCATCGGCTCCTATTCAGTTCATGCAGATCCGAAATGGAAGGTGCCGCTGGCCGATCGGCGATCCGCACCATTTCGACTCGTTCCGGTTCTGTGGCTGCGCGTGCGCGCCAGAGGCCATTTATTGCGATACGCACAAGAATATGGCTTTTGCTCCGAACCGGGCTAGGACGTTCGTGCCAGGAAGAGCCGTTCCACTGCCGGCGACCAAAGTTTCTTGACGAACCGGGCTCCTTGCGAAATCGCTTGGCGCGCAGGTCGAGAATTTCGATGGGTCCGCTCGTCCTGCGCGCCAGTCGATGGCGGCTAGGCTTTTCTGACGAACTCCGTCCGCAGCACGAGTCCTTTTACTTTCTCAGCGCGGCAATCGATCTCGGCCGGATCATCCGTGAGCCGGATATTTTTGATCAAGGCGCCGCGTTTCAGGACGACGGACGAGCCCTTAACCTTCAAGTCCTTTATCAAGGTCACGGAATCGCCGTCCTTAAGTTCTGCGCCATTGCTGTCTTTCACGACTACCGTCATCAGGCACTCCGAGCATTCCATAGTTGATCATGCGCATCGTTATATTCGCCGAGGAGCCCGTTTGCATATCCCAGGCGATCATTCGCTCATTCAGAGGCCAATCGGCCATCCGCCTCGGGGCTTCGTCCGGTCGAGCCGACGCCTTATTCCGCTTCTTCGTCTGGATCAAGACGTCCAGAACTTCTCCTTCCGCCAAGGTGGCGCGCGATGCCGGCGACCATTTTCGAAGGCGGATCTGCCGAAGAACCGCCTTGATCACTGATCCCGTAATATCTCCTGGAGTATTTCCTCAACCGAGTGCGGCGAAATTCCGAGATCTTCAAATCCTGGCATCTCTGGCGACCACACAGTGTCGACCTGCATCAGCTCTACTTGATTGCGAGTGATGGGCGGGCTCGGGAGCATTTCCGCGAACCACGCCAGCGTGCGCCAAACGGCAAATGGAATAGGAACTAACATAGGCTTAAGGCTGGCTTCGTGGGCAATGACCCGGAGCAATTCTTCATAAGAGTAGACGCGAGGTCCGCCAAACTCGAAGGTCATCGCATGCACGTCCTTCCGATCCAGCGCCCTAGCGATTGCTTCCGCCACATCTTCCACATACGCGGGCTGCAGTCTCGTGAGACCGCGCCCGAACATCGGATAGATTGGAAGCCGGCCGAGGAGTTTGAGGATGGAGGTGAGAAATGAATCGTCAGGTCCGAACATCACCGCCGGGCGAATGAGAATTGTATCTGCGAACGCGGCGCGAACCGCCAATTCGCCTTCGCCACGCTTGCGGATGTAGAGCGATGATGAGCCGGCATCGGAGCCGATTCCCGAGACGTGCGCGAGCTGCTCAACTTGGGCTCGACGCGCCTGATCGGCTAATCGTTGAGCAGCCTCAACGTGCACAGAATGAAAAGTCTCGCGGCCATGCTCGACGTATAGGCTTACCGCATTCACAACGCCGTAAGCGCCAGCAAGCGCATCGGCGATTGACTGCTCATCGTGAATGTTGGCCTCGACCGAGCGAAGTTGCGGATCATCGAAACCAAACAGCCTATGAGCCCGATCCGGATGCCTCGACGCAACCCGAACAAAAAACCCAGCCTTGCGGAGGCGCCAAACGACGCGGCGACCGAGAAACCCGGTTCCGCCGAACACGACAATGGAGCGCTCGTGCATGGTCGCCATGGCTCAAATTGGCCGCTTACGTCGGAGCAGCCCAAGTGCATATAGATAACGTGGATGCATGGCGCGCCAACTGCATGCGCCTTGCGTGGATCGGACAAGCAAGCTGCACAAGCCTGCAGAGGCGCCTCTGAAGCGGGGGAGTTTACGTCCGGCGTGCAGTAGCTCGCCGTGCGTGCTCTAGGGTCCAGACTCATAACCAATAGCTGATTGTCGCCGCGATGCAGACGGCTGCGAGAAAGTTAGTTGCGCTTCGATCGTAGCGCGTGGCGATGCGCCTGAAGTCCTTCAACCGGCAGAACATGCGCTCGATGGCGTTTCGGTT
>NZ_JABVWW010000014.1 GCF_013350005.1 Methylocystis silviterrae
GCCAGGTTCGAGAAGTCGCGCGTGCGCGTCTTCCAAAGAAAGCCCGCAAGGCCAATGCCGGAGATCAGCTCAAGCGGAATCTCGGTCCAAAGGATCGACATCCAATATGTCTGGAACTCCGGCGCAAACGAGTCCAGGCCAGCGCGCCAGCCATAAATCTGCTCGTAAATGCGAACGACCAGATAGAACCCGTTCAGAACGGCCAAGCCGATCCACATGCCCTTCAGGTCTACTACAGCTTCCGTGCCAGCAGCAGCGCGGGCTGCTGTGTCAGTCGTTGAGCTCATACCCTTCTCCTCCAATGTGCTCCCAGGGAATTGCGCGTGACCGGTATCGCTCCGCCTCCCACAACGGAGCCGCTTCGTCCTCGTTTCGTAAAGCAAAGCGAAAGCGCGTCTTCTTCAAAAACACGCAAAACCGCCCTTGTCTGCCGCAGCCTTCCCGATCATTCGGAAAAAATCCCCGCCCAAAGGCGAGCACATCATCCAAAACCCCGGAACCCGGCTGCTTGTTGTTATCGGACGAAAACCGACGTCGCCGCCTAAGCCAAAATCCCCAATCCGCCCCCTTGAAAGAGCAGACCGTAGACCCAGCTCAGCGTGCCGCAACATTCCAATAACCCCCAATAATCACAATACCCGTTAGTATAGAGGAAAACAATCTATCGAATAGCTAATGCAACCCTAGTGGATAGCGTCATAACCACTCTTATAGGTTGGGTAGGACTACGAACGCGCCTGTGGTCCGATGAGTAATATCGCTTTTTATCAGCTGCTTAAGCAGCATGGCGCCATCAGCAGCAATTTTTTGGCATTACCGTGGCTGTTTGTGGCGGCCTCCTCGCCAGTTGGACAGACTCTCTGGCGGAAATCGACCGGAACTCATGGCGCGACCAGGGCATTGCGCAGATCCGTCGCCCTCGCGTCGCGCTCCGAAAGCGGCGCAACGCCGAAACGGAGCTCGATCGTGCGCAACACCGAGAGCGTGTCATAAACCGTCTTGTCGACGAAGCCCTTCTTGGCGAAGGGTGAGATGATGAGCGTCGGCACGCGGGCTCCCGGGCCGAACCGATCGCGGCGCGGCGGGGCGACGTGATCCCAGAACCCGCCATTTTCGTCGGCCGTGACGACGATCAGCATGTCGGCCCAGTTCGGGCTCTTGCGCAGCCGCGCGACGACGTCTCCGACATGGGCGTCGCCGGCCGCGAGATCGGAATAGTCCGGGTGCCCGTTGAAGACGCCCAGCGGCTTGTAGAAGCTGACCTGCGGCAGTTCGCCCTTGTCGATCGCCCGGAAGAACTCGTCGGCGTCCTTGAGATGGGCGCGGCCTTCTCGACCTTCGGCGTAATTGGCGAAATAAGCGAATGGCTGATGGTGGGTTTGAAAGGCGTCCGGCTTGTCCTCGTACGGCTTGAGGCGCCCTTCGCTGACATCGCGCCACCCGCCAGCGTACCAAACCCAAGTGACGTTCTTCTCCGTCAGCCGGTCGCCAATCGTCGGCGCGTGCGCCGGCGGAAGCCGCTCCTGCGCGTCCGTCTTGTCATGCTTGGAAATGGCGTTCCCTGGCTGCAGCGTGCCGATCGCCTCCAAGTCCATCGTCAGTCGGCCAAACCGTTTATGCCGCGGCGGACCATCAAGCACGCTTGGCGGAGAATCCTCTTCACGCTCGCGAATCGTGAGGTCGGCGCCGCGCGAATCCTTGATCGTCGCGAGCTTTGGCAGAAATTTCTTTCTGGTCGCCTCCACCGGATTGTCGAAGACCGGCGCGCAACCGCAGATCAGGAAGAAATGATTGAGCATCGAGCCGCCGAACGCCGCATGGAAGAAATGGTCGGCGAGGGTGAATTCCTTGGCGAGCGCCCACTGCTTGAGCTCTGAACCGTCGTAATAGCCCATGACGAGCGCGCCAGCGTTCGACGCTTCGACGAAGCGGTCCATTTTGCCGCCGTCGATCTGCTCCTGCTCGAGATAGAAATCATGGACCGGGTCCATGGTGCGTCCATCGATGTCGACGAAGGGCTCGAGGCGAAACGGCGCATTCGGCAAGCGCCGCGGAAAGCGATCGTCGGCGCGCGGACGCGGCAGCGCGGTCGGCCGTCCATCAAAATCCACTTGTGGCGGGTGCTGCGCCGAGTTGACGCCCTCGGCGCCGGGAAACAGCCCGAACACATGATCGAAGCTGCGATTCTCGGTGAAAATGACGACGATATGGCCGATTCGCGCGAAAGGATTTTCTTGTTCCTGCGCCCCGGCGTGCGCGCAGGTCGCGGTCGCACAAATGGCGAGCGAAATTACGAATCGTCCGAGGGCTTTCATTGACAGGCGACCTCCGCGCGGCGCGGCGCCGCGCGGAGACTCTAACTGGCGACACATCACAATTTGTGACGGCGCCGTCCTCTATTTTAAGAGTTTGAGCGGCCCAATCGCTCAAACCCGATCACTGCGGAAGCGGCGTGTCCTTGGTGCGTGGCGGCAGCACCGGATAGACCGCCCTAGGCTGGTCGCCATTCAGAGTCCCGAGGAATGCGACGATCGCCTTGACGTCCGGATCGGAGAGAGTCTCGCCGAGCTGGTCTTTGGCCATCAGGTCGACCGCCTCTTCCAGCGTCCAGACCGAGCCGGTGTGGAAGTAAGGCGCGCGCAACGCGACGTTGCGCAGCGGCGCAGAGCGGAAGACGAAGTCGTCCGCTACGTCATGGGTGACCTTGGAGCGGCCCTTGTCGGCGACGGGCATGATCTCGACGCCCGGCTTTTGAGCGACCCCAAATGGGAAATAACCGTTGCCGCCGATGTTGACGCCGCCGTGACAAGCGGCGCAGCCCTTGTCGATGAAAAGACGCAGGCCTTTTTTCTCAACATCATTGAGCGCGTTGACGTCGCCCTTCAGGAACTTGTCGAATGGCGCATTCGGCGTCGTCAGCGTCGCCTCAAAAGCCTCGATGGCTTTCGCCATGTTGTCGAAGCTCACCGGTTTCGGGTCGGCCGGAAAGGCGGCCTTGAACTCCGCGACATAGGCCGGAATGCTGTTCAGCATCTTTTCGACCTGCGCCGGCGTGTTGTTCATTTCGACGTCGGCCTGGACCGGGCCTTTCGCTTGCGCCTTAAGGTCGACGGCGCGCCCGTCCCAAAATTGCGCAACGTTGAACACGGCGTTAAGAACTGTCGGCGCGCGGCGCGGTCCTTTCGCCCATCCGTGGCCGATCGACGTCGGGCCGGCGTCAACGCCGCCGGTTCCGAGATTGTGACAGCTGTTGCAGCTGATGATCTGACTCTTCGAAAGTCGCGGATCGAAAAAGAGCTTGCCGCCGAGGTCGATCTTGGCGGGCGTGATCTCGTTATTCTTGACGACGCTCGCGACGCTCGCGGCGTCGATCGGCTTGAAGACCGCATTGGCGTCGGCGCGCAAATCGCCCGCGACGGCCATGGCCGGCGCCAGCAGAGTCGCTGCGAGCGCGGCGAACCTGGTCAAATACATCCCTTACTCCTGCAGTTGATTTGCGGAGGCGCTGTTTCGCGCCGCGAGGAAGGCCTCTCTGCGGACGTCAGCTACCACAGCCACGCTGGCGGCGGAAGGGCGCCTGGGGAGTGAGCTGTTTAAAAACAATCCAGTGTAGCATGAACACAACATGAAGACCGTAGCACTGGAACGGAACGGCAAGCACAGGCCAAGCAGGAGATCGTGCGGTTTATTGCGCCACTCTAATGCAATGCACAATAATTACTCGCCATGACGGAATATTTGTCCGGCGAGTTCTTTGACGGCTGCGCCGAGCGTCACAGCCATGACTTGCCCTGCCGCTAAAAGCAGAGCAAACTTAACGTGAAAACAAAAGCCGGCGAGAAGCCGAGCGGTCGCGGAGGGGCTCATGGCGCGCGTTGCTAAGTTTCGCAAATCCGTTGAGACGGCGCTTATGGCGCTTCCGCTTGCGGCGCTGCTCGCCGCCGGCGGCTGGGCGATGGCTGAGCCGCTCGGCCTGCCAAAAGTCCCCGTCCCGGCGGATAATCCGCAGTCGCCGGAAAAGGTCGCGCTCGGCGACAAGCTGTTCCATGACGCCCGCTTCTCGATCGACGGCACGGTGAGCTGCTCGACCTGTCACAACGACAAAAAAGCTTTCACAGACAGTCCGTTGCGGGTTTCCGAGGGTCACCACAAGCTGACCGGCACGCGCAACGCACCGTCGGTCATCAACGCGGCCTATTACACCTCGCAGTTCTGGGACGGGCGCTCGATCTCGCTGGAGGATCAGTCGCAGCACCCGATGGTCAACCCCGTCGAAATGGGGCTGCCCGATCACGAGCCGGTGCTCAAGATCGTTCGTGAAGACCCGGCCTATGTCGAGGGCTTCAAGAAGGCGTTCGGCAAGAGCGGCCGAGACGTGACGATGGATGACGTCAAGAAGGCGATCGCGAGCTTCGAGCGCACGGTCATCTCGGGCGATTCGCCTTTCGACAAATGGTATTTCGGCGGCGACCGCAACGCCATCAGCGATCAGGCCAAGCGCGGCTTCGACCTTTATGTCGGCCAGGGACGCTGCGTCTCCTGCCATGTGATCGAACAGACGCAGGCGCTCTTCACCGACAATCGATTCCACAATATCGGCGTCGGCATCAACCGCATCCAAAACGACGTGCCGCGCCTCGCCGCCGAATTCCTCAAGGCCAAAGCAGCTGGCGCCTCCGTCGACAAGACGGTGCTCGCCGATCCGAAGGTCTCCGAACTCGGCCGCTTCGCCGTCACAAATTCCTTCGACGAAATCGGCGCCTTCAAGACCACGACGCTGCGCAATATCGCAATGACCGCACCTTATATGCATGACGGCTCGCTCAAAACGCTCAAAGACGTGGTCAAGCATTACAACGAGGGCGGGAAGAGCCCCGGCGATCCGGCGCCGGTCAACCCCTATCTCTCCGGCGGCATTCGGCCGCTGGATTTGAAGGATCAGCAGATCGACGATCTCGTCGCCTTCCTGGAGACGCTGACGAGTCCTGCCTATGTGACGGCGCAGACAAAATAACAGCGAGAAAAGCGCAGGCGAAAACAAGCGGCGTCGTCACGAAAGCGCGAAGCCGCGAGGGAGGATAGAAATGACCAGACTCATCACCCGCCGCAGCGTGATCGCCGCCGGCGCCGCCGCCGGAACGCTCACGACCCTGCCGATCTCCATGGTGCGCCTCGCCTTCGGCGGAACGCGCGAGGATTTCAGTTTCACTTATATTTCCGATTCGCACATTCAGCAGATCAAAGGCGCGAGCTTCGTGCGCAACTGGGACATGGGCCTGAAGCGCGCCGTCGCCGAGGCCAATCTCATCCTCCCTGAAGCCGATTTCGTCATGTTCGGCGGCGATCTCGCGCAGCTCGGCAAGAAGGAGGAGCTCGACCACGGCGGCGAGATGCTTTCGCATGTGAAGGGCAAGCTCCACTGCGTCATGGGCGAGCACGACTATTATCTCGACCTCGGCGAATATTGGTCGAAGCTCTATGGTCCGCAGTGGTACAGCTTCGATCACAAGGGCGTGCATTTCGTCGTGTTGAATTCGATTCTCACGACAGATGAATGGACTTTTCATCGGTGGCCGACGGCCGAGCAGCGCATGCTCGAGATGGCCGGCCTCGACAATCCGAACGGTTCGCCGTTCATGGTCGGCGAAAAGCAGCGCGCCTGGCTCAAGGATGATCTCAGCAAAGTGTCCAAGGACACGCCGCTCATCGTCTTCTCGCATTCGCCGCTGCAGAAGATCTACAAGGGCTGGAATTTCTGGACCGACGACGCCGAGCAGGTGCAGGAGCTGTTGCAGCCGTTCAAGACCGTCAATGTGATCTACGGCCATGTGCACCAGATCCAGTACAATCAGATCGGCAACATCGCCTTCAATGCGGTGATGGCGACGTCCTGGCCCTGGCCATATCCCGACACCTATGCGCAAGCCGGCGCGCATGTTCCCGTGCTGACGGTTCCGATGAACCGCGCTGACCCCTTCTTCGAACGCGACGCCACAGGCTGGCAGATGATCGACGTCAACTCCGGCCGCGTCACCGCGCGCTATCAGCTGTGGGACAACCAGGAGCGCGTCGTCGGCTACGATCCGCGGCTCGGGAAGCCCGTCGACAAGAAATATCAAGAGGCGATCGTCCGTAAGGCGCCGCAGCTGCATTACTAGAGCGCTTCCCGATCACATCGAATCATGATCGATAAGGAATCGCTCAAAATCGAAATGTTGGCGCAGGTTCCGAAAAAGTCTGTCAACTTTTTCGGAACCTGCTCTAGGCCGAGGAGAATGACGATGCGCCGCTACACGATTGCGCTTGTTTTGAGCGCTGTGCTGCTTTCGCCGGCAACGCTCGCCGACGAATTTACGACGACGGACGTCGACCGCTGGCAGGGCGAATTTGATTCCGTCGCGAAGAAAGGCCGCGAGCTTTGGACCAGCGGAGCCGTCGGCACGAACGGCGTCGCCTGCGCGCAGTGCCATCCCAACGCCGCCAACACCCATCCGGAGACTTACCCGAAATTCCAAAAGCAGCTCGGCAAGGTCGCGCAGCTGTTCGAAATGGTGAACTGGTGCATCAGAAATCCGCTGCAGGGGGCCGCGCTTCCGGCCGACGATCCGAAGATGACGGCGCTCGTCGCTTATATTCATAAGGAGCGCAAGGGAGTCGCGATCGACGCCGGCAAGCACTGACCCAAATTCGCGGCCAAGTGGGGGAACCATCTCGCCGGCCGCACGTTTGCATACGGTTTATTTCAAAGCGCACGCGCCTTTAGCGCGACCGCCAACTAGAGATATTGAATATGGTTCAGGAACTCATCGATCGTATTTACGAATGCTCCTTCGCGCCGGACATGTGGCCCGACGTGCTCGACGAACTGTCGCATCTTGCCGAAGCGCAGGGCGGCGTGCTGTTCGCGGCGCGCGAAAAAGTCTCCCGCTGGACGGCGTCTCCGGCGATTTGCGAACATGTCGAGAACTTCATGCGCGGCGACTGGCTGAGCAACTGCACGCGCGGCGGCAGGCTGTTCAGTCGCCGCCATCCCGGATTCCTCACCGACGACGACGTCTATACGGCGGAGGAGCTTGAGCGCGACACCAACTATAGCGACTTCCTGCGGCCACGCGGGCTGGGGTTCAGCGCGGCGACGGCGATCTCGCTGCCCACCGGCGACACCGGCATCATTTGCCTCGAACGCTCGCATAACCGCGGACCGGTCGAGCCGTCCGTCATCCGCAAGCTCGACGAATTGCGGCCGCACCTTGCGCGCGCCGCCTTCCTCGCCACGCGTCTGCAACTCGAGCGCGCTCGCGTCGCCGGCAAAACCTTCGCGCTCATCGGCCTTCCGGCGCTCGTGCTTGACGAGGACGGACGCGTCATTTCCGCCAATGATCCGAGCAATGCGCTGAACAAATACGTCCGCTGGCGCGCCCACGACCGCGTGTCGCTCGTCGACGCCTCCGCCGACGGGCTGCTGCGTCAGGCGATGGACTCGCTCGACGACGATCTCGTCGGCGCGCCGAAATCCTTCGCCGCCCGGGCTGGCGAAGACGAAAGCCCGATGATCGCCAATCTGGTGCCCATCCGCGGCGCGGCGCGCGACATTTTCGTGCGTTGCGCTGCGGTTCTGGTGATGACCCCGGTGGGTTCGCCGCAGGCGCCGGCGATCGAATTGGTTCAGTCCCTCTACAACCTCACGCCGGCCGAGGCGCGCGTCGCGCGCGGCCTCGTGGCGGGCAAAACGCTCGAGGAAATCGCCACCGAGCAGTCCGTGTCGCGCAACACCGTGCGCACGCATCTGCGCGGCGTGATGGAGAAAACCGGATGCAACCGCCAGGCGGAAGTGGTCGCGCTCCTGGGCGGACTCGCCCCGCTCAACCCGCCAAAGGGCGAATAAGCGTATACATTTGATTGCAAGGAATTGAGGGCCGGCCTCATCCGTTTGGATGATGCCGGCCCTTTTCTTTCGTCTTAACGTTTTCTCGAACGTCGGGGGGGCGGACGAAATTGCCGCGGACGCTTCAGTAACTCGAGGTTCGATACTACGCGCTCAATTTTCAGCCTGCCTTTTGAGCCCGACTCTTTCAGCAGCCCTTTTGAGCTTAAATTTTGGGGGCCTTCGCGAGGCCCTCTGTTCACCCACGTCAGCTTAAGGGCGCGCCATCAGAGCGCTTCCTTCCCGATCACATGGACTCATGTGATCGGGAAGGAAGCGGAAATCAAAATATTGGAGCAGGTTCTCATCGAAAAAGTCTGTCAACTTTTTCGGAACCTGCTCTCGGCGAATGCTTGAGCCACGCTTCAAAAAAACTGCCGTCATCATCAATTCGCATGACGCGGAGAAGCGATTTTGGTCGTAGTTTTTTTATGAACAGTGAGAGGCACAAGGAGTTAGACGAGCGCAAATGCTCTCATTGTTCGCTTATCTGGCGCTCACTTCTCAGGTGATACTTTTACCCCGATGTTTCCTCCTCGACTTTTCTTCCATCTCTTAGGGGCCGTTGCGCGGCCCCATTTTTTTGCCCAGCGTATTAGACGCCCGTCGGATAGTTCGGGCTCTCGCGGGTGATCGCGACGTCATGCACATGGCTCTCGCGCAATCCGGCGTTGGTGATGCGCACGAATTGCGCGCGCTCCTGGAACTCCTTGACCGTCGGCGCGCCCACATAGCCCATCGCCGCGCGCAGGCCGCCCGCGAGCTGGTATAGAATCGGCGCGATCGGGCCACGATAGGGCACCTGTCCTTCGATGCCCTCTGGAACAAGTTTGAGCTGTTCCTTCACGTCGCCCTGGAAATAGCGCGTCGCCGACCCTGCGGTCATCGCGCCCACTGAACCCATGCCGCGATAGGCCTTGAACGAGCGGCCCTGATACAAAAACACCTCGCCGGGCGACTCCTCGGTTCCAGCGAACAGCGAGCCGATCATGACAACGTCGGCGCCCGCCGCGATCGCCTTGGCGAGGTCGCCGGAATATTTGACGCCGCCGTCGCCGATCACCGGCACGTCGGCTTTGCGCGCTTCGTCCGCAGCCTCCATGATCGCGGTGAGCTGCGGCACGCCGACGCCCGCAACGATGCGCGTCGTGCAGATCGAGCCGGGGCCGATGCCGACCTTGATCGCGTCGGCGCCGGCGCCGATCAGCGCCTTGGCCGCTTCGGCGGTGGCGATGTTGCCGGCGATGATCGAGACCTTGTTCGACGCCTTCTTGACCCGCATCACTTGGTCGATCACTGACTGCGAATGACCATGCGCGGTGTCGATCACCACGCAGTCGACGCCGGCGTCGATGAGCTGAAGCGCGCGCTCGAAGCCGTGGTCGCCGACGGTCGAGGCGGCGGCGACGCGCAGCCGCCCCTCGTGATCCTTACAGGCATAGGGATGCTGCGTCGCCTTCTCGATGTCCTTGACGGTGACCAGACCGACGCAGCGGTAATCCTCGTCGACGACGAGCAGTTTCTCGATGCGATGTTCGTGAAGCAGCCTCTGCGCCTCCGCCTGCCCCACGCCTTCTTGGACAGTGATGAGCTTTTTCGTCATCAGTTCGGCCACCGATTGGCTGCGATCCTGGGCGAAGCGCACGTCGCGATTGGTGAGAATGCCCACGAGCTTGCCCCTACCGCCATCGCTGGCGCGCTCGACGACCGGAATTCCCGAAATGCCGTGGCCCGCCATCAGAGCGAGCGCGTCGGCGAGGGTTTCGTCGGGGAAAATGGTGATCGGGTCGATCACCATGCCGCTTTCGTAGCGCTTGACCTTGCGCACCTCGGCGGCTTGCGCGGCGGGCGACAGGTTCTGGTGGATGACGCCGATGCCGCCCGCCTGCGCCATGGCGATCGCGAGACGCGCCTCGGTGACGGTGTCCATCGCGGCCGAAACGATCGGCAGATTGAGCGTGATCTCGCGCGTCAGCCGGGTCGTGACATCGACGGCGGAAGGCATTACCCGCGAATGGCCGGGCCGCAGCAACACGTCGTCGAAGGTCAATGCTTCGGTCAACGTGACGGGCGATATGGCCATTGGCGCCAACTCCTCTGAGCGGCGAAGCAAACGCGTCAGCCGCGGGATGGAAATTTGACGGCCTGCGCCGTCTGGGGTTGGCGCGTGCTCATAGCATTATTCAGGACGAAGGCAAATGACAGGAAAACTCGCCTTGAACAGCCGACGGACAGAGCCTTCGAGAATCGCTCCGTTTGGAGAGTCCCCAGGCTGCACACCGCTTCCTTGGGCGCGTTGGGCGTATACGCGGCCGGCAGCCGAGAAAATTTGCTATGCTTTCAAGGAATGATCCGAACGCGAGCAGATTATGCGCCTTATTCAACTTAGCTTTGCTTCGCGCCTGGTTGCATTGGTCGCTGCGCTAAGCGTCGGCGCGACGCTGATGTCCTCGATACTGCTCTCCTGGTCCAACTACCGCGCCATGCTCGCCGAAGCCGAAGTTGAAGGCGAAAGCGTCGCGCGGCTTCTGGCGCGAAGCGCAAGCCTCGCGCGTGAACTTCCGCTCGAAGTCGAGCAGATGCTTTCGCAGCACATGATCGTCTCGGCCGAGCTTCTGGCGCAGTTTGTCGACGCCGCGGAAAAGGCTGGCATGACGTCGGCCGAGATCAAGAACCGGCTCAGCGCAATCACCGAGAAAACCGTTCTCGACGAGTTCTGGGTGACCGACGAAAAGGGCTACGCCTACATTCACCGCGACAACAACGCGGATTTCCAATTCAGCGCGTCCGCCGAGGCGCAGCCCCAGGCGCATGAATTTTGGAACCTATTGAGCGGCAAGACGGACAAGGTCGTCCAGGACGCCAGGAAGCGGGAGATCGACAATGAGCGATACAAATATGTCGGCGTGCGCGGCATAGACAAGCCGCGGATCGTGCAGGTCGGCTACGATGCGCGCATTCTTGAGAAAGTTGACGAGCAGATCGGCCTTCCGCGCGCCATCGACAACCTTCTGGGCAGCGGCGAAATCGACGCGATCTTCGTTTTCAATAAGGATTCGAAGCTGATCGCCAGTCCCAAGGCTGCACGGCTCAACAATGGCCGCGATCGGCTGACGGACGAGGAGCTGGCGCCTGTCCGGTCCGTTATCGCAAGCGGCAAGCCACGGTCGGTGAATAGCGCCGGCAAGCTCAGCGTCATCTCCCCGATCGATGCGGAAGACGGCGGCGGCGCGATCGGCGCCGCTTTGATCAGAATGCCGACGGCGCGACTGAACAGCGTGCTCGCCTCGCAGATCGAAACGGCGCTCGGGATCGCTTTGGCCGCAACCTTGCTCGGCGGCGGCATGGCGGTCTGGATCGCGCGAAAACAGACAGCCCCTGTCGTGGCGATCACTAAGGCCGCGCATAATGTCGAGCGCAGAGCGTTTTCGGCCGGCGAATTGTCGGATGTCGAGGAGCGCACCGATGAAGTGGGACAATTGGCGCGCGTCTTCAAGAAAATGGCGCTCGACTTTCTCGATCGCGAACGGACGCTCGACGCGCTCGTGACGCAACGAACCCAGGCGCTCCAAGAGAGAAATACGGAACTCGAGAGACTGTCGGCGCGCCTCTCAAAATATCTTTCGCCCCAGCTCTACGGCACGCTTTTCAAGAACAAAACCGTCGCGTCCATTTCAGCGAAGCGGAAGAAACTGACCATCTTTTTTTCCGATGTCGTCGGCTTCAGCGAAATGGCCGAGCGGCTGGAATCCGAAGACATCACGCGCATGCTCAACGATTTCCTCAATGAGATGGCGAACTTCGCGCTGGCCTATGGCGCCACCATCGACAAGTATATCGGCGACGCGGTCATGATTTTTTTTGGCGACCCGGAGACGCGCGGCGTCAAGGAAGACGCCGTGGCGTGCATTCTCATGGCCCTCGACATGCAGGCGATGACTCGACAATTGGAGCGCCGATGGCGCGAACAAGGCTTGGACCAGAGGTTCCAGATCCGCATCGGCGTCAACACGGGCTATTGCACCGTCGGCGATTTCGGCAGCCAGGAGCGGATGGATTACACCATCGTCGGTCATCAGGTGAATGTGGCGGCGCGACTTGAGCAGTCGGCCGCGCCGGGCGCGATCCTCATCTCTCATGAGACGATGACGCTTGTGAGCGACGCGATCGAAGTCGAAGAACTATCTCCGCTGCATGTGAAGGGCGTCAGCGGCCCGATCCGCACATATAAGGCGATTAGCAAAAAGGCGCCGTCCATGACCGAGGTCATTCACGAGGAGCGTGAGGGTCTACGCGTCGACGTCGACCTCCTGAAAGCCAATAAGGACGAGGCGATCCGTCTGCTGAAAGCCACGATCGAGCGCATCCGTTCAAGCGAATAAGCGACATCCGCGCTCTCAGGCGGCGGCGCCGGCGCGGTCCGTGTCGAACTGCAGTTTCGCAAGCCGCGCATAAAGGCCGCCGGCGGCGGTCAGGCTCGAGTGGGTGCCCTGCTCGACGATGCGGCCTTCGTCGATCACAATGATTCGATCGGCTTCCAACACCGTCGCCAGACGATGGGCGATGACCAGGCTCGTGCGCCCCTGCATGACGTCATGCAGCGCCGCCTGCACCAAAGCCTCGTTCTCGGCGTCGAGCGCCGAGGTGGCTTCGTCCAGGAGCAGCACCGGCGCGTCGGCGAGGATTGCGCGCGCGATGGCGAGGCGCTGGCGCTGCCCGCCCGAGAGCGTGACGCCGCGCTCGCCGAGCAGCGTGTCGTAGCCCATCGGCAGCGCCATGATGAAGTCGTGCGCCTGGGCGCGCTTCGCCGCGGCGACGATCTTCCCGCTCGACGCGTCGTCACGGCCGTAGGCGATATTTTCAGCCACGGAGAGTCCGAAGATCACCGGATCCTGCGGAGCGAGCGCGATCGCCCTACGCAGCGCCACAGGATCAAGATCGCGCAGGTCGACCCCGTCCAGAGTAATGGAGCCGGAGTCGACGTCATAGAAGCGAAGGAGCAACGCAAAGGTTGTCGATTTGCCCGCGCCGGACGGGCCGACCAGCGCGACGCGCTCGCCGGGCGCAACGACGAGCGAGAAATCCTGCAAGGCAGGCTTCTCCGGCGCCGTCGCATAGGCGAAGCGCACATGATCGAAGGCGATGCGTCCCTGCCAGCGCGCGGGCGGCGGCATCGGCCGCGCCGGGGCCACGATGCGCGGTTGAATGGCAAGAATTTCGGCGATGCGGCCCGCCGCGCCGGCGGCCGCGGAGAGTTCGCTCCAGGTCTGAGTGAGTTCGCCGAGCGAGCTTGCGCCAAGCACCGCGTAGAGAACGAACTGGGACAGAACGCCCGACGTCATGTGTCCAGCGAGCACGTCCTGCGCTCCCAACCAAAGCACGCCGACAACGCTCGTGAAGACGACGAGAATGGCTCCGGCGGTCACGAAGGCGCGAAGCAGCGTCGCGGCCTGCGCCGCGTCATAAGCGGCCACCACCGCGCGCGTGAATCGCGCCGTCGTCGACGCCTGCGCGCCGTTCGCCTGCATGGCGCGCACGGCCGAGAGATTTTCCCCGGCATAGGCGGAAGCCTGCGCGAGCGTGTCCTGAGCGGAGCGGGAGCGCTGGCGCACCGCCCGGCCTGACGCGATGAGCGGCAGAACGATGATCGGGATGGCCGCGAGCGTCATACCGGCAAGCTTGGGGCTGGTCGCCACCATCATGACGATTGCGCCGAAGAACATGAAGAGATTGCGCAGCGCGACCGACGCCGATGAGCCAAAGGCGGATTTCAGCTGCGTCGTGTCGGCGGTCAGCCGGGAGAGAAGCTCGCCTGTCTTCGCCGTGTCGTAGAAGGCGGCGTCGAGAACTGTGAGATGTTTGAAGAGATCGGCGCGCAGGTCGGCGACCACATGCTCGCCGAGCGTCATGACGAAATAGTAGCGTGTGCCGGACGCGATCGCGAGCGTCGCGGCGACCGCGATCATCGCGCCGAAATAGGCGTTCACCGCGCCGGCGCTGTCGGCCGAAAAGCCGTGGTCGATCATCCCGCGCACGGCGAGCGGCAAGGTGAGTGTCGCGCCCGCCGCCATGAGGAGCGCGACGAAGGCGAAAACGATCGTTCGCTTGTAGCGCAGCGCATAGGGCAGCAAGGGCCGAAGCGGAGAGAGAGTGGCTTTCAAACCGCGATCCGGTTTGCGCGCCACGGGATCGACGGAATCGACGTCAGCGTTCTTTTTTGTCATCGGCAGGGGGTATAACGTCCGTGTTCGACGAAAACGAATTGAAGCGGGCGCTCCGCGACCGAATCCGACGCAGAAGCGGGTCGAAATCGAATTTTCTTTTCCCTATTGAGCGACGAAAATCGTATCAAACACCGAACCATTATATCTATCATTCGGTTACATGCGCGACATCCTGTCGCACGGGCAATTGACTCAGCGCCAACTTGTGCTAACCTCCCGCCTGCGTCGAAATGACGCGCCCATGGGATGAGAATGCGCCGGCGGACAAGGCGCAACTCAGGGAACGAAAATAAGAGGAGTGAAGAACGATGGCTCAGAAAGAACTCGAAATCACCACGAACACCTACATCTTCGCTGGCATCGGCGCCGTGATCCTCGGCGGTCTCGCCTCTGTCGCGCTTGGCGGCATTCCGAACACGATCGCGGCGGCTGTCGTCGGCGCTCTGGCTGGCGGCTGCCTCGGACTCTTCTTCTAGATTCAAGCGACATAGCGGGGCGCGGAAAGTTTCGGCCTTCCGCCCCCGACGCGAAGCCGGCAGTCGTAAAGACTGCTGGCTTCTCTTTTTGGGCCGTTCCTTCGGCATCTTTTAAAGTGACGCCGTCGTCGCGCTCGCCGGCCAGATTTCTCGAGCGCGTTCGCGCAGAACATATTTGCGAATCTTCCCTGTCGAGGTCTTCGGCAACTCGCAAAAGACGACGTGGCGCGGGCATTTGAAATGGGCCAGGTGCTGGCGCGTCCAGTCGATCAGCTCCTCCGCGCTCGCCTGTTCGCCATCCTTCAACTCGACGAAGGCGCAAGGCGTTTCGCCCCATTTGTCGTCAGGGGCGGCGACCACCGCGGCGGCGCGAACCTTGGGATGGCGAAACAGCGCGTCCTCGACCTCGATCGAGGAAATATTTTCGCCGCCCGAAATGATGATGTCCTTCGAACGGTCTTTCAGCTGGATGTATCCGTCGGGATGGCGCACGCCCAGATCGCCTGAATGAAACCAGCCGCCGTGGAAGGCTTTCTCCGAGGCGCTCTTGTTCTTCAGATAGCCCTTCATGACGACGTTGCCGCGGAACATGACCTCGCCCATCGTCGCGCCGTCGCGCGGCACCGGCTGCATCGTGTCCGGGTCGATCACATCGAGATTTTCGAGAACCAGATAGCGCACGCCTTGACGCGCCTTCATCTGCGCCTGCGCGGCGCCGTCCAGCAAATCCCAGTCGTCGTGCCATTCATTGACGGCGGCAGGGCCGTAGGTTTCGGTCAGTCCGTAAAGATGCGTGACTTCGAATCCGGCGGCCTTCATGCCGGCGAGCACCGCCTGCGGCGGCGGCGCGGCGGCGGTAAAGAATCGCGCGGCCCGCTTCAGCGGCTTCTTTTCCGATTCGGTCGCATTGAGAAGCGTCGACATGACGATGGGCGCGCCGCACAGATGCGTGACGCCGTGCTCCGCCATCAGCTCATAGATATGGCCGGCGCGCACTTGCCTTAGACAGACATGGGTTCCGGCGTTGACCGAAATCGACCAGGGGAAGCACCAGCCGTTGCAATGGAACATCGGCAGCGTCCACAGATAGACCGGATGGCGGCCCATGTCGCCGGTGAGCACATTGCCGAGCGCGGTCAGATAGGCGCCGCGATGATGGTAGACGACGCCTTTCGGATCGCCGGTCGTTCCGGAGGTGTAGTTGAGCGAGATCGCGTCCCATTCGTCGCCGGGCGGCGACCATTGATAATCGGCGTCGCCCGAGCTTAGGAACCCCTCATATTCGACGGAGCCCAACCGCTCCCCGGGTCCGTCATATTCCGGATCGCTGTAGTCGATGATCACGGGCCTCGCCTTCGCGAGCGAAAGCGCCTCGCGAATGACGGCTGAGAACTCCTGATCGACGATCAGCGCCTTCGTTTCGGCATGGTCGAGCGTGAAGGCGAGGATCGAAGCGTCAAGCCGCGTATTCAGCGTGTTGAGCACCGCGCCCATCATCGGAACGGCGTAGTGGCATTCAAGCATCGCCGGCGTGTTCGCGAGCATGACGGAGACGGTGTCGCCGCGACCAAGCCCCGCCTTCTCAAGCGCGCTCGCGAGCCGCAGGCTGCGGGCGTAAAAATCGCGATAATTGCGCCGCAGCTGGCCGTGCGCGATCGCGATGCGTTCGGGAAAGACGGCTGCGGCGCGCTCCAGAAAGGTGATTGGAGTCAGCGGCTGGAAATTGGCGGGATTTCGTTCGAGGTCGCGATCATAAGGCGAGTTGGTCATCCGGAGAGTCCAAAGGTTCGCCAGCGAGAATGCGATCACGGCGAAAGCGACCTCGCCAGCGCGATATGCGTAACGTCCGCGCGGCTAAGCTCTATGTGAAAGATACGCGCGAGCTACCGGTTGATCAATCGGCGCTCGCGCGAAGACCAGCGTCGTTACTCGCCGAAATCGACGTCCTTGAGCCGTCCGAACACGCGATCGGCGTCGAAATTATCTTCGTCGTCCGGCGGCGCCGCTGGCTTGGCCTTGCCGAAGACGTCCTCGGTCGTGGACGGCTCGGGCCGCGGACTGGTGGTGACGCTTGCAGGCACCAGCGTCTGGCCATGATCCTCCACGGTCGCCGGCTTGTCCTTCGCCGCGCGATTGACCTCAAAGTCGAGATCAATCTGCGAGCAAAGCCCGAGCGTCACCGGGTCCATCGGCGTCAGCGCCGCGGAATTCCAGTGGGTGCGCTCGCGGATCGCCTTCAGCGTCGTCTTTGTGGTGCCGACGAGACGCATGACCTGGGCGTCCTTCAGCTCCGGATGATTGCGCACGAGCCACAGAATCGCGTTCGGACGGTCCTGACGGCGCGAGAGGGGCGTATAGCGCGGACCGCGCGCCTTCTTGACCTCCGGCACGACGACCTTGGAGACGGAGAGATGGAGGCGATGGGCCGAGTTTTTCTCGGCCTTTTCGATCTCCTCGCGCGTCAGCTGCCCGGAGGTGATCGGATCATGGCCACGAATTCCAGCCGCGACCTCGCCGTCGGCGATGCCCTTCACCTCGAGCGGATGCAGTTTGCAGAAATCGGCGATCTGATCGAACGTCAGTGATGTATTTTCGACGAGCCAAACGGCCGTGGCCTTCGGCATCAGCGGGGCGTTGCCCATCTGCAAACTCCTTGATCAGGCATGGGGGCGACGTCTGGCGCCGCGCCGCCCGGCGCCAGCGACCCACAGAACGACCGTCCATGTTGGGATTTTGCCTATATAATCCGCCGCCGCCTAAAGCGCAATCAACGGAAACTCCCGCTAAAGCGCCGCCAACTGGCAGGCGCTCATGCGGAGTCCTGCTCGCGGGCGTGCGCCGGGCGCAATCCGCGCAAATGCGCCGGCAACAATTCGCCGATCGTTTCGCCGATGGCGGCGCCGTAGCGGTGAAACAAGAGGCCGAAGACGATGAGCAGAACGCCGATGCCCGACAGCGCGAAGGGGAAAAGGATCGAATCCTTGAAAACGCTGCCGGCGAGATAGCTCAGATAAGTCGTAACGCCGACGGCGCCGAATACCGCATAGACGCGGCGCATCAGGAAGAGCGACAGAAAAATCAGCCCCACGTTGACGCCGCAGTAGAGCGCCTTACCCAATTCGTTGCCGCTGTGCTGGGCCGTCAGCCCACCCCAAAAGGCCAGCAGCCCGAAGAGATGCAGCCAGAAAGCGAAATCGCCGTTCCGCCACCGCTTGAGATCGACGAGCCAGGCCACGGCGAGAACGACGAGTCCAAAATACATGCTCACCGTCGCCCGCTGATCCCATGAAAATTCTGCGACGCCCATCAGCCAGGGCGTCAGATCCATCGACATGAACCAAAGCGCGAAGGCGATGATCATGACGAGGAACGGAAAGGGAAAGGCGAGCAGCGCGACAGACGCCGCGCCGATCGTTCCAAGCTCCATGGGAAGCCAGCTGGATTGAATCCAAATGTAGAAGTCCCGGTAGGGGCGCGCCTCCCCCGCCGGACTGACGTCGTACATCGACTGCAGCGCGAAGATCGCGAGCGGCGCCATGCCGACCGCGCAAGCGATGAGCAGCCCGCCGGGCGTATGCAGGTCGCGCTTACGCCAGAGATAAGCGCCGGCGAAGGCGAACATGGCGGCGTAGACGATCGCGGTGACCAGCAGCGCCTTATCGCCCCAAAGGCCAAAGGCCGTCGTCGAAAACATGCCCATGGCGCCGAGCACGATCAGCGCGCCGGCGTACCAAAGCAGGTTGACGACGTCATAGCGCGGCGCTTGGGACGTCGCCTCCGCGAGGGCCGCGCGCCGCGACGCAAGAAACTGTGACAGCCGCTCGAAGGACGCGGCGTCAATCGCGCCGGCGTCGCGGGCGGCCGCGATATCGTCAATGGTGAACCGAATCTTCATGGCGCTGCTCCTTTGCGGCGACATTCATATGCCGCGCTACGGAAAAAACTTTGTGCAAACGCACAAGAGCGTAGCCGTTCCGAGCGGATTTGACAGCCGCCGCCGCTTGCGCCCATCTAACGCCGGCGCCCACGACGCGAAGGATGAAATGCAACAGAGAAATTCGGGCCTTACCTACGCTGGCGCCGGCGTCGACATCGACGCAGGCAATCGGTTCGTCGACATGATCCGTCCCGCCGTGCGTTCGACGCGGCGCTCCGGCGCCGACGGCGAGATCGGCGGCTTTGGCGGCGTGTTCGATCTCAAGGCGGCCGGATTTTCCGATCCTGTCCTCGTCGCGGCGAACGACGGCGTCGGCACCAAGGTGAAGATCGCAATCGAATCCGGCCTGCATGAGACGATCGGAATCGATCTCGTCGCCATGTGCGTCAACGACTTGATCGTTCAGGGCGCCGAGCCGCTTTTCTTTCTGGACTATTACGCGGCGGCCAAACTCGACCCGAACGTCGCGACGTCGGTGGTGAAGGGCATCGCCGCCGGTTGCGTCGAGGCGGGCTGCGCCCTGCTTGGCGGCGAAACCGCCGAAATGCCCGGCCTCTATGCGCGCGGCGACTATGACCTCGCCGGCTTCGCGGTCGGGGCCGCGGAGCGCAATCGCCTTCTACCCCGCGATGTCCATGCCGGCGACGTCCTTTTCGGACTCCCCTCCTCCGGCGTCCATTCCAATGGCTATTCGCTCGTACGCAGCGTTGTGAAGCGCGCCGGACTTGCGTGGAGCGCCACCGCGCCTTTCGCGCGAGACCTCAATCTGGCGAAGGCGCTGTTGACGCCGACCCGCATCTACGTGAAGCCCCTGCTCGCGGCCTTGAAGGCGACGCCGCATATCGTCGCCCTCGCCCATATCACCGGCGGCGGCTTTCCCGACAATCTCCCGCGCGTACTGCCAGGCGGGCTAGGCGTCGCGCTCGATCTGTCGACGTTCGCGCCTCCGCCGGTTTTCCGTTGGCTCGCCGAGACGGGAGGCATCGCGGCAAACGAGATGCTGCGCACGTTCAACTGCGGAATCGGCATGGTGGTGGTGGCCTCCGAGCCCGCCGCCGGCGAGGTGGAATCGGCATTGCGCGCTGTCGGCGAGAAGCCCGTGCGCATTGGCAAAGTCATCGAGACCGACGGCGAGCGGGTCGTTACGCACGGGACTCTGACGTTGTGACGCGGCTGCGCACCGCGATTCTCATCTCGGGTCGCGGCTCAAACATGGACGCTCTGATCGCTGCGGCCAGGGACCCCAGCTTTCCGGCCGAGATCGCCCTTGTGCTTTCCAATCGCCCCGATGCGCCGGGCCTCGCCAAGGCGAAGGCCGCTGGCGTCGCGACGGCGGCGGTCGACCACAAGATTTATGCGGGGCGCGAGGAATTCGAGCGTTCGCTGCAATTGGTGTTGGAAACCTATCGCATCGAATTCATTTGCCTCGCAGGCTTTCTACGCATGTTCACGCCCTGGTTCGTCGGCCTCTGGCGCGGGCGCATGCTCAACATTCACCCTGCCCTGTTGCCCTCCTATCGCGGACTCGACACGCATGAGCGCGCGCTGGCCGACGGCGTGAAGATTCACGGCGCCACCGTGCATTTCGTCGTGCCGGAAATGGACGAAGGTCCGATCGTCGCGCAGGCCGCCGTGCCCGTGTTCGACGATGACACGCCGCAGACGCTCGCCGCCCGTGTGCTTGCGCAGGAACATGTCATCTATCCGATGGCGCTGCGGCTGGTCGCGTCGGGCGCCGTACGGATCGAAGGCAATCGCGTGCTCGCGGCGCCGGCGCCCCGCGAGGCAGCGCTTATCGTTCCCGACGCCCTCACGCCAAGCAAGGGAATTTCATGACGATCACGCTTTACTGCTTCCGCCCTGTCGCCGGACTGCCGGACGCATCGCCTTTTGTGACGAAAGCGATGGTGCTTTTGAAGATGGCGGGCCTCGACTATGTCGAAGACCGCAGCGGCTTTTCGAAAGCGCCGAAAGGCAAGCAGCCCTACATCAACGACGACGGCGAAATCGTCGCCGATTCAACCTTCATCCGTTTCCATATCGAAAAGAAATACGGCAAGGACTTCGACGCGCAGTTGAGCGACGCGCAAAAGGCCATCGGCTGGTGCGTCGAGAAGATGTGCGAAGAACATCTCTATTGGATCATCGTCCATACGCGCTGGATGGATGACGCTAATTTCAACCGCGGTCCGGCGCGTTTCTTCGAAAGCGTGCCCGCCGTGGCGCGCCCGCTGGCCAAATGGTTCATTCGTCGCAAGATCGCCAAATCGCTTTGGGCGCAGGGCATGGGCCGTCACAGCCCATCGGAAATCGATGCGCTCGGCGTGCGCGACTTCGAAGCGCTCGCGACGCTGATCGGCGACAAGCCCTATCTGTTCGGCGATGCGCCCTGCGGCGCCGACGCTACGGTCTTCGCTTTCGTCGCGTCCGTCCTATCGCCGATGTCGGAGAGCGCCATTCGAGACGCAGCGCTCGCGAACGCCAACCTTGTCGCCTATCGCGACAGGATGATGCAGGCGTATTTCCCTGAGAACGCGGCGGCCTAATTTCCGCGCCGCGAGCCGTGATGGCCGGGCTTGGCCCGGCGATCACGGCGTCACATCTCATGCCCGTAATAAGCGCGGGCATGACGCCTTGATTAGCCGACGATCTCGTTGCCGGAAAAGAACTGCGCGATTTCCACCGCCGCCGTCTCTGGCGCGTCTGAGCCGTGCACCGAATTCTCGCCGACGCTCAGCGCATGTTCCTTGCGAATTGTGCCCGGCGCGGCGTTCGCGGGATTGGTCGCGCCCATGACTTCGCGGTAGCGCGCAATGGCGTTCTCGCCTTCAAGCACCTGCACGACGACGGGCTCGGAAATCATGAAGTCGACGAGCTCGCCGAAAAACGGCCGCTCCTTATGCACAGCGTAAAAAGCTTCCGCCTGTTCACGCGACATGCGGATGCGCTTCTGAGCGACGATGCGCAGGCCCGCATCTTCGATCAGCGCGTTGATCTTACCTGTGAGATTGCGCTTCGTCGCGTCGGGCTTGAGAATGGAAAAAGTGCGTTCGATCGCCATAGGAGCGCGTCGCCTCGTCGTTGGAGCATGGTGTAGGCGTCGCGCTTATATCGGTCGCATGGCGAGGCGGCAAGCCTACATCGCCTCGGCCTTTTCGGCTTCGCCGCCCGTCGGCGAGGGCCGGAACCTGGTCGCCGGATCGTTGCGATCGATGCGCCAGTTCGGATGGTGGAAATGCAAGACGTGATCGCCGTTGTAGGAAACGACGGCGTTGTCGAACGTCAGCGCGCCGATCCGCCGCCAATTGCGAAACGTTCCCTTCTTAAATCCGGTGCGGCCGGTCACTTCGCCATCCTCAGTGACCTCGATGGTGAAAACGATCTCGCGCCTCGGCGTCGGATCGCCCTTGTCGAACATCATCGCCAGCAATTCGTCGCGTGAATCGAGGTCATCTCCTTCAATTCGCGGATGGCCCGGCGCAAGCTTTAAGCGCATGAAGCGCGGCGCTCGGGTAGGAATGTCGCGAGGCTTGCCGAGCTCGGCGACTTCGTGGAGCTGCCGCTCGGTCGGATCCTTATCGGTGATCGCGAACACGACACCCGCCGTCATGACGATGGGCGACGTCGCCCAATCGTTTGAGAGCGTGACGTTCGGCGCATTGACGAAATCAACATCGTTGATGTTGCGCGTCGATGCGCCGACGATATCGTCGATCGTGAAGAAGTTCGCCGTCTGCAACGGCTCTTTATGGTCTGGGTCTGTCGTCGGAAAGAGCTTGCCGGCGATGCCCTGCCCGCGCGGTTTGCCGCGTTTCACCGCCCCGCCGTTGGAATAGCGCGCGACGACAAGCGCCTTGCTGCCCTTCTGGAAATAACCGGTGTAGCCGCTGTCCTCGGTAATTTCCCAGACCCCCGTCAGAACGACGCCCCAGGGATGCACGATGCGTCTGAAACCTTTTTTGTCAGGTCCCCACCTGAGGTCGCTGCGCGCGTCGACCGATCGCTCGGCGGCCTGCGTCAGGAAGTGCCTGCCCCGCCAAAACGCGCGCAACATGTCGAAAAAGGTCGGCATCACGAAGGGGAGCGGCTCTTCTCCTGGCGCGCCCCAGACCTTTTGATAGGGATTGGCGAACACCGCGTCGCGCACTTCGCTGAATCGCGAACCGGGATAGACACGGTCTTCATCGACCAATTCAATGACGCCGAAATCGTTCGGGCTCATGGCATGCCCCTCTTTCAATCGATTGATGAAAACAAACCCTTCTGAACGGATGACTTTATTCGAGCCCATCCGATTGTCCAGCTTCGCCTGATCAGCGATAGGCGCTCGCGACGCCGATAAAATCCTTGGCCGTCAAACTCGCGCCGCCAACCAGCGCGCCGTCGACATTGGCGACATACATCAATTCGCGGGCGTTCGACGGCTTGACCGAGCCGCCGTAAAGAATGCGCACTTCGCCGCTCTTGCCGCCGCCGAGCCTGGCTTCGATCCGCTCGCGCGCGAAGGCATGCATTTCGGCGACGTCATCGACGGTCGGCGTCAAGCCTGTGCCGATCGCCCAGACCGGCTCATAGGCGACGACGATATGCGCAGGCGCATCAGCGGGGAGAGAGCCCTCGATCTGCGCGCCGACGATGCTCAACGCATCGCCTGCCTCTCGCTCGGCGCGCGTTTCGCCGACGCAAATGATCGGCGTGAGTCCGGCGCGCAGGGCGGCGGCGGCTTTTGCCTGCACGTCGGCGTCGGTCTCGCCATGGTCCGAACGACGTTCACTGTGACCGACGATGACGTAGGACGCGCCGGCGTCCTTGAGCATTTCGGCGGAAATGTCGCCCGTGTGAGCTCCGCTGGCCTCGGCATGGCAATCCTGCCCGCCAAGGCCCAAGCCGCCCCGCGTCGCAATCTCGCGCGCGAGGGCGATCAGCGTGGCCGGCGGGCAGACGATCAGTTCGGCGCGCGCGCGCAGCGCATCGTCATAGACGGCGCTCATCGCCTCGATCTCGGCCAGCGAGGCGCGCAGCCCGTTCATTTTCCAATTTCCGGCGACGAGCGGACGACGGATCATGCGAAATGCTCCTGACAATACGCTTCGGTAACAGAGCTAAGGGCACGCAACAATGCGGGCGCGCGCCCCATAGGAATGTCATTGCGCCGTCATTTATTTCGATATATCTGGATTTATGGAAATAGAAGCGGCTCTCGCCTGTCTTTCCGCGCTTTCGCAGCCGACGCGGCTCGAGACCTTCCGTTTGCTCGTCCGGCACGAGCCCGAGGGTCTGCCGGCCGGCGACGTCGCGCGGGCGCTCTGCGTTCCGCAAAACACGCTCTCCGCCCATCTCAACGTCCTTTCGCAGGCGAAGCTGGTCATCAGCGCCCGCACTGGCCGCAGCATCGTCTATCGGGCGGATCTTTCGCGGCTGAATGCGCTGGCGCGCTTCCTCGCCGAAGATTGTTGCGGCGGCGCGCCATGCGCGCCCGCCGACTCTCTTGCACGCATCAAATGTGAGTCTCGCCAATGACAGACAGGATCTACAACGTGCTGTTCCTCTGCACCGGCAATAGCGCGCGTTCGATCATGGCCGAAGCGCTGCTGCGCGAGCGTGGCGCCGGCCGGTTCAACGTTTTTTCCGCCGGCAGCCATCCCAAGGGCGAGGTGAACCCTTACGCGCTCAAAACGCTGGAGACGATGGGCCTTCCTTCCGAAGGCTATCGTTCCAAAAGCTGGGACGAGTTCGCCCGCCCTGACGCGCCCCGCATGGATTTCGTCTTCACCGTCTGTGACAGCGCAGCGGGCGAAGCTTGCCCGGCATGGCCCGGTCAGCCGATGACCGCGCATTGGGGCATTGAAGACCCTGCGGCGGTCGAAGGAAGCGACATAGAAAAGCAGCGCGCCTTCGCCACCGCCTTCCGCTATCTGCGCAACCGCGTCGATCAGTTCTGCGCGATACCGCTGCATCGCCTCGACAAACTCGCGCTCAGCCAGCGCCTGCGCGAGATCGGCGAGATGGAAGGCGCAACATCGCCGAACGCGACCGCGGAGTAAGTCATGACCATTTTCGAACGCTATCTCTCGCTCTGGGTGGCGCTCTGCATCGTCGCCGGCGTCGCGCTGGGCCATTTTCTGCCGGGCGTCTTTCACGCCATTGGCGCGATGGAGGTCGCGAAGGTCAATTTGCCCGTCGCGGCGCTCATCTGGCTCATGATCACGCCGATGCTGATGAAGATCGACTTCGCCGCGCTCGCCGAAGTCGGGCGTCACTGGCGCGGGATTGGCGTCACACTCGCCGTCAACTGGGCGGTAAAGCCCTTTTCAATGGCGCTGCTCGGATGGATTTTCATTGGCTATCTGTTTCGACCCTATTTGCCGGCGGACCAGATCGACTCCTACATCGCCGGCCTGATCCTGCTTGCGGCGGCCCCTTGCACCGCCATGGTGTTCGTCTGGTCGAATCTCACCAAGGGCGAGCCGCATTTCACGCTGAGCCAGGTCGCGCTCAACGACGCAATCATGATCGTCGCTTTCGCGCCCATCGTCGGGTTGCTGCTTGGATTGTCCTCGATCGTCGTGCCCTGGGACACGCTGTTTCTCTCGGTGGTCCTCTACATCCTCGTTCCGGTGATCATCGCCCAGCTCGCCCGCAAACGGCTGCTCGCGGCAAGCGGCGAAAAGGGTCTCGCCAGGACGCTCGCGCATATCGGCCCGGCGTCGCTCATCGCGCTGCTCGCGACGCTCGTTCTGCTCTTTGGTTTTCAGGGGGAACAGATCATCCGGCAACCCGCGATCATCGCCATGCTTGCGGCGCCGATACTGATCCAGGTCTATTTCAACGCCGGGCTCGCCTATCTGCTCAATCGCGCGGCGGGAGAAGCGCATTGCGTCGCCGGCCCTTCGGCGCTGATCGGGGCGAGCAATTTCTTCGAACTGGCGGTCGCGGCGGCCATAAGCCTGTTCGGCTTTGACTCTGGCGCTGCGCTCGCCACCGTTGTTGGCGTCTTGATCGAAGTTCCAGTGATGCTGAGCGTCGTCTGGATCGTCAATCGCAGCAAGGGTTGGTATGAGCGCGGAGCGCTTCGATCGGCTGATCGAATCTCCGCGCCCATCGATCTACCCTAAAGATCAGCAGAGGCGATAGCCATACGCCACAAGCTGGCGGCCGGTAATACGCAGCATGGGCGCCGGAGCTTGATTGCCGTGGCGTCGCACGTGAGCCATGAAGGCCTGGCGCAACCGGGGCTTATAATGCGCGGCGAAGACCGCGGTCATGCGCGGATCGACGACGCCCCCCTCGGGCCCGCCAAACCAGGGCGCATGGAAGCCGAAAACCGCGCCCTCGGAAACGCAGGACTGTGGATTCGCCAGATAAAGCGTGCATGAGGAATCGCATTCAGTCGGGCCAATCCGGATCGGCTCGCCCCGAGCTCGCGCCCTCGCAAGCCTAGCTTCATATTGCTCCACGCGTCCGCCATAATCCGGGGACATGACATCGAAAGCATTCGCGGGCGCAGTCAAAAGTACAAGCGTCATCGTTCCTGCAAGACCAAGAGATCGCAGCATAGGATTTCCTTTTGGGGCGCTCGTAAGGGGCGGCCGCGCCGCCCACAGCTGTCAGGGCTCAGTCGACCGAGCGCATGTCTCGGGCCCTTCGGGAAGGGGAAGGGCAGCAACTCGCGCCTCTTCCAGCTTCAGCGTTCCTTTTCTAAACAAGCGATATCTGCAGTGCAAGCAGGGCCTTAACTTTATGGTTAAATTTTTTTGAAGATAGCGCTTGGCGAGACGGCAATGCGCCCTAGCGCCTTCAGCCCAACGATACGTCGAAGATGCAGGGCGCGCGGGACGTTCGGCGCCTAACAGACACAGCGGATCCATCTCCAGATCTGCTAAATTTATTTTCCCGCATTTGCAAAGGAGCGAAGGTTGAAACTCCCTCCATTTCGCGTCGCGCTCATCGTTCTTCTTGGAGTCGCTTTCGCGTGGCTGCAGTTTGCGGAGCCGGCCAGCCCGCCGCCCGCGCAGATCGACTGGCGCGAGGACGGCCAGCTGCATGTATTTTTCTCGCCCGACTGTCCGCATTGCCATGAAGCCATCGAGTTTCTCAAACAGCGGCGCAAAATCGCTTACGTGCTACATGACATTTCAAAGCCGTCGAGCGAGGCGCTCTTTCGTAGAGTGGTGAAGCACTACGGCATAGAAGACCCAGCCGTTCCCCTCTTCGTGCGCGGCTCGCGCTATGTCATCGGCTTTGACTCAGCGCAAACCACTGGGCGCGAAATTCTCGCGCTGCTTTCCGGCCAGGAAACTGGCGCGCGACGCGCCGCCGAATCGAAAATCATCATTCCTCTCATCGGCGAAGTCGATCCGACGCATCATTCCCTTCTCGCGCTGACAGCGCTCATGGGTTTGTCCGACGGGTTCAATCCGTGCGCGATGTGGGTGCTGATCTACCTGATATCTCTCATCGTGAATATTCAGGATCGACGAAAAATCTGGTGGTTGGTAGGCACGTTCGTGCTCGCTTCAGGAGTCCTGTACTTCCTGTTCATGACCGCATGGCTCAACACTTTTCTTTTCATTGGATATATTCGTCCGCTCACGCAACTCATCGCGCTGACGGCCATCGGTTTCGGCCTCGACCATCTCATCGGCGTCGCAAGGGCGCGCGGAGAGGTCGTCTGCGAAGTGGGCGACCTGGAGCAGCGCCAGCGCACGATGCAATGGGGACACAAGATCGTCGCCGCGCCCGTAGGGATCGCCAGCCTCGTCATGGTGATTGCGCTGGCCTTCGCGGTGAACGCGATCGAATTCATCTGCTCTGCAGCATTGCCGGCGATCTACACGCACCTGCTTGCGTTGACCGATCTGCCGATCGCCCTGCACTATGCCTACATCGGGCTCTATGTCGCCTTTTTCATGCTGGACGATCTCATCATCTTCGGATTAGCGGCCTTCGCCGTGCAGAAAATTGTCAATACCCGCTACGCCGCCATCAGCCGCCTGATCGGCGGAGTCGTTCTCATTGGCCTCGGCGGTTGGATGCTGGCGCGTTGACGAGGGACCGCTGTCGCTCTCAACGATCATGTTCAACGCGAGCCAATGATCCAGGCGAGGCCGTGGCGATAGCGGCAAGACCCCGTGCAACCGCACTGCAAGGAAGAGAGCGCTCATACACCGGATCGACGCTCCGCACAGCGACGGAACGCCGGGAGGTGGCGCTGTTGCGAAGCCTGTTGAAGCCGCGTCAAGACGTCGCGAACTCTCGCGTCGCTCACTTGCGCCAAAAGCCGCGCATACATCGCGGCGTTCTCGATCTCCGCCTCGACTCCCGCTTTGCACGCTTCGGCAAGACTCGAGGGCGCCGGGACCTGACCCGCCCATCTGTCCTTCGGCGGCTCGATGCCGAAGCGTTCAAAAAGACGGAGAAGCGCGTTCGCGTGGCGCTCTTCGGCTTCGATGATATTCACAAAAGGTCTGACCGGCCCGAATCTGTCAATCACGCCTTGATAGGTCGCGCGAGCCTTGTACTCGTCGTCGAGCGCCTCACGCAGCGCTCCGATCGTCTTTTCGTCAACGGACATGCTGTCTTCTCCAACTTAGTGGTTTCAATTCAAATGGCGGCCATGAGTTTCAAATGGCGGCCATGAGCTCAAGACCAAGAAGGCGTGACAACAAGTAGCGACGACCGCACCAGCAGTGAGGCGTCGATTCGCCACGGCGGCGTTCGCCGTATTCGGCCAGCCGCGCGCTTGAAGTTCCGCGATCCGGGCCCTTATCCATCAGATACGGCGCGGTTTGCGCTCGCCGGACAGCCCTTTTTCAAGGAGACGCATTAATGACAATCGAAGAAGAACTGAGTCAGACGCGCGAGGTCGTTGGCGTCTTCAACGACGCTGGCGCGCTCCAAGAGGCCATCGACGATCTGATGTCGTCGGGGTTCGATCGCGCTGAGATCAGTCTGCTCGCAAGCGAGGAGGCCGTCGATGAGAAGCTCGGTCATAAATACAAGAAGGTCACCGAGCTTGAAGACGTGGAGGCCGCGCCGCGGACGCATTACGTGTCGGTGGAATCGATCGGCGATGCGCAAGGCGGCGTGATCGGCGGGCTGGTGTATGTCGGCGCCGGCGCGGCGATCAGCGCCATATTCGCGTCGGGCGGCGCCCTGGCCACCGTGATCGCGGGCGCGCTGCTCGCGGGAGGAAGCGCCGGCGTGCTCGGCGCGGCCTTGGCCAGGCTGATCGGCGAACATCACGCGAAACACCTCGAAGAACAGCTGCGCCACGGCGGCTTGCTCCTCTGGGTGCGGACCTGGGACGCCGAGCGCGAACGTAAGGCAAAGGAGATTTTGGCGCGCCATTCCGGGCGCGATGTCCACGCCCATACCGTGAAGCCCTAGCGCGAACGCTTGCGCTTCTTCTCGATATCCATCGCAAGCGACTTGCCCAGAATGTGCTCGTCGCGGCCGATGACGTGTGCGCTGGCGCCGACGATGAGCGGATCGGGTCCGTGCACGACGCTATGATCTTTATTCGGATAATCGAGACTCGATAAAAAGTGCTGCATGCAATTAAGGCGCGCGCGCTTCTTGTCGTCCGATTTGATGACGATCCACGGCGCGTCGGCCGTGTCGGAGAAGAAGAACATCGCCTCCTTCGCCTCGGTGTAATCGTCCCATTTGTCCATCGACGCGCGATCGATCGGCGAGAGTTTCCACTGCTTCAAGGGATCGTTCATGCGCGAGCGGAAGCGGCGCTGCTGTTCCTCGCGCGTCACCGAGAACCAATATTTGTAGAGGCGAACGCCGGAATTGACGAACATGCGCTCAAGATCGGGACATTGGCGCATGAAGTCGAGATATTCGTTCGGCGTGCAGAAATTCATCACGCGCTCGACGCCGGCGCGATTGTACCAAGAGCGGTCGAAAAAAACGATCTCGCCGGCCGCCGGCAGGTGCTGGATGTAGCGCTGGAAATACCACTGGCTGCGCTCGCGCTCGGATGGCTTTTCCAAGGCGACGACCCGCGCGCCGCGCGGATTGAGATGTTCCATAAAGCGCTTGATGGTGCCGCCCTTGCCGGCGGCGTCGCGCCCCTCGAACAGCAAGACGATGCGTTGACCGGTCTCCTTCACCCAGTTTTGCGCTTTGAGGAGTTCCACCTGCAGGAGCTCCATGTGCCGCAGGTAGACCTTCTCGCTCAGGCGCGTCTTGTAGGGAAATTCTCCTGACTCAAACGCCTTCCGGACCGCCTCGGCATCAGCCCGCAGGCGGCGCACGTCCTGATATGGCGCGTGGGGATGCGCCGCGCGCTCGGCCGCTTGAACGTCCCCGGGCTCAGCCTCGACTTTGCGACCTGGAGCCTCCACGCCGGTCTCGGCGGCGGCGTTGACGGTTTCATCCATTATCGGCTCCGGTTTTCGGCGCGCGCTCCGATCTGGAACTGCTCAGGCGGGAATTCTGATCGGGGGGAGACTGCAGGCATTCGAAACACAGGGCAATAGCGCATTTCGACGCTTCGGCAGTTCCGTGCGGAGCGCATTGCCACGCGCCCGCCCCCTCCCTATAGTCCGCCGCCAAAACCGGGAAGCCGGATCCAACGCACCCAAGGAAGCAATACCCATGCTAGAAGGCCTGCGCGTCGCCTCGCAGAACTGGATCGGCCGCACCATCATGGCGCTTGTCATGGGCGTCATCGTCATCAGTTTCTCGATCTGGGGCGTCGGAGACGTGTTTCGCGGCATGACGGCCCAGCGGCTCGCCCGCGTCGGCAGCGGCGAAGTCACGGTCGAAACCTATCGCAGCGCCTATCAAAACGAGCTCCGCCGCATTCAGCAGCGGATGCGGCGCGCGATCACCAATGAGGAAGCCCATCAGTCAGGACTGGATCTGCAGATCCTGGAGCGCCTGATCACCGAGATCGCGCTCGACCAAAAGGCGCAGCAGCTCGGACTGGCCGCAAGCGACGAGACCACCCAGCGACTGCTCGCGTCTGAAAAGGTGTTTCAGGGCCCCGACGGCAAATTCGACGCCGTGCGGTTCAAGCAGATCGCCAATGACTCCGGCTTCACCGAGCGCGGCTTCGTCGCGGATCAGAAGAACGTTTACCTGCGCAAGATGATTACCGACATCGCCGTCGCCGGAGTGGAGCCGCCGAAGTTGATGGTCGAGGCGATTTATCGCTTCCGCAATGAATCGCGAACGATCGACTACATCATTCTGCCGCCGTCGCTGGTCGGCGCCGCGGCGACGCCATCCGACGAAGAGCTGAAAAAATACTTCGACGAGCGCGAGCAGACCTTCCGCGCCAAAGAGTACCGCAAGCTGACGGCGCTGGTCGTCAGCCCTTCCACGGTCGGGAAGCCGGAGAGCGTGCCTGCCGAGCAGGTGCGCAAGCTTTACGACGAGGTCAAATCTAAGCGCTACGGAACGCCGGAAAAGCGTGATGTGCGGCAGATCGTGTTCAAGACCGACACCGAAGCTGAAGCCGCGCTCGCCAAGCTCAAAGCCGGCGCGGATATCGACGCAATGGCGGCCGAACTCAAACTCAATCCCAAGGACGTCAACCTCGGCCTCGTCGAGCAGCGCGACTTCGGCGACCCCAAGGTCGGAGCGGCCGTTTTTGCGCTTCCCGAGCCGGGGCTGACCGAACCGGTTCATACCGCCTTCGGCGCCGTCGTGTCCCAGGTCAGGAGCATTGCCCCGGCAGTCTACAACAAGACTTTCGAGCAGGCCGAGCCGGAACTGCGCGCGGAAATCGCCGCCCAGGGCGCCATGCCTGAAGTGCGCCGGCTCCATGAGGCCATCGAGGATCAGCGCGCCTCCGGCAAGACGCTCGCCGAATCCGCAAATGCGGTCGGGCTGGAGACGCAGGTCTATGACGGCGTCGACGATGCAGGCAATGATCGCAGCGGCAAGCCGATCGCTGGCCTTCCTGCCGGTCCAGACCTCGTGAAGGCCGCCTTCGCATCGGACATCGGCGTCGACAACGATACTGTGGCGACGCGTGACGGCGGCTACGTTTGGTACGAGGTTAACGGCATCGAGCCCGCGCGGCAGAAGACATTTGAAGAGGTGAAGCAGGCGGTCGCCGACGCCATGCGCAGCGACGCGGCGCAAAAGGCGCTCTCTGCTAAAGCCGACGAAATCGTCGCCAAGCTGAACGCGGGCCGGCCGATCGAAGACGTCGCCAAGGAAGTGGGCGTTCAGACTCAGCGCGCCAATGACGTGAAGCGCGAGGCGCGTCCCGACTTCAACACCAACGTCATCGTTCGATTCTTCGATGTGGCGCCGCGCAACGCCGGCTCCGCCGTCGTCGACAATGGGCGGCTGGTGTTTTTCGTGCGCGACTCGACGACTCCCGTATTCGACCCGAACTCGATCGAAGCGAAGACGATCGCCGAACAACTGAAGCCTGCATTTCACAATGACCTGCTGGAGCAATATGTCGGCGGCCTCGAGAAGGCGCTCGGCGTCGATATCAACCAGAAGGCCTTGGAAGCCGCGACCGGAGCGGAACCCGACAAGTGAGCGGCGCGCTGTTTGAGCCCGACTTCGACGCCTTCCGCGCCGAATACGACGCTGATCGGCCACAGCTGGTCGTGACGCGGCTGGTCGCCGATCTCGAAACGCCGGTCTCCGCCTATCTCAAGCTCACGCGCGATCGGCGCGGCGCTGCTTTTCTGCTCGAATCCGTCGAAGGCGGCGCCGCTCGCGGCCGCTACTCGATGATCGGCCTCGACCCAGACGTGATCTTTCGCGTTGTCGGCGAGAGGGCGGACATCAATCGCGCCGCGCTCGACGACGCGAGCGTCTTTACGCCTTGCGAGGCGGCGCCGCTCGTCGCCTTGCGTCAGCTCATCGCCGAATCCGCCGTGCCGCAGGCCGTGCGGCTGCCGCCGATGGCGGCGGGTGTCTTCGGCTATCTCGGCTATGACATGGTGCGCCAGATGGAGCGCCTCGCGCCGGCCAAGGAAGACAGGATCGGCGCGCCTGACGCGCTTTTCGTGCGTCCGACGGTCATGATCGTCTTTGACACGGTTCGCGACGAAATCTCCATTGTCACGCCCGCTCGGCCAAAAGCCGGCGTTGCGGCGAAGGCGGCCTATGAAGCGGCGCTCGCGCGCCTCGACAAGGTCGTCGCGACGCTGGAGGCGCCGCTGGAGCATCGCGACGGCGGGGCCGACGTACAGCTTCTCGCTCAGGAGCCGGTTTCCAATACGCCGCCATCGCGTTTTCTGGAGATGGTCGAGCGCGCGAAAGAATACATTCGCGCCGGCGACATCTTCCAGGTCGTGCTGTCGCAGCGGTTCACCGCGCCTTTCGCTTTGCCCGCCTTTGCGCTCTATCGCGCGTTGCGCCGCGTGAACCCGGCGCCCTTTTTATGCTTTCTCGATTTCGGCGAATTCCAGATCGTCTGTTCGAGTCCCGAGATCCTCGTGCGCGTCGCCGAAGCCAAGGTGACGATTCGCCCGATCGCCGGCACGCGCTGGCGCAGCGAGGTGACGGCGGAGGACGAGCGTCTGGCGGCGGATCTCCTCGCCGACGAAAAGGAGCGCGCCGAACATCTGATGCTGCTCGATCTCGGCCGCAACGACGTTGGCCGCGTCGCAAAGACGGGCACGGTGCGCGTCACCGACAGTTTCACCATCGAGCGCTACAGTCACGTGATGCACATCGTCTCCAATGTTGAAGGCGAGCTCGATTCGCGCCACGATTGCATCGATGCGCTCGCCGCGGGGTTTCCTGCCGGCACTGTGTCCGGCGCGCCGAAAGTGCGCGCCATGGAGATTATCGACGAGCTCGAGACCGACAAGCGCGGAATCTACGGCGGCTGCATCGGCTATTTCGGCGCCGGCGGTCAAATGGACACCTGCATCGTGCTGCGCACGGCGATCGTGAAGGACGGCAAGATGCATGTGCAGGCAGGCGCTGGCGTCGTCTACGACAGCGAACCGGAATATGAACACCGCGAATGCGTCAACAAGGCGAAGGCGCTTTTCCGCGCCGCCGAGGAAGCAGTTCGCTTCGCAACGCGCGCGCGGCGGGGGCAGTAGCCATTTCCGCCAAAGCGCACGGACAGCGAAACAAACGGCGGCGCATCTGATGGACGGCCCAACGATCTACGACGACGGCGACGATCCCTACCGCGCAATTCGCGTCGGCGAACCGAATGGCGGCGACGCCGCCAAATGGGGCGTGCTGCTCTCGCGCTTCATGCGCATCGTCGCGTTATTTTGGCTTGTGCAAGGCTTGATGCAGTGGCGGATCATTCTCGCTGCGGAGCGCTCGATCTTTGAAACCATGCCGCAGAGCGCAGCCTCCGCCGTTATTTTCTTCGCGGTGCTCGATCTCATCGCCGGCGTCGGCCTGTGGCTGGCGACGCCCTGGGGCGGCGTGTTGTGGCTGCTCGTTGCAAGCGCGCAGATTTTTCTTACGCTCAGCATGCCCGGATTCTTCACCGGCGGCTATTGGCTGATCGGCGTCAACGCCGTGCTGATCGCCATGTATTTCGGGCTGACCTTCGAGGCCGGACGCGACGTCGAGGCGCAGCACATGCGCGAACGCCGCCGTCGCCGCAGATTTGACAGGAAAACGCCAAAAAATTCCTGATCCGCAAGGTTTGTTTGAAGAATCATTAGCGTAAATCGAACCTTTAAATTCATCCATCATTCACCGCAAACAGCCCTATCGCGGTAAACGCGGGATTCAGGCTGTTGTTTAAACCGCCTTTCATCTGCGTCGATCTAATTTGGTTTCATCGAAGGCCGATCAAGAGATGCGCGACGCATCCGCTGTGATGGAGAAGACGATGAGCGCCATGATGAAGACCGCCCCGCAGGCTCGCGAGGATCGCGCCAGCGAGATCCGACCGGTTTATCTCGAAGCGCTCACGCTCGTCGAACGCCTTCACCGCCGTCTGCTAGACGTCATCAAGGACGAATTCGACCGCCGGGATCTTGGCGACGTCAATTCCGTGCAGGCGCTGCTCCTTTACAACATCGGCGACAAGGAGTTGACCGCGAGCGAATTGCGCACGCGCGGCTATTACCTCGGCTCCAATGTTTCATACAACGTCAAGAAGCTCGTCGACATGGGCTATATGCATCATGCGCGCTCGCGCCTTGATCGGCGTTCGGTGCGCATCAGCCTGACTCCGAAGGGCAAGCAAATTCACGATATCGTTGCGCAGCTTTATGAGAAGCACGCGCTGACGGTCGAGCAGATCGGCGGCGTCACCTGCGACGAGTTTCGCACCCTCAATACGTCGCTTTCACGGCTGGAGCGCTTCTGGACCGACCAGGTCCGCTATCGTCTCTGACGCGATCTCGCTTTCTTCTCGTCTCTCAACTGTTGTCTCTATCGCCGGCAAGCGCCCCAGGGCCGCTTCGCCGGCGTTTTTCGTTTGCGTCCCCGCGCTTAGAGCAGGTTGCGAAAAAGTTGACAGACTTTTTCGATGAGAACCTGCTCCAACATTTTGATTTTGAGCGCTGCCTTATCGATCACATGATCCATGTGAGCATCCATGTGAGCGGGAAGCGCTCTAGCGCAAACCGTCGCTCAGTCCTATCTTACCGGCTGTTAACCACGACGGCAGGAGCTCAAATGCGATGGTCCCTCACGATCGGCTCCTTCATGGGAACCGCCGTGCGCATTCACGTCACGTTCCTGCTGCTGTTGGGCTGGATCGGCTTTGCGGCCTACCAGCGCGGCGGCGCCGTCGCAGCGCGCGACAGCGTCCTGTTCATCGTCGCGATCTTTGTCTGCGTCGTGTTGCACGAGTTCGGCCACATTTTGACCGCGCGGCGCTATGGCATCGTCTCGCCGGTGATCACGCTGTTGCCGATCGGCGGCGTCGCCGACATGGAAAAGATGCCCGATAAGCCCCGCCAGGAGCTGCTGATCGCGCTGGCGGGTCCGGCGGTCAATCTCGTCATTGCAGCTTTGCTGATCCTGTTTCTTGGGGCCGTCGATTTGTCCGAGGGGATCCAGATCAGCGACCCATCCGTCAATCTTCTGAAACGTCTGGCGGCCGTGAACGTCTTTCTTGCGGCGTTCAACTTGATCCCGGCCTTTCCGATGGACGGCGGCCGCGTGCTGCGGGCGGCGCTGTCGATCTGGATTGGCAAGGGCCGTGCGACGCGCATCGCCGCGCAGATCGGTCAAGGCTTCGCTTTCCTCCTCGGCTTTCTCGGGCTGTTCGGAAATCCGCTGCTGCTGTTCATCGCGATTTTCGTCTATATCGCGGCCGCGGGCGAAGCGCAGATGACGACGATGGCCGAGGCGGCGCGGGGTCTAAAGGCCGCCGACGCCATGGAGACGCGCATCGCCGTGATCGAGCGCAGCGCAAGCGTGCGCGAAGCGGTGGATATTCTTCTGGCCACGTCTCAGGACGAATTCCCGGTCGTGGACGCCTCGCGCCGGCTCAGCGGCTTCCTGTCCCGCGCCAACATCATCGAGGCCTTGCGGGGTTCCGAACCCGGCGCGCCGATCGCGCCTTTCGTTCGCCAGGAGCCGGAGACGATCGATGGCCGCGAGAGCATCGACGCCGTCCTGCCCAGGCTCACGGGCGGAGAGGCGGTCGGCGTGACCGACGAGGAGGGGCGGTTCTTGGGTCTCCTGACCCGTCAGTCGCTGGCCGAGATCATGATGATCAAAGATGTTCGGCCGGACTGGCGCTTCTCGCCGCGGGACGACAGCCGTCCGACGGTTGCTTAAGCCCGCCGCCCGGCCTATTGCACTGTCAAACCCGCGCCAGGAGGCTGGACAGCAGCCCAATGTCCAACGTCACGCTTATCGACAACTACGACAGCTTCACCTTCAACCTGGTTCACTATTTTGGCCAGTTGGGCGCGAACGTCACCGTGCACCGAAACGACGCCGTTTCGGTCGCTCAAGTGCTGGCCGGCGGACCCGACGCGATCGTGCTGTCGCCCGGCCCCTGCACGCCGCATGAAGCAGGCATCTGCATGGAGCTGATCTCAGCCGCCGCCGAGACCGTGCCGATTTTCGGCGTCTGCCTCGGCCATCAGTCGATCGGCGAGGTGTTTGGCGGCGACGTTATTCGGGCGCCGCTGCCGATCCACGGCAAGATGGCCACCATTCTCCACCACGGCGACGCCGTGTTTCGCGGCATCGAAGGGCCATTCCAGGCGACGCGCTACCACTCGCTGATCGTCAGCCGCGACACCCTTCCCGACTGCCTGCGGGTGACCGCCGAGACGCCTGACGGCCTCATCATGGCGCTGTCGCATAAGACGCTCCCAACCCATGGCGTGCAGTTCCATCCCGAGAGCATCACCTCGCAGCACGGCCACAAAATTTTACAAAATTTCCTCGATCTCGCGCGGGAATGGAACGAAGGCCCGCGGCGGCGTGAGAAGGCGGCGTGAGGGCCGCTTCGAAGGTCGCCTGCAGCGGTCGGCCGGCGGCCCTGGCCTTGCGCAACGGCGCTGAACGACAGTGAGCGAAGATTTCAAATCCTACATCGCCGCGCTGGTCTCCGGCGCGCCCCTTGCCCGCGACGAGGCGAGAGCGGCGTTTTCTCTGATTTTTCGTGGCGACGCCACCCCGGCGCAGCTTGGGGCCTTTCTCATGGGTCTGCGGCTGCGCGGCGAAACGATTGACGAGATCATCGGGGCCGCGGAGGCGATGCGCGCCGCGATGACGCCGGTCGAAGCGCCGGCCGGCGCAATCGACATCGTCGGGACCGGCGGCGACGGCGCCGGCACTTACAATATTTCCACTCTTGCCGCGATCATCGCCGCAGCCGCCGGCGCGATCGTCGCCAAACATGGCGGCAAGGCGGCGACGTCGCTGTCGGGGGCGTCCGACGTGCTCGGCGAACTCGGCGTCAAGGTCGGCATTTCGCCAGCCGCCGCCGCCGCATCGCTCCAAGAGGCCGGAATCTGCTTCATGGCCGCGACGACGCACCATCCGGCCATGCGCCACGCCGCGCCGGTGAGAAGCGAGCTGGGCGTGCGCACGATATTCAATTTGCTCGGGCCCTTGTGCAACCCGGCGCGTGTCGAGCGGCAGACGATCGGAGTTTTCTCCCGCGACTGGCTCGAACCTTTGGCCCGCGCGCTTCGAGAACTCGGCGCAAAGCGCGTCTGGTTGCTGCATGGCGGCGACGGCCTCGATGAAGCGACGACGACGGACGTGACCCATGTGGTTGCGCTCGAAGACGGCGAAATCCGCAGCTTTGACCTCTCGCCGGAGGAGGCCGGATTGCCCCGCACGACGACGCAGGCGCTTGTCGGCGGCGACGCGGCGCATAACGCAAGAGCCCTGCGCGCCGTTCTGGAGGGCGCGAAGAACCCCTACCGCGACGTCGCCGTCCTCAACGCCGGCGTGGCGCTGGTCGTCGCCGGACGCGCCGCTAATGTGCGCGAAGGCGCGGCGCTCGCTGAGGCGGCGATCGATTCCGGCGCGGCGCGGGATAAGCTCGACGCTCTGATCCGCTGCTCCAATCGAGACGCCTGATCGGCCTTCTCTCTTCGATCGGGATAGGATTGCGCCCGTTTATCGGCTATTCATGAGCAGCCGGCAGTCGGCGGAACGAATTCGAGCGAGGGCGGTCGCGGCCCGTCTTCGCCGCAGGCGAGAAGATGACCGACATCCTAAGAAAGATCGAAGCTTATAAGCGCACCGAGATTTCCGAGGCCAAGGTGCGCATGCCCTTCGCGACGCTCGAGCGCAGCGTGCGCGATCATGATCCGCCGCGCGGCTTTGTCCATGCGATCGAGCAGAAACTGAACGAGCGTCGCATCGCGCTCATCGCCGAGATCAAGAAGGCGAGCCCGTCCAAGGGAATCATTCGCCCAGACTTCGATCCGCCGAAATTGGCGCGCGCCTATGAAGCCGGCGGCGCGGCCTGTCTTTCAGTGCTGACCGACACGCCCTCGTTCAAGGGCAGGCTCGAAGATCTCGAAGCCGCGCGAAAGGCGACGCATCTGCCGGCGCTCCGCAAGGATTTCATGTTTGATCCCTATCAGGTCTATGAGGCGCGGGCTTACGGCGCCGATTGCATCCTCATCATCATGGCCGCCGTCGACGACGACGAAGCGAAGGCGCTGAACACGGCCGCGCATGATCTGCGCATGGATGTGCTCGTCGAAGTGCATGACGAGCAGGAGCTCGATCGCGCCCTGGCGCTGGAGACGCGTCTGATCGGCGTAAACAATCGCGATCTCCGCGACTTCAAAGTGTCGCTCGAAGTCAGCGAGAGGCTCGCCGAGAAGATTCCGCGCGACAAGATTATCGTCGCCGAAAGCGGCATCACGACGCATGACGACTGCGTGCGCCTGGAAAAATCGCACATCTTCACCTTCCTCGTCGGCGAAAGCCTGATGCGCAAACATGACGTCGAAGCAGCCGCGCGCGAACTCCTGCAAGGCGCAACGGCCAATCACAACTCGGGCGCGCACAAGTCCCCCGCCGGCGCATGACATGAGCGCGCTGACTCACATCGGCGCGACGGGCGAAGCGCATATGGTTGACGTGTCGGCGAAGGCCGAGACGTCTCGCGTGGCGCTCGCCCGTGGCCATGTGGTGATGGCGCGTGAAACTCTGCGGCTCGCCATCGAAGGTCAGGCCAAGAAAGGCGATGTGTTCGGCGTCGCCCGCGTTGCGGGCATCATGGCGGCCAAGAAGACGAGCGAACTCATCCCGCTGTGCCATCCTCTGCCCCTGTCGAGCATCTCGGTCGAGATCACGCCCGATGACGCGCTGCCCGGCCTGCGCGTTCTTGCCGAAGCATCGGTCACCGGCAAGACCGGCGTCGAGATGGAGGCGCTGACGGCCGTCTCGGTCGCCTGTCTGACGATTTATGACATGCTGAAGGCCGCCGATCGCGGCATGCGCGTCGAAGGCGTCGAACTCGTCGAAAAACGCGGCGGCAAGTCCGGCGACTGGCGACGCGGCGAATAGTTCGATTGCGGCCGCAAGCCTCGCTATCGTAGCAGCCGACATATTTCATGATTGGTGGAGGCGCCCGCCGAAATGAAATTGTCCCTCTCTCGGATCGTCGCCTTTTTTTGCTGGCGATCGCTCTTGGCGTAACGTTCTCCTTCGCTTATCCCGGCGTCGATATTGACGTGGCCCTCGCGACAGTCATCGTGCTCGTCGCGCTCTCAGTCGAAAGCCTCGCGGCGTTCATCTTTCGCCGCGTCGCGAACCGGGGATAAGTTTCGCGTGGATAAGCTTCTTTCCGTTCCCGACGCCCTAGCGCGGGTGCTCGCTGGGGCTTCACGGCTTGGCGAAGAATTGACGCCGCTGGCGCGGGCGCGCGGCCGCACGCTGGCCGCCGACCTTGTCGCCCGCCGCAGCCAGCCGCCCCTCGCCGTCTCGGCCATGGACGGCTTTGCGCTGCGCGCCGCTGACCTCGCCGCCGGGCCGCTGCGCATCGTCGGCGAAAGCGCCGCAGGCCGCGGCTATGGAGCGGCGCTCCGGGCGGGTGAAGCCGTGCGCATCTTCACCGGCGCGCCAGTTCCCGAGGGCGCGGATGCGATATTGCTTCAAGAAGACGCTGTCGTGGCCGACGGCGCGTTGACGGCAGGCGCGCCGCCCGGCCCGCATATTCGCGGAGCTGGCCTCGACTTTCGCGAAGGCGCGATCGCGCTCTTCGCCGGCGTGCGCCTTGGCCCCGCCGAACTCGCGCTCGCCGCGGCGATGAACCACGCTGCAATTCCTGTCGCGCGGCGCCCGCGCGTGGCGATCATCGCTTCGGGCGACGAACTTGTCCCGCCGGGCGCCGAGCCCGGCCCGTCGCAGATCATCTCCTGCAACAATCTGGCGGTCGCCGCCATCGCCGAAGACGCCGGCGCCGAAGTCATCGACCTCGGCATCTTCCGCGACGATCTCGCGGAACTCGAACGCGGCATTGGCCTTGCCCGCGAGGCGCGCGCCGACGTTCTGGTGACGCTCGGCGGCGCGTCGGTCGGCGACCGCGATCTGCTGCGTCCGGCGCTGGCGCGCCAGGGCATGTCGCTCGACTTCTGGAAGATCGCGATGCGGCCGGGCAAGCCCTTGATCCATGGCGCTCTGGGCGACTCCCGCATCCTCGGCCTTCCCGGCAATCCGGTCGCGTCCTTCATCTGCGCGCTGGTCTTTCTCGCGCCGCTCCTGCGCGCACTGCAGGGCGATCCGGCGGCCGGCGCCGACCGAACCGAGACGGCGATCGCTGGCGCCGATCTTCCCGCCAACAAGGGGCGGCGCGACTATATGCGCGCGCGGCTCGCCGTAGACGAAAATGGCCGCCTCGTCGCGACGCCGCAGCCGCTGCAGGATTCGTCGCTGCTCACCGAGCTGGCGCAATCGCAAGCGCTGCTGATCCGCGAGCCAGGCGCGCCGCCCCTGACGAACGGCGACCCGTGCCGCATCCTTCGGCTGCCATGAACCATGCCGCGCGTCCGTGACTTTGGCGCCGCAACATGGCAAAGGAAACGCGCGCGCTGATCAGCGCGCCACGAAAGCAGGCCCGCATGTCGATCATCGATTCCGTCCGTAAGTCGCTCGTCCCGATCCATCCGGAAGGCTACGTCTTCATCGCTGGTTTCGCCGCCGTCTCCTTCCTGCTTGACTGGCTGTCGCCGACGCTCGGCTGGATGGGCTTCATCGCCACCGCCTGGTGCGCGTATTTCTTCCGCAATCCGCCGCGGGTGACGCCGCTGCGCGAAGGGCTCGTCATCTCGCCCGCGGACGGCGTGGTCAGCGCAGTTGGCTTCTTTCTCCCGCCGGCCGAACTCGGTCTGGGAGCTGAGCCGATGCAGCGCATCTCCGTGTTCATGAGTGTCTTTGACGTGCATGTGAACCGTGCGCCGATCACCGGCCGCATTTCGAGAATTGCTTATAAGCCGGGCCTGTTCCTCAACGCCGACCTCGACAAGGCCAGCGACGACAATGAACGCAGCGGCATGGTCATCGAAGCGCCGTCGGGGCGCTTTGGGGTGGTGCAGATCGCAGGTCTCGTCGCGCGGCGCATCGTCGGATTCGTCAAGGAAGGCGAGCAAATCGGCGTCGGCGACCGTTTTGGTCTGATTCGCTTTGGGTCGCGCGTCGACGTCTATATGCCGTCATCGGCACGGCCCATGGTGGCTATCGGGTCCCGGGCCATCGCCGGCGAGACCATACTCGCCGACATGACCGCCGGCGCCCCTACGCTGTCATTCAAGGCGGGTTGAATAAGCCATGGCCGATCCGTTCTTCTCCGGCCGTGATTCGCAAGAGGGCGTGCTGACGCCCTCCGAACAGCGTCGGCTGCGATTTCGCAACATTCCGTTGCGCATCGTTCTTCCCAATCTCGTGACGCTGCTCGCCCTGTGTATGGGGCTGACGGCGATCCGCTATGGAATCGAAGGACGATTTGAAACGGCCGTGACGGCGGTGATGGCCGCGGCGGTGCTCGACGGGCTGGACGGCCGCTTGGCGCGCGCCATCAAGGGCACGTCGCGCTTCGGGGCGGAGCTCGACTCGCTTTCGGATTTCGTCGATTTCGGCGTCGCGCCCGGCCTGCTGCTGTATCTGTGGACGCTGCACGAGATCAAAGGCCTCGGCTGGTTCGCCGTGCTCGTCTTCGCCATCGCCGGCGCACTACGGCTCGCCCGCTTCAATGTGACGATGGACGATCCGACGAAGCCCGCCTGGCACGCCGAATTCTTTGTCGGCATGCCGGCGCCCGCCGGCGCCGTGACGGTGTTGCTGCCGCTCTATCTGCATTTCTCCGTCTTGGAGCTGCCGGCATCGAAGGCGATGACGCCGTTTTACATCGTCTACGTGCTCGGCATCGCCTTCCTGATGGCGAGCCGCATTCCGCATTTCTCAGGAAAACGCATCGGGCGCATACCGCGCGACCTCGTCATTCCGGTGCTTTTCGGCGTGGGCGTGACGGCGCTGCTGCTTGCGATCTACCCGATGGAGCTGCTCGCCGTGCTCAGCGTCGCGTTCCTCGCCGCTATTCCGTTCAGCGTGAGGCGATACAACCGTCTCGCGAAGGCCGAGGCGGAAAAAGCGGCGGCGCCGAAAGAGGCGTGACAGTAAGCAGTAAGCGCTGACGTCAAAAGCGATCTGCACGGTCGCGGTAGTTTTCCCGCCCAGCTCCTTGCGCGATTCCTGCCAGTTGATCGCGCTCAGGCACGGGAACGAGCAGCACGCCAGATCCTTTGGGGATGAAGGCGAACTCCTAGCCGGGCTGCCATTTGTTCGCCTCGCAAACCGCTTTTGGGATCGAGATCTGAAATTTTGCGGAGAGAGTGACGGCGTCGGAGTTTTTCATAAGCAACCATCGTCGATAGTCATCAAGTCAGAAATTGACATAGGCCGTTCGAAATCAAGCTCACCGAGCGGCGGCGAGCGGCGCCAGCGGCTGGCTCTCGACCTTTTGATTGACGGGCGGCAAGGCGCGTTCCGGCTCCGCGTCGCTCCCACGCGCGTCAATCACCGCCTGCGTCTCGGCCTCGCCGGGACGCGGCGCCGTCAGTTGCGCGCCGATCTTTCGCACCACGTCGGGCGCTTCGGCGAAGGCGCCGTGGCCGACGAAGTCCGTCGAGAACGACGAGATGTCGTGCACGGCGACGCCCAATCGATCGAGCTCAGACTTGTCTTCAGGATTGGTGGGATTCATCGCGCCGAGACGGGGACGGTCGCCGGCGATGCGCGACGCGAGAGACAGCGCGCGATCATTGTTGGCGACGAAGATCGACACATGCCGAGGATCGACGCGCGCGACCTGTTGGCGGAAAACATTGAGATCGATGTCGGGCGCGGCCAGCATGACCTCGCCAAGTTTGCCGTCGAGATCCGGATGACCGGACTGCGCGACGCCGCGCAGCGTCTCCATCGTCAACCACGCGCCCATCGAATGGGCGAGCACATGAATCCGTCCGACGCCCGGCGTGCGCGACAGTTCGACGACGAACTTCTCAAGCGCATCGCGCGAGACTGTCGCCGCCTCCTTGTCGGACTCATAATTGAACAGCCCGCCTCGGGAATTCCAGGTAAAGAGCGCGGGAACGCCGGAGAAGCGTCCATCGGCGACAATCTGCGCCAGACGATATCGCGCCTCCTCGACTCCCGTGTTGAAGCCGTGCACGTAAAGCAACACGTCACGCGAATTGCCGATGCGCCCCGAGACATGCGAGGCGACTTCGCCGTAGAACTCCTGCTCATCCATGTTGCGCTTCGACAGCACCGTGAAATGCCGGCGCCGATCGGCGCCGCCGAAGCTTGGACGTTCGAGGCTTCCAGCACGATGGTTGAGCGGGACGCCAATCGAGGTCAGTGAAAAATGCGCGCGGCCGTCGTCTGTCGCGCCCTCGGAACGCCGCGTCGAAGCGATGAAAATGGCGACATTTGACGGCTCCCCCTGGGCTCCAGAGACAAGAGAAACGGCGTTGCCGACGTGGCCGTCGACCATGCGCATGCCGTCCGACACGCAGCCGCCAAGCGACGCCGCGATCAAGAGCGCGCATAGGCGCGTCAGCGTTTCTTTTCCATGAGTGCGCAAATTGGTTGGCTCGATCCAGCGCCTGCTCGGAAGTGAATCCTGAGCGGCGCGCTTCGACTGAGGCGCTTCGCCTCTCCCCCATCGTTTCTGACGAAAGAAAGCGACCAAAGCGGGGCGAGACGCCCGCCACAACAGGGAAAAAATCTCGACATTTCATGGATGCTGCGCAAATCGGTCGCACTTGCGCGAATGCGGGCCGCCTGCGCATAGTGCCAGGAAAATAACACTCAGGGAGATCCGACGTGGCGGCGCGCCCGCTATGTCGAAAAGCCAATGCGGATCAAAATCTTGGGGTCGGGCGCCGGCGGCGGCTTCCCGCAATGGAATTGCAACTGCGCCAATTGCCGGGCGGTCCGCGCCGGAGCGCCTGGTTTTTTGCCGCGCACACAGTCGTCATTGGCGGTGAGCGTCAATGGCGTCGAATGGCTGCTCCTCAACGCCTCGCCTGATCTGCGCCAGCAAATCGCCGCCGCGCCCCAGCTTGCTCCGGGCCCCGACGACGGTTTGCGCGCGAGCCCGATCAAGGCGGTGGCGCTGACAAATGGCGACGTGGACCACGTCGCCGGCCTTCTCAACATGCGAGAAGCGCAGCCGTTCAGCCTCTACGCCGCAGGACGCGTTCTTGATGCGCTCGGGGCCAATCCTATTTTCACGATCCTGCAGACGCAGCTCGTGCCCCGCATTGAGCTGCACACAGAGAAAGCGACGCCTGTCACCGGAGCGGGCATTGATCTTGGGATCGCGATCCGCGCCTTTCCCGTTCCGGGCAAGATCGCGCTCTATCTCGAGAACGCCAACGCGCCGAATTTCGGCACAAGCGCCGGCGACACGCTGGGGCTTGAGATCATCGAAACCGCGACGGGCGACTCGTTCTTTTATATTCCCGGATGCGCCAAGGTTGACGCGGACCTCGCCGAGCGGCTTCGCGGCGCCAAGCTGGTGTTCTTCGACGGCACGCTTTTCCACGAAAACGAGATGATCGAGCAAGGCCTGCTCGGCAAGACCGGTTCGCGCATGGGCCATGTCAATGTCAGCGGCGCCGACGGCTCCATCGCCGCGTTCGAGCCGCTCGACGTGAAGCGCAAAATCTACGTGCATATCAACAATTCCAATCCTCTGCTCAACGAATTCTCGGACGAATATGCGATCGCCCAAGCCGCCGGCTGGGAAATCGGCGAGGATGGCATGGAGGTCGACCTGTGAACGAGATCGTAGCCATTGATTGGCGCGGCGCCGCGCCGCTTGCCCGCGACGAATTCGAAGCTGCGATCCGCGCTGTTGGCGCCGAGCGCTATCACGACAAGCATGAGTTTCATAAGCTGCTGCACGGCGGCAAGCTCCAGAAGGAGCAGGTCGCCGCCTGGGCGCTGAACCGCTACTGCTACCAGGAGGCGGTGCCGCGCAAGGACGCCGCCTTTATGAGCCGCGTCCATGATCGCGAGCTGCGCCGCGAGTGGATACATCGCATTCATGATCATGACGGCCTCGGCGAAGAAGGCGGCGGCATCGAGCGCTGGCTCGTGCTGACGGACGCGCTCGGCTTCTCGCGCGATTACGTGACCTCTCGGCGCGGCGCCCTGCCCGCGACAAAATTCGCCGTCGAAGCCTATGTGCGCTTCGTCGTCGAGCAGCCGCTCGTCGTTGCGGTCGCGTCTTCGCTGACCGAACTCTTCGCGCCGTCGATCCATCGCGAACGCATCGTCGGAATGCTGGAAAATTACGATTTCGTCGACGACCAGGTGATGGCCTATTTCAAGCGCCGACTGACGCAGGCGCCGCGCGATTCCGAGTTTGCGCTCGGCTATGTGCTCGATAACGCCAGGACGCGCGCCGAACAGGAAGCCTGCGTCGGCGCCGTGCGGTTCAAATGCGACGTCTTGTGGGCGCAGCTTGACGCATTACATCACGCCTACGTCACGCCCGGGCTGATCCCGCCCGGCGCATGGCGGCCAGGAGAAGCCAATGTCTGAGGCGCAGGCCGCGCGGTTCGTGATCGGCCCGGACTCGCGTCCGGCCTTCACGCGCTACGCGCGGCTGCATGAAGACCGCGCGAGGTCTCGAACGGTTATTCTGGCGCCCGAGCGCGCCTATGAACTCGATCCGATTGGGCTCATCGTGCTGCGCGCGATTGATGGCGCAACGCGCCTCGCCGCTCTTTGCGCGCGCCTCGCGCAGCAATATTCCGCGCCCCTCGACGTTATCACGCGCGACGTCACGGCGCTGCTGCAAGGCCTCGCCGACAAGCGGCTGCTGCGCGACGGAACCGACGAATTTGCGGCGCCGCCGCCGTCTGCCTTCGCCGCGTCAATCGCGCCATTCGCGGGCGGACCTGCGGGGCTGCTCGCCGAGCTCACCCATCGCTGCCCGCTGCAATGTCCCTATTGCTCCAACCCGCTCGAACTCGAGCGCTCGAACGTGGAGCTCACGGCCGACGAATGGGGCAAGACCTTCCGTCAGGCGGCGGCGATCGGCGCGCTGCAGCTGCATCTTTCCGGCGGCGAACCGACGGTGCGACGCGATCTTGAAGAGATACTCGCACACGCGGTCGACGCGGGACTCTACACCAATCTCGTCACCTCCGCCGTTCTGCTTACGCGGGAGCGGTTGCAGCGTCTCGCCGAGATCGGCCTCGATCATGTGCAGGTCTCCATTCAGGATGTCGTTCCTGACAGCGCCGACCGAATCTCGGGCTTTCAGGGCGGCGTCGCCAAGAAGCGCGACGTCGCGCGATGGACGCGCGAATTCGGAATGGGACTGACGATCAACGCGCCGATGCACCGGCAGAACATCGCGCATCTGCCGCAGATCATCGACTTCGCCATCGAGGTCGACGCGCAGCGCATCGAGATCGCGCATATTCAATATTACGCCTGGGCGCAGATGAACCGCGCCGCGCTCATCCCGACGCGCGAAGCTTTTATGGAAACGGTCGGCATCGTCGACGAGGCGAAGAAGCGTCTCGCCGGCGTTCTCAATTTCGATTTTGTCATCCACGATCATTACGCGACGCGGCCGAAGGCCTGCACCGGCGGCTGGGGCCGATCAATCATGGCGGTGACGCCATCCGGCAAGGCCCTGCCCTGCCACGCCGCGCAGACCTTGCCGGGACTCACCTTCGACAATGTGCGCGAGAGGCCGCTCGGCGACATCTGGCGACATGGCGCGGCCTTCAACACCTTCCGCGGCACGGATTGGATGAAGGAGCCCTGCCGTTCTTGCGAGCGCCGCGAAATCGATTTCGGCGGTTGCCGCTGTCAGGCGTTCGCGATCGCCGGCGACGCCGCGGCGACGGACCCAGCCTGCCACCTCTCGCCGGACCATGCGCGCTTCGCCGCTTACGCGGAAGTCGAATCGCACATCACGGCGCCCGACTTTATCTACCGCCGCTATGGCGGCGCCGCGGCGTCGACGGCGCGCGCCAAGGAGCCCGCCTAACCTTAGCGCTGAGCCGCGCGAGGATCGTCGCGCGGATCAAGATAGGTAATGTTCCAGGACCCGACGCCGGTGACTTGCATCACCGCGTCGTCTTCGAAATTGACCCAATGGCCCGCTTCCGCGGGCGTCGCCGCAAAGCCGCCGGCGGAAAGCGTCTTCTCGGCGCTTGGATCGAGCTTAGCTCCCTGGCCGTAACGGACTGCGCCGGACAGCACCGTCATCGTTTCCATGCCGCTGTGCTTATGCGCGATCCTTTGGGCGCGCGCATGCGCAGGATGTAAGGTCCGCCCTGCGTCGGATCGCCGAAGAGCATCGCGACTTCCGCGCCCCTCGGCAGTTCTGGCGGACCGGCCTTCCATTCGAGTTTATCTTGCGAGAACACGAAGCCTGGAGCTTCCGCCATTACGGCGATGGGAGCTGCGAGGCTTATGGCCGCGCCCGCAAGAACTGCAGCAAGATTTCGCATAGCTTGGGCCTCCAAAGCGCCCCTCGCTTGAGATAGTGCGCCGAAGACACACAGACGCGAAGAATTCAAAAATTCGATTTCGGTAACAAAGGAGCAACTTCCACAGGGCATATTAAGCCTTGTCTCGCGGAGTTAAGGATTTGTTTCGCATAAGTTGCGTAATGGAGCTTGTCGCATGAAGTCGCGGGATACGCTTGTCCGTCTCAAACGGTTCCAGGCCGAGGAAAAACGTCGGCGCGTCATCCAATTGAATGCAATGCTCGGCGAATTCACGCGCATGGCCAATGAGCTCGAGCGTGAAATCGGTCAGGAAGAGCGGCGCGCCAACATCGACGATCCCAATCATTTCGCTTATCCGACCTATGCGCGGGCGGCGCGTACGCGACGCGACAATATCCTTGCTTCGATCGCGGAACTGCGCGGCCAACTCGAAGAAGCCGAAGCGCAGTTCAAAGAGGCCAGCGAAGACTTCGCCAAGGCGCAAAACCAGGAAGCGCGGGATCGCGGCGCCGAGCGCATGGTTGATGTCGTCGCCGAGCGGCGCCACGCCGAAATGCCCGAAGTTTTACGCAGGGCTTAAGGCTGAAATAGCCGCCAGCGCAGCCTGCCTCGTGGCGCGCGCGCCCAAACGCCAAATGTTCTTCGGCGAACGGCGCTGATCTCTTCGCCCCTGGCGAGAGCCTGTGCGAGCGATGCGACATCGAAGTCAAACGCTCGGAGAAAAAGAGTCGTGCCGGAACGCCCGGCATCGATAAAGGCCAATTCGAAACGCGCGAGGTCGGCGACCCAGGGCGGCTCCGATTCGCACTTTGCGACACGCCTATCGAGAAATGCAGTGAGCGCCGCAGCGTCCGAGCGATTTGTTGCATCTCGCGAAGCGCCGCGGATCGCCTGGCGGAAAAGCGCATCGAAACGATCGCCCAACGTGCCCGCCGTGAGCGGCAGCGCCCTGCGCGCATAAAGCGCGCGTTTGCCGATCAGGCTCTGCGCAAAGACTTCCGTTTCGCGCCTGTCGATTCCGGCGAGGCGCTCCGTGTCATGCATACTCAAGCCGAAACGCATCGCCACCGCGATCGGCGCTTCGAAGAATTCCCGCCGCAGATCATCGTCGGTGAACAGGCGCGCGAGCAGCGCCTGCGTCTGCGCTAACGCCATCGTCCGTTCTCCACGAGCGTTCGTCGCGCGCGCGCCACTTCATCGATGAGTTCGCCGAACGGCGGGATCTTTTCGTCGCGCTCGAGAATGACGGCCTTGACCGGCGCACGGGCGACAACGCGATCATAGAGCCGCCAAACCGCATCGCTCGTCGCGGCGTCATGGCTGTCGATCAGCAGGCCGTCGCGCTGGCGGCCGCCGGCGTAGTGGATTTGCACGAGCCTGTCCCATGGCCACCGCTCGAAGTCGCGTTCGAGATCGACGCCGAAATTCGTCGCATTCACATGCATGTTGGCGACGTCGCACAGCCAACCGCATCCGGTCGCTTCGAGCGTACGCCACAAAAATTCAGCTTCGTCCATTTCGCCGCCAGGAATGCGCACCACGCAAGTGATGTTTTCCAAGATCAGCGGCGTCTTGATGCGCCTGCGCACAATTTCGACATTGCGCGCGACGACGTCGATGGCTTCCTGCGTAAATGGCAGCGACGCAAGATGGCCGATGCTGATTCCGCCCGCGCGCGTGAAGCAAAGATGTTCGCTCCACCAAGGGGGATCAATGCGTTCGATCAGCGCGGCGATTTTATCGAGATAGCAAGAGTCGACGCCGTCTGCGCTTCCGATGGAAAGATCGAGACCATGCGCGACGAGCGGAAAATGCGCTCTTAAAAGCTCGAGTTCAGCGAGCTTTTCTTTTGATGCGTCGAGATAATGATCGGCGATGATCTCGATGAAATCGACATCGTCCCGATGGGCGAAGAGATCGGCGCGACATTGCGGGCGATAGCCGAGTCCGGACCCGAGCGCCGGCGCGTCAATCGCCGGCGCCACAATCACTCGCTCCGCCGTCGCCGCAACTGCCGCCGCAGCTTGATCCGCAATCGGAGCCATCGCTTCCCGAGCCGCGACTGAAGGCTTCGGCGAACATCGCCTCCGTCGTGCCCTTGAGCGGCGCGAATCCATAAAGGCCGATGAGAAACAGAGCGGCGCCATGGAAGGCGCGCGCTTCGGGTCCGGGCGATCCGATGTGACCGACGGCCTCCTTCAGACGGCCGCCATAGGCAAGCCGCATCGCGTCGAGATAGGCGTGGCCGCGACGGCTCGCATGGGTTCTGGTCAGCACATAGGCGAGCGCGAAAAGCGACGCGACCGACGCAGCTGCGAGAAAGACCAGATAGGCGACATTCACGACGCCAGCTGTCCATTCCACATAGATTTTCGCAAGCGCCAGGCCGACGATGATCAGCGTTCCGCCGATCTGCACGCGCCGGCGCCAGATCTTCACGGACTTGGGCTTGATCAGATCCTCCGCCGCGAGCTTGGCGCGCAGCGGCGCGAGCCGCTCCAGCAGCCAGCGCCGCAAGTTCCGATCTTCGAACAGCGCATGCGCCTTCGGCTTCGCCTGCACGGCTTCGAGCAGACGCGTCTCCATGGCGTTGAGTTCGCCCGGCTCCGGCTGCTTCTCCGTGGGAATGACGTGATCCTCCGCGGCGAGGACGACGAAGCCGCGCTGCGCGAGATCGTAGATCAGCGTTCGGATGACCTGATTGACGCCGCCCTGCAGGAAGGCGACCTCCATCGCGTCGGGGTTCTGCGGCACGGGCGGCGGCGGGCGACGATCGGTGCGATCCGCGAGCCGAATGCAAAGGTAAGTGGTCGCCAGCACAAGGATGACGACGAGGCCGAAGACATTGAGAAATTCTGGCCCGGGAAGATTAAGGATCGCAATATTCTGCACGCCAACCGCCTCAGTTCATGATCACGTCTTGCACAAGCCGTCGCGCCTGTAGCGTCGCGACCGCCAGCACCGCCATGCCGATCGCCTGATGCGCGAGCGCCAGCGCCAGATGCGGGTCGCCGGCGAAGGGCGGCTCGACGAGCACCAACGTCGCCACGCCAAGCCCGATCTGCATGAGCACATGGCCGAACAGAATCGCTGCGCCGCGGCGCGCGCGCCCTTCCGCGTTCATCCACGCGTCCAGAAGATGCCCAAGCGCCAGAGCGAAGATCAGATAGGCGATCATGCGGTGGAAGAATTGGACGGTGACCGGATTGTCGACGAGATTGGTCCAGAAAGACTCCAATCGCCACAAAACGTCGGCCGGAGGAATGAAGACGCCGTCCATCAGCGGCCAAGTGTTGTTGACGAGGCCCGCCCGCAGTCCGGCGACGAGGCCGCCGACGAAAATCTGCAGAAACACAAAAGCCAGGATCGTCAGCGCGACCGCCTTCAGCCGACCTGCCCCCTCATGCACGAGAGAGACGGCGCGCGGCCCGAGGCCTCCAGCCACCCATAAACAGGCGGAGAAGATCAGCGCGGCGAGCAGCAGGTGAATCGCGAGGCGCTCCTGCGCCACCTCGATGCGATTGACGAGGCCGGACGCGACCATCCACCAGCCGACGCCGCCCTGGAGCGCCCCGAGCGCGAGAATGCCGACAAGCTTCGGCTTCGCCGAACGCGGCAGGCGGCCGGTCACCCAAAACCATATGAGCGGAACGGCGAAAACCACGCCGATCACCCGCCCGAGAAGACGATGCGCCCATTCCCAGGCGTAAATATATTTGAACCCGGCGACATCCATGTCCGGGAACAGTTCCCTATATTGCGGAATCTGCTTGTATGCCTCGAACGCCTCCTGCCACTCTTGCTGGGACAGCGGCGGCAGCACGCCGGTGACGGGCTTCCATTGCACGATGGAGAGGCCCGATTCGGTCAACCGGGTCGCGCCGCCGACGATGACCATCAGAAAGACCAGCCCCGCGACGAGCCACAGCCAGTTGCGCACCGTCCGGGCGTTCGCCTCCGTCGCGTGGTGTCTGATCGCTGGGACCGGTTGGGGAAAATGCAGCCAATCTTCCATGAGACGCCAAGGGTTTGGAGGCGGATGACGGCGGCCAGTTAAGGGATGCGGCCCTCGCTTGTCCACACCCGGCGGCCGTCTCTGGCAGGTCGGGCCAATTTGGCTGAAAACTGCGCCGCTTCGGATGTTAGAATAGCACGGCTTGAGTCGAGGGATCAGGTGTCGGGCAAAAGCGATGAAGCGATGCGCACGATCGGCGAGGTCGCGGCGAGCCTCGACCTTCCCGCGCATGTGCTGCGCTTCTGGGAAACCCGTTTCAAGCAGATCAATCCTCTTAAGCGCGCAGGCGGACGGCGCTTCTACCGGGAGCGCGACATTGAACTCGTGATCGCGATCCGCCGCCTGCTCTACGACGAAGGCTATACGATCAGGGGCGTGCAGCGCATCCTCAAGGAGGCTGGCGTCGAGGCGGTCCTGGCGGGCGCGGGGCGCCGCCAGGCGGACCTGCCCGGGACTCCCTCCCCTTTCCGTCCAGGCGCGGGCGAGGGACGAATCGGGTCAGCGCGAGACGAAGATGAGACGGACGCCGCCCTCTCGGTCGACGAACGCGCCATTCTGCGCGCGCAAAATCCAGATTTTGCGGGAATCGAGGCCCAGGACGCGGCTCCCATCGTCGAAGTTGACGAGCCTTTTGCGCCGCCTTCGGCCCGCAGCGAACCGCGCTCTCTTGCCACGCCGCAAACGCGCATCCTGCGCGAGGTTCTGGCAGAGATCGAGGAATGCAAGCGCCTGCTCAGACTGACGAGGCGATAGCGAGCCGGGCGTTGCCAGCGCCGCGCGGCCTCACTATAACGGCGCCAGTCGGAGTGTAGCGCAGCCCGGTTAGCGCACTTGTCTGGGGGACAAGGGGTCGTGGGTTCGAATCCCGCCACTCCGACCATGCGTGCCGGAACCGAAGCGAGATCATGCTGAAGTGGATCGTCGAGCCGCCCACGCCGCGACCGGAGTTGTTGCCTCACAATGCGATCGGGTCTTCTCCGCCGGTGATGCGGTCGTCCGTCCAGTAGAGCGTCTGCTGCGCCAATTCATCAGAGGCGAAATCGTCGAGAGGCCGCCAGAACGGTCCGGCGTCGAGCACGACAACAGAGAAGTCTTTTTCAGCGAGCTTGCACGCGAGCGTCGCGCCGCCTGCGCCGGCCCCGACGATAAGAAAATCGACCGGCTCGCTTTCGGCGTATTGCCGCATCGGCGTCCAGCCGCCCGGCGTGAAGACGTCTGGCGCGCGTCCATCCTTCGCGCGCGGCTGCTCGAAGTTCATCGAAATTCTTTCGCTTCCCATGGATCGCGTTGGTTGAAGCCAAGACGCACATAGCCGCGCGGACTGGCCGGACCTCCAAAGCCGATGTCGCTCCAAGCCGACGGCTGCGCGTAAGCAAGCCCTGCGATGGTTTTCAGCAGCGTATGGGAGAAGAACAGAGATGGGCGTAGACCGCGCCAGAGGGCGGCGTCGACAGCACCCTTTTGAATGGCGCGCAATGTCGCGTCCTCTCGCGAGACGTCGAGCATGGTGAAGCTCACTGCGAACAAGCGGCGCGCCTCCCCGTCCATCGCCGCGAGGCCTTTGCGCCAACTCTCGCGCATCGGCGGCTCGCCCGCATATCGAAAACCTTCGCCAAGGTTGTGGAACAGGCGATCGTCGATCCAGTGCGCAATCGCCCGGCGTGCGCTCTCGCAAAAGACGGGCGCCAGACGCTCGACAATCGCGGTGAGAAGTTCGAACTCCTCTTTTGTCAGGAAGCGCCGCTGGGGAACGTCTCGCAGTCGCCGGGTCAGCTCCTCGCGCGTTCGATCGTCGAACGATACCGTGTCCCATTTGGCGAGGACGTCATAACCTCGATACGGCGTATCCATGCTTCGGCCTCTGCGGCGCTTGCCTCAGACGCCGCTCTCTTCCAAAAGCGATAACGCTGTGAGCGCGGAAAAGGCGGGCGGCGCCGGCAAGGGCGGTCCGTCGATGACGTTCTGGCTCCAGTTGCGCCAGCCGCCCATCGCGCGCGAAACGCCATAGGCGTGGAACCCGACGCCAACGAAGCCGGCGATCGCGGTGACCCACAGCCAGGCGCGCGTCAGCGGATGGCGCGGTTGGGGCGGCCGTTGAATTGCAGCCTTGGCCATCAGCCCTGACGCCACCGGCGGCAGCGTCACCGGAATCCACATGAAGGGACTATGGAAGGCGCCCCTGAAATGCAGGAACGCCGCCTCCGCCACTGTTCCCGCAAGCGCGAAGCTGCTGAGCGCCGCCAGCGCGCGCCCCGCGGGAAGGCCAAAGAGCCGCGTCGCGCCAGCGCCGAGGCGCTCCGCGCATAGGCCGAGGACGCCCGCGACGGAAAGTGCCGCCGGCGCGCCGAGCGGCGCGCCATAGAAGAGATTCAACCAGCTCATCCCTCCCGGTCGGCGAAAGACGTCATAAACGTGAAAAGAGGCGCCAATCGCGCCAACCGCAACGGCCATGGCGAAGGAGCTCATTCGAAAGACGCGCGCCCGCGCCGCGCCGAACGTGGTGCCTTCGCCGCAGGCAAGTAGCGTCAGCGCCGAGCTGATCAGAGGCGCGAACATTCCCGGATTTTTGAACGACCCACGATAGTGCTCGACGGCGCTGTCAGCGAGGATCGAGGCGGCGAGCAGCGCGGCCGAGCCCTCCAGCGCGCGCGCTGCTCGGCAATTCATGCGCTCGCGAAGGCCCAGCTGCCAGCGCGCGCTGCCGTGCGCGCTGCCGTGGAAGCACGCCGGCGAGGCGCGCCGCTTCGGCGCAAACGACCCCCAAAACGAATGCGCCGGCAAGTTTCGGCGCCGCCCTGCGCAGCTGCGGAATCATTCTTCCCGGCCAGGAAGAACGGACGCGAAAACCTGCCTCGCCGTTCCCTTTATGAGGCGGCTCTGCTCGGGATCTCCCTTGAAAAGCGTCGTCGCAAAATTTCGCGCCTGTTCGAGCGAGATATGAGCTGGCAGCGGCGGCACTTCAGGATCTGTCTTGACCTCCAGCACGGCGGGACGGTCGCAGGACAGCGCTTCGTCCCCCGCCGCCGCAAGCCGGTCCGGATTGTCGACGAAAATGCCCTTCAACCCGATCATTTCCGCGAAGCGGTGGTATGGGACGTCAGGGATATTCTGGGTCGCCTCGAACTTGGGGTTGCCCTCCATGACGCGCTGTTCCCACGTGACCTGATTGAGATCCTCGTTATTGAATACGCAGCAGATCCAGTTCGGGCTGCTCCACTCCCGCCAATATTTGGCGACGGTGATCAACTCGGCCATGTTGTTCATCTGCATCGCGCCGTCGCCGACGAGCGCAATCACAGGGCGCCCCGGATGCGCGAATTTTGCGGCGATCGCGTAAGGCACGGCCGCGCCCATAGACGCGAGCCCGCCCGAAAGCGAGCACATCATGCCGGGCCTGATCTTGAGATCGCGCGCATACCAATTGGCGCAAGAGCCCGAGTCGGACGTGATGATGGCGCCGTCTGGAAGCCGCGGCGACAAATCCCAAGCGACGAGCTGCGGATTGATCGGATGCGCAGGCGCCATCGCCCGCTGCTCCATCGATTCCCACCAGTCGCGCACGCCCTTCTCGATGCGGTCGCGCCAACCGAAATGGCTCTTTTCTTCGATGAGCGGCAGAAGCGCGTCGAGCGTCGCCGCGGCGTCCCCATGCAGATTGACCTCCATCGGGAAGCGAATGCTGAGCATGGATGGATCAATGTCGATCTGTACGCCTCGCGCCTGTCCCTCGTGCGGAAGAAACTCCGAATAGGGAAAGCCGGAGCCGATTATGAGCAATGTGTCGCACTCCATCATCAGATCGTAGCTTGGCTTTGTGCCAAGCAGTCCGATGGAGCCGGTGACCCAAGGCAAAGTGTCCGGCAAAGCGGCTTTGCCCAGCAGCGCCTTCGCCACGCCCGCCTTCAGCTTCTCGGCGACTTCGACGACCTGCTTCGATGCGCCGAGCGCTCCCGCGCCGATGAGAACAGCGACCTTGCGGCCCGCGTTCAAGACCTCGGCGGCGCGTCGCAGATCCTTGTGCCGCGGCACAATCAGCGGCCGCGAATAGCCCACGCCGGTTCGCACGGATCCATGCTCGCGCGGCGGCTCCTCATATTCGAGGTCTTGCAGGTCGGCGGGGAAAATGATGACGGAAACCGCATGTTGGGATTTGGCGATGCGAATGGCGCGGTCGGTCAGCATCCTGACTTGCGAAGGCGTCTCCGCTTCCTGCACGAAGGCGGCGACGTCGGAAAACATCCGATCAAGGTTGAGCTATTGCTGGTAGTGAGAACCGCGCGCCGTTCGCGGCGCTTGGCCGGAGATGGCGAGAACGGGCATGTGATCGCATTTGGCGTCATAGAGTCCGGTGATGAGATGAGCGGCGCCGGGTCCGCCGGTCGAAAGGCACACGCCCGGTTCTCCAGTGAATTTGGCGTGCGCGCTGGCCATGAAAGCGGCCATCTCTTCGTGCCGCACCTGAATGAACTCGATCTTGCCTTTGGCGCGCTGCAATGCCCCGAGCACGCCGTTGATGCCATCGCCCGGATAGCCGAAAATGCGCCGCACGCCCCATTCGTGCAGCCGACGGACAAAGAAATCGCCAACGGTGCCGCTCATGGCCGCCTCGCTCTTTTTTTGAAGCAGAAGGATGCGCCGACGCGTCCTATGGCGATAACCGGCCGCCCGTCCGCATGTTCCGAGAGCGCGTAGGCATCGTGCGCCTATCGCAAGTGTGTGAGAACAATCGTTGAGCTTGGGGCTGTGGACGGCGCCATTCGAAATAAGAAGCGCATTTTGCATTGTCGCTTCACGCAGCCGCTCTAACTAGTTTTGCCGCTTTGCAATCTGTGCGTGAGGCGTCAATGTCGTCGCGGCATAGTCGAGTAGCTGAGGCGTTACTGATCGTCTTTATGTTGGCGACGGTCAACGCCACCTTATTCGGCGTGATTTATCGGATGGTGCGTTAGAGGGAAGGCTGCGCGTCTTCCTGGCTGTTAAGTCGCATGCCCTGCCCCAGCGACCAAGGGCGTGAGGGAACACTGAGCCTGCGCGTTCGTTCTAGTCTGCAGCCGCCGTCACACCAATTGCAGAGCGTCGAATATCCCATGAATGTCGATTTCGAAAGAAGTCGGTCCTACTGGACGGACCAGCCGGTCATCGAGGGGGCCGGCGCTCTCCTCAACGACGAACGCGCCGACGTTGTCGTTATTGGCTCCGGCATCGCGGGGATGTCGGTCGCATATGAACTCGCGACCGCGGGCAAAAAAGTTGTTGTTCTCGATCGTGGACCGATCGGTAAGGGAATGACGGCGCGCACCACTGCGCATCTCGCTTCGGGCAGCGACGACGGATTTGACGAACTTATCCGATTGCGCGGCGAAGAAATCGCAAGCGCCTGGCGTGAAAGCCAGCAAGCCGCCATCGATCGCATCGAGAGCCTGCAACAAACGCTCAATTTCGACTGCGACTTTCGCCGCGTCGACGGCTATCTCTTTGCGGCGAAGGAAGAAGACACAGCATCGCTCGAGCGCGAATTCAAAGCGGCAAAAAGGGCGGGACTGCCGATCATCAAGCAGATGGGCGCGCCTTTTGTCGGTCATGAAAGCGCGCCAGCGCTCCGCTATCCCAACCAGGCGCGCGTGCATCCGCTCAAATATTTGCATGGTCTTGCGCAGGCGATTGCCAAGGCTGGCGGCCGTTTTTACGCGAACACGACGGTAGTTGACGTCGAGGACGAAGATGGCGGGGTTCGTGTGGCGACCTCTGACGGCCGGGCTGTGCGCGCCGATTACGCCGTCGTCGCCACGAACGCGCCGATCAGCGATCGCTTCGCCATTCATACGAAGCAGGCGCCTTACCGCACTTACGCCATGGCGTTCGAATTGCCCTCGGGAGCGCTTCCCGACGCTCTCTATTGGGACACGCTCGATCCTTATCATTATGTGCGACTGCAGCCCGGCGACGACCGCCTCGACATCTTGATCGTGGGGGGCGAGGATCATCGTTCGGGCGAAGCGAACGACGCAGATCGCCGCTTTGTGGCGCTTGAAGATTGGATGCGCCGACTGTTGCCGTCGCTGGGCAAAGAGCTGCGCCGCTGGTCCGGCCAGGTGCTCGAACCTGTCGACGGCGTCGCTTTCATCGGTCGCGATCCCGGAAGCGAACGCCTTTTCGTCGCGACGGGTGATTCAGGGCAAGGGATGACCCATGGCGCGCTCGCCGGAATGATCATCAAGGACCTGATCCTGACGGGCGCAAATCGCTGGGCCGAGACCTATGACCCGGCTCGGAAACCAATCAGCGCGATCGGCGAATATTTGAGCGAGAATCTTGCCGCGCCCAAAAACTTCGCCGAATATGTCACGCCCGGCGAGATCAATTCATGGGATCAGTTGAAGCCAGGCGAAGGCGCGATCATTCGCAGCGGCTTGAGCAAGGTCGCCGCCTTCCGCAATGAAGACGGGAAGCTGTTCCTGCGTTCAGCTGTCTGCTCTCACCTTGGCTGTCTCGTGCATTGGAACGCCTTCGAGCGATGCTGGGACTGCCCCTGTCATGGATCTCAATTTGCGCCGGACGGCGAAGCGCTCAATGGCCCCGCTTTCACGCCGCTGCAAGAATACAAGCCTTGAGAGCGGATGAGGATGGAACAGGATCCGACATTACTCTTGCTGATGTATTTTGTCGTGCCTGTCTGGTTGATGGCGGGTTTCGCCGATTGGCTGTGTCACCGCGCCACCAACATCGAAATAACCTCAGGCGCAAAGGAATCGGTCATTCATCTGCTGCTGTTTGCTGAAGTCGGCGGTCCTTTTCTCGCGGTCCTCTTGCTGGAGGTCAACGCGCTCGTGATCGCCTTTATGATCGTGATGTTCTTCGTTCACGAGGCGACGACGCTTTGGGATTTGAGCTATGCGGTTACGTTGCGGAAAATCACGCCCATTGAGCAGCACGTTCACAGCTATCTCGAACTGTTGCCGCTGACGGCCGTGCTGATGATCTCGGCCAGGCATTGGCCGCAGTTCCTGGCCCTTTTTGGACTCGGAGATGAAGCGCCGCGCTTTGATATCGCGTTTAAAGCCAATCCACTGCCCTTGGCCTATATCATAGGCGCTATTGTCGCAGCGCTGCTGTTCGCGATTTTACCTTACATGGAAGAACTTTTGCACGGCTTGCGCGCAAATCACGGCCGCTTCGTTCCGCTCGCCGCAAGATCGTCCGCGCAATAGTCGAGGCCTGCCCATGAAGATTCTTCTCCTTGGCGCGACGGGCCTCATCGGTTCAAGCATTCTCGCAAGACTCCTCTCAGCCGGGCACTCCGTGATCGCGGTTTCGCGCGGACGCGCGAATGTGAGACGGCAATTTCCACAGGCGCAATGGGTATCGCTCGACCTCAGAATGGCAGAGGCGCAGAAATGGACGCCCTATCTCGAGGGCGTCGACGCTGTCGTCAATTGCGCCGGCGTGCTTGGCAAAAGTGCTGCCGATTCCACCGACGCCGCGCATAGCCGAGGCCCGGCGACGCTGTTCGCCGCTTGCGAACAGGCTGGCGTCAAGCGCGTCGTTCACTTCTCCGCCGTCGGCGTCGACCGGCAGACGCCGAGCGAATTCTCAAGAAGCAAGGCGGAGGGCGACGCCGCCTTAAAAGCGACGGCTCTCGATTGGGTCATTCTTCGTCCCTCAGTCGTCGTCGGACGCCGCGCGTACGGCGGAAGTGGCTTGTTTCGCGGGCTGGCGGCGTTGCCGATGCTTCCACGCTTCAAGGATGCGGGAGAACTGCAGATCGTCCAGCTCGATGACGTCGTGGCGACCGCGCTTTTTTTTCTGGAGCCGTCCGCCCCCGCCCGTGTGGAGCTGGAGATCGTCGGACCGCGGCGCCTGACCTTCAACGAGGTCGTCGCGATCTATCGCAAATGGCTCGGATCGCGTCCTGCCCAGCTCGTCGACGTCCCCGACTGGCTGATCGACGGGATGTACCGCCTCGGAGATTTCCTCGCCTGGCTGGGCTGGCGCACGCCGATCCGCAGCATCGCAAAACAGGAAATGGTCCGCGGCGCCATCGGCGATCCCACGCCATGGACAAACATGACAGGAATCAAACCGCAATCTCTTGAAGCAGCGCTTATGGCCGAGCCCGCCGACGTGCGCGAAAAATGGTTTGCGCGCATCTACGCGCTCAAGCCGCTCATTTTCGCCGTTACGGCGCTGTTCTGGATTTCGACCGCACTGGTTTCTTTCGGGCCGGGATGGGACATCGGGCTCGGGCTTTTGTACGAGGGCGGACTGTCGGGCCCAATCGTGCCGCTGGCCGTGATCGCCGGCGCCACATCCGATCTCATCATCGGGATCGCCATCGCCTTTCGCCGCACATCGAAAATTGCGCTTGTCGCGGCGCTTGTCCTATCCTTCATTTACCTCATCCTCGGAACCATCCTCGTGCCGCGACTCTGGCGGGACCCGCTGGGGCCCATGTTGAAAATCTGGTCGGTGATGGTGCTGAACGTCGTTTCTCTGGCGATCGTCGACGACCGGTGATTTATCTCCTCCTTAAATACATTCACATCATCGGCGCCGCAGTTTTGCTTGGCGCCGGCGCCGGAATCGCGTTCTTCATGCTGATGGCGCATTTCTCCCGCTCCGTGCCGGTCATCGCCGGGGTGGCGCGAATTGTTGTGATCGCGGACTTCGTCTTTACCGCTTCCGCCGTGGTGGTTCAGCCCATCACCGGCGTCGCGCTCGCCTGGCTGGCCGGCTATTCGCTCACCGAAGGCTGGATCGCGCTCTCAATCGGGCTGTATCTTTTGACCGGCGCCTTCTGGTTGCCTGTCGTGTGGATGCAGATGCGTATCCGCGATATCGCGCAAGCCTCGGCAGCGGCGAACCAGCCCCTGCCGCAGATCTACCATCGATTTTTCTGGTGGTGGTTCGCTTTCGGCTTTCCGGCGTTCGGCGCCGTTATGACGATCATATGGCTGATGATCGCCAAGCCGCTGATATTCTGACGCCGCGCGACCGTCTCCAAGCGCGCGACGGTTGCCCTATCGCGTGTACCAGACGTAGATGATGGAAAAGGCCAAAGCCAGCGCAAAGCCAATCATGACGTTGCGTATGAAGCCCCCGCCGAACTCATCCATGTTGCGTCTCCAATGGTCGCGCGCCGCAGCGACAATCTGGCGTAACCCTGCGAATGGCGCAACTGCAGTCTCCCCGCGGCGTCCGCATTTTGTCTCGCCGCATTCTTCAGTATAGTCGCGCTCCTCAGGCGCTATTTTGATGCTCGCCGCGCCCGCCTATGCTGGACCCGCTGGAAGGAAGGATGCCGCGATGAAGGACGATCTCGGCGCGCTGTCCGTCGTTCTCAACCGGAGCACGGAAACGCCGGGACGCCTGTCCGGCGCGAGCTTCGTCGTCAAGGAGAACATCGACGTCGCGGGAAACGTCTCGATTAACGGCCATCCGAAATGGGCGGCGACCCACGCCCCTGCCGAGCGCGATGCGCCCGTCGTCGACCGATTGCTCGATGCGGGCGCACGGCTCGTCGGCAAGACGCAAATGGACGAGTTGGCCTATAGCCTGCTCGGCGCCAATCCGCATTACGGCACGCCGATCAATCCGGCCGCGCAAAATCGCCACCCCGGCGGCTCGTCTTCAGGCTCGGCGGTCGCTGTCGCCGCCGGCCTCGTCAATTTCGCCATCGGCACCGACACCGCCGGTTCCTGCCGTGCGCCGGCGGCGTTTTGCGGGGTTTTTGGCTTCCGCGCGTCGCATGGCGCAGTTGCGATGGATGGAATCATTCCGCTTGCGCCGTCCTTCGACGCCATCGGCTGGTTCGCCCGCGACATCGGCGTCATGGCCTCCGTCGGCGAGGCTTTGTTGCCGGAAACCGCGGAGAACGCCGAACTCAAAGAAGCCGTGCTGCTCACCGACGCCTTCTCGGGAGTCGGGATGGATTTCGCTTCGGCGGCGGCGGATCCCATCGACGCTCTGAAGGCGTCCGGGCCCTGGCGCGAAGCGACCCTCGGCGACGACTTCTTCAAGGCGGCGCTCGGACATTTCCGAAACATGCAGGCTTTCGAGGCCTGGGCCTCGCATGGCGCGTGGATTTCGGCGAACAGCCCCACTTTCGGCAAGGGCGTCGAGCAGCGTTTCGCCTATGCGGCGAAGGTCACGGCCGACCAAAAGAAAGCCGCTGAAAGTTTCCGCGAGGAGGCGCGCAAGAAAATCGACGCGCTCCTCGGTTCGCAAGGCTTCCTCGTGTCGCCGACGGCGCCGTTTCGCGCGCCGCTGCTCACCGAAAGCGAGGAAACGCTCGACGCCAAGCGCTATCAGATGATGCGCCTGTTTCTCATCGCGAGCTTCTTTGGCCTGCCGCAGATCAGCATTCCCCTTCCGACGAGCGATGCGCCGGTGGCGCTCTCTTTCATCGGCCGGCGCGGCTCGGACCACGCGCTGATCGGCCTTGCGCAGCGCTTCTGCGCGCAGATGAAGAAGTCTCTTTAAGTTTTTTCTATACGCAACCGGTTGTCATTCCCGGCAGGCCCAAGGCCTGACCGGGAATCCAGAGCAAAATCCTCTCCGCGTCGCAACGCTGGATTCCCGATCGCGCATCGCGCGTCGGGAATGACTTAGCGGAAGCCGCCAGGCACGTAATCATCCGCTCAGAGGCGGCCCGTGTCGGAGCAGATCCTTGATCCGCCCCGTCAGCCGCTCGCGCACGTCGCGATAGGCGTCGAGAATGGCCTCGCGCGAGCCCTGCGCGGCGGTCGCGTCGGGCGTCGGCCAGTAGACGACGTCGACGGCCATCGTGCGCGTAAACTCCAGCGCCTTGTGATGCGCCTCGGGGGACAGCGTCACGATCAGATCGAAATTCGAATCTTCGAGATCTTCGAACGTGTGCGGCTTATGTGTCGAAATGTCGACGCCGATCTCGTCCATCGCCGCTATGGCGAAAGGGTCAGGAGCCCCGCGCTTCAGACCCGCGGAAGCGAAATAGGTTTCGCGGCCGAAATAATACCGTGCGATCGCCTCCGCCATCGGCGATCGCACAGTGTTCAGCGTGCAGGCGAAAAGAACGGATTGGGGGCGCGCCACGTTGCTCACGCATTCTCATCGCTGGCTCTGCGCCGACTGACGGTCTCGTTCAATGAACGCCGCAAGCTCCTTCGTCTGCTCCGTGAACAGTTGCAGTTCATTGATGTCGAGCGGCTCGCTCACATGCTGCATCAGCAGCAGATCTCGGCCTTCGGAGAAGGCCGGCGCCAGCCCGCAATAGAAAAATCCCTGGCGGCGCGCGCTCTCAACCAGGAGCGGCAAGCCCGGGTCGTCGACATGCGCGGAAAGCTGCATGGCGCGCGCGCCGAGGCCGCTGACGTCGCTCACCGCTTGGCTCAATTCGATGCTGACGTTCGATCCGATCAGCTCGAAGCGAATCCTGCCATAGCCCCATGGGTTGACCATGACGCTCGTCATTGACCGAGTCTCTATTGGCGTTCCGCTCTCATGTAGAGAAACGCCGACGCCGAGACGGCTGTATGTCGCCGTCATGACGTCGCGATACGCCGGAGGCGCGACGATCTCGCATGCCCGCCCGGCTTCCAGGAAGCGGAACGTCAGCAGAAAACTCTGGCGCTGTCCGGCCGTCGGCACAGGCAAATCCTTCGAATGCGAGGTTTCGGGCGCCGCGCCGAGCAGGATCGCGCATGTCGGCATGCCGGCCCGCTCGTCGTTGCGCTGTGAAAATGTATGAGTCGTAACCGGCTCGGCGTAGATCCCGACGAGCCCGAGTTTCGTTGCTTCGTCAGTCAGCCGCTCGGTCATGCGCTCCAGGAGATGGCGTCCCCGGTAGGACGGAAGCACGACCGCTTCGCCGCGCTCGGCGATCGCCGCGCCTGGCTCGCGCTCGAGCGCGACATGCCCAACGACCTCGCCGCGCGCATCGCGTGTCACGACCGGAATGAGCTCTCCGCTTTCGACCTTCCGCCAATAGCGGTGCGGGGAAAAGACTTCCCGGTGAACGTAATTGTGTCCGTAGACCGCCAGGAAGCAGCGCGCGATCGCCGCCGAGTCGCTCTGCCGAGGCACGTCGATCTGCACCGTTTCGGTCGTCTCTGCGGCCTCGGCGACTGGCTCTGCGTTGTGTTCCGCCGCTTCGCGAGAGGGGTCGAAACCGCGATGGATCGTGATCTCCCATCCGTCGACGCCGCGTTCCCGGTAAGATAATCCCGCATCTCGCCGCACCTGCGCGCTGAGCGAACCAACGACGGCGGAAAACCGGGAATGGCCGTTGAGCAGAATCCGCGCGCGCACCTCGCCTTTGGACGAGGACAGAAGAATCGCCGCGCGCTCCGCGGTCGTGCGCGACCCACAAAGAATCTGCCATGTTTGCGCGGCGTCGGCGGCGATCAGGCTCGCGGTCATCGGCGGGACTCCTTCGACCAGCGACGCTTCGCGAACGAAAGCGCGGAGCAACTCGCCCCCTTCCGCTTCCATCGACAGCCGCAGCTCGGCGAAATGATCCGAATTACTTTTGCCCATGCCGATTATTCCATGACGACCGTGTGACAGCGCCGAGCGCTGCGCTCTCATCATTGGCGACCGAGCGCGGCGCTCAGCCTTTCCAGTGCAGCGCCGTGATCAGCGTGAAGATGCGGCGCGCCGTATCCTGATCCGTGTCGATCTTGCCTTTCAAGCGTTCGAGGAGAAGCTGCGCGCCTTCGTTATGGAGGCCGCGACGCCCCATGTCGATCGCCTCGATCCTGCTTGGGGTCGCATGGCGGATCGCCGCGTAATAGCTTTCGCAGATCATGAAATAATCTTTGAGAATGCGTCTGAACGGCGTCAGCGAGAGAATGTGCGTCACGAGGCAGACGCCCTCCGCGTCGCAAATCTTAAAAACCAGTTTGGCGTCGACGAGTGAGATCAGCAGCTCATAAGGCCCGCCATGATGGCCAATCAGCGCGAAGCTGTTTTCCTCGATGAGATCGTAGATCGCGATGGCGCGCTCATGCTCCTGATCCGCCGAGCCGCGGCCGATCGAGTTTTCGTCGAGCGTGACGGAGATCAGCCGCTTCGACTCGTTTGACTCCACCCTCACGCCTCGAGCTGATTGAGGCGGATCGACACCGAACGCGCATGGGCCTGCAAGCCTTCGGCGTCGCCGAGTGTCACCGCGGCGGCGCCGATGGCGCGCAGCGAGTCCGCGTCGCATTTCAGAATCGACGTGCGCTTGACGAAGTCGAGCACGCTCAGACCCGACGAGAAGCGCGCCGAGCGCGCCGTCGGCAGCACATGGTTCGAGCCGCCGACATAATCGCCGACGGCTTCCGGCGTATAGGCGCCGATGAAGATGGCGCCAGCGTTGGAAACGCGCGCGGCGAGGTCCTCGGCGTCTTCACTGATAATCTCGAGATGTTCGGCGGCGATGCGGTCGGCGAGCGGAAGCGCGTCGGCGAGCGTCTTCACGAGGATCGTCGCGCCATAGTCGCGCCAGGAGGCGCCGGCGATCTCCTTGCGCGACAGCGTCGAGAGATGCCTTTCGACGGCGGCGACGACCGCGTCGGCCAGCGAGGCGTCATCGGTGATGAGAATCGACTGCGCGGATTCGTCGTGCTCGGCCTGCGCAAGCAAGTCCGCCGCGATCCAGTCAGGATTGGCGGTCGCGTCGGCGAGGATCAGCACTTCAGAAGGGCCGGCGATCATGTCGATGCCGACCTGACCAAAGACGCGGCGCTTTGCCGCCGCCACCCAGGCGTTGCCCGGCCCGACGATCTTGACGACGGGCGCAATCGTCTTCGTGCCATAGGCCAGCGCCGCCACAGCCTGCGCGCCGCCGACGCGGTAGATCTCGTCGATGCCGGAACGCTTGGCGGCGGCGAGCACCAGCGGCTCCACATGGCCGCCGGGCGTCGGAACGACCATGACGATACGCTTCACGCCGGCGACCTTCGCCGGCACGACATTCATCAGCACGGAAGACGGATAGGCGGCGGTGCCGCCGGGCACGTAGAGGCCCACCGAGTCGAGCGGGGTCCAGCGCCAGCCGAGTTCGACGCCGGCGGCGTCCCGAAAGCGCAGATTTTGGGGCTTCTGCCGCTCGTGGAAGACGGTAATGCGCTCGAGCGCGAGATCGAGGGCGGCGAGCTGCTCTGCGGAACATTTGGCTTCCGCCGCCGCGACCTCCTCGCGGGAGACGGCGATGCCGGTCGCCTCAAGGTCGATGCGATCGAAGCGCTTGGAATAGTCGACAAGCGCCGCGTCGCCGCGGGCGACGACGTCCTCGATGATGCCGCGGACTGTATCGTCGACATCCTGCGACGCCTCACGCTTCATGGCGAGCAGCGACGCAAAACGCTGTTCGAAATCGGGCGCCGCGGCGTCCAAACGCAGGGTCATGATCCTCTCCAGCCGGGAAGTCCGGCTGTCATGGCCCTCGGGGAGCGTGCTCGTCAAGTTCGCCGCTGAAATCATGGTTCGGCCGGGCGGCGACCTTCCAGCGCGGACCCACGTCGCAAAGTTGCGCCTCGACGCATTCGACGTCGAGCGCGATCGACGCGCCCCCGGCGAAAAAGAGCCGGATGACTCCTGACGGGGGTTCAGGGTCGGGCTCGAAGGTGACCGCCAGGAGTTCGAGGATCGCGTCGGGCTGGTCGCGGCAGATACGCTGGCAGCGCACGCGCTGCACGCCCTCGAAATGCAGGCCGCAGCGGCAGCGCTCCAGCCGGCCGTCAAGTTCTGCGGCCCAGTCGAAACGCGACCCAACCAGGGCGAACCGGCGCTTGTCGGCAAGAAAGGCGATGTCGCCGACGCGCACCAAGGCGTCCTGCAGATGCGCCGAGAGCAGCGAAAGATCTTCGCTGTCGAGCGCGTGCAGGCGCAAGGCGAGCTCACAAGGCCGATTGGGTGGTTCCATGTCCTCTCCTCCTTCGCCCGATATGGCGAAGGAGGGGAAGGCCCGCAACCCTATGGGCGACGCCAAGCTAAGTTAATGGGATTTTCTCGTGTCCACGCTCCTCTTGGCAACGTCATCCACCGCGACCCTCGCCCTCAAAGGGAGGGTGAAATGCGCTGACACGCGATCGAGTTCGCGTAGTTCCACTATAAGCCCACCCCCTAAGGGGGTCGAACGCGAAGCGTTTCGGGGGTGGGGTGACCACCCTTGCGCGAATTGCGCAGATAGATGCGTCGAACAAAGCGATTGGACGGCGCGGCTTGGGTCTCGGCCGACCCCGCTCTGTGTGCACTGAGAAGTCGAAAAGTCGCGAAAACTGTCGTATCGAGGCGTAGAAGGGCGTGCATACGACGCGACCTCTGCCGTTGAGAATAAGCTGGTAATGCTTACCAAACACGACATTAGATTCTCCGTCGCGCCGATGATGGATTGGACGGATCGGCACTGCCGATACTTCCATCGTCTCTTGTCGCGCCGCGCGCGCCTGTACACGGAAATGCTTACGACGGGCGCGGTGATCCATGGCGATCGGGCGCGGCTGATGGCGTTCGATCCGTTTGAGCAGCCCGTCGCCATGCAGCTCGGCGGCGCCGAGCCGGCTGCGCTGGCGAAGTCGGCGGTTCTCGTCGAAAAATTCGGCTATGCTGAGGTCAATCTCAACGTCGGTTGCCCGTCGGATCGCGTGCAGAACGGCGCGTTCGGCGCCTGTCTCATGCGCGAGCCTGCGCGCGTCCGCGACTGCGTCAAGGCGATGAAGGACGCCGTCTCAATTCCTGTTACGGTGAAATGCCGCATCGGCGTCGACGATCAGGAGGAACAGGCGCTGTTCGCGCTTGCGGAAGCCTGCGTTGAAAGCGGCGCCGACGCATTGTTCGTACATGCGCGAAAGGCCTGGCTCAAGGGCCTCTCGCCAAAGGAAAACAGAGACGTCCCGCCGCTGGACTATCCGCTGGTGCACCGTCTCAAGCGCGCCCTGCCCGACGTTCCCATCGCCATCAATGGCGGCCTGACGCGGATCGCGGAGATGCAGGAACAACTGCAATTCGTCGATGGCGTGATGATCGGGCGCGCGGCCTATCACGATCCTGCGTTGCTTCTTGAGGTCGACCCAGAATTGTTTGGACAGCCGGCGCCGGCGGCAGACCTCTTCGAGGCCGTCGACGCCTTTCTTCCCTATGTCGAGCGACAGTTGGCGAGAGGCGAACGGCTTGCCGCCATGACGCGCCATCTTCTCGGGCTTTTTGTTGGAATGCCGGGCGCGCGGTCGTTCCGTCGACGGCTGGCGCTCGAGGCCGTTGAACCTGGCGCCGGAGTCGAAACGCTGCTCGAGGCCGTCGGCGAAGTGCGCGCCGCTCGGACGCGCTTTGCCGAAGCGGCGAATTTGGAAGACGCCGAAACCGCCTGACCTTAATTGGCCGATAGCGCCGCCAGAATGGCGATCTCGGCGAGCTGCTGCGCGGCGCCGAGCACGTCGCCCGTGTAGCCGCCGATCTGTTTTTTGGCGAGATTGGCGATGAGAGCGGCGACGGCGAAGGCGGCGACGATCGCAACCGCGATCTGGCTGACGCCGGCGCCGGCAAGCCAGGGCGCAAGGCCAATGCCGGCGGCGGCGAACCAGGCGCGCGCCCAGACCTCGCGCGAGGGCGCAGCGACGGTCGCGCCCAGACCATCAGCGCGCGCTGGCGGAAGCCACATCATCGGCGCCAGTCCGGCGACGCGCGATAAGGCGCCGGCGAAGACGAGCGCGAGCGCCGCGAGCGCGACGCTTCGCTCAAAGAGTAACGCGAGCGCCGCAACGCGCAGCAGAATCGAGAAACACAGCGCCAGCGCGCCATAGGTCCCAACGCGGCTGTCACGCATAATGGCGAGCTTCGACTCTCGCGTCGCGCCGCCGCCGAATCCGTCCGCAACATCCGCGAGTCCGTCCTCATGCAGCGCGCCTGTGGCGAGCACGAGGACCGCGACAGCGACGAGCGCGCAGACGAGCGCAGAAAAATGGCAGATGCGCCCGACGAGCAAAGCAGCGGCGCCTGTGGCGCCGATCATGGCGCCGGCGATCGGCAGCGCCGGCGCCATGCGCGCGAAATCAAGCCGCGCCTGCGCGTCGTCGCCGATCGGAAGACGCGAATAGAACCGCAAAAAGGTCAGGACGTCGGCGAGGAGTCCGCGCGACATCGGTTCCATATTCGCCGCCTCGTCCAATTTGTCGAGAAACCGATCGCCTCCAACAGCTCTATATCGTCTGGTTGTAGGCGCCGACCTCGGGATTTTCGCGCAGCACGGCGTCGATCGCCGTAAACATTTCCTTCATGCGCGCTTGCGACACCGGGCTCTCGACGACGACGACGAGTTCCGGCTTGTTGGACGACGCGCGCACGAGTCCCCAGGTGCCGTCGGCGACCGTTACGCGCACGCCATTGATAGTGACGACGTCGCGGATCGGCTGCCCGATGATCTGGTCGCCCTGCGCCCGCATCGCCTCGATGCGCGCCGTCACCTTGTCGATGACGCCATATTTCTTTTCGTCGTCGCAATGCGGCGACATCGTCGGCGAGCCCCAGGTCTTCGGCAGTTCGGCATAGAGCTCGGCCATCGACTTCGTCGGATTGCGATCGAGCATTTCGAGGACGTGCACGGCGGTGAGCAGCCCGTCGTCATAGCCGCGTCCGATCGGCTCGTTGAAAAAGAAGTGCCCCGACTTTTCGAAGCCGGCGAGCGCCTTGCGATCGCTGACGCGGCGCTTGATATAGGAATGCCCGGTCTTCCAATATTCGGTGACGACGCCGCGCGCGACGAGCTCGGGGTCGGTCGCGAAAAGCCCGGTCGACTTCACGTCGACCACGAATGACGCGTTCGGATGGACCTTGGAGAGATCGCGCGCGAGCATGACGCCGATCTTGTCGGCGAAGATCTCCTCGCCATGATTGTCGACGACGCCGCAGCGATCGCCGTCGCCGTCAAAGCCGAGCCCGACGCAGGCGCCGGTCTCGCGCACCTTGTCGGCGATGGCGTGCAGCATGTGCAAATCTTCGGGATTGGGGTTGTAGCGCGGGAAAGTGTAGTCGGGCGCGACATCGAGCGGGATCACGTCACAGCCGAGGCGCTCCAGCATCCGCGGCGCGAAGGCGCCGGCGGTGCCATTTCCGCAGGCGGCGACGACCTTCATCTTGCGGGCGAACGGCGGCCGGCGGGTGAGATCGTCGATATAACGCGCGCCGAAATTCTCGATGTAGCGGTAGGAGCCGCCTTCCGCCTCGTGAAATTCGCCGGCGAGAACGATTTCCTTCAGACGGCCCATCTCCTCGGGCCCGAAGGTCACGGGGCGCCGCGCGCCCATTTTCACGCCCGTCCAGCCATTGTCGTTATGCGAGGCCGTCACCATGGCGACCGCCGCGACATCGAGATCGAACTGGGCGAAATAGGCCATCGGCGACAAAGCGAGGCCGATGTCGCGCACGCGCACGCCGGCGGCCATGAGGCCGCTCACCAGCGCCAGTTTGATCGATGAAGAATAGCTGCGATAATCGTGGCCGACGACGATTTCGGGCGCGACGCCCAGTTCGCGCAGCAGCGCGCCAAGGCCCATGCCGAGCGCCTGCACGCCCATCAAATTGAGGTCGGCGCCAAACAGCCAGCGCGCGTCATATTCGCGAAAGCCGGTCGACTTGATGAGCGGCGCCTCTTCATATTCGAATGTATTGGGGCGCAAATTCGGGACGGGCTTGGGAAACATCAATGGTCCTTCGCTTGGCGAGCGTCGCCTTGGCGGGTTTGACTTAAGCGAAAATCCGCGCCGCGCCAAATTTGGGTCCGAAGGCGGTCAATTTCGGCTTGCCGGACGCCGAAGGCGCTCGTAGGGTTTTCCATTGCTGGGACGAATTGCTTTTATCTTTTCGAGGTTTCGAAATGGTCAAGAAAATTGTTATTTTGGCGGATGGCACCGGAAACGGAAGACTGGTGCAAGTCTCAAACATCAATCGGCTTTCCCAGGCGCTCTGCCTCTCAAACAAAGATCAGGTCGTTTATTACATTCCCGGCGTCGGCACCGAGGGGTTCAAGCCGCTCGCGATGCTCGATGGCGCGACCGGCTTCGGCGTGCCGTCGAACGTGCGCAAGCTTTATCGCTTCCTGTCCTGGAATTGGGAGCCTGACGCAGCAATCTACATGTTCGGCTTCAGCCGCGGCGCGTTCACCGTTCGAATGTTGATCGATCTGATCCGCACGCAAGGCCTGCTGCCGACGGAATTCAATCGGAAGCGGGTAACGCATCAGGAGATGGTCCGAAATTCGGAGGACGCCTGGCGGGCCTTTTGCGAGCAGGATAAGGAACGGAAAAAGAATATCTGGGTGTTTCTGCGTTTGCCCAAGCTGCGAGACGCCATCGTCGGCGTCTGGAAACAGCTTCGAGGGCAGCCGAGCTATGCTGACGTGAAAAAGGCGGCGTCGGACCGCGCGCCTGAGAAGCTCTCGATCGACTTTGTGGGACTGTTCGACACCGTGGAAGCCTATGGCGTCCCGATTGAAGAAATGCGCGATGTCATCCATCGCTTCGTCTTCCCCATCAAGTTCGGCGGCGATCATACGATGTGGGAAAAAGTAAATCGGGTTCGTCAGGCGTTGAGCCTTGATGACGAACGCCGAACCTTTCATCCAATCCGCGTATCGCTTCTTGAGGATGATCTGAAGGAACCTGAGGACGATTTAGAAAAGCCGAAGCCCAAACGCATTGAGGAGGTTTGGTTCGCTGGCGTTCATTCCGACGTCGGCGGCGGTTATCCGGACGACATGACGGCGCATTGCCCGCTGGTGTGGATGATTCGAGAAGTTGAGAACGCTGAGGCCGACAGAGCGCTCAATTTCCATCCAACGGCGTTGGCCGGATTCAGAAGCATAGCGACGCCGTTCGGACCGCTGCACAACTCGCGCGCCGGCGCGGCGGTGTTATATCGCTACGATCCGCGGCAAGTAACGCTGACGGATCCAGACAAGCACCCCTACTGCCGGCCAACTGTCCACCATACGGTCGTTGAACGGCTCGTGGACGGCAGCGACGATTACGCGCCGCTGGCGCTTGGCGAAATCAGCGCCGACGTGGCCACGCGCGGACCCAAAGGGGCCGACGTGCTCATGCCGGACGGCTCCATCACGCGCGCCGAGAACGGCCCGGATTACACGCGCATTCGCAAGGCGGATCGCGCCTCGGAGCTGGAGAACCTGCAAAGCGACGACAGCGAACTCGACATCGCCCAGGTAGCGATGAAGAAACTCGACGCCCCCGACCGGAACGAGATGGAGATCGCCCGTGACTATGTGTGGCTGAACCGAATTGCTTATTATTTCTTCGTGGCCCTGTTCGTCACGGTGCTCGCCCTACCGGTGATTGCTCCGGCGATTGAGGACTTTAATAAAGGCGTTTGGAGCCAGATTTCGGGAATCGCGCTCCCGTTCCAGTGGCTTTTGCATGTGCTCGGCCCGATTGGCGAAGCTCTGTCGCGATTTATGTCCGGCACTGAAAATGTCCTGCGCGGCGTGGGCGATACGATCCTGTCCTTTACCCCTTCCTATCTCTACGCCCACGTCAAAGCCGCGCTGAATCACCCGTTTTTCAGCATCGCGCTGGTGATTGGCTATTTCTTTCTGCGCTACAAGAGCGACGCTTACGAGGACGCCACGCGCTATCATGCGCGCTTGGCGTGGAACATCCAGAACGACAAACTCAAGACGGACATTGAGCCCGAGCCGAGCGGATTATCGAAAAAAGTGCGCGCGGTGAGAAGCTCGCCTGCGGCAAGATCTGTCCTTGGCGTCGGCCGCGCGATCGCGCCTGCCGCTTATGCGATTGTCTTTGTGTTTGCGCCCCTGCTTCTCGCCGCCAATCGAATTGGCTTCAATTATCTCGCGGGATCTGGTCGCGTTTGCGTGGGTTCAGAGGCTCCCGAATGGGTGGCGAGCGCATCTGCGCGATTTGCCACGAATGATCCCTGCTGGGCGAGCCGCTGGACAGTTGAACGCGGCGGCGTCTATCGCCTGACGATCAGCATCGACCCGAAAAGCGATGATCCCTGGCTGGATCAGCTGATGCTCACCGATCCTTACGGCTTTGATGCGAAAGGCTGGATTCAGACCGCTGGCGTCGCTTTGCGTCGCTGGCCTTCAGCCGCTTGGTTCCATCCTATCGCCCGCATCGGAGCGCGCGGAGATTCAGAGTGGCCGCTCGTCCCGATCGACGGCGGCGGCGCTCTATCGCCGCGCGGCCGGCGATGCTCGATGCTCCCGCTGAGTTACAGCGAAACTGCCGAACATAAGTCTTTTTGCGCGAATCACCCCGCTGCGAAATCCTGTGTCGACGGCGGCCTGTCGCTGAGCATCGATCCGCTGCCCGCCGACGAATTGGATGCCGCCAAGGCGGCTTGGGCGCGTGACAGCTACTCTTACGACGGCAAGAGCTGCAATTCGGCTTTCCCGCGCAAAACCTTCGTGTCGGAATTCGTTGCGAGCGACACGGGAGAATTTTTCCTCTTCGTCAACGACGCTGTGCACGTGTCCTTAGACGGTCGCAAACAAATTTTTTACGACAACAACACCGGCACAGCGAAAGTAATGATTGAGCGATTGCCGCGCGACGCCGCGCGAGCCACGACCGCGAGCGCGCCATAAGGTTTCGCGCTTCGCTCGGCCGCGGCGCTCACGAGCCCCGCGGCTTAGCGCGCGTCGTCGGCTGCGCGGCCGCGGGATCGTCCGGCCAGAGATGGCGCGGGTAGCGCCCTCTCATCTCCTTCTTCACCTCACTCCATGAGCCCTTCCAAAAGCTCGGGAGATCGCGCGTCGTCTGTATCGGCCGATGCGCCGGCGAGAGCAGTTCGAGCGTTAAAGGCGCGCGTCCGCGCGCAAGAGTCGGGTGACTTGAGAGGCCGTAAAGCTCTTGCACGCGCACCGAGAGGATCGGTCCGTTCTCGGCCGCATAGTCGAGCGCATGGCGCGACCCGGCAGGCGTCTCGAAATGAGAGGGCGCTTCCGCGTCGAGCCTGCGCGACAACTCATAGGGGAGAAGCTGAGCCAGCGCCGCCTCGAGATCGTCGGCCGCAATGTCCGCAAGCGACGTGCGCCCCTCAATGAACGGCGCAAGCCAGTCCTCGGCGCGCGCCGCCAGAGCGGCGTCAGAGAGGTCCGGCCACTCGTCGCCCTCGGCGCGACGCAGAAAGGCGACGCGGTCGCGCCGCTGCTTTTGCGTCTTCGTCCACGGCAGCCGCGCCACGCCAAGGCCAGCGACGCCGCGCGCGAGCATCCCGGCGTTTTCTTCGGACGGCTCAACCGCCAGATTGCGCTCGGAGAGTCGTATCGCCCCCAGACGCCGGAAGGCGCGCCGCCGCAAGCTTGCGCTCGCCGCGTCGAAGACGGTTTCGTCGCGAGTCTCGATGCGATCGCCCGCGATCGCCTCAACCTCCTCGGCGGTGAGCGCACAAGCCGCGAGGATGCGCGCCTGCGCCGCCCGGCCGGTGAGTTCGGCGACCGCGAGAAATGGCGCACGCGACAGAGCATCTTCGACCGGCAACATCGCGGCGCGACCATTCGCCATCAGGAATTCGCCGCGCGCGCCCCGCGATTTGGCGATGCGATCGGGATAGGCAAGCGCAATCAGCGCGCCGTCTGATAGCTGCCCCCTCCCTGTCCCTCCCCCGCTTCGCGGGAGAGGGGACGCTAACGATCGGCGATTCGCGACAGGAAGCGCCGGGTCTGCTCCCTCTCCCGCGTAAGCGGGGGAGGGCTGGGGTGGGGGCGATCGATCAGCCGCCGCCATCGCCTGCCGCGCCCATTGCCCCGCGAGGCGCAGGGCGTCGCGCGTGCGCTTGGAGTTTTCGCTCCGCATGCGCTCGAGCCGATGCGAAAGGTCGGCGTCGACGCCGCCGATCCCGCGCTCGGAGAGCAGCATGGCGAGTTCGGCGGCGCGTCTGGCCTCGCCGTGACCCGCCGCCTGGACCACCATTCGCGCCAACCTGGGCGCGAGCGGCAACGCCCGTACGGCGCGGCCCATGTCGGTAAGCCGACCGTCGTCGTCGATCGCCCCGAGTTCGCGATCGAGCGCGACCGCCTCCTTCCAGGCGGGCGCCGGCGGCGGATCGAGCCATTTGAGTCGGCCCGGATCGCTCACCCCCCAGGCCGCGAGATCAAGCGCAAGCCCGGACAGATCGGCGTCGAGAATTTCGGGAGCGGCGAAGGCCGGGAGCGCCGCCGTCTGCGGCTCGTCCCACAGGCGATAGCAGACGCCGGGCTCGGTGCGGCCGGCGCGGCCGCGGCGCTGATCGACGCTGGCGCGCGAAGCGCGCACCGTCTCGAGCCGCGACAATCCGAGATCCGGTTCGAAGCGCTGCACGCGCGCCAGCCCGCTGTCGACGACGATACGCACGCCTTCGATCGTGAGCGAGGTTTCCGCGATCGACGTCGCGAGCACGATCTTGCGACGGCCGGGCCGCGCCGGCGCGATGGCCAGGTCCTGCTCGCCGCGATCGAGTGCGCCATAGAGCGGCACGACGTCGATGTCGTCCGGCAGGCGCGACTCGGCGAGACGCGAGGCGACGCGCGCGATCTCCCCCTGCCCCGGCAGAAACGCGAGAATCGAACCCCGCTCTTCGCGCAGCGCCAGCATGATCGCGCGCGTCATCGACTCTTCGATTCGCGCATTGGCGTCGCGGCCGAGATAGCGCGTCTCGACGCCAAATGCGCGCCCTTGGCTCTCGATCGTCTGGGCGCCCATCAGCGCGGCGACGCGCGCGCCGTCGAGCGTCGCCGACATGGCGATGAGCCGCAGATCCTCCCGCAGCCCTGCCTGGGCGTCGAGCGCCAGCGCGAGACCCAGATCGGCGTCGAGCGAGCGTTCGTGATATTCATCGAACAGAACGCCGGCCACGCCCTCGAGCGCCGCATCGTCGAGGATCATCCGCGCAAACACGCCTTCGGTGACGACCTCGATGCGCGTTCGCGCCGAGATTTTCGATTCGAGGCGCATCCGCAGACCGATCGTTTCGCCGACAGTCTCGCCGAGCGTCGCCGCCATGCGGCTCGCCGCCGCGCGGGCGGCGAGACGTCGCGGCTCCAACAGAATGAGCTTGCCGCCCTTCGCCCAGTCGGAGTCGAGCAGCGCGAGCGGCGCGCGCGTGGTTTTGCCTGCGCCGGGCGGGGCGACGACGACCAGGTTGCAGGACGCCTCAAGCGCCGCGCGGATCGCCGGCAGCACATCGTCGATCGGCAGCGCAGAAAGATCATGCAGCATCGGAGGCGCGCGCTTCAAAAATTCCAAATTCTATAGCGCGACGCACATTGCGAACGCCGGTCAAAGGGTCAAGACGCTGCGTCGCGCCGGACCGGCAATGAAAAAGCCCCTCCCTTGCGGGAGGGGCAAAAGATTGCAGCCAATGCCGAACTTACGCCGCCTGCTGGATCGCCGACACTTTCCACTCCTGCGGCCCGGCGCCCGCCGGTCGGCGGAAAGTCCAAGCCTCGGACGTCTCCGTCGGCCCGGGCGAACCGGGCGCGGGCTTACCGGTGGCGCGATCCTCGATCACGTCATTAAGCGCGAAGCGCATGGCGACGGTGGCGTATTCGTCGACGCCTTCACGCCATGCCTCGGACAGATCGCCCTGAAGCAATTTCACGTCCGAGACGCGGTTGATGACGCCCTTGCGGCGGTTTTCCTCCAGTTCGTCGTCGAAATAGGAGGCCATTTCAGGCGTCGACATGCCGCGCAGCGCGCCAAGATCCTCGCGGCTATAGGCGCCCTGCGCTTCGCCGAGCAGGCGTTCGAAGGCGTTGAAGTCCGCCGCCGCAATCTTGATCGGCGTCGCCATCGCCGCTTCCGGAGAAGCGCCGGAGCCGAAGCCAGCCGCGCCGAAAGGCGCGCGCGCGGTAAAGGGCGACGTGAAGCCCGGGCTCGGACGGTGACCTGCCCCAGCCATGGCGTTCGCATTGCGACGCGTCCACCAATTGAAAGCCATGCGGGCCAGGAAGACGATCAGCGCGATCTGCAACAGCAGGCCGATGATCGACATGAAGCCCATCATGCCGCCGAAGAGGCCATGGCCCGTCAATAGGCCGAAGAGGCCGGCGCCCAGCAGGCCGCCGGCGAGGCCGCCGAGCATGCCGCGACCGAAAGCGCCGCCAAAGGCGCCTTGCCGCGACATCGGCCCAGCCATCCCGGGCGCGGGACGCGGCGCCATGCTGCGTTCGAAGGGCGAGGCCTGGCCCGGCATCGTTCGGGTCGACGGCGGGGCCGACCAGCTGCGCGAGCCGCGGCTGCCAAAGCTGCCGCCGCCGCCCATCCGCGCCTCGGCCAGGGCCGGCGCAAGCGCGAGCAAAGCGGCGAGCGCGAGAGAAAACAGCGATCCGCGCCTCAGCGCGAAGAAACGCGACATGTGCATCCCCCATCTGTCGGGAAGCGACGCTCCCCCAACGAGGCCTTATATAAGGGCCGCGTGACGGGTCCGCAAAGGCTCGAGCGCGGGAATCGGCGCGCCGCCCTCTCCCAAAGGGAGAGGGTGGCGGCGCTGCCCGGGAGAGGGATTGCGCTTTTTATGGGCCAGATTCTCAGGACCGCCCTCTCCACAAAGAAGGGGTTGAGACTCCGCTGAACTGCGGACACTCGCCGCTTTCGCGAGCGTGCGTGCGCGCTTCTCAAGATACTCTCGCAGCGCGATTGCCAGCCTTCGCGGACCTGCTTGCATCCGAGCCGTCTTACGCTAAACTAGTCAGCATGACTAGATTTTCGAAATCGACTCAAAAGGAGCCGACTTCACCGAGGCGGTGGCTCCTTCAGGACGCCAAGGCGCGCTTCAGCGAACTGGTGCGGCGCGTCCGCAGCGAAGGGCCCCAGCATGTGACTGTTCACGGACGCGACGCCGTCGTCGTCGTTTCGGCGGAGGAATTTCGTCGGCTCGAGGGAGAGCGCACGGGGGACGCGTTGATCGCCGCGATGCAGGCGTCGCCCGCGCGCGACGTCGACATTGAGCCGAAACGGGAAGCGATGCCCGTGCGCGAGATCGAGTTGTGAGCGGATGGCTGCTCGACACCAATGTGCTCTCGGAACTGCGTCGTCCGAGGCCCAATGCAAAAGTTGTCGCATTCGTAGCATCGCAGCCGCTCGATCGGCTCTATGTCAGCGTGGTCACTTTTGCGGAAATCCGCTTTGGGATCGAGCTTGTTCCTGATCCCGCGCGTCGGGGGGAATTGCAGGACTGGCTCACGCTCAAAGTGCGGCCGCTGTTCACACAAAGGACGCTGCCGGTCAGCGAGGACGTCATGTTGAAGTGGCGCCTGCTCGTCGAAGAAGGGCGTAAGACGCGATATACTTTCTCCCAGCCTGATCTCATCATCGCCGCCACAGCGCTTCTCCACGGCTTGACGGTCGTGACCCGAGACACTGGCGATTTCGAAAAAGCGCGCGCGCCGGTCATCAATCCATGGGCGTGATGGTTGAGACTCGGCTGAACCGCCGGCGTGCCTCCCCTTCACGAGCGTGCGCGCTTCTCCAGATACTCGCGCAGCGCGGCGTTGATGCGCGATTGCCAGCCTTCGCCCGCCGCGCGAAAGGCTTCCACGATATCGGGATCGAGCCGGATCGTTGTCGAAACCTTGCGCGCGCGCGCGCGCGGGCGGCCGCGGCGGACCGGAGCGGCGGCGAATTTCTCGCGCCATTCGGGAGCCGACAGGTCCGGGGCGTCATCGGTGAAATCGGGGACCGTAGATGGCTTGTTCGCGGTCATTGGCTTTCCTCAGAGAGATGATGCGACGCGCGCCGCCGCGCCTCGTCCAAACCAGGACGACCATTCGGCCGTCGAGAAAACCGATCGAGATGAACCGGTCTTCGCCATAGTCGCGGCGCTCGTCCTCGACCGTCAGCGTCGCGCCGGCGAAGACTTCGCCCGCCCGCGCCATATCCAATCCTCTATGTTGGAGCGTGGCGAGGCGCTTGGCGGGATCGAACTCGATCGGCATTGATTTATTGTTACTACAATAAAGCCTTCGAGGCAATTATCGTCACAACAAAAATTACGCCTCTCGACACTTTCCGAAGGCCGCGGCGCATCACCCTCCCCTCGGAGGGGAGGGTCGCATGGCGCAGCCTTGCGGGATGGGGTGAAATAAGCCGTCCCCAGCTTTCGCGACGCCGAGCAAGACATTCCAAACCCGAAAGACTAAACCGGCGACATGCGTCAATATCTCGATCTTCTCAACAAAATCCTGCGCGAGGGCGTGCGCAAGGACGATCGCACCGGCGTCGGGACGCTGTCGCTATTTGGCCACCAGATGCGCTTCGACCTTTCGCAAGGCTTTCCGCTGGTCACGACCAAGCGCGTGCATCTGAAATCGGTGATTCACGAATTGCTGTGGTTCCTGCAGGGCGACACCAACGTCAAATATCTGCGCGACAATGGCGTCACCATCTGGGACGAATGGGCGAATGAAGACGGCGACCTCGGTCCGATCTACGGCATGCAATGGCGGCGCTGGCCCGACGGCGACAGGGATATCGACCAGCTCGCAAACGTCGTCGAGGAGATCAGGCGCAATCCTTTCTCCCGCCGGCTGATCGTTTCCGCGTGGAATCCCGCGCAGGTCGACGACATGGCGCTGCCGCCCTGCCATTGCCTGTTCCAGTTTCATGTCGCGGAAATTGACGGCGTGAAGCGCCTCTCCTGCCAGCTCTACCAGCGTTCGGCCGATGTTTTCCTCGGCGTGCCGTTCAATATCGCGAGCTATGCGCTGCTGACGCATATGGTCGCGCAGGTCACGGACTGCGTTCCGGGCGATTTCATCCACAGCTTCGGCGACGTGCATCTCTATCTCAATCACGTGGAGCAAGCGCGGCTTCAGCTCTCGCGCGAGCCAAAGCCCCTGCCCCGCCTGAAGCTCAATCCTTCGGTGCGCGCGCTGTTCGACTTCAAATATGAAGATTTGAACGTCGAGAACTATGATCCCTGGCCGGCGATCGCCGCGCCGATCGCGGTGTAGACGGCGATGGAGCCCAAAATCGTCGCCGTCGTCGCGCGCGGACGCAATGGCGTGATCGGCGTCGCCAACGGCCTTCCCTGGCGGCTCTCGAGCGACCTCAAGCGCTACAAGGCGCGCACCTGGGGCAAGCCGATGATCATGGGACGGCGCACCTTCGAATCGATCGGACGGCCGCTGCCGGGGCGCGAAAGCGTCGTACTGACGCGTGATCCCCATTTCAAGGCCGAGGGCGTCCATGTCGCGGCGAGTCCGGCGGAGGCCTTGGCGACGGCGCGCCGGCTGGCCGCGCTGCTTGGCGTCGACGAGATCATCATCGCAGGCGGCGAGGAAATCTATCGCGCCTTTCTCGATCTCACCGACGTGATTGAACTGACGGAGGTCGCGCTCGATATTGCCGGCGACGCGCATTTCCCGGCGCTCGACCCCAAAGACTGGCGCGAGATCGCGCGCGAAGCGCCGCCGCGCGGCCCGAAGGACGAAGTGGACTTCGCTTTTGTCACGCTTGAGCGGCGCCGTGGCCAAGGCGCCTGAAACCAGTTGCGGCGCAATGCGGCTGTCGATATAAAACGCCTCGAAAGCGGCTTCGGCCATTTCTGTCGGAGTGTAGCGCAGCCTGGTAGCGCACCTCGTTCGGGACGAGGGGGTCGGAGGTTCGAATCCTCTCACTCCGACCAAAGCCAGACTTAACTAATTGAATTTGCTGTGAAATTACTTTTGTATCGGGCTATAGTCCCCCTTCTCGTCCCCCACAATTCGGCGATTATCAGCGAATATTGGCGCAAGCTAGCGAATTGAAGCATCGTCGCTGAGGGGCGCTGCTATGAGAGCGCTCACTTGCAGCGCGCCTTCAGCCTCACGCCCGGACCCCCGCCATTCTCGGCGATCAATACGACGCCGGCGCGCGCTGACTAAGGTTCGCCCACATCCCGGACAGGGCGCTTTTCTGGGGGGTAATGACCGCCGGGATCATCAACCCACACAACTGTGATACCGGCGCGTTCGGCATATGCGAGCGCTTGGAGGAAAGCGTCGGTAGGAGTCAGGCGGTCAGGGAAGGCGGTAGGATCTGGGTTCTGGCCAAACACATTGACGTTGACGCAGGCGAACACAGCAGGATCAGCGGTCGCGTCTCGGCGGACGTGGACCTCAACCACGGGGCCATTCGGCAGGGCGCTGCGGTGTTCAACTATCCGCGTCATTTGCCTGCATCCTATTTCAGTGTCAGGTCCACCAACGAAAATGACCCCGGCAGCTTCGAGGGCGACTTGAATAGACGCCACTGCTCCAGCGGAAAGCTGTCGACGTTCGCCCTCAAAATCTTCAATCGTCGACACGCTCAAGCACGCCATTTCGGCCAGTTTTTCTTGTGTGATCTTTAGCAGGGCGCGAGCGCTGCGAGATTGTGTGGGGGTCATTGGTCGCCCGTCCTTCTTCAACCTTGACGTCCGTCCCTTGCCCCCGACGATCGTCTCGACGCTCGCCCTATTCGTCGTTTTCGCTGGTCACATCCTCGATTGGGATAAACGCGCCCGTATCGCGAGGCCTTTCCGTGAGCGCTTTCTCTAAAAGTCGCCGGATGGCTTCCGGGCGCGACGGGCGCGGCTCCGGCTGCGCGGCAATCCAGCCGTCGATGGCTTCGAGCGCGGCCCTTTCCAGGCGGACATTCACGGCCTCACTGTCGACTTGTGGTCGACCGCGTTTTGCTTTTTTAGCGCCAGATATTGACATGCTTAATTTATAGCGCCATAAAAAGCGGGTCGCAAGCGGTCTAGCTCCCCGCCGGCGACCCTAACCACAGCCAACTTCGCAGGAGTCCGCCATGGCTGATTCTCAAGATACCAGAACTGCGCCTTTTTCCCGCCGCGCCGTCATGGCCGGCCTCGCCGCTGCGCCCGTCGCCGGGCTTCCCGCTATTGCCGGCGGCGCCACGGAAGCTGATCCGATCTTTGCGGCTATTGAGAAATACCAACGCGCCTATGCCGCTTTCAATCAATCGGAGGAAGGGCCAGACCAGGATGCCGCCTGTAGCGTCTACTTCGATGCAGAGATCGACTTGCACTCAACTAAGCCGACGACGCCTGCAGGCGCGGCCAAATTCCTTCGGTTCATCGCCAACTTTCTGGACGAAGACGACGTCGTCAATGACAATTGGGTCGGCGACATGATTGGCGACTCGATCCGCACCGCCGTCGCGGTGATGGAGCAGGAGGCGCGGTCATGAGCAACATTACCAAGCTTGCGGACGTGCGCGACCGTCGGCGCGGCGAGGTCCCCCACCATGCAGAGGCGCTGTCCTTTATGAAGCGGCGAAAACCAAAGGGCACGGGCATAAGCTATTGGACCGTGAAGCCATCGGGAAGCTACTCCCGTGACTACGAAACCGGGCGCGCGCTTGGGCGCGAATATCTGGCATTCATTGGACGATATCCCACGAACGGCAGCGCCACTCTCCTAAATAGCATCGTGCGCGAGATGGCGGAGCGTGGCCGAGTCGGTGGGTTAGAATTCGGTTTCCTCAACTGCGTTAATGAATATGCCATGTTCGCCGCGTCGACTGTGGCCAGTGTGGAGGCGCGCCGATGACTGACCTGAGCAACGTCAAGGCGCGGCTTCACCGTCTGCCGCTGTCGACGCTCATTGCGATGACGTGGCGGTTCAAGCTCGCGCGGCTCTTTCTATGGCTCGCGCGCGTGACCGACACATACGACGGCGTGCTCATGCGGATTGTTCGGCGCATCGTCGAGAGCGCCGAGGCGGTCGCCAGCAAGTCGGACGAGTTGCGGAGAAGGCTGAGGCCGTGACTTACGACCGCGCCGCGATCATGAGGGACGCTCACAAGCGATTCCGAGATGGCAAGCGCCTCGGGCTCGGCTGGACGTTCGGGCAATGCCTGGCCACGGCGTGGGCGGCGGCGAAAGATCGGCGCAAGGCCACTGCCCGAGGATTTGCGGCGTAGGCTGTGAGGGATTAGGCTTTCCGCAACTCGCGCCGGCTTTGATCTCCTCTTTGCCGGCGCCAGGAACGCCCCGACCGTGGATGTAACGGCGGGGCGTTTTTGCTGCGGAGTATCCCATGCGCAAGGCCGACCGCCACTCCGCCGTTGACCGATCCCTTTCAGACGATCCTCCCATGCCGAGGTCACACCCTCCACGCTCTCCATCATGGCGCGCATGAAGCGCCAGTGGGAGGAGGAGGCCACCCGTAAGGTGCCAGCGACGGCCGAGCATATGCTTTGATTTGGTGGCCCATGGCGCGAGAGTGCAGACGCCGATAATCCAACAAGGCAACAACACAATGACGAATGGTCTTGGAACTGCGAGCCAGCAATTAAGCGACGCGGGGAGTTATTTCGAATACGTGCTCAAGCCGAATAAGGAGGCATTTTTCGGAGCTCCCAGCAACTTCGCATCCACTGTCAATCTCGCTTCGTCGCTGTTCCACTTTCACGAGTGGATGTACAAGTCATTCAAGAGCCGGCTCGAAGCCGAATTCAACACGATCTTTCCAACCGCGGGGACTTTTTGGGGAGTTGTCGAAGGAACTGATCCGAGGTTCGGATATATTCGTGATGTAGCAAACGCCTCCAAGCACGTGAAGATAGGAGAACACGGTCGTCCCAGGCCTTCAACTGGAGCCCATCATATGGCCAATACCCATATTGTCGTCCTTGGGTATGGGCAGGGCGGTTATGGGACGGGACCCTACGGCGGAGGACTCCAAGTGGTAGTCGAAGATAGCGGCAGGCTCGTAAGCTTCGATGATTGCGCGCAGGCGCTGTTTGACTATTGGGATCAGCTATTGCGCAAATTGGCCGGAGCGCAAACCCCATAGGCGGCGAGAGCTGCGTTCAACGCCCTGCATCGCCGGCGTCCGCCGTCAGCGCCCTTGCAATCGTCTGCGCGACTGCCTTGGCGTCGGCGCCGGATAGGCGATTGACGAGCCCGCGCCGGCTCGGATCTTCCTCGAAATACACATATGCGAGCGCGACGCCGTTCGCGTCCTCGACGACGAAGGACTCGGCAGCGTGGCGGATGCGCAATGGCAATGCGTAGGGCGTGGGCTTCATCCCTTCCAGCGCTCCAGGAACTCGTTTAGCCTGCGCTCATGGGCTGGCGCGGGCAGGATAACCGGGATCGTGACGAGGAACGCGAGTGGCGCAAGCTGCCGCTTCGCGAGCGCTAGGACCGGCCGAGCCTGGCGCTCTTCATGTGTCCTTCCTGGTCACCTTCGCCTATGCGCTCTGGCGCGGCGGGTAGACGGATGCGCGCTAAGCCGACTCTGGCCCTTCAACTCGCACAGGCTCGAGCAGCGTCGGATCCGCGTCGTCGACGCCCGAGCGGTTCACCCGAGGCGAGACAATCCACTCCTGCAGCGCATCCTCAGGCGGCGGACGCAACAGCGCCGTGGTCAACACCAGTCATCCATGCGCCGGCGTCGCGCGAATCGAAGAGGACTGGCTTGGCGATTATGTAGTTGACGTCAAATACACAATCGCCACTGGCATCCGATCATGGAAGCGGTTCATCCAATCGTTTGGCGGGCCGGACAATGATGGTTGCGGAATCGATCATCTCCTTGTCTCTGGATAGGCCGCGATCGTGGGTGTAATGGCGGCCATTCCACTATTTTTGCCGAAGATTCGACGCAGTCACGCTCTGTGCTATATTGCGACGTTCTCGCCCGCGTTCCATGGGCGCAAAATCTGACGACGACCGTCCACGATATCGGCCCGGATCGGACCGCTCGGCAGCATGCGGGGAGCGCAAACTAAGCGCATGCCAAGCGATCCCACAGTCATTTTGGCAGGGGGGATCATGTTCAATCGCCTACAAAGTTCTACCAAGAGCAATGGCATTGCTGCGTTTGGCGTGATCGGCCTCGCGCTATTGTCGCGCCCGACCTTTGCGCAGGATCTGCGCGTCGGTTGCTCCCTCGTTCAACACTACGGCAGCGCAGAAGTGAAGATGCTGCTCGATCAAGTGCGTTCGAGCGTCGACGATGGCGAAGCGAACGCGCTCTACAGCAAATATGTTGGCCTGCGAAATGATTGCCGGTCTGACCAAAAAGCATTTCGGGTCGTTAATCTTTCGGCGGCTATGCATAGGCTGCTTGAAGAGTACGGCGTCAACGTTCGTCGCTTCGCTGTTTCGGGGCGCTAATCTACTGAGCGCTAGCGCATCGTTTATCCGCATCGATCGGCATTCTCGCGATCGTTCGATCGACTCCCTTGGCGTCGGCACCCGACATGCGGAACTCACAGCCATGGCGCAAGCGTCGCCATCGGTGACGCCAATAGCTGCGGGGTCGGGCTTTGCCTCGAAGCAGCGCCGACGTAGACACACAAAGCCCTTAAACTGAAGGTCTTCGCGCTTCGCGCGCTAGCGATTCCGGCGGCTGTTCGCACCAAAGGGCGAGCGGGCGCCGTCAGGCGTCGCGGAGCGTGGTCTTGCTCTCTCGGGCGTGGCGACGTGGTGGACAATTTGGCAGCGACGTTTATCAGCGAGACTGCAAGGGCTACCGGCAAAGATGAGCGCACAATAAGACGCGACGCCGCGCGCGGCGAAAAGATCAGCGAGCGCGCACTAAGGCTCATCAAAGGGACTGACCGCGACCGGACCAGCGTCGTCTTAGAGCCGCCTTGTGCTCCTCATGAGTGAACGCCCGAGAAGGCCAACGAGATAGCCGCCATTTCCCAGACCGTGCTTTCGGAAACGTCGAGCTCGCGAGCGAGAGAACCGCAAGAAAGATAAGACGGCGGGCGATCGGTCATCCGACGTTCACTCCGCTCCGGCGCTGTTCACAGTCTCAAGTGCGCCCTTCACGCGGCGCACGAGGCTATCCAATTCGATTACGACCGAGGCGTCTACATGCCTGTTGCGAAGAACGTCGGCGAGCTTTTCCGGCGCGACAGCTTCCGAAGTGAATTCATAGGGGATTTCAGACAGAAGCCCGCCGCGAACCAGCTCAAGGTCCTCTGCCGATGGAATGCGCCGCTGTATCACGAGAAAAAGGCCCGTCTTCTTTGCCGCGCTGAGTGCGGCAGACGACAGCTGGAAGGCGATCGCGAGAGGAAACTCCAGCGATGAAATATTTTCCACGACATGGAGACGCAGAACGTCCCCAAAATCCCATCTGCGGGCCTTGCCCTTTGATTGATCTTTGGTCGCGAACAGTCCGCGCGATATCCAAACGTCAATCAGGCCGCGCCGCATTCCAAGAGCGTCAGCGACTTCTTGCGTATTGTGGAGCATAGGAAATTCCTTTCATGACGAAATATAGCGACTTTCTCTCACCATGCAAGGGATATTTTCGCCGGAGCCACAAAAAAACGCCCCGCCGTTACATCCACGGTCGGGGCGTTCATGTGCGCCGAATGGAGAAACGGCGCTCGGCACAATGTAGGTCTTAGAGCAGGCGGCGCAAACGGTCCGACTTACGGGCGCAGCGCTCGGCGCTCTCGACGATGCGCCGAGACATTCGCATGATGGCGCCGCCGTATGCGTCGGTCACGCGCGCAAAGCCAAAGGAAGAGGCGCGCGAGTTTGAGCCGCCACGTCATAGCGATCAGCGTCGACAGGGGCAGGCGGTGAAGTCGGGACTTGATGTTGGAAAGGTCGGTCACGACTGCGCCTCCCGCTTGCGCCCGAGCCAATTCTCGGCGTCGAACGCCTCAGTTAAGCGGTCCAGTTCACGAGCCGCGTCTTCAACGAGCTGGCGCACGCCCGTCTGGGCGCCTTTGTCCAAGCAATCGCTCGCGAGGTAGCATACAGCCGCTTCAATGCCCCACAGACGCCGAGACAGATCATGGAATCGGTCAGAAAAATCTCCAGGCGTGATTGGGCCTTCCTCGCCGGGAAAATTGTAGTAAAGCCGCGCGGCCTTCGCGATCGTCTCGGATCGCTCCTGATCGATGCAGTCGAACACAAACGTTAGAATTTCACGATTGACGCCAGCATCGCGCATCTTGTCCACCAGATCGGCAATACGGACGCGCGGCGCAGTTGTGGTATTTTCTGAATCAGCCATTGCGGACTCCTATGGTCGGCTGTGGTTAGGGCCGGGCGAGAGGTTGCAGCCTCTTGCTCGGCTCGCCCTTGTGTATTACACAGTTTATATGAAGAGGTCAATCCCTGTAATACAGAGAAAGCGCGGCCCGGCGCCGACAGGAAAGACGCCTGTTGCGTCGCTACGATTGCCGCCAGAACTTGCTGAGCGAATTGACGCATGGGCGGCGAAGCAAAAGGACGCGCCGTCGCGATCGGAAGCCATCCGAAGGCTGATCCAAAAGGCGCTCGGCAAGGCGCGGGCGCATACAGTTGATCTATGAGCACCGAAAACACCGATTATGAAAAGCAACTTGATGTCTTCTTTGTCGCAGTTGGAAGAGCCATTCGCGAATGGGCTGAACTTGAGGCGGCACTTTCGCTGACCCTTGCTGCGCTACTCGGTGTAGATCAGTATCGCGCACGCGTAATCTGGATGAGTATGATCAATCTGCAAGCTCGTTTAACACTGCTCAATCGTCTTGCTGGGGCCTTTCTTGGCGAACCGCAGCGCGTAAACTTCCAAGAATTGATCAAGCGCGCGGAAACCCTGGCAGAAGTTCGCAATCTGTTGGCGCATGCCCACGGAGGCGTTGATCATAAAACAGCTCGAGTTGGTTTTCTACGCGACGCAAAAAATGAAGCTCTTGGCGTTGATTTTCTGGCCATGAAGTGGGTTGATTTGAGCGCAGTGCTCTCACTCGAACAAGATATTATCGCGCTCAGGTTAGATTTTTCTAAGCTTCGAAAGACTCTCCCCGCAGCTCTGCATAAATTGCCAAGAATGCATCGCGAACGGTCCGGCCAGAAATCCAGGTCTGGTCGCCACAAAGAACAGAATTGTGGATTACGTCCAAGCCCTTTCCAATCGCCCGTTCAGTTAGACACTCTGCGATATCCGATAGCGTCGTCACCGGTCTCTGCGTGGGCTTTTGGGCCGCTTCTAACTTTCGATCCACCGTCGAAGTAGCAGCGCCATGCCAGCAACTATCTTCAAATCGAGCTGCCGCGCGCGTGATTTCGTTTTTGCGATGCATTTCTTGCATTGTTGATACCATGGTGCTGACCCGCCTCAAGCCCTACCCGCTCCGCTCGCCTCGATTTCGGCCATCCGCTTCACGAGCCGTTCGGCGAGACTGTCGGCGAGCGCACAGCTTCCTTCGCCTCTTTTGAGAGGCCGGCGAATGCCGCATCGCCAGTCTGCCCGATCTTGCGCAGTGCGGCTTGTATTTTCTCGTCGCCCTCGACGCCAAGGCGCAGAGTGACGGCTGATTTGCCGGCCATTGGTAAGCCCTTTCGTTAGTTCATCGCCCGGCGGCGGATTACCCAGCCGGAGCGAAAATCGTGTCGCTGTCGAGCGGCGCGAAAGGCAACGTGAGCAGATAGGTTTTCATGTCGGCCGGATAGGTAACGTCGTTGACGATGCGGCGCGGCGCGACGTATTTGCCAACAAGCGCAACGACCTCGCCGCCGTCAGGGTAGTTGGTCGCGTCCGGGTTGAGATTGATCGCGACGCCGGGGCTTGCATTGTCCACGGCGCGAGGGTCAATTTCAGGCCCGCCAGGAGGATTGTAAGCCATCGCCGCTGTGCGCTCTGCCCCGGTGAGAATAAACCAGTCCTGTGTCATCAGATCGTCCCCGCTGCTGTGAAGAGAGTTTGGAAGATTGAATAGAGCGTCGCTTCTTTGCCAATGAGGGCGTCGCCCCACCATGCGAGCATGATTTGTCGCGGGCTGAACTGTGACGCGTTCCCGCCCAATATCCATTGTTCCTGTGTCGGGACTCCGGTCGCAGCCGTTGCGGCGTTCCGCCCGAGTTCGACGCCGTTTTTGAAGTTCACAACTTCTGACGCAGAAATGCGCTGCGCCATTAAAAGACCAATGCTGTTAGCGGTCGCGGTGATGACGTTTGTTCCATTGTTGATCTGTGTAAGCGCTCCGCCTGCGCCATAACGACCAGTAATATTTAGACGCGGCAAAATAACGTTGCCGATATCCGGCGCATTTAATGTAACGTCATTTTTGATCCAACATGCCGCTGAGGCTAAATTCGTTGTGTAGTTGACCGCATTCGTTGATGGCGTCCACTGAGTTCTTAAACGCGATGACACCCCATCGCCGGCCCAATATCCATTGCCATGCGACGGAGAATTTACCTGTAGTGCCGTGAATGTTCCTGGGCTTTTCCAGTTCAGTAGACTGTCAGACGCATTTGCCGCGTCAACCCCAGGGATCGCAGCGAATGGGTATAGAACATCAATCTTATCCCAGATATTGTTATCCTTCATCGCAACGATTGCGGCTTCGAACGCTGTCTTTAGCTCGTCGCTATAGGAGCCGGTCAGCGCCGCAAATAAAGCGTTAGCGGCAGGATCGTGGGACACGCCTGTACTCAGCACAGCAGGAGACGTTATTGAAAGACCGAGAGACAGCATTTTGCTAAGCTCCGATGAGCGGCTTGACGACAAACCTTCCGGCTGCGACGACAAGCTCAGCGGCGCCATCGATGATGCGCAGTTGATGCTGGTAGACGCCGGGTGTGGCCGCCGTATCATCTTCGTCGAGATCGACGTAGGCGACCCACCAATCGACAGCGGAAATCGTTTCTTCGACCAAGCGAACGCCATCCGATGGCGAGTATTTCGAAAGCGTCGGCGTCACGCGTTCAGCTTCAGAAAGCCCAGTCGCTGTTTTCCAGTATCCTACAGGCGCAGAGAGCGCAGCGGGGGCGCCGTTTCCGTCCTCGATAGGGAAGCGCAGCGAACGATATCGCCTGCGTATATTGAAACGTTCTGATCAGTCTTTGCCGTCATTGGCGATCCTCAGCTAAATTGCGCGGAAAGCCGCAGAACAGTTTCGAACCGAGCGGACAGATCAATGTTGATTGTGTCGAGATCGACGCTGAAATAGAACCCAGCATTGATCGTCATCTCTCCTCCCGCGTCCCACCACCCGATGAGCGGGTCGCCAGGCGCCGAGTCGTTATAGAGCACCGCATATCTAAACGGTCCGATTGAACCGCCACTAGCGATCCACTGCGCTGGATCGGCAAGAACAAGCGCGTAAGCTCCTGCTGTCTGCCCGCTCGAAACCAGCGCGCACGCATTGCCGCCAGATGTGTAGCCATTTCCAGCGGCTATCTCTGCAAGATCGGCCTTCACTGCGTCGGCTGAGGCACTTGGAGCGGCGTCCGTCAGATAGATTTTCAGCGTGTGCGCGCTGAAATTGTGAACGCCATGCGCGAGGTCTTCGATGAACTGATCAAAGATATTTAAAGCTGCCATTTCGTGCGAGCCTTAGTAGAGCGGCCAGATATCGTCGGCGGCGCGACGCTCGGCGGCCTTGCGGAATTGAACCCTCTATGACCGATCGCCACGCTCGGCCATCGCGTAGGCGACGAAGTCGGCCTCGGATAAAAACTCGCGCTGAAGGTCTGCGCGCCGCTGAAACTCGGCGGCGAGTTGC
>NZ_JABVWW010000015.1 GCF_013350005.1 Methylocystis silviterrae
CATTGGCGCTTCCTTTCGGAAGCTGTGAATCACGACATCGCGCCCAAGCCAACAACTTTATAGGTCCGAGCCCTAGAAATCCAGTTCCGCATAGTATCGACCCGGCGTAAGTCCTGGGGCCCGATACGACAGCAGCGGACGAAACGCGGGGCGTGACTTGATGCGTTGATACCAGTGCTTCGCCGCCTCATCCTCGTCCCACGGCGCATCGCCAAGATAATCGGCGCAGGAGATATGCGCGGCCGCTGCGAAGTCGGCATACGTCAAACGATCGCCCGCGAGCCAGTTGCGCGCATTGGTGAGATAGCCAATGTAGCGCATATGGTGCCGGATGTTGGCGCGCGCCACACGCACCACGTCCATATCGGGCGCGCCGCCCGGAGGCGCAAAGCGCTTGTAAACCTTCTCCGTGATCAGCCAGTTGGTGACCTCGTCGAAAAACTTGACGTTGAACCAGTCGACCAGTCGACGCGTTTCAATGCGCGCCGCCATTTCCTGCGGCAGGAGCCGTTGCGCGCCGCGTTCGGCGCCATAGGTCTCGTCGATATATTCGGCGATGAGATTGGCGCCGGGCGCGACAAGGCCGTTATCGTCAACGAAGACCGGCGTGCGGCCGGCGGGATCAAGCGCGAGAAATTCTGGGCGGCGGTCGCTCACGCGCTCCTCGATGAGCGTTGCGTCTATTCCATATTCGGAGAGGACGAGCCGGACAAATCGCGAATGGGGGCAGAGCGGGTGATGATAAAGCGTGGGCATGAGGCCTTTTCGAGCGGACGCGAAGCGACGATCGGGGCGCCGCCTTCTGTATGCTGGTTTGAGTTAGCGCCGCTAGCCGGCGGTTTTACGGCTTTGATGAGCTTTTTAGCGCGCAGCTTTTGCTAGGATATGCCATGATTCGTTTGCTCTTAGCACTTTCGCTCGGCCTGATGCTGTTCGTGGCCGCGGGGAACGCCGATACGCTGAAGGACGGCGTTCCAAATCTCTCCGTCATTGGCGAGGCTTACGAGGATGTCGCGCCCGACTTGGCGATCTTGCGGTTCGGCGTCGTCACCGAACGGCCGCTGGCGGCCGACGCCGCGGCGGAAAATGCGCGCGCGGTAGAAGCTATTCTCGCCGAGCTCAAAAAGTTTGGCGTTCCCGACGCTGAAGTGCAGACACAAGGCGTAACGCTCGCGCCCGTCACCATCGAAGAGCGAGACCCCAAGACAGGCAAACCCAAGACATCACAAAAGTTTTTCCGCGCACGAAGCGATCTGAGCGTGCGGGTGACGCGGACCGAAAAGGCCGGCGAAATCGCTGGCAGTCTGATTGATAAGGGCGTTAACAGCTTCGAAGGCATTGATTTCGAAATCGCGCATCCGAAGCAACGGCTTGACGCATTGCGACGCGAAGCGGTCAAGGATGCGGAGCGGCAGGCGAAGATCTATGCGGAGGCGGCCGGATTGCGGCTTTCCCGCGTGATCGAAATTCGTCCGCTCGAGGAGATCGACGCGCGCCCCCGCGACTATGCGGCGAAGGCCGCCGGGGCTCCCGGAGCCGCCGAGATTCCTTTGCGTCCCGGGCTGCAGCGTCTCTCGGCGCGCGTGAACATGGTCTGGGGACTCTCGCGCTAGTTTGCGTCTGCCCGTCGAAGCGGCGAAAGCCCCCGCCGCTGCTCGCAATTTGTTCGCTTGAAGCCGTATCGCGCTGCACAATTTCACGCTAAGCTCGTGTCTGCGACTGGTGGGCCGCAATGTGAGGGGTCGCGGATGGCTCATGTGATCTTTTACGAAAAGCCAGGCTGCGCCGGCAATGCGCGGCAAAAGGCGCTGCTCGTCGCCTCTGGACATGAGGTCGAGGTTCGGGATCTTCTGACCGAATCCTGGAGCCCGTCGAGCCTGCGTCCCTATTTCGGCTCCAAGCCGTTGCCGGAATGGTTTAACGCCGCCTCGCCGCGCATCAAATCCGGCGAAATCGACATCGAGAAAGTCACGCCGCAGGAAGCATTGGTGATGATGATGCTCGATCCGGTGCTCATCCGTCGCCCGCTGATGCGCATCGGCGATCATTGCGAGGCGGGTTTCGACTCGGCAGCGGTCGACGCGTGGATCGGGTTGAAGCGGACCGATGAAACGGTCAGCGACGTGTGCGTGCGCTCCATCGCCAACGACTCCTTCTAGCCCGCTCAACGGCGACTCGCCGCCGCGCGCGCGGCGCTGCTAAACCTCTCCAGATAAGCCATAATGTAAAAAGGACGCCGGTTCGGCCGTCCGGCAGCCATCTGAATGGGCGCGGCCGGCGGTGACCGTGGGGGAAGCCGCGGAGGAGGAGCCCTAAGCATGCAGCCTTCGGCGGAAGGAAAGGAATATTGGGCGATCGGCGCCGATGCGGCGCTTGAGCGCCTGGGCGTGACGCGTTTGGGCTTGAGCGAGGCTGAAGCCCAAAGACGACTCGCCGTCCATGGCCCCAATCGCCTTCCGGCCGGCAGGCGGCGCAGCGCGCTCATGCGCTTCGCGCTGCAGTTCCACAACGTATTGATTTATGTGCTGCTCGCCGCCTCCTTCGTCACGGCGCTCATGCAACACTGGATCGACACCGCGGTCATCGTCGCGGTCGTCGTCATCAACGCCATCATCGGGTTCATTCAGGAGGGCAAGGCCGAAGAGGCCATGGAGGCTGTCCGCAACATGCTGTCGCTGCATGCGACGGTCATTCGAGACGGGCAGCGCGTCGTCATCGACGCGACCGATGTCGCGCCTGGCGACATCGTCTATGTCCAATCGGGCGACAAAATTCCGGCTGACATCCGTCTCATCCGGGTCAAATCTCTCAAAGTGCAGGAGTCGGCGCTCACCGGCGAGTCGCTGCCGGTCGACAAGGACCCGGCGCCGGTCATGGCGGATGTGCCGCTCGGAGATCGGGCTCCGATGGCCTATTCGGGGACCGTCGTGACCTACGGTCAGGGAACGGGCGTCGTCGTCGCCACGGGCGCCGCGACCGAGATCGGTCGCATCAACGCCATGCTGTCCGAGGTGGAGACGCTTACCACTCCCTTATTGCAGCGCATGGATGAGTTTGCGCGCTGGCTCACGGTCGTCATTCTGGTCGTGTGCGCCGCCGTTTTCGCTTTTGGCGCGCTGGTCTGGAATTTCGACGCCGGCGAGATGTTCATGGCGGCGGTCGGGCTCGCGGTTTCGGCGATCCCGGAAGGATTGCCGGCGATCATCACCATTACGCTGGCGATCGGCGTGGAGCGTATGGCGCGGCGCAAGGCGATCATCCGCCAACTGCCGGCGGTCGAGACGCTCGGCGCCGTGAGCACGATCTGCTCGGACAAGACCGGCACGCTGACGCTCAACGAGTTGATCGTGCGCTCGATCGTCATCTCCGGCGGCGTCTACGACACGACCGGGTCGGGATACGATCCGCATGGCGGCTTCCTGCGCAATGGCAAGGACGTCGTGGTGCGCGAGGACATTCACCTGACCGCGGCTTTGCGCCCTCTTGCGCTCTGCAACGACGCCGTGCTGCGCGAGAAGGACGGCACCTGGAGCGTCGAGGGCGATCCGACCGAAGGCGCCTTGCTTGCCGCCGCCGTCAAAGGCGGCGTCAACCTGGAAAAACTGGCGCTGGAGCTGCCGCGCACGGATGAGATTCCTTTTGAGTCTCAGCATCGCTTCATGGCGACGCTGCATCACGACCATGAGGGCGCTGGGTACATTTTCGTCAAGGGAGCGCCTGAGCGGCTGCTCGAAATGTGCTTCTGGGAGCAGGGCGCGCGAGGAGAGCAGCGTCCGCTCGATTGCGCCTGCTGGCTCGACCGCATCATCGAGATGGCCACGCGCGGGCAGCGGGTTTTGGCGGTCGCCTCCAAGAAAGCCGAAGAGGGTCAGCAGCAACTCGCGTTCGGCGACGTTGAAAACGGACTCGTCTTTGTCGGTCTCATCGGCCTGATCGATCCGCCGCGCCCCGAGGCCGTCGATGCGATCCGCGCATGCGCGATCGCCGGCATGTCCGTCAAAATGATCACGGGCGACCACGCCGCGACGGCGATCGCCATCGCCCGCGAACTCGGACTCAACCGTCCGGATTCAGTGCTCACCGGACGCGATCTCGACGCGATAGGCGACGAGGAGCTCGGCGAGGCGGCAAGCGCCACGACGGTGTTCGCGCGCACCAGTCCCGAACATAAGCTGAGACTCGTTCAGGCGTTGCAGAAGCGCGGCGAAGTCGTCGCGATGACCGGCGACGGCGTCAACGACGCGCCTGCCTTAAAGCGCGCCGACATCGGCATAGCGATGGGCGTCAAAGGCACCGAGGCGGCGAAAGAGGCCGCGGAGATGGTGCTTGCCGACGACAATTTCGCATCGATCGTGCATGCGGTGCATGAGGGTCGCGTCGTCTACGAAAATTTGAAAAAGACCATCCTCTACATCTTGCCGACCAATGGCGGCGAGGGCCTCACGGTGATCGCGGCGATCGCGATGGGCGAGACCCTGCCGGTGACCCCGGTGCAGATCCTGTGGATCAATTTGATCACCGCGGTCACGCTCGGCCTCGCGCTCGCGTTTGAGCCGCCGACCAAGGGCGTCATGCTGCGTCCGCCGCGCCCGTCGGGCGAACCGATCCTGTCCCGCTATTTCGTCTGGCGTATCGTTTTCGTTTCTTTCCTGATGCTGATCGCGACCTTCGGTCTCTATGAATTAGAGAAGGCGCGCGGCATGGGGCTCGATAGCGCTCGGACGGTCGCGGTCAATACGCTCGTCGCCTGCGAAGTCGCTTATCTCTTCAACGCGCGTTTCCTTTCCGAGTCGTCGCTCTCGTGGAAGGGTCTGTTCGGCAGCCGCGCCGTGCTGATCTCCGTCGCCATCGTCGTCGCGCTGCAGGCTTTGTTCACTTACGCGCCCTTTATGCAGGCGCTGTTCAACACCACGCCGCTCGACCTGGAGATATGGTGGCATATCGCTGGCGCGAGCGTCGTGCTGTTCCTGCTCGTCGAAGTTGAGAAAGCGATTTTCCATTCGCGGACAAAAGCTCCCGCGGCCCGTGGCGTTCCTGCGACGACCGGCGCGGCCGCCGTCGTCGCGCCTGGCGACTGGGTCCGACCTGTCGTCGCCGGTTTATTGGGGCTGCTCATCATTGTCGTGAGCGGCGCGTTCTATCTTCACACGCGCGTCAGTCTCACGCGCGAAGAAGCGTCAGCTGGCCGAACGATCGACGTCAGCGGCGTGATCGCCCCGGTCGCGCAGACGCCGATCAATGCGCCTGCGGCGGGCGTCGTCGTGACGCTCTCTTGTGACGTCGGCGCGCAAGTGGAGAAGGGCGAAACCTGCGCGACGCTTGCGCCATCTTCCTCCGACGAAACTCTGGCGCGCGAGAAAAGCGCTCTGGCGGCCGCTGAGCGGCAATTGACGCGGCGCGAGCGCGCGCAGGCGAGGGCGCAGGCGAATCTCGACAGACGGGAGGCGCGGTCAGGGCGTCGCGCGGCCAGCCGCAAGGCGCTGAGCGCGGCGCGTCGCGCTCTGGCGCGGGCGCGGGCGCAAGTCGAGCGCGCCGAAGCGGAAGTCGCTCTGCGCCGGGAGGCGGTGACGAAGGCGGAGGCGGATCGAGTCGGCGCCGCGATTGTCGCGCCGGTCGCAGGTTTCGTCATAGAGCGAAGGGCTGCTGTCGGCGCGCGCGTTGAAACGGGCGCGCCGCTGTTCATGATCGGCGACGCCAAGACCGTTCGCCTTCGGGGGATGGCGGAGGGGGAGGGCGCCCTGACGATCGCGCCGGGCGCCAAGGCGCTGCTGACGAGCGAGTCCGTCCCTGGCCGGACATTTTCAGGGAAGGTGACCGAGGTGCGCCGCCCCGCGACGCCGCAAGCGGGCGCGAGGGTCGACGTGGTGGTTGAGTTCGAGAATTCCGACCTCGCACTTCGACCGGGAATGGCGGCGTCGGCGCGGATCGACATCGAGGAGCGTGCCGCGACGTTAGGCGAAGAAGAAATTTGAGCCGCGGCGCCGGGCCGGTTGACGCTGGGAGCGTCGCCGCCGGTGCGGGGCCAGCCGCCATGGCCGCCGCCCCAGTGGCGACCGCGGTCCCAGCCGCCGCCATGGCGCAAGCCGCCGCCACGGACGTCCTATCCCCCCGTTCGATGAATCCTTGGTGCCCCTGGCCGGAGTCGAACCAGCACTCCTTGCGGAACTCGATTTTGAGTCGAGCGCGTCTACCAATTCCGCCACAGGGGCCCGGCCGGCGGGAAGCCGGCGAAGCGGCGCGGATATTAGCGGCGGCGCGGCGCCCGTCAACCCGCGAAACTTCTTTCTTCAACGCTTACGTGCTATGCGCGGGCAGCGCGTCGCGCCAACCCCGGGAACAGATGAAAAAGCTCTACGACTGGACCATGTCGCTCGCCGCGAGCCGGCATGCGCCCCTGGCGCTCGGCGCAATCGCTTTCGCCGAGAGTTCCTTCTTCCCGGTGCCGCCAGACGTGATTCTCGTGCCGATGACGCTCGCCGAGCCGAAGAAGGCCTGGTATTTCGCAGGCATTTGCACGATCGCTTCCGTCGCGGGCGGGGCGCTCGGCTATGCCTTCGGCGCGCTCTTCTATGACACGATCGGCCAGTGGCTGATCAATCTCTACGGCTACGGCGAGAAGATGGAGGCGCTGCGCGCCTTCTACGCGCAGTGGGGCGCGATCTTCATTCTGGTCAAGGGCTTCACGCCCATTCCCTTTAAGCTCGTGACCATCGTCTCGGGGCTTCTCGCCTATAATTTCCCGCTGTTCATCGTATTGTCGATGGTGACGCGGGGGGCGCGGTTTTTCGTGCTGGCTGCGGCGATCAATCGCTTTGGCGACCCGATCCGCTCGAAGCTCGAGAGCCACTTCGGACTTTTCATCGCGTCGCTGGCGGTGATCGTCGTCGCCGGCTTCGCGCTTGCGGCAAAGATGTTTTAAGCGTGCGAGTCTGTCGAATGGAATGGCGCAGCGTCGTTCATTGCGTCTTCGAGCCGCGCAACGCATCGCTCCTCATCCTCGCCGCCGCCGTTGCGGCGATCGGCGGCGCCTTCGCCTATGAGTCGCTCGGCTATCTGCCGTGCGAACTCTGTTACAAGGAGCGCGTGCCCTATTACGCGGCGTTCGCGCTCGCGCCGCTCGCCGCCTTCGCCGCGCAAACAGGGCGGGGCGGATTCGCGCGCGGCGCCTTCTTGCTGATGGCGCTGCTCTTCGCCGGCAACGCTATCCTTTCGATCTACCATTCGGGCGTCGAATGGAAGATTTTCGCCGGGCCGCCGGACTGTTCCGGGCCGCTTTCGACCGCGCCGTCGGTCGCCGATTTCATGAAGCAACTTCAATCCGTGAAGGTCGTGCGCTGTGACGAGCCGAATCTATGGATTTTCGGCCTGACGCTGGCGAACTGGAATGTCGCGATTTCCGCGGCGCTGGCCGCGCTCGCCGGCTATGCCGCCAGGCGCTGAAAGCGTCCCATATTCATCCGATGACACGCGCCGAGCACCCTACGGCGGAGTCGGGCGTCATCGCGCGCATGATGGCGGCGGCGATTTTTTCTCCGCCTTGCGACGATGGCTCGATTGGATTGGCGTAGTCGGCCGCAGAGTCGCAGACGAGCCGGAGCTCGATGACGGTCAAGCCGAATTCCACCGCGGCGCGAATGATGGCGTCACCGAATGGTGCGATCGCGATTCTCGCGCCGCGGGCAAAATCCGGCTCGAAATTGCCCCAGTAGATGGTGCAGACGATCATGCGTGGGTCAGCCTCAAGACAGGGGCGCAGCGCGGCGCGATAGGCCGCCTCAAAGCCCGAGACCGCATTGCCGATGAGCTGAAGCGCCTGCGCGCTGCTTGATACCGGGATACCGGGGCCTTGAGAACGTCCGCCTGCCGCAAAGCGTCGTTTCCACCGACGCTGAGCACAAGCCGGTCCACGTCGCGGGGGAGCTTAGCGAGTTGCGAAACCACATTGGCCGTTGTTGCGCCGTCCTGGGCGGCGAGGGTCGCGCGCCAGCCGGAAGGGAGCTTCTCCCGCAACTGCTGAATGACGGCGGGGCCGCCCTCTGTATAAGCGCCGTTTTCGAAGATTGAATCGCCTAGAAGGGCCACATGGGCCATGGATTCGCACCGCCCCGCGGCGTCCCTACTGGACGCCTTGCGCAGCCATTCTGGCGCTTGCGCGCAGCTTTTCCGTCTCGCTCTTCAGCTGTCCGCAGGCCGCGAGAATGTCGCGCCCGCGCGGCGTCCGCACCGGGCTGGCGTAACCGGCGTTGAAGACAATGTCCGAGAAGCGCTCGATCGTCTCCCAATCCGAACATTCGTATGGCGCGCCCGGCCAAGGATTGAAGGGGATGAGATTGATCTTCGCCGGCAGGCCTTTCAGGAGCCGCACCAGCTCCCTGGCGTCGGCGGGCGAATCATTCACGCCCTTCAGCATCACATATTCGAAGGTGATGCGCCTTGCGTTCGAGGCGCCGGGATAATCGCGGCAAGCCTGCAGCAGCTCCTTGATCGGATATTTCTTGTTCAGCGGCACAAGCTCGTTGCGCAGCTCGTCGCGCACCGCGTGCAGCGAAATCGCCAAGGCCGGCCCGCATTCGGCGCCCAGACGCTCAATCTGCGGCACGACGCCCGAGGTCGAGACGGTGATGCGGCGCTTGGACAGCGACAGCCCGTCGCCGTCGGCCATGACCTCGACCGCCGCCATGACATTGTCGAGATTGTAGAGCGGCTCGCCCATGCCCATGAAGACGATGTTGGAGACGGCGCGCACGCCTTCGCCCGCTGGCACCAGCCCGTCGGTCGGTCGGTCGCGATCGGGAAAATCGCCGAGCCGCTGCCGGGCGACGAGCAACTGCCCCACAATCTCGGCGGTCGTCAGATTGCGCACGAGCCGCTGCGTGCCCGTGTGGCAGAAGCTGCAATTTAAAGTGCAGCCGACCTGAGAGGAGACGCAAAGCGTCCCGCGGTCGCTTTCCGGAATATAGACGCATTCGACTTCGGCGCCCTTGTCGAAGGCGTCGACCGGCTGCAGCCGCAGCAGCCATTTGCGCGTGCCGTCGACGGAAATCTGCTCCTCGATGATCTCTGGAAGGCGCAGCGCAAAGGCGTCCGCGAGCTGGGCCCGCATCGCCTTGGAGACATTCAGCATCTCGCCAAAGTCGCGCGCCCCGCGGAAATAGACCCAGTGCCAGATCTGCGACACGCGCATGCGGATCTCGCGCTCCGGCAGGCCGAAGGCGCGCAAGGCGTCGCCGATCTCGGCGCGGCTCATCCCGGCGAGCGAAGGCTTAAGCGTCATCGTGGGCGCAGCGGAAAGATCGGATAGGCTCATGAAGTCCTCGGAACAGCGTCCCTTATATCATGCCTTCGCGCAATTTTTTGAGAGGCCGCCCGCGACGTCAGCGCGGATCAGCCGGCGGTCGCTTCCGCGTTCTGCATCGACTGCAGGAAGCGCTTCCAGTTCTCCGGCGTCACAACCTCGCGATAGCGCGCGGTCTGCGCCGGGTCCAGGAATTCCAGCATGAATGCGCCTTCGACCCACACTTCCGAAAGCTGGAACAATCCGCCGCCGCGGTCGCAAGCCCGCGCCGGCCAGCCGGCCCGTGTCGCGATAGCGATGATCTCCTCCGCCGGCCGAGCCACGCAAATGGCAAGGTGCGCTTCGGAAAGACGCGTTCCTTGATTTTGCGGCGTCCAATAACCTTCGTCAGGTCCGTAGGCCAGCACATGTCCGCGCGGCGCGATCTCAAGCTCGACTTCGCCGTCGCCCGACCAAGCCATCCAGGAACTCGGCCCTGCTGGAGGGAAGGGCGTTGCTTCGCCCTGCATGATCTTCGCAAGCACTTTGGCGACGGCCTCCGGATTGTCCGCCGGTACGGAAGCGTGGGCGATGCAGGTCATTTCTCTTCTCCATGTATAAAATTGCGTTCGGGTGAAAAATTGCGTTCGTCCGCAGCCGAGTGGCGACCCAGCAGGACGGCGATCGCTTCTGACGCCGCGCGGCCAGCCTCTGCGCCGTCCAATCCCCAGAAATCCCTAAGGACCGACCAGGCGTAGGCGCTGTCAATCAGCTGGACGATCGCGGCCCGCCGGCGTTTGGCGGCGTCGTCCATCTCGGGCAACGCGTCAGCGACGCAGGCGAGCATCGCCGCCTGACGCTGCGGGTTCGAGCTTAAGCGCACTTCGCGTCCGGTTTCGGATGAGATCGACGCTCTGATCAGCCCCTCTTCTTCATCAAATCGAGGAAACAGCCGCAGCGGCGTGGCGATCAATTCATCAGCTGTCTGCGGAAATCCCGAACTGCCCACACGCGCCTGCATGCGCGGCCAGACCGACTTCAAGAGATCCTCGCGTGTCAGGAAGTGACGGTAGACGGTTCGTTCGGTCACTTTCGCCCGCTCAGCCACTTTGGCGATGGTGAGCGCGTTCAGTTTGCACTCGCGCATCTCGTCGATCGCGGCGTCGAGAATACGCGTTCGCGTATGATCCTTATGAGTCTCGCGAAGTGATGTCAGTTCATATGATGTCATGTCATATTGACTGACATTGCTAATCGCGCCTGTCAAGCGGCTCGTCGCGATGTTCAAGATTCGATCGTGCTTTCGTGGCTCGCTGCCACGCAGGGCGGGGGGCGTTCCTTGATGTCGCCCTTCAAAAACGATAAATGCTGCGCGCTCACGCCCAAGAGGCCGACGGAGCGACTCCTTGTACAGCGCCGCGCCAGACGCATCCGATTCTCCGCTCAAGGCGACGCGCCGGGAGTGGATCGGGCTCGCCGTCCTCGCTCTGCCCTGTCTGGTCTACGCGATGGACTTCACGGTGCTCAATCTCGCCATTCCGGCGTTGACGGCGGAGCTGCGGCCGAGCGCGTCGCAACTTTTGTGGATCATCGACATCTATGGCTTCATGGTGTCCGGCTTCCTGATGATCATGGGCGGGCTCGGCGATCGCCTCGGCCGGCGCAAGGTGCTGCTGCTGGGCGCCGCGGCGTTCGGCGCCGTATCGATCCTGGCGGCTTTCTCGAAATCGGCGCAGATGCTGATTTTTGCGCGCGCCGCGCTTGGCGTCGCGGGAGCGACCCTCGCGCCGTCGACGCTGTCGCTGCTCGCCAACATGTTCCGCGATCCGTCGGAACGGACCTTTGCGGTCAGCATGTGGATTTCGAGCTTCTCCGCCGGCGCCATCATCGGGCCGCTTGTTGGCGGTGCGCTCATTCAGTCTTTCGGCTGGGGCTCGGTCTTTCTCGCGGGCGTCCCGGTGATGGTCCTTCTGCTTGTGCTCGGGCCGATGCTACTGCCGGAATATCGCGATCCCGACGCGGGCCGGCTGGATCTCGCCAGCGCGCTTCTGTCGCTCACGGCGGTGCTGTCCTTCGTTTACGGATTGAAGCGCGCCGCCGAGGCGGGCTTCGGCGCCGACGCGATCGGAGCGATGGCGGCAGGCGTCGCGCTCGCGCTCCTGTTCCTGCGCCGACAGGCGCGGCTTGAAGATCCTTTGATCGATCTCGCGCTGTTTCGCTCGCGGTCGCTGAACACCGCGCTTTGCATCAACATGCTCGGCGTCTTCTTCATGTTCGGGTCGTTCATTCTGCTCGCACAGTATTTTCAGCTCGTTGCTGGTTTGACGCCGCTCGATGCAGGGCTGTGGTCGACGCCGTCGGCGATCGTCTTCATGATCGGCTCCTTCGCCACGCCCGCGCTGGCGCGCCGCATCACGCCCGTCAATCTTCTCGCCGGCGGACTCATCGTCGCCGCGGCTGGATTCGTCGGCCTCGCGCTTGCCGGCGGATTCTACGGGGTGCTTCTATCGTCTCTGCTTCTCGTCGGCTTCACGCCGGTGATCGCGCTGACGACGGAAATCATCGTCACATCGGCGCCGCCCGAGCGCGCGGGCGCGGCGTCAGCCTTGTCGGAAACGGCGATTGAACTTGGCGGCGCCCTTGGCATCGCCGCGCTCGGCAGTCTCGGCACGCTGATCTATCGAGCGAAAATGGCCGGCGTCGTCGCGGGGCTTCCGGCGGACGTCGCTCGGGCTGCCGGAGCGACGCTTGGCGGCGCGGCGGATGCGGTCAAATTCTTGCCCCCGGAACAGGCGGAGCGGACGCTCTCCGCCGCGCGCGACGCCTTCTGCGCCGGTTTTCAGGCGACCGCCTTGTTGGGCGCCTTAGGGCTTGTCGGCGCGGCGTTCGCGACGAAGATTGCGCTCAAACAAGCGCGTCCTCCGTCGGCGGAGGGCTCAGGTGAAAAGCCGAGTTCGGCCCCGGCGTAGCATGTCGCCCGTCATGCGCTTGTCACGGCGCGCGTCGAGCTTTAGCCTCCAGCGCATACTGTAGTTTTTTGCGCACGGGGGATTTCATGAGACTCGCCTCATACAACGTCGAGAATCTTTTCGATCGCGCACGCGCAATGAATCTCAAGAGCTTTTCGCAAGGCAAACCTATTCTCGAACGTTTCGCGGAACTGAGTACGTTGCTGGCGCAGCCTTCGTACAGCGCCGCCGACAAGACGCGCATGGCGAAACTTGTCATTGAACTTGATTTGGAAAAATCCGACGTCGGCGATTTTGTCATTCTGCGGCGTAATAGGGGCGGACTGATCAAACGCCCCAAGTCGGGCGGCATTCAGATTGTCGCGAGCGGGCGCGCCGATTGGGTCGGCTCGCTGGAATTGCGCGACGAGCCCGTTGACGAACAGGCGATGAGGAATACGGCGCGAGTGATGCGAGATGTCGAGGCGGACGTTCTCGGCGTCGTCGAAGTCGAGAGCCGGCCGGTGCTGCGGGATTTCAACGCGGACGTCGTCGCTGCGCTCGGCGGCGAGACATTCCGCCATGCGATGGTGATCGACGGCAACGATACGCGCGGCATCGACGTCGGCCTGTTGGCCAGGCAGGGGTTTCCCATCGGCGCGCTGCGCAGCCACGTCGACGAAATGCTGGACGAGCGGAATCCGATCTTTTCCCGGGACTGCGCCGAGTTCGAGGTGACGGCGCCGTCCGGCGCGCGCCTCCTGGTGATGCTCAATCACTTCAAGAGCAAGGGTTTCGGCTCGCAGCAATCATCGAACGCCAAACGTCGCGCGCAGGCGAAACGCGTCGCTGAAATCTACGACGAACGCGTTGCCATGGGGATCAGGAACATCGTCGTGATGGGCGACTTCAACGACACGCCGGACAGCGAACCTTTGAGTCCTCTCATCGAAGGGGCGGATCTGAAGGACATCTTTTTGCATCCGAAATTTGACGACGGCGGTTTCCCAGGCACTTACGGCAGTTGCGCCGCGGACAACAAGATCGACTTCATTCTGCTGTCGCCGGCGCTGTTCGACAGAGTCACGAGCGGCGGCGTGTTTCGCAAAGGCATGTGGCCTGGCGCGCGGGCCAAACGCTGGGAGGCCTATCCGGAAGTCACCCGCAAGGAGGATGCAGCGTCGGATCATGCGGCGATATGGGTGGACATAGACCTTTAGAGCGGTTCCACCCTGCCTTAGCGGGAGAGTCGCTCGATCAGCGCCAGGGCGGCGGCCGGATTGCGTTCCTTAGCGCCGCTGATGACATAGAGAAACACGTCTCGCGGCGTCGCCGCCTTCCGTTGTGTTTCCGCAATATAGTTGAACTCGCTCGGCGCAGCGCCGCTCGCCCAACGCCGCGCGCGCTGCGCCCATTCGTCGAGAGCGGCGGCGTCATAACCCTTCGGCTCAGCCTCCAGCGTTCCCATGATGCGCGCATAGACGAAGGGCGCCGTCAGATCGGCGATAAGCGGATATTTTGCATCGCCAGCGATGACGATGGCGACGCCATGTCGGCGCGCCAGCGCGATGAACTCGGCCGTCTTGAAGCTCTCATGGCGCGGCTCAATGGCGTGCATCAGCGACCGTCCGCCAATGTTCCTCGGCAGCAGCGAAAGAAAGGCTTCGAAGAACGCCGCGTCGAATTTCTTCGTGGGGAGAAACTGCCACAAGATGGGTCCGAGCTTGTCTCCAAGCTCCATAACCCCGCTCTTAAAGAAGCGCTCGATCGATTCGCTCGCCTCCTTTGGCGCCTTTCGCATCACCGCAAAGCGCGGCGCCTTGACGCTGAAGATGAAACCTTCGGGCGTTTCATCACGCCATTTGGCGAAGCTCGCGGCGCTCTGCGTGCGATAATATGTGGCGTTGATTTCAATGGAGGTGAGCCTACGGCTGGCATATTCGAGTTCCCGCTTATGCGGCAGGTCGGCGGGATAAAAGGATTCGCGCCAAGGGGCGTAATTCCAGCCGCCGACGCCGACATAGACGCGTCCCGTCTTTTGACTCATTTGCGCTGCAGCCTCGCGTGTCGACTGGCGAGGGCTTGAGACTTGTCCCCGCTGCGCCATTTTTAGCGGCGTCATCGACAACATATTTGTCTTCGTCGCCGGCTGTCGATCGTGAGAAGCTGCGGCTTCTCGTGTTTGCCGGGATTCGTTTGGGGAGGAGGCGCCATGGCGGCGAATTTTTTCGGGAGATTTCTATTCGCGCTGACCGCAATCGCGCTCGCGGCCTGCGATCGCGGCCCCGAAATGCCGGAGAGCGCTGGCTACGGACCCAATCCGACGCTGCCGGAGCCGCATCCGACCGGCGCCTTTCCTTACGTGAATATCGCGCGCGCCGTGGGCTGGCCAAGCGCTGAAAAACCCACGCCCGCCGAGGGGCTGGGCGTTGAAGCTTTTGCGACGGGGCTCGATCATCCGCGCTGGCTGTATGAATTGCCAAACGGCGACATCCTTGTCGCGGAAACCGATGCGCCGCCAAAATCCGAAAACGAAGGCGGCGGCGTTCGCGGCTTCTTCATGGGCCTTTATATGCGCCAGGCCGGGTCCGATAAGCCGAGCGCCAACCGCATCACGCTGCTACGCGACGCAGACGGCGATGGCGTGGCCGAGACGAAGGAGGTCTTTCTGGAGAATCTAAATTCGCCTTTCGGCATGGCGCTGGTGGGCGATCAGCTTTATGTCGCCAACGCCGATTCGCTTGTGCGCTTTCCATATAAGGAAGGCGATACGCGCATCGAAGCGGCGCCCGAAAAGGTCGCGGATCTGCCCGCGGGACGCAATCATCACTGGACCAAGAGCCTTGTCGCCGATCCTGTGGGTTCGCGTCTCTACGTCGGCGTCGGGTCCAACTCCAATGTCGCCGAGAATGGCATGGAGGAAGAGCATAACCGCGCCGACATTCTGGAGATTGATCCGGCGACCGGCGACACGCGGGTTTTCGCCTCGGGACTGCGCAACCCCGTCGGGATGGATTGGAATCCCGCGACAGGCGACCTCTGGGTCGCGGTGAACGAACGCGACGAGATTGGCGACAATCTCGTGCCCGACTACATGACGAAGGTCCAGGAGGGAGCCTTTTACGGCTGGCCCTACAGCTACTACGGACAGCATGTCGACGAGCGCGTGCAGCCGCAAGATCCGGAACTCGTCAAACAGGCGATCCGGCCGGATTACGCGCTCGGCTCGCATACCGCTTCGCTCGGATTCACCTTCGTCGGCGACGCGAACCTCGGGCCGTTCCAGAACGGCGCCATCATCGGCCAGCACGGATCGTGGAATCGCAGTCCCCGCGTGGGTTACCGCGTCATTTTCGTAAAGTTTGAGAATGGCGCGCCGGTCGGCGCCCCCAAAGAGGTGCTGACCGGCTTTCTGAACGAGCGCGGCGAAGCGCGGGGCAGACCGGTCGGCGTCATCGTCGATAAGCGCGGCGGACTGCTGGTGGCCGACGACGTCGGCGGCGTCGTGTGGCGGGCGAGCGCCGCCAAGAAGCAAGCGGAATAGCCGGCTTCGCTCGCATTTGGCCGCCGCCTGTGCTAACGGCTGCGGTCAGTCCGGTTTTCTCGGGCGGAGTCAAGGGTCTGGCGCACATGTCCGATATTTTCCATGAGGTCGATGAAGACGTCCGGCGCGACAAGGCGGCGGAGCTTTGGCGGCGCTATCACACGCCGATCCTGATCTTCGCCGTGCTGATCGTCGCTGCGACCGGCGCTTGGAGCTATTATCAGACCAACCGTCAGAAATTGGCGGAAGCCGCGAATGCTCGCTTTGAAGCTGCGGTCGCGCTGGCCAACGAAGGCAAGGCTCAAGAGGCTGCGGCCGCTTTCGAGGCGCTCGCCAAGGACGGTCCCAAAGGCTATGCGACGCTCGCGCGCATCCGGGCTGCGGAACTGCGCGAGGACAGGGCGCGCGCGCTCCAAGAATTGGAGGCGATCGCCGACGACAAGAATGTCGACAAACTGAATCAGGAAGTCGCTCTGCTGCGCGCCGCGCTGATCATCCTCGAGAGCGGAGACCGCCAGAAAATGGAACGCGCGCTCGGACCCATGATGACGTCGAAGGGCGCTTTCCGCTTCTCGGCGCAAGAATGGAATGGTCTCGACGCGCTGGCCAATGACGATTTCGAAGAGGCCGAAAGGGACTTCAACATTCTGCTCAGCGATCGCGACGCTCCGCAATCCATGCGACAGCGGGCCGCGGCCTATCAGGGGTTGCTGCACGCGAAACGCGGACCCAAGCCGGCGGCGGCGCCGACGGCGGGGGCCGGGGGAGCCGCGAGCGGCGGCAATGTCACCGTGACGCCGGTGATCGAGCCGGAACAGGAAGGCGCCGCATCGTCCGGCGAGGCGCCGTTCGAGGTGAAGCCCTCGAAATAGTTGGCGTAGGGGCGCGGCAGCGCAGCGAGAAACGAGTCATGTCCTTTTCGCTCGCGATCATCGGCCGGCCGAACGTCGGCAAATCGACGCTGTTCAACCGGCTGACCGGCAAGAAGCTGGCGCTTGTCGACGATCGTCCCGGCGTCACCCGCGATCGCCGGGAGGGCGACGCCAAGCTCGCCGATCTGCGCTTTACCATCGTTGACACGGCCGGGTTGGAGGAAGGCTCCGGCCCGACGTTGGAAGGGCGGATGCGCGCCCAGACCGAGAGCGCGATCCTCGCCGCCGACGCAATTCTCTTTCTCATTGACGCGCGCGCCGGCGTCACGCCCGACGACAAATATTTCGCCGATCTCGTCCGTCGCGCCGGCAAGCCGGTTATCCTGATCGCCAATAAGGCGGAAGGAAAGGCCGGCGGTCCAGGCGTCTACGAGGCCTTTTCGCTGGGTCTTGGCGATCCCGTGCCGTTTTCCGCCGAGCATGGCGAAGGCATGGGCGCGCTCTATGACGCGCTGCGCGAGGCTCTGCCCGAGGAGACCGCCGAGCCTTTCGAAGACGACGTCGCCATTGAAGAAAATCTGCGCAACGACGAAGAGGACGGCAGCGACCTCGATGTCACGAAGCCGCTGCGGATCGCGGTCGTTGGTCGGCCCAACGCCGGAAAATCGACGCTCATCAACCGAATTCTCGGCGAGGATCGCCTGCTGACGGGACCCGAAGCGGGAATCACGCGCGATTCGATCTCCGTCGATTTCGTGTGGCGCGACCGGAAGATGAAGCTCTTCGACACGGCCGGTCTGCGCAAGCGCGCCCGCGTCGTCGACAAGCTGGAAAAGCTGTCGGCCGCCGACGCGCTGCGCGCCGTGCGGTTCTCGGAAGTCGTCGTGCTGCTCGTCGATTCGACGATCCCCTTCGAGAAGCAGGATCTCTCCATCGCCGACCTCGCGGCCCGCGAGGGGCGCGCCGTCGTCATCGCGCTCGGCAAATGGGACCTCGTCGAGGACCGCGGCGCGACGCTGATCAAGTTGCGCGAAGACGCAGAACGCCTGCTGGCGCAGCTGCGCGGCTGTCCGGTGGTTCCGGTGTCAGGCGCGACGGGGCAGGGGCTGGACAAGCTCATGCAAGCGATCCTCGCGGTTCATGAAATTTGGAACAAGCGCATCGGCACGGGGCGCCTCAATCGATGGCTGCTGACGCAAATCGAGGAGACGCCGCCGCCGGCGGTTTCCGGGCGGCGCATCAAGATACGCTACATGACGCAAGCCAAATCGCGGCCGCCGCATTTCGTGCTTTTCGGCAATCAGCTCGACGAGCTGCCGACGAGTTACGAGCGCTTCCTGATCAACGGTCTGCGCAAGACCTTCGACCTGCCCGGCGTGCCAATCAGGATTTCAAAAAAGGCGGGGGAGAACCCCTTCGAAGGACGTCACAAGGGCTGAGCGACTCTTGTGTCATGACGCCGCTCACGAGATTGTGGCGCCATGCTCAAGCCTTCTCCTGAAAAACTTCTCGCTCTCGGCATGTCGTTCTGGAACGCCAAGGCGCTGCTCTCGGCAGTGGAGCTCGGCGTCTTCGACGCTCTCGCCGACGGCCCCGCCGACCTTGCGACGCTGACGACGAAGCTCGGGTTGCACCAACGCTCCGCGCGCGATTTTTTCGACGCGCTCGTGGCGATGAAAGTGTTGGAGCGCGACGCCAACGGGCGTTACGCCAATACGCCCGAGACGGATTTTTTTCTTGTGCGCGGTCGGCCGAGCTATGTCGGCGGGCTGCTGGAGATGGCCAATGCGCGTCTCTATGAGAGCTGGGGGCGCCTGTCGGAGGCGCTGAAAACGGGTCGCCGACAGAGCGAAGATCAGGACGCCAGCGATCTTTTCGCGGCCCTCTACGCCGATCCGCAACGTCTGCGTGGCTTCCTCTCCGCGATGAGCGGCGTGAGCGCCGGCGCCGCCCAGGCGATCGCCGACAAATTCTCCTGGCGGGACTATCGGACCTTCGTCGACGTCGGCGCCGCGCAGGGCATGGTCCCCGTCACAATCGCGCGGGCGCATCTACATCTTTCGGGCGGCGGCTTCGACCTTCCCCAAGTCGGACCGATATTCGAGGAATTTTTCGCCGCCAATGGGCTCGCGGAGCGACTACGGTTCTACCCCGGCGACTTTTTCAAGGACGATCTGCCCAAGGCCGACGTCATCATCATGGGGCACATCCTTCATGACTGGGATCTTGAGCAAAAGCGGCTGCTGTTGAAGAAGGCCTATGACGCCCTCCCAGAAGGCGGCGCGCTCATCGTCTATGAAGCCATGATCGATAATGATCGTCGCGAGAACGCTTTCGGCCTGCTGATGAGCCTCAATATGCTGATCGAGACCGATGGCGGCTTCGACTTTACGGGGGCCGACTGCGAGGGCTGGATGAAGGAAGCCGGGTTCTCCAGCTCCCGAGTCGAGCATCTGACGGGGCCGGATTCCATGGTGGTCGGCGTCAAATAGAGCCGCCGCGCGCGCGAACGCGTCCACGGCGCCTGCGACGAATCCCCGCGCCGCCGCGCTGGATTTTGGTTGGACAGAAGCTAGTTTTGAATTATTCTAATTCCTGTGTCGCGGCCTGACGGCCGCGCCGACTCGAATACTCGGAGGCAAGAAAATGGCTATGCTCAAGGGCAGCAAGACCGAAGAAAATTTGAAAGCCGCCTTCGCCGGCGAATCGCAGGCGAATCGCCGTTATCTCTATTTCGCTCAAAAGGCCGACGTTGAGGGCTACAATGACGTGGCCACCGTGTTCCGCTCCACCGCCGAAGGCGAGACCGGCCACGCCCATGGCCATCTGGAGTTCCTGGAGACCGTCGGCGATCCTGCGACCGGCCTGCCGATCGGCAAGACCGCCGATAACCTCAAGGCCGCGGTCGCCGGGGAGACGCACGAATACACGGACATGTATCCCGGCATGGCGCGCTCGGCCCGCGACGAGGGCTTCGAGGAGATCGCCGACTGGTTCGAGACGCTCGCCAAGGCTGAGCGTTCGCATGCCGGCCGCTTCCAGCGCGCCTTGGACGAGCTGAAGTAAGGGCGTGTTGAGTCCTTCTCCCGCGGAGCGGGAGAAGGTGGCCCTTGCGTAGCAAGGGTCGGATGAGGGCTGCCCTCACCCGGCTTGCTTCGCAAGCCACCCTCTCCCGCAAGCGGGAGAGGGGCGTCCGGCGTTCCCACCACAGGACCATCATGAGAGAAGGCAGTCTCGAGGCTCCGATCCGGCATCCGCTGGATTGGCGCAGCGCCGATTTCTATGACGATGCGAAGCTCGACGCGGAAATGCGGCGGGTTTTCGATATTTGTCATACGTGCCGGCGCTGTTTCAATCTGTGCGACTCGTTCCCGCGGCTCTTCGATCTCATCGACGAGTCGAAAAGCGGCGAGCTCGACACGGTCGCGAGCGCGGATTTCAAACAGGTCGTGGACGCCTGCACCCTCTGCGACATGTGCTTCATGTCGAAGTGCCCCTATGTGCCGCCACATGAGTTCAACATCGACTTTCCGCATCTGATCCTGCGCTACCGCGCGGTCGAAGCGAAGAAGAACGGCGTGCCCGCCGTCGATCGCGCGCTTGCCGACACTGACCGCTACGGCAAATGGGCGACGCTGATCTCAGGCGCGGCCAATTGGGCGACGCGCCGCGACAATACAACGATGCGCGGCCTCGAGGAGAAAGTCGCGGGCGTCGATCGCAACGCCGAGCTGCCAAAATACGCCAGCAAGACACTTGAAGCGCAGGCCGCGTCGCATCCGCCGATGCGCGACGAGTCGGCGCCGGCCAAGGCGCGCAAGGCCGTGCTCTACGCCACCTGCTACGGCGACTATAACGACACGTCGATCGGCATGTCGGCGCTCGCCGTGCTCGCAAAGAACGGCGTCGAGACGAAAGTCGTGCATCCCGCCTGCTGCGGCATGCCGAAACTCGAACAGGGGATGCTCGACGAAGTGGCGGAGGCGGCGCGCAAGGTCGCCGCGGCTTTCGCGCCCTATATCGACGAGGGCTACGACATTGTCGCGCCGGTGCCGTCCTGCGCGCTGATGCTGAAATTCGAATGGCCGCTGATTCTGCCGGAGGACGAAAGCGTCAAGCGTCTGGCTGAGGCGACATTCGACCTTTCCGAATATGTCGTCGACATCGCGCGCAAAGAGGGGCTGGCCGAAGGCATGGCGCCACTCGATGGCGGCGTCGCCTTCCATGTCTCCTGTCATTCGCGCGCCCAGAATATCGGCCAGAAAGGGGCGGAGCTGCTTGCGCTGATCCCGCAAGCCGATGTCGCCGTGGTCGAGCGCTGCTCGGGTCATGGCGGCGCCTGGGGCTACAAGAAGGGCAATTTCGAAACGGCGATGAAGGTGGGCAAGCCCGCCGCGCGGCAGCTGCAGAACGCCGACAAGAAGCACGTCGTTTCCGAATGCCCGCTCGCCGGACTGCATATCGAACAGGAGATCGAGACGCTTGGCGGCGAGACGCCGAGACCGGAACGCGTCGGCCATCCGATCGTGCTGATGGCGAGAGCTTATGGACTTACGGGCGCGTAAACGTCGGGTTTTTTCCTCATCCTGAGGAGCGAGCGAAGCTCGCGTCTCGAAGGGCGAGGAAAAATTTGCATAGGATGCCTCGCCCTCGTGCTTCGGAGACGCATCCCCCGGATGCTCCTCAGCATGAGCGCTCAGGTTGATGGAGCATCAAAAAGATGACGACACGTCACGAACTGACCCGCGCCGATATCCTCCCCTGGGCGGAATACGCCAAGGACCGGGCGGAACATCGAAAGCGCATCACGGCGCTCAAGCGGCATCGCCGGGTTGAGGTCGGCCCTTACGTCACCTTCTACTTCGAGAATTTCGATACGATGTGGCTGCAGGTGCAGGAGATGCTGCATATCGAAAAAGGCGGCGAGGCGCAGATCGCCGACGAACTTGCAGCCTATAATCCGCTCATCCCCAAGGGCAAAGAGCTTGTCGCGACCTTCATGATCGAGATCGACGACGCGCTGCGGCGGGCGCGCGTATTGGCGCAACTCGGCGGCGTGGAGGAGACGGCCTCCATCGAAGTCGGCGGCGAGCGCGTTGCCGGCAAAGCCGAGCAGGATCAGGATCGCACCACGGCTGAAGGCAAGGCGAGCAGCGTGCAATTCGTGCACTTTCCCTTTACGGAGGCGCAGATTGCGGCGTTCAGGGAGCCGAACACGCGCGTGATTTTGGGCTTGTCGCATCCCAACTACAGCCATATGGCCGTGTTGTCGGAAGCGACGCGGGCATCGCTGGCGGAGGATTTCAGTTAGTTCGAAGATCCTGCGCTTCAGCGCTTCATTGCTCTACTTCGGGCGCCTTGCGCTTCAAATGCGGGTCTGCGGCCGCTCGTGGCCCAGTCGACTCTGAGCGTTGCGGCGGTTCATCCTCGAGCCCACCCAGGAGCCGCTGATGAACGAGCGGAAAGGCGACCCCGAGCGTCAGGCCCCAAATCAATTGCCCCAGCAGCAGTCCCATTGCCGGGTAACCGCTCAAGACCGGCCGCTCCGGGAGCCATTGCAGCAGAGGTATTGGGCCCAACATCCACAACAGGAACCCGAACGCCAAACCAAACAACCAGCCCCCGCGCTGGTCGTTGGCGGCTCTCCGAAAGAGCGATCCATAGAGCAGGCCGCCAAGCGCCAAGCAGGCGACAACGGCCAGGACCGCAGAAGCGGCTGAGATGTTGGCCGCATCGGTCAAGGCGCCGAGCGTGCCGAAGGCGTGCAACGTCGCGATAGCCGGAACGTCGGCGGGCAGGCTCGTCAAAAAGCCGGTCAAGAGCGGGCGCTGCGTTGGGCCGGCGTCCAGTCCATGCGCACGCAGCATGCTAAGCATGACGCCGCCTCTCGGTTGAGCGTTCACGCTGCTGGCGGCAGTCGTCGATGACCGTCTCGATCGGAGGCGCCTCGCTCAGCTCCTGTGAGAACAGACTGATCAAATAGCGATAGGCCTGTCCCACAGGACGAGGATCGCGGTTGAGATCGAAAAGCCCGACCGGATTGACATTGCCGAGCGGCTCGCGAAGCGCGATGTCCCAGTCCACCTGATCAGTAAGCGAGTACCAGGTGAAGCCAACGATCGGCACGCCGCTTTGCCGCATGAGCTGGACATTGTGCCATTGCCGCCAGAGCCAGCGCGGAGCGTCACGGGCGTCCAGACAATTGGTCTCGGTATGCATCATCGGCCGCCGATAGCGCTGGTAATATTGATCGACGATGACATGCCAACCGAACAATTCGCCGAGCGCCTGAATGCGCCCCTCGGAGTCGACGAGCTTCTCGTTCCATTCGTAATAGTCGACGCCCAGAATAGCGCGCTTGCCGACGTCCTGTCGCATGAACCAGGCGTATTCCTCGGGCGGCATGCCGTGTTCGAAGAGATAGTCGCGCATGTCCTCGCGCACCGGATGCGCGTAAAGCAGGTCGAGGGCGAGAAAGCGACGCTGGTTTTCGAAGTCGGCGATCTTGCAAAGCCTCGGATCGGGACAGCACGACTGGAAAAATTCGCCGCTTTCGCTGTTCACGAAGATCGCGTCGGGTCGCTCAGTCGCAATGGCGCGCATCATGAGCACATTGGCCTTTGCGAGGTGACGGACGGCGGTGACGAAGGCGTGTTCGTCATGCGCTTGCTCGTTCCACAATCCTAAAAGCGCGCTGAGTTTCGCGCAGACGTACATTTCGTTGACCGGCGTATAGAAGCGCACCCAGTCATAACGCTGGGCGAAAGCCCGGGCGTAATCGGCGAGCGCCTGCGGCGTCTCCGGATTCTGGAAGTTTTCGAGCCAGTTCGGCAGGCCAAAATGGCAAAGATCCATGATCGGAATGATCCCCAGCCGTCGCATCTCGGCGGCGACCTCGTCCAGAAAGGCCCAGTCGTAGCAGCCCCGGCGCGGGTTGGTCAGATGAAGCGGCGGGCCATAGCGGAGATAGCGAAGGCCGAGCTGCCGCACCAGCTCGAGATCTTTGCGCCAGTAGCGATAGTGACTGCAGGCGGCCATCTCGTCCATGCGCCAGCGTCCGCGATCGAGCGTCGGATAGCTGCATTCGACGCCTGTTGCGAACATGAACCTGTCTGCAGGAGGAGGATCGGGGAGTTTCGCTTGAAGGGTTGTTCTACGGCGACGCTCAGACCCGAGGTTTGGCCGTTGTTCGACAGGATAGCCGACCGGCCGCACGTAAATGAGACCGAGCGTCGCGCCCCAGATCAGATGTCCAGCCGCGATGGAGATCGGCCCGCTCACGCCTCCCGCTAACCCAAACTGACCCGAGTGGGGCAACGCGCCGCTGACGAGGAAGGGATTCATCAGCTCGAACTGCGGGCGCATGATGAATATGGCCAGGAGCATAGGGATGAATGAAAATAGAAGGCCCTGAAACATCGGCCGAACGCGCAAGTTGGACCAGAAAAAATAGGCGTAGAAGACGGCGAAGATCGCACCGACCGTGAGATGCAGCGCCAATCCCACCGCCCAAGGCGCCCATCCGCTGGCATAAGGCTGCGCGAGAGCGCCAAGCGTGCCGACGATGTCGAAAACCGGCGCGCCCGACAGGATCAGCAGCCTGGCGATGGTTTCCCAGGCGACGGCTCCGGCCATGCCAGCCAAAACCGCCTTACCGTATGCGACTCGGCGGATCATGCTTTGCTCCTCGAGCTGACATCTGGAGCTAGCCCCCTGAGCGCAACCCCGCGCGACGCGTGAGGTTCCGGCATTGCGGAAGGATCGGCGCGCTGCGCGCCCCGACACAGCGGCGGCTCAGCTGCGTGCGAGCCGAGCCTCACGGCGCTGAATAATTACGGGATTGCGGCTGGACGCGCTTGCCGCTAAGTCGTCTCCAGCATTTCCCTCTTAAACGACCAGGGCCTTGAACAACGCCACCAACGACCCCGTCTCGCGGCGGCGAACTTTCGCGATCATCTCGCATCCCGACGCCGGCAAAACGACGCTCACCGAAAAGCTGCTGCTGTTCGGGGGCGCGATCCAGCTTGCCGGCGCCGTCAAGGCCAAGCGCAACGCCCAGCAGACGCGCTCGGACTGGATGAGCATCGAGCGCGAGCGCGGAATCTCGGTCGTCACCTCGGTGATGACCTTCGAATACGGTGGTTGCGTCTTCAATCTGCTCGATACGCCAGGCCACGAGGACTTTTCGGAAGACACCTACCGCACGCTGTCCGCTGTCGACGCCGCGGTGATGGTGATCGACGCCGCCAAGGGCATCGAGGCGCGCACGCGCAAGCTCTTTGAAGTCTGCCGCCTGCGCGACATTCCGATCGTCACCTTCATCAACAAGCTCGATCGCGAGGCGCGCGATCCTTTCGATCTCATCGATGAAATCGAGAAGACTCTCGCGCTCGACGCGACGCCGATCACCTGGCCGATCGGTTCGGGAAAAGGCTTTGCCGGCACCTACCGCTTCGCGACGAAAACTGTGCGCCGGATCGACGAGGACGCCGAGCTGCTGCAAACCAGTGGCCTCGATGATCCGCTGTTCGACACGCTCCTGCCAAACGGCGCGGATGCATGGCGCGAGGAGGCGATGCTCGCCGAAGAAGGCAACAAGCCTTTCGACATTGCCGCCTTCCGCGAAGGCCATCTGACGCCCGTCTTCTTCGGCAGCGCGCTGCGCAACTTCGGCGTCCGCGATCTGATCGACGCGATGGCGGAATATGCGCCAAGCCCGCGCGCGCAGGAGGCCGACAAGCGTCTGGTCGAGGCGAAGGAGCCGAAGATGACCGGCTTCGTCTTCAAGATCCAGGCGAATATGGACCCCAACCATCGCGATCGCATCGCCTTCATGCGCGTCTGCTCGGGTCGGCTCACGCGCGGCATGAAGGCGAAACTCATTCGCACGGGCAAGAATATCCCGATCAATGCGCCGCAGTTCTTCTTCGCGCGCGACCGCTCGATCGCCGACGAAGCATACGCCGGCGACGTTGTGGGCCTGCCCAATCACGGACAACTGCGCATCGGCGACACGCTGACCGAGGGCGAAGAGATCGTCTTTCGCGGCGTGCCGAGCTTCGCGCCGGAAATCCTGCGCCGCATTCTCATCGGCGACGCCATGAAGGCCAAGAAGCTGCGCGAAGCCTTGCAGCAGCTTGCGGAAGAGGGCGTCGTGCAGGTCTTCACGCCGCATGATGGCTCGGGCGCGATCGTTGGCGTCGTGGGCGCGCTTCAGCTCGACGTGCTGGCGACGCGGCTCGAGGGGGAATATGGATTGCAGACGCGCTATGAACAGCCGCGCTTCGCCATCTGCCGCTGGATCGCATCTGACGACCCAGCGAAGCTGAAAGGCTTCATCGATTCGAACGGCTCCAGCATCGCCGAAGATCTCGACGGGTCGCCGGTGTTCATGAGCTCGTCGGCGTTCCAACTCAACTATGACGCCGAGCGCAATCCGGCGATCATATTCTCGGATGTGAAGGACTATCAGAAAGGCGCCTGACGGGGCGCTTGAAATCCACAAAAGGCGAAAAGCCTATGCGCCTTTGACAAGCGCCCAGAGGGCGATGACGAGCGCGATCGTCGTCGCAATGATGAAGAGATTCTGGGTCAGCTCCACATATCGTTGAGCCTCGACCAGAACAGCCTCATAATATCTACTATACCATAAACTCTGCATTTCAGTCCTCGATTGCTCAACGGCGGCGAACTTCGACAGGGCGCGTCAGTCGATTCCCGGAACGAGCGGCGAAACGCGCTTTGGGTCGCGGAGAGGCGGCGCGCCGGACGGCGGCGGCCCAAGTCCTTCCGGGGGTCTGCTCGCCGACGCCTTCGATCGGGCGGCGGGGTCGACGCCAATGACGAGCGTGACGAGGTAGCGCTGGTCTTCCTCGGTGACGCTCGCGAAGGAGCCAAGGCCGGCGCCAATCGCGATGAAATCATCCTTATTCATTGTGTCGCGCTTGGCCGTCCGCTCCGAATAGGGACGAATGTCGCGATAGATGAATTCGCTCAGCGCGTCCGGGAAGAAGAGTTGTCCAGTCAATACGTTGGCGTCGTTAAGGAACGCCTTGAAGTGGATATGCGGCGTGCGTCCTGGATACCAGCCGGGATAGATGGACTTGAAGCTCGCGACGCCGGCATTGTCCGCGAGCTGAGAGCCGCGCAGGAAGGTTTCGCCTTTCGTGCTGATGGGTTGCGCGCGGTCGTCGCCCTGTCCCTGATAGTTCGAATAGAGGCCCGCCGCGTCGCAATGCCAGACGTCGACTCGCGCGCCGGCGATCGGCCGGCACGCCTGATCGACAATCTGAAGGCGCAACATGATCGGAACGCCCGTCTTGTTCTCGCGAATGTCAAAGCGAACCAGTTTGGGATCATAGTAATAGGGGCCCTGCACCGCTTCCGGCGTCAAAAGGCACGCCCGCGCCCCAAGCAGGGGGGGCCCCGAGTCCTCGGTCGGCGTCTGAGCGAAGCTCTCGCGCGTCGTTCCTCCGGCGGTCAAAGCGGCGACCATTGCCAGAACGTCGCGCCGATCCGGCCATCCTCTTTCGTCATTCATGCCTGAGCCTGTCGTTTGGACATTTTCCGTCGAAGCGGACGCCGCCTCGCGTCAGAAATTGCGTCGGTTCAAGAATTTGAGCGGCTTCATCATTAAAAGACGCGCGCAAACGAGCTACGGGTTTCCGAGTCCGCGAAGACTGAAGCTCGCAAGTGTATCGACCAGTCGTTCGAGCGACGATTCGTCGAATTTCAGCGCGAATGGGGCGCGCGCCAGCCGTTCCGCGTCGCGCACGAAGAACATCGGTTGATGCGCGAGCCACAGCGTTGCGAAAGTGACGGTTTCCGCGGGCGCCTCTTCGGGCAGGAAACGTTTCACGACGCGCTCCGCCAGTTGAAAGATGCGCGGCGGCGACGCCACGATGAAGGCGTTGAACGCTTCGCTCGGCCGCACGCTTTCCCAAGCGAAAATGCGCAAGTACATGCTGACGCGATCGCGCTTGACGAGCGGTAGCAGAAATTGACGCAGATAGAGCCGCAGCGCCTCTTCGGGAGAACGCGCGTCTAGTTCTTCCGGGCACAGAAAACTGCTCTGCTCGAGGGTCTTGGTCGCAGCAATCAGCACTTCGCGATAAAGTCCGTCCTTGCCGCCGAAGTGGTAATTGACGGCCGCCTGGTTGGCCATCGCCCTTTGGGTGATGAGCCGCACCGAGCCGCCGTCATACCCATATTCCGCGAAGACCGACGTGGCCGCTTTGATGAGCGCGGCGCGCGTCGTCTCTGTCGAGCGAGATGCAACGCGCGCCTGATCCAGATTACTCAAGGCGCCATCCTCAAAAAGGATATATGTTGACGAGGCTCGACACTGCGCCGCCAAGCGACGTCGCGCTATTCCAGGCCTTGCGGCCGAGCGGAGCCAATTTGGATGAGAGCCTTGTTGGGTCGAGCTTGGCCCACAAACTCCGTTCCTGGTGCTCCGCGTTCTCGCCCATTGTCCCAAGAGAGGCGGGCGGCTCGGCGTTGGTTGTCGGGGGCGCCGGCGGCGTCGACTCGACAGGAGTTCTCTTTTCCGGAGACGACTTGCGCAAGGCGACGACTTTCGTCGACCTGACGGTGATCGTCTCCGTCTTTTCAACGACGGCTTCGTTCGACCAATCCGAGATGTGCACCTGCGGATAGACGGCGAACAGCGCCGGAGCCGGCGGAGCGTTTTTCAACTTCGAGGATGGGCGCTCCGACTCCGCGGACTCGATCCGGTCGATGATTTTGCCGCTCACCGGGTCGGTCGTGAAAGCGATTTCCTTCAGCGCTTCGCCATTCTTCCATTGCGGGGGCAGGAATGCGATGAGCCAGGTCGCGACGAAACAGACTGCGGCATCGATGAGCAGTCTGCGTGACTTGGCGCTAAGCGCGGCAAATTTTATTTCCAGATGGTCGCTCATGACGAACCTCCGTTTTAAACGACTGATTGAAATTCAAACGCTCGTTTGAAGCGAAAATATGGCGCGTTGGTGACGCGGTTTTTCGCCCATCGGTCGAGGGCGACATGCGTCATTTTGGCGCTTGAGGAAACGAAGACGCTGGCGAGCGAAGCGCGGCCGCGTCGCAAAAGCGGATTTCGTTGGCGCTGGCGCAAAAATCGCCTCCACAAAGGAAAGGCGACTGGCGAAACCGGGCGCGAGACTTGATTTGGCCTCAGTCTGCGACCGAGCCTGCTCTTCCCGTCGCGTCTTCGCCGTGATAAGCGACGCGTCTCACGATGCGCGTCCTAAGGACCGGCTTCGCCGATTAAGACCGGGAGCCGGTTTTTGTTTTCGTTCAGCGCCGTTAGGCATAGAGGTCCATTCCAATGAGCCAATCCGGTTTCTTCACCGCCTCCCTCAGCGCTTCCGATCCGGAAATCGCGAAGGCGATCGAACTCGAACTCGGCCGCCAGAGGCACGAGATCGAACTGATTGCCTCGGAGAACATTGTCTCCAAGGCGGTGTTGGAGGCCCAGGGCTCGGTTCTCACCAACAAATATGCCGAGGGCTATCCCGGCAAGCGCTATTACGGCGGCTGCCAATTTGTCGACATCGCGGAGAATCTCGCGATCGACCGCGCCAAGAAGCTGTTTGACTGCGGTTTCGCGAATGTGCAGCCCAACTCCGGCTCGCAGGCCAATCAGGCGGTGTTCCTTGCGCTGCTTCAGCCGGGCGACGTCTTCATGGGGCTGGATCTCGCCGCCGGCGGTCACCTGACGCATGGGTCGCCGGTCAATGTCTCCGGCCGCTGGTTCAAGCCGGTGAGCTATACGGTGCGCAAGGACGATCAGCGCATCGACATGGAGCAGGTCGCCGCGCTCGCCAAGGAGCATAAGCCGAAGCTCATCATCGCGGGCGGCTCCGGCTATTCCCGCATCTGGGACTTCGAAGGCTTCCGCAAGATCGCCGACAGCGTCGGCGCCTATTTCATGGTGGACATGGCGCATTTCGCCGGTCTGGTCGCTGCGGGACTTCATCCGTCGCCGCTGCCGCATGCGCATGTCGTCACCACCACCACGCATAAGACGCTGCGCGGTCCGCGCGGCGGCATGGTGCTGACGAACGACGAGGCAATCGCCAAGAAGATCAACTCGGCGGTCTTCCCGGGCCTGCAGGGCGGTCCGCTGATGCATGTCATCGCCGGAAAGGCCGTGGCGTTCGGCGAGGCGCTGACCCCGCAGTTCAAGACCTATCAGCAGCAGGTCAAGGACAATGCGCAAATGCTCGCGCAGACGCTTGTCGACGCCGGTCTCGCGATCGTCTCGGGCGGCACCGACAACCATCTCATGCTCGTCGATCTGCGCCCCAAGAAGATCACCGGCAAGGCGGCCGAGGCCGCGCTGGGCCGCGCCCACATCACCTGCAACAAGAACGGCATTCCCTTCGATCCGGAAAAGCCCTTCGTCACCTCCGGCATTCGTCTCGGCTCGCCGGCGGCGACCTCGCGCGGCTTCGGCCAGAACGAGTTCAAAGAGGTCGGGCAGATGATCGTCGAGGTGCTCGACGGCCTCTCCTCGAAGGGCGAAGAAGGCAACGCCGGCACGGAAGCCGCGGTGAAGGAAAAGGTTCACGCGCTCACCGCGAAGTTCCCGATCTACTAGTAATCTGCTCCCTTCTCTCGCTTGCGGGAGAAGGGAACCCCCGACCCCGCGCTGCGGGGCCGCCTCTCCGAGCGAGAGGAAAAGGCGCCCAACATGCGCTGTCCCTATTGCGGCTCCGTCGACACGCAGGTGAAGGACTCCCGTCCGGCTGAGGACTCGTCCTGCATTCGGCGGCGCCGCGTCTGTCCAACCTGCGGCGGCCGCTTCACGACCTTTGAGCGCGTGCAGCTGCGCGAAATCATCGTCGTGAAAAAATCGGGTCGCCGTGCGCCGTTCAATCGCGACAAGCTGACGCGCTCGGTGGAGATCGCCTTGCGCAAGCGTCCGGTCGAAGCGGAACGCGTCGAGCAGATGATTTCCGGAATCGTTCGTCAGGTAGAGAGCCTCGGCGAAGTCGAGGTGGAAAGTCAGCGGATCGGCGAATTGGTCATCGAAGGCCTGCGTTCGCTGGACCCCGTCGCCTATGTGCGTTTCGCCTCGGTGTATCGCGACTTCCGCGAGGTTCGTGACTTCTCAGCGGTGATCGACGAATTGGAGAGCGACGGTGCGGCTTTGGCGCCGGACGCCGACGACCCAGAGAAGGCATGACGATCCACGAAGCCTTTCCGCAGACCGCGACCGACGACGCCTATATGGCGGCGGCGCTTGCGCTCGGCCGGCGCAATCTGGGCCGCACGGCGCCCAATCCCGCGGTCGGCGCGCTGCTTGTGCGCGACGGGGTCGTCATCGCCCGTGGCTGGACCGCGCCGGGCGGGCGTCCGCATGCCGAAGCGATCGCCATGGCTGCGGCGGGCGAGGCGGCGCGCGGCGCGACGCTTTACGTCACTTTGGAGCCCTGCGCGCATCATGGGGCGACGCCGCCTTGCGTTGACTCCATCATCGCCGGCGGCGTCGCGCGCGTCGTCACCGCCCTCGAGGACCCCGACCCGCGCGTATCGGGCGACGGCTTCGCCCGGCTGCGTGAAGCGGGAATCGACGTCCTCATCGGTCCCGGCGCTGCGGCGGCGCGCGCCGATCATCTCGGGCACATTTTGCGCGTCACCCGTCGCCGCCCGATGATTACGCTCAAGCTCGCGCGGACGGCGGACGGCTACGCCGCTGGCGCCGCGCATGATCCGCGCCTGCATATCACCGGACCCGTCACTGACGCTTTCACTCATGTGCAGCGATCGCTGCATGACGCGATCATGGTCGGCGGCGGCACGGCGCGCGACGACGATCCGCTGATGACCGTGCGCTTGCCGGGGATGCAACAATATAAGCCGCTCCGCGTCGTGCTCGACGAGAAGTTGTCACTGTCGCCGCGTTCGCGCCTGGCGTCGACGGCGCGCGAAACGCCGCTGCTCGTGATCGCCGGAGCGGCCGTCGCCGATGAAGCGGCCAAAGCGTTTGAAGACGCCACTGGCGCGGAGGTTGTCCGCATCGCGACGCGGGACGGCGTTATCGATCTTATGAGCGCGCTCAGATTTCTCGCCGATCGCGGCATCACTCGCGTCTTCAGCGAAGGCGGACCGCGCGTCGCCGAAAGTCTGCTCGCCGCCGATCTTGCCGATGAGGTCATCCTGCACACCGCCATCAAGCCGCTCGGGAGGGCAGGGCGTCCCGCGCTGACCCCTGCGGCGCGCGCCGCCCTCGATGACGACTCGCGCTACCGTCTGATCGAAACGCGCGCGCTCGGCGCCGACACGATGACACGATACGCGCGGGTCGACTGATGTTCACAGGCATCGTCACCGATGTGGGCGAAGTTATTGCGATGACGCCGCGCGGCGAACTGCGCCGCCTGCGCATCGCCTGTTCATACGATTCCGACGGCATCGCCCTCGGCGCCTCCATCGCGTGCTCTGGCGTGTGCCTGACGGTCGTCGCCGTCGCGCGCGAGGACGCGCGAACGATCTTCGAGATCGACGCCGCCGCCGAGACGCTCGCCGTCACGACGGTCGGAATATGGGCCTGCGGAACGCGCGTCAATCTCGAACGCGCGTTGAAGATCGGCGATGAACTTGGCGGCCATATCGTCACCGGCCATGTCGATGGCGTCGCGCGCATCATCTCGCGCGACGACTTTGACGACATGTCCAGATTCTGGGTCGAGGCGCCGCGCGCGCTGTCGCGCTTCATCGCCAAGAAGGGCTCCGTGGCGCTCGACGGCGTTTCGCTCACGGTGAACGAGGTCGACGGCGATCGCTTTTCCGTGCTGCTCATTCCGCATACGCTTAGCGTTACGACGCTCGGCGCGCGCAGGGCAGGGGATGCGCTCAATATCGAAGTCGATCTGATGGCGCGCTATGCGGCGCGGCTGAGCGACGCGCGGTAGGCTGAGTTTGGCGCGAGGATGTGTATAACGGCCATGCCGGCTGACAGAGCGCCGCTCGTGTGACATAACGCGCCCAGAAATTGGTTCGCGGATTTCCCTCCCATAAGGAGAGGGTGTTTCGGCCAAGGGCGTCCGTAAGGACTCCCATTGTAAACGACGGGCTTTTGGCCGGGTCGGGTGAGGGGTTTGCGCCTCAGCGATAATGCGTTCGCTGCGGCGGCGCGTCCCGCACCTTTGCAATTGAGAACGCTAACCCTCGCTTGGCTGCTTCGCAGCCCAACCCTCTCCCGGCGGGAGAGGGTTGCGTGCATTCATGGAGTCGCCTGAATGGCTGGTTTTGCACCCGACGACGCTGACGTCGCGCCCGTGCCGGGCGCGCATATTCTCGTCGTCACGACGAAGTTCAACGGCGAAATCGTCGCGCTGCTGCGCAGCGGCGCGCTTGACGCCTTGCGCGCGCTCCAGGCGCAGGCGACCGTGATCGAAGTCCCCGGCGCGCTGGAGATCGCCACAGCGGCCGCGATCGCGCTGGATGACGCCGAGCTTGCCGGCGCGCCCTATGATGGAGTCGTTGCGCTCGGCTGCGTCATTCGCGGTAAGACCTATCATTTCGAACTCGTCGCCAATGAAAGCACGCGCGCGCTGATGAATCTTTCCGTCTCGCGCCGCCTGCCGCTCGGCAATGGCGTGCTCACCGTGGAGAATGAGGCGCAGGCGATCGTGCGCGCCGATCCCAAGCAGGGCGACAAGGGCGCCGACGCTGCGCGCGCGGCGCTTGCGCTCGTGCGTCTCAAACGGGGCGTCGTATGAGCGTCGATCAACGCTCGGCGTCGCGTCTGGCGATCGTGCAGGCGCTTTACCAAATGGAAGTCGCCGGCAAAGGGCTCAACGAAATTTTTGCCGAGTTCGAGTCTCACTGGATTGGGCGCGAGATCGAAGGCGCGCAATATAAGCCGGCGGACGCCGCCTTTTTTCGCGACGTGCTGCAAGGCGTGCTCACCGATCAGGTCGCCATCGACCGGCAGATCGATCGCGCGCTTTCCGGCGGCTGGCCGCTGTCGCGACTGGAGTCCGTCATGCGCGCCGCGCTGCGCGCCGGCGTCTATGAACTGCGGTCGCGTAAGGACGTTCCGGCGCGCGTCGTCATCAAGGAATATGTCGACGTCGCCGGCGCCTTTTTCGGGCCGACCGAGTCGGGGATGGTGAACGCCGTGCTCGACAGGATCGCGCGTGAGCAGCGCGCCGAGGAGTTGAGTTGACAGGAACAGAGCCGCCGGCTTCCTGGTCCTTCGAGACGCGTGCTGCGCACGCTCCTCAGGATGAGGAAGCCGGCGGCGCGCATCCCTCGCCCTCATGCTGAGGAGCGAGCGAAGCTCGCGTCTCGAAGCACGAGGGCGAAGCCATGCCGCGTTATAGCGAAGACGACATCATCGCCCGCGTTTTCGCGCCGATCGCGGGCGCGGCCGCGCTCGGCCTTAAGGACGACGCGGCGCTTCTCGCGCCGGAAAGCGCGCCGCTCGTCGTCACGACCGACATGGTCGTCGCAGGCGTGCATTTTTTCGCCGACGACGATCCGTCGCTGATCGCCAAGAAGGCGCTGCGCGTCAATCTCTCCGATCTTGCCGCCAAGGGCGCCGAGCCGATCGGCTTTCTGTTGGCCTTGGCGCTCCCCCATGACTGGACCAACGCTTGGCTGGACGCTTTCGCAGCCGGGCTCGCCGAGGATGCGCGCGCCTATGGCGCGCCGCTGATCGGCGGCGATACGGGCGCGACTCCCGGCCCGCTGACCATCTCGATCACGGCGCTCGGCCGCGCCCGGCGCTTCGTGCCCCGCACCGGCGCAAAGCCAGGAGACGCCATCTTCGTCTCGGGCCCGATCGGCGACGCCGCGCTGGGACTTGCCGTTCGACGCGACCCAGCGCTCGCGAAGCGCCTCTCGGCTAGCGCGCGTGACCATCTCATCGGCCGTTATCTGCTGCCGCAGCCGCGTCTCGATATCGCGCCGTGGCTAGCCGCCAGCGCCAGCGCCGCGATGGACATTTCCGACGGCCTTGCAGGCGATCTCGCCAAGCTTTGCCGCGCCTCTGGCGTGAGCGCCGCCGTCGATCTCGCCTCCGTGCCGCTTTCAGCGGCGGCGCGAGAGGCGATGGCCATCGATCCCGCGCTCTTCGAAACCGCTATAACCGGCGGAGACGACTACGAAATTCTCATAGCTGCGGGGAGCGAGGCGCCGCCTGCCGCGCCCATCTGTCGTATCGGCGAGATCGTGGAGGGAAGCGCGCCGCCGGTTTTTCTCGACGGACACAAAAAGCCCGTCTTTTTCAAAAAATTGTCCTTCCAGCACTTCTGAAAAATACGGGCCGGCGCAGCATTGCCGCGCGGCCACGTTTCTGGCAGAAAGCCCGCCGGAAAGCCGCTGTCCTCGCCCGATTCGCTCGGCGGGGCCGCTACTCCTTTTTTCGTTGCGCGACATCCGTTCGCGGCGACGCGACCAATTCGGCCAATTCGCGGTCGAAGAACGAAAAGGCGAAGCCAAAATGGTTCTGTTTCTAACCATCGTCTTCGGATTGATGTCTATCGTCTACGGCGTGAAGACCTCGCAGGAATTGCTCGCAGCCGATCCGGGGTCGGCGCGGATGCAGGAAATTTCGGGCGCCGTCGCCGAGGGCGCGCAGGCCTATCTCAACCGCCAATACAAGACCATCGCCATGGTTGGCGGCGTGATCTTCGTCATTCTCGTCATCCTTCTCGGCTGGGCGGTCGCCTTCGGATTCTTGCTCGGCGCGGTGCTCTCCGGCGCGGCCGGCTATATCGGCATGAACGTCTCGGTGCGCGCCAATGTCCGCACCGCGCAGGCGGCGACGAAATCGCTCGCCGGCGGCCTCGACATCGCCTTCAAGGCCGGCGCGGTCACCGGGCTTCTGGTCGCCGGCCTCGCGCTGCTTGGCGTCGCGGTGTATTACGCGATCCTGACCTGGTTCGCAGGCTATGCGCCCTCCGACCGCACGGTCGTCGATGCGCTCGTGGCGCTCGGCTTCGGCGGATCGCTGATTTCGATTTTCGCCCGTCTTGGCGGCGGCATCTTCACCAAGGGCGCGGACGTCGGCGCCGATCTCGTCGGCAAGGTCGAGGCCGGCATCCCGGAGGACGACCCACGCAATCCCGCCACGATCGCCGACAACGTCGGCGACAATGTCGGCGATTGCGCCGGCATGGCGGCCGACCTCTTCGAGACCTATGCGGTGACGGTCGTCGCCACCATGGTGCTCGCCTCGATCTTCTTCGCCGGTCAGGAAGGTCTGTCGTCGGCGATGATCTATCCGCTCGCGATCGGCGGCCTTTCGATCCTCACGTCGATCGCCGGCACTTATTTCGTGAAAATGGGCGACGACGACTCGGAATGGGGCAAATTCGCCGCGCCCTATTTCAAGAAGCTCGGCATCGACGACTCCATCATGGGCGCGCTTTACAAGGGCCTCATCGCCGCTGGCGTGCTGTCGGTCGGAGGGCTCTTTCTGGCGACGACCTTTACCGTCGGTTGGGGCGAGATCGGCAAGGCGAATGGCGAAGCCATCCATGGCTACGGCCTGTTCCTCTCCGGGGTGCTGGGCCTGATCGTCACGGGCGCCATCGTCTACATCACCGAATATTACACCGGCACCGGCAAGCGTCCGGTGGTGTCGATCGCTCAGGCGTCGGTGACGGGCCATGGCACCAACGTCATCCAGGGCCTCGCCGTGTCGCTTGAATCGACAGCGGCGCCGGCCCTCGTCATCGTTCTCGGCATCATCCTCACTTATGAACTCGGCGGGCTCTATGGCACGGCGATCGCGGTGACGACGATGCTCGGCCTCGCCGGCATGGTCGTGGCCCTCGACGCCTTCGGCCCCGTCACCGACAACGCCGGCGGCATCGCCGAAATGGCGGGCCTGCCGAAAGAGGTGCGTCGCAACACCGACGCGCTCGACGCCGTGGGCAATACCACGAAGGCCGTGACCAAGGGCTACGCCATCGGCTCGGCGGGCCTCGGCGCGCTGGTGCTCTTCGCCGCCTACACGAACGATCTGAAGCATTTCATCGACACCGACGTGCCGTTTTTCAAAGGGCTGGGGAAGATCGACTTCGAGCTCTCCAATCCCTATGTCGTCGCGGGTCTCATCTTTGGCGGCCTCATTCCCTATCTCTTCGGCGGCATCGCCATGACGGCGGTGGGGCGCGCGGCGGGCTCGGTGGTCGTCGAGGTGCGCCGCCAGTTTAAGGAAAAGCCCGGCATCATGGCGGGCACGGACCGGCCAGATTACGGCCGCGCCGTCGATATGCTGACGCAGGCGGCGATCAAGGAAATGATCGTGCCCTCGCTGCTGCCGGTGCTGGCGCCGATCGTCGCCTTCGTCGTCGCCTGGATCCTTGGCGGCAAGGCCAACGCCTTCGCGGCGCTGGGCGCGTTGCTGCTGGGCGTCATCGTCAATGGGCTCTTCGTTGCGATTTCGATGACCTCGGGCGGCGGCGCTTGGGACAACGCCAAGAAATCCTTCGAAGACGGCTTCATCGACAAGGACGGCGTGAAGCATGAGAAGGGCTCCGATGCCCATAAGGCGGCGGTGACCGGCGACACGGTCGGCGACCCCTATAAGGACACCGCCGGTCCTGCAGTGAACCCGGCGATCAAGATCACCAATATCGTCGCGCTGCTGATGCTGGCGATCCTGGCGCACTGAGGCGTCGCGCAAAGCAATTTTGAGAGGGCGGGGGAGACCCCGCCCTTTTGCTTTGGGAAAGGTCCGCTCTCCCCTTCATTCACCTCCGGGATGTTTCAAAATCCGCCCGAAGATGCGCCGTGTCGTAAATGATCACGATCTTCGTGAACTGATTTCTGTCTTCCGAAAGCTCGAAAACATCTACGCATTCGAAGGCGACCGCCTTGCCGCTCTTCAATGTCCAGACATAGCGAAAATGGAGCGCCACCGCAGACCCGTTGGAGGAGCTGTCAAAGACGTTCAGGAGCGTGGTTTCGGAACGGTTCGTGTCTGCGAACAGCTCGGCGTAGAACTCCCTGGCGGGTCGGACGCCATAAAGCGGAGAGTGAGCAACAGCGTCGGCGGTGAAAAGGCTGCACACGGCCGATAGATCGCTCCTGTCCAGCGCGTTCAAGTAGCTTTTGCAGAGGGCTTCCGCGGCCATTCCGGTCTCCATCGCCAGAGGCGATAATAGACTGCTTGCTCTATAAAACGGACGGGTCGGTAACGCCCCTGTCTCGCCGTTCCGAATGGAATGTTTCGGCCGCTTGCAGAGCGGAGCTTCCGCATTCCGTCCCTGGGGAATTTAGACCGATCCTGCCACATCTTGACATTTCTTGATGTAACAAGATACGTATTTCATACGAATTTCGGCCGATCGGTTCGTGTGGGCCGTGTCATTCCCGGCAGGCCGAGGGCCTGACCGGGAATCCAGGGCAAATCCAAGAGCGCTGTTTTTTGCTCTGGATTCCCGATTGCGCGCGTTGCGCGCGTCGGGAATGACATCCGAGAGATCAAACGGAATCCGTATCAGTCTGCTGGAAGACGATGGCCGCCATGCGCGAAAAATTCGCCACTCAGGTCGATAAGGATCTGCTCGCCGAGATCCGAAGGATCGCGAAGGATGAGGGGCGGCAGCTTCAGTCCGTCATCGAGGACGCGCTGCGGGCGCATGTCGAGGAACGCAGCAAGGCAAAGCCGCGGCGTCACGTCATGGACGCCTATCGTTCGAGCGTGCCGCGCTACGGCGGGCTTTACGAAAAACTCGCCAAGTGAGCGGCAGGCGAACCGACTATCTGACAGTCGCCGAGATACTCACCATTCACAATGATCTGATCGAACGATACGGCGGCGCGGCGGGCGTGCGCGATCTTGGTCAGCTCGAAGCGGCGTTGTTTCGCCCGCAAACGGGCTATTACGCCGACGAGATCGGGCAAGCGGCTGCGTTGTGGGAAAGTCTTTCACAGAACCATGCCTTCGTCGACGGCAACAAGCGTGTCGCCTTCGCGGCGATGTTCGCCTTTATCACCATCAACGGAATTTCACTTATCGCGAATGCGGACGAAGCGTGGACCTTCGCTTCTGCGCTCTACGAGAAAGACGCATTTCGCTTCGAGACGCTGGAGGCGTGGTTGCGCCAGAACTGCCGATGAAAGCATTCAGCTTACGTCTTAACTTCCTGCGCCTCTCGACGACTGGCGCGGGCCAGTCCGCGCCATGTGACTTTCCCGCGGGCGTCTTGCATTATCACGATGGACAAGCGCTCCAGTCGAACCTGCGGCCGCCCGGGCGGACTTCATGACCCATCCTTTCTATTGTCTGCACACGCATGGCTTCATCCGAGTCGCCGTCGCGACGCCGAACGTGCGAGTCGCCGATCCGGCTTTCAACGTCGGTCGGACGATCGAACTGGCGCGTGAGGCCGATCACCACGGCGCTTCGCTGGCGCTGTTTCCCGAGTTGGGGATCTCCTCTTACGCGATCGACGATCTCTTGCAGCAGGAGGCGTTGCTTGACGCCGTCGATGCGGCGATCGTCGAACTCGTCGAGGCCTCTTGCGGCATTCATCCGCTGATCGTCGTCGGCGCGCCGCTGCGCCATCGTGGCCGTCTCTATAACTGCGCCGTGGCGATCCTGCGTGGCCGGGTGCTCGCCGTGACGCCCAAGGTCTATCTACCGAACTATCGCGAGTTTTACGAACAGCGCCATTTCGCCTCGGGCGCTTTCATCTTTGGCGAGGACATCGCGGTCGCCCGACAACGCGCGCCCTTCGGCTCCGATACGCTGCTTGAAGCGACGGATTTTCCCGGACTCGTGATCCACACCGAGATTTGCGAGGACGTATGGGTGCCCATTCCCCCTTCGGCGCGCGCCGCGCTGGCGGGCGCGACCGTGCTGCTCAATCTCTCGGCGTCGAACGCGATCATCGGCAAATCCGACTATCGCGAGACGCTATGCAGCGCACATTCGGCGCGCTGCCTTTCGGCCTATCTTTATTCGGCGGCGGGGCAGGGCGAGTCGACGACGGACCTCGCGTGGGACGGAGAAGCGCTGATCTGCGAGAAGGGCGACGTTCTCGCCAAGGCTCCGCGCTTTTCCGACGAACCGCAGTTGGCGCTCGCCGATGTTGATATCGGCCGCCTGATGGCAGAAAGGATGCGGCAGGGCACGTTTGGCGCCTGCGCCGACGTGGAGCAGGGCGCGACGAATTACCGTCGCATTCCTTTCGAACTCGCCGCGCCTTGCGACCGCGATCTTGGATTTCTGCGCGAGGTCGGACGCTTTCCCTTTGTCCCGGCGGATGAAACGCGGCTCGCCGAGCTTTGTTTCGAGGCGTTCAACATACAATCGCACGGTCTCGAACAACGATTGCGCGCGACGAACATCAAGAAAGTCGTGATCGGCGTCTCCGGCGGACTCGACTCCACTCAGGCGCTGCTCGTCGCGGTGACGGCGATGGATGCGCTCGGTCTGCCGCGCGAAAATGTGCTCGGCTTCACTCTGCCGGCCTTCGCCACGAGCGAAAGCACCAAGGCCAACGCCTGGCGGTTGATGCGCGCTCTCGGCGTCACCGCGCAAGAAATTGATGTCACTGCGGCTTGCAAGCAAATGCTCGCCGACATCGATCACCCAGCTGCGCGCGGAGAGGCGGTTTACGACACGACTTACGAGAATGTGCAGGCGGGCGCGCGCACATCGCTGCTGTTTCGTCTTGCCAACCGCCAGGGCGCGCTCGTCATTGGCACTGGCGACCTTTCCGAGCTCGCCCTCGGTTGGTCCACCTATGGCGTTGGCGATCAGATGTCGCATTACAACGTCAACGCCTCGGTCCCTAAGACGCTCATTCAGCACCTCATCCGCTGGTGCGCTCGAGACGCGCGATTTGGCGCGGCAACGGCGGCGGTGCTTGAGGACGTTCTCGCGACGGAAATCTCCCCCGAGCTTGTGCCCGGAGAAGCGAGACAGCGGACCGAGGAAACGGTCGGGCCATATGCGCTGCAGGACTTCAATCTCTATTATGCGACGCGCTACGGATTTGCGCCCGCGAAGATCGCCTTTCTCGCTTGGCGCGCTTGGCGGCATGCGGCTGCGGGATCATGGCCTGTAGGCGTCGCTGAAGAGGACAAGGTCGCCTATGACCTGTCGACGATCAAACATTGGCTCGGCGTTTTCGTGAAGCGATTCTTTGAGGGAAGCCAGTTCAAGCGATCGGCGCTGCCCAATGGCCCCAAAGTCAGTTCCGGAGGGTCGCTGTCTCCGCGCGGCGATTGGCGCGCGCCATCGGATTCGGTCGCGGACGCGTGGCTGAGTTCGCTCGACGACATTCCCTGACAACGACAAGCCGGCCGCTCACGAAAAGCGGTCGGCTCATAGCGTATGGACGAGCGACGATCGCTCAGGCGCGCCGGATCAGGCCGAGAACGACCGACACGACCAGCAGAATCAGCGCCAGCCAGAACAATATCCGCGCGCCATCCACCGCGACGCCGGCGACGCCGCCAAAGCCCAGAAAGCCGGCGATGAGAGCGACGACCAGAAACACGACGGCCCAATACAGAAGGTTGCCCATTTTTGACCTCCGCTTGTGAACTCACGTTCTAGAACGCGTCTGCTCCTCACATGTTCCGCCGCGAACTCAGCTCGCTATTGCTCAGGTCTCGACGCAGGCGCAATCCGCAAATAGAATAGTTCGAAGCGTTACCGTCCGTTTGGGCTGAAATGCTATGTGCTATTCGCTTGAGGCAAGCATTACGGCTGGGCTCGGCCTGGGGTTGGCGGGCTACGGCATGGTTGCAAAAGCGCTGCGCTACGACCAGCGCATGTTGCTGTTCGCCGCATTCCCGCTGGTGTTTTCTGCGCATCAGTTCGTTGAGGCTGCGGTGTGGCTCACGCGCGACGATCCGGTCGCCGGTCAGCCCTTTCGCTATCTCTACACGTTAATCGCCTTCACGATGTGGCCCGTGCTGACGCCAGCGGCCGCCGCCTCTGCAGAGTCGGATCCTGAACGAAGGCGTCTATGGCGAACCATGGGCGGCGTAGGCTTTGTCCTGGCAGCCTATCTTATCGCCAAACTCGCCGGCGCCGACGGCATCGACCTGTCGGTCTATCGGCACTCGCTCGCTTATGATCCGTTGTTCGAGCGCCCGCCGCTGGCGACGGACTTTCTCTATCTCTTGTTGACGGTCGCGCCGCTCATCTTGAGCGAGCGCAGGGCGATCAAAATTTTCGGCGTCGCGGTATTCTTGACGTTCGTTTTCGCGCTCGCAGCAAATCGTCCGGCTTGGTATTCCGTGTGGTGTCTCGCTGCAGCGGTGTTCAGTTTTGTCATTGCCTTCGCGATCGAGGAAGAGCGCAGCTCTGACTACGATGAGCTGGAAATGCAGCGCTAGTCGGTCCGGGACGTGTTCGTCGCCCATTCGATGTAGCGCCGGCGCAGCAGGCGGCTCGTGTCGCCCGGCGCGCCAGATCCTATGGGGCGGCCATCGAGCGAGACGACCGGCAGCACAAGATTGGAGGCGCTCGTGAGGAAGGCTTCCTTCGCCTCATAGGCCTCGGCGAGCGAGAAACTGCGCTCCTCGACGGTCAATCCTTCCCGCTCCGCGAGCAACTGCACGGCTTTTCGTGTACAGCCGGGAAGAACTGCGGAGGAGTTTAGACGCGTCACGAGCACGTTCGCGCCGGTGAGGATGAAGGCGGTCGAGGATGAGCCTTCGGTCACGAAACCATCCTGATCGACCATCCAAGCCTCCTGGCAGCCGCCCTCGAGCGCCGCTTGCTTCGCCAGAACCTGCGCGAGCAGCGCCGTGCTCTTGATGTCGCGTCGCGCCCAGCGCAAATCCGGAACAGTAAGCGCCTTCACGCCCGTTTCGGCGGCGGGCGAGGCGATGATGTTTTTCTTCTGAGCGAAGGCGACGAACGTCGGCGCCGCTTCCGTGGGAAACCCGAACTCGCGTTCGGCGGCGGCGCCTCTGGTGATCTGCAGATAGACGAGGCCTTCGCTCAAGCCGTTTCTTGCGATGAGCTCGGCCTCGATTTCCGCGATGCGCGACACTGGAATCGGACTTCCGATACGCAGTTCGCGTAGGGAGCGCTCGAGGCGTGAAAGGTGCGATTCATTATCGATCAGCCTTCCGCCGATGACGGCCGCAACCTCATAGACGCCGTCGGCGAACAGGAAGCCGCGGTCGAGAATCGACACGCGCGCCTCGCCGATGGGGATGTAAGCTCCGTTCACGTAAGCGATATCAGACACGGTCGGCTCCGGGTGAGGGGAGCGCAATTTACAGCAGCGCTCGCGGCTTGTCCTGCCGACGCTTCGGGCTCTATCGATAGGGCGGGTGATGCTTAAATAGAATGATCTGCGGCGGATCGCCCATGCGGGCTCCTCGCGACCTCGATCGCGGACGCTGGTGCGCGTCAGAAGAAGCGAAAACTGCGCTCACACTCGGGAAGGGGGATCCTTTGGGCGAGGAAATCAAGACCACGGGCTTCACGCCCGCCGACAAGGCGCGCTTCGCCGGCCGGCTCGCGCAGGAAACGCATCTCGCCCGCGCCCTGTTTGAACAGGACAAATTTTCGCGTGACGGCCACATGGTCGGCTTCGAAATCGAAACCTGGATCGTCGATCACAATTATGCGCCGTCCTCGATCAACCAAAATCTCCTGGAAACCCTCAATCATCCGCTCGTCGTGCCGGAGCTGTCGCGGTTTAACGTCGAATTGAATTGCGCGCCCTTCCGCCTCAAAGGCGACGCGCTGACGCAGGCGCACAATTCGCTGACGGACCTATGGACGAAATGCAACGACGTGGCCCATCAGCTCGACGCCAATCTTGTGATGATCGGCACGCTGCCCACGATCCGCGACGCCGATCTGACGCTCGCCAATATGTCGCCGCTCAACCGCTACTACGCGCTCAACCAGGAAGTGCTTCGTCTGCGCGGCGGACAGCCGTTGCACGTCAACATCGCCGGTCGCGACCGCCTTGCGTCCCAGCACAAAGATGTGATGCTCGAAGCTGCGACGACCTCGTTTCAGATCCATCTCAAAGCCCCGGCCGATCTGGCGCATCTTTATTACAACGCCTCGGTGGCGGCGTCGGGCCCGATCCTGGCGGCCTGCGGCAACGCGCCTTTTCTCTTCGGCAAGGCGCTATGGGAGGAAACGCGCATTCCGCTGTTCGAACAGGCGGTGAAGGTGCCGGGCCCGGCCAGGGTCAGCATGGGTTCAGGCTATGCGACGGATTCTCTCATCGAAATCTTCGAGGAGAATTTGCGCGACTATGACTCGCTGCTTCCTGTGGCCTTTGACGATCCGCCCGAGGCTATGCGCCACCTGCGGTTGCATAATGGCGTCATCTGGCGCTGGAATCGTCCGCTGATCGGCTTCGACGAAAGCGGGGCGCCGCATCTGCGCGTCGAACACCGCATTCTGCCCTCGGGACCGACCTTCATCGACATGATGGCGAATGCCGCGCTTTACCTGGGCCTCGCGCGCGCCATCGCGATGAGCGGGGACTGTGGCGCGGGCGGCCTCGCCTTCGCTGACGCCAAGCGAAATTTTTACGCCGCGGCGCGTTTTGGCCTCGACGCGAAGCTCGAATGGCCGGGAAAAGGGGAGATCGCCGTCGATCGTCTGCTGCTCCAACGGCTCATTCCCGACGCCCGGGCGGGGCTGCGCGATTTGGGCGTCGCCGAAGCCGATTTCCTCGATATTATCGAAGCTCGGGTGCAGACCCGGCAGACGGGGGCGGCTTGGCAGCGAAAAGCTCTTGAGGCGCGCGGCGGGGACCTTTATGGCCTGATGGCGGCCTATTGCGAGCGCCAGCGGAGCGGCGCGCCCGTCCATCAGTGGGAAACATGAGGAGAACAGTGACCGACGCGCCTTGCGCCCTGCTCGACCGGCTGCCTGACGGATTTCTCGACTGCCCCGCCAATCGCCTGAAGGACATCCTTCCCCGACCGACCCTGTTCGACCTTCCGGGCCGCGACCCGAAACCGCTGTTCGTGTCTACGCTGCTGCACGGAAACGAGACGAGCGGGCTCGCCGCCGTGCAGGAGATTCTGCGCCGTCACGCCGCGCGCGGGCTCAATCGGTCGCTCATTCTGTTCATTGGCAATGTCGACGCCGCGGCGGCGAATGTGCGCACGCTCCCGAGTCAGCGCGACTTCAACCGTGTGTGGCGCGGCACGGCCTTTCCCGATGATCCGCTCGCGTATATGGCGCGCTGGATTTACGAATACGTCGAGAAGCGGCGGGCTTTCGCCGCCGTCGACATCCACAACAACACCGGCTTCAATCCTCACTATAGCTGCATCAGCAAGCTTGAGCCGAAATATGTCGCGCTTGCGCAGCTTTTCTCCCGCATTGTCGTGCATTTTCAGCGCCCGCGCGGCACCAGCGCAGCGGCCTTCGCCGAATTGTGCCCGGCGATCACGGTCGAATGCGGCAAGTCGGGCGCCGATGTGGGCGTGGCGCATGCCGTCGAATTGCTCGAGGCCTGCCTCTCGATCGCAGAGCTTCCCGACCATGCGCCGGCCCCGCAGGACATCGAGTTGCTGCGCACATGCGCCATCGTGAGGCCGCCCGCCGGCGCAAGCTTTTCTTTCGACGGAACGCCGGCGGATTTTGTCTTCCGCCCCGATATCGATCATCTGAACTTCAGCGAATTGGGTGCTGGCGCCTCTTTCGGCGCGTTGGGCCACGAAGACGCGCGCCTCGAAGTCCTCTCCGGCGAAGGGTTCGACACGCAGCCGATCAACTATTTCGATTACGCGGGCGGCGAAATCAGGCTCGCGCGCCCCGCCATCCCGGCCATGCTGACTGTCGATCGCCGTGCGGTGCAGCAGGATTGTCTATGCTATCTGATGCACCGCATCGGCATGGACGGTCTGGGATATAGACACACTGACGCGAACGCGCATTAGGGTTTCTCGGGCCGCACGTCCTCGATGACATAGAGGCCCTTCGTGTCGCGACTGATCGTGAATTTGATCTTCATGCCTTTCGACAGGCTGGACAGGTCGACGTTCGGCGCCACGCGAAACGCCATTGTCATAGGCGACATTTCCAAGGGACCCGAGACCGGACCATGCGTGATCATGATCCGTCGCTCGTCTGCGTCGACCGCCCGGACAACGCCCTCGCCTTGCCCCGTCGTCTTCTCCGCCTTTTCCGTCGCCTGGGCGAGCGTGTAGCGCGGCGCGCCTTGGACCGTCGCGTTGGCCGCGGCGCCGCCAATCCCGACAGAGATGGCGGCGCACACAGCGACGCGCGCAAATCGCGTCTTCATTGAAACTCCCGATCTTGCTGCTGAGGTCGGCTAGGCTTTACGGCATTCGTCGGCGCATTTCTGGCACGCTTTGCCGCAGGCCACGCATTCGGCGATCTTCGGAAACTTGTCGCATTGCTTCTTGCAGTCCTCGCAAATCAAGGCGACCGTTTTCGCCAGCGCGACGGCATGCGACGAGTTGAGCGCCGCCAGCGATGCGAGCGCATTGCACGCAGCGACAAGCTGCAGCGAGGCGTCCGCACATTCGGCCATGCTCGTGTCTTTCATCGCAAACATGCCAAGACAGTGCCGAAGGCAGTCATTGCCCGTGGAGACACATTCGATGCTCGCATTTTGCAGGTTTTTATAGAGCGGCGGATGCATATCCTCCATTTTGGCCGCGCTGTCCTTTTGGCCGGTCGCCTGAGCAAACGCTTGTGTGGCCGACACGACGGCGGCGGCGGTTCCGACTGCAATGAATTCGCGACGTTCCATGGTTTTTCTCCAGGTGGGCTTCACTATACTTACCGAGGGGCCCCGCTCGCGGGTTCCATCGGGATGGCTGCGCTCATATCATCTTCGAGGAATTCATTTGTGACCGTGACGCTCGTGTCGAAGGCGGTTGTGCATCGACGTCTCGTCATGTGCGGTGAAAGATGATGCTGAGATTGCTGGCGGGCATGTACACGATTTGAGGCTCTCCAAACCTTTCTCGCGCGCGCGGGCCGCGACATCTTCCAGATCGCGGACGCCCCACGCGGCGTTGCGAGCGCGAAGGCTCGCATCAAATTCGGCGCGGCTCGACGCTATGCGCGCCGCCGCGCCTGTATGGACCGTATAAATAGAGCGGTGCTCCCGCGGACAAGGTCCTGACTCCGCACTCGAACAAAGCCTCTGTCGCGCTCCAGGGGGAAATGTGCGTCATGTTTATGCAGATGATGGCGTCCGCCGCACGGATCGGCCAGGGGATTTGCTCTACCTTCAGCGCAAGCGGCGCATCCACATTGCCAAGTTTCATGGAGCTAGTCCAGGCGGAAATGCTCTCGCGCGCTTCACAGCTCGGTTCCGACGGACAGAATGTCAGCCCGGGCGGATGCTGCGCGAAGAGCCGCTCGTCATTCATATTTTTCTCTCAGTTGCAGGAGCAACGCGAAAGAAGCTCTACGGTGTTCAAATTGCACACTCATGACGTGGGCTAAAGCTAAGTCGATTCGCAGCGATTGACATACAGTCATCCTCTCAAAGCGAAGCCCTTGGCTGTTCGTAGGCATGAAATTTGATGCCTCATGTTCGAAAGGCGGGAGCCTGACAGTTCCTGTCAAGAAGGGCGCCTGCGCGAGGCGTGCAAAAACTCGTCGCTTGCTGTGTTGAACTGCCGTGGGTCTTGAAAATGTCTCAGCGCTTCGAACTTGTCGCCTCAACGCATCGATCGTTTGTCGCATTGGCGACGCTCCGTCTTCCCGGTCACCCCCTGCGGCGCTTTACCAAAGAAGAGGCGGCGATCCTTTCGCGGGCCCTCGACTCCGTCGCGAAGGGCGACCGCGGCGAACAGCAGATCTATATGAGCCCCATCGCCAGCGATCATGACTTCGACGCGAGAGTCGAAGAGAGCGGCGTTGTCCTCTCCTCCGAAGGTCACGGCGACGTCAAACTGGACTGGAGCGAAGCGCGCGCCCTGGCCGAAGAGTTGAGATCGTTTGCGTTCGGGTAGCAGGGAACGGTTTACGCTTGAGCGGCGCGTTGGGGTTCACAAGCGGCGCCGCGGATCATTTTGCGACGAACTCAAACCGCGCGACCACGGGCGCGTGAAGCGATCCCTCGACAGGTTCTTTCGCGTAGACTTCGTCCTGCAGCCCTTCGTTCAAGATCGTGGTCTCACGCCAATTGGCGGCCAATGCGCGTGAGGCAAGGAGGTGGTCGATCAGCGTTGGACGTCCCGCATGCACCACGGTGAAGCGCCGCGACGGCTCGACGCGCTCTTCCAAGGCGACGAGGGTCCGGTCCCCTTCCGCCGCTTCGTCTCGACCGCCCCGCAAGAGTCTCGTCGGCGCGTCATGCTCGTCGGCGTTGAAGTCGCCGGCAATCGCGATCTGCGCCTCCGGCTCCGCGTCAAAGAGAGTCTCGGCGAACAGCCGGGCCTCCAGGGCTTGCCCTTCGCGCTTGAGCGCGGCCACGAACTGGCCCTCGATTTGCGCGCGGCTCGACCCGAAGCCGCGCGCCGTCGCGATCGGAATGGCGCGCGGCGCGCGTAGATGCAGATTGACGACGTGGAGCGCGCCTCCATTGGGAAGCGCGACAGCAGCGTAGAGCAGGGGCCTGTCCCAAGCGATCTCGACCGGCTCCGGCTGGGAGCCGTCGGCGTCGCGCGGCGGCGGCCAGACCCATCGCGCCACAATATCGTGGTGGATCTGCCGTTGCGCGCGCATCGGCCATCGCGAAAGGATTGCGAGATTATGCACGTCGGCGGGGGCGTCGCCGCCCGGCCTGACGGTCGTCGCCCGATGAAAGTTCGCGTATCTGGTCGTCGCCAGCAACTGATCGAGCGCGATATATTGCCGGGCGCCGTGCTTATGAAGCCTCTGCGCATGGATTTCCTGCAGGCACAATATATCGGCGTCAAGCGCCTCCAGCAGTGGGCGTAGCGCGTCGCTTCGGCGCGCAAACGCCTCTGGTTTAGTCCCCGACCAATCGAGATTTTCGAGATTGAAGGTCGCGAGTCGGAACGCTTGCATCGTCAATCTTCGCCCGAAGAGTCGGCGTCCGCCAGCAGATTGCGGCTCGACGAGGTCGACATTTAGCGGCAATATCGGCGCTATTTCCAATCCAGGAGCGCAATGTGTCCCTATTTGACGGGATTCCTTTCTTTGTTGGCCTAGACCCCACGCGCGGCGAACAGCTCGCGCGCCAATGCGTGCGTAGGCGCTACGCCGAGCATGAGCTGGTCCTCGATTTCGACGATCCTTCGACCGATGTGTATTTCATCGTCAGCGGCGACGTTCGGGTGCTGATCCGGACCGCCGCCGGCAAGGAGATGATCTTCGGGGACTTCGGACCAGGCAAATTCTTCGGCGAGATGGCGGCGGTCGACGGGGCGAAGCGTTCCGCCAATGTGACGGCGCTCACCAACGCGGAACTTTTGCTGGTGCCGCCAGCGGTCTTCAAGGAGATCCTGTTCGGCGAGCCGGAGATTTGCGAACGGCTGTTGCGTCTGCTGACGGCGCGGGTGCGGGAGCTGAATACGCGCCTGTTCGAGCGCTCGGTGCTCGACCTCAGGCATCGGCTCTATTCCGAATTGTTGCGCATGTCGGCGCCGCGCAAGGGATCGACGGGGCAATCGATCGTATCGCCGCCGCCGTTTCAGCACGATCTCGCCGCCCGTATCGGTTGCCGGCGCGAACAGGTCAGCCGTGAACTCTCGGCCATGATCGACGAAGGCCTCGCCGAAAAAATTCGCGGCGGTCTCGTGTTGTTGCGCCCGTCGGTCCTGGAGAAGCGGGTTCAAGAGGCGCTCAACGAAGCCGAATGACCCGTGTGCGTTCTCGCACAAACAGATGAAGGACAGGGCGTTACCGTCGCTATGCTGCCGACAAGAGGCAAAGGACCCGCGGCAGAGCAAGCGACTGGGAGAACCCGAATGATTCCCGAATTGACGCCGATCGAGCGTTGCGCCGAAGTGGCGGGTCTGCGCGGTCATGAACTCATCCTGGGCGTGAGCCCCAGCGACAAGCACCATCGCATGCTGGCGCGATACCGCCGGGCCGTGTCGCTCGACGCCGCGCGCGGGCGGGTCGTCGCCGACATCCGCAACGCGGTGGAGATCGGCGCGTCGCGTCGCGCCGCCGACTTGCTGATCGTGCTGCGCTGGCTCCTCGCGCCAGGCGCGTCTTGCGACGATTCACGCGCCATCGCGCGTCCGCGCCGCCGCTCGTTCTTGGCGCGCTGGCGCAAGGCCGTCGTTCCGTCGCCGGCCGCCGAGCGGTCGTCGCGTGAAAGCGGCGAAGTCGTCTCTCTCTTCGATGGCGGGCGCCGGCGCTAGCCGCGCGTCGCGCCTGTGGTTTCAAGGCAACACCGGGCAAATTGTTGTGTCCGCCGTGTGCGCGCGAAGGCAGAACGGAAATGCCCATAAGCTGTTGCTGCAAAAAGTTAATTCGCAGCAGATGCATTGCGCCGTAGCTTCGTTCTCTTGGGCGCATCGTCCGGCGCTAGCTTGCTACTCCAGGCGACATGAGTCAGCTTCCGGTCCAGCGGACGGTCAGGGCCTGGGGCCGCCGTTTTTCGATTTTTTACGGGGGCTTGCCATTTATGTTCGCATTTAGAGCGGCGCCGAGGCTTTTGGGCGCATTGTTTGCCGCATTCGCACTTTTCAGTCCGGCTCTGGCGCAGGAGGATCCGCGCGCCGAACAGGAGCGCCTGGCAGCCTATATTCAGCATAATCCAACCGACTATGACGCGACCTATCGTTACGTCCTGCTGTCGACGGAGCTGCGCGACTATGAAGCGGGAATCGGCGCGCTTGAACGCCTGCTGATGTTCAACCCGAACTTGTCCCGCGCCCGAAAGGAGCTTGGTTTCCTTTATGCGCGGCTCGGCGCCTATGAACTCTCGGCGCAGCATTTGCGCAACGCGCTCGCCGAAGGCGGCCTCGATCCGGTTCAGGTGGCTCAGGTCGAAGCGCAGCTGCCCGATATCGAGAAGCGCACGCAAGCCAACCGGCTTTATCTGCGGATGCATGTCGGCCTGCGGGCGCAATCGAACGCCAATTTCTTCCCGACCAATAATCTCTTCCAGGTCGGCGGCGTCGGCGTCGCGTCGGCCGCCTCGCGCAAAGGCGATGTCAACAGCTTCCAATTGGTGCAGGCCGCGCACGATCTCGATTTTCAGAATGGGCGCGGCGACCAGCTCGAGACGCGCGTGACGGGCTACGCCACCGAACAGTTTCGCCTGCCGCAGTACAGCGTCGCGCTGTTCGCCGGCTCCATCGGGCCGCGCATCCATATCGCGCCCGATCTTTATCCGGGCCTCTCCATCAAGCCATATCTGACCGGCGCGGTGGCGCTGCTCGGCGGCAGCAATTATCTGAACGCCGGCGGCGCCGGCATGAGTTTCGGCGCGGAACTCAGTCGCGACCTGTGGTTCGAGCCGGGCGCCGAATGGCGGTCGATCTGGGTCGATCCCTCGCCGGGCTATCTCGGCTCTCTCGGTTTTTCGCCCTATTCGACAGTATCGACGTTGGCGACCGGCGACGTCGTCACCGGCTACGTGAGTAGCTCATACAGGCTGACCAACGACTTGAGGCTTGAAGGTCGCGTCGCCTATACGCGCGCCTTTGCGGGCAATCCGCAGCAATCTTCCGATCAGGTTGACGTTCAGGCGATGCTGCGGCTCGAGGTCGACCCGCCATTTCCGATCATTCCGCGCAGATGGACCTTCGCGCCTTATGGCCGCTTTACGCATCTTGCGTTCGACGCCGCCAATCCGGTGATCAATCCCTTTGTCGCGCGTCGAGACACCGTCTGGATCGGCGGCCTGATGGTGGACTTGCCGATCACCCCGTATCTCGGTTTCGCCGGCAACGTCGAGTATGCGCGTAACGATTCAAATTTGCCGAATTTCAAGACTGACAACGTGTCCGTCAGTTTCGGGCCAACGGCAAAGTTCTGACGGAGACGACAAATGAAAAAGTTCTCCGCGGCCGCCACAACCGCTCTCGCGCTCGTCGCAGGCCCCGCGCTCGCAGATAACGTCGGGAACGTCGGCGCGGTCAATCAGAGCGCCCACGGCACGCCGCCGGGCGCCGCGAAGCGCTCGCTGTCGGTCGGTCTTGGCGTGCAGCGGCGCGAACGCATCGAGACGAGTCCAAACGGCAGCGCCCAGATCGTCTTTAACGACACATCGACGATGACCGTCGGACGCAATAGCGCCGTCACCGTTGACGACTTCGTCTATTCACGAGGCGGAGGCGGTCAGCAGGGCGTGTCGATGGCGAAGGGCGTCATGCGCTTCGTCGGCGGCGGCGTCAGCCACGAAGGCGGGACAAGGCTGCGGACCCCGACCGCGTCGATCGGCGTGCGCGGCGGGACAGCGCTGGTGCGTATTGGCGGCTCCTGCGGCACGCTCATCGTGCACCAATATGGCTTCATCGACGTTGGCGGCCAGGAGCTCACGCGCCCGGGCTATGGCGTTTGCGCGCCAAGCGGCGGGCCGGTGTCGGAGCCGTTCCTCGTGCCGCCTGAGACGATCGCGGAAATCATCGCCGCGTTGGAGAGCGGCAAAAGGCAGCGTGGCGGCGCCAAGCGCGAGCCGACGAACGAAGAGGCGAATCTTGCGCTCGGCAATGATCGTCCGCCGGACGTCGTCAGCCCGCCGGGGCTCGACGCGCTGGGTCCGGTTTGGTTCGGCAATGCGCTGGCGCAGAGCCGCGCCAATGTCGACAATCAGCCTGCTCCGCTGCCGACGCCAGCGAGCCAAGGCGGAAATGACGACCACTACGACGATTATGGTTACGGCGGTCATGGAGGCCATGGCGAGGGTTGGTATGGCGGCGAGCCTGTTGCGATTGACGGTCCGGGCGACTAGTTCTGCGGTGGCGTCAGCCTCGCCGGTCGCCGCGGCGACGGCCTGACCGTCATGCGAGGTGGAGATGTTGAAGCGGCGCCGCGCCTACCTTCTCGCGCTTGTCGTCGCTGCGGCTCTCATTTTTCCCTGGGGCGTCATTCAACCCCGGGCGCTCGACGACCTTCGCAACTTCGTCTTCGACACGTTTCAGCGTCTGGCTCCTCGCGCCTATGATCCCGAGGCGCCGACGCGGGTCGTCGGCGTCGACGAAAAAAGTCTCAGCGCCTATGGGCAATGGCCTTGGCCGCGAGTCCGGCTCGCCGAACTTCTTGACCGCCTACGCGAACTCGGCGCGGCGTCCATTGCATTCGACTTTATCTTCGCGGAGGCGGATCGCGCCGGAGCGTCCCAGCTCATCGAGGCGATTCCTGACCCCCGCGCCCGCGCCGAGGTGGCGAAGCTCGTCGCAAAAGCGCCGAGCGGCGATCAAATCTTGGCTCAGGCGCTCTCGAAGGCGCCCGCCACGCTTGGAGTCACGCTGACCGACGCCGTTTCCGCGCCGCTGTTGGCGAAGTCGGGACTGGTCACCACCGGCGACGATCCCGCCCCGTTTCTCGCCGCATTCGCCGGCGCGGTCGGCCCGGAACGAAAGCTTGCGGAAGCGGCGCGAGGGCTCGGCGCGACAAACTGGCTGCCCGATCACGACCAGATCGTTCGTCGGGTGCCCCTGGTGACGCGCGCCGGCGATGTTCTCATGCCCTCCCTGGCGCTCGAAGCCCTGCGCATCGCGCAAGGCGAGCCGGCCATCATCATTCGGTCTTCAAACGCCAGCGGACAGACGGCTTTCGGCAAGCAGACGGGCGTCAATGCGATAAAGGTCAGCGCCTTCGAAATTGCAACCGGTCCCAACGCAGAAGTCCGGCCACGCTATTCGCATAGCGACGCTGTGCGAGACATTTCAGCCAAGGACGTGCTCGAGGGCCGCGTTGCGCGCGAGGAAATCGAGGGGCGCATCATCTTCGTCGGCGCGTTGGCGACGGGTCTTGGCGACGTCCGCGCGACGCCCCTGGAGCCGGTCGTTCCCGGCGTCGACGTGCATGCTCAGATCGTCGAATCGATCGCATCGGGCTCGCTGCTCGCGCGCCCGGACTGGGCGCCCGGACTGGAGTTCGTCGTCGCCGCCTTCGCGTTTTTGCTGATCATGAGCCTGCTCTTCGTCGCGCCGCCGCTTGTCTCGGCGGCGGCCGCGCCGCTCGCCGTCGCGGGGCTATTCGCCGGCGCCTTTTATCTGTTCGATCGCCGCGGCGTGCTGCTCGATCCCTCTTATCCGAGTCTCGCGATCATTGGCGGCTATCTCTTCGGCGCAGTGACTCTCTGGCGGGCCGAAACGTCCGCGCGACGCCACGTGCGTCAGGCCTTCGGCAAATTCGTCGCGCCTGCCGTCGTTGATCGCCTCGCCGAACATCCGGAGCGGCTGGTGCTCGGCGGCGAGACGCGCGAATTGACCGTGCTGTTTTCCGATCTGCGCAATTTCTCGGGGATTTCGGAAGGTTTGAGCGCGCGCGAACTCACGCAGTTCATGAATGAATATTTGACCCCGATGACCGACGCCATCCTCGAAGAGGAGGGCACGATCGACAAATATATGGGCGACGCGGTGCTCGCCTTCTGGAACGCGCCGCTCGACATCGAGGACCATCCGCGCAAGGCCGTTCGGGCCGCCCTGACGATGCGCGAGGCTCTCGTCAGCCTCAACAAAAGGCGCGCCGAGGCCGCTGCGTCGTCGGGCAATGATGCGCAGCCCGCGGCGATGGGGCTTGGCCTCAATCTCGGGCCTTGCAGCGTCGGCAACATGGGATCCATCCGCCGCTTCGATTATTCGATTCTCGGCGACACGGTGAATCTCGCGTCGCGGCTCGAAGGGGCGAGCAAGGCCTTTCAGACGGACATTGTGGCCTCTGGCGCGGTGCGCGACGCCGCGCCCGACTTCTCCTGGCTTGATCTTGGGCGTGTCCGCGTCGTCGGAAAGAGCGAACCGACAAGGGTTTTCGCCCTCGCCGGCGACCGCAGCATGGCGGTCTCCGACTCGTATGTGCGCTGGCGCAAGTCGCACGACCTCATGCGCCAGGAATATGAGTCGGGCCGATTCGAGGCCGCCGCCGAGGGCGCCTCGGCGTTGGCGCGATCGGTTCCCGAGCCCTGGCCCGCGCTCTATGTCGTTTTGGAGCAGCGGTATCGCGGTCTCGCCAGGGAAGGGTCGCAGGATAACTGGTCTTCGGTATGGAATCTTTCGAGCAAGTGACGTCTTCGTCCGAGCGCGACTGCTGCCCAGCCATCGCCTTATGGGTTTCTCTTATGATCGCTACTCGCGCATGATCTCAAATCCGGTGCAGAATTATTGGGCCCTGATCTCAGGGCGTCACGACGCGGATGCTTTTTCGGTCATCGACGCCGCCTATCGCGAACCGCAACGCGGGTATCATGACTGGCGCCATATCGTCGATTTGCTGACGAAGCTCGACTCCTTGAAGGCGCTCGCCGTCCGGCCCGATCTGATCGCCGCCGCGATCTTCTGGCATGACGCTGTGTATGTGACACGCGAGCCCGACGGTCTGCTTCGTCCCGACGCCGAAAATGTTCGCGCCAGCGCGGCGCTCTTCGAACGTCACTCGAAATTCGACGAAACAGATGCGCAGGCCATCCATGATCTGATCATGGCGACGGCGAATCACCTCAATGCGCGCGCTCCAGCTGAGCATTATCCCGGCTTTTCGCGCGATCTGGACCTCTTCCTCGACCTCGATCTTTCCTCGCTCGGCGCGTCCTGGTCCGAGTTCGAGCAAAATCTGGCGCGGCTTCGTTTCGAATACGCCTGGGTGCCCGAGCCGCTCTTTTGCCTTGGGCGGCTCCAGATGATCGACACATTCTTCGCGCATGGAGACGCGCTCTACCGTCGCGACGAATCGCGCAAGCTCTGGGCCGCACGGGCGCATCAAAATCTCGCGCGCGCGCAGCAGGAATTGCGCCTGCAGGTGGCGCGGCTCGCCTCGTCCGCGTAGTTACAAAGCGAGCGCCGAGCGCACCTTCGCCGAATAGCCGTAGATGTCGTCGTAAAGCTTCAGCGCGCCCTCGTCGTTGACTACGGCCGTGAAATATTCGATGTGCACCGGAATGGGCTTCGCGAGATTGATGCGGTGCTCCTTCTTGCCGATCAGAGCCTTCAGGCGCTTTTCGTCATAGCCAGGACGCCCGATGACTTCTTCCGCGAGCTTGAACGGATTTTGCACTCGTACGCATCCGTGACTGAATGCGCGCTTGGCGCGGGCGAAGAGTTTCTTCTGCGGCGTGTCGTGCATGTAGATCAAGAGGTCGTTCGGAAACACGAATTTCAGCCGGCCGAGCGCATTCTTCTCGCCTGGCTCCTGCTGAACGATCGCACGGCCATTCCGAAAGGTTACCTTATATCCGCGCTTGCGAAGCTTGGAGAGCTTGCCGCCGGTTTTGGGCTCCAGCTCCTTCTCGATGATCGACTCCGGAACGGTCCAGGTCGGATTGATGATGATATATGGCATCACGTCGGAAAACACCGGCGTCGGCGACGTCTTCTTGCCCACGACAACGCGTGCGCGCAGCACAAGTTGATTGTCGCGCGTGAATGTCGTCTCGAATTGCGGAATATTGACTTCAAGGCGCGTCGCGCCCATTTCGCGCGGCTCCCAACGCCACCGCTCCATATTGGCGATGATTTCCGCCTCGACGCGCTTTGCTTTGGCGTCGGAAAGCGACGCGAAATTTGTGATGGGCTTGGCATCCGACTCGTGAGACGCAGCGGCCTCGCGGCGCGGATGGCCGCGCGCGGCGCGCAGTTCGGCGAGTTTCTCGCGCAAGGCGGCATAGGCCGGGTGCGGCGGATTGAAGGCGGCAAGCCGCGCGCCGGCCTCGTCTCCAGCCTCGGCGACGGCGTCGAGCGCTTGGGGCGACTTTACGACAGACGGCCGCTCCTCGATGTCAGGCGAAATCGTTGCGGGATTGACCCGGGCGCCGCTCGCTTGCGCTGCATATTCGGCGACGCCCTCCGATAGCGCCAGTTCGGCCGCGGCGCTCCAGGACGACTCTTGCGCAGGAGCCTTTACGCGCAGGCCGTCGCGGCCGGCGTGGCGCAAAGTGTCCAGCGCGCTTTTCGCCGATTTGGTGAAGCCGTCCGCATCGCGCCAGATCGGCGCATAATCGCGTTTCTTGTAATAAGCGGCGATTTCCGCACGCTGGACGCTTTCGTCGACGCGGGGCTCCTCATTCGACCAGTCGCGCAGCGCGCGGGCGAGGCTTTCGCGCGCATCGGTAGCTTGTCGCTCATCGACCCTCTGCTGTTCATCGACGCCTTGCGGCGCGTCGGCTCCCTGCTGCTTTTCGAGCTCCTGGCGCTCATCGGTCTTCCGCTGCTCACCGGCTTCGCGCGGCGCGTCGGCCGTCGGCCGGTCGGAGGTCTCGCGCTCTAGCGCCGGCCTCGCCCCGCGCTCGGCGGCGGCCGGCGATTCGGGCGCGTCGCTTGGCGCGCTCGACATTTGCGCCATGGCCGGGGCGGCGAGCAGGGCGCCTGCGATGACGAAAGGAGCAGCCTGCGGGAGGAGCGAAACGCGAAACATGCTCGAACTCCTGTGCGCCTCTTACAAGGCCTTGCGGCAAACGAAACGGATCGTCTGTCCGCGCACGCCATAGCCCTCGTCCGTCTCGACGGTGACGCCATGGCAATTCTGCGTCGGATCTGAGTGCGCGACGGCGGTCGACTCCTGCCAGTCGATGGGGAGGATGAAAGGCCGCACCGACGAGGCGTCGGCGGCGACGCGAGCGGGCTGCGAGTCGGGCGCCTTGACGAGGAGCGCCTTGGCGGCGGCGAAGCTGACATTGGCGGCGAGGATCGCGAAGGCGATCTTCATGGCCAGCGCGATGCGAATCGGTCGCGAAGCGAAGCTGGTCTTGGTCGTGTGGTTCGTCGTGTTGTTCATCGAACGGTTCATGGCGAGTTCCCCGTGGTCCGTCCGCTCGATCAGCGGATGGTCAGACCCTAGAACGCCACTCGGGGAGTCGCGGTGCGCTGGCGCACAGGGCGTCAGATACAAGAACTCCCGGCCTTGTTGGGCCGGGAGCCAAACTTCATCAGACGTCAAAGCCGCCGTCGCCGCCGCTATCGAAGCCGCCGCCGTCATCGAAGCCGGCGTCGGCGCCATAGTCGGCGTCCTCCACACCGCCTGCGTTGTCATAGCCGGAGTCGTAACCGGCGTCGGTGGCGGCCGAGCCCGACTGATCGCCGTAGTAGTTGTTGATCACCGTATCGCCGCCGGCCGGCGTAAAGCCGGAGCCGATGCCGAGATTCCCCATCCCGCCATAGCCGGCGCCATGCGAGAACAGGCTGCGGATGCCGTCGGCGAGCAGCACGCCGCCCGCGACGCCCGCCGCGGTGCCGAGCGCGCCCTTCAGAAATCCGCCGCTTTCAGGCGCAGGCGGCTGCTGCTGGCCCCAGCCCTGCGGCGCGTAGCCGCCGGCCACGGGATTCATGCCGCCCTGCTGGGCGCCGCCCCAAGGTCCGCTCGGACGAGCCTGCTGGGGAGGACGCGGCGGCGCCGGACGGGGACCACCTCCGAACAGGCCGCCAAGGAAACCGCCGGCGGGCTTCGACTCAAGCTCCTGCACGCGGGCTTCGAGCTCCTCGATGCGCGCATTGGCGCCTTGCAGCGCCTGATCCTGCACGATTACGGTCTGCGCCAGGAGATAGGGTGCCGCCGGCTGAGCCTTGATCTGTTCGCTGATGAAAGCCTCCGCCGCCTGGTCGCGCGGCGTCGAGGCGGCGCTCTTGGTGCGCTCGAACAATCCAGCGATGAGTTGGCGTTCTTCCGGTGACATAGGGTTCTCCATCGTTGCCGCCCTCGAAGGCGCGGCGCAGGAAGATATGGCCCCGCTGCAAAACGCCGCCAAGCCCCAAGCGCGAACGCGGCCGATTAAACTTTCGAAATCTGGCGGCAAGGTGGGCGCGCGCTAGATCTCCGCGCTATGCATGCGGCCAGTGGCGTTCGCGGAACCAGTTACGATAGTCCGTCATCTTCGCGCGCTGCGCGGCCGGCGCGCGCCGGCTGCATGTCGCCGCCTCGGCGCTCCCGTCCGAAGCGCCCCACCGCAGTTCGACGCAGTCGTTGGGATTGTAGCCCATCTCGAGGTCCGCCGCGCGGTCCATGACGTCTTTGAGCGAGAGCGTCCAGGCGGAGCCGTCGCTGCGGGTGTAGGAAAATGTGCGGGCCGCGAGTTCGCTCGCGAGCGCGCTTTGCAGTTGGGCCTGAACGCCCGCCGGACCTCTGCCAAACGGCATGGCGTAGCGATCGCTGCGCCGCGCGACGCGATCGGGAAATCCGCGCACAACATCGATCGCGATGAGGAGGCGCAGATCGCGCGCCGGCGTCGAGAAGTCCTCCCATGCGCCCGAGGTCGCGAAGATCGCCGGACCGTCGGGCATCGATGCCTCGCCGCGCCCGCCGTTCTGGAACTTTCGACCGTTTTCGACCGCCGTCGCGCGCGTCTTCACCTGCTCCTCAAGCGCCGTGATGGCCGCCATCATCGCGCGCGTCGGATCGAGCGGCTCAGGCGACATCACCTCATCCATGCGATCGTAGAATTCCTCGGCGCCGAACTGCGACTGCTCCAGGGAGAAATCGCCGTAATCCGGGTTCTTGGCGATCTCGGCATTGGTGAGCGCCCGCAATCCGCCGTTCTCCCGAACGATCGGCCGGAAGCGCTTGAAGCCCGGGCTGCCGAGGGAAGCTCCGTTCGCGAAAAGGAAATTGCCGCGCCAGAACCGCTTGCGCGTGACGGTGCCATCCGGCTCGGCGTCGACGGCAAGAAACACGCCCGCGGCGTCCGCCGTCTGCGGGACGCGTTGCACGAGCATCATGACGTGCCCGTACGGATCAGCGTAGGCGGTTCCGGGACGCAGCGTCTCCTGCGTCAGTGGAATCGTATAAAAGTCGGACTTGTCGCTGTTTGCCGACGCTCGCACCGAACCGGAATGAACGACGTCGCCCACAGCCCGAAAATATCCGGCGACGCCGGCCGGCCGCTTCGGGGCAGGCGGTTTCGCGGGAGCGACCGGCGCAGTCGTCGGCGCCGCGGCCGGCTGGACCTGCTGAGGCTGTGCAAATAGCTGCTGTAAAAAGTTCGTGGGAGGAGCCGCTATGCGGGTAGGGGCCGGCGGAGCGGCGGCCGACGCCACGGCTTGTTCGGGCGGCGGCGCGGGTCGGGTCAGTTGGGGATGCAGAATATCGAATCGTTCATTGCAGCGCGGCGGCGCGCCGCCGCCTCCGCGCGAGCAATTCGAATAGGCGAAAGGCAAGCCCATCTTGAAGGCGAAATAGGCGCGCAAGAAGTAGACGAAATCGGCGCAGTCGGGTTTCAGCGATAGGGTGAGGCTGTCTTCGCCTTTTCCGAGATGATTGAACAAGACATTGCGCGACGGATTGCGCAGCACCTCATGCCACGTCTTCCATGACTGCTCCGCTTCGAGCGGCGCGTCAAAAAGTTTGGCGACCCACGCCGAATACAAATTCTCCGTCGCGCGGTTCCATGAATTGTGCACCCGCCAGACGCTGCCTTCGGCCGCGTGCGAGGCGGACGATTTGCGCGCGCTCACGGCGATGTCCTTCGTAATCGTGCCGCAAGTGAACGAAGACGTGTCGAGCGTGGCGCGCCACGCGCCGGCGGCCGGCGACGCAACCTCGGCGAACCAGACATAGGGCGGTCCGCCACGCTGTCCGCGCGATCTGGCCGCGACCCTTCCATCAGGCGCAATCAGCGAAAGCTCGCCGTCGAGCGGCTTTTCGGCGGCGACGAGGATGCGCAAGGGCGCGCCTGCCCAAGGCGATTCGGGCGAGGTCATAACCGCGACCTCAGCCGATTCCTCGCAGGGCGAATCTTGAGCCTGGGCGTTCGACAAGGGGAAAAGGGAGGCAAAAAAAGCGCCTGCGACAGGCAAGAATGCAGCGAATCGGCGCGCTGGAAACATTTGTGACCCTCTCTTGGACCGCCTTCGGTGGTTTTCTTCGTCAGAGGCCGGTTCGCAGGACACGGCGTTGGCGGCGATCCGGCTGGGGACTTGCGGCGCGACTTTCGCACGGCGGCCCATTGCGCCGGCTCATTGTTTGAAAGAAATGGGTCAAAATGGCGACGTCCGCCCGCCACGCTCACGACGTCGCGCTTGTCCGGTCCAGCGGACGGCGCAGGGAGCTAAAGCTTCGTCGACAGGCTGGCGACGCCCGCCACTTCGGCCCGGCAGCTGAGGCAGTTTCTCACGCTATATCCAGCGGCGCCTCAACCTTGCACGACAGCGGCTATCGTCAGGACGTCACCTTTCAGCGTCATGCCTGCGCTTGTCGCGGGCATCCACGCGGCGCCGCTGCGCAGGACTTTCAGCATTGGCGCAATGTCCCGCCGTGGATGGCGGGGACAAGCCCGGCCATGACGCGGAGGCATTAGCGGTCAGAGCTCCCCTCACGCCGCCGTGAATTTCTCGCTGAAGATACGATCATGCGGGACGCCGGCGGATTGGCCAGCCTCCTCAGTCGCGGCGATCAACGCCGGCGGGCCGCAGGCGTAAATGTCCGGCCTCTCGGGCGCGCTCGACAGCGCTTGCGCAAGCGCTTCGACCGGCGTGCCGACGAACCCGCGCCATTCCTGTTCCGGCTTCCACACGCAGAGCGGCACGACGAGCTGCGGCAATGCAGCTTTCAGCGCGTCGAGCGCGTCAAGCGCGAAAAGCTCGTCGACTTTGTTGACCCCGAAGAACAGCCGGCAGGGGCGCTGATCGGCGAATTCCGCCATTTGCCGCAGCATCGAGAGCGCCGGCGCGAGTCCCGTGCCGCCGACGACAAACCAGCGCGGCGCCGCGCTCGACTCATCGAGGGTGAACTGACCCTGTGGACCACGGACAAGCAGCGTATCGCTGATGGCGGCGCGATCGCGGAGATAATCCGAAAAGGCGCCGTGCGGCTGAAGGCGGATGAACAGCTCGAGCGTTCCGTCCCAATTGGGCGCATTGGCGAGCGAATAGGAACGCTTCGCCGAGCCGTCGGGAAGCGTGAGTTCGATGAATTGGCCGGCGGTAAACTGCGCCGCGCGCCCGAATATCGGATCGTCTTCATATTGAAGCTGCAGGCGCACGGCGCCCGAGCCTGCTGGTTCAATCGCCACAAGCGTCGCGCGCCGTTCGGGAACCGGCGCAAAGCCGACCGCCGCCTCGTCGAAGGGTGCGCGCAGAGCGAGATCGCTGCGCGCCTGCGCGCGGCACAGCAATATGTCACCCGCCATGCGCTCGTCCTCGCTCAGCGCTACGCTGCTGTAGGACATAAGTTCGACCTCTCCGCTTGCGCGAGCGACGCGGCACGCGCCGCAGCCGCCCTCCCGGCAGGAGGAGGGGAGATAAATGCTCGCGCGTTCGGCGGCGTCCAGTAGCGTGTCGGATGGATCGGCGTCGAAGGCGATCGTCGCGCCGTCGCGCGTGAGAAGGCTGACCTTGTACATGGCGGATTCCGGCGAAGGGCGGACGCCCGAGGTGGGCGTCCGCTGCATGATGGCTAGGCGGCGCGGGCGAGCGAAGCTGCGATGTCGGCCTTGGCGTCGCCGATCGGCTGGACGCCGAACTTCTCGACCAGCACGTCAACGAGCGCGGGGGTGAGGAAGGCGGGCAGCGTTGGGCCGATGCGCACATTGCGCACGCCGAGCGCGAGCAACGTCAGAAGAACGGCCGCCGCCTTCTGCTCGAACCAGGAGACGATGAGCGACAGCGGCAGTTCATTGACGCCGACGCCGAAGGCTTCCGCCAGTTTGGTCGCAACAACGAGCGCCGAATAGGCGTCGTTGCACTGACCCATGTCGAGAAGGCGCGGCAGCCCGCCGATCGTCCCGAAGTCATTCTTGTTGAAGCAATATTTGCCGCAGCCGAGCGTCAGGATCACCGTATCCTTCGGCGCCTCGTCGGCGAAATCGCTGTAGTAGTTGCGGCCCGGCGCGGCGCCGTCGCAGCCGCCAACGAGGAAAAAGTGGCGGATGGTGCCGCTCTTCACGGCGTCGATCACCTTGTCGGCGACGCCAAGCACGGCCTCGCGCCCAAAGCCGATGGTGATGGTCTTCTCCGGCGCGTCCTCAGTGAATCCGGGCAGGGCCTGCGCCGCCTGCGCGACAATCGCGAAATTCTCGTCGGCGATGTGGCGAACGCCCGCCCATCCAACCGGCCCCGCCGTAAAAATGCGTCCGCGATAACGCGGCTGCGGCTCGATCAGGCAATTGGAGGTCATGACGATCGGGCCGGGGAATTCGGCGAATTCCTTCTGCTGATCCTGCCAGGCGCCGCCGTAATTGCCGGCGAGATGCGGATAGGCCTTGAGCTTGGGATAGGAATGCGCCGGCAGCAGTTCGCCATGCGTATAGACGTTGATCCCCTTGTCCTTGGTCGCTTCGAGGATCGCGTGCAGATCCTTCAGATCATGGCCGGAGACGAGGATCGCTTTTCCCTTGATCGGCGTTACGCGCACATTCGTCGGCGTCGGCGCGCCGAATGCGCCGGTGTTCGCGGCGTCGAGCGCCTCCATGGCGAGGAAGTTGGCGCGGCCAAGCGCCAGCGCCTCGTCCAGCAGCGTCGCGACGTCGCGCTCTTCGCGCGCCAGCATATCGAGCGCATGTTCGACCGTCGCATAGATCGCGTCGCGCTCTTCGCCCAAAACGCGCGCGTGATGCGCATAGGCGCAAACGCCCTTGAGACCATAAAGGATGAGCGCGCGGGCGCCGACCGCGTCCTCGCCGAGGATCGCTGCGTCCTTGCGCACCGCCGCCTCAGACGCCTGTGCGGAAAGTCCGGCCATGTTGTCGGCTGGCGCGAAAGCGGCGGGGCCGGAGAGAGTCTCGGGCGTCTTGCCGGCGGCGCGCGCGGCGTCTTCGTACAGCGCTTTGGCGCGATCGCGGATCTGCGAGGCCTGCTGGATCAGCTCGACGAATTTCGCCGCGTTGAAATTGACGTTGGTGAGGGTCGTGAAGAAGGCGAAGAGAATGAAGCGGTCTGCTTCGATGTCCGTCGCGCCAAGCTGGCGCGCGCGATGGAGATATTGGCCGACGCCTTCGCAGACATAGAGCAGAATGTCCTGCAGATCGGCGGTCGTCGCGTCCTTGCCGCACATGCCCTTCGCGCCGGCGCAGCCCGCGCCTTCGTCAGATCGGTAGGTCTGCTCGCATTGGTAACAGAACATGTCGCTCCCTCCTGGCTCTCTTAATAGGTATTTAGAATGCGTATTAAAAAAGACGGAAGTCAAGCGATGGCGAGCGATGCTCGCGGCGCATGTTCAGGCGGAGAGATCGGCGAGGGGAAAGGCGGCGGTTTTTTCGAGGCAGTCGTGCAGGGTGTAGCGATCGAGTTCGCGCATAAATCCCTGTTCGGCGCGCGCTAACATGCCCTTCAGTCGGCAGCGCGGCAAAAGCGCGCAGTTGCTGCCTTGCGGGCTAAAACATTCGACCAGCGGCTGGTCGTCAAGCCTGCGGACCACCTCGCCGATTCGAATGTCGCGCGGATCGCGCGCCAGTCGAACGCCGCCCTGCGCGCCGCGGATGCCCTCGACATATCCGGCCGCGGCGAGCTCCTGCAGCACTTTCGCCATATGGTGGCGCGAAACGCCGAAATGATCGGCGATCGCCGCCGCGCTCATCACCTCCGGATTGCGATCCGCGAGGAGGATGAGGGCGCGCAGGCCGAAGTCGGTGAAGGTCGTGAGCCGCATGGCGCGAATTTAACACGGTATTAGAAATTCTGAAATACTGCCGCCGTCATGCCCGCGCTTGGCGCGGGCATCCACGCGGCGCCGCTGCATGCGCCTTGCAGCATTTGCGAAACGTCGCGGCGTGATGGCCGAGTCAATCTCAGCCATGACGGGCGCGGGATTGCTTGCGCTAATGAACCCGCCCCTTCGTCCTTCGAGACGCGCGCTGCGCGCGCTCCTCAGGATGAGGGGCCTTGGGGTTTTGTGAAAAATGAAAGCGCCTAACCTTGCAGCCGAAAAAGCTGCGTTCAGCATGCAGGAGAAAAGCAGTCCTCATCCTGAAGAGCGTCTGTAAGGCGCGTCTTGAAGGACGAGGACAGCGAAGCGTTGCGTCGACGCCTCACCCCCCGCCCAGCGCCATGTCGTCGCGGTGGATGATCTCGTCGGGGCCTTTAAAGCCCAAGAGCGCCTCGATGTCCTTCGTCGAGCGCCCGACGATTTTTGCCGCGTCGGACGCGTCATAGGTCACGAGCCCGCGGCCGATCTCGCCGCCTTTGGCGTTGCGGATCACGATGCAGTCGCCGCGCGCGAAACCGCCCTCGATTCGCGTCACGCCCGCCGGCAGCAGGCTCCTGCCTGAGCGTAGCGCCTTCGCCGCGCCGTCGTCGATATGCACGGCGCCCTTCGGCTCGAGAGAGCCCGCGATCCATTTCTTGCGCGCCGTCACCGGATTGGACGGCGTCAGAAACCAGGTGCAGCGTCCGCCAGCCCCGATGCGCGCAATCGGCGCCTCTTCGCGACCGTCGGCGATCACCATATGCGCGCCGCCGGTGGTGGCGATCTTCGCCGCCTCGATCTTGGTGCGCATGCCGCCGCGTGAATATTGCGAGGCGGCGCCCCCCGCCATGGCTTCGATCTCCGCCGTGACGCGCGGCACGATCGCGATGTGCTTGGCGTCCGGATTGGAATCGGGCGGGGCGCTGTAGAGCCCGTCGACGTCGGAGAGCAGAATCAACAGATCCGCGCTCGCCATCGTCGCGACGCGCGCCGCGAGGCGATCATTGTCGCCATAGCGGATTTCCGCCGTCGCCACCGTGTCGTTCTCGTTGATCACCGGCACGGCGCGCAGCGACAACAGCCGCGTCAGGCATTCGCGCGCGTAGAGGTAGCGGCGGCGCTCCTCCGTGTCGCCGAGCGTCACCAGCACCTGCCCGGCGACGAGGCCGCGATCGTGCAGCGTCTCTGCCCAGAGCCGCGCCAGGGCGATCTGACCGACGGCGGCGGCCGCCTGGCTGTCTTCGAGTTTCAGCGCGCCGCGCGGAAAGCCCAGCACGCTGCGTCCCAGCGCCACGGCGCCGGACGACACCACCAGCACGTCGGCGCCGGCGCGATGCAGATCGGCGATGTCGTCGGCGAGGCGCTTCAGCCAGGCGCGTTTCGCCGACGCCTTGTTGGGGTCGACGATGAGCGATGAGCCGACCTTCACGACGATGCGTTTGAAGTCGGCGAGGACGGGAGCGCGCTTGGTCATAAGGCAGGGCAAAATGTTCGAGGGAGGCGTTTGCGAGCGCGACTTATGGGACGCTTGAGTTAGCCCAGCGCGCGCACGACCGCAAATTGGCGCCTATGGCGCGCCGTTTTGCCAGCGGCGGATGAACTCGAAAGGATAGATGAAACTGAGCACATTGAGAGTGAAATTGTCTCTGATGTTCAGCGCGACCCCGACTTCAAGAAGCACAGACATTGCGATGACGGCCAAAGCTGGGAGCCGCCATGCGAGAACGAAGCCCAGCGCCATCGCCAGCGTATCGGCAAGCGAATTGACGATGCTGTCTCCTGCGTAGTTCTGCGCCGGCGGCTGCTTGCGATAGTGGCGGATGGCGAAGGGCGTGTTTTCGAGGATCTCCCATCCCACTTCAACCGCCAGCACGATCAGGAAGCGCTGCCCGACCGACAGTCCCGGCGCCGCGAGCCAAGCCAGGAAATAGAACAGCACCCCGTGGATGATATGCGTGAAGCTGTACCAGTCGGTGAGATGCTGGGAGAGGCAGGGAGAGGCGGCGTCGCCCTCCCACAGCTTGAATTCGCCGCGGGCGCAAAGAAACGGCCGGCCGAGCGCCCAAAGCGCGCCGGCCTGAATGACGAGCGCGGCGATCGCCGCCGCCGTGACGCCGCACGCCGTCGTTGCGCTCATCATCATATCTTCTCAACTAGAAGATCGGACGATGGAAAACTAGTCTCCGAGTCCGACGACCTCGGCGTCTGGGGTCTTCTTGCCGCCGGCCACAATCGAGAACTCCTCCAGTTCCTCGGTCCAGTATTCGAATTGCCGGCGGCCGTAGTCGACCATGGCTTCGGCGACGTCGTGCGGCGATCTCGCCGCCCATACATCTTGCCCAAATTGCAGCGCCGACCGCGTGTTGATCAGGCCGAAGTCCATGACTCTCGATGCGCAGTCCTGACAGGTCTTGAGCGAAGTGAGGAGCGGGGAAGGGTCTGGCGACATTATCTTATCCTCTGAAGTTGCCGGCCTGTGAGCGCCCATCGCCAGAATATGGAGGGAGACGCGGCCGCGCCAGCGTCTCCCTCGCCACTGAAAAGTGATCCAATATTCCCTCTACATAGCGTCCGCTTGATACGAACCTATGACTGGAGCGACGGATTCTGGCGCGTGGTCTTGAGATAGGTCAAGCGTATGAAACTATTGCATAATTTTCGTTTTGGCTCTATCCCTATTTCAGCCTGTGGCGATTGACGGGCGACTCGCGAGGCGGAATTTTCGGGGTGGATGGCTGCTGCGTTTCGGAGGCATTGATGCATCGACTTGTCTATTTCAGTAACGCAAATCTTGATCTGAGCTTCTCCGCGATCGAGGGAATGGTCGAGATGTCCGCAGAGCGAAATCGTCTGCGGCGCATTAGCGGGGCGCTCCTCTACAACGGGCTGAATTTTTTGCAAATTCTGGAGGGTCCGCGGCAAGCGCTGACGCCGCTCTATTTGCAGATCCGGACGGACTCCCGGCACTCCGGCGTCGTCAAGCTCGTTCACGAACGCATTTCGATGCGCAGTTATCCCGATTGGGGCATGAAGCTCGTGTGCGACGCGCCGGAACACGCGGCCGCCACGCGGGAAGCGGCGCCGCGCGAGGACGGTCTTTCCGCGATGGTTGACGGTTTTTTCAGATTTGGCCAGGCGGCGGCGTTCGCTGAGCTTAGGTGAGCGCAATTCTTGCTTAGGTAGATCGCGGACATCTGGCGCGGTGTCCGCCCTTCGGAGCTACTCATGATAGGAATTGCCAAGAAAATCGGCTCGTCTGGGAGCGAGAACAAGGCGGCCGCCGGGGGCCGCGACGGCCGACTTTTATCCGGCTATTTGGTCAATCTGCATCGTGGCGCGGCGCCGGTGAGAGAACTGATGCTCGCAGACATCGAAAGGTTCCAGTCGCTCGGCGCGACAGGATATGCCGACGATTTGCGCGTCGCGCTAAAGCGGTTCACGTCCGAATTCATCGACAGGAAGGATCGGCGCTAGGCTCCGCTTGCGCCGAAGTTCCGTCGGCGGGGGAGGGAACGCGCCCTTTCTCGCAGCCTGGCGCTCGGCCGCGCCAATTTAGCCAAACGGTCAGTCGATCAACCGTGTGCGAGTCTCGCGCTCATAGCTGGCGAGCACGTCGCTGATCGCCACGTCATAGCGCGCATGCGATCCGAGAGCTTTCAGATGCGACGGAAGCGCGGCGAGCTGCTCTTTCGCGTAATCGCGAATTTGCGGAAGGTCGCATGTTTGCTCCGCGACCCGGCGACCTGACAGCATGAACGGCTGCAGCAATGGGACGCCCGGCAGAATTTCGCCCTTTCGGGCGATGACGTCCCTGACCGCGACGCCGTCTCTTAACTCTCGAAAAACCTGTTTGCGGCCCGGCAGCGAGCGCTTGCCCTCCGACAGTTTCATGCGTCCCTTGCCGGCGTATTCGGTCAGCTTATAGGCGATGTCGAGGTTTGGCGCGTCGCTCGACACCGCCATATCCGTTCCTACGCCAAAGACATCGATGGGCGCGCCGCGCGACGTCAGAGCGTCGATCTTGGTTTCCTCAAGGCCACCGCTGGCGACGATCTGCACGTCGGTCAAGCCGGCGTCATCTAGGATGCGACGCGTTTGGCGCGACAGCATGTCGAGATCGCCGGAGTCGAGACGCACCGCGCGAATCTTGAAGTTCGGCCCGCGCGCCTTCGCGAGCGCGACGACCTTCTTGACGCCTTTGAGCGTGTCATAGGTATCGACGAGAAGCGTCGTGCCCGGAAAAACATCGCTGAAAGCTTGAAAGGCGTCCATCTCGGAGGCGCAGGCTTCGACAAAACTATGCGCCATCGTTCCGGCGACGGGCAACCCATAGGCTTGCCCGGCCGCGACATTGGAGGTCGACTCGACTCCAGCGATATAGAATGCGCGCGCGCCCTTTGTCGCCGCATCCACGCCTTGCGCTCGTCGTGCGCCGAAGTCGACGACGCTGGCGCCGCGCGCCGCGGCGACAACGCGCGCCGCTTTCGACGCGAGTATCGTTTGCAGTCCGATCTGATTGATAACGAGCGTTTCGATGAGCTGCGCTTCGGCGATCGGCGCAACCACTTCCAGGATCGGTTCGTTCTGAAAGAACGGCGTGCCCTCACGCATCGCATAGATGTCGCCGGAGAAGCGGAAATCTTCGAGCCAGTCGAGGAACGGCTGCGAAGCAATTTTAAGCGAGCCCAGATAGTCGATGTGCTGCGGCTCGAAACGCAAATGCTCGATCTCATGAAGAAGATCGTTCAAGCCGGCGGCGATCAGAAAATTGCGTTGGGGCGGCATATTGCGCACGAAAAGGCTGAACGTCGCTTGCGCGTTCATCCCCAATTCGAAATAGGCGCGCAGCATCGTGAATTCATAGAGATCCGCGAAGAGCGCGCTGCTGGACACGACCGCTCCTTTTTACGCGTCGACTGGAGAGAGCTGGAAGCGCTCGCGCGCCGGTCGGGACCATAGCTATGGCGCTAGGCCCGGGCAAATCTTCATCGATGTGCAAATCTTCATCGATGTAATGTCCGCCCGCCTTTTACAGTTCGTCTTGGCTCTCTTCGACGACGACGCCCGCCTTCCGCATCTTTTCGACAGCGTCTCTTCCGCCTTCCGGCGTTATGGCGCGCGCGCCGGAAAGCCGCACATGCGTTTCAAATCCTTCCGAGACGGCGTCCAGCGCCGTTTCGAGCACGCAGACGTCGAGCGCCAGTCCGACGATCAAGACGCGACGCACGCCAAGACGCCGCAGCCGCTCCGCGAGCCCCGTGCCGTTGAGCGCGGAAAGCTGGTCGCGCTCAAGCGATTCTCCTTTGCTGACGATAATCGCGCCCTCGGGGAGGCGCAGATCGGGATGGAACTGCGCGCCGGCGCTGTCCTGAACGCAATGCGCCGGCCATGGTCCGCCACTGTCACGAAAGCTGGCATGGCCGGTTGGATGCCAGTCTCGCGATGCGACGATGGGAACGCCGGCGGCCACGGCTTCCTGGATCAGTTCATTGACCACAGAGACGATCTTGTCGGCTCCGGAAACCTCTAAGGCGCCGCCCGCGCAGAAATCGCGCTGCACGTCCAAGACGATGAGCGCGTCGCCAGACGTCAGCCGCATCGCTTCGCTGGCCATGATGTTGCTCCGCTAGAGACGGCGCGCTCGCTCGGTCCTAATCGAATGCGTGAGCAGGGCGCATTCCGTGGGGATGATCCTAGCTGCGGGTAGGGCCCAGCGCGAGCGCCCGAGGCGGTCAGCGATCGATGGATAAGCCGTAGCGCCGTAAAGAGCGAACTCGCTAGGGCCGCCGAGATTTGGCGCTGGCGGGATTTCGACGGTTGCTGCGCTTCGGGCTCCCACCGGCGCGCCCCCAGTCCAACTCGGCCACCAAATCCATGATCCTCTTGGGCAGCGGCTCTGTGAGGACTTTGTCGAACTTGAATCTCAGATGCTGGCTAATCGATCCCATTGCGGCGTCGGGCCGCGCTCCCATTTTGCCGGCGGCCGCGTTCCGCCAATCGCCCGGCGTTCGGTCCGGCATGACGCATCCTCCTTCAAGGGAGAGAAACTGCGTCACATTTGCCTTGTTCCCCTACAAAGTGTTTTAAAATTAAAGCCTTAGCATGGCCAAAGCAGTGGATCGGATGCGGCGGCGCAGCCTGTTAAGCGGCGATCGCTGGTTCTACTGCGCAATGTCGCAGCCCGGCTGAAGATTGCGCCATGGCGCGAGAGTAGCAGGCGCTATCTGGCGCTAGGCATCCGACGGCTTTTTGCGGATCCGGTCTTCCGCTTCAGCGATCTCGGGCGTCATGGCGTCGCCGAAGTCGGCCGCTTCATAGAGCGGACGGATCTCAATCTCGCTCGGGCCGGGCATGGGATTGGGGCCATGGGATTGGGGCCATGGGATTGGGGCCATGGGATTGTGGCATCGCGTCACCCACTCGACGGCCTCGGCCACCTGCTGGATGCCCCAAGAGACCGCTGCTGAATCTGGAGCTAAAATTCTAAGTGAAATTACTGTTTCATGAGTGGCAGGAGTGGCCGGGATCGAACCGACAACCCCCGGTTTTGGAGACCGGTGCTCTACCAGTTGAGCTACACTCCTGCGGGCGCCCAAAAGGCGCGCGTCTTCATTGCCGCAACGACGCTCCGGACGCAAGGGGGCGCGGCGGCCTTCCGATCAGGAATTGCCGCCGGAAAGCACCGTGACGGCGCGACGGTTCTGCGACCAGCAGGAGATGTCGTCGCAGACGGCGACAGGACGCTCCTTGCCGTAGCTCACCGTGCGGATGCGCGAGCCGGGGACCCCGCGCGCGATGAGGTAATTCTTGGCCACTTCGGCGCGTCGCGCGCCGAGCGCGAAATTATATTCGCGGGTGCCGCGTTCGTCGGCGTGGCCTTCCATCGTGAAGCTGTAGCGTGAGTAGCGGTTGAGCCACTCAGCCTGCTTGTCGAGCGTGGCCTGCGCAGTGGACGTCAGATCGGTGGAGTCGGTCTCGAAGAAGATGCGATCTCCGACATTGACCACGAAATCCTGATGGCTTCCGGGACGGGCGACGCCGCCGCGTCCATAGCCTCCGCCCGCCAGATCATTCGCGGCTTCGTCCGCGGTGTTCTTGGCGCAGGCCGAGAGCGCCAGGACCGCCAGGACCGCCGTCAGCGCGACGACGAATTTGGCGCCGCAGGCGCGTTGCGAAAGCAGCATGAAGAACTCCTGTTACGACGACCGATCGGGCGATAGTCCTAGGCTTCCAGGGTTAAGCGAAGGTTCCGTCAACCTTGATCGTAGGTATCTTGGGTCTGTTGCATTTGAGCAAATTCGCCCCTTCGTTAATAACGGGTTAATTGGTTAACAGAAGCTTAACACGCTGTTTCGGCGCGATTGGACGTCCTTCGGCGCGGTGCGCGTCCGCGCCCACCCCGCGTATAGCACGTGTGCATGGCGTAGATTGACGCGCCGCGCCGCGCGGTTCGGCGCTTTTACGTCCGAGAAAAGGACGTTCGACGGCTGCGAAGCGATGTGTGCGCGGTTGCTTTGCAGAGAGTCTCGCTCTTAATATTGATCAATGACGCGCGAAGCGGCGGCGCGCGCGGTCAGGAGTGTGACATGAATGAAGGCATTGCGCCTTTTTTGTCGCCGTTGACGCTGCTTCTGGGCGGCGGCCTCTTGGCGATAGGATTGCTGTCGCTACTCGATCTTCACTTCTTCAAGACCAAGTGGCAGGGCAAGTTGGCGCTGGCGGTCGGCTTGGTCTTCATTCTCGCCACCGAGGCGATGTTCGTCACGAGCGGCGCCAGCGGCCGCTATTTCGAAGGCCAGAAGATGGACGTCACCGACTGCGAATACCAGGCGGAGCGGGATTTTCCGGCGGAACGGCGATCCAACCCGAAGCTCATTCACGACAAGATCGTCGCCTGCATGGATACGCTCGGCTACGACTGGAGCAGGGAGCACTATCATTGCGTCGAGGCGCCGATCTCCACCAATGTCTTCTGCTATCTGCCGCGGGCGGCCATGCAGCGCAGCATCGTCGCGTGGCAGATGCGATTCGAATAGGTCAGAACAGCGATCCCTGATCGTCGCTGTCGGCTCTTTTCAGGCGGCGCCGTAGGCGCGGGCGCGCCGGCGGATCTGGAATCGCAATGCCAGCGCGCGCATGGATTCTGCCGTCGGCGATCTCGATATCGAGACCCGTTCCAGGAGGAGCCTGAGCGACGCTGCGCACTAAGGCGCCGCTTTCATCGTGCACCAGCGCAAAGCCGCGCGCCAACGCCGAGCGATGGCTGAGCGACTCCTGCAGCCGGGCCAGTCTGTCGATCCTTTCCTGATGGCCGCCGATCAAGCCAGCGACCGCGCGGTCGAGACGCTGCGCCGCGCCGGCGAGGCGCTGCCTAGCTGCGGCGTTCTCCTGGCCGGCGAGAACGCGCCGGGCGCGATAACCCTGCTGCAGCCGCGCGCCAAGACCGCGCAGCTGCTCACGCACGCGGGCCAGCTCCGCCTGCGGCGAGTGGCGGGCGAGCAGCGTTGCGGCGCGCGACAGCCGTAGACGCCTTCCGTCTCGCGCGGCGCGGGCGCCGGCGCGCAGCCGCTCCGCCGCCCGGTCAAAACGCTGGCGCGGATTGGCGAGCAGGGCGTCGCCCGCGGGCAGCAGGCGCGCGAAGGTTGAAAGCTGGACCCGCCGCTGTTCCATGGCGCGGCGGCGCGCGCCCTCCAGCCGGCTTGTGCGTATGGCGAGATGTTCGAACAGCTCGACGCGCACCGGAACGGCTTTCTCGGCCGCGCCCGTCGGCGTCGGCGCCCGAAGGTCGGCGACGAAATCGATGAGCGTCGTATCTGTCTCATGACCGATCGCCGAAATGAGCGGAATGGCGCTCTCCGCCGCCGCGCGAACGACGACCTCCTCGTTGAAGCCCCATAGATCCTCGAGCGAACCGCCGCCGCGCGCGACGATCAGCACGTCGGGGCGGGGAATGGCGCCCCCGGCAGGCAGCGCGTTGAAGCCGCGAATGCCCGCCGCGACCTCCTCAGCGCAACTCTCGCCCTGCACCCGCACGGGCCAGACCAGCACGCGGCGCGGGAAGCGGTCGTTGAGACGGTGCAGGATGTCGCGGATGACGGCGCCGGTCGGCGAGGTCACCACGCCGACGACGCGCGGCAGGAAGGGCAGGGGGCGCTTGCGCGCTTCGTCGAAGAGGCCCTCGGCCGCGAGCGCCTTGCGGCGCGCGTCGAGCAGCGCCATCAGCGCGCCGACGCCGGCCGGCTCCAGCGACTCGATGATGATCTGATAGGAGGACTTGCCGGGGAAGGTTGTGACGCGGCCGGTCGCGACGACCTCCAGTCCCTCCTGCGGCCGCGTGCGCAGGCGCAGAAACGTCGATCGCCAGATCACCGCGTCGAGACGCGCATTCTGATCCTTGAGACAGAAATAAGCGTGGCCGGAGGCGTGCGGGCCGCGATAGTTGGAGATCTCGCCGCGCACGCGCACGCGCCCGAAGCGATCCTCGATCGTCTGCTTCAGCGCGTTCGCGAGTTCGGAGACGCTGATCTCAGGCGTATTGGTCTGAGGCGTGTCTCCGCCGATTTCGGTGAGGTCGGACATGGATGAGATATGCTCACGCTTTGCTTCTTGCTTCATCCTCACGCAAACATTGAACTGTCCGCGCGGTGGTGTAGCAGCACGATACGCGAGGCGCGAATGGCCCCCAACATCATCATGTAAATGCCCAAAGCCAGCAAGAAAACAGCGCCCCCATTTATGCCGCTCAGAGCTTCGCGACGGTGGTCGCTGAGTGGGCGGCTGTTCGGCGCAGCCTATGGAAATTCTGAAGCGCAGAGCTCGCTATGAGCGCGGATTGCGGGAGGACGCTCAAGAAAGGGTATGGTTCCATTCTGGAAGTGCTTTGGGCTTTTCTGCGTCTCGGGGTAACGAGCTTCGGCGGGCCGGTCGCCCATCTTGGCTATTTCCACGCTGAGTTCGTCTCGCGCCGCAAATGGCTCGATGAGGCCGCCTACTCGGATATCGTCGCGCTCTGCCAGTTCCTTCCCGGCCCCGCGAGCAGTCAGGTCGGCATCATCATCGGCATGTTGCGGTCCGGCCTTGCCGGCGGATTGGCGGCATGGATCGGGTTCACCATGCCTTCGGCGCTTGCGATGATCGGCTTCGCCTATGGAGTCGGTCGCCTCGGCGACCTATCGCAGGTCGCTTGGCTGCACGGCCTCAAAGTCGTCGCTGTCGCGGTCGTCGCGCAAGCGGTGTGGGGGATGGCGCGAAACCTTTGTCCGGATCGGGACCGGGCGACCATCGCCGTGGCGGCGACGCTGCTGACTTTGGCGGTCCCCACCGCCAGCGGTCAGATTGGCGCGATTGCGGCGGGGGGCGTCATTGGCTGGTTGTTCCTCTCGGGGGAAAACAACGGAGCCACGGCGGCGCTATCGATCCCCATCACCCGGCGCACGGCCATCGCCTCGCTCGCGCTGTTTGCCGTTTTGCTTGTGGGGTTGCCCCTTCTGGCGAACGCAATCCCCAGTCCTACAATCGAGCTTATCAGCGGCTTTTATCGCTCAGGGTCGCTCGTTTTTGGCGGCGGGCACGTCGTGCTGCCGCTGCTGCAGCAGGCCTTCGTATCTCCAGGCTGGATCGACCGTGATACATTCCTTGCCGGCTATGGCGCGGCGCAAGCGGTTCCCGGCCCACTATTTACTTTCGCGGCCTATCTCGGCGCAGCGATGACGTCTGAGCCAAACGGCTGGGCGGGCGGGCTGATCTGTCTCACCGCGATTTTCCTGCCGTCTTTCCTTCTGGTCGTCGGCGCGCTGCCCTTTTGGGACGCTTTGCGTCATCGAAGCGCGGCGCAATCGGCGCTCAAGGGGATCAACGCGACGGTCGTCGGAATTCTGCTCGGGGCGCTCTATACCCCTGTTTGGACGACCGCGATCCTTGGCCCAGCGGATTTGGGGCTAGGCCTTCTTGCTTTCCTCTTGCTCGTGCTATGGCGGACGCCGCCGTGGCTGGTCGTCATCCTCGGCGCATTCGGCGCAACGCTCATCGCCATGGTCGCTTAAGGCGGCTTACGACGCTCGCACAACGTCCGCTTCTTGCGCATTGCTGAACATGAAATCGTTCTGGCTCGCGCATTTTTTTGAAACGCTAGCGCAATTCGCTCATTGAATAATGCGTTGGTCGGGCGGGGCCATTCGCCAGGTCGGCGAGAAGGTTGGGCTGGAGCCGCGACTGCCCTTCCGTTAACTGCGCGGGCGCGTCGACATTGCCCCGAAGATACCAGCCGCTGACATCAAGAGGCGGGAGAGGCGGCAGGCCGTCGGCGCGCGCGGCGCGACCGCTTATGACGATGGTGGCTAACAGCGCCAGCGAGAGGGTGCGGCCCATGATCGGTCCCCTTGGTGCGGGCGCCCCGCAGCGTTTTGATGATGCAGGGCCGACAACGGCAACATGGGCGGCAAGGATTAACGATGCGTTAACTCTATCGCTTAACTGAATTCTATCTTTAGCAGGCAGCGCCGAATGCGCCCGCAGCGGCTTCGCTTAGGCCGCTTCGGCGGATTCCTTCAGCACGCTGCAGATCTGCGCGACGAGAGATTCGACCAGTTCGCGGTCGTCGCCTTCGCCCATCACGCGGATCACGGGTTCAGTGCCGGAGGGGCGAACAATGATTCTGCCGGAGCTGCCAAGTCGCGCCCGCGCATCGTCGATTGCAGACGCCACCGCCGTGCACTCCAATTCGCGACGCTGGGCGCGCACATTCTGCAACACCTGGGGAAGCGGCTCGAACCGATGGCAGACTTCGCTTACCGGACGATCCTGACGCTTCACTTCTGCGAGCGCCTGCATCGCCGTCACGAGCCCGTCGCCTGTCGTGCAATAGTCAGACAGAATGATATGGCCAGACTGTTCGCCGCCAATGTTGTAGCCGGCTTCGCGCATGCGTTCGATCACATAACGGTCGCCGACGGGCGTTCGCTCGAGCGTGAGCCCGATCGAATTCAGATGGCGCTCCAATCCAAGATTGGACATGATTGTCGCGACGATTCCGGGCTTGGACAGCAGCCCCTGATCGCGCCAGCTTTCGGCGATAACCGCCATCAACTGATCTCCGTCGATCAGGCGCCCATTTTCGTCGACCATGATGACACGGTCGGCGTCGCCGTCGAGCGCGATGCCCACGTCGGCGCGCAGCTCGCGCACCTTGTCACGGAGCGCCTGCGGCGCTGTGGAGCCCACGCGATGATTGATATTGAAGCCGTCGGGGTCGACGCCGATCGCGATCACTTCGGCGCCAAGCTCCCACAGCGCCTCGGGCGCCACCTTATAGGCCGCGCCATTCGCGCAATCGACCACGAGGCGCAAACCTTCGAAGCTCATATTGCGCGGCAGCGTGCGCTTGGCGAACTCGATATAGCGCGCGCGCACGTCGTCGATGCGGCGGGCGCGTCCGAGATCCCTCGGTCCTGCGCGCTTGCGCAACATATCGCCGTCGATGAGGCGCTCGATCTCGTGTTCGATCTCGTCCGAAAGCTTGTGGCCGTCCGGTCCAAACAGCTTGATGCCGTTGTCCTCGAAGGAATTATGAGAGGCGGAAATCATGACGCCGACATCGGCGCGCATTGACCGCGTGAGCATCGCGACCGCAGGCGTTGGCATTGGTCCGAGAAGCAGCGTATCCATGCCCACGGATGTGAAGCCGGCGACAAGCGCGTATTCGATCATATATCCTGAGAGCCGCGTATCCTTGCCGATGACGACGCGATGGCGGCCTTCGCGGCGATGAAAAATCAGCCCGGCCGCCTGCCCAACCTTGAGCGCGAGCTCCGGCGTGATCTTCTCGTTGGCGAGGCCACGAATGCCATCTGTGCCGAAATAGGTGCGGGTCATTGAAGATCCTCAGCGAGCGGCGCCCGAGCGCCTCGGCGCCAAATCGGCGCATCCTTCACGCCATCCGTCGCGCCAGGTCGGCGCATTTATGGGCATAATGCCACAACGTTAAATGCGTGTTTTCGCCGGCCTAACGAACGGCTAATGAACACTCGCACATCGTCTGAACGGATGTCCACGTGGAAGTCAAAATCTACCACAACCCCGCCTGCGGGACCTCGCGCAACGTGCTGGCCGCCTTGCGCGAGGCCGGCTACGAGCCGCATGTGATCGAATATCTCAAAAACCCGCCCGATCGGGCGACCTTGAAGGAGCTTCTGCGTCGCATGGGCAAGAACGTGCGCGACGTGCTGCGCAAGCGCGGGACGCCCTACGCAGAACTGAAACTCGAGAATCCCGCCCTGTCGGACGAGGAGATTTTCGCCGTCATCGAAAAGCATCCGATTCTGATCGAGCGGCCGATCGTTTCGATGGGCGACAAGGCCGCGCTCTGTCGACCCGCCGAGACGGTCAAAGATCTGATCGCGCGGTCCAAGACATAGATCGCTCGAGTTCGAATGCAAAAAACCCAGCGGCCGGACCGCTGGGTTTTTCCCTTTAGATCGGATGCGGCTCCAGGCCGCCGACGTCTGGCTCTGGCTTCTGCCCCGTCGTCGGCACCGCTGAGCCGCGCGGCGGCGGCGTTGGCGACGACTCTTCGCGCACCGGCCGCTTGCCGGCGAGCAGACCCTTGATCTCGTCGCCGGACAGCGTCTCGAATTCGAGAAGCGCATTGGCGAGCGTATCCAGATCCGAGCGCTTGTCGACGAGGATCTGCCTGGCCTTCTCGTAAGCTTCCTGCACCAGTCGGCGCACTTCCGCGTCGATGGTCTCCTGCGTCTGTTCGGAGAAGGTCTGCGTGCGTCCGAGCGAGTAGCCGAGGAATTGCTCCTGCTGCGGGTCGGCATAGGCGACCGTGCCGAGCTTGTCCGAGAAGCCGAGCTGGGTGACCATCGCGCGGGCGATGCGCGTCGCCTGCTGAATGTCGGAGGCGGCGCCGGAGGTCGTCTTCGCCGCCCCAAAGATCAACTCTTCGGCGACGCGGCCGCCCATCGCCATCGCCAGCATCGCCACGAGCTGCTCGTAGCTTTGCGAGATCTGATCGCGCTCGGGGAGGCCCTGCACCATGCCGAGCGCTCTGCCGCGCGGAATGATCGTCGCCTTGTGGATCGGAATCGAGCCCGGCACGTTCAAGGAGACCAGCGCATGGCCGCCTTCGTGATAGGCGGTGAGCTTCTTCTCCTCATCCGTCATCACCAGCGTGCGCCGCTCGGC
>NZ_JABVWW010000016.1 GCF_013350005.1 Methylocystis silviterrae
ATCGAAGCGCGACTAACTTTCTCGCAGCCGTCTGCATCGCCGCGACAATCAGCTATTGGTTATGAGTCTGGACCCTAGGAGAGCGCTCGAAGCGAGCACGTTAGGTTGTTCGAACAGCTTGGCTATTCCGACAGAGTGGCCGTTGCGGTCACGCAAAGGCAGCTTGTCGCCTGGCGCCAAGCCTTGGTCCAACAAATCCGCCGCGACGGCGAGGAGAATGTTAGCAAGCTCTTGGCTTCGCGAGATCGAATCCCCGCCAAGCGCCGGAGCGCTACATTCGATTGTGAGCTGGAAATGCATAATGCAAGGTTCCTAATACTCCAGACAGCGCAATGCGCTAGGCGACAACAGCCTGCGTCTACAATTACCTCTTTTCGGGACGCTTCACAATCGGTCCCACCAAATCACGCGGCCGAGCGCTTTGAAGTCCTTTTTGTGCAAGATCACTGGACCGGGACCGGACGGACGCAAATCGGGCGGCCGAGATCATCGTGAGCAGCGGGTAAGCGCTGAGCCCGTGCTGCAAGGGATGCGGCGATCTGATCTGGCGCGTTAGGCCATTCGCTTTGTCGCGCTACAGCTACATCTCGCACCCTAGCGGGTCTGGACAAGTCGTTGCGCGCTTTCTATAAGCCCGACACATCGCGTCCGCGCGAGCCCAGGTAGCTCAGTTGGTAGAGCATGCGACTGAAAATCGCAGTGTCGGTGGTTCGATTCCGCCCCTGGGCACCATCAAAATCAATGAGTTAAGGCTGAGCGCCAAAGGCGTGTCGACACTTTTTTCGGCCAATGTTGACAACTTTGACTGCAATGTGTTCCCGGTAAAGTCGAGCTGCCGAGCGCCCGCCGCGCTTGGCGAGAAGTGTCAGCCGTCTCCGAATAATGCTGGCCCATGCTGAGCGTCTGCTGATCAAGAATGCGGCGGATCAGATCGAGGTCTGACGTGATCTCCCGCAGCCTCGTCCCCAGCGTATGCCTTAAGCTGTGCATCGTCAGTCCCGGCTTTATCGCCGCCAAACGTCGCGCCGATATCGACGCACTTCTTCCTCCGGGTCCAAAAATCGCAAGGTTTCAAGCGAAACGACCACATGCTGGCGACGCCGCCAATCGGCGTCATCGTCTTTCCCGGGTCAGGCTTCTCCGTCAATCTCGCCGATAAGGCGCGAATGCTCGGCGTCCCGGTATGGAAATTCATCGACGGCGGCGCGTCAGCGCGTCAGATCGACTTGATGCGGTGGTCAATCTTCGCCGATTGGTTGATTGGCGCGCCATTCGATGCGGCCAGCATGTCGAGCACGGGGCATGATGGCGCGGGGTCGCCCGAGCAGCGGGAGGCTGTCTCGGCCAGAATATTCTCAAGTCTGGCGAGGTCGGCGAGCTTCGCACGAACCTCGTCGAGATGCGCTTGCGCAATCTCTCTTACCTCGGCGCAGGACGCGCGGGACGGTTCGGCGAGCGACAGAAGCGCGCGGATTTGCTCGATGCTGAATCCCAGCTCGCGAGCGCGGCGAATAAAGGCCAGCCGTCGGATATGGCCGTCCTCATAGGCGCGGCGCCCATTCGCCGTCCGCGCCGGCGACGGCATGAGCTCGATGCGCTCATAATAGCGCACAGTTTCGAGATTGACGCCCGTCGCCGCCGCAAGTCGCCCAATGGTGAAAGGCTGCATATTTCGCTTGCACCCGTAGTGGCTACGGGTTGCAGAATAGCCGCTACGTCGAGAAAGGGCCAGCCAAGCTATGACCGTCAACCACGCCGCACAAAAAGGCGCCCCAGACGCTTCGTCTTCCTCCGCCGCGCCCGCGGCGCCAAAATGGTTCGCGGCCTTTGGACTTGTCGCGGGTCTCGGTGCGGTCGTGGCGTCGTCGTGCTGCGTCATTCCCCTCGGGTTAGCCGCTCTCGGCGCAGGCGCGGGCGTGCTGGGCGGACTCGAGGCGGTCGCGATGTGGCGCGCTCCGCTGCTCTCTGTCAGCGCCCTGGCGCTTGTCGGGGGCTGGGGCGCGTGGTGGTTGAAGCGTCCTGTTGCCTGCGCATCGGACGCAAGCTGCGCGTCGACCGGTCGCTCGCGCGCAACGCTGACGTTGCTCCTCTGCGCGTCGACGGCCGTAATCGCGGCGGCAAGTTGGAGCTATATCGACCCAATGCTGCTCAAGCTTCTTAGAGGCCGCTGAATGGAGCTCGTCTCGACCATTACTTGCCCGTCCTGCGGTCATAGATCAGCGGAAATGATGCCGACCGACGCTTGTCAGTTCTTCTACGAATGCAAGGGCTGCGGCGCCCTCCTCAAGCCAAAGACGGGGGATTGCTGCGTGTTCTGCTCCTATGGCGACGTTCCGTGCCCGCCGGTTCAGGAAGCAAGAGAGCATGGCCGCGCCGCCGGATGTTGTTCGGGCATGCAGCAAGGGAGTTTATGAAATCGGTTCGATGGCCGGTTACAAGCATCGTCGGCGTCAAGATTGCCACTATGTTGGCGGCCCCCTTTGACAGCAGACGTAAGTGCTCGATCGGCTCGCGTGAGCTGCAATCAGAGCAGGCCTTTTTAGGAGATGTTAAGGCCATCGAGCGTCGCATGCAGGCGCGGCGCGGCGAAGTCGATGAAAGCTCTCAGTTTGGAGGAGACCAAGCGGCTCTGAGGATAGACAAGGTGAACTGGGACGGGCGGCGGCGTGAAATTGTCGAGAAGCGGCGCGAGTCGGCCGTCGCGAATCTGGTCGGCGACCATGTACGACAGCGCCACCGTGATCCCATCCCCCATTTCCGCCGCGGCGATGGATGCAGCCGCGTCATTGATCTCGAGCCGCGGGACAAATGAAACGCTGTTGCCTTTTTTGCCGTCGAGAAAGCGCCACTCCCTGTTCGGCATAAGGCCAGTGAACGCAATGATTGAGTGGAGACGTAGATCGGCTGGAGTCTGCGGAACGCCCCGCCGCACGAGATAGTCCGGGCTCGCAACCAATATCCTTCGAACGGTTCCGATCTTCTTCGCGACCAAATTTGAATCCGGCAACGGACCGATGCGGACGGCAAGATCGATCCCTTCCTCCACGAGGTTGGCGATGCGATCGAGCAGCAGCACCGACATGGTTACGCGCGGGTGCTGGCTAAGAAACGCGCACACCACGGGCGTGAGCGCCGACCGACCAAATGTCACCGAGGCCGTCAGCGTGAGATGGCCATGCGGAACCGCCGTTTCGCCGACGGCTTCCTGTTCGGCGCAATCGAGATCGGTCAGGATACGCCGTGCGCTTTCCAGGAAGCGCTGACCGACGTCAGTAATGGTTAGGCTGCGGGTCGTGCGGTTGAAGACGCGGGCGCCGAGGCGATCTTCGAGCGCAGAAATCGCCCGGGTCACCGCAGGGGGAGACACGCGCAAGCGCGTTCCCGCTTTCGCGAAGCTGCCGGCGTCGGCGACGGCGACAAATACCTCGAGCTCGTGAAGACGATCCATTTTATTCCTGTAATCGGAATAATGAATTCCATACGTCAGATATTCTTACAAGAAAAATAACCAGCCATTGTCTGGAGGAGCGGCGCCGAGGCGCGCCGCGCCGTCAACGAAACAAGGATTGACCCTATGGCTCGAATTGCCGTCATCGACCCCAAATCCGCCACTGGCGAAGCCAAGAAATTGCTGGACTCCGTCCAGGCCAGCCTTGGCGCGGTCCCCAACTTCATCCGCGTGCTGGCCAATTCCCCGGCGGCGCTGAACGCGTTCCTCGGCATCCACGGGATCGCCGGCGCGGGTTATCTCGACCCGAAAACGCGGGAGCGCATCGCGCTGGCCGTCGCCGAACAGAACGCCTGCCAGTATTGCGTCTCGGCGCACACGGCCATCGGCCGCAAGGCCGGCCTCGACAGTCAGGAGATGCTGGCGAACCGCATGGGCCGTTCGTCGGACGCCAAGGCGGAAGCCGCGCTCGCCTTCGCCCGCGCGCTCGTCGAACATGCCGGACAGGTGAGCAAGGCGGAATTCGACGCCGTGCGCGCGGCCGGCCATTCGGATGGCGAGATCATCGAGATCATCACGCATGTCGCGATGAACATCTTCACCAATTTGCTCGGCAAGGCGACCCAGATCGAGATCGACTTCCCGGAGATCCAGCTGAACAAGGCCGCCTGACTTACTCGGGACCGGCGCGGAGGACCCTGCGCCGGTTCCTGACCGCGAGAGGAGCTTTCAATGACCGAGATGACCAAGACGACCCAAGATGCCGGCGTCCGTCCGCCGCTGCCGCCGTTCACGCGTGAAACCGCGACACAGAAAGTTCGCATGGCCGAAGACGCCTGGAACACGCGCGACCCAGAGCGCGTGTCGCTCGCCTATACGGAGGACAGCCGTTGGCGCAATCGCGCGGAGTTCCCGGTGGGCCGCGCCAACATCGTCGCGTTCCTGAAGCGCAAATGGACGCGTGAGATCGAATATCGCCTGATCAAGGAACTCTGGGCGTTTGCCGAGAACCGGATCGCGGTGCGCTTTGTTTACGAGTGGCGCGATGACGCGGGCGGCTGGTTCCGCAGCCATGGCAATGAGAACTGGGAGTTCGATGCGCGCGGGCTGATGCGACTGCGCTTCGCGAGCATCAACGATCAGCCGATCCGCGAAAGCGAACGGAAGTTCCGCTGGCCGCAAGGCCCGCGGCCTGCGGATCACCCGGGTCTTTCCGATCTCGGACTTTAAAAGGCTCGGGCGCGAGCCTGCAGGAGGACGCCATGCCGCATCGCTACGCTGACATCGCCTTCACCCCGACGGTGAAGAAGGCGCAGGAGCAATTTGGCAGCCGCAACGCTTATGCGCGCATGGAGGGAGCGCCGGAGACCAGGAACCATCGCCTGAGCGAGGTGGAGGCCCAATTCATTGGCGCCCGAGATTCGTTCTACATGGCGACGGTCAGCGAGACCGGGTGGCCCTACATCCAGCATCGCGGCGGGCCGACGGGATTCGTGCGCGTGCTGGACGAGACCACGATCGGTTTCGCGGATTTCCGCGGCAACCGGCAATATATCAGTCTCGGCAATCTCATGACCGATGATCGCGTGTCGCTCTTCTTCATGGACTACCCCAACAAGACGCGGCTGAAGCTCTTTGGGCGCGCGAAGATCGTCAGTCTCGACGACGAGGCGACCTTGTCTCGACTCGAAACCTCAGATTACCGCGCCCGCGTCGAGCGCGGCTTCCTGATCAGGGTCGAGGGGTTCGACTGGAACTGTCCGCAACACATCGTCGAGCGCTACACGCTCGACGAGATGCGCGCGATGACGGCGCCGCTCACCGCGCGGATCGCCGAACTCGAGCAGCAACTCGCCCAGGCGGCCGGCGCTGCGAACTCAATCCAGGTTCGGCGCGAAAATTGAAGATGCGGCGCCGGTTCAGGCCGCTCGAGCCCATAAACGCCGCCGAACACCGCCCCGAAGATTAGGCGTGGATCGAGCCATGCAAACAGACCCCCCACAGAATCGCGCCAATCGCAAAGTGAACGAGCCACCCCGCGATCGACGATGGCGCAGCCATCACCTTTATTCTTTTGAGCTTCAGCCGAGGTCAGAGAGCGAGACCGCGAACAGGGCGTTCGCGCTCGCATGGTCGTAGCCCACATGCCTAAAAAGCTTCCCGAGCGCGATGAGACGATTCTTGTTCACCTTCGCCGCGACCACGCCCGGAAAGCAGCTCTCAAGATACTCGGTACGGTGGGGCAGATGATCTCGGGAGCCGACTTATCTTTCGATGCAGGAGGCGAATAGGTTACGGCAGGTCCACTGTCGGGCAGTCAAACTGCCGGCGATTGAATTTTTTTGAAAAGGGGAGCGGTTTATCGCTCATTTGAGTCTTCGGCCGTTCGACGCTGTTCACACGATACGAATTTATTTTCGCTGTAAAGCGCCGCGAGGTTACATCCGAGGCGCGGGTAGTTGCGCGGAGCGCCAAACGCGCGTCCCTGGCGGGTCTCGACGCATAGCTCGCGCGTCTCTGTCGCTACAGTGTTGATGAACGGCCCGAAGGCGTCATGCTACAGCAATCATGGATCGCCCCACTGAGGAGAGGATTTTGACGCACTGGACATTGGGAATAATAGGTGGATCGGGCCTGTACGAATTCGAAGGCCTAATGGATCGCCGCTGGGTCAAGGTCGACAGCCCATGGGGCGAACCTTCCGATGAATTGCTCTTTGGCGTGGTAGAAGAGACTCGTTTGGTTTTTCTGCCGCGGCATGGGCGGGGTCACCGACTTCCGCCCAGCGCCATAAACTCGCGCGCCAACATCGATGTCCTGAAACGGGCTGGTTGCACAGACATCTTGTCGGTCTCGGCTGTGGGGTCGCTGCAGGAGGAGTTGGCGCCAGGCATGTTCGCCACCGTCGGTCAGTACGTCGATCGAACGGAAAATAGAGCGAGATCGTTTTTTGACGCAGGCTTCGTCGCGCATGTCTCCATGGCTGACCCAGTTTGCCCTCGCCTGTCCAGCTACGCCAAGGACGCCGCCCGCCAAGTAGGCCTGAGACTGATCGAGAGCGTGACCTATCTTGCAATGGAAGGACCGCAGTTTTCAACCCGCGCGGAAAGCCGGCTGTATCGAAGCTGGGCTTGCGATGTCATTGGCATGACCGCGATGCCGGAGGCTCGACTCGCCCGGGAGGCGGAGCTTCCTTACGCCAATCTTTGCATGATCACGGATTATGACTGTTGGCGCGAAGACAGCGCCGAGGTGGACGTTGCGAGCATTTTGGCGGTGATGCGCGCGAACGTGGGAGGCGCCCAACGTCTGATCGTCGAACTCGCGAAACGACTCCGCAATCCCCGGGCGCCTTCACCGATCGACAGCTGCCTGGATTCTGTTGTCATCAGCGATCCATCGGTGTGGGATCCAAACCTCCTATCGAAATTGGACGCCATTTGTGGTCGTCGCCTGAAGAAAGCCCGCGAGCCCGCGAGCTAGCTACGAGCTGGCGCCCGATTAATTGCATGCAACTCCAAGGGATACATTCTCTGTAACTTTAGGCGCGCTCCGCGCGAAACATGTTTCGTGAGGCTCGTGAGGGGTCCTCACCGCTGTTCGCCAATTGAGCGAACCAATAGGGAGATTGACATGAAGGTCAGTATCGTTTCGGGCTCGACTCTCGCCGCCGCGGCGATTGCGCTGGCGCTTAGCGGCGCGGCCTCGACGCCAGCTGCCGCGAAAAAGGGCATGAAATCCGTTCATTGCATGGGCCTCAACGCCTGCAAGGGCCAGGGCGCCTGTCAGACAGCGAGTAGCGGTTGCAAGGGCCAAAACGCGTGCAAAGGCCAGGGCTGGCTCCCTGCAAAATCGAAGGGCGCCTGCGAGGCGCAGGGCGGCACTGTCGGCTAACGGATCAGGATAATCGGGCGGACCCGCCGTCCGCCCGCTTCTCCATTGCTGCCCACGTACTCTGAGACATTCGCCATGAGCAAGCCTTTGTCATTGGGTTTTGGTCTCGGGCTGCGGCCAGTCTATTACCGAGAGCTTCTCGAAAGCCGGCCGAATGTGGACTGGCTAGAGATCATCACGGAAAATTATCTTGTTCCGGGAGGACGGCCGGTCGCCATGCTCGAACGCATGCGAGCCGACTATCCCATTGTCATGCATGGCGTGTCGATGTCTCTGGCGTCCACCGATCCCCTCGATATCGATTATCTCAAGGCCCTCAAGAAACTCGCTGATCGTATCGAGCCACGTTGGATTTCCGATCATCTCTGCTGGACGGGCGTCCATGGCGTGAACATGCACGATCTACTTCCCGTTCCGTATACTTTCGAGGCGTTGCAACACGTTGTCGACCGGATAAACCGCGTGCAGGATTTTCTCGGACGAAGGATCGCGATCGAGAACGCGTCCACCTACGTGACGTTCCATGAATCCGAAATGGATGAATGGACCTTTGTCCGAGAGATGGCGGAGCGCGCCGACTGCTGGCTGCTTGTCGACGTCAACAATATTTACGTCTCTGCGTTCAATCATGGCTTCGATGAGCGCCAATTCGTCGAGGCAATTCCAGCAGAGCGTGTGGCGCAACTACACCTCGCGGGCCATTCGGACGCTGGAACGCATAAGATCGACACGCATGATCAGCCGATTTGCGCTGACGTGTGGAAGCTTTACGAACGGGTGTGCCGCCAATTCGGCGAGGTCTCGACGATGATCGAGCGCGACGACAACTTTCCGCCATTCCATGAACTGGTCGCCGAACTCGACCGTGCAAGGTCGATATACGCCGCCGTCGTCCACTCACGAGAGGAGACGGCTGCATGACGCTCGCCGAGCTGCAAGAAAGATTTCAGGCCGGGATATTGAGCGAAGAAGCGATCGCGCCGCGTTTCGTCGCGGATTCGAAAAAGACGAACGCGGAGACGCTTTTTGCCGTCTACCATAATGCTTACCGACTTCGCCTCGCGGAGTTTCTCTCGAACGACTATCCGGTTCTAAGAAATTATCTTGAAGACGAAGATTTCGGGTCTCTTGTCGAGGCGTATATTTTAGCGGCGCCGTCGCGCGTTCGAAATGCGCGTTGGTACGGTGCGCGTCTTCCCGAATTTATGGGAACATATGCGCGTTTGGAAAATGACGCACAAGCGATCGACCTCGCGCGCTTCGAGCGTGCGCTCGCTGACGTGTTTGACGCCGCTGACGAGTCAAGGCTCTCTATTGACGCTCTTGCGAACATAGACGTGGAACGCTGGCCCAAGATTTCCTTCAAATTTCACCCCAGTTACGAACTCTTGGATCTCGCGATCGGAACGGCGACGCTATATGAGGCGGTGCGTGACGGGCAGGAGCTGCCACTCATCGATGAGGGGGAAGAGCGCGTCCTGTTTTGGCGTAGCAGCGATCATCAGTCGTGTTATCGTCTCGTTTCGCCCGACGAGCGGCTTGCCCTGATTGAAGCTTCGGCGGGAAAGTCGTTTGCCGAGATCTGTTCGCTTCTGCAATTCCAGGGGTCCGGCGAGAACGTCGCTGCCCGAGCCGGGGAGTTCCTCACGCAGTGGTTCGCGGCAGGGATCATATCCTGTCTGGCGCTCGATGACTGAACCGCCATGTCTCGCACAGAGCCGCTCGCGATGAGAAAGACTCTCGGATGGTTCGGCGATGGACTGGCGCGCTTCCTGACGACCCCGACCCATGTTCATAGCTCCGGGCCCGTAACGAACCCGACGCGGCTGTTGGCATGCCTGCGTCCAGCCGATGTTTTACTCGTAGAAGGGAACAGCCGAGTCAGCGCAGCAGTAAAATATTTGACGCAGTCCCCGTGGTCCCATGCGGCGCTCTATGTCGGCTCGCACCTCACGCAGACCGCCACTGATAGCGATCACTGCTTCGTCGAAGTCGACTTGGTGGACGGCGTGCGTACCGTCGGGACTAGCGAATTCGAGAATGTCCAGACACGTATTTGCCGGCCACTAGGGCTCGACGAAACCGAACGCCGCAAGGTGACGTCCTATGTCATCGAGCGTTTGGGCAATCACTATGATCTTCGCAACATCGTCGATCTTGCGCGCTATCTATTGCCGAACCCGCCGGTTCCGTCGCGGTTCCGTCGTCGCATGATCGCCTTGGGCAGCGGCGATCCGACTCGCGCAATTTGCTCCACGTTGATTGCGCAAGCGTTCCAGTCGATCCGCTATCCGATTCTGCCGATCGTGAATGCTCGGGATATGAGCGCGCCTGATTGCCCGGGATGCATTGAAGAGATCCTCACCATTCGCCACCACGGGCTGTTCACGCCGAGAGACTTCGATGTTTCTCCCTATTTTCAGATCGTCAAACCTCTCATCGATGGTGAATTCGACTTCCGCGCATTGCGCTGGGACGATAGCGCGTCGCCTGCGCATAACGCCGTTTTCAAGCTTCCCTGACGTTAGCGTGTCGGCCAATGCTTCGAATCATGATCTGACTCCAGATAAAATTCGCGGTGCTGGCTCCACTTCTTGATCATGGCGCGGGTCGCGAGCGCGGGAGCAGCGTGCAGATCACCAGAACGCCCATTCGCACCAGCTCCAGAACCTCCGAAGCTTGGCGGCACGCCTGCGATTTCTTCGAGCAGGCGCGAAAAGTCGGCTGCGACATCGACATCGTACCACATCGGAAGCTCGACGGTTGGGATATCCAATTCCCGCGCGCGGTCGCGCGTCACTCGCGCGACCTCATTCGTGCTCCAGGGGATGTCTCGAAACAGCTCCCAGTGAGCATGCTTGAGTCCGATCAAGTAATATCCGCCATCGAATGCCGGTCCGAGAACGACGCAATCTTCATGGCGCCGGAGCGCATCCGACGCCATCGCTAGAATCTGCGGAGGAAGCGTCGGACTGTCAGAGTTAATGAGCATCGCGCCGCCGCGATGGCGTTCGAGGAGACTGGCGATTGCGCCATGGACGATTGACGAGAAGTCATCGCCGTGTTGCGGAACGAGACGAAATGAGCGGGGAAGCAACGCCGCGATCTCGGCGGCGGCGTCGATCGGGGCGTAAAGCCCATAGCCCTGCAAGCTGTGGCTTGATTGGAGGGTCTCGATAATTTTCGCAACGTCGCGCAGGAAGCATTCAGAAAGCAAGGCTGCGAAATCCGCGCCGATCGTGCGACCCAGGCGAGTTTTCGCGTGACCGGGACGCGGCGCTTTACACATAAGCCCAACGGCGATCGCCTCAGCTTGGGGCCGGGACGATATCGGCGGGATCCCCTGAGGCATTTCAGCTCCTTCGCTCGGTTATGCGAGGCTATTCGCATTGGAGCACCCCGAAGTTACGGGGCTCTGCGCCTTCAATTTCGCCGGCTATCGCCATGGTGAATGTAACTTTTCGCTTAGCGGCTCGAACTAGCTCTCGACTGTCCAACCGGATAAGGATGAATGGCGTCAAAGCAGGCAATCCAACGTAGGGGGCGGCTCTGGAAATCCTCTAATTTCCTCTGGGCTCTTACGCTTGTCGGAGTAGTCAGCGGCGTTACCTTTGTTGAACTTCGCCCTGTATCGATCCCAAATCCTGCATCGAAGAACGTCGCTTTGGCGGACGTAGAGCGCGCCGTCGCAGCAAAGTACAATGTTCCCAACATCGTAAGCGCTGAAGCATCTCGACTAATCGCGTCCGGGGACGCCGTTCTATTTGATGTTCGCGAGAGTCGCGAATTCGACGCGGGACACTTGCCGGGCGCGGTCCATGTTGATCCCGCCGAATCGGCAGATCGTTTCCTCGCCGAACATGCAGCGGAGCTGCGCGGGCGCGTCGTGATCTTTTATTGCTCCGTTGGCGTGCGCAGCTCAATCATGGTGGAGCGCATCGCGCAGGCGGCCGCAGCGCATGAACCCCTCGCGCTTTACAATCTCCGAGGAGGGATTTTCCGCTGGTTCAGCGAAGGGCGGCCTGTCGTCGATTTGATCGGGTCCGTCAATCGAATACACCCGTACGACGAGTCATGGGGCGGATTGCTTCAGCGCGCCATGAAGGCGCGCGGTTGATGAGCATTTGGGTAGGCGCTCTGCTGGCGGCAAGCCAGATTGCGCTCGTCGTCCTGAGCCCTGGATTGACTCATGCGGCGGTGAGGGATTTCGCCGGCGTCGCGCCGCTCGTCGGGCTTCTGTCGGCGTCGGCGGCGGTCGGGCTCGTTTATATGCATAGTATACGGGCGATATCCGCGAGGCTGAGTCGTGCGTCGCCTATTTGGCCGATGGTTGGACTTGGCCTCGCCATGAGGCTCGTCTGGTTCGCGACGGCGCCGCCGCTCGAAGACGACTTTTACCGCTATCTTTGGGACGGAGCCGCCGTCGCCTCGGGTCGCAGCCCCTACGCGCTTTCGCCGGCACAGGCGGCGACAGGTCAGAACGGGATACCGCCCTTCGACCTGCTGGCCGAGACGGGGCGCTCGACGCTCAAACGCATCAATTTCCCGGAATATACCTCGATCTATCCTGGCGCCGCGCAACTCGCCTTTGGCGCCGCGCACCTTGTCGCGCCCTGGAGCGTCGACGGCCTTCGGCTCGTTTTTGCAATCGCCGACGTTGCGACGCTCGGCGTCATGTTCCGGCTTCTGGACGAACTGAACCGACCGCGCATGCTGGCGGCGCTTTACTGGTGCAATCCTCTCGTTGTTTTTGCGGGCGCCGCGACCGTTCATGTCGATCTTCTGCTTGGCCCGCTGGTTCTCGGCGCGATGTTCGCCGCCTATCGCATGAGGTCCATTGCGTGCTCGGCGTTGCTAGCGCTGGCGGTCGGCGTCAAGATATGGCCTATACTTCTCGCGCCTCTCATCGCGCGCGCGCATCTCGACGGGCGGCGCTATCCAGTCATCGCCATTTTTGTCTTCGGGATTGCCGCGGCAATTCTGCTGGCGCCGCTATTCGCTGCTTCCTTCACGGATCGCTCAGGTCTCGCGGCCTATGCAGCGCACTGGCAAATCAACAATGCGCCCTTTACATGGCTGTGCGGGCTGTTCGACTGCGTCAGCGGCGACGATTCTCGCTGGACGGCAAAAACCTTGCGTTATCTTTCTGGCGTCTCCGCCGCGGCCGTCGCTGTAATCATCGCTATGCGTCCGATCGAGGATTTGCGTGACCTTCTCGGCCGCGCGCTCATCGTCGCCGCAACGGTTTTCTATCTGTCCCCGGCGCAATTCCCCTGGTATGCGCTGTGGTTCCTACCGCTCGCAGCCGCTGTACAGTGCTGGCCGCTGCTTCTGGCTTCCGTGACGCTTCCTGTATATTATCTGTTCTTTCCGATGGCGGCCATGGGCGAGCGCGCGCTGTTTCAGAACGGGGTCGCAATTTTGCACGCGGCGCCGGTCTGGGCTTGGCTTCTGTGGCGCCGAATTCATGACCAAAAGACGCACTGCGCGAGCCGTGCATGAAAAACGCCGTTGCGCCGGGCGATCTCTCCATCGGGGTCGTCATTCCAGTGAAGAACGAAGCCGCCGCTTTGCCGGTGGTGTTGTCTGCGATTCCGGATTGGGTGAAGATCGTCGTCGTCGCCGATGGCCAGTCGAGTGATGGTTCGGGCAAGATTGCAAGAGATCTGGGTGCGGTCGTCGTCACGGAGCCGCGCCACGGCTATGGACGCGCATGTCTGACCGCGCTCTCGGTCATGCCATCCATGGATGTGATCGTTTTCATGGACGGCGATGCGAGCGACGATCCGGCAGACATGTCGACGCTCGTCGCGCCTATCGCCGATGGCGCTGCCGATCTTGTCCTTGGATCACGAACGCTGGGAAAACGGGAAGCAGGCGCACTGACGCCGCAGCAATTATTTGGAAATTGGCTTGCCTGCCTGCTGATGAGGTGGATCTGGGGCGCGCGTTATACAGATCTCGGACCCTTCCGCGCCATAAGGCGCGACGCCCTCAGGCGACTGGCGCTGACCGACGCGAATTACGGTTGGACGGTGGAGATGCAGGCGCGCGCGGCGAAACATGGCTTGTGCACGCTCGAAGTTCCGGTTCGCTACCGAAGACGCATCGGGGCGTCAAAGGTTTCGGGCACGCTTAGGGGCGCCATCGGCGCCGGCGTCAAGATCCTCTACGTCATCGGCCGGGAGGCCCTTCGGCAAGGCTGACGGCTTCGCTCGGCCTTCCGTAGCGCGCGCCTCAACCCCTTCGCCCGCTAACATAAGCCGCCGTCAGTTCATGGCGTGGCGAGTCAAAAATTCGCTGGCAATGATCAAATTCGATCAGCACGCCGGCGCGATCCTTCACCCAGAAGAAGCCGGCATAATTGGCGACGCGGCGCGCCTGGGCCAGATTGTGAGTGGCGATGACAATCGTGTAGCCGCCTCGCAGGCTCGCGATCAGATCTTCAACGATTGTCGACGAAACGGGATCGAGCGCGCTGCACGGCTCGTCCATCAGCAGGACGTCCGGCTGCAGCGCGATGGCGCGGGCGATACACAGACGCTGTTGTTGTCCGCCGGACAGCGCGAGCGCGGGAGCGTCGAGCCGATCTCTGACCTCCTCCCAAAGGCCGACGTCGACGAGCGACCGCCACACGGCCGCATCGAGATCGGCGCGGCGCTGAACGCCATGCTCCTTCAGCGGCATCTCAAGATTGCGTCGGATGGAGAGCGGAAATGGATTGGGCCGTTGGAAGATCATTCCCACGCGACGCCGCAGCGCCCGGACATTGGTGAGCTGATCATGAATATTCTGGCCATCGAAAAGAATTCGCCCTTCGACTTCGCATCCCGGAATGAGATCGCTCAGCCGGTTGAGGCTCGACAGGAAACTCGTCTTTCCGCAGCCTGACGGACCAATCAGCGCTGTGACGCAACCGCGGAAGATATCGAGGCTCACCTCCTTGAGGGCCGCGCGTCCATCATACGCCAGCGTCAGATTCTCGACGCTAATCTGTGGCCTCGGCTCGCAGCAGGTAGGCCCGGCCGCCAGCGGGCCGAGGGTATAGGCGGCGCGGCCGGAGCCGGCTGTTGCGTCTGTGTCTGCAATATACGCGATCATGCGCGGGCCATCCTTCGGCCGAATATTCTGTTTGAGAACCAAAATGCGAGACTGTTCGCGGCGATCAGGAAGGCGATCAGAACGAGCGCCGAGGCATAGGCGTTGGCGTCGCCGCCGCTGACATTCATCGTGAGATCGTAGATATGGACGGAAAGCGCTCGGCCGGAGTCGAAGAGAGATGACGGCATACGATCGACATAGCCACTTGTGAAAATGAGCGCCGCCGTTTCCGCCACCGCCCGGCCAATTCCAAGGCTCAGGCCGGCGGCGAGCGACGGCGCGGCGGCGGGCAGCAGGACATGCCAGAGAAGGGTCGCGCGTGAGAGATCAAGGGCGGCGGCGCCGAGGCGCCACTCGATCGGCGAAGACCGCAGTCCTGATTCGACCGTGCGGATCAGGATAGGAAGCGCCATGCACGCGAGGGTCAAGCCGCCCGAGAGAATCGAAAAACCGAGGCCCAGAAAGACGCAAAAGAATGCGCCGCCAAAGAGGCCGAATACGATGGACGGCGTACCCGCGAGGACGTCCAGACTGAGACTCATCCAGCGCGCCAAGCGTCCGCCTGCGGGCGTGAATTCCGAAAGGAAAATTGCGGTGGCGACGCCGAGCGGCGCCGCGACCGACATCGCTACTAAGATAATCAGAGATGTCGAGACGAGGATGGGCGCGAGACCGCCATCGCGCCCCGCATTGCGCGGCGGAGTGGTGAGAAAGGTCCAGTCGAGGCGGCCCACGCCCTGCCACGCCAGATCGGCGAGCAGCCAGAAAAATATCGCGGCGACAAGCAAGGCGGCGATGCAAATGCCGAAGCCGTACAGCGCGTCACGCAGGGAAGGAGTCGGCAGCATTGTCGACGCCGCCTGGGGCCTTGCAACCTCATCCATGACAGTGGTCCCCCGAAAGGCGCCAGGCTGCCGCCGCCAGTGCGATGACAAGAGCTGTGAGCATCAGTCCGGAAACGAACAGCGAGGCGCGGTGGCTTCCGGTCGCGTAAGCCATCTCCAGCGCAATATTGGCCGTCAGCATCCGCACTGGGTCGAATAGGCTCAACGGCGCCTGCACGACATTGCCGCTGACCATGACGATCGCCATCGTTTCGCCGAGGGCGCGCGCTGCGGCAAGCAGAATGCCGGCGGCGACGCCGCCGCGCGCGGCGGGAAGCAGCACATGCGCCAGCGTCGCCTCGCGCGACAATCCCAGCGCCACAGCGCCCCGCCCATATGCATCGGGGAGGGAGTCCAGCGCCGCCCCACTCATCAGAGCGATGGTCGGCGTAATCATCACTGTCAGGATCAGAATCCCGGCAAGCAGGCTGGCGCCGGGAGGCTCGAAGCGGCCGATTAGCGGGACGATGGCGGTCAACCCCCAAAGTCCGATGACGACAGATGGGACGCCAGACAACAGAGCCATCGACCAGCGATGAATCCATCCGATCGGGGGCGGCGCATAATGGCGGCAGAAAATCGCCGAGGCGACTCCGAGCGGCGTGGCGAGGATAACCGCGCCGACCGAAGCCGCAAGCGACGCCGACAGCATGGGGGCGAGGCCGAAGAGGCCCTCGGTCGGGCGCCACGCCGGGTCGAAGAGAAATCGCGCAGGACCAATCGTGGATAGCGCCGGCCACGATTCCTTCAGAAGGAAGCCGACGATCAACACGAATATGGCGGACGAGCCGAGCGCGGCCGTCGCCACCGCCGCGACAAGTCGCGTATCACGGCGCGACCGGGACGAAGAACTGCGATTCGACAATGTCATGAACGCTCCTCGATCGAGCGAAATCGATGAAACGTCTCGCAACCGCTCCGGGCGCTCCCTTGCTAACAAGATTGAGCGGGCGGGAGAGCGGAAAGGATCCGCTTCGAACATTCTCAACCGACGCCGCGACGCCACTCATCGGCAAGAGCCTGATGTGAGCGCCGTGACCCGCCTCATATTCCGCCGAACCGATCGACACATAGCCGATGGCGCCAGGATTGCCGGCCACCGTCTTTATGGCCTGCTGATTCTCGCCGATAATGACATGCGCTTTCACGTCGCCGCCCTTCAGCTTGAAATAGTGGAGGAACAGTTCGAGGGTCGACCGGCCCTCAGCCTTGTTGACGACCGTAATCCGTCCGGCCGCGCCGCCCGCTTTGCTCCAATCGGCGATCTTTCCCGTATAGATCGCGACAATCTGCTCGTCCGTCAGCGACCGGACCGAATTATTCGTATTCACGATGATTCCGACGCCGTCGCGCGCGATCGTAAAGAATTGCAGGTCCGTCTCGTCGGCGTTCGGCGCGCGCGACGCCATGCCGAGGTCCGCGAGGCCTGAGCGGGCGTCGGCGACGCCTCGAGAGGAACCGCCCGATTGCACGTCGACGCGGATGCTGGGGTTTTGCTCCTCGAACCGCTTGCCGATCTCCGCCGCGAGCGGCGCCACGGTGCTCGAGCCAGTCAGCACGAGCCGGTTGTCGGCCGCATGCCCGAGAGACGACGAGAAAAAAGCGATATAGACCGCGCAAATGCGGCCGATAGACGCCAACGCGCATCGGTCCTTTCCGCGGAACCAAGAGACCGACATCAGCAGCAGTCGCCGAATTCGCCGCCGCGACTGGCGTCGATGGAGAACGGGATGTTCGTCCCACAGCCGGGAAACACGCCGTAATGATGGGAGAAATCGCCGATAAACTCGAAATGCGGCGCGAAGCGGCTTTCCTTCAGCATCCGCCAACTATTGCCGCAGACCGGGAAAATCCGCCCCTTTTCCATCGCGTGATGGCTGTCGAGCGAGAACACATGCGGCGCTTCCGGAACGCCGCCTTTGTAAATCACCGCCTGACCATAGTCCTCGCAGGCGGGCTCGAGCGCATCGATCTTAAACAGGCGATATGTCGCCGAATAGAAGCGCGCCGCGCCGATTTTTTCTTCGACTTCCGGATCGGTGATTTCGAGCGGGCGGCTCGTTACGAGGCGCGGATCGCCAAAGCCCGCGGACCTTCCCAGGGCGAGAAAATCCCCCCAATAGAGCGCTCCGCCGAGGCATTCGCCATACAGGATGGGATCGCCGCGCACCGCCTCATCAAGCCGCCGGTCGGCATAGACGTCGGCGAAATAAAATTCGCCCCCAGGCTTGAGCAGGTCGAAGACGCCCTCGAGCACCGCCGGTTTGTCGATCGACAGATTGACGACGCAATTGGATACGACGACATCGAAGCTGCCCGGTTCGAGTCCGAGCGTGTTGAGCGCCTCGATATATCCTCTGAGAAACCGCACGTTCAGCCGATCGAAGCCGAATTTCGACATATGCCAGTCGACATGCGCCTCAGCGACCACAAGCTGCTCCGGCGTCATATCGACGCCAACGACCTCGCCCGACGGTCCGACGAGTTGGGCAAGGGCATAAACATCGCGACCCGATCCGCAACCGAGGTCCAGGACGCGGCGTCCCTGCAAAAGCTCCGGAACGACGAGGCCGCAGCCATAATATTTCGCCAGCACCTCGTCATGGACGTTCGACAGGAGCGCTTTGACGCGCTCCGGCATATTGTCCGGCGTGCAACAGGCTTTGGTTTTGAGGTCCTGCGATCCCTGAAGGATCTTGCCGTAATAGTCCTTGACGACCTGGATGTTCATGAGCGCGCCTTTTTAGCCGACCGTCACCCTTTCGGCGTAATCCCGTTAGCAGTGAGGTGTCGTTTGATTGTCGAGCGAACGCATATCGACGGTTCGCCAATACAGGACATGCCGACCGAAGAGCGCAGCAAATCCTGAGAGGACAAGGACCGAACCGAACTGCCAGACAAGCACCATGACGCTTGACTCCTGCTGATGGAACAGGAGCATGCCGGCCGCGACCAGCGCCGCCGCCGCGAGCGTCGCGAGCCCGGTTGTCAGGTAGGGCGCAATTGGCGCGCCTCGGCGAACCATGAGCAGGATCAGGATCAGCGGCGCCGCGCTTGTCGCAACGATTTTCCAGAAGCAACTGAATTCCAGCTGAATGGCGAGACTCTGCACTCCATGGAGCGTCCAATCGCGCCAGCAGCCTTCGCCAAGAGACGCCAGCCAGACCAGCAAGAACGGAAAAGGCGCGAGGCGCTCCCACAGCGGCCGGCCGGGGCAAGTCGAGCAAAACGCGGCCGCCGCCGCCATCATCGACGTCAGAATGGCGGCCGAGAGTTCGATTAAGAAGCGCGGTTCCGCGATCCGAACTGAGAAATCCGCGCGCAAACCTAAGACAAACACCAAGACCGCTGCATAGGTGAGCGAAAGCACAAACCACATCATTGCGCGCCACATGGGGTGCGGCAGACGGCGGACGGGCTTGGCGCTTGCGGCGAGGCGACGAATAAGCTCTTCCGAATTCATTGCGTCTCTCTTTTCAACACTTCACGCATCGTCTTGAGCCCCCGATGCACGCTGACCTTCAACGACGCCACGCTCTTGCCAGTCACGGCGGAAGCCTCTTGGAGCGACAGACCTCGCACTTTCATCAGCTCGACCGCCTGGCGTTGCCCGTCCGGCAATTGCGCCAAGGCGCGCCGTATCGCCTCTTGATCATCGCTGGTCTCCTGTTCGTTCTTCGTATCGCTTCTCGAAAAGGTTTCGGGCATGATGTCGACCGTTGTTTCATTCGCGGATCGAGCTGTCCGGCGACGCGCGGCGTCGATCGTCCGGCGCATCGCGATCGTCATCAGCCAGGGCATGAAAGGGCGAGCGAGGTCGTAAGTGTGTCGGACGGTATGGACCGACAGCAAAACCTCCTGGACGATGTCTTCTACGTCCGGCGCGCTTGGCCATCTGTAAGCGACGAATCTGCGAAGGACGGGAAGAATTTCAGAGAGAAGCGCAGCATAGGCGGCGGTGTCGCCGTCTTGAGCGGCGCGCATCAGTTGCCGCCAGCGTTCCTCGCGCTCCAACCTCGCGCGGTCGTCTCGGGGGGTAGACATGCCGTTTTGACCCTCGGCGCAGAAAGAAGAGCGCTGCTTAATTGCTTGAGCGCAGGATTTTCTTTTCAATCGAGCTTGAGGCGGGCTCCGGACTGGCCTCAGGTTGTTTTCGCTGTATGTGCGTTTGGCCCCACTGGTACAGCTCCCGCAGCAATGGCTCCAGTGTCCTGCCGAGATCGGACAGGGAGTATTCGACCTTGGGCGGCACCTCGGCGAAAACCTTACGCAGAATCATGCCGTCGGCTTCGAGTTCGCGTAGCTGGAGGGTCAGCATTCTCTGCGTAACATTTGGCATCAGCCTGCGAAGTTCATTGAAGCGTCTTGTGCCGTCGAGAAGGCGAAACAGGATCGTCGCCTTCCATTTGCTTCCCATCACGTCCAGGGCGGCTTCGAGCGGGCAGCATGTGTAGGCCTGATGTCGCTGTTTCCTCATGCACGCTCCATTGGTATCAAAAAGGACACTATAGCTAATATTAGTGCCTACTTGTGCAGGTTGCAAATACGTGTGGATATCGCTCCATTGACGCTAAGCCATAGGAGCAGCGGCATGCCACTCGTGAACATCAAGGGAATCAGCGGCTATCTGACGCCCGATCAGAAGAAACAACTCATCTCGGGGGTGACGGAGGCCGTACTGGCGGTGGAAGGCGAGGGCCTGAGGGACGTGACCTGGGTCATCGTCGAGGACGTGGCGCCCGGCGCATGGGGGGTCGGCGGCCAGCCCATGACGGACGCCGATCTTCGTCGTCTGGCGAACCGTTAGTCGGAGAGCGAACGCAATGAGCAACACATATCGAATTAAAGACCTCCCCTTCCTCGCGATCGAGACGGCGACGGGAAAAGCCCGGAGCCTGCTCGAATCCGCTAAAAGACAAATGGGGTTCACGCCAAAAATGTATGGGGCCATGGCCAATGAGCCGGCGCTATACGAAGCCTATTCCTCCGGTTATGCGGCCTTTCGTCAGGAATGCGGATTCACTCCCATCGAGCAAGAAGTGATCTTTCTCGTCATCAGCCGCTGGAACGGGTGCCACTACTGCATGGCGGCGCACAGCTTTGTCGCCGACAAGATGTCGAAGGTGCCACCCGATGTGACGGACGCTATCCGCGACGGCCGGCCAATTTCCGACGCCAAGCTGCGGGCGCTCGCGGAGTTCACGCGGATCATGCTCGAAAAGCGAGGGCGTCCAAACGAAGCCGACGCGCAGGCATTCTTCTCCGCGGGATACAGCGAGAGAAATATTCTCGGAATCATCCTCGCCATCAGCGTCAAGACGATCAGCAATTATGCGAACCACGTCTTTCACACGCCGGTAGACGAGGTTTTCGCCACGCGCGTGTGGGAGATGGCGTAGAGGTCAGACGATTGATGTTCGCGTCGGCGTGTCTCGTCGAGTGTTCTGTCATGGACGGGACACGCCGATTTCGAGGAAGCGACAATGAAGATCTCGATTGAAACACAAATCACTGTCGAAGCGCCACCGACCAGGATTTGGCGGATTCTCACCGACTTCCCCGCTATGCATTCCTAGAATTCCTTTATTCGTTCGATTTCGGACGTGCTCACGCCGGGAAACCGCCTTAGCACGCAAATTGCGCCGCCTGGTCGAGCCGTCAGCTGCGAAATTAGAGCAATCAGAGATTCAACTCTTAGTGACTACTAGCGTCCGTCCACTATCGGCCCGAACAGGGCGGATGCGGGCTCATTCGTCTGATCATTGTCGTTGAACACGGCGATGAAATTCAACTCGCCTGGCTCCTTGCCGAACACATTTCTATAGTCGCCGGCGACGTCACGCTCTTCGGCGCGCATAAGACCGATGTCGGCGCTTCCGCGGAGTTGGATATAGGCGAGGCTTTGGTGTCGCTGGGAGCGGATGATCGATCCGTTGTGCAGGGGCGTCGCCGTCCAAACATAGCCCAACGTCGGAACGTCGCGATTAAGAAACGACGGCTTGCCGAAAACGAACATGATCATTGCGCCGAAATCTTCGGTTGCGAGCTTTCGCAAATCTGCCGTGGCCTGGAGTTGGTCGACGCGCCATCGCCACCGAACGCGCGTCAGCTCAGCGCCGTCTCGTTCAACTGGTTGATAGAGACCGGATGCGGATTTTTGAGGGATGCTACGCAACATGGCGCCCTGCGCGCTCTCCTCGACGCTGAAATCGTTTCGGCCAACGAAGTCGATCCGCTTCGCGCTAGCCAGCGCCTTTGCAGGATCTAGCAGGAGACTTTCCGCCCGCGCGACGGACAAGGCCGTCCACGTCACACAGAATATCGAAATAGCTCCTGCGCCAAGCTTCGCTTTTGTCAATTTCGTATCGCTCCCCGTCTTATAACGAGCCGTTATTCCATGAACCAGTCATGACTGACGACCGGCGACATGCCGCTCATGAAAAATTTGCGTGCCGACGCGCGTCCTGCCGGAATAGCGGAGCCCCGCTTCACCGCAGGACATCGTTGAGCGTCCAATCGTAATGATGACTGCTGATCGATCTTACAGAGTCGAGTTTTAACCTGAGAGACGGAGTCGCATATTTGCGGAGATGTCTGAGGACGCCCACATCATCGCCGCCGAAGTCCGACTTGAACCATTCGTAAATCGACGAAACCACGAGCCGGCCGCCGGAGAAATTCGTTCCTCGCGGGTTGTTGACATAGGCTTTCGCCGCCGCGTCGAGTTGCGCGTCGAGGCGGGCGCCGGTGAAGGCGTGGGTCTGTAGATTGGGACAGCCGACCGATGCGCAATTTACGGAATAATGCGCTCGCGGATCCTTGAACAGTGGCCGCAGCACGCCGTGCTCGATGTCGTCGAGACTGAATTCGACGCCCTGCAGTGTCAGCACTTTGGCCTTCCATGGGCCGCCGGTGAACGCCGCAAAGAGCCCGCCGCCGAGCGAGACGTTTTTGATCGACGAGACAGGATAGTGATCCAGCACGATGTCGATCGTCTTTGCATTATAAAGATTAGCGAGGAAGGCGAACTGCTCCGAACGGCCGAGCGTTCGCGGGTCGACGGCGCGCAGGCTTTCGAGATACTGCTTTAACTCTGCGTGGCCATTCGCTTGAAAGCTTCCATAGTCCACCCGGTTCAGCCCGTCATCGCCCGGATGCACATAGGTTTGCAACAGACGGTCCCACGCCGAGTGATCGACAACCACGGAAGGATCATTTGCAGCTTCGCGGAAGAGATCCGCGGGCTCGGTTGTCGCCGCGGCCGCGTAAGATATAAGCGCGAGAAGTGACGCCACGCGCACACCCCCCCAAAAAGCTACGTCAATCACTTCGGCAATTCTTCGCATTCGCGGCTCCTTCTAGGCAGCAATTCCGCCGTCGACTCTGGCGGCCGTTCCAGGGCATACGTTTAAGAGTTGACGTTCCTCGCGATGTGCGCGGGTCTCGCGGAGATCACATCGTCGGCCCGGCGGCGAGCGCCGGGATCGCACTTGCTTGATTGCTTGCTCGACTAGAATCTTGCCAGGATCGGTGGTGGGGGCGCAAACAGATTGAAGTGATAATTCACGCCCGCGCGGACGGTGTGAAATCGTGTTTCCTCGCGATTGCCGGCAAAAAATGCGTTTCCGCCGTTGTTGCGCAGATTGGTGTAGAGAGGCTGCTTCATCTTGCCGTTCCTTCGCACTGGTTTTGATCTGGAGCTCGCGGCCTTATTGCATCGACTGCATTTGCGCGCCGGTCACGAAGTGACTTTAGCGGCGAACGCTTTCCATGTTTCCCAGTTCGCAAGGTCGAAGAGGAAAGTTACACGTGGACGAATTCATTGATGCGAGAACGGCGGCAAATGGAACATGTCCTACAAATACCGCGACGCATGTCGTCAAACGGAAAAATCAAAACGAAGCGCTAGCGTAAGCGATGTCTCATGCGAAGGCGATCAGCGATGCAAGGCCAGGGCTTTCGTCATTGCCGGTTCAAGGCCTGTCTTGGAAGACAATGAACCGACGCGCTACGACGCTTCACGCGGATTGCTTTTCGACGACGCATCAGCTGCGGCGACTCGTTACGCGGCGAAGCGCTCGCCGCTCCACCTGTTCAGAAGAAATTGCACAATTGGAACGCGGGGCCGCGTGCTGCCGCTCTCGTTAAGAATGGATCAAAAGCTCTCGACCATGCGCTACGATGGCGCTCAACCGACGGCGATGAGCGTGACGACAAGGATGACGACAGCAGCCGCAGCGTAGATCGAAAGAGCAGCCGTGATGGCGTTCATGAGCGTCCTCCTGTCTTGCGCGGCGAAACGGGCGCTTAGATCTCGCGCTTCGAAGCGTTGGCCGCATTCGACAATGGAATCTTCGAACGAACTGTCTGAAAGCTACAAACGCCGTGGAAGCGTCGCAATTGCGATGCGCGCGATCGGCGAACATTCAGTGTTCAGCAATTCCGTCACGGAATTGGGCGCGTGCGAGCCTCCGTCGTTCGAATCGCGATCATGGCGCGCGCAGTGACTCATGAGCGTCGAGCGACGGCGTGGACTATAAGGAAAGCAAGTTCGCGCTCGATTGCGCCGGCACGACGCAAAAGCCTTGAGGCGGAACATCGAGCGCCGCGTTGAATTTTGATGAAAGGTTTTGAAACGCGATTAAACCGGTCAATTCGACGATCGTGTCGTCGGGCCATCGCTGCTTGAGTCTCGCTCGCAAGTCGTCGCTTACGCCCGGCTCAGTGATCGTCATTGCTTCGGCGTATTCAAGAGCGAGCTTTTCGTCCGCGGTGAAGAGCGCGCTCTCCCGCCATGCGGGGAGCGCCTCAATTTTCTGCATTGGGACGCCGCGCTTCGCTAGCGTCGCCGAATTGATGTCGACGCAAAACGCGCAATGATTGATTTGCGAGACTCGCACTGTCACCAGAGATCGTAGTGCAGGCGAGAGCGGGGACGACCGCCGATCCAGCGCGCCATAAAGTAATGCGACAGCCGCGAAAACCCAAGGTGAGCGACCCCACAGCAGGCCAGGATCGAGCACGCGGCCATAGGTTCGCCGTTGCTTCCAGAAGAAAAGGCGAATGATCCACGGATAGTCGGTTATCTCTTTCGCCGGCACAACGGACATTTGGGGGATTCCCATCAGTGAGAGAGATGAGGTTCAAGACGGCGCTTTGCGCAATCGGCGCAAGGCGACCGGCAAGAGCGACAAAAGACCGAGCCCAACAAGGGCGGCGATCAGGGTCGGACTGAATACGTCCTTCAGCCGCACATCGTCTCCGGCGTCGAATACTTGCCCCAGGCTTGCGCCAAAGGCTGTGTAGACCGTAGTCCCCGGGATAATCCCGAGAGCGGTCGCAGCAACATAGGGAGCAAGGCGCATATCGAGGAGCGCCGGGGCCAGATTGACGGCCCAGAACGGGAAGGCCGGCACAAGGCGCAGGAAGAGCAGATAGCTGAAGGCGTCCTTGCGAAAGCCCTCGGCCATGCGGGCAAGAAACGGCCCGGCGCGTTGACGCAGCAAATCGCCAAACGCCGAACGCGCGATAACAAACAGGAGCGTCGCCCCCACCGTCGCGCCAATGACGGTCAGCGTCGCGCCAAGCGGCACGCCAAAGAGGAAGCCGCCGGCCAGCGTCATGATTGTCGCGCCTGGCAGGGAAAGCGCGACAACGGCGGCATAGGTAAGAACAAAGCCGATCGCCGCCAAGAACGCGTGAGACTCGACAAAGACGACAAGTAGGGCGCGATGGTCTTTCAGAGCTTCGAGCGTCAGGTAGCGATCGAGCCGGAACGCAAAAGCGGCCGCGACGAGCGCCACCAGAACAAGGAGAGGGGCGACGCGTTTAAGGTTCATCCGAAAAGTCCCAGAAAGCGCACGAGTTTGCGCGTGCGCGGAGAAAAGAGCGTGGGCGTGTAGTAGCTCCCAGCGGCCCGCTTGGAGATTTCGCTTAGCGTCGGATAGGGTGCGATGAGATTGGCGATGGCGCCGATGTTCAGGCCTTGAGAGATCGCTAACGTCCAGGGCGCGATCAATTCGCCGGCCTTCTGGCCGACCATCGTCGCGCCGAGCACCCGCCCGCGCTTGGTCGTAAGGACTTTGAGAAAACCGCGAGTCGTCCCCTCGGCGCGCGCGCGGTCGTTGTCTCGAAATTCGGCGCGCAGCACTTGCGCGCCGTCGCCATAGTGGTCCCGCGCCTGTTCTTCGTTGAGACCGACCTGAGCGAGTTCGGGGTCGGTATAAGTGACCCATGGAAAGGGCGATGGCTTGCTTTTCGCTGGCAACCGGAAAAGCGCATTACGAATGATGATGCCGGCGTGATAGTTCGCCATATGCGTGAATTGAAGTCCGCCAATCACATCTCCGGCGGCGAAAATGCGTTTGTTCGTCGTGCGCAGGCGCGCATCAACCTCGACGCCCTTTCCGGAGAAGCGCACGCCGGCCGCCTCTAAGCCAAGATTTTCGATATTTGGCTTGCGGCCCGCAGCAAGAAGCAGATGCGAGCCATCGAGGCGTTTCTCTCCAGCCTCCGTCTCAATCACGAGCGCGACGCCGTGATTTCCGTTCTCTACCCGTGCGATTGTTGTGTTTTCCAGTATGTCGACGCCCTCTTCGGCGAGCGTCTCGCGCACGACGGCGACCGCGTCCGGATCATCTTTGGGCAAGATGGGACCAATATCGAGCAAGGTGACTTTCGCGCCGAGGCGCCGATGCGCCTGCGCCATTTCACAGCCGATCGGCCCGGCGCCAACGATGAGCAAATGGTTCGGTAGGACCGAATTCTCGAAGATCGACTCGTTCGTGAAATAAGGAACGTCTTCGATTCCCGGAATGTCGGGGATCGCGGCGCGGCTTCCTGTCGCGAGCACGAAGCGCCGCGCGCGGATGATCTTGCCGCCGGCTTCGATCGTTCGTTCATCTATAAACCCGGCGCGCGCCTGGATTACCGTACAGCCTAACCCAACAAAGCGCTCAACCGAGTCGTGCGGCGCGATCGATGCAATCACGTCATGCACATAGGCGTTGACAGCCGCGAAATCGACGCGGGGCTCGCCGCCATGAACGCCGAAGCGCGTCGCTCGCGAAACCGCATTCGCGGCCTTGGCGGCCGCGAGAAGCGATTTCGACGGCACGCAGCCTGTATTCAGGCAATCTCCGCCCATGCGGTTTGCCTCGATAAGAATCGTCTGGGCGCCCATCTGCGCCGCGCCCGCGGCGACGGAGAGACCGGCGGAGCCGGCGCCGATAATGCAAATGTCGCACGTGATTTGTTCGCTCACGATCCATTGTCTCCCTTCGCGCTGCATGAAGCGCCGCCAAGAACGCAAAAACGCGAGCAGAAGACATGATTGAGACTGACCGGGCGAAATGACTCCGCGAGCGTCGTCCCCAACTCGAAACCAAGCGCGTCCGGCAAAAGCGTGCAGGACACAACAACAGGCCGCTCGGCTCCCTTGCGCTTGATCACCATCCGCGAAGTCGCGCACATCATGTCCATGGGGGAGCGGCCCAATATGCTCCAGCAGCCTTCGCTGATCTCAGGCACATCTTCGCGCGCGTCCATTTCCGGGAAGAGGACCAATCGAGCGGCATCGTCTGCGTCGACGCCCAACCCCAGCCTGTCGAACAGCGCGCGAAATCCGCCTCGCGTCTCGGCCTCGGTCTCGTCCCATACGAGACGCGAAGCGATGGTCAGATCAAAATTATTCCAAGCCAGCCAGCGAAGCCCGTCGATCGCAGGTTTCCAGCTGTTGGGTCCGCGAATTTTTTCATGGCCAGCCGTTTCGTAATGGTCGAGCGATACGCGTATCGTCAATCTGCCAGGGAATCTCGCGCTGAGATCGAGCAGCTTCGCCTTCGCGCGCTGCATCGGTTTCATCCCATTCGTGAGGACAACAACCCGATGGCCAGCGTTGAGGCAATCTTCAAGCATTCCCAGCGCATCGGGGTTCATGAAGGGCTCGCCGCCGGTGAATCCGATTTCTAACGGTCCATCAGAGAGCCCCGTCGCTTCCATCAGGAAGGCCGCCGCCTCAGCGCGCGTCAGATAGGAAAGGCGGTCGTTGCGCGGCGAGGATTCGATATAGCACCCCTCGCAGGCGAGATTGCAAAGCGTCCCTGTGTTGAACCACAAGGTTTCAAGACGGTGAAAGGGAACCGTCGCGCGGCGCTCACCCTTGGCCGTGAGGTCTGGATCAGTGAATTGGGCGGCAGCCCGGGAAAGGTCTGCGCGAACGCCTTCCCCATTCAAGACACTGACCGAAGGGACTCTCATACGACGGTTCCTTGATGTTCAGTTAAGCAATTCGAATCTGCGCTACAAAAGGTTTCACCGCTGCGGCGGATATGTCGCGCCGCAGCTATATAGTCGGCCAACTGCCTTCCTCGAGGATGTTTTCTAATCTTCGGCACGGAAGTAACCTTTCCCGGGTCGCGACGAAGGCCTCAATAGGCGGTCAGCATGAGCCTATCGATTGTCATTCCGATCTTGAACGCTTCGCAAACGCTGCCAGGAGCGCTGGCGGCGCTGGCTGGCGTCGACGGCGAAGTTCTCGTCGTCGACGGCGGCTCGACCGATGCTAGCGCCAAGATGGCGCACGACTGGGGCGCGCGGGTCATTGTCGCGCCGAGAGGACGCGGCCCGCAGTTAAGCGCCGGCGCCGAGCAAGCAGGGGGCGACTGGCTCTTGTTTCTTCACGCCGATACTTTGCTGGAGGAAGGCTGGCGGAAGGCCGTGACCCATTTTTGCAAGGACCCGGCAAATCGGACGAAGGCGGCGACCTTCCGCTTCGCTCTGGATGATCCATCACGGCAAGCGCGACGTCTGGAGCGAATGGTCGCCTGGCGCGTTAGGAGACTGGGCTTGCCCTATGGCGATCAGGGCCTGCTTATTCATCGCGACCTTTATCGCGCTGTCGGCGGCTATAGGCCGCTGGAGCTGATGGAGGATGTCGACCTCGCGCGCCGGATCGGTCGGCGCCGCGTCGTAGCGCTTCCCGTAACGGCGCGCACCTCCGCCGCGCGGTGGCGCCGAGAGGGATGGCTGCGGCGTAGCGCTCGCAATCTTCTCTGCCTTTTGCTCTATTTTGCGCGTGTTCCGCCTCGGTTGATCAAACGTGTCTACGGCTGACGATGGGTCTTCGCGCGCATCTTGTCATTTTTACGCGCGCGCCCCGATACGGCGCCGGCAAGCGGCGCCTCGAGGCAGGCATAGGGCCTATGCAGGCGCTGAGGTTTCAGCGCGTTATGCTGACGCAAACACTTCGACGTTTCGGCGCCGATCCGCGCTGGACAACGTGGCTCGCGGTGACGCCCGATCGTTCTGGACCGTGGCCGCCTCGCTTCGACGTTTTGCCGCAGGGCAAAGGCGACCTCGGCGAGCGCATGGCGCGGGTCGCAAAGGCGTTGCCGGCGGGACCCGTACTCATCATGGGCTCCGATGTGCCGCGGGTCACGATTGCCGAAGTGGCGCGCGCTTTTCGGGTGTTGGGCAATCACGACGCGGTTTTTGGTCCTGCGGCGGACGGTGGCTATTGGGCCGTTGGCTTTCGCCGCCGACCCCACTTCGTTGATCCCTTCCGCGACGTGCGGTGGTCCACGGAACATGCGTTATCCGACAGTCTGGCGAATTTAGCCGGCGCTTCGGTCGCGATGCTCAATATGCACGAGGACGTCGACGACGCCGCGTCGCTCGCGCGTCTTTCCGGTTGGGAGTTTCTATACGGTCTCCGCCGCCGGTAACCGAGGTCCATTGGAGGAACGCCCCGCCTCTATTAGAACCGCGAGATCCACTGGATAGTCGACGCCCGCAATTTCGCGCCCAAGACGATAACCCCACCTTTCGGTTGATGCGTAACCTTGGGACCGAGCAAGTTCAAACGTCGCCGAATCGGTTATGGCCGTCACCCGCTCAATCTTGGAGTGCTTTTCGAGCCGGGCGCCGAAATTGACGGCGTCGCCGATAATCGTGTACTCGAGCCTTGTGCTGTCGCCAACCGCGCCAAACAAAACATCGCCCGTTGAGACCGCCAAGCCAAACGAGGGCGCCACTAAGCCGGCCTCGATGCGCGTAGCGCGCCACGCCTCAAGCTCCGACGCGATTGCATCGACAGCGCGGAGCGCGTCAGCGGCATAAGTTTCGTTTACGATCACAGCGCCAAAACTCGCGAGGATGCCGTCGCCGAGGAATTTGTCGATGAATCCTCCGCTACGCTGAACGAGCGGTATAACGCGTCTTTGATATTCGCCGAGCAGCTGCATTACCTCTCGAGGCGTCAGGCGGCGAGAAGTCCTTGTGAAATCGCGCAAGTCGATAACGAGGGCGGCAGCCGATCTCAGCTCCGCCTGACCGGCCTCGATCGGCGCCTCGGCGCGCGCGATTCTCTGCGCCAGGCCTCTTGCGACGAAGCGAGACAACTCGTTGGCAGCAGCATGATCGACGACGCAACGCAGAACAAGTTGCCGCGTTCTCCGCAACGCTAACGCCAGCACCGCCGTAACCATGAGAATCGAGACAATCTTGTCAAATTCCGCGCCGAGCAGAATGCTCGACGAATTCATGTAATGGACATAGTCGTGAGTGACCGGAGGATTATCCGATTGCGCCACGATGGCGTAGAGTAAGAGACCGCCCCAGCCGGCGGCGCTGACCGCTCCTGCGAGCAACACCCATCGCGCCTCGAAACTCAATGTGCGCAAAGCTATAAAGATAAAGACATAAAGCAGCGTTGGCGCCTTCAAGTAAAAAGCTGGCGGCTGACCATATTGAAGATGAAAGCTCCAAATCAGCAACATCAACACGCCTATATCGACGATGATCGAAAGCGCGACATGCCAATCCGCCAGTCGGTTTTGATAAATCAGGATGAGCCTGACGATGATGAACGCGCCATAGGCCGCCAGCGTCCACGGAACGGACTCGAATGCTTGCGAGGGTAAAGCTCTTGGCGCGAGCGCATAGAGCGCGCTCCAAATCAGCAGCAATGCGCCTTGCGCCCAAGCGATAAGCAGTTCTCCCTGTTTATGTTCCTGCGCAATCACTCCTCTCAACCGTGACGGAATATGAGCCGGCGCCGGCTCGCCAAGCGGAGCCGCCGCTAACGAGCGCCAGAATTGCGAAATTGCGCGTCGGAACATCGTCGTTGTGTGAGCCAAGGAGTTCATGGTGGGTGAGTGGCTTAATGTTCTTTCGGCCAGTTGTGGGCCTTTGCTTGCTCCCATGCAGTTCCAAGCGATTCCGTCAGGCTCGGCTCACTGGCAAATTGCGTAGCCAAGGCAGGGGTCGCTGGCGCCGGACCTGAGTGAATTGACGATTTTTGCGCTACCGCCTGCGACGCCAATGAAGAGCAGGAATGCGAGCAACGCGATTTGAACTGCCTTTTTCAGGTCGTCCTTCCTTATTGGCTCCATCCTTGGCGGCATGAAACCCTTCTCGCGCTGTACCGTATTCGCTCGTCGGCGCGCCCCACAATTCCGCCTACGGACGTGAGTGCTCTGATCGTCAAGCAGGATCAGGACGCGACTGCGAATCCGCTACGAAGATACGCCAATAGGAAGGTCTAAAACATTCTTCGAAATAGGCCGGTTCTTGGTTACGGCGCTGACTGAAATTCTTTTCTGAAGAGATTTCGAAAACTTGAGGGTCGTCACCTCTATCGACGACATCGTCCTATCAGCCGCCGACCTTTAATTCGCACTCGGATTGGCTGTTCAAGCCGTCACCGCCGCTCCTCAGAGTAACGTAACGCCCAATCAATTTAACGGTCCCTCTCATCCGCCCTCTACACGTGCGGGATCCCGAAATTGGCTGACAAAGCGTCGCCGAAATTGTACTTCGTCAAGCGCTGGGTCAGGCGCCCTTACGCGGTGAGGAGGATGTTGACATGATCTTCTCGACGCTCCTCTTGGTTTCAGTTCGATCGAGACCCAAGTCTCAAATGAAATGCCGTGAGTGGCGCCGAGCATTTCTGGTCTCGGATTGAACTGTCAATCGACACGCCTCAAGGCCTCCTTGTGCCAGACATGACCTTCGTCGAGTTCCTCCTTGCCTACGAACCCCCGATCCGCCTGGGGGTTTTCGCCAGCGTCCTCGCCGCGATGGCGCTTTGGGAACTGCTGGCGCCGCGGCGACGCCAAGCCGTTGGCCGCCTCCAGCGCTGGCCCAGCAACCTCGGCATCGTCGTGATCGACACCTTGCTCGTTCGCTTCACCTTTCCGGTTGCCGCTGTCGGCGTGGCTCTGGTTGCCGACGACCGCGGCTGGGGGCTGTTCCGGGCGTTAGGAGCGCCAGCTTGGCTCGCGCTCACCGCCGCGATCATTCTCCTGGACCTCGCCATTTACCTGCAGCACGTACTGTTCCATGCCGTGCCGGTGCTGTGGCGGTTACACCGCATGCATCACTCCGACCTGGAATTCGATGTGACCACCGGCGCGCGGTTCCATCCGGTCGAAATCCTGCTCTCGATGGTGATCAAGATCGGCGTCGTCGCCGCGCTCGGGACGCCGGCGGTCGCCGTGCTGCTTTTCGAAGTGCTCCTCAACGCGACCTCGATGTTCAATCACGGCAACGTCCGCCTTCCGAAGAGGTTCGACAAAGCGCTGCGCTGGATTCTCGTCACGCCCGACATGCATCGCGTTCATCACTCGGAGGCGCCACATGAAACCAACAGCAATTTCGGCTTCAACCTGCCCTGGTGGGATCGGCTGCTCGGGACCTATCGCGCCCAGCCGGCGGCCGGTCACGAGGGCATGATAATCGGCATCGAGCAGTTCCGCGACCCGAGCGAACTGCGCCTCGACCGCATGCTTCTGCAGCCGTTCCGGGATGACGACCGCAGCTATCCGTTGGGCCGGCGGGGCCCTGCCTCATGATGCCGTAGATTCACGTGCGAGTGTATTAGCAGCGTTCGAGGAGCCCGAATCGCCAACCGAAGTACAGAACGCTCGATGGGCGCTCAATGCACGCCTGGCGGCGGCGCAACATTCAGGATTGAAGGGATGCGACGCTGGCAACTCCCGAGTTGACGGCTTCGGCGCTCAATCGCGCACTGATACAGGCGGCGTGCGAAGGTCCCGACGGACGGACCGACCTTCACGTCGTAGGCGCTTCTCACCTTCGGCCGGCCGGCCCAAGCGCAAGCGCGACGCCAAAAGGCGGTTACCGCCGCGGTCTTGAGGTGGACGAACGGGAAGTCCGCATCATGGGCCACAAGAGCGCCTTGCCGTACACGCTCGTCGCCGCGTCAAGCGGAACTGGCGTCCGCCACAGTTTTGCGGGCCGAGGAGTCCGTGATATCAATCGCGCAGAGGACGACAATGAAGCAGAACTGGCTGCGCCTAATCGTCTCCGCGATGGTTGTCGTCGCCGCACTCTCGGGCGCGGCGGCCAGTTTTGCTGCGCCAGTCGCGAATTCATGTGTGGGAATGTCGGCGGCGGAGGATTGTCCGGACCATCCGGTCGACCACACGGCGGCGCTGCGACACTGCGATTCTCTCATCTGCGGGGCGATTCAGCTCGCGCCTCACGCAACCTTCACGCTGGCGCGCATGGCGGAGGTAGGGCTGCGGACGCAGCTTTCCGACGATGCGACGCATCGAGGCGTCTTGAGCCCGCCGGGCCTTCGTCCGCCAATCTCTTAAAGCTGGCTAGCGCCAATTTTTTCAGCGCGCCTTGGCGCGTCGACGGCCATGTCGCCGGCCCCCTTGCTTTGCGCTGTTCAAATCGGCCTCCGCCCGTCCGCGCGCGAATTTGCGCGGAATAGTCGCGCGACAGCATTTCCTCAGCACCAGCTTCCGAATGGAAGCGAGAGATGACGCTAATGCCAAAGAAACACATGCAGCTTGCCAGGGGCGCGCTGCTGGCGCTCCTGATATTTGGCGCAGGACAAGCCCGCGCGGCCATCGACGATTATACTTTTGAGCTGGTCCAGTCGGCGCTCAAGAGGGGACGAGGGGTCATTGACGTGCGGTTGATTCACAAGCCGGACGGGAAACTCGTGTCCGGCGCCGTAATCTTTGCCATGAGGCTCGACATGGCGCCGGACGACATGGAAGCGATGACAGGCGCCATTGAGTCGACAAGAGCCTCGCAGCCTGGTCTCTATCGATTTAAGGTCGACCTAACCGACGAGGGACGTTGGCGCATCTCCCTTGCGGCGAAGCTTCAAGGAGAGATCGGAACGCTTCAGAACCGTCTTGTCTTTCGGGTTACGCGATGATGCAACGTCTCCGTTTGCCTCTAGTTGCAGCCCTGCTCTTGAACCTATCGATTGCGTCCGCTTCGGCGACCGATCGTGACCTTCCCGGCGTAACGGCTGAGAGCGTCGTTGCGTTGGCAAAAAAACTCAGCCCCGAGGTGGCGGCCGCGGTTCTCGATGCGGATTCCGCCTCCCAGCGCGTCGGCGCTGCAGGCGTCCAGCCAGATCCCGTGGTCACGTTACAAGCTTGGGACGTGAACAGTCGTGGAGTCGGTCAGCGGTGGATCGGCGCCCAGCAGACGTTCAGGCTTTGGGGGAAGACTGATCTGGAGAGGGGCGTCGCAGAAGCGGACGCCGACGCCGCCTGGCATCGCAGTCATGCAATTGAGATTGACCTCGTCGCACGCGTCAAGACCGCTTTCGCTCAATACAACGCCGCGCAGCGCGCAGTGGCGTTGTCGAAGTCGTTGAAGCAACGGGTCGACCAACTGCTTGAGCTGTTGCGCCTGCGCTATGGCGCAAGCTCAGTCGAGCAGGAGGATGTCATCAAGGCAGAGCTCGAAGCCGCCAACGCCGCCGCAGATGTCGCGCGCCGCGAAGGGGAGGCGAAATCTGCGGCCGCCAGATTGAACGCTTTGATCGGGCGCGACGCGCGCTCGCCGCTTGGCGCGCCCAAGGGTTTTCCCTCTCTCAAAACAAAACTGTCGCTTGCGGGAGTTCAGGATCTCGCACGCGCGTCCAACCCGCAGCTCGCCGCCACGCATGCTCAAGTGCGATCCGCAACGACGGCCAAGAAGCTCACCGATCTGAATTACTATCCGGACATCACCGCTGGCGCGAACTTCGTGCAACGCCAGACCGGCGAAAACAGCGGCATGTTTATGCTCGGCTTTACTGTGCCGCTGCAATATGAGGCGAAGGACGCCGAACAGCGGGCGGCGAGCGCCAGTGTTGGGGCCGCGCAAGCGCGCAACGAGGCGCTCCGCATCCGCCTCGACGGCGAAGTCGCTGAGGCATGGTTCCGGCTCGAGGCCGTCCGCAAGGCGATCAGGATATTCGAACAGCGACAGCTCCCGCCGGCGAAACTGTCGATCGAAACGGCGCGCAGCGGATTCGACGCGGGCACGACGAGCTTGGCCGCGCTCCTCGAATCTGAGCGTCGCTTGCGCGCCATCGAGCTGGAGCTCCTCGGCTTGAAAATCGAGGAGCAGAGCAGATACGCCGACCTCGAACGCCTCGCCGGAGGTCCGCTATGAAGGGCGCGAAACTTCTTTTCGGGGCGGCTCTCGCTGTGGCGGCATTCGTCGGCGCTGGCGTCGTGTTTTGGCGCGCCAAAGAGCCGGTGCGCGCGCCTACCGAGATCCATGCGGGAACTGGGCCGGTGATCTACTACCGGGATCCGGACGGGCTCTTCTATTCCGCCGAGCCGAAGAAGAACGCTGCAGGAAAGGACTATGTCGCCGTCCGCGCCAGCGAAGACGTGTCCTTCGAAGACAAGCCGCCTGCGTCTGGCCATCAAGAAAGCCGCGGCCGTCGCATCCGTTATTACCGCAACCCGATGGGCCTCCCCGACACGTCGCCTGTTCCAAAGAAAGACCCGATGGGAATGGACTATGTGCCCGTCTATGAAGACGAGACGCAGGATGCCTCCACGGTCGTCATCAGCGCCACCAAGTTGCAAAAGACGGGCGTACGTTCGGAGCCTGTCCAGCGGCGGATGATCGCCGTTCCTGTTCGGGCGTCTGGCCGCGTGGACTTTGACCCGCGACGCATGTCGGTCGTGTCTCTCCGTTTCGAGGGATTCGTCGAATCCGTCGAGAAGTTCGCGGAGGGCGATTATGTGCGCAAGGGCCAGCCGCTCATGCGCATCTACGGGCCCGACCTCTCCAACGCCGCGGCCGAATATGTCGCGGTGCTGAACGCCCATTCCTCGGCGCGAATCGAAGGCGCACGGCGGCGGCTCGTCAATCTTGGACTCGACGACGCCATGATCGCCGCTATTGCGCGGAGCCGCCGCGTTCCCCGCGTCATTACATGGCCGGCGCCGCAGGATGGCCACGTCATCGAACGCAAGGCCTTAAGCGGCATGCGCGCGGCGCCCGGAGAGATGCTGTTTCGCATAGTCGATCATAGCGTCGTGTGGGTGCTCGCGGATATTCCCGAACGAGACGTGGAATCCGTCGCCGCGGGTCAGACGGTGATCATCCGCACGAGGTCCTATCCGGATCGGCCCATCAAGGGACGCGTCGCGCTTATCTATCCCCATCTGAACATGGAAACGCGCACCGCGCGCGTGCGCATCGAACTACCGAATGCGGAAGGCTTGCTGCTCGGCGATATGTACGCCGACGTAGAGATCGAAACCGGCGGCAAGGGGAAGGTCCTCGCCGCGCCGGAAAGCGCGATTATCGATGCAGGCAAGCGACAGGTCGTGCTTCTCGACAAAGGCGAAGGCCGCTTCGAGCCGCGACAAGTCAAGATCGGCCGTCACGGAGACGGCTATGCGGAAATCGAAAGCGGCGTCGCCGAAGGAGACCGCGTCGTTACTTCCGCCAACTTCCTGATTGATGCGGAGAGCAATCTGAAAGCGGCGCTAGAGGCGCTCGATCATGGCGAGGCGGGCAAATGATCGGCCGGCTTATCTCCTGGTCGGCCCGCAATCTCGTGCTGGTGTCGGTTGGGACCTTCTTTGCGATCGCCGCCGGCCTCTATTCGCTGCGAACTCTGCCTCTAGACGCCATCCCGGATCTTTCGGACGTGCAGGCGATCGTCTTTACCGAATATCCGGGACAGGCGCCGCAAGTCGTGGAGGACCAAGTCACCTATCCATTGGCGAGCGCCATGTTGACGGTTCCGCGGTCGAAGGTGGTGCGCGGCTTCTCCTTTTTCGGCGTCTCCTTTGTCTACGTGATTTTCGAAGACGGGGTGGACGTCTATTGGGCGCGTTCGCGCGTGCTCGAATATCTGAGCGCCGTGACAAAACGTTTGCCGGCCGGCGCCTCGCCGGTTCTCGGTCCTGACGCGACGGGCGTCGGCTGGGTCTATCAATATGCGCTCGTCGCAAAGCAAATGACGCTTGCTGAATTGCGCTCGCTGCAGGACTGGACGCTGCGTTACGGGCTCGCAAAGGCCGAAGGGGTCGCCGAAGTGGCGAGCGTTGGCGGCTACGTGCGACAGTATAACATCGTCGTTGATCCAAACCGGCTGCGCGCCCTCAACATTCCCCTTTCGAAGATTCGTCAAGCCGTTCGCGCCAGCAACGCGGATGTCGGCGGCCGAACGGTAGAGCTTTCAGAATTCGAATTTATCGTTCGGGGACGGGGCTATCTGAAAAGCCTCGCCGATATCGAAAACATCGTTTTGCGCGCCGGCGAGGGAACGCCGCTCCTTCTCAAAGATGTCGCGCGCGTTGAGCTTGGGCCCGATGAGCGGCGCGGAATCACCGAGCTCAATGGCGAAGGCGAGGTCGCGAGCGGAATCGCCGTGCAGCGTTATGGCGCCAACGCCCTGACCGTCATCGACAATGTTAAGGCGGCGCTGGCGCAGATCGCGCCAAGTCTTCCCAAGGGCGTTGAGATTGTCCCGGTCTACGACCGTTCCGAACTTATCCACGCCGCGATCGAAACCCTTCGCGGCACGCTTGTCGAGGAAAGCGTCATCGTCGCGCTCGTTTGCGTTGTCTTCCTTTTGCATTTCCGCAGCGCGCTGATCGCGATCATCATGCTGCCGGTCGGCGTGCTCATGGCCTTCGCGGCGATGAAGGCGCTCGGGCTCGGGTCCAACATCATGAGCCTGGGGGGCATCGCCATCGCCATCGGCGCGATGGTCGACGCCGCGATCGTGATGATCGAGAACGCCCACAAGCGGCTGGAGCGGGCCGCGCCCCATACGCCGCGCCTCGACATTCTGATCGACGCAGCGACTGAAGTCGGTCCGGCGTTGTTCTTCAGTCTGCTGATTATAACGGTCTCGTTCCTGCCGATCTTCACGCTGGAGTCTCAGGAGGGCCGGCTGTTCAGCCCGTTGGCCTTTACAAAGACTTTCGCCATGGCGTCAGCGGCGCTGCTATCCGTTACGCTCGTGCCGGCGTTGATGGTTGTTTTCGTGCGCGGCAAGATCGTCTCGGAGGAAAGAAACCCGATCAACCGGGCGCTGATATCTGTCTACCGGCCGATCATCCGCCTAGTCATGAACGCGAAGATTCCAACGATCCTTCTGGCTGTCGGCGTTCTTGTCGTCACGATCCTTCCCGCGCGCCAGCTCGGTTCGGAGTTCATGCCGGCGCTCAACGAAGGCGCGCTGCTTTATATGCCGACGACCCTTCCAGGTCTTTCCGTGACCAAGGCTGCGCAACTGCTGCAGACGCAGGATCGGATCATTAAATCCTTTCCCGAAGTAAGGTCAGTTTTCGGCAAGGCCGGCCGCGCATCGACGGCGACCGACCCCGCGCCGCTCGAAATGTTCGAGACCATCATCAATCTCAAGCCGAAGGATGAATGGCGGCCAGGCGTCACGATCGACAGCCTCGTCGCGGAGATGGACGCCGCATTGCAGTTCCCAGGCGTTTCCAACGCTTGGACCATGCCGATCCGCAACAGGATCGATATGCTCGCAACCGGCATCAAGACCCCGGTCGGCGTCAAAATCATGGGCAATGATCTTTCGAAACTCGAAGGGCTCGCGCGGCAGGCCGAAAAAGTCATTAGGGGCGTGCGTGGCGCCTCGTCCGCCTATGCCGAGCGCGTGATGGGCGGGTATTATCTCGACATCGAGCCGGATCGAGGAGCGCTTGCGCGCTATGGACTGATGATCGACGACGTGCAGGGAACAATTGCGACGGCGCTCGGCGGCGAAGTCGTGACCACCACGGTCGAAGGACGCGAGCGCTATGGCGTCAACATCCGCTACCCCAGGGACTTTCGTTCAAGCCCTCGAGCGATCGCGAGCGATGTCCTCATCTCGCTTCCCGGCGGCGGAACCATCCCGCTTGGCGAGGTCGCAAGGGTTGAGCTGGTCCGCGGCCCCACCTCCATCCGCACGGAGAATGGACAGCTCGCCGTCTACATCTTCGTCGATATCCGAGACCGTGACATCGGCAGTTTCGTGGCCGAGGCCCGCAAAGCGGTTAGTGACGCAATCGATTTTCCAGCGGGCTCCTATGCCGTCTGGAGCGGTCAGTTCGAATATCTGCAGCGCGCCGAGACACGCATGCGCATTGTCGTTCCGGTCACGCTCGCAATCATATTCTTGCTACTCTATCTGAACTTCAGGCGAATTACCGAGACATTGATCGTCATGCTGTCCCTGCCTTTCGCCCTCGTCGGCGGCGTTTGGCTAATGTGGCTCATGAAATTCAACATGTCCGTCGCTGTTGGCGTGGGCTTCATCGCGCTCGCCGGCGTCGCCGCGGAAACCGGCGTCGTCATGCTGATTTATCTTGACGCAGCGATGAACGAAGTCGCCGACGCGCGCGCCAATCAAGGTAAAGCGTTCACAAAGGCGGATCTTCGCGAAGCCATCATGCTCGGCGCCGTTGAACGGGTGCGCCCCAAGATGATGACGGTCGTCGCCATCATGGCGGGCCTCGTGCCGATATTGTGGAGCACAGGCGCCGGCTCTGAGGTGATGCAGCGTATCGCTGTCCCGATGATCGGCGGCATGGTCTCCTCAACCTTGCTGACGCTTATCGTGATCCCGGCGATCTATGCGCTGATCAAAGGCATAGGATTGCCCGTAAGAGGACCCGAAAGGGGCCAAGAGATGCGGGCTTTGAAATCGGAGCCGCCGCGAGCTGGGTTGAACGTCTGAGCTGTTACGAAGCGGCCGGACAATAGTTCGGCGCCAAGCCATGCAAGCATCGCGACAGGGAGCGCCCGTTCGATCCGTGAAAGGAATTCGTCGGCCTCTCTGAGTCTGTCCGATCTTGACGCCTCCTCACGTTCCGACATCACTTGGCGCGCCCGCTCTTCGGCCGTGCGGCCGCGCTGTTGGTTGCTGCGACGCAAACGCCGCCGGGCGTTGTTGCAAGCGTCATGCTCCCCCCACCCAGGGTCAGTATCGCAGGCCATGTGGGTGACCATCGACGTAACGCGCGGCGAACAGATTCTTACCCCGCCAGCTTGCTGTTTACACGTTCGATTCCATCATTTTCGCAAGGCCGGCCTTGGCCGAGACAACACCCTTCTCCAGGGCAACGCCAAAGAGATCAAAACTGACAGCCAATTCGATCGGCGGATCGAGGAAAGGCCGAGGAAGCCGGCGTCGCGACTGAAAAATCGCAGTGTCGGTGGTGGATTCCGCCCCCGATCCGGCCCTAGGGGCTTTTATTGTTTTTTGTCGCGCTACAAATGTGATTGTCGCGCTATAATTCCCGGCCTTGACTTGCGCGGGGACGCCGACCTATATCGCAAATTCTTCCAGACCGCTGAGGCGGGTCGGGGCGGAGTAGCTCAGTCGGCTAGAGCAGAGGAATCATAATCCTTGTGTCGGGGGTTCGAGTCCCTCCTCCGCTACCATCTTACCCCACACTCCCCGAACGCGGTTGGGGTAGGCCTGCTCACCGAGCAGCGCCGTTAAGCGGCCTGATATCTCAACCTGAACGCCGCCGATGCGAGCGCCGTCTCGGAACACGGTGACTGTCTCGACCAAGTCCCGGATGGCCTGCGCACATTCCATATCGCCATCTCTGATTCCGCCTGCCAGAGCTGCTTGGAGGCGTGTCAGCTGCTCTTCGTAACGGGCGAGCATGGCTGGATGCAGCGCGACGACCTCGGTGGTCGGCGTCGATTCCGCGAGTTCGCCGATGATCTGTTTGCGCTCGCCGTCCAAAAGCGTCGACTTGGGACCCAGAACGGCCGGATCCCCCTGCCCCTTCGCGATGGCGTCGACCAGACGGTCAATCTCACGGTTAAGTTCTCCGAGCCGTCGCTCGAGCCGCAAACGCTTGCGATTAGCATCAGCGGCAAGCCGTTTGCGTTCGGCATGATAAGTGCGGACATATTCGGCGATAACTTCGGGACGGCGGAGTTCGGCAGCCAGTCCATTGAGCACAACTGCTTCAACGGTCTCGAGATAAAAGGTCTTCGGATCAGGGCATATGCCGCTTTCGGTCGCCGCCGAGCATCGGATGCGAACGCGTCCAGATGGATCCTTGCCGTTGCTTGCCATCCCGGCACCGCACGCTCCGCATTTTAGCAATCCCGATAAAATATGGCGGGGGCGGCGCTGCCGACTTGGATGCGTGACACTGCGCGACTTTTTTCGCCTCTGGGCAGCTTCAAAAAGCTCCCCGCTGACAATTGCTAGGTCAGGAACACTCGTCGTTTGCCAATCGCTCTCGGTGTTTGGACGAGAAATTCGCTTTCCCGTGTCCGGATCTTTCACCATTCGGACCTTGTTCCAAACGAGCCGGCCGGCATAAAGCTCATTGTTCAGAATTCCGTTTCCGCGCTGCATATTCCCGTTGATCGTGGAAGCATTCCATACCCTACCACGAGGCGGGGGAAACTGCTCGGCATTGAGCTCGTGAGCTATGTCGCGCGGCGTGCGGCCAGCGACATAGTCGCGAAAAATTCGACGCACGATATCCGCTTCCGCCTCGATTATCGTGCGCTTCCCCGGATCGCCGGGCACGGGCCCGTAGCCGTAGGTGCGACCGCCAGCATTAAGGCCCTTGTCCACGCGTCCTGCCTGCCCCCGTCGTACTTTGTGGGCATTGTCTTCGCGGTAGAGCTGTCCGACCAAACTACGCAGTCCAACCAAAACGGTATTGACAACGCCCTCATGGACCGCGCGCATTTCGATACCTAATAACGAGAGGCGTTTGTGGATGCCGGCAAGGTCCTCCATATCGCGAGAGAGCCGGTCGAGCGCTTCGACGATAATCACGTCGAACGATCGTTCACGCGCTTTGTCCATGAGCGCAAGCAAACCATCGCGTCCAAGAATAGATCCGCCAGAGCGTGCACGGTCGTCAAAAACCGCGACAACGTCGAGGCTTTCGCGTTCAGCGTATTTTCGACAAAGGGCGACCTGATCTTCTATCGACCTTTCATCCTGAAGGTCGGTCGAGAAGCGAGCATAGATCGCGGCGCGTTTCGTTTTGTCGGGTCTCGTCAGCGCATTCGCGCGCATGATCTTCTCGCGCAGCCTGGCGAGCGAGGACGCGCGCGAGACAAAGAATCGCGCTATCCAGTTCGACTTGCAAGGCCTGTTTTTCTAATCGATTTGGCTCGCTTCGCTGAAGATGCGGATGAGGAATATTTAGCCGTGAATCCTCCGCTCTAGCAGGGCATGGGTGCTCGTTCGCGCTGCGCTGAGACACAGCAACAACGTTACGGTTTCTCTTTGTCCGTGCGATCCTTTCCGCATTGTCCATGTTCCGATCATGGCCGCACAATCTCGTCGGTGTAAGTCAATCGCGCTCCGTGTCGAAGAAAAGGATGTTATCTCGCGTAAATCGGATGCCGATGATTTCCAGCTGCTCGCAGATAGTAGCGCGACGCTGACCTACGCCCCAGTATGGCTGGCCGAGAATGATAATCCGGCGCTACGCCGACTCCTCAGACTTGCGCGGAAGACGGCGAAGAAAGGCTGAAGGGCGATTTTGGCGGCGCCGGCGCGGCAGGTTTCTGGGTGGGATTGCGCGCTTTCGCAAAGCCTCGATCGCTCGCGATAAATTTTTCCAGCATCGGCGCGATGAGCTTTGCGGGCTCGACGGGCTTGCCGGTTTCCTTCGCGAGAATCTCCGCATAAGCGACCAGATTTCGGTGAAGCGCGGCTGATAGCGTAACGGTGAGCTTCACCGGTTTGTCGTCATCGATCCCGGCGAGTTTCAGTTTGGTCATGGATCATCCCGCTGCGCAGCGATGGTTGCTCTCTCTCGGTATGGCGCGAGCACAAGATCGCGCGTGATGATGACGCGCACGGGAAAACCCGGCCTGATGGTCAGCGTCGGCTGAATGTTGAGATTGCGGCCGACGATCTGTTGGCCTGTCTGATTGAGGCTTTGCGCGCCGCCGCGACGCAGCGCCTGGATGAGCACGCTTTCTTCGCCCGTCGTTCCGAGCTGGGTTCCGACGCCGAGAATGGTCGATACCGCGGCGGCCCCCGCCAGTCGCAACCAATGATGATCGACCTCGTCTTCGAGCCCCGAATAGCCAGCTGCGTCGGCGCCTGGCTGGCGCTCCAGCACGATGGATTGGCCGTCCGGAAGGATCAGCCGATTCCACACGAGCAGCACGCGCGATTGGCCGAAGGCTATTGACGAGTCATAGACGCCGATCAGCTTCGCGCCCTGGGGGATAAGCAGGAAGCGCCCGGTCGGGCTGTCATAGACGTTCTCGGTGACTTGCGCAGTGATCTGCCCGGGAAGATCGGAGCGGATGCCGGTGACGAGCGCGGCGGGAATGACGGCGCCGGCTTGCAACACGTAACGAGAAGCGGGTTGCGCCAGACAATCGGAACTCACGGTGCGACGATCGGCGGGCGCATTGACGAAGGCGAGTTTGCGGTCCTGCATATTCTGGATCGCGTTTGGATCGATCGGCGGCGCCTCGCCGAATTCGACATTCGGCGACGCGGACGCGGTTCCCGACGCAGGGGCAAGAGCGCCAGCCGCCGGACGCTCATGCGCATTCGTCGATGCGAAGAGTTTCGCGGTGCGCGCCGCTTCGCGTTCCTGACCGATGCGTTGTTGTTCTGGATCGACACTTGTTTGCGGCAATTGCCCCTGCGCGGCAAGGATCGGCCGACCGAGATCGCCGGGGAGCGGCGGGCCGAGCTTTGGAACGTCTTTTGGCAAGCCAGCGTAGTCGCGCGGCAGGTTCACGAGACCATCGGCCGTTGTCTTCGCCTCGGTGTTGTAAAGTTCCGGCGCGGGGCCGGAGCGCCCGCGCTGCTGCAGGGCGAAAACGGTGAGCCCCAGAATGGCGGTGGCGGAGACGCCGGAAAGCGCGATCAACACGCGTCGGGAGAGGCGTGTGACCGGCGGGCGTTCGGGACGAAGCCGCAATTCTTCAGCGAGCTTCCTCTCGTTCTCCGGCGCGCTCATATCGCCGGCCTCCCGTCGCTGCGCACGATACGAACGACTTGCTGTGAGTCGGCGCCAAAGCGCAGCTCCGCGGCAGCGAAGAGCCGGTCAATGATCATGTGATTGCCGCGCACGCGGTAATTGACGAGCTGGCTGTCGCCGGAGGCGCCGATGGTAAAGAGTGGTGGCGTCTCGCCCTGGGAGATCCCGCGCGGAAATTCGACATAGACCTTGCGGCCGTCGTCAAAGGCGCGCAGCGGTCGCCAGGGCGCGGCGTCCCCCTCGATCGCATAGCGAAAATTGAGCCTTGCGAGATCGAGCGCGACATCAATTGGCGCAGCGGCTTCGGCGGCGACATTCTGCCGGCGCAGCGCCATGAGCTCGTCCTGCGGATAGCACCAGGACACGGAAGCCATGTAGGTCTTCTCGGTCGAGCGCAGTTCGAGATGATAGGTGCGCCGGTCGGTGTTGATGACGAGATTGGTCATCAGATCGGCGCGCGTCGGCTTGACCATGATATGGGTTTTTTGCGTATTCCCCGCGCCGCTTTCCGTATCGCCGATGATCCAGCGCACCGTATCGCCGGCGGCGACGGGACCGGAGCCGACCAGCTGTTCGCCGTCCTGCAGGGCGATGTCGGTGATCTCGCCGGGGGAAGCGTAGACTTGATAGAGCGCGCCGTCGGAAAACGGATAGATTTGGACGGCGTTGATATAGTCGGCTCGCCTCGGCTGGATCCGCGCGGCGGCGTTGGCCTGTTCGACTCGTATTTTCGGATCGTTCGGCTCATCAGGTTCGCCCTTGCCTCGCGGCAAGATTTTGAGCTGGCCTGGCAGCGGCAGGAGTTTGGGGACTTCGACGATTTTGACTGGGCCCGGCGGCTCGCTCTGCAATGCGGCGGGAGCGGGAAGATCGTCATAGGCGATCTCCGGCGGCTTGACGGTCGAGCAACCGGTCAGCGCGGTGGAGCCGAGCAGCAGAACGATCGATGCGCGTAGCGAAAGCAGCGTCATTGTCCGAACTCCTTCGACCAGTTGACGGCGTGGATTAAGACGCCGAGCGGATTCTTGCGCAGGCGCTCGGCGTCGCGCGGCGGCTGAACGATGATGGTGAGGATGGCCGTCCAGCGTTCGGTCGATGCGAGACTCGCGTTCTCATAGCGTCGCTCGGTCCAGGCGACGCGGAAGGAATCGTCGGAGGCGCGAATGACGCTGGCGACCTCGATCGCGATCTGGATTTGTCCGATTTTGGCGAAGGGATCATTGGCGCGGGCGTAATCGTTTAGGGCCAGCGCGCCCTTATCGGTCGCGAAATCATAGGCCTTCAGCCAATTTTGCCGGACGATGATCGGATCGGAAGGGATGGCGCGGACATTCTCGACGAAGCGTGCGAGATGCCAGGCGATCTGCGGGTCGGTCGGCTTGTAGTCGGCGATGGCCGGCGCGATCGCCTGCGCTTCGCCGATCTTGTCGACCTGCACCACCCAGGGAACGATGGAGCCGCGCGCGCCCTGCCAGACGAGGGCCACGGCGAGGCCGCCGGCGAGAAAGAGATTGCCAAAAGCTATGAGCCGCCAGTTCTTCGCCTGCACCCGCGCCGCGCCGATGCGCTCGTCCCAGACTTGCGCGGCTTTTTGATAGGGCGTTTCGGGTTCGGGCGTGCGCCCGTAGCGGATGGAAGAGCGTTTGAACATCAGCGCGCCTCGGAAAGGTTGATGGACGCGCCGGCGCCATGGGCGTCGCCGGCGCGAATAGAATGAGCGGCGAGCGAGAGGCCGTGACTGACGGTCTGCGCGCGCTTTAGGCGCTTGGCCCAGGCGGGCTCGCCGCTCGTAAGAGGCGCTGTGGCGTCTGGCGTCATCGATGGATCGCTTCCGCCGCCTGCGGCTGGGGCCGTGCCGATCGCTGAAGCAGAAGAGAACTGCCCACGTGCCACGCCTATTCCTCCTCCCGGCCCGCCATTCGGCCCGGAAGGTGGAGCGCCAAATGACGGCGGTGCACTCGGTGATCCCGGTCCGCTTCCCGGCGGGATCATCGTTGCGGCTGCCGTGTCACGATTGCCGCCAAGGGAATCGAGGGCGCCGCCAGCGTAACGCGCCGCGCCATAGGTTGCGGCGGCGCCGCCGGCGACAATCAGGCCGGTTCCAACGACAGCGCCGGCGCCAAGCTGCGGTCCGCCCGAGACGATGCCATTTGCGACCCCGGGACCGAAGACGCCGAGGCCAAGAAGCGTCAGCGCCGCCAGCACCAATGTCATGGCGTCGTCGATCGTCGGCTGCGCGCCGCCAGCCCCTTGTGTGAATTGCGTAAACAGCATCGAGCCGATGCCGATGATGACGGCGAGCACCAGCACTTTGACGCCAGATGAGACGACATTGCCGAGCACGCGTTCGGCCAGAAAAGCGGTCTTGCCGAAGAGACCGAAGGGGATGAGCACGAAGCTGGCGAGCGTCGTCAGTTTGAACTCGATCAGCGTGACGAAGAGCTGGATCGCCAGAATGAAGAAGCTGAGGAGAACGATCAGCCAGGCGAAGAGCAGGACGGCGATCTGGATGAAGTTCTCAAAAAACGAGACATAGCCCATCAGACCGGAAATCGCTTCAAGGATCGGCCGGCCGGCGTCGATGCCGATCTGAGCGACGCGTCCGGGACGCAGAAAGTCCGCCGCGGCGAGGCCGCTTCCGGCGGCTTTGAGGCCAAGCCCGGAAAAGCTTTCGAAGACGATGCTGGCGAGATGGTTCCAATTGCCGATGAGCTAGGCGAAGACGCCGACGAACAGCGTCTTCTTGACGAGACGGGCGATGATGTCCTCGTCCGGCGCCAGACTCCAGAAGAGCGCGGCGAGCACGATGTCGATGACGACCAGCGTCGACGCCAGAAAGCCGACTTCGCCGCCAAGGAGGCCGAAGCCGGAATCGATATAGGAGGTGAAGACCTCGAGAAACCGATCGATGACGCCGGTCCCGCCCATGACGTCACTCGCTCTTGAGCTTTTGCGAAGGCTTTGGCGCGGGCGACGTTTTGGGCGCGGTCGTCGGCGCGGGCTTTTCGAGCGCGCGCGGCGCCGAGGGGAACATGTCCAGCGGCTTCGTAGCGTCTTCGGCGGGCTCGGCCGGCGGCGCGAAGAATTTGCGCCGCTGCTCGGCCCAAAGCGCGCGGCATTTGGGATCATCGGCCTGTTCGATCGGGATCGTCGCGCAGCGCAGCAGCTCTCCGTCGATCCGAGGCGCTTCTACCGGCGCGCCCGTGGGCAAAACAGACGACGATTGCGCTCTCGCCGCCACGTCGGCGTCGCAGGTCGCCTCGACGCCGACAAGAGCGATGGCGCCGATCACGACGCCGAGCGCGATAAAGCCGATATTCTCGGGAGCGATCCAATCTTCGATTTTCATCTCGGCGCGCCTCAATCAGTGGAACATGGAGACATTTCCGGGCTGGTAGCCCTGGCTAGGGACAATGAAGCGGCGCATTTGTTCGCGCGCCTGTTCCTGCGCTTGCGCGCTGCGGGCCATCTCCAGCGACTGGGCGCGGCCTTGCGACGCGAGCAGCGCCGTCACATCGGCAAGCTGTTTGCTTTGAAGCGCGAGGAGTTGATTGCCGGCCTGCGACGCCTGCAACGCGCCGACGGCGGATTGGCTGGGCGAGATCAGCGCGCTTGCTTCGGATCGGGCGGTTTCGACGCCTTGCACGATGCCGGCCTGAACGCGCAGCGCGTCCTGGAATCCCGCGAGAGAATTCTGCCAGCGTTGCCGGGCGCCGTCGATGAGCGACGCGCTGCTCGCCGACGCGTTCGCCGCTCCATACTGGGTGGAAAAAGCCTGATTGATCTGCTGCACGTCATAGGCGATTCGCTGGGCCTGATGCAGGAGCTGCTGGGTCTGCGCAATCGATTGCTGGACGGTCTGCAGTGACGAATAGGGAAGATTGGTGAGATTGCGCACCTGATTCATGATCATCCGCGCCTCGTTTTGGAGGCTGGTGATCTGATTGTTGATCTGCTGCAGCGTATTCGCCGCCGTCATCACGTTCTGGGCGTAATTGCTTGGATCGAACACCATGAACTGCGCGCGCGTCGCCCCGAGCGGCGCGAGGGACAGCGCCAGGGCGAGCGCGAGGCGGCTTGCGGAGATGGGGAAACGACTGCGATTCATGACGTGGCCTCCACTTCGTTTTGTTGAGGGAGAAGATCGGCGGCCCAGACGAGGCCGCGGCTGACGAGCCAGGCGCGCGCAAAGCCGTCACGGCCATATTCGGTAATCAGCCCCGAGATGAGCTTTTGATCTGTCTTCGAGGACGCCGCGCAGAGCGCCAGCGCCAGCGGACCAAGGCCAAGTTCGAACAGCCGATTGCCGCGCCGCGATTGGCAGTAGTAGTCGCGCTTTGGCGTCGCCCGCGCGATGATCTCGATCTGCCTGTCGTTCAGGCCGAAGCGGCGATAGATGGCGGCGATCTGCGGCTCGAAGGCGCGTTCATTCGGGAGAAACAGGCGCGTCAGACAGCTCTCGACGATCGCCGGCGCAATCGGGCTCCTTTCGATATCGGCGAGCGACTGGGTGGCGAAGACGACGGAGGCGTTCTTCTTGCGCAGGGTCTTGAGCCATGCGCGCAACTGGCCGGCAAAACCCTTGTCGTCGAGGGCGAGCCAGCCTTCATCGACGATGATCAGGCTCGGCGACCCATCGAGTTGGCCTTCGATGCGATGGAAGAGGCAGGCGAGAACGGCGGGCGCGGCCGATGAGCCGATCAGCCCTTCGGTCTCGAAAGTCTGAACGTCGGTGGCGCCGAGAACTTCGGCGTCGGCGTCAAGGAGCCGCCCATGCGGTCCGCCAAGGCAGAAAGGTTTTAGTGCGCGCTTGAGGGCGTTGGATTGCAACAGGACCGAGAGCCCGGTCAGCGTGCGCTCAGGGGCCGGCGCCGAGGCGAGGGAGCCGAGCGCCGTCCAGAGATGTTCTTTGACCTCCGGGGTGACGCTGACATTTTCGCGGGCGAGGATTGCGGCGATCCATTCGGCCGCCCAGGCGCGCTCCGCCACTTCATCAACGCGCGCCAGCGGCTGCAGGGAGACGGGAACGACGGCGTCATCATTGAGCGAACCGCCAAGATCGTTCCACTCGCCGCCCATCGCGAGCGTCGCGGCGCGCGCCGATCCCCCGAAATCGAAAATGAAAATCTGAGAATTTTCATATCGGCGAAACTGCAGCGCCATCAACGCCAGCAGCACGCTCTTGCCGGCCCCGGTCGGACCGACAATCAGCGTATGCCCGACATCGCCGACATGCAGCGAGAAGCGAAACGGCGTCGATCCTTCAGTCCGCGCGAAGAACAGCGGCGGCGCGTGAAGATGCGCATCCTGTCGGGGGCCCGCCCAGACCGCCGAGAGCGGAATCATATGGGCGAGGTTGAGCGTCGAGACCGGCGGCTGGCGGACATTGGCGTAGACATGTCCGGGGAGGGACCCAAGCCAGGCCTCGATCGCGTTGACCGTCTCGACCATGCAGGTGAAGGCGCGGCCCTGGATGACCTTCTTGGCGAGCCGAAGCTTTTCGTCGGCAAGGCGCGGATCATCGTCCCAGACGGTCAGCGTCGCCGTCACATAGGCTTCGCCGATCAGATCGGAGCCGAGATCCTGCAGGGCTGCGTCGGCTTCGAGCGCCTTGTTATGGGCGTCGGTGTCGAGCAGCACCGAGGCTTCATTGGTCATCACCTCCTTGAGGATGGCGAAGATGGATTTGCGCTTGGCGAACCATTGCCGCCGGATGCGGGTCAGGATTTTGGTGGCGTCGCTCTTGTCGAGCGCGAGCGCCCGCGTCGACCAGCGATAGGGAAAGGCGAGCCGATTGAGTTCGTCGAGAACGCCGGGATAGGTCGCTGAGGGAAAGCCCATGATGGTGAGGGTGCGCAGATGTGCGCTCCCAAGCCGCGGCTCCAGGCCGCCGGTCAAAGGTTCGTCGATGAGAATGGCGTCGAGATGCATCGGCGTCTCGGGGACGCGCACATTGTGGCGTTTGGTCGAGATGCAGGAATGAAGATAGGTCAGCGTCTCGGGATCGGAGAGCCAGTCGGCCTCCGGCGCGAAGCCTTCAATCAGCTGGAGCAGGCGATCCGTGCGATCGATAAAGCCGGCAAGCTCCGCGCGCGGCGTATCGCCAGAGGCGCGTCCTTCATAGAGCCAGCTCTCGGCGCCAGCCGCGTCATCTTCCGGCGCCAGAAAGACGAGGGTGAGAAAATACCCGCTCTCGAAATGCGCGCTTTCCTCTTCGAACTGGGCGCGGCGCTCTTCATCGACCAGCGCCGAGACGGAATCGGGAAAGCGGCCTGCAGGATAATGTTGTGCAGGATTGCGCTGCGCCTCGAAGAAGATGGCCCATCCTGACCCCAGACGCCGCAGCGCATTGTTCAGACGCGCCGTCGCGCCGACGAGTTCGGCCGGCGTCGCGCTATCGAGGTCCGGCCCCCGAAACCGCGCCGTCCGCTGGAACGAGCCGTCCTTGTTCAACACGACGCCGGGCGCGACCAACGCCGCCCATGGCAGGAAGTCGGCGAGGCTTTGCGGCTTTTTGCGATGTTCGGCGAGGTTCAGCATCAACGCCTCTCCTCAAGCGCCAAGATGCGCGGGGTAGCGCAGATGCCGGCGCACGACCTCGACGAAGTCGGGATCGCGCTTTGCCGCCCAGACGGCGGCAAATTGCGCCACGACCCAGAAGGCGAGGCCAGCAATCCAGAGACGCAGACCGAGACCGAGCGCCGCCGCCAGCGTGCCGTTAAGAATGGCGATGGCGCGCGGCGCGCCGCCGAGCAGGATCGGCTCGGTCAAGGCGCGATGGACGGGAATCCGAAAGCCAGCGACCGAACCGCCATTTTGAAGAAGCAAGTTCTCCATCAGATCAGCGCTCCGCCGCCGAAGGAGAAGAAGGAGAGAAAGAAGCTCGACGCGGCGAAGGCGATGGAGAGGCCGAAGACGATCTGCACCAGCCGCCGAAACCCGCCCGACGTGTCGCCGAAGGCGAGCGTCAGGCCCGTCGTGATGATGATGATGACCGCGACGATCTTGGCGACCGGTCCTTCGATCGATTGCAGGATCTGTTGGAGCGGCTGCTCCCAGGGCATGTTGGAGCCGGCGGCGAAGGCAGGCGTCGCAACGGCGGCGACACCGATGATGAGAACGACTGCGGCAAAGTGTTTGCGAACAAGAATCCTATTCATTATCGTCTCCGAGATTGAGATGCGTGAGATCGGCGAGCTCATAGCCGCCGCTTTGAGTCAGGCCCTGAACGGCGGCGAGTTCGATTAGCCGGCGGTTGCTTCCGCGGCCCGCCAGCACGGCGATGATCTGGATCGTCTCGGCGATCATCGCGCGCGGCACGGTGACGACCGCTTCCTGGATGAGCTGTTCGAGGCGCCGCAATGCGCCGAGCGCCGAACCCGCGTGGATCGAGCCAACGCCGCCCGGATGTCCGGTTCCCCACGCTTTCAGAAGATCAAGGGCTTCGCCGCCGCGCACTTCGCCGATCAGAATGCGGTCCGGCCGCAGCCGCAGCGATGAGCGCACGAGTTCGGAAAGGGTCGCGACGCCTTCCCTGGTGCGCAGCGCCAGGAGGTTTGGCGCGGCGCATTGCAGTTCGCGTGTGTCTTCGATCAGAACGACGCGATCATTCGTCCTGGCGACTTCTGCCAGCAGCGCATTGATGAGAGTCGTCTTTCCGGTCGAGGTGCCGCCGGCGACAAGAATATTGCTTCGCTCGACGACGGCGGCGCGCAGGGTCGACGCGTGCCGCGGCCCTATGATGCCGGCGGCGACATAATCATCGAGCGTGAAGACGGCGACAGCCGGCTTGCGGATGGAGAAGGCCGGCGCCGCGACGACGGGTGGCAGCAGGCCTTCGAAGCGCTCGCCTGTTTCTGGCAACTCCGCCGAGACACGCGGCGCGCCCGGGTGAACCTCGGCGCCGACATGGTGCGCAACAAGCCGGACGATGCGTTCACCATCTTCGGGCGAGAGGCGCGCGCCAGCTTCCTCCAATCCGCTCGTCAGACGATCGAGCCATAGTCTTCCATCGGGATTGAGCATGATTTCGACGACGCTGTCATCGTCGAGCCATTCGGCGATCTGCGGTCCCAGCGCCGTGCGCAACATGCGTGCGCCGCGCGAAATCGCTTCTGCGTGTTCGTGGTGAGCCGCCACTGCTGTCCCTGGTTCTCGTCGAATCGCGCGTCGGCGGCTCGAAACCGGGATCGATTAAGAAAGGCCGAAGCCGACGCGATGCAACAAGTCAGTCAGGGGCGTAGGGCTCTGGCGCGCAAAAACAGGTGAAAGAGAAAATGAGCGCGCGGGGCTGATCAATCGATATCCTGGAAGATCGCCAAAAGATCATGCAGTGCGAGCAGCAAGTGAATCGCTTTGCGCAATCGCCACACACATTGATGCGGACGACGGTCGAGCTGCACTGATCCGGAAACGGTGATTGGCAAACATTGTCGCGACTCAATCCCATCAATGCGACCGGGGAATTTTTCGTCTATTTGAAATTCAGGTTTCGTCCAGATGAAATTGAAAGCTCGCCTCAAGGACGCGTCCTTTCTGCGATCAGTCTCGGCGCCATCCGGTCCGGCGGGCGGCGTGACTTCCTCAAAGACTTCCCGCGACAGCTTTTGTCATTTCGCCAGTCTTCTCCCCAAGGCCGCGATGAAACTTTCATATCGCTCACGGCCTTTCGCCTGGGCGGCGGCTTGCGCATTGTCGGGCAACGGCGGCGTCGCGGTTAGCCACGCGCGGATATAGAGCGCCAGCGCTTCGACCGAGAATTCGAGGTCACGCTCCAAGCGGTCGATCGAACGGGTGAGTCGATCCATGCGGCGCGTCACCGCAGCTTCCCAGCGATCGGCGTCGTCGGCAGTCAGAAAGGACATGATGGCCGCTTCCGCGATCGCCGATTTGGCAGCGCGCTCCTTGTCGGCGAGTTTTTCGAGCCTCGCCATCATGTCGGCGTCGAGATAAACGGAGAGGCGTTGCTTTACGGACATGGGCAGCTCACAGCGCTATTCCGTCGTCGGGATCCATCGAGGCTTGGCGCGCGACCGACCGGATGCGGGCTCGGAGCGTGCGGGCGCGGATGGCTTCCTCGTCGTCGGGTTCTTCGGGCGGCGCATCGTCCAGCGACTGAGTGGAACGCGCCGTCTCGGGCGCGACGGCTTCGTGCTCGGGAATTTCGGGCTCCCGACGAATTCCGCCATTGGCCGAATCCTTGGCGTCAGATCGCTCCGTGATGGATTGCCTCTGATTCGCCACTGCCTTCGCGGGCAAAGCCAAACTGCTCCAATCGCCTGCTAGATTGCATGGCGACATTTCGCCCGTCGTGATGTTACATTCTGTTCGATCGGTATTCGGCCGCGGCAGGATTCGACCCGCCAGTCGTCGATCCTCGAAATAGCGCGCCTTCTTCGCTCACGCGAGCCCCGAAACGAGCACCAATTCATCCGAAGGCGGAAGCTGCATCACCTCGCCAGGCGTGAGCAGCGGGCGCGCTGTCTCTTGGCGCGACACCATGAGATGGCCGAGCCACGGCGAAAGACGGTGATCGGCATAGTTGCGCGCGTCGCGGATTTCCGTCGCGGTGCCGAGCGCGTCCGACACACGCTTCGCCGTGCGTTCGTCGTTGGTGGCGAAGGAAATGCGCACATGGCAATTGTCGAGGATCGCATTGTTCGGTCCATAGGCCTTTTCGATTTGATTGAGTGATTGGGCGATGAGAAAACTCTTCAATCCGTAGCCGGCCATGAACGCGAGCGCCGACTCGAAAAAGTCGAGGCGCCCGAGCGCGGGAAATTCGTCGAGCATTAAGAGGACGCGATGGCGTCGTTGCTTAGCGTCCAACTCTTCCGTCAGTCGACGACCAATCTGGTTGAGCACTAAACGCACCAGCGGTTTGGTACGAGAAATATCGGAAGGCGGCACGACGAGATACAGCGTTGCCGACCTCTTCGCCGATACGAGATCGTCGATCCGCCAGTCACAGCGGCGTGTCACCTGCGCCACGACGGGATCGCGGTAGAGGCCCAAGAACGACATGGCGGTGGAGAGCACGCCGGAGCGCTCGTTCTCGGATTTATTCAGGAGCTCGCGCGCGGTCGAGGCTACGATGGGATGCGGCCCGGCCTCGCCAAGATGCGCGGTCGTCATCCTGGCACGCAGCGCCGTCTCGATTGGCCGCTTGGGGTCCGACAGGAAATTGGCGACGCCGGCGAGCGTCTTGTCGGCTTCCGCATAGAGAACATGCAGGATCGCGCCGACAAGCAGCGAATGGCTGGTTTTCTCCCAGTGATTTCGCCGTTCGAGCGCGCCTTCGGGATCGACGAGAATATCGGCGACGTTTTGAACATCACGCACCTCGGCCGCCCCACGCCGAACCTCCAGCAACGGATTGTAGGGACATGAATTCTCGTTGGTCGGATCGAACAGCAGCACGCGTCCAAATCGCGCTCGCCAGCCGGCGGTCAGGCCCCAGTTCTCGCCCTTGATGTCGTGAACAAAGGCGGATCCCGGCCAGGTGAGCAGGGTCGGCACGACGAGTCCGACGCCTTTGCCGGATCGGGTCGGCGCGAAAAACAAGACATGCTCCGGTCCATCGTGGCGAAGATAGTCGCCGTCGAATCGTTCCAGCACGACGCCATCTGGATCAAGCAGCTTGGCGTTGCGCATCTCGCTTGCGGTCGCCCAGCGCGCCGAGCCGTAGGTGACGACATTTTTGGCTTCTCGCGCCCGATAAACCGACATGCCGATGGCGACGGCGATCGAAGCGAAACCGCCCGACGCGGCGATGACGGCGCCTTCGACAAAGATGCTCGGCGCATAAGCGTCGAAATGATACCACCACCAAGAGAAAGCCGGTGGCGGATAGACCGGCTGCGCGCCGAGAAGGAACCATGCCGGCCCCAACTCGGGCTGGAAGGCCAGTCGCCATGCGGTCCACTCAGTCGCGCCCCATGTGGTCGCGAGCAGGATCGTAAAGACGCTGAGAATTTGACCCCAGAGGATGCGTGTGGCGGACATGGGCGCCAGCTTCCGAGGCCAGCGCTCTCGCGTGCAAGGGAAATTCAGCGACGGCACAACACCGTCGCGCTATGGCGCGCGAAAACAGGGTGTGTCGAAAATCGCCCCGTCGATACGCGTCAGGGCTCGCGACCCGGATCGCCCTTGAATGCTCTGCCAATTGGCAATATATAGTCTGTCAAGTGACAAGAAACCTGTGAGGCTGTCATGAGCTTTGCAAGTGCTGCCGGCCCGGCCATGGATAGCGGGATTCCCGCGACACCGCCAAATCTCGCGGATGCGGCGACGCGCGAGCGTCTGACGCCCGCCGCCGTTGACGGCACTGTGCGCCTCTCGGAAATCTGGCGGCTGACCAGCACGGAAATCTGCGCGCTGCTTGGCGGCGTGTCCGAGCGGACTTGGTTTCGCATGAAGAAAGGCGAGTGGCCCGGCGCGCTGTCGCAGGACACGCTGACCAGGGTCAGCGCGCTCATCGGCATCTTCAAGGGTTTGCGACTGCTGTTCTCGGAGCCGCTTTCCGACGAGTGGGTGCGGTTGCCGAACAAGGGACCGCTCTATGGCGGTCGGCGGCCGCTCGACGCGATGATCGAGGGCGGCATTCCGAAAATCCTGGAGGTTCGGCGCCACATCGATGCGTTGCGCGGCGGTCTGTAAGTGCCGCCGCCGACGGTCGATCTTACCCAGCGCGACACGGTGCGGCTGATATCGACGGGCCGCCTCAAGCCGCCGGTTCTGTCGCCGCTCGCCGCCAATTTCGGCGCTCTGGAAGACCTCGCGGGTCTCGAAAGCGTAACGAATGGCCAATTGCAGGCGCAGGAGACGGGCCTGCCGGGGCTCAATCCGCGTGAGCTCGTATTCGGTCGACCGGGCTACACCTTAATCAACGCCGCCTTCACGCATACGAGGCCGGGCGGCAATCGCTTCAACGGCGAGGATCGTGGGGCCTGGTATTGCGCCTTCGAGGCCGAAACGTCGCTCGGCGAAGCAGCTTATCATTTGACGCGCGAGCTCGAAGCGATTGGCCGGTTCGATAACGTCACCGACTACGCAGAGCTGCTCGCCGATTTCTTCGGGCCGTTTCATGATCTGCGCGACGCCGACCCTGAAAGCGAGCCCGCGCTTCGCGAAGACCCCGGCGTCGCCTATCCGCACGGTCAGGCGCTCTCCCGGCGTCTGCGGACGGAGGCTGCGAGCAACGGCATCGTCTACCCGTCGGTTCGCCATGCCGGCGGCGTGTGCGTCGTCAGCTTCCGGCCCGATCTGGTGCAAAACCTGCGGCAGGGCGGCATATGGCGGCTCGAATGGCAAGGCGCTCAGACGCCGGTGATGACAAGGCTGAACTGATCGGTGCCGTGACGCCGCTCGAATTCGCTCGGCCGTTGCATCAGCGCTTCGTGTTGATGAACTGGATGTCGGCGAAGCCCTTCTCCTTGTCTGATGCCGAGGCGTCCACGGTCAGAGGTAAGGCTGAGGCTAGGTGAAGCAGAACGGCAGGGGGGCTGGCATTTCCGGGAAGAGGAGTGTATATAGAAACGCAATACATGGAGCTGCGACATGGTTGATCTGGCCCGAAAGCGGGATGTGGCAGTTTCGATGCGTTTCCGGGACGACGATCTCGGCATTATCGATCGGGGAGCGGAACTGAGCGGGCTTTCCAGAACGGAGTTCATGCGACGTGCGGCGCTTCACGACGCCCAGATCGCAATTCTCAACGAGACCGTGGTGCGGCTGGCGCCCGAGGCTTTCAAGCAGTTTGTTGCCGCCATTGATGCGCCGGTTGCCGCCATTCCCACGAAGATGTTGCAACGGCTCTCCCGGAAAGCGCCGTGGGGCGAACCATCGAAAGGATGATCTCGCCGCCCGAGCCCCTCAACGCCGATCATGATCTGTCGGCGTTCGATTGCGGTAAATCCGCCCTGAACGACTGGCTCCGCACCTATGCTCTCGCCAATCAGGCGAAAGGCTTCACCCGCGTGATGGTCATCCGCGAGAAGACCCGCGTGATCGGCTTCTACGGGCTTGCGCCGACGGCGGTTCCGCCATCGATTCTGTCCCGCAAGGTGAGGACAGGTCGGCCGCCGGATCCGGTTCCCTGCATTCTGTTTGGTCAGCTTGCCGTCGATACGGCTTATGCGGGCAAAGGCGTTGGCAGCGCACTTCTGCGGCACGCGCTGGAGCGTTGTGTCGCGGCGGCGGAGACGATCGGCGGGCGGGCCGTCACCGTTCGGGCGATTGACGGCGAGGCCGAGGAATTCTGGAAGTCGTGCGGCTTCATGCCGTCGAGTTCGGATTCTTCAACGCTATTCCGGTCGATCGACGATATCGCCGCGTGGCTGGCGCAGACCGTATCGACGTAGCAGGTTTCTCTCATATCTCGAGAAAGCGGCGAACGAAGCTCAGGTATGTCAACGGCGGAGCAACGTCGCCTTATCGCCCGATCCCTCGCCTCCGTCCAAAACTCCAATCCACGCTGCCGAGGCGAGTGTGAGGCGATGGCGATAAACGCCGGCGACGGTTTCTCCCTCCGTGACCGTGTGGTGGCGCGGGAGGCCGGTCTCGGCGGCGATGCGCTCCCCCGCTGCATCGAGTTCCCGGTTCCGCAATGTATCGAGCAGGTCGTGAGCGAAGACGACGCGCTGGCCCTGTCGGCGGGCGAGCCCTTCCGAAACGAGATGCTCTGTGCGCGTCTCCATCGTGTCCCGTACGTCGCGACCAAAACCATTATCGGAGAGTGGCGCCGGCTCCTTGGCGACCAGGCGCCGATCGAGCCATGTCGCGCCGAGCGCGTGAACTTGATCCGCGAGACTGAGATCGGAGCGCACAGCGAGAACGAGCCTTGACGATTCGCCGTCAAGCGATGGGAGACGCCGCGCCTCGACAATGGCGCCCGGAGCCGCGTCGCTGGTCGCATCCAGATCGGCAAACCGCACATGATGAGTGCGGCCATCCACACCATCGATGATGGCGACGGCGGAACCCGTCAGTTCGTCGTTGAGTCCGCGAGAGAGCAGCCGGCCGATGATCGGATCGCGGCGCGTTTCTCTGTCGAGCACGAATTCAGCTGCGGCGCGATCAAGACCCCGCTCACTCAAGCCGCGATGGATGCGCTTGATGATGTCGCTGCGCTCGCCAAGCGCGCGCAGGACGGCCTCGGCTTCCTCGGCCATAATCCATTGTCCGGGGCCGAGCGGCGCCGCGAGGCCGAGTCTTTCCAACTTGCGAGCGCGGGCGACAAGCGCGCCTCGCTCGGCATCCTGAATCCGGTCGCCGACAGGTCGCAGATCGATCATCCCGTCATGGCGGGCGCCCTCGCGCGCGAGGGCTTGATCGAGCGGCGTCCAGCGATCAGCGTCGACCTGTCTCTCCAGAGCGCGGCGAATTTCCTGCTCGCTGCGGGGACCAAGCTCCAGCGTGACGAGCTGCTCGGCGCGGGCGCGGAAGCCGCGGCTGATGTAGTCGCGATTGATCACCAGATCCCCGCCGTCGTCGGCTCGGCCGCGAACGAGGACATGGATATGTGGATGCTCGGTGTTCCAATGATCGACCGCCACCCAATTGATTTTGGCACCGAGGTCACGCGACATTTCCGCCATGAGATCGCGCGTGAAGGCGCGAAGGTCGGAGAGATCGGCGGCGTCATCGGGCGAGATGATGAATCTAAAATGGTGTCGGTCGCCCTGGCAGCGTTCGGCGAAAGCGCGCGCGTCGGCCTCGTCGCCTGCAGCGTCGAACATTCTGCCCGGCGCGCCATCGCGCGTGACGCCGTCGCGCCGAAGATAAGAAAGGTGAGCGGAGAGTGGCACCGATTGTTGGTTATGCCGAACGACGCGCGCCTTGACCACTACGCCGCGAGACCCGAACTCAGACCACGCAGCGCGCCAAGGCTCGCGGCGCGACCCCGCCCAAAGGCGCCGCGACGACTTCCGCGCTCGCCAGGGCGATGAAGTCCGCCGGACTTCTGCGTCGCCGCGAGTACGCGCGCAACGAAGCTCTTCCCCTTTACCGGCGCCTTCGATCGGATGCGGCCAGGACGAATGTTGATTTCGTCGTCACGAGACATCGCGGAAATCCGACGAGGTGAAATTTGATGAGTCTGTGCAATGGCTTGTCGAAATCGACAGGCTGGATCTCGAATGCGCAGCCTGTGCAAACATGTTGACGAGCAACGCCGATACGACCGCCGGACCAAGCCGCAGGCTGTCCCTTTTATCCTGCCATAGGTCACCGCTGCCGCTCGTTCCCAGATCACCCTGCACAAAGGCCCGGCGAAGCACGCTAAACTACGAAGTGAGACAAAAATGCTCATGGCGTCTCCTTCGACGATATGGGCACGACGAATAAGTGGCTCGGCCGCGCATTCGTTGCGCCAGTCGACGCTTTTAGACTGCCAGCAGTTTGCGGCCCGGCTGCAAAGATCTTGCTTTGGGATGACGCTGAAAAGAGAGGGTGAGGCGCTGCCTGAGAGCGTTGATCCGATGACCTTGTGAGGCGCTTGGCGAAGGCGTCATCCGACAAATTGAGCGTCGCCGAATTCGCGAAGATCGACCAATGATGCGTATTGGCCAGCGCGTCATTTTGCGAAACGGTGGTGTTGGCTAGGCCGAGTCGAGGAGCGAGCCGCGCAACATAGTCGGTGGTCTCGGCTGGTAATGGGCGGCCCCGGAAAAAAATAGTCCTCGTAGCGCTGAGGACCGGCATTGTAGGCGGCGAGAAAACCCGTCACGCCGTAGAGGTCGAACATCTCCGAGAGATAGGCCGCGCCCGCCAGAATATTGTCGCGCGGGTCGAAGGGATCGAAACGAAGAACGAGTTTGGCTTGCAGCTCGGCGTATGTTTTCGGCATCAGCTGCATCAGGCCGATCGCGCCCTTTTCGGAGACCGAGCTGGCGTCGCCGTTGCTCTCCGCGCGCATGACGGCGCGCACCCATGAAGCTGGAATGTGGAAGCGCCCCGACGCCTCCTCGACGGCGTCGGTAACAATGCCTTGTAGCGAATGGGAGTGTCAATCGGCTCGCTGAATTGACCCCCTGTCGGCGTCCAACATTGACCCCTCTGTTGCGCGCGTCGTGACGGAAGGAGGGCGTAGCCTGACTGGAGTTACGACGCGCGCGGCGGCGTGATCAGACGCGGTTTTTGAAGCGCCAGCTTTCGTTGCCGGTTTCGACGATGTCGCAGTGGTGGGTGAGACGATCGAGCAGCGCGGTCGTCATCTTCGGATCCCCGAAGACGCTTGGCCATTCGCCGAAGGCGAGATTGGTCGTGACGATGATCGACGTGCGCTCATAGAGCCGGCTGACGAGATGGAACAGGAGCTGGCCGCCGGCCTGGGCGCAGGGCAGATAGCCAAGTTCATCGAGAATGACGAAGTCGAGACGGGTCAGATAATCGGCGAGCCGTCCCTGGCGTCCGGCGCGTGTCTCAGCCTCGAGGCGATTGACCAGATCGACGGTGGCGAAGAAGCGTCCGCGCACGCCGGCGCGAATGCAATTGCGGGCGATAGCGATCGCGAGATGCGTTTTGCCCGTTCCAG
>NZ_JABVWW010000017.1 GCF_013350005.1 Methylocystis silviterrae
GCCCGGTTGTTCGATACTTTTTCAAAGTTCTTGGCTTTGCAGGCGCTGTGCGACCGCGCTCAACGGAATGGTTCGCAGCGCGCAACGCAATCTCCGAGCCTTCCCGTTTCGAGGTCGCCCGGACGCCAAAGTGTCAGCGTCAGCTGATTACGCTGCGTCCTCTTCGCCGCTATCGGTGCGACTAAGGACGTCGAAGACGTTGGCGACCACGTCCACGCCGTAGATCGTCTTACCGTCCTTTTCATAGGACGTTTCGGCAACGCGACATTCGGCATAGATCGGTGCGCCCCTTCTGACATTCTTCAACACGAAAGCCGCGTCGCGCTCATTCAGGACGGTGACCGTAACCCAGTCGGTTTTCTCAATGCGCTCGCGCGATTTCTTGTCGGTCCAACTCCGGTTCGTCGCCACGCTGATCTTGGCGATTTTGCCATCATTGAACGCCTTCGGCTCTTGCCCGACATAACCGCGTAGAATGAAAAGATTGGTTGTTCTCATTGCGTTTCTCCAATCATGCGAAACGATCGCCGCCCAATTCCAAGGACGGAAGTGCCGCACGCACCGGCTAGCACTTTATTAGAAGAATGGCGATAATAAGATTGTCTTGAATAGGGTTTGAGCTTTAACATCGAGCCCTGCGACAGCGTGCTTCGTGCGCTCCGCCAGTGGGGAAGTGCAACACGAAGCCGTTGCCTCGACGCCGCCGCAAGGCCGGTCAAGACGAAAGGCGCCGCCGGCGCCGATGCGAGGAGGCTCGGTCGAGCAGGGCTCGGCCCAAACGCAGCACGAAATCAAGCTGAGAGGGGCGCCGCCGCTTGCAGAAACGGATTGATACGCTTGACGAATTGAGGGCCCTGGCGATCGGCGCTGTGATGCTGTCGCATTTCGCGCTCGCCTTCGGGTCGCAATCGATCGTCGCGTTCTGGCTCAACCTCCCTGATCTCAGCGTCGGCGTCGATCTCTTCTTTGTCATTTCAGGTTTTTTGATCTTCCAGAATCTCGCCGATCTGACAGATAAAGCCTGCGATTTCACGCGCAGTATCGCGGCCTTCTATGCGCGCCGGCTGACCCGGATCGCGCTTCCGGCATGGGCGATCGTCGCAACGCTTGCACTGGCTCATCTTGAGCACCCCGCGCCGAACGCCACGGATCTTTGGACGGCGGCGGCGTTCGTCGCAAACGTCCATTGGGCGCGATGCGAAATCGTCCGCTGTGGCGACGCGCTCGCGACATCTCATTTCTGGTCGCTGGCGAGCGAAGCACAATTCTATCTCGTGGCGCCGGCGCTTCTGCTGGCTCGAGGACCCGCGCCGCTCTACGCGGCGATCGCAGCCATTCTGCTGCTCGCGCTCATTCCCCGCCCGCATGGCTCGCTGCTCTGGGCGCTGCGCCCCGACGCGCTCCTGCTTGGCGCGGCGCTCGCCAGCGAGGTGCGGCGGAGCGCTGCCTGGCTGGTGAAGGCTCCGCCGGTGACCGCCGGAATGGCTGCGTGGTGGATACTGGTCGCGTCCATGTTGGCGCGGATTGCAATTGGTCCCTTCTCGGGGTTGGCCTGGACGCATGTCGCGCTGATCGGTGCCGGCGTTCTTCTGGGACGCCTTAAAGGGACGCCTATCGGGGGCTATGTTGGCGAAGCTATGCGCACGGTCGGCCGGGCGTCGTTCTCCGTCTATCTTGTCCACCTGCCGCTGATCGGCGTCGCAGCGGAATCGGTTGCCACGAGGATCGGTGTGCCGGCCGCCGTCCTTGGCGCTCTGGCCGCGATCGCCGCCGCGACCATGGTGATCGAATTCGCGATCGTCCGGCCGGCGGCGCAACTCGGCCGAGCTTGGAGCGTGCGCATCGCTTCTAATTATTCGCCAATCAGAAGCAGCCGCCTAAAGATCGGCTAAGCGCCTTGTGACAGCGAACGTCTTTCTGCGGAAACGACGCTTGCAAAAGTATCGCCGAAATCCATTCGCCGCGACTCAACGAATCGAAACGGCATGCATAGCCGGTGAAGCGAATTCGCAGATGTTCAAATTTAACCCGCATGTCGGTCATCGACAAGGCGTGACTGAACGATGACAATCAACTTTAGCAAATTTCTTCCAGTGCTTCAACAACGTAGCCACGAGCGCACCGCGTTCGCGGCCGCGCATCGAACAAATGCCGAATTATCGCCTTAACAATTCACAACGCTTACGGCGCTTCCAACAAATACTCCGTTTCGGCGCCAAATGCGAGACGACCGGACATTCCTTTTGATGCGGCACACATATGAGCTTACGCAAGACAAAGGCCAACGATAGACGCATCTGGTGTCCACCGTTGCGCCTGTACTTTCCAGGAATCTTCAGAATTTCGCGGAAGTTTGCCAAACGACCGCGTCGGGAAAATGCGCCGGAGCTCCAACATATCGCTTATACGCTTGATCCGAGCGCCATGGCGGCAATCGCCGGCTGCGTTGTCGATGAAATAGACCATCTCGACCGCATCGCGTCGCATTCGCTCATCCTTCGACATCACTGGTCACGATCGCTCGCCAGTTCCTATCTTGAGGGCGTCGAAGATGTGATGGACGCATGCAACAGCACAGCACTTTTCGAAATCGATGACGCGATATTCACGCTCACGGAGCGGCCGACGCGCGCGGACTGGCCAGCGCCGATGATCATCTACGTCGCAGAGATTTACGACGCACAAAACGAGATCGGCGCCGAACATTTTGAAATTGTCGTTGGCCCGGACGGACAGCGAGAGCGCCGCGAATTGCTCGGGGTATAATCGGCGTCTTCACTACGACCTCAGCGTCTCAGATTCCAAAATCTCTTGTGCGAATCCACTCGCGAATAACCGTCTCCGTGTTTGCCGATCAACACGCGCTGCGGCGCAGCTCCTCAAAATCCTCAATAACAATCAATGGTGTGACAAGAGTCCAACATTTGCCACGTTGGGCGAGCGCGCGGTCACCGACTTCCGCCCAGCGCCATAAACTCGCCTCGCGGTCATGACGATGCTCGTGGCGCGTGAGGTCGCCCGTGACACCTTGCGGCAAGCGCTGGGCGACCTCGCCGGTCGTCAGTTCGCCGCCCTCGTGAGCAAGGGTCAAGTTGCCCTTGAGGCGAATGCGATAGGACCAGCCGGCTTTTTGACACCATCCAATCAACTGCGCCGTTCCATAGAAACGGACGGCGGCCAGCATGATGGAAACGTCTTTCGGCAGCCCCGCGCGCATGCTGTCGAGCAGTTCATTTTGAACGGCAAAGCCAATGTTCCCCTGCGTCGACCGCACGCGCCAGGCCACGGGAACGGCGCGTTTGCGCAAGCGCGCCGACAGCATCAAGACTTCATTCGCGTCGTTGATGTGGCTTTGATCCATCTGCAAGACGACGGTCTGCCCGCGCGCCGCCAGACGTTCGATCGCCGCAAGAGCGTAAGGCTTGATCGTGGTGCCGGCGTCGATCGCCTCGTTCTTCAACCGCCGTTCGATGTATTGATAGCGATGATCCGCCGCTCCGATCTTCGGCCAGATCAAGCCATAAGAGAGGCTTCGTTGGTCGCATTGGATCGGACAGCATTCTCAACAAGGAGAACTCGCGGATAACGAACCGCTCGCACAAGACGCCCGGCATTCCATGCGAAGGAAAAGAAACGCACACGCGCAGAAAAGGCGGCTGTCACTTTGCCGAACCGCACGAGGTCTGCGCTCGCATCACCGAGCATGGCAGTCACTTTTTCGCCGACGAGGGAGCAGCCGCTCGATCGAAGCGCGCACGGAAACGCCGCCGCCTATCGCAATTCACGACTGCGTTGCAGCTCGGACGCTCTTCGCTGATCGTGCCCGCGAGGACGGCCATCGATGGCCATGGCGTTCGTCGGTTGGGGTCGGTACATCAAAGAGGGCGTCGATGACCGCGCATTCAGGCGCCCGGTCCCCCGTGCACTGAGCTGCCATTTCCGCCATCACCCTTTCGAGCCGCTTCAAATCTTCGATCTTACGCTGAATCTCCGTCAGGTGATTCAAGGTCAGCTCTCGAACTTGCGCGCAGGTGTAAGCATGTCCATCCACGAGGCGAAGTAGGCCGCGAATTTCGTCGAGGCTGAAACCAAGTTGCCGGCTGCGCCGCACGAAGCTCAATCGCTTAAGATGGTCCGCGCCGTAAACGCGGTATCGGTTTGCGCTGCGATCAGGCGCCGGCATGACGCCGATCTTCTCGTAATAGCGGATCGTCTCGATGTTGACGTCGCTCCGTTTCGACAGTTCGCCAATCGAGAGCCCATTCTTTTGCTTCACGTCGGGCCTTCTTGCTCGCGAAAATTCCTCTTGACCCTGTAGCGGCTACAGGCACTAGGGTCTTGATTACTCCGGCCGTACGGCGCTGGCAAGCAACACGATAGGAGGGTTGCTACGATGTGTGACGGCGAAGGTCTTGGTCTCATCCAGATAGCGATGACGCCGATGGCGCTTGCAACGACGGCGGGTCGCCACCCTGCTTTTCCTTTTCGTGCGCTGGGTTCGCGCTGAGTGAGGCCGATGGGGGCCGCATCCGAAGGCTCTTCGAAGGAAACAAGGAAATCCTCCATGTCCGAACAGACAATGTCCAACCAGATCGCGTCCGACCGATTGGAGCCCGACCAAGCGGCGGCGGACCAAGCGGTCGGCCGCAAGGCGCTGGCCGCCGGCGGCGTCGCCGCGATCCTCGCGTCGGCCTGCTGCCTTGGTCCGTTGGTGCTGGTGAGCCTCGGTTTCAGCGGCGCCTGGCTCGGCAATTTCAAGGCGTTCGAGCCGTTCCGTCCGCTGTTTCTCAGCGCCGCGTTCGTTGCGCTGTTCTTCGCCTGGCGTCGCATCTATCGCCCAGTCGTGGCGTGCAAATCGGGAGAGGCCTGCGCCGCGCCGCAGGTGAGGTCAGCCTACAAAGTGATCTTCTGGGGAGTGGCGGCGCTGATCGGAGGGTCGACCGTGTTTCCGTACGTGCTCCCGCTGTTCTACTGAAAGAGGACCCCCAATCATGAAAAAACTCGCCGCGATGATCGCTTTGTCCGCCGTTTTCAGCGCGCCGGCCTTTGCCGCAACGAAGACGGTCACCTTGTCGGTGTCTAACATGACCTGCGCCGCCTGCCCGATCACGGTCAAGAAGGCGTTGAGCAAGGTCGATGGCGTGCAAGCAGCCGAAGTGAGTTACGAGAAAAAGGAAGCCGTCGTAACCTACGACGACGCGAAAACAAACGTCGAAGCGCTCACCAAGGCGACCGAAGGGGCCGGTTATCCGTCCGACGTCAAGAAGTGACACATGGACAACCGGACGTTGCTCAAGACCGGCATCGTCGGCACGGTGGTCGCCGCAGTGTGCTGCACAACGCCGATTCTCGTGATCCTGCTTGGCGCCTTGGGTCTGTCCACCTGGGCTGGGTGGCTGGATTACATGCTGTTGCCGGCGCTCTTCGTTTTTGTTGGCGTCACGATCTATGCGCTGCGCCGCCGGCGCGCGGAAGCAGCCGGCTGCGATGTTGGCGCGGGCCAGAACCAGAAGAGGTGAGATGAGCCCCGCCGAGAAGGCGTTGCTCGCCGCTCCCGTCGGCCGTGAGAAGAAGGCGTTTACGCCAAAAGAACGAAACAAAGACCTGCGTTGATGCGCTTTTCGAAACGCCAGAGGGGGCGTCATCCCTCCGAAATGAGGAAATCAGCCATGGACCAACGGACCTCGTTCAGGACAACGGTCGCCGGCTCGTTGGCGATCGCGGCGAGCTACGCCGCGCCGATTCTGGCTAGCTTGCGTAACGCCGTCGGACAGCGGCGCGCTCCCGCGCGGGATGCCGCGTGCTGCGCGGGCCACGCCGCGCGCGAGCCAACGGAGCCAATGCAGGAAGGGGATGCTGTGGTCTTGCAGATCACCGGCATGACTTGCGGCAGCTGCGCGAGTCATGTCGAAAAGGCCTTGCTCGGCGCTCCGGGAGTCCGTGAGGCGAACGTCTCTTACGCTGAAGGGACGGCTCGAGTCAGCGGCGACGGGGCGCTCGACCCGGTCGCGGTTTCCGCCGCCGTGCAAGCCGCAGGCTATGGAGCTGTGCTTGAAAAAAGCACCCGCGTCGCGAGCCCTCAAGAGAGACGACCCGGTAAAATACTCGATCGAGAAGCCAAGCATGAGCGCCGGGGAGCGCCTTTGCGGGTGGCGGTCATCGGCAGCGGCGGAGCGGCCATGGCGGCGGCGTTGCGCGCCGCCGAAGACGGCGCAATAGTCACGCTCATCGAGCGTGGAATGATCGGCGGCACCTGCGTAAATGTCGGCTGCGTGCCCTCCAAGATCATGATCCGCGCCGCGCATATCGCGCATCTGCGCCGTCACAGCCCGTTCGATGAGGGCATCGGGTCGAGCGAGCCAACGGTTGACCGCGGAAAGCTCCTCGCCCAACAACAGGCGCGCGTCGATGAGTTACGCCACGCCAAATACGAGGGCATTCTCGAAGGCAATGCCGCCATTACCGTGCTGCGTGGCGAGGCCAAGTTCGAAGACGGCTGCACCCTGATCGTCCGCCTGAACGAAGGCGGAGAGAGAGAGATCGAATTCGACCGCTGCCTCATCGCCACGGGGGCGAGTCCGGCGGTTCCGCCCATCCCCGGATTGAAAGACACGCCCTATTGGACATCCACCGAGGCGTTGGCGAGCGACACGATCCCTGCGCGCCTCGCGGTGATCGGCTCATCGGTGGTGGCGGTGGAGCTGGCGCAAGCCTTCGCCCGGCTGGGCAGCAAGGCGACGATCCTCGCCCGCAGCACGCTGTTCTTCCGCGAAGACCCGGCGATCGGCGAGGCCATTACCGCTGCTTTCCGGGCCGAAGGCATCGACGTGCTGGAGCACACGCAAGCGAGCGCCGTGGCGTTTATGGATGGCGAATTCATGCTTACGACCGGTGACGGCGAATTGCGCGCCGACAAGCTATTGATCGCCACGGGCCGTGCACCCAACACGCGCGGCCTGACGCTGGACGCTGCGGGCGTCGCCGTCAATCCACAGGGCGCAATCATCGTCGATGCGCGCATGCGCACCGGCGCGCCGCACATTTACGCCGCCGGTGACTGCACCGACCAGCCGCAATTCGTCTATGTCGCGGCGGCCGCCGGCACGCGCGCGGCGATCAACATGACCGGCGGGGATGCCGCCCTCGATCTCGCCGCGATGCCCGCCGTGGTGTTCACCGATCCGCAAGTCGCGACCGTGGGCTACAGCGAGGCGGAAGCGCACCACGCCGGCATAGAAACAGACAGTCGTACGCTGACGCTCGATAATGTGCCGCGCGCGCTCGCCAATTTCGACACGCGCGGCTTCATAAAGCTTGTCACGGAAGCCGGCTCGGGACGGCTGATTGGCGCGCAAGCCGTGGCGCCGGAGGCGGGCGAACTGATCCAAACAGCGGCGCTCGCCATCCGAGCGCGAATGACAGCGCAGGAACTGGCCGATCAGTTGTTTCCCTACCTGACGATGGTCGAGGGGCTGAAGCTTGCCGCGCAGACGTTCAGCAAGGACGTGAAGCAACTGTCCTGCTGCGCGGGGTAAGCGATGAAAAAACGCGTGGCGCCCTGTTGCAATGACAATCCCGCCGGCTGGCGTCCGCTGACCGCCAAGCAGCGCCTGGCAAGGCTGATTGTCGGGATCGCTCTAACGTTGGTGGCGCTGGCGCTTCCATGGTCGCCTGCTGGATGGATCATGCTGACTGTCATCGCAGGCTGGCTGGGCGCGACCCATGTCCTCGCGGCGGCGATGGCCTATCCCGGCTGCCCTGAACTCGGGGCGGCGCCCAGCCTTCTGCTCGGCCGCTGGGTGAAGATCGGCTGCACCCCATGGCGATGGCTGGACGCGAAGTTGGGCCTGACCGCGCAATGAGCGGCGGGCGCGCAGGCGACCGAGGGAGAGCAATAGACCAGCCAACAGCGAAACCTGGGGACCGTTCCCCGGCATGTTCAGCGGTCACTGCGCTCGAGATCACGAGCCGCGCGAAAATTGAGGATGCTGCGAGTTAATCTTCCGTTCGTTTCGTGGTCGGTGAGTCGTCCTTCAGGCGGCGCGAAAATGGCGCTTGACTCTGGAGCGCGCTCCAAGGGCTAGCGTCATTACGAACCGCCGCCTGCCGGCGGGGTTCTGCCGCTCTCTTCCTCTAGCCTCTGGATTACGCCATGAACGCCAAACGCAAAGTAGAAGTCTTCAGCGCGGGCTGCCCGGCATGCCGGACAGCGATCGATCTCGTCAATCGCCTAGCCTGCCCCTCCTGCGACGTGTTGATTCTCGATATGAACGACATCGGCGTCGCCGAACGCGCTCGAGCTCTGGGCGTTCGTTCGGTACCCGCAGTCGCTGTCGACGGCCGGCTGCTCTCCTGCTGCGCCGGCGCGGGAATTGACGAGCAGGCGCTTCGCGCCGCTGGCGTCGGCCAAGCCTGACTTGCTCGACCCCGGCGAGGGCGCCGCGCCCTCGCCGGGCGCATTTTCATCGGCGCTTGACCAGGGTGTTTGCTCGAAGGTTTATAAAGGCTGAAACGACCTGGAGCTCATCATGCACACCATTGGCAAAGTGGCGAGAATGGCTGGCGTCAGCGCCGACACGCTGCGCTACTACGAGACGGAAGGCCTGCTTGCGCCGGCGTCGAAAACGACGGCCGGCTACCGGCTTTACGATAATGACGCCGTACGCCGCCTCCGCTTCGTCAAACACGCGAAGGCGTGCGGATTCACGCTGTCGGACATAAAGGAACTGTTGGCGCTGAAGCGCAAGGACAGCGCCTGCTGCGAGGACGTGCGCAGCCTGGTCATCGAGAAGAAGCTGCTGATCGAGGGCAAACTCGAGGCATTGCGAGCGATGTCGCGAGCGCTCGACGGCCTGATACACAGTTGCGAAGGCGGGCGGAATCCGACGGACGATTGCCCGATCCTCGGCGCGCTCGACGTCAGTCTGCGCGAGGCGTCCCGATGAAAGTGAAGATCGAGGTCATCGCAGCGCCAGGATGCAAAAATTGCGCGGCAAAACAGAGCGAACTGCGTGACGTGGCCGCGTCTCTTTTCGGCGAGGACAATTTGATCTGGCGCGAGGTCAACGTGCTCGACGAACTCGATTACGCGGTCGCGCTCGGAGTGCTCTCGATGCCCGCCATCGCCGTGAACGGCGAGTTACGCTTTTCGTCACTACCGACCCGCGACCACTTTAGGGCCGCGCTACGCGCTCTGGGCTCGCGCTGATGGACGCGGAAGCGCTTCGGCAGGCAGTGTCTCACGGCGGATTCGCGGCTCTGTGGGTTGGACTGGCTGCCGGTTTTGCTTTCAGCTTCAATCCGGTCGCCTTGGCGGCGATCCCTGTCTCCCTCGCCTATGTGACAAAGGCACGCTCAAAGCGCCAAGCTGCGCTTTTTGGAGGTCTTTTCGTTTTGGGCATGATTCTCACCCACGTGGGACTCGGTTTGTTGGCCAGTCTGGGCGGTAGTTGGGTCCAATATCTCCTCGATCGCGCATGGGGTCTGGCGCTCGGTCCTCTGCTCATCGTCATGGGCTTCATCTGGCTGGGATGGTTGCGGATTCCGGCGCCCGCGCTGGCAGTGCGCGCCAAGCGGGCGACCGGCGCCTGGGGCGCGTTTGTCTTGGGAATCCCCTTCTCAGTGGCCGTCTGCCCCTTTTGCACGCCGGCGTTGATCGTTCTGCTCGGCGTCGCCCTCGGCGTCGGCTCTCCGCTTTTCGGAGCGACGCTGCTACTGGCGTTCGCCTTGGGCCGGGCGATCCCTATCATGCTCGGCGCTCTCGCCGTCAGCTGGCTGGAAAATCTTTCGAGGCTGCGCCCGTTCTACAAGGCGATTGAATTGATTGGCGGCATCGTGCTGATTCTTACCGGTCTCTATATGCTGAACGCCTATTTCGTCGTCGTGCCTGGCCTTGCTGCATAAGCTATTTCATCGCGAGCCGCGACAAACACCGACGACTCGAATTCATCGCGATACCATTCGTGGACTTCCCCGCTGGCTGGTGGGCCACCCATACCCAGTTTTCAAGCGGACTGAACCCTTACGAAGTCAGTTTTCCAAATCGAAATCGACAGCGGGTCTCGAACCAGACCAGCGAGGGGGGCGTGCGGCCCCGGCCTCCTCGCCAGAAGCGCCCGCGGATCGTGGCGGGGACTTCTTGATAATATTACGGGTTCTCGAGGCTGAACGTCCGCGTCTGATCGTCATAAGCGAACGCCTCGGCATATCGACCCCAGTCGATCACGGCGCGTAGTGTCTGTTCAGCCGCCTGCGCGCGGACGATTTCCGTTTGAATAGCAGCGGTAAGGCGTTTCCCTTCGCCAAGCGACAGACCAAGCGTTTCCGGGACCGTGAACTCGTCTCTTTCGATCCAGGCCGCCTCGACCTCGGTTTCCGCCGCTCTGTCCCCGAAGTCCACGACAAGCTTTACCCGCCAAACCAGCTTTCGCATAGGCTCGCCTTTCCCAAACAGGCGACCGTAACCTTCGAAAATTTACATACTCCCCACAACCTTGCATGCTCTCCTTGCAACGAACCCGGATCAAGGCGATGGAGGCCACAGCGCCTGGCGATCGCGAGCGCCTCTGAAAATTCGGCGCGAGTCGTTTTGCGGTCCGGCGCCGCATGCTCGCTGGCCCCATGACAGGGTCGATACTGTCCCATGAGATCGAGGTAGGTGTCGGGCGAGATTTCCTCGGCCAAGAACCTCGTCACTCGTTTCCACGCCGGAGACGCCGTTCGGCAAGACGAGATGACGCACAAGAAGTCCCCGTTCGGCGAGGCCCTCCGCTTCGATCACGAGGTTGCCGACCTGCCGATGCATCTCGCGCACCGCTTCCCTGTTGACCCCAACATAATCCCTCACATGCGAGTATATGCGAGCCAGCGTCTCATCGCCATATTTCATGTCGGGCATATAGATGTCGTCGACGCCGTCGCTTCGGGATTGTCATAGCCGCCGGTGTTATAAACGAGCGGCAGACACAGCCGTTGCGCCGCCGCGATGTTCACCGCGGCGAGAATCTGCGCGACGACATGGCTGGGCGTGACCAGATTGATGTTGTGGCGGCCGAGAGCTTGCAATCGCAGCATTGTCTCGGCGAGCTGCGCGCCGCTCGTCTCCTCGCCTTCGCCCTGCCAAGCGATTTCCCAGTTCTGGCAATAGACGCAACGCAGGTTGTACCTGGAAAAGAAGATCGCGCCCGAACCGCGGGAGCCGCGCGGGGAATTCTCTTCGCCATGATGCGGTCCGGCCGAATAAACGACCGCCCGCTCGCCGGTGCGGCAGACGGCGCCGCGGATAGAACGACGCCGATCGACCCGGCAAAAGCGGGCGCAGAGATCGCAATTTTTTAGATGTTGGCGGTCAGCCAGCTCGCCCGAGCGCAGCAGGCGAAGAAAAGCTGGTTCGAACAACCCGCGCCGTTGCGAGTCTGGGGTGGCGCCGACATCAACGGACAAGGCGACCTTCGCGCTGTTCATTGAAAATCCGCCCCGACGCTTCCATTTGGAGCCCATGAACAAACCACAAAGCGCACCCTTGCGCGAGGCCGTTGTCGGCGTTCCCGGCCGTTATTGGGAAAGACTCGCCGATGGCCGCATCCAATGCGACCTCTGCCCCAGATATTGCAAGCTTCACGATGGCCAGCGTGGACTATGCTTTGTGCGCGCACATCGTGGCGATGAAATCCTGCTCAACTTACGGCCGCTCCTCTGGCTTCTGCATCGATCCGATCGAAAAAAAGCCCTTAAACCATTTTCTGCCTGGAACGCCCGCGCTGTCGTTCGGCACGGCCGGCTGCAACCTCACATGCAAACCCTGCCAGAACTGGGATATTTCAAAAGCCCGCAGCTTCGACAGGCTGCAATCCGAAGCTTCGCCCAAGGCGGTCGTTCGCGCCGCGAAGTGAGCGGGTCGAGCGCCATCGCTTACACCTACAACGATCCCGTGATCTTCCTCGAATACGCGGTCGACGTCGCTAGAGTGGCGCGCGCGCAAGATATAAAGAATGTGGCGGTCACCTCCGGCTATAATTCAGAAAAAGCGCGCGAAGAGTTCCTCTCGCCGGTGGACGCCGCCAACATCGATCTAAAGGCCTTCACCGAGGGTTTTTATCGATAGCTGTCCTCCGCCGAGCTCGGGCCCGTCCTAGACACCCTCGAATTCGTCAAGCGCGAGACCAGCTTCTGGTTGGAGGTCACGACGCTGTTGATCCCCGGCTGCAACGACAGTTCTTCGGAGGTCGCCGCGCTCTCGGAATGGGTCGTGAGCCGGCTCGGCCCCGACGTGCCGCTCCATTTCACGGCCTTTCATCCGAACTGGAAGATGCGTGACGCGCCCGGCGACGTCGGCCGCCACGCTCTCTCGTGCGCGAAAAATCGCGAAGAGCGCCGGCTAGCGCTACGTTTAAACCGGCAATGCTCACGACGAGCCGGGGCAGAGTACTTACTGCCATGCCTGCGGCGCCCGCTTCATTGGTCGCGACTGGTATGTAATCACCTTCTGGGCGCTCGACGACAAAGACTGTTGCCGAAGCTGCGGCGCGCGATGCGCGGGCGTTTTCGAACAAGGTCACGGCGCGTGGGGGGCGCGGCGGATGCCGGTCGAGTTTGGCGTTGAAGGGTCGCCGGCGCGTTCGTCGACTCCGAACCCGTAAGCTCCGTGACGAACGTTCTAAAGTCACAATCTATCGACCGCCGCAGCGCCGTTAGCCGACGCCTTCACGCGCGAGTTCGGAGAAAGCCGCAAACAAGCCGGAGTGACCCGCGTTAGTTCGGGGTAGGCGAGTTTGTCAGGGGTGTCGCTGGGCATGTGATAATGGCGATATCGATAGAAAGCCATATCTGTAACCATCATGGCGCGATAGCCATGGCTCCAAAACGACCGGTGGTCGCTCCAAGAGACGCCTGGGACAGATTGAAACGTCGCCGCGGTCTCTAACGGAAATTCCGAGTTTGCGCGAAACGCCGCCGCAAGCCGGCTCATTGCCGCCCTTGAACGAAAATTCGAAACGAAGCCGATGAACTTCGCGCGATCGGGATAGAACAGACCCTGCGACCTGCCGACCCACAGCTGTGGATGTTCACGGCTTCAAACCTGGACGCGACTTTTCGATATGGTTCGGCCTGAAGCCTGGAGTCGCGGAGAATGAATGCCGATCGGCGGCGCAAATAAATCCGTTTGACGGAGTAACAAAGCAGTGGCTCCCGCCGAAGACTTATGAAGCCGCACTCGCTCGCTCATTTCGACGACCGGGTGTCAAGCTGTGCATGTCAATCTCTGTTTGATTGGCGTCGCCGACGTCACCTTTAGGCAGTCCCTCTAGAGCTCCTGCCGTTAGAGGGACGAAATCACCAGAAGAATGTCTCTGCGGAAGGACACAGACATTCGTGTAGCGAAGGAGTGAGCCATGGCTGTACCGAAACAGCTTGTGACGCCGGATGGCTTACTAAAAGCAGCCGTGATCCTGCTCGTCGTGCTCGCGCTCCTCCTCGTAATGGCAAGCGGAGCCGTCAAAATCCCGACATCCCTCTGGGCCAATGCCGACGACCCCTGCCTTGGATATGCAATTTGCGAGTGAGCGGAGTCTTGAAAGCGAAATCGTACGTCGATGAAAGGCCTCCGACGACGCTGCATTATGTGCTCGTTTACATATCTTGTCTGCGGTCCCGGCATCAATGAGAGCGTGAACCGAAACATGTCCACGGCACTTGTCATGATTTCCAATCTAACGTCACTCCCACAATGTATCGAGTTTTCGGGTCTCACCCGTAAGGAAATCTTCCTTGGCGTAATCCCCTCCGCCAGACATCGCTCGCTTTATACGAGTTACTTGCTTTTCCTTCCCATGGGCGCTGGGGTCGTGCGCAAGATGATCGTCACCGATATCCGTTCATTCTTGGATCTCGGAGCAACGAAGCGAGCGGCGGATTTGCTCATCACACTTCGTTGGCTTCTCTTTGATTATGCTGACGCCAGACTTCGAAAGCCAGACGACGCTTAGACGCTCGCCATCATCGCGAAGGCGAGAACCAATTGATGAGGCGATTCCGTTCTTGAGAACAATCTATCTCTGTTGGTCTAAAGAAAATACAGGTTGGAAGCTGACCCAAGCGCCGAATCAAGCCTGCATCCAAAAGGTCGATGAAAAGACTTCAACAGGTCGTTTCACAATTACCGCGCTCGCTGACCAAAGCGGCTGTCGGCGAGCCGCCGCCGAATCGCTTGCCCTTGCGATTGAGAAACGAGCTTGCGCAAGAGCAACAGCAGGCAGAACTACTGATTGGCTGGGTGCAGGGCGCGGTGGTTCTCACATGGAACGCGCTCTATGCGCTATCGCTAAGAACCCTTTCTCCATCCGGGCTGTTTCAGCCCGTCTCATAGACTTTGGCCGCTTACGGCACATTCGTCATCATTAGGCTTATACTGATCTATCTCAATCGCTTCAAACAGCGGCTTGTCGCGCTTTCGATCATCGTCGATGTCGCCGGGCTAACGCTGTTAATTTGGAGTTTCCACCTTCAGTATGGGCAGGCGCCGGCTTTTTACCTCAAGGCGCCAACATTGCTCTATATCTTTGTGTTCATTGCGCTGCGCACATTAAGTTTCGATGCGCGGTGGGTTGTTCTCACCGGCGTGGCTGGCGCTGTCGGCTGGAGTGTTCTTCTATTGTACGCGATCATGGCGCAAACTGACGCTGCTTCGATCACTCATGATTACGTCCGGTATTTGACGTCATCGAGCATTCTGCTGGGCGCAGAATTCGATAAGATAGTTTCAATCCTTATCGTCACTGCGGTGCTAGGTCTCGCCATGCGAAGAACCCGGCAGCTTGTTCGGCGCGCGGTCGATCACGCCGCCGCGACCGAGTTATCTCGCTTTGTCGCAAGGGGAGTGGCGCAGAAAATTGCCCGCGCTGACTCATCGATCGAACCAGGACAGGCGGAATTGCGCTCGGCGGCGCTCGTCGTCGACCTTCGCTGCTTCACGCAGATCGCCCGCCTGCTCTCTCCAGAGGCCGTGATGGAGTTGCTCGGCGAATATCAGAAGCACGTTATACCGCTCGTTCAGCGACACGGCGGATTTATCGACAAATTCCTCGGCGACGGCATCCTCGCGAGCTTTGGCGCTATCGACGCGAACGAGACTTATGCCGCGGATGCGCTTCGAGCCGTCGAGTCGATTGCCGCGGAACTCGCTACGTGGCGCGCAGCGCGCATCGAGGTCGGCCTGGTCGCGCCGGAAATTGGCATGGCGGTCTCGAGCGGCGATGTCTTGTTCGGCGCGCTCGGCGACAAGACACGACTTGATTACACAATTATTGGCGACGCCGTGAATTTTGCCGCCAGACTTGAAAAACACACCAAGACTGAGCGGGCGAAGGCGTTGGCGAACTGGGAAACGTTCGAACTTGCGCGCTCCCAGGGCTACACGCCGTCCAAAACATGGCGTTGTTGTCGCGGACGAGAAATTGCGGGGGTCGATCGACTCGTTGATCTCGCTTTCCTGCCTCGATAGAAGCGAAGTCGCTCGGTTGAAGGAAAGGCGCCTTCAGCGGTCGTTGCGTCCGAACAGGAACTCCCACCCGGACTGGCGCGAGAGAGACGCCGCGTCATCCACATCCTCGTGAACGTCAAGCATCGCGACGGACGCGCCAGCTATCTTCGCTAGACTATCGGACAGAGCATGTTCCGTCGACCATCGCACATCTCGGAAGGGGGCGATGAAACGCGGGCGGCGGCGAAAACCAACGGCCCAATAGCCGACATCTGTCGCCGGGCCAAAAACGGCATCATGATCCCCCAGGAGTCGAAATGCGCGCGCCACTTCGCCAGCCGTAACCCCGGGAATATCGGAGCCGATAATCAGCACGGGCCCGACAGGCGGAGCCTTGGCCTCCCGCGCCATGCGCTGGCCGAGATCTCCCCTGCCCTGCGGCAGGACGCCGAAGCGAGACGGCCATGGTCCGGAACGATCCGGCGTCACGGCGAGCCACGTGCTCCAACGTGGATCGGCGCCGAGGCGACGAAGGGTGTTGACCAGCATCACGCGCTGAAATTTCAAAGCTTTCATAGGCCCGACGCCGGCGGCAAGCCGGCGCTTGCCTGCGCCATATTGGGGCATGCGCGTGAAAATGATCAGATGCGCGTTCATGTATATCATTAGCCGTAGAGGCGCTTAATCACATGCGGCGAAACGCCGAGATAATAGAGACCAAGGCAAGCGAGATTGCGCGCGCTGCGCAAAAGCCAGCCAGCGCGTGGCCGACGTCCGGGCCGCTACCGGCAGCGCCACGAGCCGCGCGCGGCCGATCCGACGCACGAGATCGACATCCTCCATCAAGGGCAGCGGTTTAAAACCTCCGACCGCTCGATAAAGATCACGGTGAATCAGGAGACCCTGGTCGCCATAGGGCAGGCCTAGCCACCGCACGCGCCAGGCGACCATTCTCTCCAGCCGACGCGCCTGCGGCGAAGGATCGTCGAGTGCGAAGCGAAATGCCGCAGCTCTGGCGCGGTTTTCCGCTTTGGCGCAAAAGCAATTGATCGTCTCCCGCCAGCCCCGGTCCAAAACCGTGTCGGCGTGGAGGAACAGTAGCCAGTCAGTGCACGCCGCCTCCGCCCCGGCTTGCAATTGGCAGCCACGTCCTCTGGGCGCAGCAAGGACACAAGCGCCTAACTGAGTTGCGCAGTCTGCGGAGTCATCCATGGAGCCGCCATCGACGACGACGATATCGTCATCGCCAGCGAGCGCCGCCAAGGTTTTCGGCAGGGTTCGCGAGGCGTCCAACACTGGAATAATGATCGATAATCGCATGATTGGGCCTATGACAGCTTCGCACCAGGCCATCGGAAGGTTACGTCCGTCAGAAAGCGTGAAACCTTTGGCCTCGCAAATTCGAATTAGGGACATCGGTCATCGGGGGCGGACGTATGAACCCATTAGATTCATCAACAGTGGCTAAGCGAACCGTGTTGGCAGAACCCTATTCGCCAAAGAAGAAATTTGTAGATCCCTTGGTGACCGCCAAGGGAGAACCGCGCGCTTTCGCTCCTTTCGTTCGATTGCAGACCTTATGGTTTAACACGGGCACGCTGTGCAATCTTACCTGCCATAACTGCTATATCGAATCTTCACCCAAGAACGATCGACTCGTCTATTTGACGCGAGGCGAAGTGCGCCAATTCTTGGCGGAGGTGAGCCAGTTACTCGGCGCGCCAATCGAAATTGGCTTCACGGGCGGCGAGCCTTTCATGAACCCGGATTTTCTCGGAATGATCGAGGACAGTTTGTCCGCCGGACACCGCGTCCTTGTGCTCACCAACGCCATGAAGCCGATGCAGCGCGTCAAAGGGGCGCTGCTTGCTTTGAACGAGCGATTTCCTGGCAAGCTGACGCTTCGGGTGTCGCTCGATCATTACGAGTCCGCCGGTCATGAAAAAATACGCGGTCCAAACTGTTGGCGACCTGCGATCGAGGGCCTGCGCTGGCTCGCGGCCAGTAGCTTCGACGTGTCCATTGCCGCGCGCATGGCGTGGGACGAGACCGAGACGGAGACCCGCGCGGAATTTCGCGCCTTGTTCGAACAACTCGGTCTCCGTGCCAGCGCAGACGACCCGACCGAGCTTGTCCTGTTCCCGGAAATGGACGCACAGGAAGGCGTTCCTGAAATCAGCGAAGGTTGTTGGAGCGTCCTCGGCGTGACGCCAAGCGACGTCATGTGCGCAAGCTCGCGCATGGTGATCAAACGAAAGGGTGCGTCAGCGCCAACCGTCGTTTCATGCACGCTGCTACCTTATTCGCAGGCATTCGAAATGGGTATGACCCTGGCCGAGTCGATGCGCCCAATCAGTCTCAAGCACGCATATTGTGCGCGCTTCTGTGTGCTCGGCGGCGCCTCCTGCACCTCTCGCAAGCGATAAATCATGAGCGAAGAAATCAATTACGACATTTGCATCATCGGCGCCGGATCGGCCGGCCTCTCGATCGCGGCGGGCGCGGCGCAAATGGGCGCGCGCACAGTGCTGGTCGAAGCAGGGCGCATGGGCGGCGACTGCCTGAACACCGGCTGTGTGCCGTCGAAATCGCTTCTGGCGGCGGCCAAGGCGGCGAAAGCCATGCGCGGCGCTAGGCGATTTGGCGTCGAAGCCGGCGAGCCGCATGTCGATTTTGCGGCCGTCATCGCGCATGTGCACGACGTCATCGCGTCAATTGCGCCGCATGATTCCGTGGAGCGTTTCGTTGAATTGGGCTGCACGGTGATCCAATCCCGCGCCCGCTTCATCAACGAGCGGACGATTGAAGCCGGCGGCAAGACCTTACGCGCGCGACGCTTTGTCGTTGCCACCGGCAGCCGCGCCGCTATCCCTGCTATCCCGGGGCTGGACGAAGCTCCCTATTTTACCAACGAAACGATCTTCGACAATACGGTACTCCCTGACCATCTACTGGTGATTGGCGCCGGGCCGATTGGCTGTGAGATGGCGCAGGCGCACCGCAGACTTGGCGCAAGAGTTACGCTGCTCGACATCGGGCCTATGCTCCCGAAGGACGATACAGAGGCGGCGGACGTAGTACGAGAAGCCTTCGTAGCCGAAGGGATCGACATTTCTGAGAAAGTCGAGATTACACGGATCGAAAAAAGACATGACGGCGTCGCCGTCGTATTGCGTCGTGACGCTGATGAGCAACGCATCGAAGGCTCACATCTGCTGATCGCTGCGGGCCGAGAGCCCAATGTCGAGAATCTCGGCCTCGATGCCGCAGGCGTGCGCTGTTCCGCCGCTGGAGTCGAGGTCGACGCCCGCCTGCGCACGACCAACAAACACATCTTCGCCGCCGGCGACGTGACCGGTGGACTCCAGTTCACTCACATGGCCAACTATCACGCCGGAATTATCATTCGCAACGCGCTGTTTCGCCTACCGGCTAAGAATAAGCCGGAGGCGTTCCCCTGGGTTACCTATACCGATCCCGAGCTTGCCCAAGTAGGGCTTACGGAAGCGAAAGCGAAAGACCGACACGGCGATAGCGTGCGTATTTTGCGTGCCGAATTCAAGGACAACGACCGCGCTCGCGCAGAGCGCGAGACGCAAGGCTTTCTCAAGGCCGTGACGACCAAACGTGGACTTGTCCTCGGCGCGACGATCGTCGGACATAATGCGGGCGAACTGATTGCGCCCTGGACGCTGGCGATCTCTCAAGGGTTGAAGATCGGCGCTCTCGCAAACATCATTATGCCCTATCCCACGCTCAGCGAGATCAGCAAAAGATCTGCTGGGAGCTATTACACACCAACGCTGTTCTCTCCCCGCACTCAAAGATTGGTGCGATTCCTGAGGATTTTCGGATGAGTTTCAAACGACTCGCGCCTTTGCTGCTTCTGGCCGCGTTCATCGCAGCGGCTTTCGCGCTTCGCCTTGATCGCTATCTCACGCTCGACGCCTTGCGCGACAATCGCACGGCGCTCACGGCTCTTGTCGAATCTCACGCGATCGTCGCCGCTATCGGGTTTCTCCTCGCTTATGCTGGCGTGGTCGCATTATCCCTGCCCGGCGCAACAATCATGACGCTAGCCGGGGGCTTCCTATTCGGCGTGCCGTTCGGAGCGACGCTGACCGTTGTTGGAGCAACCTTGGGCGCGACGCTGCTGTTCATCATCGCGCGCTCGGCGCTTGGCGACGTGCTGCGTGCGCGGGCCGGCCCCTTCCTCGCTCGCATGGCCGAAGGTTTTCGCAAGGACGCCTTCAGCTATCTGCTCTTCTTGCGTCTCGTCCCGGCGTTTCCTTTCTGGGCGGTGAATCTGGCGCCAGCTCTCCTTGGGATGCGTCTTGCGCCATATGTGGCGGCAACGGCCCTCGGCATCGTGCCAGGCACGACGGTTTACACGGCGTTTGGCGCAAGTCTGGGACAAGTCTTCTACGCGGGCGGCGAGGTGCGTTTGAAGGATGTTTTCAGCCCCACGCTGATCGCCGCTCTCGTCGGTCTCGGCGTCCTGTCGCTTCTGCCGATTGCTCTCCGCCGCTTTCGCGAAGCCAGACGCTAAGCCCTTTCGCGTCATCTCCACAGAAGTCGCAAAATGTCCGTTGTCGCCGCCAAAGAAATCACGGAATATCCTTGGTTCGTACGCCTCTTCTTCTGGAAGCAGAAGCGCACCTATGGCCGCGTCCTCGACCCCGGCTTGCTGTGGGGGCGAACTCCCTGGCTCTTTGCCGCTGTGGCCTTGCTTTGCGGCGCGTTGGATTGCCGATCCTCGCCGCTGTCGCCGGCGCTTCGATCGCTGGTGACCGTGCGCATCTCGCAAATCAATCACTGCGCATTTTGCGTCGATATCAATTCGGCGACGCTGACGAAGCGCGGCGTCGCCATGGCCAAAATCGAAGCGCTTAACGCGTGGCGTGACAGTTCGCTCTTTACGCTTGAGGAACAACTCGCCTTGGAATACGCCGAAGCAATGACCGTCACGGAGCCGGGCGTTAGCAAAGAGTTCCGCGCAAAACTGAAGCGACAATGGCAAGACGACGTCATCGTGGAATTAACCGGCCTGATCGCATTCCAAAATCTGTCGTCCAAATTCAACGCGGCGCTCGACGTGCCACCCCAAGGCTTTTGCAAGCTGCAACGCGATCCAGCACAGACTCACTCGTAAAATAACACCCCGCGCTAGCGATGGAACGCGATGCTCACAAATGGCCGGTCAAAGCCAGGACAAAGGCTTGGCCGATCCGCGATCCAACCGCAATATTAGGCTATTCACGCCTTTAGGTGCGCAGTTACCCAACGCACCGATCGAATTGAAGCATTCTTTTTGCGAATATCTCGCTCTCTCGGCATGGACATAGGAGCAGGACGAGCAAGTTCTGTGGCGGGCAAACCCATCGCATTTCCGTGCCTCCATTCGGGCAGCAGTCCCCGGCGAGGTTCCTCGTAGCGCGAGTGATCAAGGGACTATGTGAGCGTGCATTCGCGGATTTTTCTCCCGAAACATCAGCGTCAAATCATTTCTCGGTACGAACGCCGATTTTCGCGCTGAAGTGCTGAAGCCTCTCAACGCCTGGTTCAAGCGAACAAGGCTGGGCGCCAGCGCTTGTCATCTTCGTAACCCACATGTCCGCGCTCGCGGGAACACCGCACGCTAATTGAGCGCCGCAGACGACGAGTTGCAGCGCCTTGCGAAACATTGGGGAATTCGCGCTCCACAGTTCCCGGCCGTCACCGCCCGATGAAACCTCCATGCCCTTCGATTCGAAGACTCCATAGTCGAGAAATGAACTCCCCGCCGAAACAATCGCCGGACGGGTTCTAGTTCTCCGGTGGTCCCAAGGGAGGCACGCTCGTGAACGTCATAACAACCGCTCTTTCAATCTATGCCGCGGCAGCAGCGGTCATCCTCGTCGTCACAGTGCTCATCACCATTTAGGTGTCGTCATGGCGCATGGTCATCCGTCCCTTTCCCATCAGCTCGCGCCAGAAAGCCCAGCATTGTCCGTCCTTGCCGAGGAAGACCATCGTCGCCCTTATCGAACGGCGGGCCAAACAGAATTGGGCCGTGAGGATATATCGGAGGCACACCCTGATCGATTGGCGCCACAACCCGGTTCAATCGAGGCGATGCGTCTGATCGTCGCTCAGGATTTGATGTGATGGCTCAGTTGAGATCGCTTGCGCCTATCCCCTGGTTCGATCGACACGCTGCTCGAAGCCCGCGTTGACGTGTCGGTCCATCGCGATGCGCCCCTTCGCACGCCTATATGTAACTTTCTTCGCCAGCTGACGAACTTACTTGCATCGATAATGCCCGACGTCGAAGCCAATCCTGGATCTGTCAACGCGCGACGCTGACCTGGTTGGATCGAAATATCATGTCCGATGTGACTGGAAAGGAATAAAGCAATGAAGAATCTGACCTCCCCCTTGGCATTCGCGTTCGCTCTCGCCGCCTTCTCGGCGCAGGCTGCTGATCTTCCCTCCAGGAAAGGGGTTCCTGTCTATGCGCCTATTCCGCCTGCGTTCACATGGACAGGCCTTCATGCAGGTCTGAACGCTGGTTATGGTTTCGGCGAACGCTCCGATTTCAACGGCTTCGTCGGCGGCGGACAGGTTGGTTACGATCAGCAAATTGGGCGGATGTTCGTTGTTGGCGTCGAGGCGGATTTTCAAGGCGCCGACATCAAGACTCGTGACGGCGGCAGCTTCTTCGGCGACATTTTCGGTTCTTCGCGACAGAAGCTTGAGTGGTTTGGCACTGTGCGCGGCCGCGCCGGCGTCACGCCATTCGATCCGCATTTCCTCGTGTATGGGACGGGCGGCTTCGCTTATGGCCAGGTGAGACAGGGGTTCAGCGGCTTCACGGACACGCAGACCGGCTGGACGGCCGGCGGCGGCGTAGCCTGGGCGCCGCCGATGCTGCCGAACTGGTCCGTCAAGGTTGAATATCTCTACACGCGCCTGAACAACAACTCGGGGAACTCGTTCTTCCTTGCCGATCGGCGGGACACGCGATTCCACACCGTTCGCGCGGGCGTAGATTATCACTTCAATCTTTTCGCGGCGGCGCCGATCCTGGCGAAATTCTAGTCGTCGAGGCGGCGGGCAAAAATCGAATATGGCGTCCGCCGCCGCTCGACCACACGATCCCGCTCCGCTTGCACGAAGCCGATCAGACAATCCGACAGCCAATCGTCTCTGGCGTGGCCTAACAGCTCCAGGAGAATCATGCGATGCAAAGAATCCCCGAAGCAATTGGTGTGCGTAATCGTATCTCCGTCGTTATCCGCGCGATCTGCTTTTTCGTATTTATGTCCGGCGCAGCAACCGCCGCCGAACTCGTAGACCTCTTTCGGGACGCAGCGGCCGGCGCGCATATAAGGGTCGATCATTCGATCTGGGATCGCCTTCTGCAAACCTATGTCAAGCCCGACGCTAACGGCCTCAACCGCGTCGACTATTTCGCCTTCAGAGAAGGCGGTCACGCGGAATTGAAGCAGTACCTCGCTCAGCTGCAAGCCGTCGATCCACGCATACTCGATCGGGCTGAGCAATTTGCTTATCTCGCCAATCTCTATAACGCAAAGACGATCGATATTGTGCTCGATCACTATCCAGTGTCGTCGATCAAGAACATCTCGCTCGGCGGCGGTCTGTTCGCTGCGTTCACTGGCGGACCATGGAAAGCCAAGGTTCTGACGCTGCAGGGCGTCGAATTCAGTCTGGACGACATCGAACACGGCGTGCTGCGGCCGCTGTTCAAGGATGCGCGCGCACACTACTCTGTCAATTGCGCCTCCGTCGGCTGCCCCAATTTGCATGCCCACGCCTTCACCGGCGGGAAGCTCGACGCTCAGCTCGACGCCGCTGCGAGAGCCTATGTCAACAATCCGCGTGGGGCGAGCCTCACGCGCGGCAAGCTCGTTGTGTCGTCAATCTATGAATGGTTCAAGGCAGATTTCGGCGGCAGCGACCAAGGCGTGCTGGCGCATCTGCGCAAATACGCGGCACCGGACCTCAAGGCGAAGCTCGATGGCGTGAAAACGATCAGCGACAATCGTTACGATTGGTCGCTCAACGACGTCGAGCGCTGAAACACAAAGCCGCGACGAAGTGGCGGCTCTCATTGTGGCGCTCCGATAAGCGACGCAACCAGAAGATTGCAGTCAGGGAAGCGTGAAGATGACCAAGCTTACGGCGCCGGCGCGACCGGCTTCCTACGACAAGAAAGTTGTGCTCGTCCTGCAAGGCGGCGGCGCCTTGGGCAGCTATCAGGCCGGCGTCTACGAGGCGCTCTCGGACTCGGAATATCCCCCCGACTGGGTGGCGGGAATCTCGATCGGCGCGATCAATGCGGCGATCATCGCCGGCAACGCTCCGGGCGATCGGGTGACGCGTTTACGCGAGTTTTGGGAAGGGATCACCGCGCCTACGGCATTTTGGCCGCCGGGCCTGACCGGCGCGCTCGGCGCCTGGCAGCGAAAGGCGAGCGGACTTGCCGCGCTGACGTTCGGTCAGCCAGGTTTCTTCGCGCCGCGCGCGGCGCATGAATGGTTTTTCGGCGTTTCGCCGATGAGCTATTACGCCACGAGCGCGCTGAAAAGCACGCTAGAACGACTCGTCGATTTCGACCGCATTAACGATCTCAGAGAGATGCGGCTCAGCGTCGGCGCGGTCAATGTGCAGACAGGCCGCTTCGCCTATTTCGACAGCGCTGAGATAGCCATTCGCCCCGAGCATGTCATGGCCAGCGGCGCTCTGCCGCCAGGCTTTCCGCCCGTCGAGATCGACGGCGAACATTACTGGGACGGCGGCCTCGTCTCCAATACGCCGCTGCAACATGTCCTCGACTACTATCCGCGTCGCAGCCGTCTTTGCTTCCAGGTGGATGTCTTTCAGGCCTTTGGCCAGTTGCCGAACAATCTTGAAGAAGTCAGTGAGCGCGAGAAAGACATCCGCTATTCCAGCCGCACGAGGGTGGGCACGCAAAGCTTCCACGAGCGGCACCAAGTTCGCCATGCAATCAACGAGCTGTATGAAACGCTGCCGGACGAGATCAAAGAAACCGAGCAAGCCCAGCAGCTGTATGAATATGCTTGCGTCACCAGAATGGACATCGCCCAGCTCATCTATCGTCCGCTCGAACCACAGGGCGCGTCGAAGGACTACGAGTTCGAACGCGCCTTGATGAACGATCGCTGGGCGCATGGCCTCGCCGACGCGCGCGCCACCTTGCATGCATCGCCATGGCTGACGCCAATGCCGCGTGAAATCGGCGTCCGCGTCTTCGATGTGATGCACGACATTCTGGCCGCGAAATTCGACGCGGCCGCAGGGGACGCCTCCGAAGAAAAGGTTGGGGAAGGGAGGGCTCGGGAGCCTGCATCTCTACCCAGGATGGTCCGCGCCGCACAACCAGCGCTGGCCGGCGCAAAACCCGCCTGAGGAGCAATCGAGCATGGATGCCGAGGATGTGAAGCGCGCCGCCTTCGCCATGCCGATGGCCAGCCCCTCTTTCACGCGCGGGCCGCATCGCTACACGAACCGGGAGCATCTGATTGTCACCTATCGCACGGACCGCGCGAAGCTAGAAGAAGCGACACCCGAACCGCTTGTCAGCGACGATGCGATCGTTCGTTTTGAATTCATGCGAATGGAGAGCGGCACTGGCTTTGGGCGCTATTCCGGCGCCGCGCAGCATATCCCGGTAAAATTCGCCGGGCAGCCAGGCGCGTACACGCACAGCATGTTTCTCGACGCGCATGGACCGATTTCCGGCGGACGCGAACTATGGGGATTTCCGCAGAAACTGGCCGCGCCGCGACTTTCCGTGGAACATGACACGCTCGCGGGAACGCTCGACTATGGGCCGGCGCGGGTGGCGACGGCCACCATGGGTTACAAGCATCACGCGCTCGACGAGACGGAAGCTATGCGAATTCTGCAGGAGCCTGGCTTCCTCCTGAAGATCATTCCGCATGTCGATGGAACGCCGCGAATTTGCGAGCTTGTTCGCTATTTCCGTCGCGACATTGTGGTCAGGGGCGCATGGAGCGGTCCCCGCGCGCTGGAACTGCATCCACACGCCCTGGCGCCCGTGAGCGATCTGCCGGTTTTGGAGATTGTCGCCGGCGTGCATCTCGTCGCCGACTTCACGCTCGACCTCGGAGAGGTCGTCTTCGACTATCTCGCACAATGACATTTTCCATCACCGGGGCGTCGCCATGAAAGCGCATGACATTCGCAGGCAAGCTTTCTGCATGCCTCTGCATAGCCCGTCCTATCCGCCGGGCCCCTATCGCTTCGTCGATCGCGAATATCTCATCGTCACCTATCGGACGGATCGCGCCGCGCTCGAGAAGGTCGTGCCAAAGCCCCTGGAGATCGTCGACCCTATCGTGAAGTATGAATTCATCCGCATGCCCGACAGCACGGGCTTCGGCGACTATACCGAATCCGGCCAGGTGATCCCCGTGCGCTTCAATGGCGAGATGGGCGGCTATGTACACGCCATGTTCCTCGACGACGACCCGCCGATCGCCGGAGGACGTGAGCTGTGGGGCTTTCCCAAGAAGTTGGCGTCGCCGGCGCTAGCGGTCGAGCATGACACGCTTTACGGCTCGCTCGATTATGGTCCGGTGCGCGTCGCGTCCGGCGCAATGGGATACAAACACCGCGCGATGGATGCGCAAGCCGCGGCGCGCGCGCTGGGCGAGCCGGGCTTCCTGCTCAAGATCATTCCGCATGTCGATGGAACGCCGCGAATCTGCGAGCTCGTCCGCTACCAGCTTGGCGACGTCGCGCTGAAGGGCGCCTGGACCGGCCCCGCCAGTCTGGAGCTCCATCCGCATGCGCTTGCGCCAGTGGCCGATCTTCCCGTCCGGGAGGTGATCTCTGGCGTTCATCTGCTCGCCGACCTCACGCTCAATCTCGGCGAAGTCGTTCACGACTATCTCGCCACCTGAACGCATATTTAAAGGATGAGCCTCCAATGAAGCGCTTTGAAGACAAGGTCGTCGTCGTCACCGGCGCCGCGAGCGGTATCGGTAAGGAGATCGCGCATGCTTTCGCCGCGCAGGGGGCGCGCGTGGCCATCGCCGATCTGAAGAAGGATGCGGCAGAGGCGGCCGCCGCCGAGATCGTCGCCTTGGGCGGCGTCGCCATGGGTCTTGAGATGGACGTAAGCGACGAGGCGGCGGTGAATGCCGGCGTCGACGCGGCTCACGCCGTCTACGGACGCATCGACATCCTCGTCAGCAACGCCGGCATTCAGATTGTCCATCCGGTGCACGAGTTCCCCTTCGATCAATGGAAGAAGATGCTCGCCGTTCATCTCGACGGCGCCTTTCTGACGACGAAAGCTTGCTTGAAATATATGTATGCCGCCAATGCCGGTTCGGTCGTCTATATCGGGTCCGTCCATTCGAAGGAGGCGTCGCCGCTCAAGGCGGCCTATGTGACGGCCAAGCATGGCCTGCTCGGGCTCGCCCGAGTGGTGGCGAAGGAGGGCGCAAAACACAACGTCCGCGCCAATGTGGTCTGCCCGGGCTTTGTGCGAACGCCGCTGGTCGAAAAACAGATCCCCGAGCAGGCGAAGGAGCTCGGCATCAGCGAGGCGGAGGTCGTCAGGAACGTCATGCTGCGGGAAACGGTCGACTGCGAATTCACAAGCATGGAAGACGTCGCTGAAGCGGTGATGTATTTCGCTGGCGCGAACTCCAACGCGCTCACGGGACAGTCGCTGATCGTCAGTCATGGCTGGTTCATGGAATAGGTTCCGGCCGAATTAAAGATATGGATCGATACAAAAATGCACGAACAGATGCCTCGCTCGGCGCGCGCCACACCTATTCGCCATTCTGGCTGTTGCTGGCGCTCCTCTCCGCCGCCAAGGCGGAAAGCGTATTGGTCGATCCGGCCCGGATGCTCTCGACAGCGAAGCGGATCGATTTTGTTGGCCGCAATGATTTCAACGTCGAGCGGACCGGGCAAGGCGTGTTCCTTCGCAGCGTTCCACAAAAATCCGCCTCCGGCGTCTATCAAGCGGTGGGGCTGGACGGCGGGCAACTGACGCGTATCCGTTGGCGGTGGCGCGTCGATCAACTTCACGAGACGGCGGATGTGCGCAAGCTCGCAACCAAGGATTTCGGAGCGATGGTGATGTTCGTCTTCGGCAAGCCGTCGTTCCTCAATCGCGACGTCCCGACGCTCGGCTATGTGTGGACGGCGACCCCTATTCCCATTGGAACGATTGTTCGCTCACAGCGCTACAAGAGCCTTGCCTATGTCCAATTGCGCGGCCGCGCCGACGTTGGCCGTTTGCGCGTCGAAGAGCGCAACGTCGCCGCCGATTACAGAAACGCTTTCGGCAAGGAGCCGGGAGAGTTGAAGTTCATCGCGGTGTTCAGCGACAACGATCAGACATACGAGCCGGCTTCCGCACTGTTTGGCGCCATCGTCGACGCGCGCCGGTAGTGATTGACCTTCGAGTTCCCGGTTATCGCTAGTAGTCCAGATGTTCGTTGATCCATATCGCGTCGATGAACTCAGCTGCCATGTCGCTCCGCACGAATTTTCAACTGGTCGTTCATTGCGACGAAGCCTTGCCTCGTCGCTGCCAGCATGGATCCTCGCATGATGAGCGGAGCTAAAAGTCCAGAGAATCTCTCGCCGTGTGTGAGACGAGTGGCGCAAGGACCCATCTGATAGAGCAGGAAGTAATTCTCGCCAGCGAAAATCCAACGTGCCATCAACGCGCCGGCCCAGCGAAGTTCGCATTCCGCGCTCTACAACAAGCGCCCTCGGTTTGAATGTCATGCCCGCCTGACCGGGCGGAGCAATTTGCACGCTCAGGCGGTTTCCGGGAGCGAGCGGTCCAGAGATTGCCCGAATGAAAGGGTTCCACGGCGACATCGCAGGGAAGTCGGTGAGGATGCCCCAGATTATCATCCGGGACGCCTCGATGGTGATTTGCGTGTCGATTGCTAACATCGCCCGGGCTTATGGTGTCGTTAAAGAACGCTGCGTCCCGCCGTTCCCCTCTAGATAGCGGAATCGACCGGACGCGGATTTTATCTGATTCTCGTCAGCCTGAGCCCCTCACGCGGCCTCCCACACACGCGAGGCGAATACATCGTCCACCGGCGTATGAAAAACGTGGTTTGTATAGTTACTGATGGTCTTGACGCTGATGGCGAGAATGACGCCGAGAATGTTCTTCTCGCTATATCCTGCCGCGAAGAACGCTCGCGCATCGGCGTCGGTTGGACGTCCCCTCGTTTCGAGCATTGTTTCGACAAAATCTGCGAGCGACCGCAGTTTATGGTCGGCGATAGGGCGGCCGTCACGTATGGCGTCCGTCACATCCGCGGGAACCTTGGACATCTGGTCGGCGACGAAGCTGTGGGCCGCCATGCAGTAGTGGCAACCGTTCCAGCGGCTGATGACGAGGAAGATGATTTCCTGCTCGATCGGCGTGAAGCCGCATTCCTGGCGGAAGGCGGCATAGCTCGAGGAATAAGCCTCGAATAGCGCTGGCTGGTTCGCCATGGCCCCGTACATTTTCGGGACAAAGCCCATTTGGCGCTTGGAAGCTTCCAGCAGTGACTTCGCCTTTCCTGTCGCGGTCTCGATCGTGAGCAGGGCGAGTTCCTTGATACGGTATGTGTTCGTCATTCGCGGTCTCCCTAGTTATCGTCCGGCCAAACGGCGCAAATCGCCGTCGCTCATCGGCTGACCGCCGACTCCCCATGCGCCGGGCGGCACATCCTCGATAACGACCCAAGTCGCCTGTCGCAGACCTTCGCCTTCGACCGACAACACGGCGTCCGTCACCTTCGAAATGAGCTCCTTTTTCTGATCGAGCGTCAGATAGCCGCTGATTCCCTTGATGTTCACGAGTGGCACGTCGCTTCTCCTCATCTGCTTATTTGTCGATTGACGCAGCGATTCAGGCAGGTAAATATGATTTGGACAAGTACGCACTAATATTTCATATAGTATCAAATTATATACTGTGAGGTGGGCCATGAGAAAACAACGTCATCAGACCTACACCTGCTGTCCGCTGGAGGCGGCGCTCGACGTCATGGGCAGCAAGTGGAAAGCGACGATCCTCTTCCGGCTGTTGGATGGAACGCGCCGTTTCAATGAACTTCGCCGGCTGATGCCAAATGTTACGCAGCGCATGTTGACCATCCAGCTGCGGGAGCTCGAAGCAGACGGAATGATCCGGCGTAAGGTCTTTCCCGAGGTGCCGCCAAAGGTCGAATACTCGCTGAGCGAATTGGGACGCACGCTCGAGCCGCTGCTGCGAGAACTTTACCAATGGGGTCAAACCCACATTCAACGGCGACTGCCAGGCGCCGCGACTGAACCGCCCAGCGGTTCCAACGAGAGAGATGCACGGGCGCCGAGTAATTGATCGCTCCCTTGCCACGCACACCAAGGGCGGAAACGGCATGACGAATTCGCAAAGCGACGACGCGAAAATTGCGCGCGAACGGCGTTGGCAGGAGCTGATGCGCGCCGCGCAAGACGGCGATAACGCAGCCTATGTCTGGCTGTTGTCCGAGATTCTCCCCATGCTTAGGCGCGTGGTCGCCTACAAATGGCCCCGCGCGCCGGACGTCGAGGACGTCGTTCAGGAAGTCTTGCTGTCAGTGCACACTGTCCGGCACACCTATGACCCGGCGCGCCCCTTCATGCCCTGGCTCATGACGATAGCCACCCGTCGCACAATCGACGCGGCGCGGCGGCGAACCGCCAGAAGCGCGAACGAAACGACAGTAGACGTCATGCCTGAAACCTTTTCGGGCGACGACACGAAGAGCGAACAGGAGATCAGCGATGATCAGGACGCCATTCGACACGCCCTGGCCCAGTTGCCTGACGGACAACGCGAAGCGGTAGAACTCATGAAGATGAAGGGATTGTCGCTCCAGGAGGCGTCGATCGAGACGGGCAAGAGCGTTGCGTCGCTGAAAGTTAGCGTGCACCGGGCCATGAAATCCATGCGTGAAGCGATGAAGAGAGAGAATTGACGGCCATGCAATCCGAGGAACTCATTCGTCGTCTCGCCGCATGCGCCGAGCCCGTGCGCCGTCTGCCCCACCCAATATGGCGCGCGGCGACTTGGTTCATGCTTTCTCTCGCATACGCGGCGGGTCTGGTGTTCGCCATAGGTTTGCGTCCGGATTTTTCCGCACAAGTCACGGAACCGCGATTTGTAATCGAGATTGCGGCGGCGTTGCTGACGTCGATGATGGCCGCAGCAGCAGCTTTCTGCTCGACATGCCCCGGCCGACCTCTGTGGGAGCGGCTCGCGCCTTTTCCCTTCCTCATCGCCTGGCTGGCGACTCTTGGAGAAGGTTGCTGGCGGGATTGGAGCCTGCTTGGACCGCAAGGTCTTTCTGTCGAGCCGGAATTCGGTTGCTTCTGGAAGATTGTCGCGTCAAGCGCCGCGCCCGCGATCCTCATCCTGGTCATGGTTCGTAGAGGCGCGCCTATTGCGCCTTACCTGACGACCTGCTTGGCGACGCTCGCCGCAGCATCTTTGAGCGCCGCGGCGATGCTCTTGTTTCATCGCCAGGAGTCCAGCGTCATGGTGCTCGTATGGCAGTTTGGCTCGGTGATCGCGCTGTCGGGCGTCGCCGCGCTGTTTGGCCGGCGTCTGCTGTATTGGCGAACGGTTAATCTCGGACCGGTCGACGACGAGCGAAATTCTCACTGCTAGCGGTGGCGCTTTTGCATCATCTCGAGCCGGCTGAAAAGGCGAAATCATGAATATTCAGGTTGTGAAGGATTACTACGGTAAAACGCTTCAAGGCTCCGAGGATCTCAAGACCAAGGCTTGCTGCACGCCCGACAACATTCCGGAGCGGGTCAAAGCGCTACTGGCGAATATTCATAGCGAGGTCTTGGCCAAATATTACGGATGCGGACTCATTGTTCCCGAGTTGCTGGAGGGTCGCCGCGTTCTGGATCTCGGCTGTGGCTCGGGGCGCGACGTTTATGCTCTTGCTCAACTCGTCGGCTCGTCGGGCGAAGTAGTCGGCGTCGACATGACATCGGAACAGTTGGAGACCGCGCAAGCCCATATTGGCTGGCATATGGACAGATTTGGCATCAAGCACAGGAACGTGCGCTTCCTTCAGGGCTATATCGAACGCCTCAACGAGCTTGGTCTGGAGGCCGGAAGCTTCGATGTCGTCGTCTCGAACTGCGTCCTTAATCTCTCCGTCGATAAGCCTGCGGTGCTGAAAGGCGTGTTTGACCTGCTGAAGCCCGGCGGCGAATTTTATTTCGCCGATGTCTATGCCGACAGGCGCCTCGACGAGGCGGCGCGCCTCGACCCCGTCGTCTATGGCGAATGCCTCGGCGGCGCGCTCTATTGGGGCGATTTCCTCGCGCTGGCGAAGGCCACCGGTTTTGGCGATCCGCGTCTGGTGACGAGCCGGCCGCTCGAAATTACCGATCCCGAAGTCGCGGAAAAAGTTGGCGCGGCTCGTTTCTATTCGGCGACCTATCGGCTGTTCAAAATCGACGAGCTCGAGCCCGCTTGCGAGGACTATGGACAGGCCGTGATTTACAAGGGCGGCGTCCCCGAAGCGGAACATGTGTTCACGCTCGACAGCCACCACGCTATCGAGAAAGGACGGATTTTTCCGGTGTGCGGCAATAGCTGGCGCATGCTCAAGGAAAGCCGCTTCGCTGCGCATTTCGATTTTTTTGGCGATTTCGCGACACACTACGGCGTCTTTCCCGGCTGCGGGACGAACATTCCCTTCATGGGCGAACGCGCCCGGGACAAGGGTGAGGGAGATTGCTGTTGACGGCTCGGCTCGCCTTGCCTGCGCTGGCCCTCGCCACAGCCCCAATATTTCCGAGGCAGCGCTCCATGAAATCGCATCGCTCACCGCTCGTAGTGCGCGCCGTCGCGGTCGGTTTGGCGCTTCTGTTCTGCCCTGTCGTTCAGGCCATTCGAAAATAAACTCACGCTCACCGGCTCCAGCACCATCGCGCCGCTCGCGGCTGAGATCGGCAAGCGCTTTGAAGAGCTAAACCCTGGCGTTCGCGTGGATGTGCAGTCGGGAGGCTCGTCGCGCGGCGTGGCGGACGCGCGCTCCGGCCTCGCCGACATCGGCATGGCGTCGCGCGCGGCCAATTCGGACGAGACGGACCTAAAGTTTTTCGCGATCGCGCGCGACGGCGTCGGCGTCATCGTACATCGGAGCAATCCCGTGCGTTCACTCACCGACGAACAGATCGTCGCGATCTATGCCGGAAAGATCGTGGACTGGAGCGCGGTCGGCGGCAAGGCCGGTCGGATCACGGTCGTTAACAAGGCAGAGGGCCGTTCGACCCTCGAATTGTTCCTGAGTTATTTCAAGCTGAAGAACAGCGAGATTAGAGCGCAGGTCGTCATCGGCGACAATCAGCAGGGAATAAAAACGGTCGCCGGCAATCCGGGCGCCATCGGCTATGTGTCGATCGGCTCGGCGGAGTATGAGGCCGGCCACGGCGCGGCCATCAAGCTGCTGCCGATGAACGGGGTCGCCGCATCGGTCGAAAATGTCCGCAATGGAAGCTTTCCGCTGGCGCGGCCGCTAAATCTCGTCGTTAAGGCGGAGCCGAACGGTCTCGCCAAAAGCTTCGTCGATTTCGCTCGCTCGAATGCCGTCCATGATCTTGTCGAGGCGCAGTTCTTTGTCCCCGTCGGTCCGCGACGCGCGGCTGGCGGGCGCATTGACGTTCGCGGCGCTGGCTGTCTCCGCGTTGTTTGTCCTGATCATCCTGTTCATCTTCGAAGAGTCCTGGCCGGCGCTCCGGCAGATAAACCCCGCGCGATTTCTTCTCGACCGGGCATGGCATCCTACTGAGAGGCTTTATGGACTCCTGCCCATGCTGTCGGCGTCGCTGGCGGCTTCCGCCGGCGCGTTGCTACTCGCTGCTCCGCTCGGCGTCGCGTCGGCGCTGTTTTGCCGTCATTACGCGCCGCCGTTGATCGCTCGGGCTTTTCGCTGGGCGATCATTCTCTTATCGGGCGTTCCATCGGTGGTGCTCGGACTGTGGGGGCTGACCGTGATTGTCCCGCTTATCGGACAAATCGAGCCGCCCGGCGCCAGCCTTCTCGCGGGCATTCTGATCCTCACGCTGATGATTGCGCCGACCATCGCTCTGACCACGGAAGCGGCGCTTGCGGCCGTTCCCGAAGCCTATTGGCGGGGCGCGGCGGCGCTCGGATTGTCGCGAGAAGGCGCTATCGCGCATATCGTGCTCCCTGCGGCGCGCGCCGGGATCGCCGCCGGCGTGCTTCTGGCGGCGGCCCGCGCGCTCGGCGAAACGATGGCCATCGTGATGGTCAGCGGCAACGTCGTGCAGACGCCGACAAGCCTATTCGACCCGGTGAGAACGCTCACCGCTAATATCGCCCTCGAAATGGCCTATGCGACGGGAACGCATCGGGCGTCGCTGTTCGTTTCAGCTCTGTTGCTAACAGCGGCGATTCTGGCGCTGGCGGCGGCGGCATGGTGCCTGACGACGATGCGCGCCGATGCGTGACGCCGTTTCAACCGCACGGCGGTCACCCTCCATCCGGGACATTCTGATCCAGGCCGCGATCTGGAGCGCCGTATCGCTCGTCGCCTTGGCGTTTTTCTGGCTGCTCGCCGATTTGCTAAGGCATGGCGCGCAGCGTCTCGATTGGGCTTTCTTGACGGCGCTGCCGAAGAACGCCGGCCGAGACGGCGGCGTTGCGCCCATCCTCGTCTCCACGTTGCTGATCGTCGCCATCGCAATGGCGCTTGCGGCGCCGCTTGGACTGGCGACCGCCATCTTTCTTTCGGAATTCACGCGGGTGGGCGGGAGGCTGGCGCGATGGACGAGCCTGAGCCTCGATGTCCTCGCCGGAACTCCCTCGATTGTGTTCGGCCTATTCGGCAGCGCCTTCTTTAGCGCCTTTTTGGGCCTTGGCTTCTCGATCCTCTCTGGCGGCATGACGCTGGCTTGCATGGCTCTTCCTATCCTGATCCGAGCCACTGAAGCTGGCCTGCGGATGGCGCCGGGCGAATGGCGCCTCGGCGCAGCCGCGCTTGGCGTTTCAAGGGCGACGCTGCTGTGGCATGTTCTCGTTCCGGCGGCCGCGCCGTCGCTCGCCGCCGGTCTGATGCTGGGGATCGGCCGGGCGATGGCGGAGACGGCGGCGCTCATCTTCACCAGCGGCTATGTCGATCGCATGCCGTCCTCGCTGTTCGATTCCGGGCGCGCGCTCTCCGTCCACATCTATGATTTGACCATGAACGTCAGCGGCGGCGACCAGAACGCCTACGCCTCGGCGCTCGTGCTAATCATTCTTCTTATCGCCGCCAACAGTCTGGCGTTATGGCTGTCCGACAGGATGTTTGGCCAAAGGATCACATCGTCATGACGCAGGCAGATGAAAGTCGCGGCGCCGATACGCATGGCGCTTATACGCTGAAGCCCCTGGTCGCGGGGCCGCCCTGCTGCGAGCCGAAAAAGCTGATCGGCGTCGAGAAACTCTCACTGCGCTACAATGGCGTGCCGGCCTTCGAGGATGTGAGCCTTGACATTTATCGCGGTTGCGTCACGGCGCTGATCGGTCCTTCCGGCTGCGGCAAGACGAGCTTCCTTTCGAGTATCAATCGGCTGAGCGATCTCATTCCGGGATGCGAAGTCGAAGGACGCATCACCGTCGACGGAGAAAACATTCGCAATCCGAGGGCGGACGTTCAGGCATTGCGGCGGCGTATCGGCATGATCTTCCAAAAGCCCAATCCGTTTCCATTGTCGATCCGGCGCAATCTCGAAATGCCGCTCAAAGAGCACGGCGTCAAAATCCGCGCCGAGCTCGACGAGCGCGTATGGCGGGCGCTCGCCGACGTCGGTCTGTGGGACGAAGTCAAGGATCGGCTCGACACGCCGGCCTTAGCGCTTTCGGGCGGCCAGCAGCAACGTCTGTGCATTGCCCGAGCCCTTGCTCTACGCCCTGACGTGCTGCTGATGGATGAACCCTGCAGTGCGCTCGATCCACTCGCTTCGGCCGTCGTCGAGGATCTGATCGCAAGCCTGAGAGGTCGCTACACCGTGGTCATCGTAACCCACAATCTGGCGCAAGCGCGGCGCATCGCTAATTACGCAGGCTTCTTCTGGGTGAAGGAACGGGCCGGCGCTTTGATCGAGTTCGACCATTGCCACCGAATTTTCGAGGCGCCTCGTCATGAACTGACAGCCGCTTATGTCGGCGGCCGACGCGGCTAGTGTCTTCCGCCGCAAGGGATTGCCGATTCGGCGACGAAGTTGCGTCAGCCCAGAAAGCCCCTAGTCGCGCCGCAGAGCCTCACGGCCGATGATGTAGAGAATCTTGACGCCGGCGCCGATAACGCCCTTGATCGTGCCCGAAACCTTGGACATGCCGATTCGACGTCGGTAGCGAACAGGAATTTCGATAGTTCGGACGCCGTGCTTGACCGCACGCACCTGCATCTCCACGGTCCAGCCGTAATTTTCGTCCGTAAGCGCCAATTGCTCGAGGGTGACGCGTCGGACGGCGCGGAACGGTCCGAGGTCCGTAAAACGCGCGCCCCAGATCGATCGCATCAAGAGACAAGCCAACCAATTGCCGAACAATTGTTGAGGCGTGAGCGCACCGGCCTCGCACTCTCCAAGCGTTCGCGAACCGACGACGAAATCCGCCGAACCATTGGCGATTGGCGCGACCAATGCCGCCATCTCGGTTGGATCGTCGCTGGCGTCGCCGTCGAGGAACACGATCACGTCGACGGGCGGAGTCGCGGCGAGCGCGGTAAGGCAGGCGCGGCCATAGCCTGGTCGCGGCTCGCGCACGACGACCGCCCCATGCTTGGCGGCGATCTCGCGTGAGCCGTCGCTCGAATTGGCATCGGCGATGACAATAATTGTGGCCCACGCGGGTATAGCCGTGAGCACTGTTGGCAATGCCGCCGCTTCGTTCTTAACGGGTATAATGACGCCGACCGAAAGATTCCCAGGCGCATTCGCGGACGTCATGTGGTCACGGCTTCATGCGATCGCTGCGGTGAGCGCAATAGCCGCCATGACAGCCACGCCCAAACCGGCCCCGCATGCAAAAGGGCGACCCCGTTTTGAAACACTGCGCGCTCCCCCATCTCCGCCAAGGGGAAGAATAAATAGTAAAAAGGCAGCGTCGCCGAGGCGAGAAGCAGCGGCCAGCATCGCGTCACCACCGCCAGCGGCAGGAACCACAACGCATACCAAGGGAATTGCGCCGGCGACAAATAAAAAACCGTCGCCGCGACGGCGAGCGTGCGGGAAAGAAGATCACGCAAATCATTGACGGGCCGCGCCGCGATCAGCAAGGCGATGGCCGCGCTCGCGACGGCCAATGCGAAGCGTAGGAGGTTGCCGGTCCAGACGTTGTCGTTGCCTGCGACCCACTTCAGCACTCCCGACAACCAGGCGAAGGGGGCGTTGTTGTTATGCCAGAGCGTAGCGTAGCCGCTCAGACCAGAGTGGCCGGAGAAGGCGGCGGCGAAGAGCGGCGCGAGCGCGGCGCCCGCGATAAGCGCGAAGACAATGGCCGCCGGGACGAAGCGTCGCCAAGTAGGTAAACCGCTTCTCGCCATGAGGGGCGCGAGCAGCGCCGGCCAGATTTTGACGCCGACGGCGAGCGCGAGCAGCGCCGCGGAGAGAACGAGCCTCTTTCGGTACGCCGCCAATATGGCGCCGAGCACGAGCGGCGGCAGCAGCGCGTCGACATGGACGGCCGCGGCGCCCGAGAGAACCGCAAGCGGATTGCACCAATAGAGCGCCGCCAATATGCGAGGTTGGCCAAGTTCCGCTAGTAGCGCAAGAATGACGCCAAGCGTCGCGATGTCGGCAAGCAGAAGAATGAGCCGCAGACCATCGACGCTCCCGGGCGCTAAAAGATGCGTGGCGGCGAAAACCAGCTGCGCGAACGCTGGATAGATCGAAGTGTATTCGGGGAAGTTGATGCGATCGAGCGTTGGCCGCCCCGTCGCAGCAAGTTCGAGAAGCGCTGGCGGAATCGACACGCCATGCCTGACTTGTTCAGGCGAGAAAGCATAGGGATTGGAGCCCGCGGCGACAACGGCGCCGTCCCATAGATAGCGGTGAAAATCATCCTCGAGCGGAGCCTCTGCTCCGAACCAGACAAGCCGCATGGCAAGTCCAACGCAGATCATTAGCCAAAAGGAACGCGCGAGCGCGCCGTCATTGGCGAGGGAACGCGCGCAAAGAAGGCCGACGAGCGCCGGCCCCGACAATAGCGCCACGAGCGGCGCGGCGTCGGCCAGTTGCTTGACCGCCGCATGCGTGAACCCGGGGCTCAGCATGGCCAGCGCGATCTGGCTTATCAGGAGCAACAAGAGGACGCCAGTGATGCGGGTCATCAGCGCGCGTCCAGCGTTCGTTGGAACAATCCCCGCCAAGCCTCGTCATAGGGGTGGATCATTGTCGCAGAACCGGTCGCGTTGACGATATCGCGATCCTCTGCAAACCAACGGAAAATGCCGCCGCGCAGATTATACGCTGCAGTGGCTCGATAACGCGCGATGGATGGCACGATCCGTTTCAGCATGATCGCGCTACGTATTCCCACCGAGCAATAGAATACAGCGCTACGGCCTTCCAGCCCGCGTCCATGCTCCGATAAGAAGCGCTCCGCCGTCATGCCCGGGTCGATATTGATAGCGCCGGGCAGGTGGCTCATTTCAAATTCTTGTCTATCGCGCACATCGAACAACACCCCATCGCCACGCCCCAACGCCTGCGCGACATCCAGTGCCGATATTTCAGGAACAGGATGAATCGCGGCGACCGCTCGCTCGATATCGCTCAATGAAACATCCGCATCTGTTGGATCGGGCAATGTTGAAACCGACAAGCCCCGCGACGTTGCAATTCCGAGGACAAGAGCCACACAAGCATATTTTACAAGCGTCGTAGATCTACTGTGCGATATTGGCCTTAAAGCGCGTCGCATTGTTGTATCTCCGAAGAGCGCACAAACCAAATCGCTGATGGAGCTCCCGACGTTTATTTCGCGGTGCCCCGAGAAAAGTTACTGGCCCCTGGCACGACCATGCGCCGTTATTGTCCATGATGACGACTGACAGTCGTAACCTTCGCGGGCAATGAGGCGAAGAGCTTCGAATCGAAATGAACCGGAGGCGACACTATGATTGACGCAACGTCGCCCCAAGCGACGCATGACGCCATCGCCGTCGGGCTGATGTGCAAGCCGCCGCGTCCCGGCCTTACGAAAACACGTCTCGCGACAAGGGTTGGGGCGGTTCTCGCCGCTGAGCTGTCGGAATGCTTTTTACGCGATGTCGCGCGGCTGATTGCGAGTCTCGAGGTGAGCGATCGGGTGCAGGGCTTCGGATTATATACCCCGGCCGACGCCGCCGCGGAAATCCGGGCGCTTCTCCCTGCCTCGTTTCGACTGGCGCCTCAACAGGGCGCCGATTTCTGCGTGGTCGTGCATCGCGCCATCGCTGGGCTCCTCGAACAACATCCCGCGGGCGCTATCCTCATCAATGCGGACAGTCCCACGCTTCCGACCGCCATTTTGGCGGAAGCGGTTCGCGCGCTCCGACCACCCGGCGAACGCGTCGTGATCGGTCCCGCCAGGGACGGCGGCTACTACTTGATCGGCCTCAAGACTGCATATTGGGCCTTGTTCCGCGACATGCCCTGGAGCACGCCCGAGGTCTGCCGCATCACGATTGACCGCGCACGGGCAATCAGCTTGCCCGTCGTTCAGCTTCCCGTCTGGTACGATGTCGACGACGCGAGCAGCCTTGCCGATTTATTCGATGAACTCGGCGGCGCACAGCCGGGTTTTATCGGCCTGCAGCACAGGAACTCAAGTGACCAAGGCGCAAAAGCCTATCCGCCAGCCCCCGCGCCCGCCACACGCGCTCTTCTTCAGTCCCGCCCGATGATTGGCCTACGCCCTAACGAGATGTTCGAAATGGAAGGGGACTAGCGCAGTGAGCCCTGAAACGCGCCTTCACGAACGAATTGACCGGGTCGAATGCGCCAAGGGATTCTGCATCGCCTTTGTCGTCATGATGCATTCGACGCTGGCCGTCGAGGCCGTTTCTATGTGCTGTGGTGATGATCTAATTCGGATCGCAGGGAGTGCTATAAAACACTTTCTGGCTTTCGTGCGGCCGTTCGGTAGATTTGGTTCATCTATATGCCGCCGCTGTTCTTTGTCTTGGTCACAGCGCTCGCGATCATCGACAGAGGATGCTGTCCCGGCGGATGCCGCTTAGGGACGGTCGTCCCAGCGTAACGCACGAAAGTCGAAGTCGTCGTCGATGATCGGCTTGACGATCTGAAAATACGGCGACACGTCGAAATCCCGTGGCGTGAACAGTCCATGGTGACGGACGGTAAGAATTTCCTCGACGCAGCCGGGGCAATCGGGCGCGCTTGCGTCCCGCGCGCCGACGACCGGCAGGATCGGGTAACGGATGGATTGAAACGCCTGCGCGATCAGCGTCGAACAAATTGCGCGGGTCGGATCGCCACTGCCCAGAGCGATCATACGACGCCGGAACCGCTGTGGAACGGGTGGGGTTGGCATCAAATAGCGCGCAAGGTCAATAACGTTGCGTAGATCGTAACGATTACCCAAGCGTTTGATGACATATGCCGTTACCTCGCGGCGATCCTCGTCCTCCAATCCGACTGGACGGCAAACGCGGGTATGCGCGCCTGCGAACTCCTCGATTCCCACGGTTCGTACGCCTTCCACGATATCGACTTCGATAAAGCAATGGTCGACGTTTCCTCCCGCGTCTGTCAGATGCGAGCCGACATAAAGCGCGGCGTGCGACCATGTCGACTGGGTGAGATATTTGATAGCGGCGCTGACTCGGCTGTTTCCCTCGACGAGCAACACGTCGGCCGGACGCAGGCAGCCGAGCAGCAGGTCTGGGCGCGTCACCGGCCCAACACTGTGAATGTGCACGGGCGCCGAGAGGTAACGAGCAAGTCTGCCGCCGAGCCACCCAAGCGTTGATCCCATGACGAAAATCCTTGGAGCCGTTCGCCAAGAAAAAGCCTGCGTCAGTCGAAAGACGACAAGCGCGCAACAAGACCTTCCGTGAACCATTGCGCCAGAAATCCAGCGACTCGGTGCGTCACGTCCTCGCCGGCGCCATGGAACGCGAGAAGCGAGCAGATGTCAGAAAACTTTTGTCCCTTTAGCGCTTCGATCAGAGCCAGCCGCTCGTCCGGCGCGACGACCCGATAGGACGACTGATTGTCGCTTCGCCAAAACAGGACGCACTCATCGCCCTGCCCGATCCCCGGCGGCCACTCCTCATTGCTTGTCGCTTCATAGCGCGCCGCTGTCCCAACGGCGAGTTCCAGAAGCACGAAGCTCGGATGGAACTCGAAGGCGATATTCGGCCAGCTCTCGACAGGTATCTGCGCTAGCGCGTTGACCGGGAGTTGCGGTCCGTCTGCGGCGTCGAAGACGTCGGCGAGAGCGCGTTCGAATCGGGCGAGGTCGATCGCTTGAACGTCGTCTCGGAGACGCGCCGAATCTTTCATGAAACCGGGCAGACGCCCGCCGTACCAGCGAGCGCTGCGCACGTGCGACGGCGCCGACGCAATATACTCTTCGACGAGAGCGCCGAACGTTTCGTCGCCAAGATAATTGCGCAAAATAGGATAGTCGTTCGAGAGGAACTCCGCGAGGCGAAGCCGATAGGCGCTGTGGTAAACGGAGAAAAGCGTCGCGGCGTCTGTCTTCTTCGAGTCGGCGATTGAGTCGGGGACGATCTGATCCTCGCTCAGAATTCCGGCCTGAAACTTCCCCTGTAATTCGGCTAGGGACACGCGGCCACCCCCTCCTGCGCGAGGGTGGAGGCGCCAAATATCGACCTCGCGCGATCGAGTTCGGCGAGCAGCTCGCAAAACGGCGGGAAATTGTCGTCGCGCTCGATCATTGTCGAGACCTTGCCGAAGCGGCGGCAGGCGCTTTCGTATAGCGACCATACCTCATCGCAAATCGGCTGATCATGCGTATCAATTTTGTGCGTGCCGGCGTCGGAATGTCCCGCAAGGTGAAGTTGAATAACGCGCTCGGCTGGAATCGCTTCGATGAATTGCTGCTGATCGAACCCGTGATTAAATCCGGAAACAAAGACATTGTTCACGTCAAGCAACAGCCAACAATCGGCCCGCTCGGCCATTTCGCGCACAAATGTCCATTCGTCCATTTCGGATTCGCGGAATGTGACATAGGTCGACGCATTCTCGATCGCGATTCTTCGGCCAAGAAAATCCTGTACCCGCTTTATACGATCGACAACATGACTCAACGCCTCCAACGTATAGGGCACAGGCAAGAGATCGTGCAGGTTTACCCCATGCACGCCTGTCCAACATAAGTGATCGGAAATCCATTGCGGCTGAAAGCGATCGGCCAGCCGCTTGAGCGCTTTGAGGTAGTCGAAATCGAGCGGATCGGTGGAAGCCAGCGACATCGACACGCCATGCATGACGATCGGATACTCGGCGCGAACGCGCTCAAGCATGGCGAGCGGCCGCCCTCCCGGAACCAGGTAGTTTTCCGTGATGATCTCAAACCAGTCGACATTCGGCTTGGTTTCGAGGATGTCACGGTAATAGACCGGCCGCAGGCCAAGGCCAAAACCCAGTGGCGTAGGCTTGCTCATGTGCGATGTCTCCGCTTCGCATCGCGGGAAAGAAGAGACGGGCGAACCGAGCCGCCCACCCGTCTCGAAGCATCGATCAGCCGAGAGTCCCACCCTTCGCCTCGCAGGCGGCCTTCGATTTCGCCGGAAGCCAACCCTGCCCCTTGCAGGCGTTCTGGCCCTTGCAAGCGCTACTCGCGGTCTTGCAGGCGCCCTGACCCTTGCAAGCGTTGATGCCAACGCAGTGGACGGATTGCATGCCCTTTTTCGCGGCGGCGGGCGTAACGGCCACGCCGCTCAGCGCCAGCGCAACCGCCGCGGCGGCGAGAGTCGAGCCGGAAACGATATTGACCTTCATGTTAATCTCCTCATTGATTCGCTCGCATGGCGAACGCCAAGCGCCCCCGTCGAGAGCCTTGCCGATTGTATTTCGCTCCGAGTGCGGCCGAAGTTACAAAAAAAGTCTGATCCCAAGGATAACATTACAAAATCAACGACTATCGACGCGGTCATGGGGATGCTTGCTTTTATTGAACCGCCTAGCGCAAATCGCGTCTAGTTTCGATACGAGCGACGGATCCCACACCGACGGGTCGCTGATGACAACCGTGTCCAGACAGCTGTCGATGGGCGAGGGCCCTCGGGGCCTCACAAGGCTCTCGGCGAATTCAACGATCAGACGCTGGGCGGCGCCGATATTCGCGCGCATCACCGCAAGAATGCTCGCGACATCCACCTCGGCGCTCTCTTCGCGCCAACAGTCATAATCCGTGACCATACAGACATTTGCGTAAGGCAGCTCCGCCTCCCGCGCGAGCCTGGCTTCCGGCATGGCGGTCATGCCAACAACGTCGCAGCCCCAGCTTCGATATAGTCGGCTTTCCGCCCGGGTCGAAAATTGAGGCCCTTCCATTGCGAGATATGTCACGCCGTCAGCAAGCTCGACGCCAGCTCGACGGCCCGCGACGGCGGCGTAACTGGACAGGCGTGGACAAACGGGATCAGCCATGGAGACATGGGCGACGAATCCCGCGCCGAAAAAAGATTTCGGACGATTTTCGGTTCGGTCGACATATTGATTGACGGTGGCGAACATGCCCGGCGCCAAATCCTCCCGTAGCGATCCCACAGCGGATATCGATAAAAGGTCGGTGCAGCCTGCACGTTTCAGCGCATCGATATTTGCGCGCGCGTCGATCGCGCCGGGCGCGAGGCGGTGACCGCGCCCATGCCGCGGTAAGAATACCAAGGTTACGTCGCCAAGCGCGCCTATCATTAGTTCGTCGGACGGCTCGCCCCACGGGCTGTCGACTTTGATCCAACGACGATCCTTGAGGCCTTCGAATTCATACAGGCCCGATCCGCCAATTACCCCAAGCGTCCAATGTGTCAAAAGCTTTCCTCCAGAACTCCCCCGCGCTCATCGCAAGGGCAGACATGCGCCGATCTCTAAGAATGGAACGGTTCAACTGCAAATTCCATGGTCATTTGGACGCTCGAAAAACAGAACCGATGTGAGACTACCCGTCACACGCCGCATCCCGGATGTAACCTTGCGGCGTGTTCTAGCGAAGATAAACTCGGATTGGGCGCCGGCTCGCGGAGTCGTGTTAACCGGCCTCCATCTCAATATTGAATTGTCGTGGAGAGAGAAATGACAATCATCAAAAACCCGTCAACCCTTTTGATTGCGGCGGCGCTGGCCGCTGCACTGGCTTCAGCTAGCGACGCGTCCGCCGAGAAAGCGGACAAGGAGAAATGTTATGGCGTCTCCCTGAAGGGCAAGAATGATTGCGCGGCGGGGCCTGGAACCACATGCGCCGGCACAGCCACAAAGAACTATCAGGGCGACGCCTGGAAATATGTCGCTAAGGGAACCTGCACGTCGATCACGACGCCAAAAGGCAAAGGCAGTTTGGAGCCGATCGCAATTTAGAAATGGGTCGGAATGATCGCCGCGCGCCTTCGATTGGCGAGCGGCGATCGAAGGCGAGTGCGGGTCGGATGGAAGCGTCACCTTCAGCAAAGGATCGCTCGGTCGCGAAGGATCGTCCGCGTTCTCTTCCAGTGCGCGCGGGCGTCGGCCTAAAAAGCGAGCATTTTGATGACATCGTGACGTCGACGCCGGACGTCGGTTTCTTTGAAATCCATGCCGAGAACTTCATGGGAGCGGGCGGACCGCCTCACGCTCAGCTCACACGCATACGCCAGGACTATCCCCTCTCCGTGCATGGCGTCGGTTTGTCGATCGGCGGCGCACAGCCACTCGATCGCGCGCATCTCGATCGGCTGAAAACGCTGATTGATCGCTATCAGCCAGAATCGTTCTCGGAGCATCTTGCCTGGTCCACGCATGGCGCAAACTACCTCAATGATCTGCTGCCGATTCCCTATACCAACCAAACCTTGAAGCGCGTCGTGTCCCATATCAATCAACTTCAGGACAAGCTTCAACAACGTATTCTGCTAGAAAACCCCGCGACCTACCTGGGGTATCAAGCATCCAGCTATTCCGAAATCGACTTCCTGCATGAAGTCGTGCGGCAAACTGGCTGCGGCCTACTGCTGGACGTCAATAATGTCTATGTTTGCGCCGTCAATCATGGGTTCGCGGCGGACGACTATATCGATGCGTTCCCCATGGCGCATGTCGACGAGATCCACCTGGCTGGTTTCGCGACCGATTACGATGATCTCGGCGAGACTTTGCTGATCGATGCGCATTGCGCGCCGGTGTCGGCCTCGGTCTGGAAGCTCTATGAGCACGCTTTGGCGCGCCGGGGTCCCATCCCAACCCTTATCGAGTGGGACAATGAGGCGCCGGCGTGGCCGGCGCTCCAAGCCGAAGCTGAGCGCGCGGAGGCGCTGTTACGCAAATGCGGGGCTACCGGACAAAGCGCGCTTTCCGCAGGGGTCGCCCATGACGTCGATGTTTGAGCATCAAGGCGCGGCTTTCGTCCGCGCGCTTCTCGATCCCGAAGCGCCTCCACCGGCGGGACTCAAGGCTTGGCATGGCGGACACGTTTCCAAACGGTTCGCGGTGTATCGCAACAATGTCGTGACCGGCTTGATCGCCGCGCTCGAACAACGATTTTCCGTCTGCTTGCGGTTGGTCGGTGAAGAGTTTTTTCGGGAAATGGCGCAATCTTACGTGCGCGCCTCGCTCCCGACATCGCCAATGCTTTCGGAGTACGGTGTCGATTTCGCGGACTTCGTTTCCGCCTTTGAACCCGCGCGCGGTCTTCCCTATCTGTCGGATGTGGCGCGTCTGGAGTGGGCCATCGGCCGCGCCTATCATGCGGCTGACGCAGCGCCCATGCCTATAAACGCGATCAAGCGCATTCCCGCCGACACGCTGGGCGGCGCGATAATTCGTCTGCATCCGTCGGTTCAACTGCTTTCCTCACGCTTTCCCGTTTTATCGATATGGACAACCAACAGCTTCGACGAAACGGTGCGCGTCGTGAATTTCGACGCCGCTGAGGATACGCTGGTCGTACGGCCGCATCTCGGCGTCGCCGCCTATCGGCTTCCTACTGGCGGCTACGCGCTTATGAAGGCGCTCGCACAGGGCGCGACTTTGTCCGCCGCTTGTGCTGCCGCGGCAGACATCGATCTGCCTGCCTGCCTACAGCTTCTTTTATCTAGTGGCGCAATCGCGGCCGTAGACGTAAGGCCCCGAACATGAGCCCCGTTTGCAACGCGCGCATATCGGATCGGTCAAGGAGGTCTAATGACATTTTTCCACAAGCCCGCCGCCTTCTTTAACGCGATTCCCTATGCGCTGATTGCGCTGTTTCTTCGAATTGTCGTGGCGCGGCCATTTTTCGTCGCCGGACAAACGAAGATCGAAGGCCCGACGATTGGCCGTGAGATGCTCGGTTACGATTTGACTATGACGATCCCAACCTCCTTGCGAGACGTGTCGATCGATTTGTTCGCGGACGAATATAAGCTCCCATTCATCTCCGCTGAACACGCGGCCAATTTGACCGCCGTGCTCGAATTCGTCCTTCCCGTCTTGCTCGTCATGGGGTTGATGACGCGACTATCGGCGCTGGGCCTTTTAGCGATCACTTTAGTGATCCAGATTTTCGTCTATCCGGACGCATGGTGGACGGCGCACGCCTATTGGGCGGCGTTGCTGCTCGTGCTGATCGCGCAGGGTCCGGGCGGAATCTCGCTCGATCATCTTCTTTTTCGCCGCGCTAAATGATGGCGTGGCTGATACAATGCGCGCAGCGTTCGCTTGGAATGAATGAGCGGCGTGGATGTGTAAGCGATGCAATAAGGACGCCCCGCCTGCTATTGGCTAGCCTGCTTGCCATCGCACTGCCGATCGCGGGCTGCGCAAGCAGGGCTTGGAACGCTTTGAAGACGGCGCCGGCGACCGTGGCCGAAGCGCGAACTTACGGTCCAGTGGCTCAACAAAAGCAGGAGGACACCTTCATCGTTCTTGCTTTTTCGGGAGGCGGCACGCGCTCGGCGGCTACGCGACACCGAGGTGAAAGTGCGCGGGCGCCGCGAACGCCTTCTGGACGAAGTTGATGTTATATCCGCGGTGTCAGGAGGAAGTTATACGGCAGCCTACTACGGGCTATTTCGGGATCGCCTATTTACCGACTTCGAGAGCGCCTTCCTCAAACGCGACATCGAGCAAGACCTCGTCTCCCTGCTTCTGAACCCGGTCACCGCGACCACGCTCGCATCTCCTCAGTTCAATCGCTCCGACTTGGCGGCGAAGTGGCTCGGCGAGAACATCTTTGCAAAAAGCACTTTTGCCGATTTGAATGCGAAAGGGCGGCCATTTGTCGTCATCAACGCCAGCGACATCAACACCGGCATGACCTTCTCGTTCGTTCAGCAGCAGTTTGATTTTCTCTGCTCCAGCATCGACAACTATCCTGTCGCCAACGCTGTTCTGGCGTCATCGGCCGTTCCCGGCGTTTTTGCGCCGATCGCTGTGCGTAACTATGATGTCGACTGCGCAGAGAGACGAAACTCATGGATAGGCGGCGCACTGAAGACAGGCAATATTTTCAGCCGCGAATATCAGGTCGCATTGGCGCTGGAGCGATACAGCGACCCGCGACGAATGCCTGTAGTGAGACTGGTCGATGGGGGCGTCACTGATAATCTGGGCGTGCGCGGATCGATGATGAGCCCCGTCTTGCACTTTGGCAATGTCGCGGACATGGCTGGCGTCTTCGACCAACATCGTCTCGACAATGTCGCACGGGTGCTTGTCGTGGTCGCCAATGCGCAAGCGTACGGGGAATATGACTGGTCGAAGCAAGGGCTTGAGCCTGGCCTGATAGACAATGTCCAGGCGTCTTTCGAGACATCCATCGGCGTCATCAACAGTGAAACGGTTAGTCTGGCCATGCGCGGGTTCAGGCAGTGGGCCGATCATGTCAGCGCACGGCCGAGTCGCACGGGCAAGCCGCCAGTCGATCTACAATTTGCCGTGCTCACTTTCGATAACATTCGCGACGCAGCGCAACGGCGCGCCTTCAACGATGTGCCGACGAGCTTCGCGCTCGAAGCCCAGCAGGTCGATTTCGTGCGCTCGATGGGCAAGCGTTTGCTGTTCGAATCGCCTGAATTCAAGACCTTTGTCGCGCGATCTCATTGAGCTGGGGAAGCAAGGGACTCATATGCTCGCGATAAGATGGGCATCGGCGGATTGTTTTCTCAACGTCGTCGGAGAGGCTGAAAGAAAGGCGACTAACATTTGGTTTGCGGATGTAACTATTTTTGTTCGCATACGGAACACTATTCTGTGTGGCCGCAGTTTTATGGCGTCGCGCATTGTGAATATTATTCTCGCCATGCTCCGCGAATAGCGCGCCTAACACTGACCAGGTCAAGAACCAGGGGAGGAGTTCCATCATGCGTGTCGCAGACATCCTAAAGGCCAAGGGATCGACCGTATTGACCGTCCGTCCGAACGAAACCATTCAGGCAGTCGCAAAACGCCTCAAACAGGAAAACGTCGGCGCGATGATCGTGAGCAATGACGGCGTGTCGCTTGAAGGCGTTATCAGCGAACGTGACGTCGCCTTGAGCATTGCGCTATTCAATGCAGAATTCCATGCTCTGCCAGCTTCGGCTTTGATGCAGTCCACATTTGCCACTTGTTCGCCCGATGCCTCCGTTGTCGATATCGCAAAGCTGATGACGGAGAAGCATCTCCGGCACTTGCCGGTGAAGCAGAACGGTCGCCTTGTTGGGGTCATCAGCATCGGTGACGTGTTGAAACATCGACTTGCCGAAGTCCAACTCGAATCGAGAGTGCTTCGGGACATCGCGATCGCACGTCAATAGATTCACAGAGCGCGACGTCGCTTTCAGGATCCGTAACCTTTCCGGCGCCGCCGGCGAATTGTCTTAAGTGCTCGAGATGGCTGCCCCTCGTGTAGCGGGCATCTTGGGCATGGCTTCCCGGGCGCGGGTGCAAACGGAGTTGCGTATGTTTCTTCGAAGACCGCGCCCGGGAAGATCGATCGTACTCCACGTCGCCAGCTCGATTCGTCACCACAGCGGCGATGTTAGCCGATGCGGCACGGTTGAAGTTACAAGGATACAAGAGATGTCCATGAAGCCACAAATTGACGCAAACATGATGCCCGCTGCACGGCGCTGAATTCTGACTGGGTTTCATTTGGTGAAGAATTTGGCGCTGGGGGCCGATCTATGCAACAGCGCTCGAGGCATGATGCTGGCCCTCGGTTGCGTCCAGTCGCTCACGTGCAACAGCAACCGCTGCCCCACCGGCGTCACCACACAGGATCCGAGGCTCTACCGGGGACTGGTGGTCGTAGAAAAACGACTTCGGGTCGCCCAGTATCACCGCAAAACCGTTCACGCCACGACCGAAATCATTGCCTCTGCGGGTCTGCGCCATACTTCGGAACTCGATCGCACACATATTTACCGTCGCGTTAGTCACGAAGCCATACGCCGATACGACCAGATCTTCCCCTACCTTAAGACCCGCAGCCTCCTGACCAAGCCGCCGCCCGAGGGGTGGCGCCTTTATCTGGACGAGGCTAGCACGGGAGATTTTTGGCCGGGTCGGCGTCTGACCGAAATCGATCGGCGGCCTTGCGAGCTGCCGACCCAGGAACGTTAACCAAATGGCGTCTGGGAGACATGCCGTATGAACGCGATAGGGTCGGCGCCGCCCGAGACGGCGCGGCCACCTTTTATCCTTCGCCAGAGCGCACGGAAAAATCCAGCGATCGGCCTCGGATGTACATGCGATTGAGCACTTCATTCATGATGACCTGCATTCAACGACCGAATTTCGCGCTCTTGCTCTGCGCTTTGGCGGGGGCGTCGGCGCCCTTCCCCGCTCACGCCCAATCCGATGCGCCGCCGACGTTGCAAACGGGCGATTCGCAGTTCGTTGAACTGCTGCCACGTTCGCTGGCGCCACAAATCATGTTGGACCGGCTCGATGGCAAATCGATTCCCCTTAACGCATTACGCGGAAAGGCCGTTCTCTTGAGCTTTTGGGCGACATGGTGTCCGCCGTGCCGGAGAGAGCTACCGATCCTCGAACGATTACAGAAAACGTTCGATGCGGCCACACTGGAAATCGTCGCAATCTCAATAGACAAGGCTGGCAAACCGACGATCGAAAGATTCCTCGACGGCCTTAACGTCAAGCATCTGCGAATTTACTTGGACCCGACCGGACGCATCGCTGAACACGCCAATCAGGAAACCGGCGCGCCATTTCCTCTTTACGGAATGCCCATTACCTATGTGATTGATCGAAAAGGTTCGGTCGTCGGCTACATCACGGGTGAAGTGAACTGGCTCTCGGCCGAGGGGATTGCGTTTCTAAAGTATTTCACTGATGGTTAATTTTTTTGACTCCCGTAGCATATCGGGCGCTCGCAACGACGCACGTTGGAGATGATCGTTTGCAACGCCTTCTTTCCAGGCCAACCGAGAAAACCAAATCCGGCGATCGCGAAGGAGGGGGTCATCGACGCGCCGAGACTGGCCGCAAGTTCTGCTTGCCGTCGCAACACGCCCGCGACAACGTCGCTGTCGGCTGTTTCCTCTATTTTCGCGGGATCGAGCGCCATTTCGTGCGCGACTGCGAGCGACGAGACTCCATCGCTTTGGCCGCGCTTGGCGAACATTCGCTGATGAAATGCGTAAGGCGATGGAAGGGCCGAATAATCTCAGGATCGCCTGCTGAACCTTCGCCGCCTGAACCGAACCTAACGACAGTATCGGATTGTTGACAAGTCCGAGTTTCACGTCCGGATTGGCAACGATTATCTCGTCGATCTCTCGCGCCGCCTTTCTGCACCACGCGCAGTCGTAATCGATAAATTCGTAAAGTTCGATCTCGGCCGAGGCCGCTCCTTTCAAGACGACGCCCGGCAGTGACGACGGATAGAGGTCGGATGGAATGCAAACGGTCCGCGGTAATCTGGAGCAGCGCCCGCGCGCGCACGCGTAAATATCCCTGGGAGAGCGCCGAGGACCGTGAGCACTTCGCGGCACGTCAAGCGCAGCTCATCGCCCTTGGACCCCGCGCGCCGCACGAGTCGCAGCTTCGCGCTTGCGCGTCCGATCTAGACATGACGACCTCTTCCCTTCGACAAAAGGCTCGCAGATCCCGGTGGCGCGGCTGCCGTTATTCGCCGAGCGCGGACTAATCCGCGCCATGAACACGCGCCATGAGACGCCCCGTAAGCAGCGCGCAAACGACACGCATGTATTGTTTAAGTCGTCGCGTCGTGACGGGAAGGAGACGCGAGGACAGCGCTATCCTCGCGGTGATCGGCGCCCATTGCACTTGGGGGCGATTAACGCCAATCACGCTACCAGTTCCGCGCGAACCGCGCCCGAGGTTACGTCAAACCATGCGCGGCAATTGGGGTCGTGATGTGAACGAACAGAATGGCTCGAAAGCCCGTTAGGGTTAGCGATGCATTCTCGGCTTGTCGGCTGGCCAGCCTATCCTTGTCCGCCGACATGTATGGACGCACGGCGCACCACGCAAGCGGCGAGGCTGCGCGCCTTCGCGACCTCGTCGAGCGCAGAAAGCAGCACGTCCGGGTTTTCATCCTCGGCGGTCGCCGTCGAATATTCCGCAATGACGTCTTCGCTATCGAGATGGTAGGACGCGCGGAACGGCGCATATCTCGTTTTCCCAACTCGCCGGCTCGACGTCACGCTCCTGGCGCCATTCCCGGTAGTCGGGATCGTGTCGGCGAAGGCGGCTTTCAATTCGTCGATGTCGCGGCCCGCGAAATGCAGAACGGCGCGAGCGCTCACGACGCTGCCGTGCATCAATTCGTCGCCTTCATCATAGCTGACCAGAGCGATATATCCGTCATGCTGATTATCGTTACACCCCAGCGTGTGAGGCGCTTGAAATTAGAATGGTCTGCGGCCTCGCCGAGAGGATGAGGCCCCGCTATTCTTTCCCAATAGCTCCATGGCATCCTCGGCAATTTCCTCAGGCCCGTCCTGCCCATCGCCTTCTCCGGCAACAGCAAGCACAGCCCGCATCAGCGCAGTTCCGTCGAGGCTTATCCCGCGATCAGCGGCCATTCGATTGGCGGCCCGGAAGGCCTCGTCGATCAAATCCTGATGCATACCGGCTCCTTCCACGTTTTCTCAAGTCTCGCCCTCGGATAGAAGCCTGACTGCAGATCGCCTTTAGCCAAATAAGGCGCTATGAGCCGAATTGAACCGACAATAGGGTGGCTAATTTGAATTTCCGTCATCCAAATTCCATAGCCGATCCAGCAGGATTTTCAGATCGGCGTGGCAGCGTTCGATATGCTCTCGAATGGCAACTCGGTCATCATGCGTCAGAGTATCCAGCCTGATGTTGAACCACTCGCGCCGGATAGTCTCACGCAGCGATTCTATTCCTCGTATTAGCTTCTCAGCTTCGGTCATCGTATGGTCCTTGCGGCGCTCGGCCTGCCACGCTTGCTTCGGCGCTATCTGGCCGGCGTCGCCTCTCTTAGCGACCTTTGTTAGCTACCTTGCCCACGGCCGTGAAAGCCGCGGGCTTTTTTTGCAATTTGGCGCGCATCATCGCTCCTGCCCCCCATGGCGGCATGATCTGCTCAAGGTCGGAAGTGGCGAATTCGCCAATGTGCACCGCTCCCTGGCTGATCGGACTCGATCAGGATACAGGCTGTCATCTGATTGAGCTGCCGCACCACAAGCATATTCGGTCCACCGCTTTTCTCGCGAACGACTGCGCCGCGAGCGAAGCCGAGGCTCGGGATTTGCGTGACGCTGTCGCGCATTTCTCCATATTCCTTCTTCCGTAGTCTCACACCCAGGCGCGCCACATCAAAGCCGCTAGTCCAGTCGGCGCCCGCGCCTTGTGTCCGCACCTTGCGCGCTGCCAGGCGGTAAGAGCGCGCGACGCCGCGCTGAAGGCGCTGAGCGGGAAGCCTTGTGCGGCGCGCGCGACTGGCGGCGAAGAAGCCCTGCGCGCTACCCTGCAAGGGGAATAAAATCGTGTCGTCGCCGAAATTGGTGACGATCTCAGGAAACTCGCCACCGAAGACGCCAGCGCCCCCCCGGCGCGGCCGATTTGATGGCGGCTCTGGTATTGTGACTTCAAAAGGCAGTAAACCGAATGCCAGTTGAAATGTAGTTCGACGCGCCATGGACTCGGTTATGAGGCCGTAGACGCCGGAACGATGATGGACGCGAACGAAATCCTCAAACGGCGCTTCTTTATACGGAGAAACGGTGATTTCTGGAACGAGCAGGTTCAGGAAACGAGAGCTATGCCCACTGCTGTCAAACTGTCGTTCGAACTCTGAAATCCCAGTGACGTAGCTTGCGCCGATCAGGCTAAGTCGGAAATTTGTGTAGATGTAATCATTCCATGGAAAATACGTCCATCTCGCCATAGGGATCAGATCGAACTCCCACTGCTGTCCGGCTTCGCGACTGCCGAAACGCTTGGCGACTCCTCCTTCAATTTCCAGGTCGAGTGGGATGCTTTGAAACCGATAGGCCGTGTAAACGGCATGAGCGTCCACGAGAATGCCAGAGGCGAAGTTTGGAACCCAAGGGCGCAGGACAGTTATGTTGATCGGCGACTGGTCGCTTAACGCTCCGACATAGGCTCCGATCCTGAGGGTTGGCGCGGCGTTCGCCTCAAGCATTCAGGGGAATCGCAGCTGAGGCGGCGTCGAAGGCAATAATTCAGCGGCGAATGCGGAAGTAATCGAAGATGACAAAGCGACCGCCGTGCCAATAATCGACTTTTTCATGACTGCTCCAAAAATCAGTTTGCTAATGAACGGCTCGAATTCAGACTGCCGAGCGGATGAATGGCGATTTTGAGGTTATCATCGGCGGACGATCCGAGCGAGAAATTCCTCGCGCGCCTCCGCGCGAGCCTTGTTCAAAGCTGACATGAGCGCGTCGACTTGCTTTTTCAGAGCGTCTGCCGCGCTCATCCTTGCCTTCGCCTGTGCGGCAGTGATAGCCAGCGGGCTTCCGGATATTCAATGCCCGCGCCGAGGAGTCGCCGAAAAGCAACGTTTCGAGCGACATCGCCAGAGCCGACGCCGGCTTCGCCGACCCTATCTATAATTCTTCAATTCTTCGCCACGGCTTAGCCTTGTCGAAAGCTCCAAGCGGAGGCATGCTGGCGTTCGAAACGGCGGCCATTGGTCAAATGCCGGGTTAAAAAAAGGCAGGAGCACGCGAAGGCCGACTTCGATTCGAGAGCCCAGAGCTGTCGGAGGACTCATGGAACCAAACAAGATCACACTTGAACAGCGCCGCGAATTTAGCGAGGTCGTCGGCCTGTTCGACTCGATGGACAACCTGCAGTCCGCCATTGACGATCTGCTCACCCACGGATTCGACCGCTCGGAAATTAGCCTGCTCGCCGAAGACGCGACGGCGCGCGAAAAGGTTGGCGCGAAACGCTCGGTCGATATCGAGGACAGCGATGAAGCGCCGCGCATTTCCTACATCGAAAACGAGTCGCTTAATGAAGGCAAAGCTTCGCTCATCGGTCTGCTCTTCTATGTCGGCGCCATAGCCGGCGCGATCACCGTCTGGACCATCTTCGGCAGTTTCGCCGAGGCAATTTTTGCGGGCATTGTCACCGGTATGGTCGCCAGCCTGATCGGCGTTGGAGTCATCAAACTCATTCAACGTCGTCAGCGCAATTGGGCGCAAGCGCAATTGGCGCGCGGCGGGCTGCTGCTGTGGGCGCGGACCTGGACCGAAGAACATGAACGCGCCGCCATGAACGCCATGCAGCGAAATGGAGGCCACGACGTCCACGTTCATACGGCGGAGCATAGGCCTGATGATCCAGACTGAACGCTGTCAGATCTGTTCTAACCTATGAAACTCGAACACTCCGGCAGGGTAAGGCGTATCCTCTATCGACATATGAACGCAGTAGCGCCGACGAAGCTCGTCGAATGTCCCTTTGAAATCCGTGTCGACGAGGTTCTGCACGACCGGTTCTATGACGTCCGCGACGCTGTTGCGGTCGCCAGAAAGGTCAAAGGAACGAAACGAGCAGCGGAAGTCGTGGTCATAGATGCGCGAACTAAGAAATTGGTGATCAAGGTTGATGGCTGAACAAATTTTCCCGCTGTGTGCGGCTCTGGGGCGCCACCATGAGTTGTGCGTTACTGCACATCCGATTCTGAGCTTCTCTCTTATGGTGAGAACACAAATGAAAGGGCAGGCCTATGACCCGCAACTTCCGTTTTCCCAATGTTGTTCTGGGTTTTCATGGCGCTCGGCGCCGTTACGCATTTGGGTGCATAGGGGACCGGCGCCGCTGACGATGGCGGTCCAATAGGTTGTCGCTGCAGCTTGGCACGCACGCCGCGGGCGGAAAGGAACAGGCTCTCGATCGAGAGCGTTGCGGCTCGCGGCGCGTGCGGCGCAAAAAAGCCCGGCCATTGCTGACCGGGCCATAGAGGAACCAAGGAATTACCGGCCCATGCGGCACCGGCGCACGGGCCTCAGATAGGCGCCGACGCCGGGAATACAAGCCGCCTCACGCGCGAAAAAGCCCGGTCACCGCCGGCCGGGCTGTGAAGAACGTGGAAGGAAGGCGGTCCCATAGGGCCGCCGGTCTGCGATTGATTTAGGCAGGGCGCGATGAGGTCAATCGCGGTGGCTAACTAACGTTGCACGGTGTTTCGTGCGAGTTCGTAAATTACGGCTCCGAGCCGCGTCTTGACCAAACATCCATCTGCCGCAACGTCATTAAAGACAACATTGTTCAGAGCGCCCTGAGCATAGAGCGTCGCTGCTTCTGGCGTTTCGAAATGCCGTTTCTCGGTCGCGAGCAAGACGCGATCATTCTCCCCGGGCTTTCTGCGAAAGAACTCCAAGATCACGATCACCCAACCCGCTCCGTCGTTCACTTTGGCTATAGTAGCCAGTTGTGTGGACGCGTCACGCATGGCTAGCTACGACGTGAGGCCGTTAGGCTCGGAGTTTGGAACTACGTCGAGGCTACTCACAAAAAACGTGAGTCAGCCGCAGGCCGCCTCCGTGAGGCGCGCGCGATCCTCTGAGTCATGGCCTAGGTTGTTCACGTGCTCAAATCCGGCGGACGCTGGATCGACGCGCGTGCTCCTTGCCGATCTTCGCTTCCAGCATCGCCACGACGCCAAATTTCACCATTGCGCGACCTCGTTGTCGTCGCATAGAAAAAGGCCCGCGACCCTAGTGCGAGCCGCGGGCAAGGCGACAGAACACGTCCGCCGCTCTCGATAGACAAAGAACGACAGGCACCGCTCACTTAGGAACCGGGCCGGACAAGGCAAGCGTGGCCCCGCAAATTCCCCTCCTTTTTGACTGGCGTTGAGCCGCCCTAAAGGTTAACTTTTTTTGACTGGCGAATTACGGAGCGCGCGATGAAGCGCCTTGTTCTCGTCGCCCGAACGAGCAATCGAGTTTGCGGCGACACGTCGGCTCTCGGGCCGCATGCGCGAAATTGGGCCCTTGGCGGCACTGCGGCGCGAATGGCCGTGAACCTGCGGCCGGATGGCCGCTTGGCACGAATTTTCCCGAATTCGACAATCTTGCGCGGCCAATCAAGCGCAGGATCAATCATGCGGCTGTTGCAGCTCTTCCGATCTCGTTCCGCCCGGCGCTCTTGGCGGGCGTTTCGCGAATAATCGCCAATCCCGCGGGTCCGATAAATTAACTGGGTTGCGACGACCGTTAACGATTTCCGATGCAGGAAAGGCCGACTCCAAGGAGGACGGCGATGCGTTGGAAGATCACGATCGAAGGGCATGGACGAATTTGGTGGACGCGACACCGCCGAGATGGTGATCGAAAAGGAATTCAACCGTTTGTCGAAGGGGGGATCGGCCTCTCGATCTCGGATGGCAAGACGATCATGGCTTGTCTGCAGCAGCTTGTGGTCAAACAGCAATGTGAGGCCTACGTTCTGACGAGCCGGTATTGCTCGGATTGCGAGACCTTCCTGTGTATCAAGGACTCCGGCAAGCGCAAGATCCGAACGGTGTCTGGACGCGTCGAGGTCAGCAATCCTCGCATTATGAATTGTCGGCGCTGCCTTCCCTATTTGTTTGACGCTTCGGCCGTTTTGCACGACATCTGCCCCGATCAAGCGACGTCGGAGTTGATGGAATTGTCGGCTCGCAGGGGCAGCCTCATGCCCTACCGAAAGGCGGCGGATGTCCTGGCGGAGTTCCTCCCGATCCCGTCAACGGAATCGTTCATGACCCTGCGTCACCGCACCATGAAACTGGGCGAACGGCTGGACGAGAAGGGGCGTGATCGCGCATGGTTCGAGCCGCCTTCATCGTCCGAGCATAAACAGACTGAGCTTGATCTACCGAATGATTCGGAGCGAGCGTTTGTCTTGAGCATCGACGCGGCGCACGTAAGATGCAGCCGGTCAGAAAAGGCGCGAGTCTTTGAGATCGCGGTCGCCCGCTGCGGCCGCGGACGGCGGGGCTCACCACCCGGCCATTACTTTGCGACAGTGGAAACGTCGAAGCGCGAATTGCGATCGCGGGCACTTCAAGCGCTCCAACATGAAGGCTACGTCGGGCGAGGCGAATTGACGGTGATTTCAGACGGCGCCGAAATCATGAAACGACTGCCAATAGCGTTGCCGACAACGCCGACGTGACGCCGCTCTTCGTCGAATTCCGCCCCCGGCATGCGCAAGCGCATCGCAGCCGCCGTCGAAGCTCTCATTGATGTAATGGATCAGATCGCCGCCGCGGCGCGGGACGTGAGCGCTTACCTTGAACGGAAACGATGGCGGGGTTGAACGTCGTCGCCAAGAGAACGCCCCGGCGCGACATCCGCGCTCGGGGCGTTTTTGCTTGTCGCCCGGAGGATTACTCAGAGGCAGGGTCAATCATCATCGTGATAGCGGTGACCATGATGACCGTGACCGTGTGCGCATTCCACGGATGCTGAGCGCCCGTTCCACGGGATCGTGAGCAGCCAATCCAAGGCATCGTGAGCGCGCGTT
>NZ_JABVWW010000018.1 GCF_013350005.1 Methylocystis silviterrae
ACTGAGCGCTCACGATCCCGTGGACTGAGCGCTCATGATCGTCTGGAATCAGTGCTCACGATCGCGTGGATTACGCAACCGTGCCAGTCATAATGGCTCGTATCGTGCCAATCGTAGTGGTCGTCATGGCGGTCCCAATGTCCACTGGGATGATAGTCCCAATGGCCATGATGGCGGCCTCTCCAATGGCCATAGCCCCAACCACCATGATCACCCCAACCGCCATCGCCATAGCCGTCCCAGGCCATAGCCGCAGTTGGGAGAGCCAAAGCAGCGGTCAAAGCCGTAACGAGAGATAGTTTGCGCAACATGCAAATCTCCTTCTGCCCCCAACGATCCATTTCCAGTCGGGGAAGCTGAACCCTCACTGAACGAGCAAGCTGACGATTGCCGTCGCCAAGGCGCGTCATGCGACTCTGGATGTTTCGGTGGGCGTTTTCGTTCTTTACGCTCCACTTGAGCCTGTGCGGCGCAGGTGCAATCTTCTTTTAGGGGTTGCAGGACGCCTGGGGCGTTTTTCATCACTGCTGTTCTCCTGCCCGGGCTGTACTGCCGCAACGGGCTGTACTGCACGGGTAACGCAAAGGGTCGCGTGGTTTCCGAACCGGGAGAACACTTTACGCAGGGGCCGCATCGGCGGCGGTCGTAGTTCCGCTGCGCTGGCTGATCTCGCACGTTGGTTGGCGCGTTGCTGGCCGGGCATTTTTTGCTTGCGATCCCATTCTTTCCGAGATGCCGAAAGCGTCGGCCGTTCGCGTCATTGCGCACGGTTGTCGACGCCCTAATTGTCGGCAAACGATGGGAGCTAAACAACTCCACGGAGGTGCATCATGAACCATAATATTGCTCCGATGGCGGCGACCGCGGTGGCGATCTTCGGCTCGACCGCCCTGGCGCAACAAGCGCCTATGACTCATCCCACCACAATGGCCGCCGGCATGCATGACGCGAAAACGGATGCGGCCACCGCTGTGAAGATGGCGATGCGGAAGCTGTGGGAAGATCACATCACCTATACCCGCGGTTATATCGTCAGCGCCCTGGCCGATCTTCCGGACACCAACGCCGTCGCCACGCGACTCCTCAAGAATCAGGATGACATCGGCGACGCGATTAAGCCTTATTATGGCGAGAACGCAGGAAAGAAATTGTCTACTCTCTTGCGCGACCACATCCTTATCGCAACGGAAGTCGTCAAGGCCGCCAAGACCGGCGACAAGTCGGGGCTGGGCAGTGCGCAGAAGAAGTGGTCGGACAACGGCAAGGACATTGCGGCGTTCTTGAGCGGCGCAAATCCAAACTGGGCCAAGAAAGATGTGGAAGAGATGCTGCAAAAGCATCTGGACTTGACGACAGGAGAGGTGGTCGGCCGACTCAATAAGGATTGGGCAGCTGACATCAAGGCATATGATGACGGTCACGTCCACATGCTGAAATTTGCCGACACGCTCACTGACGGGATCGCCAAGCAATTCCCCGATAAGTTCAAGAAAGAACCGGTCCTGTGATCGTTTAGCGGTTCGAGCTTTTCCCTCTCCCGCCTATCGGGAGAGGGTCGCCGCGCGCGGATCCACCGGCTGCGATGCGCGCAGGCAGCGTAGGCCTATCGCTAGCGCCGCGATTGAAGCCTCCTAATAGCGTTCTTGACCTTCTCCCAATGTCCGGGCGGTCGGTTGCCATCCCACGCGCATCATCGTCATGTTGCCGCAGTCGCGCTTCCAAATAGGCGCTCCCGCCGAAGCGTTCGATCAAAGCGCGCGCGTCGGATTCGACAAGTGGATCTAATTTGCGTCGACGAAGCCATTTGAACATGGAGCAGTTCCGCGTCATCTTCGGCTCCATCTGGCTCCGGAATCATTTCCAAAGCGATGGTCATCTTTACACCTAGCGCTTTCATGAAGAGAGTTGGAAATTAGCATGCTGGCGCGTCCGCTCATCATTGCATTCCGGTAGTGTTCTCTGGCGCCTGCCTCGCCGACATCGTGGGGCGAGCCTCGGTCGTCGACGGCGATGCGATCGAGATCCATGGATAGGCGCATCCGCCTCCATGGGGTCGACGCGCCTGAAAAGGGGCAGCCGTGTTTTGATGCCGCAAACCCGACCTATCGCTGTGGACAAAAAGCTGCGATGGCCTTGGACGAGTTTATCGGACAGTCGCCGGTATCGTGTCGAGAGAGGGACGTTGACCGCTACGGAAGAACCGTCGCGGACTGTAGGGTTCGGGGCGAAGATATTGAGCTCTGGTTGGTCAGAAGCGGCCATGCTTTCGCGTATCGACGCTATTCGTCGGACTACATTGGCGCGGAGCAGGAGGCCGGAACAATCGTCGCGGTATATGGGCAGGACATATGCAGGCGCCTTGGGAATGGCGCAAAGAGCAACGCGACGCCATTCGATAGCTTGGGCTGCGGCTTCACTTCCTCCAGCGCCGCTGCAAGAGAACCTCCCCACCGTGGATTAACGGCGGCGCGTTTTGCCGATGTGGGGAAGCTCGCCGATGCGCGATGCGCAGAAGCTTCGCCAGCTGAAAGATCGGCGTTCGTTCGTCAGATTTACTTTCTCGAGACGTTCGTCTTGTCGAGCGCTGCCCGCAGGGCTACAGCGAGTTTGACTGCGTCATCATGCGCCCAGAAATGCACGTAAAACGTCCGCGGTTCTTCGTTCAGCATGTGATTGTGAATAGCGGCGACTTCTATTCCATTGGCGCGCAGCGCGGTTGTCAGCTCGACGACTTCGCTACCCAGCGCCGCGATATCGCCCGCGATCGCAGCTTTGCCGTCGCCCGTTGGCTGAAAATTGATCACATTCGCTGATCCCATTGACGCAGGCACGACCATGTCACCCTCAGCCACTCTGTCCGCGCGAGGGATGCTGAACTGATAGACGCCGCCATTCACCTTGCCCTTTGTGCCGAGAGCTTCGTCGATCTTGGCGGCGTCGAGATCGAGTGGCGGCAGGTCGCGCGAGAGCGCGGCGCTTGGCGCTGGCGGCGTCTTGGTAAGGGCGAGCGCGGCGCGAATTGTTTCGGCCAATTTGCTCGCCTCGCCATGGCCCGCGACGTGCATGTAGAAAATCGGCGGCGACGCTCGCAGAAGATGATTGTGAAGCGCCGTGACCTGGATACCTCCCCACAGAAGTGTCGTCATGACGGGGTTCGCCTCCGATTCCGTCACGACGAGATCGCCCATGATCGCTGCTTGGCCGTGCGCAGGCCTGAACGCCACCCAGCCGCCGAGCGCAAGGGCGGACTTGATCGTCACGCCATCGACAACGACGTTCAGGTCTGAGCGAGGGAAGTTATAGCGATAAACGCCATCCGCCTGCGCAGACGTTCTGGCGAAAATGGCGTCGACCTGCTTGGCGTCGAATTCGCCGGCCGCTGCCACAGAAGCGAGAAGAGAGCAGCCGAGCGCCGCTACTTTGAGAACTACCTTGATCTGCATGTCACATCCTCCCAGCGATGGATTTTGATTGAGAAGGCGGCCGTCCAAACGCCGAAGGGCTACGCACCGAATAGATAGAGCAGCACGCCCGCCGCCATGCAGGCGGCGAGCGTCTGTAACATCCCGACGTTGAAGCGGAACACTGCGATCATCGCGCCAGCTGTAAGAAGTAGCGCCCAAGGATTGACGCTCGCGAGCATGGGAGCCGCAAATGAAAGCCCAAACCCGTGCACCGCTACGACTTCGCCAAACAGAACATGGATTGCGAACCAGATCGCAAGATTGAGGATAACGCCGACGACTGCCGCCGTGATCGCTACGAGCGCGCCGGCGAGCGCCTTGTCGCCGCGCATCTTCTCGACAAAGGGCGCTCCAAGGAAAATCCACAAGAAGCACGGTGCAAAGGTCACCCATGTCGTAAGCAGCCCGCCGAGCGCGCCGGCGATTGACGGCGGCAATGCGCCTGGTTGGCGATAGGCCGCCAGAAATCCCACGAATTGCAGCACCATAATCAGGGGCCCAGGCGTGGTTTCCGCCATCCCAAGACCATCGAGCATTTCGCGCGACTGCAGCCAATGGAGATTGTCGACCGCCTGCTGCGCCACATAAGCGAGCACCGCATAGGCGCCGCCGAAAGTCACCATGGCCATCTTGCTAAAGAAGACCGCGATCTGGCTAAAGACGTTGGCCGGCCCGAGCAATGCGAGCAAGGCCGCGACGGGCGCAAGCCAGAGAATGAGCCAAATCGCTGCGACCTTTAGCGCGCTCACGGCCGAAGGCGTGGCAAGCGCGGAAAACCCGTCCCCAAACAGACTGCCGCCGTCAGCCGATGCGTTCGCGCCGCCGTGTCCGCCGCCGGCGAATTGTGAGAGCTTCGCCCTACCGCCGAAATATCCAATCAGACCCGCGCTCAGGATGATCAGCGGGAACGAAACGTCGAAAAAGAAAATCCCCACGAAGGCGGCGACGGCGAGCCCTTGCATGATGCGGTTCCTGAGAGCCCGCTTACCGACGCGCAGCACCGCCTGCAGAACGATCGCCAACACGGCGGCCTTCAGTCCGAAGAACGCGGCCGCGACGAAACCGAGCTTGCCAAGGAGCGCATAGATGATGCTTAGCGCCATGATCGCGACAGCGCCCGGCAGGACAAACAACCCTCCCGCCATCACGCCGCCGCGCGTCCCATGCATCAGCCAACCCACGTAAGTAGCGAGTTGCTGCGCCTCAGGGCCAGGAAGGAGCATGCAGTAGTTGAGCGCATGCAGGAAGCGCGTTTCGGAGAGCCAACGCTTCTCTTCAACCAGAACCCTGTGCATCAGCGCGATCTGGCCGGCGGGACCGCCAAAGCTCAGCAGAGCGATACGCGCCCAGACGCCCAACGCCTCCCGCAACGAGACGCCGTGATCCGCCGCCTGAATTTTCGTCGGCGCGTTCATGTGGTTTTCCCGGATTTGGTCGCAGGCCAGTTGTGCGGCTCGTCTGTCGCATCGCGACACCATCGATAGAAGGCGTCATAAAGCGCCAGTCCGGCATCAAGCTGGTCGAGATCGTCGGGATACATGCGCGATAGTCCGAGCGAGGCGGCAAGAAGTCCCGCCGCCTCTGGCGCGAGATCAGGCCGCGCCGTATCCGCGCCGCGCACGATGACCGAGAGCCTTTGCAGCGGCTCCAGGGCGAGCCCCCACTCGTCCAGCATCGTATCGAAGGTGCAGCACTCGCCGCGATGACTCCAGAAGGCGCCATCGATATCGAAGGGAGCGGCGGAAAAACGTTCGGCGACGCCTTGAACCTCCGCCGCCGAGACGAACAGAAAGACGGCGGCCGGATCGACGAAACGACGGATCAGCCAGGGACAGGCGATCCGATCAACCTTTGGGCGCGCGCGCGTGACCCATACGGTGCGCCCCAGTGCGTCGCGCGGCGGCAAATTAGCCTCTGGCACGAGCGGCCCGTTCGATTGCGCCCAGGCGACATGTCCTCCGATCAGCACCTCGGCTGAATCGGCGCCGGCATGCCGCAGCCAGGCGGCGATACCTTCGCCGAGATCGTCGCCTTTCTGATCAATGATGATGGCAGCGCGGCCGGCAATTTCGCCGGCCCATTCGGTAACAGAAGCGTGAGGGCGTCGCGCTGCCCCAGGAACGAAGCGTGGATCGCTTTCCCATTCCCCGTCGGTCCGCACATCGATGAGCGCAGGACAATGTGGAACGCCGATGAGGCGCGCGAGCTTATCGGAAGAGATGGCGTTGATTAACGACATGGCGCGCCCCTGGTGAAAAACCGGACGCGATTCTTGGGCATGTCGCCTCGTGGGGAGATCGCTTCCCCATGCGGTGAAGTTACATCAGACCCTGCCGCTAGTGTCAATAAGGTCTCAATGTCTCGCCGGGCTTGGATCATCGTCGCCGACGTCAGACCTGTTGACGTGCGGACACATTCTGCAACGGATCTTCGGGCGGCCCTGACCGTGGATCTATTGGCGGGGCGTTTTTCGCACCAGATTGACGGCAAGCGCTCATGCAGAGCATGTCGCCTTGACTCATTCTCCAGTTTACCTTTTTATCGGCGGTGATGGTTCCCTTCGGGGATCAAAAGGGAATGCGGTGAGTACGCGCATGCGTGCGATTCCGCGGCTGCCCCCGCAACTGTAAGCGGCGAGCTTTAGGACCAAAAAGCCACTGGGGAACAAACGCTCCCTGGGAAGGCGGTCCAAAGCGATGACCCGTGAGCCAGGAGACCTGCCGTCATTCGTGGTCACGCGCGAAAGCGTCGGGCGGGGTGCACCGAGGCGGTCGAATTCTGTCGCAAGGCGCGTTGAACGCCGATTGACGGCATAGACCTTTCGCAGTGACGGCCCACGTTGCTGCGAGTCCATGCTCACATGTTCCGCCCTTCCGCTATCGGCGTGTCCGCCGGCGTGTTCACTCTTTTTGTCTCCTCCACATCTGCTCTGGCGCAACAGGCCTTGCCTACGATCGATGTTGGCGCGGGCGCCAGGCGCGGCGCAGTTCGCGCCTCCGCGCCTCGCCCCGTGAATCCCGCGCCAGCCCTTTCGCCCGTCGCGGCCGCGACGGCGCTCGTCCAGCAGGTGCGCCCGCCCGAGAAGCCGTTCGCGAAGGCCATTCCCGACAATATTCCAGCCGTCGTCCAGACCATCACCGCGAAGCAAATCACCGAGCAGGTCAACGCCTCCAACGCCGTGGAAACGCTTCGATATCTTCCCAGCATCGAAATCGTCGAAAAATTCCCCGGCGATCGTTTTCAGGACATCCAGGGCCGCACGACCGGGCCCTTCCAGCCCATGCACAATCTGGTTTACGCGGACGGAATCCTGCTGTCGGCTTTGCTCGGCAACAGTTCGTTTACACCGCGATTTCAGATGGTCATGCCGGAAGAGATTAGCCGAGTCGACGTCATCTACGGTCCTTACTCCGCGCTCTATCCCGGCAATGCGATCGGGGGCGTCGTGACCTTCACCACCAAGACGCCCGAAAAATTTGAACTCCACGCCAAGCTGCAAGGGCTTCTTTCGCCCTACGATCAATACGACACGCATCAGACGAATCCCGGTTATACGGGGAGCATTTCGATCGGCGATCGAATCAACGATTTTTCCTGGCGCGCCGGTTACGATCGTCTGCTTACGCACGCTCAGCCGATTTTCTTTTCGAGCGCCGTCACGCCGCGCGCCACAGCGGGAACGCCGGTTTTCGGCGGGTTCTTCGACCGCGACCGCCAAGGCTTACTGCGCGGGGTGTTCGGCGCTGGGCCAATTCAGGTCACCGAGCAAAACACCGGCAAACTGAAACTCGCCTATGATTTCGGGCCGCGCGCCCGCGCATCGTACACCCTCGGCCTGCTGCATCTTGCGGACGATTTTACCGCGCAGAGCTATATCAACAACGTTGCGGGAGTCCCCGTCTTCAATACGCGCAATGGCGTGATCAATTTTCATGGGATCAACTACCCTCTTTCAGGCCTCAATCCAGGCAGCGTTGAGTATTTGCACCTGATGCAAGGAGCCGAGCTGAAGACCGAGACCGGCGGCGTTTTCGACTTCGATATTGTCGGAAGCTCTTATGACATTCTCAGAGACGTGGGCGTCACCGCGCAGAGGTTCGGGGTCAATACGTCAGGCCAGACGCGGGAGATCAGTGGGACCGGCTGGAAAACAATGGATATGCGGGCGATTTGGCGTCCGGAACAGAATGTCCTTGGTCTCCATGAAATCTCTTTCGGGGGCCACTTCGATCAGTATGCTTTAAAGCAATATCAGCAAAATACTCCCGTGTGGTGGTCGTCATGGTCATACGAGCAGGCCTCAAGATCAGTCGGCAAGACACAAACCGAGGGCATCTACGTTCAGGATGTCTGGTCATTGTTTCCAGATTGGAAACTCACCGTCGGGGGGCGCCAAGAGTTTTGGCGCGCCTTCGAGGGCGCCAACGAAAACAAGCTCGGCACAACCAAGAATTATGACGAACGGGTGGCTTCCGCCTTTTCACCCAAGGCCTCACTGGCCTATCAGGCAACGCGCGAATTACTTTTGCGCGCCTCCTACGGCAATGCCCATCGTTTTCCGGGCGTGACCGAATTGTTTCAGCGGATCACCAGCCCGACTGGCATTCTCATCAACAATCCAGACCTAAAGCCCGAGCAAGTCGATTCCTACGAACTCTCGGCCGAATACAACTTTGGCAAGCACGCTGCGCATCTCGCCTTGTTCCACGAGGACAGGTGGGACGCGATCACTTTCCAGACCGATGTCACAGTTGTGCCCAATGTCTCCAGCTCTCAGAACGTACAGAAAATGCGCTTCAATGGCGTCGAAGGCGCCATCGGTTTGAAGGACGTGCTGTTCGATGGCTTCGACATCGACGCAAACGCGACATACATCGATACGCAGATCGTGGCGAATTCCAAGTTCCCTTTGTCTGTAAACAAAGATGTTCCGCTGATGCCGAGATGGCGGGCCAAGATCGTCGGAACCTATCATCCGACCGACACGCTGACCTTATCGGCAGGGCTGAGGTACCGATCGTCATCCTATTTTCAGCTCGATAATTTCGACGTCAATCATGAAACCTGGGGCGGTGCGAGCCGATATCTCATCCTCGACGCCCGAGTCACCTACAAATTCGCGCCGAATTGGACCGGAGTCGTCGGCATCAACAACATCGGCCGTTACAAACAATGGCTCTTTTCCCCTTATCCGCAGCGGACCTTCTTCGCCGAGCTGCGGTACGACTATTGAGCGCAGCAGATGCCCGACGCGGCCTCCATAACGGGAAATCCCCGGAAGGTCCTTCTTCGATGCTGAAGAGTATGGAGAGAACACGATGACCCGAAGCTTCTGGGTGTCGCTGCATCGGTGGGCTGGTCTGAGCATGGCGGGGTTTCTGATCCTCGTCGGACTAACCGGTAGCCTGCTCGCTTTTGGTCACGAGTTGAATCATTGGCTGACGCCAAATCTCTACCCGGGTCCACATGCAGGGATACAACTCGCCCCTGCGGCGCTCCTGCGGAGCGCCGAGGCTCTGGTTCCAGATGCCCTCGCCACCTCTGTCGATCTGAGCGTTGACGGCACGGCGATAATCCGCATGGAGGCGCGACCCGGCGCGCCCGCCTTCGATTTCAATCGACTCCTGCTCGACCCCGTCACCGGCCAGGAATTGGGGCGCTTTGATCGAGACGGGCTGCCGACGACGCTGGCGAACGTTATGCCCTTTATCGACCGCCTGCATTATTCCCTCGCCATGGGCGAAGTAGGCGCGTGGATTCTTGGAATCGTCGCGCTCGTATGGACGATCGATTGCTTCGTTGGCGTTTATCTCACGCTGCCTCTTCCCAGTCCGCCGAATAGGCGCGGCTATCTTTCGCGATGGCGACCCGCTTGGCTGATCAAGTTTCGGAGCTCATTCTATCGCGTCAACTTCGATCTGCATCGCGCCTTCGGACTTTGGCTCTTTGCAATATTGCTGCTCTTCGCCTGGTCCAGCGTCCATTTTAATTTGAACGGCTTCTACACGCGCACGATGCAGCTCGTCTTCGATTATGAGCCGCCTCACTCTGGGACCACAAAGGGCGGCAACCCAGCCGGGGGTCGAGCGCCGGTTGGTTGGGAGGAAGCGCAGGCCATTGGCGAAAGAATCATGGGGGAGCAAGCGCTCGCACATGGCTTTTCGGTCGAGCGACCGATGAGGCTGAGCATCCAGCGCAAAAGCGATCTCTATTTCTACGGCGTACGCTCAAGCCGCGACATCGGCGACAATTCTGGCCGCACGTCGATCGCATTCGACGCCTATTCCAGCGAATTGCGCGCGGTTCGTCTGCCAACTGGCCGGCACGCCGGCAATACGATCACGACCTGGCTCGTGGAACTGCACATGGCCAATGTGTTCGGCCTGCCCTATCGCATTTTCGTTTGCGCGCTCGGCCTCGTCATTGTGATGCTATCCGTCACCGGCGTTTATATCTGGTGGAAGAAATGTGTGGCTCGGCGCGACGCCGCGTCATCGCGGGCGACGATTGACGAAAATCGGATCGGCGCGGCCGTCTTAACCAGCAGCGCTTCGCTCCTTTTTCGTGACGAACGTTCTTCGCCGAACTGCACAACGACGCGCCGACCGCGCTCGGCGTAAGAAGGTCACAAGGTGAGAGACGTGAGGCCTGCAATGAAGAAAGATATGTCAGTCATCACTGAAATGCGGCCACGACGGATCCTGGACGCAGACGGAACGCCGCTCGACATATTTCCCTTGCCGGTGGATGAGAAGAGCCTTGAGGAGCTTTTCCGCGATCTGTTCGAAAATCACTGGCGGGAAATCACTTTCGGCCCTCTCATCCAAGGGGCCGCCTTCGAACTCAAGGCCGACGGGCCGCCGACGCGTATTTCCATGTTCGACGGTTATCTGACGATCACTTTCGGCGTTCCGCATTTTCATATCTGCATCGGCGAGCACAAGGGTCCGCCGCGCGCGCCGACGCCGCCGGAACTCGCCCGCCATCGGCGCACCGCGCGGGCCGAACTTTACCGCCGCTTCGGCCGCACATGCGTTCCGATGTCCTGGGGGTTGCGCTTGTTCAACGGCGCGGGCGATCAGCAGATCACCGTGCTGCTGCCCAATCCCTTCCTCCATCCCGAAAGCGACAGGCGCGTCAAGGAACCAGATTGGTCGCGTCTCTCGCTGTGGGACAAATTGCGAGCGCGATGGCTCGATCTCCACGACCCCGATCCCATGGATCGTTCAGCGGACTGGGGCCGTCCGTCCTGACCGCTTCACGTTCGACCCAGCGGTCGCAGAGACGATCGCCAATGCCCTTTCGTCCTCGCGCGCAACACGAAGGCGAAAAAATCAGCGGGCAAGCGCCGCTCCCCACTGGCTTCACATAGAGGAGACTTGTCATGACAACCGCATCGTTTTTCACCTCATCTCCCCGGCCTCGTTCGCTATGGATTCGCTCGCTGATCGTCGCCAGCGTCCTTTTGAGTCCCGCGTTCCATTGCGGCTTTCCGTTGGCGGCGTTCGCGGCCGTTGCCGCTTTGACTCTCGGTCGGCGTGACGCCCTCCTTCTGAGCGGCAGCGTTTGGCTGGCGAGCCAGACCATCGCCTTCGCGTCCCTACATCACCATATGACCGACGCCGCCCTGGCTTGGAGCGTTGCGATGGGCGTTATCGCCTTGCTTTCTTGCGAAGCTGCCGGGCTAACCGCGCGGCGCATGAAGGGGCTTGTGAGCGTGGCCGCGGCCTTCGTGGCCGCCTTCGTCGTCTACAAGGGCTTGATCTTCGGCTTTGGCGTGGCGATGGTCTCGAGCGTTGGCCATTTCGACTCGCTACTTGCGACGCTCCCGCGAATCTTCCTCATAAACGCCTGCGTTTTCGCTGGCCTCGGGGCGCTGTATGCGTTGGGCTCCGCGGCACGCCGCAATGGCGAAGCGGTTGCGCTCGCTCCGCGTCACGTTTGAATGCGAGCGCAACAGGCGGCGCTGAGCGCCGGGTTGACTAGGGCCGGCGCTCATTGCGCCGGTCTAAGCCGACTTATGGCAAGGACGTAGTCCTCCTTACGCCGCCTCCAAGACTGAGCCGGGCTTGGTCGCCTGACACGACGATAAAGGCCAAAAGTCGTTCCCTGCCCCTGACCACGGACCGACTGGCGCAAGCAGTCGCGCGACCGCCTCGCATGGCGGATAATAGACGGCGCCGCCCATCTCGACGACATCGAGCGGCTCCGCTTGAGTAGGCAGAAATCGTTGGCAGCGAACGCCGAGGTTATTTTTGCGCGTGGGGATGGCGGTCTCCGCATACCGCAATGCCGAAAAATCAAATGGGGATACGTCGAGCGGACACCTGAGGCGACTGAGGCGCTCCGGCGAAGTGACGCCGCGCGCGATTATGCGCGCGGCGTGACGCGCTAGAGCGTCCTGCGTTTGATTGGAATCGATTTGGGGTTCCCCAAATCAGCGGATTTTTGATTCACCATGCTGACTGGGCTGGAGGCCAGCATGGATGGGAAAATCCTATTCGCAGGACTTGCGGGACTAGGTGATGGACGCGTCGAGCGCGAGGGGATCACAAAAAAACGCTGATCGCGCGCGAGCAGGATCGCCCCAACATAAGCCGCCACCGCATGCGATGGCGCAAATATCAGGGGCGGATTGATCCCGCCCGCCTCGTCTTCATCGACCAGACATGGGCCAAGACCAACATGATGCGACGTTGCGGCTGGGCGCAGCGCGGTACGTCAAAGCCGCCGGATATGCGTCAACCTGAACGCAGAAGGCTCTAGTGAAATCTAAAGCTCTGCACGCCCTGATAGGAGCCGCCGGGCGGCGGCGGCGCGCGCAGACCCGAGACGATCGAACGCGCCAACTCGCCGTGACGCGGCGTCGTCGCCGAAATGACGCTGACGCTATCCGTCGCGCCGGAAGCCCCAAGGTGAAAATGCACGACCGCTTTCCCCTCGCCGAGATTGGTCATCCCCGGCGAGCGCGCCCGGATCAACTGTCCGAGCTTGCGCAGATAGGCGCCGTGATCGGCCGTTTGTTTCGCGGTCGGCTTTTCGGCGCGTTTCTCCTTCTTTTCCTCGTGTTTCGCATCCGTCTTCTCTGCTGGCTTAGCTTCGGTCGTCTCCGCGGGTTTCGCTTCAGTTTTTTCTTCGCGCGCCGCTTCCGGCTTGTCGTCCTGCGCCAGCGCCGGCAAGCAGAGTCCGCTGGCGCTGACAAGCACCGCAAGAGTCCATGTCAGTCGAAAAATGTGCGGCATATTCTCCTCCTTTTAAAAAATGCGCGGGCCTTACGCGCATAAATCGTTTGGCGATGGACCGGAAGCCGGAACGCCGCAACGTTCGGTCTCATTTCGGCGTCCCGCGGAACTTGAAAGTTTGTCCCACATCCATCGATCCGCCCGGCGGCGACGGCGCTTCGACGCTCGACAGGATCTTCTTCACCGTTTCTGAAAGCGCTGGACTTGTAGTTTTGTCGATCGTCACCTTGTCGATCTTGCCTTGCGCGTTGACGTGAAAGCTGGCCGTCACTTCGCCGTCGCCGGCAGGACTTTCCGAAGGGGTTTGCTTGGCGATCGCCGTGTAGAGCGCGCCAAGGAACTTGCTCTCCGACATCACCGGAGCGGCGGCTGGCGCGGCTGCGCTCCCCATCGCGGCAGGCGCGGCGGCGTTTGGCGCAGCGGCGCGGGCCGGCGTAGCGCTCTGCGTTGGCGCTGCGGGTCGCGCTGGCGCGGGCGCCAAGGGCGCGGGTTTGGCGTCCTCTGCGTGCGCGCCGCAAGCGGCGAGCGCCGCGGCGATGGTAAGCAATCGCGCGAGCTTCATCAGGCCCCCAATATCCGGAACGATCTCAGGCGGCGGGCGCGAGCGTCCGCCGCCGTTCGCGTCAATGGAAGGCGAAAGCCTGGCTCACGAAGGCCGAGCTGCACATGCCTGGGCCGCGCGCGGAGGACACGATCCGCCGCGCGAGCGCCGCATGCGCCGGAGTCGATCCGGACGCCGAGATGCCCGACAAACCGCCGCCCGGATTGACGTGGAACGTCACGCTCGCATGGCCGGGACCAAGGCTGGTGTTGCCTGGCGTATGCCGGCGAAGCGCTGCGGCGATATGGGCAAGACACGTCGCCTGCGATGCGCCCGAATTCCCGGCCTGTCCCTCAGGCGCGCCGTAGCGTCGACGCGCCTGCGCCTCCTGACGTTGCTGCGCGCGCTGGACCTGTTGCTCCTCGACCTTCTTCTTGACCTTGTCGACGTCTTCCTTCTTGGCCGGCAAGGGCACGGCGTCGGGCGCCATCACCACCGGCGGCGGAAGCGCGATGTCAGGCTCCTCGACCGCTTCGGGCGGCGGCGTGTCGTCGGCCTCGGCGACTTCCTCCTGCTCGAAGAAGTCGCCTTCCGGCACGAGGTCCATGCTGACAGAGTCGAGCGATACGGCCGTTGGCTTCGCCGAATAGGCAAGTATGCCGAAGACCATGACATGCGCCGCGATGACGAGGACGGTCGTCACCGAGCGCAGCCAGGAGGGCTTGACCGGCTCCGGACCCGAAGGCGGGTGGTGGTCGCCCTCTCGCGCCATGCCTTGCGGACTGAGCGCGAGGTCGGTCATTTCAGCGCTCCCGCGGGCGCCGCCGGGGCTTGCGCGGGCAGAGCGCCGGCGGTGGGCGCGGCGCGGCCGGGCGCGCCCTTCGTGGCCGGGCCGGTCTTGCTGCGCGAGTTGGTCATGATCGCGATATGGGTGATGCCGTTCGTCGCAAGCTTATCCATCACCGCGACAACCTCGCCATAGACCGCCTCCGTGTCGCCGCGAATGTGCACGACGCGGGCATGGTCGTCGCCCATCATCACCTTGATGCCGTCGATGAGCGCCTCCGCTGAGAGCTCGTCCGCGCCAAGCGCGATCTTGCCGTCCTTGCCCACTGTCACGACGATCGGGTCTTTTTGGTTGATCGGCATCGCGGCGCTCGCCTGCGGCAAGTTCACCTTGACGCCCTTGGCGAGCAATGGCGCCGTGATCATGAAAATGATCAGCAGCACCAGCATGACGTCGACGAGCGGCGTCACATTGATATCGGCGAGCGGCTGATAAAGGCCTTCGGTTGCGCTCTGGCGCTGGCGTGAGGGCATGCCCATTATGCAGCCTCCCGATCGCGACGCGGACGCGACTGATGGCCGCTGCACATCAGGAGAGACTCGTCTTCGATGTAATGTGCGACCTGCTGGCCGACGCGCGCGAAGGCCGCGCCGATGCGGTTGTAGCCGACTGACGCGGGGATGGCGGCGGCAAGTCCGTAGGCCGTGGCCGCAAGCGCCTCGGCGATGCCGGGCGCGACGACCGCGAGGCTCGTGTCCTGCGACTGAGCGATGCTGGCGAAGCTCGTCATGATTCCCCACACCGTGCCGAACAGGCCGACGAAGGGCGCGACCGACGAGATGACGGCGAGATTCGGCAGGCCGCCTTCCGCCTTGGTCAGGAACTCGCGCGCGGCGCGGCTCATATGGTCGGCGATGCGGGCGCGCTTGTCGCCGATCGTTTCGTCGGGAAGGTCGAGGGCAAAACCTTCGCGGCCGGCTTCTGCGACGGGCGCGAGAACGCCGACGTCTCCGCCCTGACGCGCCGAGCGCGCGGATTTGGCGATGCGGGTGACGGCCACCACGCCTTCGACGATAAGCACCCACGTCCAGATCGACGCGAGCAGCAGCAGCGCCATGACGGCCTTTCCGACAGGACCGGCGTTAAGGAACATGGCGAGAGGGGAAAGCGTGTTGTAATCCATTTTCACTCACTCGTTTCATTAGGACGCTTGTGGCGATCGCGCAGGCGAAGCGTCAGTTTTTGTTTTGTTATGTCTTCGCGAGACGAGAGGCCGCAAAGCGGCGAAAGTCCGCAATCAGACTCCGGCGCCGCGCGCATCGGGAGCCTTGACGGGCAATCCGGAGATCGGAAGGACGGGAGGCGCGCGCGCCATTTGCGGCGCTAAACGACAGGCTTTCTGGCTGGCGCGCCGAGCCTGCATAATAATGAACGGTCGCCGCAGTTTCGGTGGGGGGCCGCGTCAGGACCGCGCTTCGTTCCGGCAGCACGGCCGCGCCAGAATGGGCCGCAAGGCAGCAATCCGGGCATTTATATGCAAGCGTTCCGTCCGGCGCGGGCGCGTTGTCCCTCTGCGGTGACCATTCCGCGGTTCGCTTCACAGACGACGATCGGCAACTTGAATCCATTCGCTCCGTGCGCTCGAATCTCGGGGGCTTCCAATGCGCTGGGCGCAGGATGGCTAGGCTGCGAAAGCGAAAGCTAGCAAGGCTCCGCCCCAAGTCGCCTTGTAGGACAAGCGACACATGAGACACATCCGACTCCAGTTCCCAGCCTGTTTTATTGCTAGCTGGCTCGGCGCGAATTGGCCTAGCTGGCTTGCTGTGTTTCGACGCCTCCATTTGGAGTGTGCTGATGACTCCTAATGGCGTCGAGTTCGTCGATCAACGCCAAATCTAAATATTCACTTTGAAATATTTCCAGGGTCGTCAGTTTGTAAACCTTACAGGTTGCCTTATTGCAAATTACGATGAACACTACTTTGTTGACTCATTGCCTCGAAAGAGAGTCGACGCGATCGTAAGACTCCGCAGTCTTCCGATCGGGCGGTTGCCCTCCAACAAGGACCGGGCGCTCGTTGAAAAGGACCCAGCGCCCGTCGAAAATCGATGCGCGCGTGCTCCTGGGCGCGAAAGAATGATCTTTCATGCGGGCAGCGAGCAACAAACTCACCAGTCATTGCTTCGCCTTGGCGAGGTCGGGCCGCTGACAGAAGGCCATGCGGCTCTTGAGAACTTTCCGCGCGGGCGGCGCCATCAAGCTTCCCCGCGGCTGCCGTTTGTTTCGCCAGATCGCAAAACCAGTGACGAGCAGAGCAAGAGGCGCGAATCCAGATGCGAATACGAGCAGACGACCGGCGAAGCCGAGTGTCGCACCGTTGTGTAACCAGAGCTGTTCGGTGACGTAGCGATCGCCCATCGACATCACGTTGGGCGTGCGGTCATGCACGAGCGCGCCCGTCCACCGGTCGAGCCAGATCGCGCCGCGCGAGCGCAGGGCGGGATCGGCCCCCTGAGGGTGGAACAGCACGCGCCAGGTATTGCGCGCTTCGACCGGAGGGTTTAGCAGCGCGATGTCTAAGCCCGGCTTAGCCGCTCGCGCCAGTTCGACGATCCGGTCCGCTGAGAGCGTCGGCGCCCCCTTCACGGGCGGCGCCGCGACGGTGGGAGAAGGATAGGGTGTTGCCACCGAGAATAGGCTTACGATCGGGCGCACAGCGTTCGGAAAAACGATCCCTACGCCAGTGGCTGCGACCACAATGAGTGCAAGCAGCATCCAAGAACCCGCCGAATTGTGAAGGTCGATCATCAAGCGCTGGGGCGAAACGCCCTTGCGCACCGAGATTGACCGCCAGATGCGGCCCGGCGGCGGCCACCACAAATACAAGCCCGACAGGGCCGAACCGAGAAGCCCGAGCCCCATTACGCCGACGAGTTCCTTGCCCCACCACTCTTGGAGCAAAAGCGTGGAGTGCAGGCGATAGATCGTGAACGCGAACGAGTGTGTGTAGTCGCGTCGCCCCAGCACTCTGCCGGTCGAAGGGTCGACCATCGTAGTCCAGAAGTCCGGATGGTGACCTTTGCCGTTCGAATAAGCATGGATTGCAATCCAAACGGGCCAAGTCCGATCGGGAGCGATGAGTGCCGTGATCGGCGCTGGATCGGCCATTGACGCCGCCTGCATCGCCTCGGCGACCGTGACTCTCCGCTCCGGACCAGTTGGCGCGTAGAGAGCCGGGTTCAAAGCAGCGTCGAACTCACGATAGAAAACGTTGAAGCTGCCAGTGAGACCAATGAGAGTCAGGATCGCGCCGGCAGTCAGCCCAAGCCACCGGTGAACCCACATAAATGCCCTGCGCAGGCGGATCGTCCATGCGGTCGCGGGGCCGGTGGCCAAGGCCCGTTTCCTTTTCAGAAATCGACGCTGGTCGAGACCAGGAACGTGCGCGGGGCACCGGCGGTCAGGAGCCCGCGCCCGGTCGTCGCCCAGAAGTTGGCGTCGAGCAAGTTCTCGACGCTGATGCGCATTGTCACCGGCCGGCCTTCGAGCTCGACGGTATACCTTGCGCCGAGGTCGAGACGCGTCCAGTCCGGAATTTGCTGCGTGTTCGCCTGATCGTAGAACTGTGGCGAAGTATAGATGACCCGGCCTGTTAGCGTCGCCGTCCCAGGAATGAACCAGAATGGCAGGTCATATTCGCCGTAGAAGTTGAGCTGCACGTCCGGGACGCCGGCGGCGGTCTTGCCGTCGTTGACCCCATTGGCTGTCTTGGTCAGGACTCCGTCGAGTAAAGTGACGCCGCCGAGGACGCGCAGCCCGAGCGCGGGCTCGCCAAAGACGTTAAACTCCACGCCACGGTTGCGCTGCTCGCCGTTAACAGAGAAACGCCGTGTCGTGGGATCAGTAAAGCTGCTCGGCTGCGTGATCTGGAAGGCCGCGACGGTCACTCCGAGAGCGTCAAAGAAGTCGTATTTGGCCCCGACCTCGATTTGTCGGGACACGAAGGCCGGAAACGCTTCGCCGGCGTTGACCGCATTTACCGGGGCAATCCCGCCGGAGGTCAGTCCCTCGATATAATTGCCATAGAGCGACAGGCTTTCGATCGGCTTCACCACCAACCCGGCGGCCGGCGAGAAGGCCTGATTATTCGAGCCTCTACTGCGGCCGGTCTTGGGGTCGAAGTTGAGACCCGTATTCGGGTCGAAGTTCTCGACGTCGATCTCTTGCCAGCGTCCGCCCGCCGTCAGGAGCAAACGATCGTTGAAGACGGACAAAGTGTCAGCGATCGCCGCGCCGCGGTTCCTGCGGCTGGCTGTTCGAGGCGCATCATTGCGCAAGCCGAAATCACTTCGCGGCAAGACATAGACGGGAAAAAAGAGGTTCGAGGTGATCGCCTTTCCGACTGCCGTATTGATGATTCCAGTATCCTGCCAGAGGCCGACGGCTGACAATGCGATCTGGTGGTTGATCGGACCGGTTTCGAAGCGAGCGCGCAGTCCCACCTCCGCAGTATTGCTTTGCACGTCCTGCGGAGTCAGAGTGGGCGTCGACCGAAAATCGCCCCGGCCGTTGAAGACCTGAAGCACTCCGCCGAAGAAGTGCTCATCGAAACGAGCGTGGCCGTAGGCGGCATATGCGGTGACGTTTTCGAGAATGTCGTACTCGGCGCGAAAAGCGCCATGCCAGTGATGGGCGTTGTAATATTCCCATGGCTGTTGAGGGTTGATCCGCAAGGAGGGCGATGGCGGAATCGGAAAGCCGGGCAGCACGGTCTTTACGCGCGTCGGCGCATCGAGATCGCGTCCCTGGATTCCGAGGTCAGTGGTAAGACGCAGCCTCTCGCCGCGATAGTCGAGAGCGAGCGCGCCGACGCCGAACTCTTCATTTTGGGAGTTGATGGGGGTTCCGCCATTTCGATAGGCGCCATTGAATCGGACGCCCCATTCGTTGTTGGCGCCGAAGCGGCGACCGACGTCGATATGCGTGCCGGGTTGCCCACGCGAGACGAAGCCTGTCGTGACGCGCGTAATCGGCGCGTCCGTCGCCCGTTTCGGGATGAGGTTGACGGCGCCGCCGACAGTCCCCAGCGGCGGAACGCCATTCAGGAGCGCATTAGGACCCTTTAGAATCTCTACGCGCTCGATTGGCTCGATAGCCGGGCTGCGCCAGTCAACGACGCCATACAGGCCATCGAACGCGAAGTCGCCGGCGAACACGGGGAAGCCTCGGATAAGAAATCCGTCGATTCCGCTATAACGAGGCGAGTTGGTGCGTACCGACGGGTCGTTATCGGCGACATCCGCTACGGTTCGGGCCTGTTGGTCTCGAATGAGCTTGTCCGTATAGCTCGTTATGTTGAAGGGCGTATTGAAGACGCTGCGGTTGCCGAGGAATCCGACACGCGCGCCGCTGGCGACCTGTCCGCCGGCAAAGGGCGCAGGAAGCTGGCCAATGACGCCGGTCGGCGGCGTTCCATTGGCGGGGCTCGGCGCGGGAGTCACAGCCGGCGCGTCGACGCGCTGGACCGGCCGCCGGACGACCGGACGCGCGCCGCCCACATCGATCGTGGGCAATGCCTGCTGGGCGCGAGATGGCGCGACCGGTAAAGCCGTGAAGACAGCGGACATCGTGGCTGCGGTCAATTTTGGAACAACTCCGCGCGGAATCGTGCGACGCATGAAACTTGAGCCCCCAGCCTCTTGTGTTGCTGGCTGGCTCGGCGCGGATCGGCCTGGCTGGCTCGCTGTGTTCGACGCCTCGATTTGAAGCGCGCCTGCGATTCCTACCGGCGTCAACTTGATCGTTCAAGGCCAAAGAAAGAATATTAATTTTGAAATATTTCCAACATAGTCAGTTTGTAAGCCTTCCAGATTGGCTCACTGTAAGTATTCCAACCACGCATAAGTCTTATTGACGAGGAAACCTACTTTGTTGACTCTGAGTTCGAAAGAGAGTCGACACAGATGAGTGGTCACAAAGCCGAACCGCCTTCCGATCGGGGGCTTTCCTCGAACGGGGATCAAGCGCGCGCCGAAATCGACGCGCGCGCGCTCTTGGGCGAGAGGCGCGAAGTGACGATCATTCATGCTGGCGAGCGTTATCGGTTGCGCATCACAGCGAACAACAAACTCATTTTGACAAAGTGAGGATCGCATGAATAATCGACAATAATCGATGCCACGTCCGCAACTCCATCGATGGTCCGGCGTTTTTTTCGCGGCCACGCCGCCGCGATCTGGTCGCGACGCTCGAATTGGCGATTGTCATCGCCAGTGGTCTCACGAACGGTTCATCGGGCCGCGCGGAACAACCCGATCGACAAACGGAACGGCAACCGAACCGCATTGTCGCGATTGGCGGCGCCGTGACTGAGATTCTCTATGCGCTGGGACAGCAGAACCGCATCGCAGCCATCGACGCCACGAGTCAGTTTCCGCCCGAGGCGCTGAAGAAAAAACCGAACGTCGGCTATTTCCGGGCGCTGTCGGCCGAGGGAGTTCTCTCCATATAGCCATCGCTTGTCATCGTGTTCGAAGGCGCCGGGCCGCCCGCGATCAAAGCTCTGAGGGGAAGCCGGCGTTTGGATGGAATCCGTGCCGGACATCCCGACGGCGTCGTCGCCAAGACGGAAACGCCGCGCCGCGTCCTTTTCGAGCTCTCGCTGCAGAACCAACGGCCCGTGATCGGCGGGCGCGGCACTTCCGCCGAAGCGATCATCGAATTGGGGCAGGAGTCAACGCGGCGGGGGCGATCGAGGGTTGCAAGCCGATGGCGGACGAGGCCATCATCGCGGCGGTGCCTGACATGGTCGTGATGATGCGTCGCGACGGCACGGCCTCGGAGGAGATCTTCGCCATGCCGGCCTTCGCGGCGATGCCCGCGGCTAGGAAGCAGGCGCTGCTCGCAATGGACGGACTGTATTTTGTCGGCTTCGGGACACACACGCGCCCGCAGCCGCGCGGGATCTAATGGCCGACGCTCAATCCGGCGGCGAATCTGCCGCGCTTGTCCGCGCAAGAGAGCCGTGCCTCCGTGGCGCGTCCGCTGACCGACGACGATCGCCGCCAGCACCACGATCAGCACCGAGTCGCCGCTCCTCGCACTTCTGATCGAAGGCCGCCGTCGCCAGGCCGTGATCGCGACCGGCCTGCTGGTCGTCCTTTGCGCAGTCTTGTTCGTTCTCGTGCTCGGTTGCGGAGCCGTAACGGTTGCTCCCGCGCGCGTCGTCGAAGTTTTGGTGATGGGGCGCTCGATCCGGGCGCCCGGCTCGCATTCCCTTTTTCCGTCTATGAGGTGGCGCGCATTGGACTCGACTTCATCGCCCGTACCCTGGCGCGGGGAATCAGCAGCCGACACCGGCAATTCCCGAGAGCCGCAGGAGCACCCGTCGGTGGCCTGGGTTCGCCGAGACGAAGTAGGCCGAGGAAACACGCAATCTCGCGCTCATGCGGGAGTAAGCTTTCTCCGTCAGCATCAAGGCTGGCCAGGCTGATCACAGGCTAAACCCGAGGCGGAGCCTCGAGAAGCTCGGCGAGCGGAATAGCAGTCGCTTTGAATGGTGGAAATACATGGCGCGTGGATCTGGGAGGAAATAGCGCTCCCGACATTGCGCGAGCAATCAGCTCCTCCGCTTCGACCTCCATCCCCGCCCGGTGACTTCCGACTCGAACCTCGTCATAGGTGAAGCCGATCACTGGAACGGCGGCAAGCCCTAGATGAATTGCGGCAAGCCGGCGATGGTGGCCATCCATGACGCAAAGGCTTTTCTCCTCTACGCAAATAGGCCGCGTCCATGCCTGCTCGCGGACGAGGAGATCGATGACACTGCGAACACGACCCCTTTCGGTGTGCTCATGAGCCTTTAGATCGAATGGCGAAAGAAGGCGAATACGCCGCTCGTTCATACACTAATCCTTTCGTTTTCCTTGGTAGAAAGCCGGCTCCTATGCTCCCCGACAGGGAGGAATATCCTTTCCGGATGGGCATTGCTCAGGAAGTCATGATGGGAAATGTCCCAGCCATAAGCGCCCGCCAAAAGGAAACAAATGAGGTCTCCGATTCTCAGACTGGAGAAGGGCTCTGAATTCAGCAGCACGTCTTTCGGCGTGCAAAGCTCGCCCGTTACGGTCACCCGGCGGTTTGTATGACCGCGCCTCGACCATGCCCAAGGCCAGCTCTCTTTGCTGACGACGCGGAACGGATGTCTATGCCGCCACGCCGAAGGAAGGCGAAAATGGTGGGCGCCGCCCCGAAGCAGGGCAAAGGCTTCTTCATGGTTGGTTTTGACGTCGATGACTTCGCATACATAAACAGCGCAATAGGCCACCACGATCCGCCCGCATTCAAACTGAATGCGGGGCCCGCCGGGCCCGAGAGCGTTGCTCAAAGCCGCTGCGAGACGATCGACATCGAAAAGGCGGTCTATATTCGCGTAATCGACGCCCCAACCCCCGCCCAGATTTACGATCTCAAGATCCAGCCCATGACGGTCGGCGATAGCCCTTGCCCGGCGCAGTGCTTCCAGGCAGAACACCGAGTGGGCGGTGGCGTCCAAATTGTTCGAGATGGTGTGAAGGTGAAATCCGTCGAAACGCAAATTCGGACAAGTCGCAAGCACGCCCAGAGCTTCGTCGACTTCGGACTCGTCGATGCCGAACTGGGTCGGCTGTCCGCCCATCGTGATCGTCGCGCCGGGAACGGGACCCGCCAGATTGACGCGCAAGAGAACAGGCAATTGCGTATTCCGCACTTTTGCGACTGCATTGGCAAGGTGTAGAAGGTGGATACTTTCGATGTGGACGCGCTCGACTCCGTGATCGATCACTGCATCGAAGTCCGACGCCGTCCGGGCTGGCCCGCCCATGATCACGCGGGCTCCATCCCCCACCGCTTCGCGCACCTTCCGGATTTCCCCGCCTGAGGCGACCTCGAATCCGGCGACGATCGGAGCCAATGTCTTCAGGATCGCCGCATCGCTGTTCGCCTTGACCGCGTAAAAGAAATCGACGCCGGGCGGCAGAACGGAGACGAGCCGGCGCGCATGCCGATCGAGTCGGTCGAGATCATGGATGAAGGCTGACACCGGCTGATCCGGATTGACCAAACGCTCTACGAGCTCGAGCGACGGAATGAATGCGGTCATAACGTCTACTCCGTGGCGCGTCCGAGACTTCGGGCGCGGTAAATTTCCCGCCAGACACGGTCTTTGGCCGAAAGCGCCTGGCGCAAGAGGCCACGATCGTTGGCGGCGATTATTCCCAGCGCGCCGGCCCGAATAAGATCGCCGATGTCCTCATCGCGCCTCGGGATCGCGAAAAAGTAGCGACCGGTTTCACGGGCGATCGCGGCGAGCCGGCGGTTCGCCTCCAGGACGGGCTCCGCAGTGGTCTGCCAAGGGAGGCCGACGGACTGAGAATAGTCGGCGGCCCCGAAAAGCACGCCGTCGAGCCCAGGCAGCGCGGCGATCGCCTCGGCCGCGGCAAGCCCGTCCGGATCTTCGACAAGCGCAATGACGAGCGTTTCACGGTTCAGCTGCTCGAGAAGGGCAGGCAGATCGCAATCGCCGAACCGCCCCAACCGGCCCGCATTGAGACTTCGTTCTCCGAGTGGGGCGTAACGGGCTCGGCGGATCGCTTCTCTTGCATCCTCCACGTTCGAAATGCGCGAGACGACGACGCCTGCCGCTCCAGCGTCGAGAACCTGGAGAATGCGTTCCGACCGCGCCTCGGGAACGCGCACCAGAGCACTGAGGCAGGAGCGATCGGCGGCGGCGATCAGCTCTTCCAGTTCCCTTCCCCCGATCAACGTGTGCTCGAGATCGATTAGAACGAAATCGAATCCGGCCACGGCCGCAATTTCGATAATGCCAGGGGCGGAAAGCGAGAGGAAAAGCCCGCCTGCGGGCTGGCCCTGGTCGAGCAGGCGCCGCAATCGCAATCGCGCAGTCATGACGGAACCCGCATTTCCTCGACGCTAATAAAGCCGGCAAGCGGGTTAGGCGCGCGCCGTCCCTTCAGGACGACGGTTTCCAGACGACGGCGCGCGAGATCCTCGACCGCCACCGTCGGATCGAGGAAGCGGAAAGCTTCTACGCCTGCGCGCGCGACGGCGTTTTCTCGAAGGTAGTTTCGAAGGATATCGGCCGCAAAGAGCCAAAACCGTCGTTCTCCGAAACCGAAATGACGATCGAGGAACCAAGCGAGTTCGGCGAGATTGACCCCGAAAAGGGCGTCGAACATGAAATCGCGCACATCTTCGGGATCGCTCGCCTCCACATAGGAATTAGGATTGACGCGCGCATGATCGGCCGGAGTGGGGACGAGGTCAGGACGCGGCGCATGGAGCTGGCTCGGAATGAAGCGAACGCCGTCGTGAAAATCCTTCAATGCGACTCGTACGGGCCATCCATCCCGGTGGACCAGAATCATGTTCTGCTGATGGCTCTCGATGGCGATCCCGCGCGCCAGAAGGAGGTGAACGACGGGAAGCATCGCAGTACGTAATAAAGCCGACACCCACGCCTCGGCGTCATGTCGCGAAAACCAGCCGGCAATCGCGGGTCGTCCGTCATGATCCACGTGCGTGAGCAACGAGAAAGGAACCGCCTTCTCCCCCTCGGCTAAGAATATTCCGACCGGGTCACGCCAGATTGCCGCGAGCGCGCCGGCGAGACGTCCGAGTGGGTCCGCATCACGGGGCAGCGTGACCGCGCTGCCCATCCGTTCGAGTAGAAAGATCGCGCCCGCCTCCCTCAGAAAACGATCGGACGACGCCACACCCTCGAGCCAAGCGCTGATAACGGGAGCGTTGAGCACAGTGTGCCTTGCAAGTGTGCGGGCGGTCGAAGTATTGCGGACAGATAGCGAGAGCTTCAGTGATGGCGCATGGCGATCGGATGTGTCCGAAAGGCTGCGTATCGATTGTTGTGCCAGGTAATAGCGATCGCTCTCGCCCAGGAATACGATCAGCCCGGCTTTCCTCTGTGGGAGCGTTCCTGGCTCGATGATTCTTTCCCATTGCCAGGGGTGGACTGGGAGCCAGTGATAGATTTGGGGACGTTCGACGGCCGAAGCCAATTTAGCGGTGAATTCTCTTCTGCTGCTTTCGTCGATCGATGCGGCGAGAAGCCCGAGATCTTGGCCACACCCTGTTCCGATCGCGCGGCTCACGACCAGCTCCTCGTGAACCGCCAGCCAGATCGGGCGAATGGCATTCCCGAATTCAGGTCCATAGGACAGGTTCTCTTTCGGAGTAAAGCCAATGCGGGATTTGAAGCAAGGATGATAGCGATGTCCATCGGTCAGCGCGCTTTCGGCTTCCTCGTATGGTAGCAAGGCGAGCTTGCCGCGGTTGGCCGTGCCGAAACAAAGGGCCTGCGCGTGGTTCGACCAAGTCTGGAGGATTTCCTCCGCAAAACGCGCACGAATCTCTGCCGTTCCCGGAAGCCCGGTCAGCAGATCTGTAAGCAGATGCATAGGATTGTCGGCTTCTTCTTCTCCCCCATTGGACGCCCTGCGGACAGATCCTTCGATCACCCGCAGTCGGTTGTAGGCGATCATATGATGGGCGCGCGCCCGATAGCAGAGTGAACCCGGCGCGACTTCCACCACGATCTCAGCTTCTCGCGTGGACTCAGCCCGGATCGAAACCATGCCGTCCGGCAACAGATCTTCGTTTACGAGAGCTGACATCAGTTGGGCTATGACCCGGCGCCCGGCCGCAGCCCAGGCAAGAAGATCGGTCGGAGTGGATAACTGCGCGCCCAGTCCAGCAGTGGGTTTCATCGTGACCGCGCCTTTTCCAATTGGATTTTGACGTTCGCTCGCGACTGAGAACCGGACGAGCGCACAGCCATGAAGGGATTCGCAATCATCACGTAATCCGGGTTCTCGCCGCGGCCGGCGACGCAACTCGATAGGTTCGCCTTGGCCGGGAGAGATGGGGCGGAAAGCAGCTCGTCGATGAGCGTGCGGGCAGCTCCCGCTTCCTTTTCCAAAACACGCCCGCCCGCCTCCCAGAGGCGAGCTTCGTCGACGCCCGATAACTCTGATGCGGCGGACAGCACGTGAGCGAAATGGTTGACGATGACGTAGTAGAGGAAGCGACGCCAAGCGATGTCGCGGTCATAGAACAGGGTGTCATCGAGGTCGGCGATGATTTCCGGATGCGCGCGCCTGAAGCGTTCGCGATCGACCGCCATGCCTTCGAGGTCGCGCACGAAAAGCCGTGCTGGCCAACCGTTCTCGAAAGCGACGAGGCTATTTTGAGCATGCGCCTCGAGACAGATCCCAGTAGTCGCAAACAGACGAATAAGCGGAAGGAGGACAACCGCCGCATATCTTTCGACCCATTCGTGCGCCCTTTGCGGATCATCAAAAATCCGCCCGGCGATGGAGGAAAGATTTGGACGGGCCGTGCGCGGATCCGGTTCCGCAAAACCTGCAATGACGATCGGATCAACCCCATTGGGAAAATCGGCAAAGCGCAGGAGGAAGCCGGTTTCGGCGCAAGTCCGCTGGGCGCCGCCGCCGTCCGGTGACGGACAACGCAAGATTCGTCCGCCTGGCTCTTTCAGAATGGAGAGGCCTGCGCCACGGACCTCCCGTTCCGCTGCTGCGACGGCGCGCGCTCCGGCGATGCTCCGCGCCAACTGCTCCGCTGTATTTACCCGCGAAAAATTCGTGATTCGGGCTTCGAGAGGCAGCTTGACGAAAAGGCCTCGTTCACTGAACCAGACTGTCCTCACGGAAGAAGTAGGAATCGCAACCTCTCCCGAGGGTCCGAGAAGTTGCAATGCTTTTCCAGACGCGAGCCGGCTGCGGAGGTCCGGATGATCCCGCAGCCGCTGCGCTTGCCATGGATGGCAGGGAATGATTGTCCGGCCAGCAACGAGCGCCGCGCTCAGACCCGAGACCTCCGCCAGCAGGGCGTCAGCGCGCGCCATCGATTCCGGTGAGCAGACAAAAGTTTCGACTTGATCCGGCTCGGCCAGGAGCCAGCAGAGACGGAACGCGGCGCCTCGTTCGGGACTGTAGGCTCTGAAATCGGCGGATACAAAACCAGCGACGCTTTTCGCGAGCGGATGAAAAGGGTGACCGAACCAAAGGCTCCGCTCCGCGCGCTCGCCGCTCGAGACAGGCTCCAGTGTTGACTGGAAGGCGGCATGGTCATGGCTGATTTCAATCGACCGTTCGATCCGCTCCAACGCGACTTTTCGCGTATCTGGAGTCGCCTCTTCGATCGAATCGAGCATGATCCCGGCAAGCTCTAATGAGTCGATCCTGCGTATGCTCCCCTTCAACTCGCGAAGGAGCACATTTTCCTCCCAAGCGTGAAATCCGCCTGGCGAACAGCGTTTGCAGACCGCGACGACGGATTGATTCCCGACAGGAATTTCCCATGAGCCGCCACCTGCTTTCGCGGCGATGGTCATCGCGAGCTCAGGATGTTTTTCGCGCAGCCAAGTATTGATCAAGCGGCCGCATGCGAGACGATCCACTGTCGACGCCGTAATTTGATCTGGTTGCGTCATCGATCGCCTCGTGCGTTGAAAAGAACGAGCATGCCGATCGCTGGAAGTCCTGCCGCGGCCAAAAGCGCGCCATCGATTCCGGTGAAAGGAAGGACAGCGCCGCAGAGAGCAGGCCCGACGATTTGACCCAACGTCAACGCGGTGCGGGCAGTAGCAAGCTCCCGGTTGCGGTCGCCGGACCGTCGTACGCCGGCGTAGAGAGCCGGGGTGAGGCCTGAATAGAAAATGCCGTGGGTGACCCGGAGCGTGAATATCGAAGGGGCTGTCACCGCAACGGACAATGCAACGCAAGCTACCGCCGATCCGAACAGCGAGAATGCGATGGAGCGCGCCGCTGCAGCGCCATCGATGACACGGCTCCAGAGCGGCAGGACTACTATAGCTGCAAGCCAGGCGGCAGCATGAAGCGCCCCGATGGCTCCAGCCGTGAAGGTGGCTCCATCCCGTTCCTTGGCCCACTCCGCGAAGAACGGCGTAAAGCCGAACGCACCGGCTGTTCCTAGAGTGGCAGCTATGACGAGCGAGCGATTTCGACGGACGCTTGCGAAAGTGGGGCCCACGCCCTCCGCTTGGCTCTGACGATCATGGCGCAACTCGAAGGTTGAGAGCTGAAAGACCAATGCACTAGCGATAGCGAGAGCAAAAAGTGCGATAGCGGCAGCCGAGAGAAGAACAGGAAGGCGCTGATAGTCGAAGGCCCAGCCCCCGATAATGGGCCCGATTAGGCAGCCGGCGGAAAACGCCTGCTGCAGGGTGATGTATTCACCCTCGGGTTGGCCCCCAACATGATCGACCGCAAGAAGAAGGATGATGCCGCTGCCGGCCGCCCCCTGCAGAGCGCGTCCCAGAGTGAAAACAGCCGCATTGCTGGCAGTGGCCATGGCCAAATAACTGACAGCCGTCAGCGCGCAGGTTGCGAAGAGCAGCAACGAAATCGACCGCTCCTGCGCAAGCCGACCCCAAAACTGCGTCAAGATCATCGCGGTCACCGCAGGCGCTGACGCCGCGATCACCGTCCAAAACGATACTCCAAATGCACTCTCGCGCGCGAGTCGTTGAACATAGAGAGAAAGGAACGGCACGATTGCAAGTGGCGTTGCAGCCGTCAGAAACTGAATGGCGAGGATGGAAGCGCGCCGGCAGCGCTGTCTGGCTACGTTCATTGCTCCTGACCTGAGACCATGAGCGGATTTGCCGCGCGGCCGAGCGCGCTCGGCATCCCCAATCCGAGATGCGGCGTCGCAAGGAGCGGAGTGAGCATTTGTTTAAATGGCCAATCTCGACTGTCGAGAAAAGCCGTCCGCAAGCGGTCACGTGTTTCCGGCGGCGCATCGAGTTTTTCGATTTCGCTGGCGGTCACGTGCCGGAGCAGGGCTTTCGAGTCGCGAAGGCCGAAGTGGCCTGAACGATCGATGGCTTCGCAAATTGAGCGGAGAGCGACATCGAAGAGCAGCGTTTGCGCATAGGCGAACAGACTCTCTGGACAGTCGAGAAGCATTGTCGCCCGGCGCGGATCCTTAATTAGATACGCCGGCGTCTGTAAGCCCGCTCTCCCGAGCCATTCCGGAAGGCAACGTACCGTGTCGTGGTCGCGCAGGACGATTTTAACCGGCCGTCCTCTAGCCAGTTCGATCAAGACATTCTGTCCGTGCATCTCCGGGATGAAGCCGCAATGCAGCGCATCCATGGCGAAGCCGATCAGCAGTCGGAATAGCTCCTCCAGAAAAGTTTCGATCCCTGTTCTGGGTCGCTTTTTTAGCGACAGAGATATCGCGGGAGGCAACCCTGCACGCGGGGCAACAGCGAAGGTAGCCAAAGGAACCAGCACGACGTCCTCCCCTCCGATGGGAAACTCGCGGATCGCACAGCCGAGAAATGCATTTCGAGGCGCGAAAATGTCTCCCGATGATTCGTGGAACGTACAAAATCGTGTTTCGTCGGCAATCTGGACGCGCGCAGCCACGCCTGGCCTGCGCGAACAGGCTTCCTCCAAGAGGGCAGCACCCGTTAAGCCATTGTGCAACGACTGAGCGCTCATGAGCCGCCGCACGCCGAGCGTCGAAATGTCGAGCGGAAGTTTGATGTGCCGATGAGGATTCGAGGAAATAGCAACCGTTCGCAAGGAGGAGGTCGCACAGACAAGCGGGCCGGCAAAATCGAAAATGACAATTTCGCCCGACGCTAATTCCGGGCCGAATTCGCGAGGCACGGCTGTCTCGAGGTGCCAAGGGTGGACTGGAATGGCGACGTGGGTCTCGGCAAGACCGCGCTGTTCCATTTCGTCGTCGATTGAATTTGCCTGGAACGGAGAAAGGATGAATTCGATCGGCTCCTTCTCGGCCATGGCCGGAGACATCAGGAGACGCTCGCGCGAAACCGCGCACCACCTGAGTGCGAAGAATCGTCCGAATTCTGCTCCATAATTCTCGATTTCATCCTTTGCCCAACCTCCCCTGCCCCGCGCGAAGGGATGAAAGGGCCTGTCGCGCCAGGCGGCAAGGCGCTCCCAGATCATACGCTTCTTGTGTTCGAGCGTTCGCTCGCAGTCGTCTTCGAGCAGATCAGCGGCTCCCTCGAAAAGCGCAGAATTCCGAACGCTTTCGTCGAGCTGACGCATCGTACGGTCTAGAGTGGCCACGTCGAGATCAGGCAGTGCGGCGAGGACCCTCCACAGCGCCGTTCTCTCGTCCAAAGAGCGGCGGGATCCCTCCGGCATGACTTCGAAGAGCTCCATGACGCGACGCTCGTTCCGCCAGGCATCCCAGGCCAGGCTTGCCGACATCTCGGCCTCGCCGAGGCGAAAGCGAACGCTAGCGTTCTCTGCACGGCCTTCGGCTAGAATTCGAGATCGAAATCCGCCGAGATCTTCTGTCCACAGAAGCTCCAGAAGTTCATCAAGGACCGTGCTGGTCATGGCGACAATGGGATGATGCATGGGTCACTTTTCAGAACAGATTAAGCATCGTGCCGACGCCATTGGCTTCCGCTCGGCGCAGAATTGCCCGCGCGCAAACGATGTCGTCTATCGCCATTCCCATCGGATTGAGCAGAATGATTTCCTCGTCGCTTTCGCGACCCGACCTGGAGCCGACGACGATCTCGCCGAGCTCGGCGTGAAGTTGCATTCGAGAAAAGGCCCCCTCGTCGACCAGCTGATTGATAATTTTCTTCTCACGATTGCATTGGTCCCAATCGTCGACGACGACTTTGGCTGCCTTGAGGAAAACGTTCTTTTCCACGTCCATTATCGAGACGTTGGCAAGGAAAGCGCCTGGTGAAAGCCATTCGAAAGGAAAATATGGCCGATCCGTCACGGTGCACGTAACCACGACGTCCGCCCCGGCGACAGCCGCATGAGGATCCTCGAAGCCACTCACGCCAGGTTGCGGAAACCTGGCCTCCAACCATCGAGCCATTTCGGCGACAGCCGCAGGTTTGAGGTCGTAGAGTCGAAACCGTCGGACATGCGGAAACTGCTCGCAGAACATCTGTATTTGAGCGCGTCCTATCGGACCGCATCCAATGATCGCAACCTCGTGAAAGCCCTTTTTGGCGAGATGGCGGCAAGCGACTCCGGTCACGGCAGCCGTGCGCAATGCGCTGATCCTCCCCGCCTCGAGGATCGCGATCGGAAAATGAGTGGAAGAGTCATTGAGGATAATGACGGCGCTTGCTCGGTCGAGAGAGCGGGCGGCGGGATTATCGTGCTTCGAACCGATCCATTTAAGTCCGGCGATCGGATCTTTGCCGCCGATCCAGGCAGGCATTGCGATGATGCGATCCGCGATATGACTCGAACGGGGACTACGCAAATAGGGTTTTAGCGGCTGCGCATAGTCGCGGGCGGCATGAAGACGAAAACCATCCTCGACGGCTCGCATGTAAAGATCGGAGTGGTCGCCCCCAACCGACGCGATGTCGCTCCGAGACAAGAAACGCAGTGTTGCTTGAAGATTTGCCGGCGCAGGCTGGACAGGATCCAGAACTTTCATCGATGAGAACCTCGGTTTGAAAACTTAATGCCTTAGTGCGCGCGCTTCAGTCAGGAAGCATTGCGCAGGTGATCCGCCGCTCCCAAGGTCCGGTGCGCGGCCTGAAGAGGAATCTCGACGCGATCACTTTCCGCAAGCCAATCCGGATTGAAAACGCTGTCGAGATAACGTTCGCCGCGGTCCGGCAGTATGGTAACAATGACAGCGTCGCGCGGCAGACGAGGAGCCATCTTTTCGATCGCCGCGATAACTGAGCCAGAGGAGCCGCCTGCCAGCAGACCTTCGTAGCGAACGAGCTGATGGCATCCCAGCACGGACTCCCAATCGGTCACATAAACGATCTCGTCGACCTCGCTGGCATCGAGCTGCTCGGGAATACGGCTCGCGCCGATGCCGGGGAGCCGTCTCTTCGCGCTTGGGCCGCCGAATATGACTGAACCGACGACATCCACTGCAACGACGCGAATATTGGGCCAGGCTTCTCGTAGGCGCCGCGCGACCCCCATGATTGTTCCGCACGTGCTCACTCCAATGAACGCATGGCTCGGCTCAAGCGGCATGTCTCGTACGATTTCCGAGCCGACTCCCTCGTAATGAGCACGTGGATTATCGGGATTGGCGTATTGATTCAGCCAGACGGTACCTGGCAGTTTCTCGAGGAGTTGGCGCACGCGACGAATTCGCGAGTGAAGATAACCGCCCTCTTCATCCTTTTGATCGACGAGCTCGATTTCAGCTCCGTAAGCGGTGATCAAGTCGCGGTTGACCTTCGTAATGTTCGGATCGATGACCGCAGTGAATCTCAGGTTCATTTGTCGCGCGATCATCGCAATAGCAATAGCAAGATTGCCCGATGAACTCTCAATGAGATGACTGTCCCGTGTGATTCTGCCGGCGGCGATGGCTTGCCGGATCATGAGAGACGCCGGGCGATCCTTGATGCTGCCGCCGGGATTGAACATTTCCAGCTTGGCGAACAAGCGCATCGATGAGCCGATGATAGGGAATTCAAGCTCTACTAGCGGAGTATTTCCCACAAACGAAACAAGGCCCGGAATCATGCTAGCCTCCTACAAAAAATCGCGGCCGCCCAGAAAAACCCGCAACAGCAAGAGCGTAAATGCGGCCACCTATTCAGCCTGAGCCGTCGATGCCGACGAACCCATCTAGCGCTCAACGCGCGCGGCTCTGGCGAAGATTCGAACTGACCCGCGACGAAGCTGATGGCAGACCGATGCGAGGTAATCCGAGAAGGATCGCTGCAATCAAAGTCTCTCACGTCATCCATACTTCGCGCGGACGAAGCTCACGAGACGCGCCCTCATTCGAAAGACGCATTGACACGCGAAACTGGTTGGCTTGAATGTTGACCATGTCTGGCAACCCCTTTCCCGAAAAGAGGAAAGAGCAAAGTAATGCCCTCGTCAATACACATTGAAACGATTGGAAGACTTGCAAACAATGATTGGAAGACTTGCAAACTAGCTATTCTGGAACTATTGCAAGGTGCAAGCCTGAACGATGTTCTTAATCGGCGCAATCCTCACCGCCACCTACTTGCAATTCGCAGCGTGGTGGACTGGAACGTTGATCTTCCGCGGGCGCTTTCGCCGTCTTTGGCGCGATGAATGGCAAATTAGGCAAGCCGAACGACCGCCGCTACGGCTCCTGCGCCGCTTCTTCGTGTTTGGTCGCGACATCCGCATGGCCTTGTTTGTCATGATCGCTGGCTTCCTTCAGATGCTTGATTCCTTCGGCTGTATGTGGATTTGCCTTTGCCTTCTCGCCGGCTTCGGCGTGAGCCAGCGCAGCTTCGGCGTGCGTGGCGAGTGTCGGCTCTATTGACGACATTGCGGTTCTCACGTGCTCTCGCGAACATTGCGGCGGGCGGAAAACGGCTCCTGGATCCTCGCAGCGGGTCGGAATCTAGCCCGTCTTATTCGCCCTGCCGACACGCATTTCTGATTTTCTTCGCGACATGATTGCGGACGCAATTCCGCGTTGCGTTATTTCCGCTGGGTCGATCTGCACATCTCGAACGCGCTGGAGTTGGATGGATGGGTGATCTGGGGCGTGCGGACACTGTCTCTGCCCCGTCGTTCACGGTCCCGCTGGCTGCAAGGCGTCGGCCAGATGTCGGAATAACCCTGCCTGAGGACAGGCGGTGGCGAGCGCAAGTTTGATGCGGCTTGCGGTCTCGACGATGCGCGCGCCTATTTTCAGAAGTTTTTCGCGCAAGGTTACAAATTCAGCGACGGCGAGGGGATGGGTTTTGGGGATGGCGTTACGCAATTCGAGCATCAGCCAATAGGCGGCGGTGTGCAGAATGAGGCGTATCTGATTGGCAAGCGGCGACCGACAGGATGTGCGATCCGACGCCAGCTGGCTCTTGTGCAATTTGATTAGATTTTCCATCTGGCCGCGCGCGCAATAGAGCGTGTCGTAGATATGTTCGGCTGAGCCCGTCGTGATGTTGGTGACGACGTAGCGGATATCCAGCCCCAGTTCCGTCGCTTCGATGCGGGCGCAGACGCGACGCTCGCGTCGCCAGGATTTGGCGCCGTAGCTGGTTTGCGCATAGCCGCGCAGGACGAGCATCTGTTTCAACGCACGACGCGTGCGGATATCGTCGGCCTCGACATCGACGGCGGCGGCGAGAATCCTGTTGCCCGACAGCCCGAAGACGTATTCGACGCCGTTGTCCTCGCACCAATCAATCACCTCGCGGCGGCCATAATGGCCGTCGCCCCGGATGGTGATCTTGGTCGTCGGCCAATGTGCGCGGATGCGGCGGACGATTCGGCGCAAATGGCCGCGCACTTCCTCGCCGGACGGTGTCTTGCCTGGCCGCAGAATGATCGCCACGGGGCGTCCGGTCGCGGTGTCGTAAACATGGATCGGAAGAAAGCAACGCTCATCATGATGCGCGTTGAACAGCGACAGCTGTTGATGACCATGCGCGACATCGCAAGTATCGTCGATATCGAGCGTGATGGCTTGTGGCGGCGCGGCGTAACTGGCGCAATAAAGATCGATGAGGACGCCGCTCAGCTTCACGATTTCGCGCAAGGTCGGCGCGTTCTCCCAACGCGACATGGTCGGCTGTGAGCACAGATCGTGTCCCGTATCGGGCAACCGCCCGCAGGCAAGCTTGAACGCTGGATCCTTGCGCAGATGATCGAGGTCGTCCGCGTCCTCATAGCCGCAGGCAATGGCGAGAATGCGCGCGCGAAAGATGCTGTCCAGCGAATGGGTGATCAGCAATGGATTGCGCGGATCGGCGATGACGGCGGCGAGTTTGTCCGCCAGTCCCAGCCGGCGCTCGGCTTGCCCCAGCAACATCACGCCGGCGTCCGAGGTAATGCGTCCGCCGTCGAATGCGGCGGTGATCTTCTTGCGGCCAACGGCTGGAAACGAAAACGGCAGAAGGCTATCTTCAATCATGGCGGGTGTGGCTGTGATGCGATGGCGTGAGGGATCAGCGTAAGCAACTAATCCATACGCTAAATCAACGCCTTACGCCACATCCGCCAGCCCAAAATTACCGCCTCGCTGAATAAGATGGGCTAGCTCCATTTGCTGCCAAGGGTCGCAGAATGGCAAATAGCTTTGGCAAGCCATCTGTTCGTACCTCCCGCAGACCAATGGTCCGACGACGCAAAAGACGATTGTTGAATGTTAACTCTGCAGCATCGCTGCTTCAAATGTTCTCTCCATGACGCAAGAGCGAGCAAAACGATCCGCGCCATCTTTGCAGCCGACGCGACAACCCACCGTGCTTGTATAAACGCACTACAAGAGCAAAATGGGGCTCCAAAAAAGCGAGAGAGCGTCTTGCGTTTCTCGTCGACGCCCGCAGGCTGACGCACGACTTAGAATCGCGCGTTCAGCGTCACATAGGCCGAGCGCGGGGCGCCGGGCATGATGTTGTTGTTGTTGTGCGCCGAGGCGTAGTAGTAGGCGCCGGTGAGGTTCTCGATGTTGAGCTGGCCGGAGATGTTTTCCGTCACCTTCACAAAAAGCGCGCCGTCAACGCGCGCATAACCGGGCACGATCACCCTGTTATCGAGAGACGGATAGAAGCTCGAAGCATAGATCACGCCGGCGCCCAATCCGAGAACGCCGGGCCCCCCGCCAATGAACGAAGACAAATCGTAACGGTTCCAATACGAGAAAGTGTTTCTCGGAACCGACGGATTGAACTTGCCGACATCCGTCAAGAAGGGCTGGCGCGGATTGAGGCCGCGATCGGTCGATACGACGCGCGCGTCCTGATATCCGTATCCAAGCGAGACCTGCCATTGATCGGTCACGTTGCCGACGAGACCGAGTTCGGCGCCCTGCGTGCGCGTATTTGCGAGAACGGAGGTCAGCGCAGTCAGCGTCAACGCCTGGTTCGAACGGTTCAGTTGATAGATCGCGCCAGTGAAGAGCAGCGTCGGCAGGAGCTGCGCCTTGAAGCCGAACTCAACATTTTCAAAGCCCTGCGGCGCCAGGCTCGCGGCCGTCCTCGGCAGCTGATTGAACTGATCGCCCGATTGCGGCAGGAACGAGCGCGAATAGGCTCCGTAGAAAGAGACGATGTCCACGGGTTTGAAAACCAGACCGAATCTTGGCGACCATTTGTTGTCGAGGCGGCTCTGGTTCTCGAGCGTGATCCCGTCATTGAACCTCATGTGGAAGCTGTCGAATCTTACGCCAGCGAGAACATCGAAATATTTGGTTACCTCGATCTGGTCCTGGACATAGGCAGAGCCAATGTCGAGGTTCGTGTTCCAGCGCCGCGTCGCCGTATCAAAGTAGTTGGTGAAGAAGACCGGAGCGTAAACTGTCGGAGCCCAGAACGGAGTCGTGAGCCTTCGCGGCCCGTTGAGGGGGTTGTTGAACCGCGAGATGTCTCTTCCCGTAAAAGACCATTGATTGCCAAATTCCGTCCCCACGAGCAGCGTGTGGCGGATGTCGGGAGTCATAGCGAATTTGTAGGTCAAGTCCGTCTGGTTGAAGATATTGCGTCGCGGCGTCGGCGCGAGGTAACCGTCGAGTCGCGCGACGCCCACCGGCGTCATCGTGATCGGGCTTAGCCCGTTCAGCGCCGGATTGAGTTGTTGCGACAACTGGCCCAGCGTCTGATCCGGGAATGTGTTCTGATACAACTTGTCGTAATTTGCCCAGGCGAGCTGATTACGGATGTTCAACCCGAATTCAGTCGTATGATCAATCACGAGAGCGGCGCGATCCATGTTGGTCCTGGCGTAGTTCACGTCACGCACGGACGGATTGCCGACGCCAAAGAAGGCCGATCGTGGGGTCGGCAATGGATAGCCGGGATAAATGTTCTCGCCGAGGAACTGGAAGCCGCCGAATGACGGCACGCCGCGATCCGCCGTGCGTCGATCGCGGAAATGCTCGTAATTGAACAGCACGAAAGTGTTCTCGAAAGGCTTCCATGACAGCGCCGGATTGACGCCCCAGCGCTCGAGCTTGTCGAAGTCGCGATAACCGTAGGACTGTTCGTAGAGCGCGTTGAGACGCACGGCGAACGTATCGGTGACGGCCCGCCCGAAATCGGCGGTGATACGCTTGCGACCGAAGCTGCCGCCAACGACCCGTAATTCATTTATCGTTTCGCCGTCGGCCTTCTTGGTGACGCGGTTGACGACGCCGCCGCCGCCGCCGCGGCCGAAGATCAGCGCGCTGGGGCCTTTGAGCACTTCGACTGCCTGGATGTTATAGAGATCGCGATAGTATTCCGCGTCGTCGCGGATGCCGTCGATGTAGAAATCCGCACTTGTGGTCTGTCCGCGAATGGTGATCTGATCGCGGTTTCGTTCGCCCTGCTGCACCGTGACGCCGGGAACGTAGGCCAAGGCGTTTTCCAGGGAGAGAGTGTTGCGGTCGTCGAGCTGCTGTCTCGTCAGAACAGTGACCGACTGCGGTATGTCGAGTATCGGCGTGTTGGTCTTCGTCGCCGTCGACATTCTCCCTGCGAAATAGCCATGAACATCGGTCGGGTTGCGGCCGACATTGGCGACGGCTGCGGCGAAGGCCGGGCTACCGGCTCCGGTCGAGGTCGGACCGGCAACCCCGGCCGAAGCAGGCGATCCAGTAACGACCGCTGAAGGCACCGGCGCGAGACGCGCGCTGCGCCGCGCCCCTCCGACGTCGATCGTGGGCAAGCGTTGCGCGCCGCTCGCGCGCCCTTGAGAGGCGACGGATTTCGGCTTCGATTGGGCGACAGGGCGCGGTTTCTCAGGTGGGGCGTCGACCCTTACCGCCGGCAACGGGGCGGACTGGGTTTGTGCGAGAGCAGGAGCGCTGACGGGCGTCAGCGCCGCGGCGAGACCCAGCGCGGCGACCGAAACGCCTGTCATCCGGTCGAACGCCGCGGGGAGAGAAGCGAAGCGCGTCAGTCGAGGAAGCGATTGTTTCCGAGTCATGTCTGCCTTCTCGCCATTTATGCGCCAGGAGAAGGTCAGATAAGTTTTCTCTTTGAAAGCGGTCAATTAGGAGAGAGGCTAGTCTGGAACGGTTCCGACGAATATTTTTGATTTGTGACGAAGTGTTGCTGAAGTGCATCACAATTGGAACATTTCCAGCTTTCGAATAGTGGCACACGTCAATGCCGCACCACAATCGGCGGCTTGAAGCGGGAGTCGGCACGACTTCAGCGGCGCGCTTGAACATCATCGCGCATGAACGCGTAGACGAGCGCGCGCCTCTGCAACGCAGATCCTCCAACGTGACGGCATGGCTTGCAAAAGCATAAAGCCGAAGCTTGTGGCCGCTTTCGCGAGCGGATTTGCCGAAGGAGCTCTTTGATCAGTGATCCCGTAATATCTCCCGGAGTATTTCCTCGAAAAAGTAGGCTAGTATCTCCAAATCGACGGAGACGAGCCGTGCTTGCGAATTTCGACAGCCTCTACAGCCTCTTTGAAGCCTTCCCGGATGAGCAGTCCTGCATCGACCACCTGCGGGCGATCCGCTGGCGCGATGGCGAGTTTTGCCCTTACTGCGGCGGCGCGAAAATCTACCATTTCAGCGACCGCAAAACGCATAAGTGCGGAGAGTGCGGAGAGCGCTTTTCGATCAAAGTCGGCACGATCTTCGAAAACACCAAACTGCCGCTGCGCAAGTGGTTCGCCGCTATTTGGATGATCACCAATCATCCGAAAGGCATTGCGTCTGTCACGCTCGCCAAGGATCTGAAAATCACGCAAAAGTCGGCGTGGTTTATGCTGCATCGCCTCCGCCATGCAGCCCGCACGCCTTCGTTCAATGCGCCACTTAAGGGCGATGTTGAAGCCGACACTACGTTTGTCGGCGGCAAGGAAAAGAACAAGCACGCCAAGGGCGGCAAACAGGGCGGCGCCGGCAAGGCCGAGCTACGCGCCGAGCACGTCGCCGATCACAAGGCGAAGACGCTTCAGGGGAAGGTCCGCCAGAATGTCGCCAAATGCTCGGCGGTTCTGGCTGACGAAGCCATGGCTTTTGTCGGACTCGACAAGGATTTCACCCACCTCGCCGTCAATCACTCGGCTGGCGAATATGTGCGCCTCGGCGGCTTCGTTCATACGAACAACATTGAAGGCGTCTGGGCGCTCCTTAAGCGCCAGATCGTCGGCATTCATCATTGGGTATCGCCGAAGCATCTTCAGCGCTATGTGGACGAGATGACATGGCGTTATAACCGCCGCGACATGAAACCGTCGCCACGCATGAATGACATTTTCGCCTGCGTCGAGGGGCGGCTGCGCTAACGCGAGTTGATCGCATGACAGAGAAGGGGCGGAAGCAAGAACCGCCGCTCACGCTCGACGTGAGCTTTGGAGAGGCCATGACTCGTTTTGTCGCGGTCAAGCCAAAAGAAGTGGAGGAAAGTATAGAGCGATCAAAAACGAAAAAGCCGCCGCAGGACGATCCCCCGCGACGGCCAAACGCTCTAAGCGCCGGTTAGGTAAGGCTTAGTTGCGGCAGCGCGAATGGGCGCAGACATGCTCAAGGCGGCCGAAGCGGCGCGTTGCCGTAGTCCTCCGGCTCTTCGCCCGTGGCGATGCGCATGACTTTGACGGCACGGGCTATGGCGTCGGCGGGACGCTTCTCGCCTTTAGGTCCTGTTGGTATCTTCGTCTTTTTTCTCAGTGGCGCAGGAAAGGTCTCCACACGGGAGATCATCAAAATCCGGCTTGTATCCTTTGTCACGATATTCCTGCTCAGAGATTTCAAACCCCAACGTCCCGGATTCGATCAAAGCAGTATTTGGCTTTCCCCTTACGCCTTCCGTCCGATAAACGCCGCGCGGTTCCTCTGCCACCTTATCGCTCCAGTGCTTTTGCGAAGCATAACATGGGAACTGGCAATGGCGCGAAGCCGCGTCAAGGGCCTCAAATTTCAAACTGAGACACTACCCTGCGTTCTCCTCTTCTGGGTGCTGAATCTTCTGCCTCGCCCCAGTCGTAACCGGGTAGCAGAAATCAAGTACCGCTCCGAACGTGTGCCCAAAGACGCTCGGTGACACTCCCTCGTTGACGTGGGCTTAACCAGCGAAGCCTTGATGGAGCGCCGTCTCGCGGAAATCCCATCTTCCGAATGGGGCGAACTTTCCTGCGACATAACCCCACGCGAATATGTTCTCGACTATCTCGCCCATTCCTTCCCGACCCAGCTCTTCGAAGTCTATTCCGACGAGAATGGCGATCTTCACTCGCGCCCAGTCGTCGACGAACACGGCAATCCCGTCCAGTCGCGCGAGGCTATGGAGTGCCGGGATCGACTGATCGAGCATCTCGCCGCCCTTCCCGCCGTTCAGGGGGCGCTGGATCAGATCGTTCAGCGCTTATCGCTGCCGTCACCGACAATAAGGGCGAGATCAGGGGAATTCATCGGACATTGTGGGTACTGAGTTCTTGACCGCCTCCCAAGCGCTCTGGCTCGCTTCCTCGAACTTCTTGCGCGACGTTTCCAAAGCTGCACTCAACGCGGCCCAAGACTCGTTTCCTGCCCGCTTTAGTTCCTCGAAGCGCGCCTTGGCCTCGGTCTTATCGGCCTGCAATTGCGCAATCGCCTTGTCGACTTTTGCCCTATTTCGGCTCCAACCTCGGCTGCAGCACTTTGAAGTTTCTCGATGGCCTCGCCCCAAGCTTTCGCTTGAGCAGCGGCGATATCAGCAAACGTCGTGCGCTTCTGATCGATGTCCTTGCCCACCGTTTCCACGTAGGTCTTCAGCTCCGCGTCGAAGCTTGCCCACTGCTTTTCCAATTGCGTCTTCGAAGCCTGCAATGCTGCTTCGCCCGCCTTGAGGTGTGCCTTGACCTCGGCCTCGAAGTCCCCACCCCGCTTCTTCAGCTCGGCGTTTAGGTGGGTCGCCTTGCCCCTAGCGTCGGCCTCAAGCTCGCTCGCCTTCGTCTCAATGGACGCCAACGCGGCATCCATCTCCTCGAGCCGTTGCTTCGTCCAGGTCACATACGCATGTATTTGCTGAATTCATCAAGCGAATAGGGCTGATAGTTTGAAAATGATTCTCAAATAAGCTGCAGCAACTTGCGTGAAAGAGCGCATTCTTACATTTGAGTGCAACGTGACAGCGCCCGCGGCCTCGCAGCGGCCATGAGTCGGCAATTCGTTGAAATGACAGGGGCAGGCGTAGCCGCAATTGCAATTGACGAACTCGCGCGCCTGAATTTCCCAAGGGATCATCGGTTCGTCCTCCCAATCCTACCTAATTGCAACTTGAAGGTCCGATCTACTGAATTAAGGCCTGATGATTGTCGATCTAGCAAGTGACCTTAATCCGTCGGGCGCGACTCCCGACTGTGCGGCGACGAGGCCGCTAGCTGACTTGCCTCGCGGTGAACGTCCGCTTCTGGCGGATATCGTTGAAAAAGTCATCGGTCTGCAGAGAACTTGACCACGGCATGATCATCCAAACATAAATCCACCGGGTCAATTCTCAGTGAAAAAACCGGGTCAGTTCCTCGCGGAAAACAACACTGTCCTTCACGGCACAATCGCAAACGGTCTAGCGGCGGCGCATCCGGTTCGCGCGCTTTACACGACTGCCGCGATTATCGTAGCGCCCGCCGCGCCGAGGATGACCACGAGCCAAGGCGGCGTCCGCCAGAACACGAGCAGAAAGAACGCGAGAACGCCTAGCCCGAAATCCGCCGGCCCAAAGATCGCGCTCGTCCAAACAGGGCGATAGAGCGCCCCCAGCAGAATGCCGACAACCGCCGCGTTGATCCCTTTGAGCGCCGACTGTACGCCCGAGCGATGACGCAAAGCGTCCCAAAAGGGCAGAGCGCCGATGAGGAGAAGAAAGGACGGCAGAAAGATCGCAGCGAGGCAGACGAGGCCGCCTGTCCAGCCGTTCGGTTCAGCGTTCATCGCGGCGCCGAGATAGGCCGCAAACGTAAACAGCGGCCCGGGAACGGCTTGCGCTGCGCCGTAGCCGGCAAGAAACGAGTCGTTATCGATCCAGCCACGCGGCACGACGGCTTGCTGCAACAGCGGCAGCACGACATGCCCGCCGCCAAAAACGAGTGAGCCGGATCGATAAAAGCTACTGATGAGCTCGACCGCATGATCGGCCGTCGCGTTGGCGAGTACGGGGAGCCCGAAAAGCAAGCAGCGTAAGTGAAGTGATAGCCATTACTCGACTGATAGGAATCGCAAGCGGCGTTGTCGCAGCTTTGTTTCCGTCTGAAAGAAAGAGCCAGCCGATCACGCCGCCTGCCACAATCGCCCCAATCTGACCGCTGGTGGAGGGGACCGCCAAAGTCAGCAGCGTCGCCGCCACCGCGATGGTCGCCCGCTCCCGATCAGGACAAAGGTTTCGCGCCATTCCCCACATCGCTTGCGCGACGACCGCAACAGCGACGATCTTGAGTCCGTGCAGCCAAGCGACATGCGATAGGTCGCCGAGGCGCCCGATTCCATAGGCGAAGCCGATCAACGCAAGCGCCGAAGGCATGGTGAACCCGACCCAAGCCGCGAATCCGCCGGCAAGGCCGGCGCGCAACGTGCCGATGATGATGCCGACTTGACTGCTCGCGGGGCCGGGAAGGAATTGGCAGAGCGCGACAATGTCGCTGTAACCCGCTTCATCGAGCCACTTGCGGCGCTCGACGAATTCGGAGCGGAAATATCCGAGATGCGCAATCGGCCCGCCAAAAGTCGTCAGGCCAAGCCGCAGAAATACCCAAAGCACTTCCAGAAAAGCGTGACGCCCTTTGTAGCGCGCCGCCTCAATATCGGCGGTCATCAGGCATCACCCCTTGGGTGGCGGAGAAGGGGTGAACTGAGCAATGTCGGCGATCCCGAGCGCTTCCTCGATGCGCGCGATCTGCGCGACGGCATCGTCGAAGCCGTCCTTGCCGAATTGCTTGTGCTCGATCTCCTCGAAGAGTTCGCCCATCTCTTCGAGTTGATGCGCCGAGAGGACGTTTTTCCAAGCTGGAAAAATGACGGTGTCCTCGCGCGCTGCGTGATGCGCATACATCATTTCAACCCCATCCAGGGCGCGCGCCAGCAGCTCAGCGTCGCCGGTTCCTATCGCGCCTTTCGAGGTCAAGGTGAGGACGTAATCGGTGATTTCGCGACCGCGTTGATGCTGAGCGACAAGGATATCGACATAACCCACCGCCTGGCCGTGGGTCTTCTTGACCAATGGGAAAATGTGCGTCTCTTCGAGTTGTCTCTCATGATAATCTTCGCCGAAGGCGCGAAACATCGTCGCGGTTCGGCGGAGAAGCTCGGGATCGAGACTTGCCGGATTGGCGCGAAGTTTGGCGGCCATGTTGCGGTAGACGAGAATTGCGCGGCGGATGACGCCATGCTCGCGCATGAGGTCCTCGACCGCTCCAACTTCTTTTTCGTTCATTTCTTCCCTCCGTTTATCACGCTTCGCCGCCGCCGGAGCACTCTTCGAGTTGGCGCCGGATAGCATCAGCACTGCGCCGGTCGCGACGAGGAGATGGCGGCGAGTGTTGCGAAAGGCGATCATGGGCGTCTCCTTCTAAGCTTCGGCGGCTCGTCGTCTTCGAACAGCTCGCCGAACAATTCCCGCACCTTCTGTTTCGCTTCGGCGAGTGCTCGGCGCCCTGCTGGCGTCGCTCGATAAAAACGGCGCGCCGTGCTGCCGCTTCGTTTTTCGGTCGAGGTCAGACAGCCTTTCTCTTCGAGCCCATGCAGGACCGGATACAGCGTGCCGGGGCTGATTTTGTAGCCGTGCCGCTCCAGTTCCTCGATCATGGCGAGGCCGTAGATCGGCTCTTTCGCCGCATGGTGAAGAACGTGGAGCCGGATCAGCCCAGCATAGAGATACTTGTCCTGCATCGACCCAGATGATAGTCGTATTGCGTTATCGGAATACGATAACGATAGCGCGACGCTAGCCCGTGTCAATGCTTTTCAGAGGGCAAAGCCCTCAAGGGGGAGCGCTCCATAACGACATGTGCAACACTTTCGAGGGCTCGCCATGGCTTTCTTGACCGCGCGGCGAATCTTTTCGGGGCTCTCTCGAAACACATTCCTTTTGGCCCTCGCCAGCTTGTTCGCCGACATTTCGACGGAGATGCTCTATCCCATTTTGCCGGTCTTTTTGACGCAGACACTGCACGCGACCGGTAGCGTCGTCGGCCTTGTCGAGGGTTTAGCCCAAGCCGCGCAAAACGTTGTCCAAGGCTTCTCTGGCGCGCTATCGGACAAGCTGCAAGAAAGAAAACCGATTGCGCTCCTTGGTTACTTCATGGCCGCGCTCGGCAAGCCGCTGATGGGTGTCGCTACGGTGTGGCCAGCTGTATTTGGCGCGCGCTGCCTCGACCGGCTGGGTTCCGGCATTCGCTCCGCGCCGCGCGACGCGCTAATTGCGTCTTCGGTCGACGATGAGAACCGAGGTAGAGCCTTTGGCCTCGAAGGCATCGGCGACAATGCAGGGGCGTTCTTGGGGCCGATCTTGGCCGCCTTTCTCCTCTATTCCCTGCATGTTGATATGCGCACGATTTTCTATGTGGCGCTCATTCCCGGACTTCTCGCCTTTCTTATGGTTCTGTTGGTGACGGCGCAGCCCGCCGCCGCCGCCGCGAAATCGAAAATCGACGCCAGTATTTGGCAGTTCCCCAAGCGCTACTGGGCCTATTTGCTGGTCACCGGCTTGTTCAATCTCGGCAATTCCAGTAACTCCTTTCTCATCCTCCGCACGCAGGATTTCGGTGTGTCGCTCGAAAGCACCATCCTCATTTATGCCGGGTTCAATCTGATCGCCGCGCTGATTTCCTATCCGGCGGGGGCTCTTTCCGACCGCTTTGGCAGAAAGAATGTCCTGCTTGCCTCTTTCATCATTTTTGGAGTCGCTTACCTCGGTTTTGCTTTAGCGACCGGCATCCTGATGATCGCGGGATTGTTCGTTTTCTACGGGCTTTACGAGGGTATCTTCCGCTCCGTGGGCAAAGCGTTCGCGTCTGACTTCGTCCCTGAGCATCTGCGGGCCGGAGGCATTGGCTGGTTCAGCACGACCGTAGGCCTTCTGCAACTTGTCGCCAGCATTGTTGCGGGGTTGCTTTGGGACAAGGTGGGCCACTCCGCTGTGTTTTATTATGGGGTTGGCTCCGCCGTCCTCGGCAGCCTCGCCCTTTTCTTGCTGGTTCCGTCGCAGCGGGCGCGAATCCCAACCGAGTAAACCGGGTCGCGAAGGTCAGGTTAGAATCTGTGGAAGCCTTTAGCGGCGCGCATCAGGAGCATCTGCTTTCTTCGAACTCAGATATTGATGGCCTAACAGCGCGGTGATGAAGTCGCTGTTTGATCAATCGGCCTCGGGCGCGGCGACGATGGCGAGTAAGGCCATTTCGCCGTCGATCTCGGCGACTATGACAATGGCCATCGCGACATTGGTCTGAATGACGAGCAAAAGTGCGTTTTTGGCGCTTGCGGCCTCTCTTGGAGTGCCGGCTCCGAACAGCGCGCGCATTAAAATGCCTAGATTGTAGCCCGCGACATGAACAAGATAGCGCTTGTGAACGTTTTCCAAGAGGACCGTCAAATTAAGCTGACCTTGAGGTGAGAAGTTCGCGCTGACTCTGCGCTCACAGGCGACGCGCCAAGATCGAGCGAAGCGCAAGCGTCTACGACGACTATTTTGCGGGCCGCCGACACGCCCTCAGATTGCTTGTTTCGCGGAACCAACTTCAACCCCTGGAACCATCGTCGAGATAGGCGGGGACGATCGCTGCGATTGGCTGCGGCGCGACTCCAAGTCCTTCCAACGTCGTTCCCGTGACTTTCGCTTCCTCCGAAACGACGTTGTCGCGGCGGAGCAATTCGACCTGATCAGTCGTCATGGAGAGCATTTTCGGGAACAGTCCGAGGGACAACTTACCCGCGATTTGCGTAACGCTCGCCATGAGCTTTCCGGTCTCGAAGCCGAGCGAGATGATATAGCGACGGCGCCTTGTAACATCACAGACATACTGAACCAGTTCGCGAAACGTCTTCACCTCGGGTCCACCCAGTTCGTAGGTTGCTCCAGGCGTCGCCTTTCCATCCAAGGCGAGAGCTATCGCCTGTGCGATGTCGTCCACGAAAACAGGTTGGAATCGCGTGCTTGCGCCGACCAAAGGCAGGATCGGCATAAGGCGCGCCATGGCCGCGAAACGGTTGAAGAAATCGTCCTCGGGGCAGAATACGATCGATGGACGAAAGATAATGGCTTGCGGCACAAGTTCATGTACCGCCGCCTCACCCTCGGCCTTGCTGCGCGCGTAACCGGAAGGAGAGTTCTTACGTGCGCCAATCGCCGATATGTGAACGAAGCGCGTTATGCCTGCTTCTTTGACTGCTTTGGCGACGGCGCGCGCCCCCCGCGACTGAATATCGGCGAATGTCTGATCGTCACTTTCGGTCAGGATGCCGACGAGATTGACTGCGGCGTCGGCGCCCTCGAGCGCGGCGGCGATCGTTTGCGCATCACGCAAATTAGCCTGAATTAGCTCGATCTGGCCTGGCTTCCCGTCCGACTGCAGATGAACGGCGAGTTCGGGCCGCCGGCATGCGATCTTGACGCGCCAACCGTTGTGGATCAGCGCCCGGACGACATGTCGTCCGATAAAGCCGGATCCGCCAAACACGGTCACCAGTCCCTTTCGCGTTTGATTATCATTCATCATGAGCCTCGCAATTGCGATGGAAGCAGGCGTCGTGTAAGAACCCAAATCGCTGCTCGAGGCGATTGCGCCCGATAGCGAACCTCTTATTCGCCTGCGTGGCCGTCACAATGTCAGATAGGGGAGCGGTGGCGCGCGTCGTGGTCCCTTGAGGTTCTAGTGAGCCTGCTTTGTCAAAAACGCGAGATCAATCGCGTCCGCCAAGCCGGCGTTGAGAACTTCGATGGACGCCTTCTTCGCATTTGCCGACATGTCGTACTTGCTACGATGCGCTTTCATGTGGATGCTCGTTGGCGCTCTTACCTCATAAAGCTAAGCTCGCAGACGCGAAGCGCAAGCTGCTCGATGCCACTCATGACCACGCGCCGCACCATCTCCGAGTTCGACGCTTGCAAATCGCCTGGTCTAGAGACGGTCAGGCGGAGGCAAGCAATAGACTGGTCTCGCTTCTCGCGACTCCCTCGATTGTCCTGACGCTCGAAAGCAGCCGATCGAATTCCACCAAGTTTGCGACCTCGATTTCCGCGATCAGATCGAAAGCGGCATCGGTGCTGTGATGCGCATGAATCTGCGGCAGTTCGTGGAGCGTTTGTCGCGCCATCATGCCGAGCGCCAGTTTAGTCAGAGTGCTCACCGCTACTCTCTCCTAACGCGGACAGGAAAGTGATTGGATGGTGACGCACTCCTGCAGGTCAGAAGCTCCCTCGGCCGAATACGCTGGCGGCCTGAGAATAGGCTGATCAATGACCGGAGAAAACGGAGACGTCCCCAGGCTTTCGCAGCATCTTGTTGACCTCGCCCTGATGCAGCTCTTCTGTGTAGATCATCGTGCGCGCATATTCTTCCAACATCACCGACACACCTTCCACTTCCTTGAGTAGGTCACGGTAAAGCTGCAGCGCAGCTCCTTCGTGATCCAGGGACTCGCGCAGGATATCGCCGATATCATGTTTGTGGGTTTCCAACAGCGGGCCAATTGCAAGCGATGGATGCCCGCCGAAGTGGGTGATCAACTCGCCAGCCTTGTGTGCATGAGCGAGAGATTCGTCTGCTTGTCCCCGCAACCAGGAAATGATGGGAAGCCGATTGTAGCCGAACACCATGAGGGAATAGTGCGTATAGCGCACCACTCCGGCCAGCTCACTTTCCATGATATGGTTGAGCATGGCGATGACCTTATCGTTTCCTTTCAACGCATTTTCTTTCTTGATCATGCCTCTCTCCTGATTTTAAAATCGCGAGGTATGCCGCCTGAGGTTACTCACTATGGCTGACCCCTTAACGAAACGAACCGGGGGCTCCGCTCGAAGAGCAGCTTAGCACCGACCTACCGATTCCTGCGAGCCTAGGCGCAGCGAATAGCTTGCAGCAAATGGGCCGCGGCACACCACAAGTTTCCATCGGTCTTGTTCGCAGCGCCTGCGCGAGAGCCGATAGGCGCGACTGAGCCAGGGGGGCGCGCCGCTTCGCCCCCTCGTTATGGCGACCTCACCGCATCGCCAATCGTGGCGCTTTGCAGCGCGCCGCTGGTGCGGGTCGCCTCTTGCGTTCCAGTTGGTCGGAGGCCCGATAACGGTCGCGAAAGGTTCCGGGCCGACTTGACGTGATTGAGAATAAGGTCGCCCGCGGTTGGCCCGGTTAGTCTGAAATTAGGTAGCCTTGACGCAGGCTTCGCATCTTAAAGTTAGCTCCTATATGTTTGTTTGGCGGGAAACAGAGGATTGGTCACGCGAGCGATTCTAAGGCTCACGATACCGACGGCGGATGGTAACCGCGCGAGAAAAGACGGGCCCAATGCGGAAGTTGAGCTACTGCCTGTCGCGAATTCCGAATATCCCCAAAAAGGGTCTAAGCACCGCAATGCAGGCAATGTGATGAGCAAAATAGAGAAATTGCTTCGAGATATCCATACGCTCAGAGAGTCGATCCAAATCGACTGGGACGAACTTTATTCAAATCCCCTCAGGGAGGAGGAGAGGAGAGAGATCCGCACCCATTTAGAGCTATGCCAAACCGAGCTAAAGTTCCTCATTGAACGACTGAGAGCATTTGAAGACGGTCCTTCAAATTAGGACACTACCCCAAGCGCGGATGTAGCGACGGACGTTATTGCATTGAAGTCGCGGTGGCGCTGCGAAGCAAGTTAATCCCCGAGCCCCAATACCACTGCATCGTCTTCTTTTGAAGTGGTCTTGTTCACCAGCACCGACAACTCATCGAATCGCTCCGTCAGCGATTCAAATTGTTGTCGAGTGTAATCGACCAAGACATTTGCAAAATCAGTCGGCGACTTCGCTGCCGACAAATCGCCTGCGAATTTAGAGACCGAATTGATATTGGCGGAGCCGACGGCTCACCGACCTCCCCTATCCCCTTCCGTCTCTACCCTGCGCTCCGGCCGCTGCGGCCATCAGCGCAGCGATTGGTCGACACAAGCCGCGCGCGCTTCGGGCGAGATCGCACGGAGGTGGAGGAGAAGATTCGGCGGTTTCTTGTCGGGTGACGCTCCACGGTTCATTCCACATACGTCTGCTATCCCCTGCTATATTTCTCGTAGACACCATCGGCATTTGTCCAGTTGATCGCGGCCATCACCGTCTTGACGTAATCGCCGGCCTTCGCGCCGAAATCCATCTGATAGGCATGTTCGAACATGTCGAGGACGAGTACTGGATCGCCACCCGCGATAGATTGTGTGTGATCATTCGCCCACGAATTGACCAGCCGCTTACCGTGCTTGTCATATGCCAGAATGACCCAGCCGGAGCCGCCGCCAAGCGCCTTGCCCATGCCAACGAATTCCGCGCGCCAGCGATCAAAGGAGCCAAAATCGCGCTCGATCGCTTCGTTGAGTGGCGCGCTCGGTTTTTTGCCCTCGCCCAAGCCCGCGAAATAAACTTCATGCAGGATCATCGAATTCGTGGCGATGAGTTCCTCGCGCTTTAGACCGTTGACTAGGAATCCCGGCGCTTTTTCAAAATCGAGACCCGCCAATTGCTCGGCGATTGAGTTCAAACGTTTGACCGCCCCGACGTAATTGTTCTCATAATGCGAGACGAGAATTTTCTCTGACAGGCCTCTGATGCTCTTGGGATCGAACGGCAAGGGCTTGGCGGTATGGACAACGCTTTTTCGGGTCGTGGCGGGCTTGTCCTCGGCTTTCGCTGCGTTCGCGCCGAACGCCGCGCTCGCTGTGGCAGCGGCCGCGATGAAATGTCTGCGATCGAGATCATGTGTCACGTTCAGTCTCCTTTCACTTGATGACACTGCCTATCGGTGCATCGCTCAGGCGCTCGCCTTTGCTAGCGAACGATTGATGATCGGCGCTCAGCGTTTGTCCGGCGGCCTGCGAGGCGCCGGCAAGGTACAGCAAGACGCCAGCTATCGAGCAAAAGGCCAGTGTGCGCGGCACGCCTAGGTCGAGGTGGAAAATGGCGAGTGCGGCGCTAAACGTGAGAAGCAGCGCCCACGGATCGACACTCGATAGAATGGGCGCCTCGAACGAGAATCCATAACCTCGTACCGCCACAGCCTCTCGAAACATGGCATGGATTGCAAACCAAATCGCCAAGTTTAGGATGACGCCGACAACCGCCGCCGTGATGGCCACGAGCGCTCCGGCGAGCGCCTTGTCGCCGCGCATTTTTTCGACGAAGGGCGCGCCGAGGAAAATCCACAAGAAGCATGGCGTGAAGGTCACCCATGTCGTCAGCAATCCGCCGAGCACGCCGGCGGCGAGCGGCGGCAATGCGCCCGGTTGGCGGTAGGCCGCCAGAAATCCAACGAATTGCAGCACCATGACCAGTGGCCCGGGCGTGGTTTCCGCCATGCCGAGACCGTCGAGCATTTCGCGCGATTGCAGCCAGTGGAAATTCTCGACGGCCTGTTGCGCGACATAGGCGAGCACCGCATAGGCGCCGCCGAAAGTCACCATCGCCATCTTGCTGAAGAAAATAGCAATCTGACTGAAGACATCGGCGTGCCCGAGTGACAGGAGCAGTGCGGCGACAGGCGCGAGCCAGAGAACGAGCCAGATCGCCGCAACCTTCAGCGCGCTTGCGACCGAAGATGTGGCGTGAATGGGAAGTTCATCTCCGAGCAGGCTGTCGCCATCAGCAGCGCTCTTCGCGCTTCCATGTCCGCCGCCGGCGAATTCAGAGAGCTTCGCTTTCCCTCCAAAGTAGCCGATCACGCCAGCGGCGAAGACGATGAGCGGAAAGGAGACATCAAAGAAGAAGATTGCGACGAATGCTGCGGCGGCGATGCCCTGCATCACGCGGTTCTTCAGTGCCCGCTTCCCCACTCGGAAAACCGCCTGGACGACAATAGCGAGCACGGCGGCTTTCAGGCCAAAGAATGCTGCCGCGACGAAGCCGACCTTGCCGAACAGCGCATAGACGATGCTCAACGCCATAATCGCCGCCACGCCGGGCAGGATGAATAGCCCTCCCGCCATAACGCCGCCGCGCGTCCCATGCATCAACCAGCCGACATAGGTGGCGAGTTGCTGGGCCTCTGGGCCAGGCAGCAACATGCAGTAGTTGAGCGCATGCAGAAAGCGACTTTCGGACAGCCATCGCTTTTCCTCGACGAGAACCCTGTGCATCAGCGCAATTTGGCCGGCGGGGCCGCCAAAGCTCAGCAGAGCGATGCGCGCCCAGACGCCCAATGCCTCGCGCAACGAGACGCCGTGATCCGCCGCCTGAATTTTCGTCGGCGCGTTCATGGGGTTTTCCCGGATTTGGTCGCCGGCCAGTTGTGTGGCTCATCTGTCGCATCGCGACACCATCGATAAAAGGCGTCATAGAGCGCCAATCCGGTTTCGAGCTGTTCGAGATCGTCGGGATACATGCGCGATAGGCCAAGCGAAGCGGCAAGGAGCCCCGCTGCCTCTGGCGCGAGGTCAAGCCGCGCCGTATCCGCGCCGCGCACGATGATGGCAAGCCTTTGCAACGGCTCCTGCGCAAGCCCCCACTCGTCCAGCATCGTATCGAAAGTGCAGCGCTCGCCACGATGGCTCCAGAAGGCGCCTTCGATATCGAAGGGAGCAGCAGAAAATCGTTCGGCGACGCCTTGAACCTCCGCCGCCGAGACGAACAAAAAGACGGCGGCCGGATCGACGAAACGACGGATCAGCCAGGGACAAGCGATGCGATCAACCTTTGGGCGCGCGCGGGTAACCCAAACGGTGCGCCCCAACGCGTCGCGCGTCGGCAGTTTAGCCGCCGGCACGAGCGGCCCATTCGATTGCGCCCAGGCGACATGGCCTCCGATCAACACATCGGCGGAGTCGACGCCAGCGTGTCGCAGCCACGCAGCGACGCCTTCGCCGAGATCGTCGCCTTTCTGGTCAATGACGACGGCAGCGCGGCCGGCGAATTCGCTGGCCCATTCGGCAACGGAAGCGTGAGGGCGTCGCACTGCGCCGGGAACGAAGCGTGGATCGCTTTCCCATTCCCCGTCAGTCCGCACATCGATGAGGGCGGGACAATGCGGGACGCCGATGAGGCGCGCGAGCTTATCGTGAGAGATGGCGTTGATTGACGACATGATGCGCCCTTGGTGAAAAACCGGACGCGATTCTTGGGCATGTCGCCTCGTGGGGAGATCGCTTCCCCATGCGGCGAGGTTACATCAAACCTACCCACGACTGTCAATAAGGTCTCGCCAAGAACGAATATCGTGCCCGACACACGAGAGACTGACCCTTTGCGAGACGGTGCATTTTCCAGCAGAGCGTCCTGGCGACGGCATGTGCGATCGCCTTGAGCAACCGGCCTGAAAGCTCGCTCAACGTTTTACGGCGACGCCCTCGGGCGCCTTGGGAACGGAAACTGTCTTGACCGCCTCGTCCGTCTCCGTATCGATGATCGAGACGCTGTTGGCGCCGGTGTTGGTAATCAAGAGCCAGCGCCCGTCCCCCGCGAAGCCGACACCGTGACTACCGGCATCCGGCGCGATCGAAATCGTCTTGACGATCCGGTTCGCCGCGAGATCGATCTTCTGCACCGTGCCAGCGCCGTCATTTGCGACATAAGCGTATGATTGATTTGGCGCGACCGTGACCTGAACGGGACCGGCGTCCGTGGCTATGTCGGTAAGGCGTTTGTGGGTTTGGCCGTCAATGACGGCGACATGATTGGCATTGTGACATGCGACATAGATGCGCTTGCCGTCCTTAGTCGCGCCCGCGCCCAAGGGACCCGCCCCGACCGGGACCGTGGCCAATGTCTTGCGCGTCGAACGCGAGAGGACGCTCACGTCGCCGCCGCCGTAATTCGACACGAACAGCTTATCGCCCGAGACGAGGGCGAAATGGGGCATCGATCCGACTTTGACGACGCCCATTGAAGCCGCCGCCTGGGCGTCGAAAATCTCCACCCTGTCGTCGAATTCATTGGTGACGTAAGCCTCGCGGCCGTCCGGACTGAAATAGGTATGGCGCGGCCCTTTCCCTGTCGAAACGGTTTTGACGACACTGTTCGATTGCGTGTCGATGATCGACACGGTTCCGGCGTTGTTGTTGGTCACCCATGCCTGCTTTTGATCGGGGCGAAGCGCGATGTTGTGGTTGTGGATACCTACCGGGATTACTCGTTCCGCCGAGCCCGCGGCGAGGTCGATCGCCGTGACGACGCCGCCAAACCAGGAGGTGACATAGGCCGTTCCTTTCAAGGATGCGGGAGCTTGCGCCAACGCTGGCGACGCGCCGCAAGAGGCGAGAAGGATGAACACGGGTATCGCATTATTTAGGAAGGTCGCGCGGGTCATGGGCATTCCTCCTTCTCAGAGTGCGTGACGAAGCGGGAATTGTGATCGGAAGATCGACAAGGCAATCGCCCGGAAAGGCGATGAGGTGCCGGCCGAGAAATTTCTGGCAGCGCGGCAGGCGGCAAGGATCAGGCTCTCGAAGAAGCATCTCCGCCGGGCGCATTCGCGAGGAAAGATTGATGCATATAAGGACATGCCGCGTCCCTCGCTTTGAAAAGCTGGACGCGATTCTTGGGCATGTCGCCTCGTGGGGAGATCGCTTCCCCATCTGAAAAACTTACACCGAAAGGCCCCCCACGAGTCAACGTAACTGTAAAACAAAAAGCGGCGGAAGCCTGCGTTTCCCGTTTGTGAACGTTCCAGGCCGGGATTTGCAACGCCACCGCGCTCAAGTAGTCGGACATGCCCCGCCAAAGCTCGGCACGCCGCGCTGTAGCCTGTCGCATTGAGCGCGGCAGATGCCCGACGCGGCCTCCATAACGGGAAATCCCCGGAAGATCCTTCTTCAACGCTGAAGAGTGTGGAGAGAACACGACGACCCGAAGCTTCTGGGTGTGGCTGCATCGCTGGGCTGGTCCGAGCATGGCGGAATTTTTGATCCTCGTCGGACTAACCGGTAGGGGCAACGCACATGCCTGTCGCGATAGCATGCAAAACGCTATTTGGATTGAGGGCGAATAATTTCACCGCAGGCCTCCCGGTCGACGCGCATTCTTACGAGAAACGCAGCGCTGCATTGCCGCGTTCGTACGACTTCGGAATTAATCCGACTCTTCGTCGATGTCCTCCACGAGTTCAGTCACGTCCTTATCTCTAAGGTCCAACATGCCGTCCAGCTTAATTTCATTGGCGGAGCACTGCAGCAGTCCGGCATCTTCGAGCTTTTCGATGTCGGGCAAGTCACGCAAACTTGCGAGTCCAAAAACTTCTAGAAATTTCTTCGTCGTGACATAGGCGTAAGGTGCGCCCGGTTGCGGCGCGCGTGGGCCTGCGGCGATGAGGTCGAGATCTTTCAACCGACCGATGACGTCGCGGCTGATTTCCCTGCCCGCGAGGTGCGACAGCTCCGCGCGCGTCGCCGGTTGCAGATAGGCGATCGCCGTCACGGTGAGGAGTTCCGTCGGCGTCAACGCCGGCGGCCCGGCGGCGCGGGCGTCGTTGTTCAAGACGCGAATGGCGTCGGCGTAGCGCGCCTTGGTGCGCAGCTGCCAGCCGCCGGCGACGTGGACGAGTTCATAGGGTCTCGCACGCAAATCGTCGCGAATGTCCGAAATCAGGTCGTCGAGATTGCAGGCGCGCCCGACAAGTCTGGCCAGCGCCTGACGCGTCACTGGCGACGGCGAGGCGAAAATCGCCGCTTCGACGCGTCCCATCCACTCGCGCCAGCGCATGACCTGCGGCAAATCGGACAGGTCGGCGTCGAACAGCAGGTCGGCACCCTGCCCTGACGCGCGACGGCCGGGCCGGTTGCGCGTCTCTGTGGACGCTTCGCTGTCAGCGTGCGCCGTCTTCATCGACCGCATGTCGACGTCCTTCTCATCACAGTCCGTAGAGTCGAAAATTGGCACGCCCGGAGAGTTCGCGCACGGCGCCGAGCGCAACCAGTCGATCGAACAGACGCCGCGCGGCGCGATCGGAAAGGCCCGCCGCCTTGGCCGCCCGCGCCGGCGAAACGCAATCATCGGCAAGCAGCAGTTCGACGACGCGCAAAGCCTTTTTGGCGCGCAATTTTGGCGCGACGCTCAACAGTATATTGGAACGCCGCGACAGTTCTGCCGCCAGCGCGTAAGCCTCTTGCGCCGCGCGCGCCGCAGCGCACGCGACGCTCGAAGACCAATCGGGATCACTCGGACGTGGTCGGCGTCCGGTCGCCGTGCGCATCGATGGATGTGCGATCGTCGTCGCCAACAGCGGCAGTGGCGCTTCCCATCGCAGACGTTGCGCCAATACGAGATCAGCGAGCCACAACGCAAACATTTCCGCGTCGATTTGCGGCGCATCGTCAAGGATGTGCAGAGCTGCGGTGCTCACACGCGTCGCAGCATTGAGCGGATTTTCAACCGTCGAAGCCTCTCCTACGAGCGCGGCAAGCGCCGAACCATCGATGTCCGGCGGCAGGTCGAGACATTCGGCGGCGGCGCGCATCAACGGCGCGTCAAGCCGCGCCGGACGCGTCGCGAAGAGACGCCACAGGCGATGCAGGCGTCCGCCCGGCGTCGGTGCGGCGTCAAAGCCGGCGAGATGCTCGGCGTCGCGCAGCGCCGCTTCGTCTTCACGCAGCCGCGCCATCGCGGCGCAAGTGGCGGCGGCGCGCAAGGCGAGACGCTGACGCAACGCGCCGGCAAAGGGCGGCTCGGCGCTGCTCTTGCCGGCGCTCGAAACATCGGCGCCGGAGTGCAGAATGTGATCGAGGAACGCGAGCGCTGCTCCGGCGCAATAGTGTGTGTTGGGCGCGTCATGGGCCGCGCCGCCGCCGGCTTTCGCCCAATGCGGAAAAGCCTGGATTTCTAATGATTTTGACGGTGTTGCCGCCTCCTCGCTGCGGGTTGGCGCGCGCCGTTTCTTCGTCGCGCGCGACGAAGATTCAGCATCAAAACATCCGTGCGAATCGATTTGCGGCATGGGTGAATCGTAGCGGCGGAATGAGTCCGGCGGCAAGTCGACGCGGCGTTTTGTCAGCTCTTTTTCTGCAAAATCCGCCGCGCTTGTCGTCTCTCTTACATGTCCGATAATGTGCGCTTATCGGACATGATTCGAGACCCCAACAATGCCGGGCGTGTCGCTCGCTTTTAATCGCTGGACAGCGTTCCGAGGCGTCGGATTTTTCGCCTCCGTTCACCCTCTATTCCTGGACGCTCACCCTTAATCGCTGGACGGCGCGCCCCGCCCGGAGAGAACGCTTCGCGCATGAGGCGGCCCAGGAGCCGCTCGCGCGCGGTTGCGGCGCTCGGCCGGCTCCGCCATTCGGGACTCGCCAGAATGTTCTCGGCCAGCGACGCATAGGCGCTCGCGGAGCGCGTCGAAATGGCGGTCCGAGACGCCAATTGCGCGGGCCGAGACCGCGTCCACGTCTTCAATTGCTCGATCTCAAATCGCGGAGCTCCGAAAACCTCGCGCGCGCCGGCGCGATCAAGGAGCTGCGCCACGGCGATCCAGGTCGTAAGGCGCCAGTCGCGCGACGCGCTTGA
>NZ_JABVWW010000019.1 GCF_013350005.1 Methylocystis silviterrae
GCAACTCGCCGCCGAGTTTCAGCGGCGCGCAGACCTTCAGCGCGAGTTTTTATCCGAGGCCGACTTCGTCGCCTACGTGATGGCCGAGCGTGGCGATCGGTCATAGAGGGCTCAATTCCGCAAGGCCGCAGCCGCGCCAGAAGCGTCAAGTGCTCTTTGGGCCGGGGGAGCTGACGAGGGCCATCCTAGACGTGCTCAGGGACGCTACGGAGCCAATGGCGACGCGGGAGATCGCGCGGGCCATTTTGGCCGTGAACGAGCAAGACCCGCGCGATAGGCGGCTGCTTACAGAGCATACGCGGCGGGTGAGCAAGGCGCTGCGCATTTTTAAAGAGTAAGGTCTGGCGGCAGGAAGGGCAGAAATGAGCGGCGCGCTCGAATGGTCCGCAACTGGAACCTTGCATGGCGCAAAACGTTGATAAATAAAGACGTTGATTCGTGCCTCGTAAATTATTAGCTTAAGCATGCTGATTTGGAACGTCGGCCAATCTGAAGCGTTCCTACAGTATGTGGCGTTTACCTTACGTTCATTTCGGCCGGTGCAAAATCTGGGAGCCTACAATGGGTCTTGCACAGGTGATGAATTACGATCTTGCCGAAGACTCGGTTAACAAAAAGGCGCGCGAGCGGATTGAGTCCGCGCATCTCGGAGATTTGGTTTTTATCGTCAAGCGCATCGCCAAAAAGGCGCTCAGCGACGATGATGCGATCTTCCTTGCATCCGTTCTAAAAGAAGCTCTAAATCTTTCGTCAGAAGTTACGAAGGACCGCATTGTCGAGCTTATGATGAAGCGCGGTCGCACGCGTCACAAAGCGGAAGACCTATCTGCGGCGATCTTCAAGTAGTTAATTTTGAGTTAATTGATAGTCGCTACGCCATGCGCTATGCGGGAGCTATTATTTGGGCAATGGCGTATGACTGATTCGGAGCAAGACCGTCGCTTTAGTGAAGCTTCTGACCTCCACAAGGCGCTAGAATCCCTCTGCAATGTTGACCAGAGTCAACGTCAGATCTTCGCGCATGACAGGCTTATGTCGGCGATTGAACTTGTGTGCAAACCTTCGGATGAAGGCAGGCGCGCTTTCACCAAAGAACAAGTTGATATTTTAAAAGAGATTTCATTCCGTATTTTTTACATACTTGATCCTCTTAACAAACCCAAGCGCGGCTTTATCAATGCACTTAGACGCGAGTTTAGTGAGAAAAGCCCTTTCCAAAAGATTGCGGCCGTTGCTGGTGTGCTGGTCTTTCTCGTTACATCTTCATATGGAATAGTTACAACATCCGTTGATGTTTATCAAAAGTATGGTCAGCCGCCAAAAGCAGCATCAGCAACCGAAAAACTAGACCCAACAAAAACAACCCCAGCGCCACTCATCCCTCAGTTGCCGGGACTTCTCGGCAAGCCTTAGCGCTGCCAATACCCCTTCCACTGGCGCGAAACCGGATGCGTGAGCGCCGCAAGGCCGCGCCTGCTTCGTCTCGTCTGGCGCAGCAACTTTCGTCGCGCGGCGCGCGTCCGGTTCTGATAGACCAAGGTCTCGCGCGGCTTAACGGACTCCGGCCTCGGGACGGCCACCTTGTGGTTTTGCGTCAAGTTGACGCGAAACCATCTCCGCTAGCCGTAGCCACTCGGCACGCGACCGCAAACATTTAGAAACTGCGGATCGAGGGCGTTGGCGACGACGCCTCCAAGGATTTCTCGTCAGCTGCGGCTCTGTCGACAGCCTCGATTAATTCTTGAATGACTTGAAGGCTCGCCGCCCAACTTTCCGGACGCTCGGTTTGCGGCTCGATCCCCAATCGTGCAAGTCGGCGCCGCTCCGACACCAGCTTTTCCCTAAGAGAGTTCAAGATCTCGAATTCGGACATAGCTGTCTCCAATGCGATGGTGACGCAACTGGCGCGCAATCCGCCACGCGGACGCGCTACAGAGCAGCATTAAGTTTCGTCGCCCTTTTTGTCGATACGTAAACAAATGCTGGAAAATAGATCGGCAAAAACCAGCTGCCTCGCCACAGAAATAATATTAGCCACCTACTCGGTTTGTCTTTTTCGCTAAGGCAATTGATCATGACCTCTCTTTCGCTTTCTGCTTTTATCGCCAGCAGCAAGGTCCCAGGGATACCTGTGTCGATCAGTCGCGTCTTCTCTATATAAAGGCCAATTACATTTGCGCCTCCGCGACCGATCTTAATTCGGCAGAGATCGCGAACTAAACGCATGCTCTTCGCCGGATTGATGATCCTCAATATGAGATCGCAGGGGACGGACTTGCCCGGCTCGATTTCAAATTGAGGACGATCTGGAAGGAACCGCGCTAGGGCGAGTAGTGAGCTGAGAACGGCGCCCCAGATAGCTGCAAAATCCCGCCACTCCGGATCGATAGTCATTTGCGCCTTTGCTCTTTCTCAGCCGCACACAAGCTCGCCGATTCACTTCCTTCCGAGCGCCTTCTCAATCAGCCGCCGAAGGGCCTCCGATCGCGACGGCGCGTCTTTTTGGCGAGCCGCCCATGCGTCAATTCGTTCGGTCAGTTCGGCGCGCGCGAACCTTAAGGCCACCACCATGCCTTGGGCCATTGGTGCGAATTCCACCAATGGGAGGGGACAGGCGATGGCCGAACATGCTTCGTCTCCGGGTACAGCGCCTCATAGGCGTCCTTGCGGCGCTTGGTGATGGCGCGCGCCAGCACACACTTGCCAGCGGATGCTTCGCCGCTAACTGAGCACTGTCGCTCGGGGTATGCAATCGAGCGACAATCGACACTAAAGCACTTGCCCGCGGTTCGGACCAGGGTTGCGGGCCTTCCTGATCTTTGCCTACTCACTCGCCGCTATGCGTGCAAAGCGAGATCGGAGCCGCCATGCCAAAACCGCTTTATGGGGAGCCAAGAATTGACCAGACAAAGGGGAACATCATCGGAAGGGCGAGCGCGAGCTGTAGCCACGGTGGACGGTGGGGCGTCGCTGCGATCGGCCGCGAAAGAGCTCGGCGTGTCACGCGAGAGCGTTCGCACTTGGGTCAACAACGCGCGCGCGACGCGCATTGTTGAACCTGTCAAAGTTTCGCATGCGCGCACCGCGCGCGAGCAATCCTTATCGACGGGACGAGGCTTGGACGCCTGGCGCTGTGGAAGTGAGATGTAAGGCAGTGCGGCATTGGGCGACGCGCTGGCGCTGTTTCACGCCAAGCTCGTCGAAGTCGCAGTTCCTCCCGCATGAAAAAGCCCGATCGTCGCTGGCCGGGCTGCGATGGGAGCTACAAGCCTCCCCGACGATCTTTTCGCCATTCCCAAGGCGGTTGAGCCGAGCCGGCCCATAGCCCTCTTTTTGCGTTCTTCGCTTCCTGTTCGGCGCCGATGTGGTCGCTCGAATAGCGACGATACGCGAACGCATGCCCGTTTCGAACAAGCCAAGCCTCTATATCGACGCCGCGCACGGCGCACGTGGCGACAGTGCGGCCGTAGCGATCTGTGTCTCGCTCTAGGCAGGCGACAGGCGACGCGCCGATGAATTCATCGAGAGCCATCGCGGCAATCTGGCCGCAGCGATAGGACTTGCCAGAGGCGTCAAAACAGGGCTGTCCTTTCTCGGGTGCGTCGATGCCGTGAAGCCTGATACGCTGTCCATGAATTTCGATCGTGTCGCCGTCGATGACCGAGGCGCGGCCAACGACGTCGGCGAGCGCGGCGCTTGAAAGGGTCGCCGCTACGATGGTGATGATGATCCGCTTCATCGAGGCAATCACTTTGGCGCGACCTCCTTTGGCTGCTTGGATTCGATCACCTTCACTCCGAACTTGGCCGCCTCTGCGGCGCCAGCATTCGGACCCTCGGGCGTGCAGCGTGTCTCCGGCGGGCTCCCGCACTTGCGCCCGACATCAGCCCAGCCGACGCAGCGGCCGTCCGGCGCGCGGTAGCCGGGTCCCCCGCGGCACCCGCAGCCGCTGCAGGCCTCCGTCTGCGGGATCGCGCCAACGAAGGATAAGAGAACGGAAGCGATGAAAAGCGCCACGCGCATCTACCCGCCCCGCCAAAGCGCGTAAGTGAATGCGACCAGAAAGATCACGAAGAGCGCGAGGCTCGGCCAGTCATAGCGCTCGCGGAGCGGCAGCTTGCGCCACTCACGTTCCGCAGCACGGTCCCGGTTGTCTTGCCCGCGCCAGCCCATGAGCGCAGGCTAAAGGAGTTCCTGGAGCGCTGGAAGAGATGAATCCCCCTCCTTACACCTTGCCGCTGCGCATCCGACATGCCGCGGAGTCTTTCGTCGTCGAGGACGCGAACGGCGTCGCCCTGGCCTACGTCTATTTCGAGGAAGATCCGAGCCGGCGAGGACTCGTGAATCGGCTATCGGGCACCGACGCCAAAGCCGTTGCGCAGACGATCGCCAGGGCGCTGACGGCTCGAGCGGATGGGGACGGCGGATGATGCGTGGTGGGCGGATCGGTGCGATGAAATGCGCATGTGAGGGCGTCGGCTCGTCGCCGACGATCAATCTTTTTTGGTGGGCTTTTGCATTACAGGTGGTGGCAGTTGCTCTTGCGTCATAGGTGCGCTTTTCCTTTGTTCCTGTTGCTCTTTCACCACAGCTTGCACAACATCGCGAACGTTCATGCCGCGACCGAATAAGGCGTCACCGTAAGTGGCGAGCGCCACTGCTAAGGCACCCAATGCGAAAGCACTAGTTAAGACAGTTCCGATTAAGATCCATCGGCTATCATGGTTATATTGCTCGCCGGATGAGATCTTTTCCTTGATTGCTTCATTCTGAGCAGTATTCGCCGCAGCGTTAGCGTTGATCGCCGCCGTTATCGTGGCCGTAAGGGTATCGATCTTGCCCTCCAGGCGCGCGAGCTTCGTCTCGTTCCGAGCCTCAGATGCTGCAATCATAGCGCTGATTTCATCTCTGGTCGGGTCGCTCATGCTGACCTTGTGTCTAGTTGGCAGCGGGATCTCACTTAGTGTCGGACCCGTCATTGTGACATTGCCCGTGACGGTCGGCTGCGCCTTTAGGAGGTAAGCTACCGATGCGGCGTTCGCGCTCTGTTTGGTTCTATAGGCCTCAAACTCGAATACCTGATTCTGAGTCTGCTCAGCGTCCACTCCAGACGAATGAGCAAGGCCGCTAGCGGGCATTATCATCCGCCTCTGGCGTATCGGTTGTTGATGGGGAGAGCGAAGCGGCGGTAGTTGCCACTTTGTTGGCATCATCAACCTGCTGCTGTGTAATAACTCCTTGTTCAATCATGACTTGAAGCTTCTGTTGCAAAAATGCCGCCGACGCCACGAACCCAGTGATCGGCATTACTATCTGAAGAATAGGAGTCGGGACTGCTCCGCCACGTCCATAAATGTTCGGATCAACCCGCCCCAGATAGAGTTTCACGACCTCGGCCGAATGCGTGGCGCTCCATATTAGATCCACGAATACAGCAGGAAATGTCGAGGAAGGAAATTCCTCCGGTGGACGTCCTTGTCTAGGGTCGCTCGCCGATTCAGTGTCCAGCTTGTCGGCCACCGCAGCCTCCTCTAACTTTCGTTCGCTCAAAACATGCCCGATAAGCAGAAACGATTGCAACAAGGCAAGACATCGCGTCTGGCAAAAAACGAGAACGCCCCGCGCATAGGCGGCGGGTTTGCTATGCTGCCACCACGTGCGGCCGCTTCACACGCCATCTCTATATCGCGTCAATATTGCCTACGGAATCCGCTACTTAGGTGCCATGGACGCGCTCGAATATTTGGACATGATCGTCGATCCAACGATCGCTGAGTTCGAGAGGGAGCCGACCTGTCGCAGGCGCGCTTTCCTGGCCTGTGTCGTGACCTTCCACACCGTTGACTACCTCGAAGCATCAATGGGGAGCACGGGACTGAGACAGCAGTTCTGCCGGGAGTATGAGGATTTTCTTTTAATCGACCGCGTTGCTCACGCCTTTAAGCATGTTGAAACCGGATCGAACAAATCCGGTTCCCCCAAGCTGCCTCTTCTCGTTTCGGAAATCGGGAGTCGGCCGCCGGCGAGATTGGGCCAGATGAAATTGGGCCTGTCTCGCCTTGGCGATGCAACCGGCGGCGTCGCTACCGCTTTTGGCCGCGGAAAGGACCTGCTTGCTCCGGTCAAGCACGCCGCAGCATTTCTTCGTCGAAAGGCGATGGAGTCGCCGCAATAGAAAACGCCCCGCCGTTACATCCACGGTCGGGGCGTTCTGTTGCGGCGGGCGGGGCCGTCACTCCATACAAATTTTAGGCGCTAAACCCGGGGACCATCACGGTCCCGGCGAAACCGCTGCGGTGAAAGGGTCCGTCGTTATCGGATATGCCGGCTTGGGAGTTTTCCGCAGGGATGGCAAGTCTTTTTGCCATGAGCCCAATGCCAGCAGGGACAAACGTGTGCGTAGGCTGACGTCGTAGCCCCCACAAATAAGATCGCAGCGGCTAACGCAGGAATAGTGATCCATTTCCGTGTCATGCGCATATCTCCACTCGGGCGACTGGAATAGCCCACGACCAAGCCTCCGGCTGCCCATGGCCAAACGATAGCACTTACGTAGCTCCAATCGTCAACCCGCACCCCAACCCGTGAACACAAACGCAAAAAACGCCCCGGCCGTACATCCCGGCTCGGGGGCGCTCACGTAGGGATACGCTTCGTTATTTCTACAGGCTCAGATCACGCTTGGTACTTGCCGAGGCAGAGAAGCCCGCTAGGCGCGTTTCGAATCCCGAAAACGCGCCCCATGGGTCGTTTGCGCCTCGGCAAACGCGGCCAAGGTCCTTCGCCGCCGTCCAGGCCGTCGAGGCATTGCCCAAACGTCCAGCCGAGCCCGAGGCGCTTGACATCTGGGAATCGCTTGTGAGCGTCCCTCATGATCGCGGCGAGGTCAAAGGTCACGGCTTCAGCCTTCTCCGCAACTCGTCCGAACTGACGGCGCAGCGCTCGGCGCTCTCGACGATGCGCCGAGACGCTCGCATCGCCACGCCGTCGTAAGTGTCCGTCACGCGCGCGAGCCAAAGAAAGAACCGCGCGAGCTTGAGCCGCCATGTCAGCGCAATGATGGTGCGAAGCGGCAGACGGTGAAGCCGCGCCTTGACGTTGCTCAGGTCAGTCATCGGCGCGCCTCCACACTGGCCACAGTCGACGCGGCGAACATGGCATATTCATTAACGCAGTTGAGGAAACCGAATTCTAACCCACCGACTCGGCCACGCTCCGCCATCTCGCGCACGATGCTATTTAGGAGAGTGGCGTTGCCGTTCGTGGGATATCGTCCGATGAATGCCAGATATTCGCGCCCAAGCGCGCGCCCGGTTTCGTAGTCACGGGAGTAGCTTCCCGATGGCTTCACGGTCCAATAGTTTATGCCCGTCCCCTTTGGTTTTCGCCGCTTCATAAAAGACAGCGCCTCAGCATGGTGGGGGACCTCGCCGCGCTGACGGTCGCGCACGTCCGCAAGCTTGGTAATGTTGCTCATGACCGCGCCTCCTGCTCCATCACCGCGACGGCGGTGCGGATCGAGTCGCCAATCATGTCGCCGACCCAATTGTCATTGACGACGTCGTCTTCGTCCAGAAAGTTGGCGATGAACCGAAGGAATTTGGCCGCGCCTGCAGGCGTCGTCGGCTTAGTTGAGTGCAAGTCGATTTCTGCATCGAAGTAGACGCTACAGGCGGCGTCTTGGTCGGGCCCTTCCTCCGATTGATTGAAAGCGGCATAGGCGCGTTGGTATTTCTCAATAGCCGCAAAGATCGGATCAGCTTCCGTGGCGCCGCCGGCAATGGCGGGAAGCCCGGCGACGGGCGCAGCGGCGAGGCCGGCCATGACGGCGCGGCGGGTGGTTTGGGTAGTCATGACTTGGCTCTCCAAATGCTTATAGAGCGCTTATATCCGCCCTATGGTTGCGATCAGGAAGCCGACAAAAGACGATAACTCGTTGTTTTTGTTGGTGCCGCTTGAGGGATTCGAACCCCCGACCCCCTCATTACGAATGAGGTGCTCTACCAGCTGAGCTAAAGCGGCGATTGGCGGACGCCCAAAGGCGCGCGGCGGGTCACTCTTATCGGCGCGCGGCGGGTTTTTCAAGCAGCCTCGCGCCTTGCCAGCGCAGAGCCGCTCAGAAAAGGGGAGGGCGCTCAGAATTAAGGACGCGGCGCGGAAAAAGCCGAATAGGCCTGCGCGACGGCGCGGGCGATGTCGGGCGTCGCATTGACCGGCGCGCGGCGCCAGTCGTCGAGCGCGCCGCTCCAGATGCGGATCGCGCCGGCCTCGGCGAGCGCCGTGAGATAGGCGTCGATCTTGCCTCGGCGGCCGGGCGGCGGGATGACATAGACCGGCGCGGCGGTCGCGATCGCCTCTCCCACCATATTGACGCTGTCGCCGGTGACGATGATCGCGTCGGCGTTCGCCAGCATCGAGAGATAGGGGTTCTCTCCCTCTCCATCCCAGAAGAAGCCGCTTGGGGCGACGAGAACGCGCCGAAGCCTCTCGCGCAGGGCTGTGGGCGTGCGTCGCGACGCTGTGGCCATCACGCCGCGCCCGCTCGCGAGCAGCGAAGCGGCGATGTGCGCCAGTTTGGCGATGTGCGCCGCGCCATAGGCGCCGTGCCGGCTGTCGCCGCCGACAATGAGCGCGATGCGTGGGCGGCGCAGGACGGCGATGCGGGGATCTGGCGCGGCGCACGCGGCGGCGAGCCGCTCCGGCGAGATCCGGTTCGCCGGCGTGAGCGGCGAGAAGACATTGGCGGCGCGGAGGCAATCGTGGCGCGGCGCGACGATGAGATCGGCGGCGCCGGGCCCGTTCGCGGGCTTGTTCAGATAGACCGTGAATGTCCGCCCGCCGGAGTCGCGCTTCAGCCGCTTGAGCGCCGGGATCGTTCGCCGTCCCGCGGCGATTGCGATATCGGGGTAGGGCGCGGCGTGTGTGAAGCAGTCCCGCGGGTCGGCTGGCGCAAACGGCGCGAGCGCTGCGTAAATCGCGCGCGGCGCGACGCAGCGAATGTCGGGCGCCGCGCCCAGCGCTTCGGCGACGCCGAGCGTCTGCGCCTCATGCCCGGCGCTTCCGTCGGAGAGAATGCGAAGCGTCGTGCGCGGTGGCAGCGCCGGGCGAGCGGATGCGTCCCCACCCCAACTCTCCCCCGCTTCGCGGGAGAGGGGGTTCGATCCGGGCCGGTGCGACAAACCGCGTAACCTTCGTGGTTAGGACAGGGACAGGGCGCCGCCCCGCGCCTCACCCAAACGCGACCTTGAGGATCTCGTAGCTCTTGCCGCCGCCCGGCGTCGTCACTTCGACGGTGTCGCCGACGGTTTTCCCGATCAGGGCGCGAGCGATGGGGCTCGTGATCGAGACCCGGCCGCTCTTCACATCGGCCTCGGTCTCGCCGACGATCTGATAGGCCTTCTCCTCTTCGGTGTCCTCGTCGACGATCGTGACCGTCGCGCCGAATTTGATCGTCGAGCCGTTAAGCTTCGACACGTCGATGACCTCGGCGCGCGACAGCTTGTCCTCGAGTTCGGCGATGCGGCCTTCATTCAGCGACTGCGCCTCTTTCGCCGCGTGATATTCGGCGTTTTCCGACAGATCGCCGTGCGCGCGCGCTTCAGCGATCTGCTGAATGATTCGCGGACGGTTCTCCTGCTGTCTGCGACGCAATTCTTCGGTGAGCGCGGCGTAGCCGCCGGCTGTCATGGGCACCTTCTCCATTGCTCTCGCTTTCCGGCCTTTTTTGAGTTTCGCCAATCATGCGGCGCATCGGCGGCGGCTGCGCCCGCCGATCCGTGGCCATGCGCCAAAAGCTTAGGCCACCGAGTGGCGGTCATTGTTGCCGCACCGCCGCTTGCGTCGCAGAACTCCCAAATGTCACTTGGTCGCGTTCGGCGGAAAATAGTCCTGCAGCGCCCGGACCCGTAGGTCTCCGGACACGTAGGCGCGTATTCCCTGGGCCGCCGCGACCGCCCCCGCCAGGGTCGTATAATAGGGAACCTTATGCAGAAGCGCCGCGCGGCGCAAGGAGCGCGAATCCGCAAGCGCCTGCGCCCCTTCGGTCGTGTTGAAGACGAGCGCGATCGAGCCGTTCTTGATCGCGTCGACGATATGCGGCCGTCCCTCCGACACCTTGTTCAATTTCTGGGCGGGAATTCCCCGCTCGACGAGGTAGCGCGCCGTGCCGCCCGTGGCGACGATGGAGAAGCCGACCTCCTTCAACAGGCGAACCGCCGGAATGATTCGGCCTTTGTCCGCATCCCTGACCGAGACGAAAACGACGCCCTCGCGCGGAGCCTTGGTGCCGCCGCCGAGCTGGCTCTTGACGAAGGCGGCGTCAAACGAGGTGTCGAGACCCATGACTTCGCCCGTTGAGCGCATTTCGGGGCCAAGGACGGTGTCAACGCCTGGAAACCGCGCGAAGGGGAAGACGGCCTCCTTCACGCCGACATGCGCCGGCTTCGTGTTGAGCGGTTCGAAGTCGACGAGCTTCGCGCCGGCCATCACCCGAGCCGCGATCTTGGCGATGGGGCTGCCGATCACCTTGGCGACAAACGGCACGGTGCGCGAGGCGCGCGGGTTCACCTCGAGCACGTAGATCTCGCCGTCCTTGAGTGCGAATTGCACATTCATCAAGCCGATGACTCCAAGCGCCATGGCGAGGCTTTCGGTCTGCGCCTCGAGCGCGGCGATCGTCTCGGGCGCGAGCGAGCGCGGCGGCAGCGAGCAGGCCGAATCGCCTGAATGAATGCCCGCCTCCTCGATATGTTCCATCACGCCGGCGATAACGGCCTCGTCGCCGTCGGCGAGACAATCCACGTCGATTTCGATGGCGTCGGTCAGATAGCGATCGAAGAGCAGCGGATTCTTGCCGAGCACCGTGTTGATCTGCCCGGTCTTGTCATTCGGGTAGCGCGCCTTGATCTCGGACGGCACGAGGCTCGGCAACGTGCCGAGAAGATAATCGTCGAGATCGCTTTGATCGCGGATGATCGCCATGGCGCGGCCGCCCAGCACATAGCTTGGGCGCACGACGAGCGGCAGTCCAAGCTCCTGCACGACGATGCGCGACTGCTCCACGGAATAGGCGATGCCGTTTTTGGGTTGTTTCAGCCCCAGCTTGTCGAGGAGCCGCTTGAAGCGATCGCGGTCCTCGGCGAGGTCGATCGAATCGACCGGCGTGCCCAGAATAGGCGCGCCCGCCTGCTCGAGGCCGTGCGCAAGCTTCAGCGGCGTTTGCCCGCCATATTGCACGATGACGCCCACAAGCACGCCGTTGGACTTCTCGACATCGAGAATTTCGGCGACGTCTTCATTCGTCAGCGGTTCGAAATACAGCCGGTCGGAAGTGTCGTAATCCGTCGAAACCGTCTCCGGATTGCAATTGATCATGATCGTCTCGAAACCGGCGTCGGCGAGCGCGAAGCAGGCGTGACAGCAGCAATAGTCGAATTCGATGCCTTGCCCGATACGGTTCGGGCCGCCGCCCAGAATGACGATCTTGTTCTTTGCCGAGGGATGCGCCTCATTCGCGGGACTCCCTATGAACGGCGTCTCATAGGTTGAATACATATAGGCCGTGGGCGAGGCGAATTCGGCCGCGCATGTATCGATGCGCTTGTAGACGGGTCGCACGTCGAGACGGTGGCGCATGTCGCGCACGTCTTCTTCTTCCAGGCCCGTAAGCGTCGCGAGGCGCGAATCGGAGAAACCCGCGAATTTGAGCTTGCGAAGATTCTCGGCGTCCTCTGGCAGGCCGTATGTCTTGACCTTGTTTTCGAGCGCGACGATTTCCGCGATGCGCTCGATGAACCAGATGTCGATCTTGCTCGCCTCGTGAATGGCTTCAGCGGTCATGCCGAGCCGCAGCGCCTGGCCGACGACGAGCAGCCGGTCCGGCGTCGGCGTGCCGAGCGCGCCGCGCAGCACATTCATGTCGTCGCCTTTTCCGAAGCCTTCGATCTCGATGTCATCGAGGCCGCAAAGGCCGGTCTCCAGCGAGCGCAACGCCTTTTGCAGCGACTCGGCGAAATTGCGTCCAATCGCCATCACTTCGCCCACCGACTTCATGGCCGTGGTCAATATCGGTTCGGAGCCCGGAAATTTTTCGAAGGCGAAGCGCGGAATTTTGGTGACGATGTAGTCGATCGTCGGCTCGAAGGAGGCAGGCGTCGCCCCGCCGGTGATGTCGTTGGCGATCTCGTCGAGCGTGTAGCCGACCGCCAAGCGCGCCGCGACCTTGGCGATCGGAAAGCCGGTGGCTTTCGACGCCAGCGCCGACGAACGCGACACGCGCGGGTTCATCTCGATGACGATCATGCGGCCGTTTGAGGGATCGACCGCGAATTGCACGTTCGAGCCGCCGGTTTCGACGCCGATCTCGCGCAACACCGCGATCGAGGCGTCCCGCATGATCTGGTATTCTTTGTCGGTCAGCGTCAACGCCGGCGCGACGGTGATGCTGTCGCCCGTGTGCACGCCCATCGGATCGATGTTCTCGATGGAGCAGATGATGATGCAATTGTCCGCTTTGTCGCGGACGACCTCCATCTCATATTCCTTCCAGCCGAGAACGCTTTCTTCGACCAGCACTTCATTGGTCGGCGAGGCGTCGATGCCGCGCTCGACGATCTCGATGAACTCCACCTTGTTGTAGGCGATGCCGCCGCCGGTGCCGCCGAGCGTAAAGGACGGACGGATGATCGCCGGCAGGCCGATATCGTCGAGCGCCTCGAGCGCGGCCGCCAATGTCTTGACGTGATGCGAGCGCGGCGTGTCGAGGCCGATTTTCGTCATTGCCTCGCGAAACAGTTCGCGATCCTCGGCCTTGTCGATCGCATGGGCGGTCGCGCCGATCATCTCGACGTCGAATTTTTTCAGCACGCCCATTTTTTCGAGGCTGAGCGCGCAATTGAGCGCCGTCTGTCCACCCATCGTCGGCAGCAGCGCGAAGCCGCCGGGCGCCGCGTAGCGCTCCTTCTCGATGATCTTGGCGACGATTTCGGGCGTTATCGGCTCGATATAGGTGCGGTCCGCCATGTCCGGGTCGGTCATGATCGTCGCCGGATTGGAATTGACGAGAACGATCCGATAGCCTTCCGCCTTGAGCGCCTTGCAGGCCTGGGTGCCTGAATAGTCGAATTCGCACGCCTGGCCGATGACGATGGGGCCGGCGCCGATGATCATGATCGTGGAAATGTCGGTTCTTTTCGGCATGCCGCCTCAGTTGTCATCCGCTCGTCAGCGCTCTTCCGCCCTCATGCTGAGAAGCGCCGTAAGGCGCGTCTCGAAGCAGGAGGGCGAGATTTGTCCAGCGGTTTCCTCGTCCTTCGAGACGGCGGCTGCGCCGCCTCCTCAGGATGAGGAAACCTTTCGTCTTTTGCCCGGCGCACGCCGCGCGGGAGGCGAGCGCGCATAAAAAAGGGCCGCGTTTCCGGCCCCTGGACCGGAACGCGTCCCGAACTTGCCCGTCATTCTGTCGGCGAACCGGCGATGCGGGCGGCGAGCGGGGCGCGCCCGGCTCGAAAGTCGCCGACTATCTAGACGAGATTGACGGTTATGTGAAGGGGCGGCGGTGGCGGGATAGGAGCCTCGGATCGGCGGGATCGCGCCGCAGGCTGGCGAATTGCGCTATCATCCCCGTTCCTCGTCGCTTCGAAATGGCGCCCATGCGGATTACGACCTGTCTGCTTTTCCCGATGTTGCTTTTCATCGCCGGCGCGGGGCGCGCCCAGGCCGGCGACCTCTCCGACGTTTTGGCGCAATGCGCGGCGTGTCATGGCGCGGACGGGATCGCCAAAAGCGCCGACGTTCCGCATCTTGCCGGCCAGCACGAACTCTATCTCCTCAACCAGATCAAGGCGTTCAAAACCGGCAGACGGGCGCATAAGGAGATGCGCTACATGAGCCGCCAAATGTCTGAAGCCGAGATGCGGGACATCGCGCGCCATTACGCCGCGATGCCGCGCTGAGCATGTCGACGGCGCGCCAGCTTGCGACTTACGCGTCGGTCGGCGTCGGCGCGACGCTCGCGCATTACGCCATTCTCATCGCCTTGGTCGAAGGCGCGGGCTGGCGCGCGGTGCCGGCGACGCTGTGCGGCTATGTGGTCGGCGGCGTTGTGGCCTATCTCCTGAACCGGCGCCACACCTTTGCAAGCGACCGGCCGCATGCCGAGGCGACGTGGCGCTTTGCGCTGGTCGCCTTCGTCGGCTTTTGCGTCACCTATGCGTTGATGAGCCTCTTCGTCGATCGCTGGGCCGCGCCATATCTGCCGGCGCAGATGGTCACAACCGTGCTGGCGATGTTCGTCACCTTCGCGCTGAACCGGCGATGGACATTTGGGTGAAGCGCTGTCTGGCGGTCATGGCCGGGCTTGTCCCGGCCATCCACGTTGTGACATGCCATGAATGCTGCAAGGAGGCCGCAGCGGCGCCGCGTGGATGCCCGCGACAAGCGCGGGCATGACGCTGCTGTGGCCAATGATGCACGAAAAAATTACGGCCACTTCACCAGCGGCGGCATCGAGGAGAGGATCGAGTCGACATTGCCGCCGGTCTTCAATCCGAAGATCGTGCCGCGGTCATACAGCAGATTATATTCGACATAGCGGCCGCGCCGCACGAGCTGCTCGTCGCGCTGCGCCTCGCTCCATGGCTTGGCGAAATTGCGCCGCACGAGTTCGGGATAAATATCGACAAAGCTTTCGCCGACGTCGCGGGTGAAGGCGAAATCCTGATCCCAGGCGGAATTCTGCGCGTCTCCCGCGCTGTTGAAATAGTCGTAGAAAATGCCGCCGATTCCGCGCGGCTCCTTGCGATGGGCGAGAAAGAAATATTCGTCGCACCATTGCTTGAAGCGCGCATAGTCGGCGACGGGATGGCGTTCGCAGGCGTTGCGCATCGCGGCGTGAAAGGCGATCGTGTCGGGATCGTCCTGCGTGCGGCGGGCGTCGAGCACCGGCGTGAGGTCGGCGCCGCCGCCAAACCAGGCTTTCGTCGTAACGACGAAGCGCGTGTTCATATGCACGGCGGGAACGTTCGGATTCCAGGGGTGCGCGATCAGCGAGATGCCGGTCGCAAAAAAGCGGGGGTCTTCCGCCGCCCCGGGGATCTGCTTGGCGAATTCAGGCGCGAAGGTTCCAAAGACCGTTGAGCAATGCACGCCGGCCTTTTCGAACACGCGGCCCCTGATCATCCCCATGCGGCCGCCGCCTCCCGGCGCGTCGCCGATGTTTGGAGCGGCGCTTCCTAAAGTCGCGCCGCTGTGATCCGTTCGGCTCCAGGGCGTGAGAGCGAAGCGCCCTGGCGCCTCGGCATCGGGGGCGAACGGACCCGTCGCTTCGTCCTCCAGCGCTTCGAAGGCGGCGACGATGCGCAACTGGAGCGACTCGAACCATGCGCGCGCGGCGTCTTTGCGGGCTTCGAGCTGATCGGGCGCGGCGTTCATCGACGTCTCCTCTTGTCGCCGCTTCATCCCGCCCGCGCCGCGCCTTGTCAATTCGGCAGGACTATTGCGCCATCTCCGCGACTTTCATCGTGGGACCACGCCGCGCGGCTGGCGTTCCTGTCGCCGCCGCGAAGCCGGCGCGCAGAAACTGCGCGAGCGCCGTCTTGACGTTTCTGCCGCGCTCGGTGAGCTCGGTGACATAGCAGGAGCGGGGCTCGCCGTTCGGCCACCCACGGTTCCGCGCTTTCGCCTGGCGCATGTCTTCAAGCACCTGCGCCTTGACCTCGCGCGAGTCCTTCATCGTAATGAGTCCGTCAGCTGACAGATGCCGGTCCGCATTATGGTCTTCGACCATTTTCTTATTCGGCGATTCGAACTCGCACAGCTTGCCCTGGTCGCCCACATAAAGGAGTCGCTCCACCCAGCTGGCGCGAAGCGATCGAATGTCGACGGGCAGCATGTCCTTCATGTCCGCCGGCAGATCCTGATAGATCGGCGTCGCCTGCGCGATTTGATCCACCCGGAACGCCGCCTTCACATTGAACCCTTCGATGCTCTCAATCTGCGTGAACTTTACAAACAGCTTGCCGACAGCGCCGCGCGCCTCTGAGATATTGGTCACAAGCGCATAAAGGGCGACGCAGAGAAGCCCGGTCAGCAGAGCCGCATTGAGAGATTTCAACAGCCGCTCCCAAAGCATCAGCGAGATGCGAATAGTCTGGTGGGTCATAGCGCCCTCCCGAATTCAATGAATATCGCCTTAATATGCTGCGACGATCGCAGACTAAAAGGTCGTTTCGCCATTGCGCAGTGCGGCGGCGCACCTGTCTAAAGCGCGCGCAACTGCCGGAGCGCCTCGCCCATGACCATCGCCGCGGCGACGGCGACGTTGAGGGAGCGCATGCGCGGCCGCATGGGGATGCGGAGCGCCAGATCGGCGGCGGCGTGGACCTCGTCCGGCGCGCCTGCGGATTCCCGGCCGACGAGCAGAATGTCCCCCGCGCGGTAGTCGCAGTCGAGATAGGACGCCGCCGCCCGCGTCGACAGCAGCAACAGCCGACGGCTCTCGCCCGCCTGGGCGGACGCGGCCCGCCACGCTTGAAAGGCCGTGAAGGATCCATGTCGGTCAATCGTCACGTGATCGAGATAGTCCATGCCGGCGCGGCGAAAGTCGCGATCGCTTGTGGGAAATCCGGCTGGTCCGATGATCGCGGCGGAGACGCCGAGGCACGCGCATGTGCGCAGCATGGCGCCGGCGTTCTGAGGGATGTCCGGCTGGTACAAGGCTAGCGTAAGAGAAGTCATGGTCCGTTCGAGTGGCATGAGATGGCGAATTTGCGGCATATCGCCGCGAATATCGGCAACGGTCTTGTGCGGCAGGGTGAATAGCCAAATTTCCCTGTGTCGGCTTGTGGACAGCGGCGGGGATTCGCGTCACATATCACCTCCGCCCCGCCGCAGCCTTGGCATTGCCTTGGTGCGGCGTACCGCAGCGATTGGCCGGAAACGGCAAAACGTGGAACGATCGCCTTGGGCGCAGCCGCAGCCTCGGCCGCGAAGACTTGAGAGCGTTGGGAGAGGTTCGAGCGTGACAAGCAAAGACACCGCCGTAAAACCGGCGGAGCCAAGCCGGCGGGACATTCTCTACATCGCGACGGGCGCCGCCGCAGCAGGCGCCGCGGCCGCCGTGATCTGGCCGCTGATCGCCCAGATGAACCCGGACGCGTCAACCCTCGCCCTGGCCTCGACGGAAGTCGATCTTTCTTCGGTTCCAGAAGGCCAGATTGTTACCGTGAAATGGCGCGGCAAGCCGGTTTTCGTGCGCCATCGGACGCCGGCCGAAATCAAGGCGGCGGAGGACGTGGCCTTGTCGGCGCTGCCCGACCCGGAGCCCGATTCCAAACGCGTTCAAAAACCTGAGTGGCTCGTCGTCATCGGAGTCTGCACGCATCTCGGCTGCATTCCGACCGGCAAGGAAGGCGAATTCGACGGCTGGTTCTGTCCGTGCCACGGCTCGGTCTACGACCTCTCGGGGAGGATTCGCAGCGGCCCGGCGCCGACGAATCTGGAGGTGCCGCCTTACGCCTTCATCGCCGAAAACAAAATTAAGATCGGCTAGCCAAGGCCAAGCGCCTTCAATTTCCCGCGCGAGATTCCGAGAGCACCAAGCCCATGGAAGGTCATTCCCAATACACGCCCAAGAGCGGCTTCGCTCGCTGGTTGGAGCGCCGTCTGCCGATTTTGAGCTTCATGCATGATTCCTTCGTCTCCTATCCGACGCCAAAAAACCTGAACTACATGTGGGTGTTTGGCGCGATTTTGAGTTTCATGCTCGTCGCCCAGATCGTGACGGGCGTCGTCCTTGCGATGCATTACACTCCGGAAACGACGCTCGCTTTCGATTCCGTCGAAAAGATCATGCGCGACGTGAATTGGGGAACCATTTTGCGCTACGCGCACGCCAATGGCGCGTCGATGTTCTTCCTTGCCGTCTACCTCCACATCTTCCGCGGCATGTATTACGGCTCCTACAAGGACCCCCGCGAGGTCCTGTGGATTCTCGGCGTCGTGATCTTCATGCTGATGATGGCCACGGGATTCCTGGGCTATGTCTTGCCCTGGGGGCAGATGTCGTTCTGGGCGGCGACCGTCATCACTAATCTTTTCTCCGCCATTCCGGTCGTTGGAACCGCAATCACGACCTGGCTGCTCGGCGGCTATTCCGTCGACAATGCGACGCTCAACCGCTTTTACGCTTTGCACTATCTGCTGCCGTTCATCATCGTCGCCATCGTCGCGCTGCACGTATGGGCGCTGCATGTGACGGGCCAGAACAATCCGGCCGGCGTCGAGGTGAAGGACGTCAAGAGGGACACGGTTCCCTTCACGCCGCACGCGACCATGAAGGATGCCGTCGGCATCGCGGCTTTTCTCGTCGTCTACGCCTGGCTGACGTTTTTCGTGCCGAATTACCTCGGCCATCCAGACAATTACATCGAAGCCAATCCGCTGGTGACGCCGCCGCATATCGTGCCGGAGTGGTATTTCCTGCCGTTCTATGCGATCCTTCGCGCGATCCCGAACAAGCTGATCGGCGTCATTGCGCTCTTTGCATCGATTTTGATCACCGCGGCGCTGCCGTGGCTCGACACGTCGAAGGTGAAATCGGCCGTGTTTCGGCCGCTGTTTCGCAAGGAGTTCTGGATTTTTGTCGCGGTGTGCATCGGGCTCGGCTATCTCGGGGCGCAGCCCGCGGAAGGCGCATATCTTTGGTTCGCCCGGGTGCTCTCGGCCTATTATTTCCTCCACTTCTTGGTGATTTTGCCGGTCATCGGCAGAATCGAGAAGCCGGAGCCAGTGCCCGAATCCATCGACGCTTCGATCATGCGGGGGAAAACCTCCCATGTCTGAGGCGCACAGAAAATCGCGTCGGCTCGTCTCTTCGATGAAGCGCCGGGCGCTCATTTCCATCGCGGTCGCTGCGACGCTCGCGCTGCTCGGCCCTGCCTGGGCTCAGGAGGAGGCCCCGCCGTCCACAACCGATCAGGCCGCCGCGCCTTCCGCTCAGGAAAACGATCAGGGCGCCGCGCCTCCCGCGAAGGAAGCTGACAAGGCCGCCGAGCCTCCCGCGAAGGAAGGCGATAACGCCGCTGCGCCTCCCGCGAAGGAAGCAGAGAAGGTCGCGGCGCCTGAGGCCAAGGAGAAGGAAGCGCGGCACGAGAGCGAGCGCCATGAGCAGAAGCCCAAGCGCTTCGATTGGAGCTTCGCCGGCGCCTTCGGCCGCTATGACAAGGCGCAGTTGCGCAGAGGCTTCAAGGTCTACAAGGAGGTCTGCTCCTCCTGCCATTCGATCAAAATGCTCGCCTTCCGCAATCTTTCGCAGCCCGGCGGACCGGAGTTTCCTGAAAAAGAGGTCGAAGCGCTGGCCGCGAGCTACAAGATCAAGGACGGCCCGAATCAGGCGGGCGAATATTTCGATCGGCCGGGTCGCCCGAGCGATCGCTTCCCCCCGCCTTTCGCCAATGAACAGGCGGCGCGCGCCGCGCTGGCTGGCAATTATCCGCCGGATATGTCGGTCTTGGCCAAGGCGCGAGGCTATTCGCGCGGCTTTCCGCTTTTCCTGTTCGACGCTTTGCCGGGCTTTTCCTATCAGGAGCACGGCGTCGACTACATCACCTCGCTGATGGAGGGCTACGAAGACCCGCCGCCAGACGTGAAAATGCCGGACGGACAGTTCTACGACCCCTATATGCCGGGCCGTCGCATCGGCATGCCGCCGCCGCTTTCCGAGGGCGTGGTGACCTATGAGGACGGCGCGCCGCAAACGATCGACCAATACGCCAAGGACGTCGCCGCCTTCATGATGTGGGTCGCCGAACCGCATCTTGAGTCTCGCAAGCGAACCGGGCTCGGCGTTGTGGCCTTCCTGCTCGTCTTCGTCGGGCTGCTCTATTTCACCAAACGCAAGATCTGGTCGAACGTGCCGCATTAGGCGGGGCGCTCGCCGACGCGCCGCGCGCGCCCGGTCGAGCGCGAATTACGCCGCGAGAGAGCGGCGAGCAGAATGCCGAGCTATCTGGCGACGACCAAGTCGCCGCCAGGAGTCCTTGCCGCGCCGCGCGACGTCGTCACTTGATCTTTTTCAGTTCGGCGAGCGCGCTCGTCGCGTGCTTGACCGCGCGCGCCGAGTCGCCAAACCGGGCGCGCATTTCGGCCAAGCGCAGATGCCTGATCGCGCGATGCAGCAGCTTGTTGGCGGCGCGGTCCTGTTCGATGGCCTTTTCGTGCAGCGACTCACGCGCATGGCCGAGCGCGCTCATCACATGCGTAACGATCTCCTTGGAGTCGCCCTTCGCGCCGTCGTCTATCGCCTCCTGAGTATGCTCAATCGCCGCCTGCACATGCATGCCGATGCCGGCCAGCGCGCAAGAGCCGGAAAACGCCAGCGCCAAAGCGGTCAGAATCGCGAATACGCTCATTCGACGCGTCATTGTCATCTCCTCGTCGCCGCCAGCGGGCTGGGCTTCAGCTTGCCCAAGAGTTAGGGCGTCAGGCGCAACGGCTCAATCCCCTCCTGGCCCCTCCTGGCGTCAGCGGTTTCTTGATTGAAGGCGCCAAATCGGGCACAAGGCGCTAGCGTCTCTGGGCGTCCGTCGCCCGCCAATTTTTCCCGGAAAGGTTGCAATGTCGGAGATTATGCGCGTCGGCATCGCGGGGCTCGGCACCGTCGGCGCGGCGGTGGCGCGCCTGCTCCGCCGCCAAGCCGAGGCGCTCACGGCCCGTACCGGACGGCGCATCGTCCTGGCGGGCGTTTCGGCTCGCGACGCCACGAAGGAGCGGCGCGCCGACCTTTCCAGCGCAGAATTTTTCCATGATCCGGTCAAGCTCGCGGCCTCGCCGTCGATCGATCTCTTCGTCGAATTGATCGGCGGCTCGGAGGGGCCAGCGAGAGCCTGCGTCGAAACCGCGCTCGCGCATGGCAAGCCGGTCGTCACCGCCAATAAGGCCCTGCTCGCCGCGCATGGCTTGCATCTCGCAGCGCTCGCCGAGGAGAACCATGCCGCGCTCGCCTTCGAGGCGTCGGTCGCGGGCGGCATTCCGATCGTCAAGACGCTGCGCGAGGGGCTCGCCGGCAATTCGGTCGAGCGCGTCTATGGCATTCTCAACGGCACCTGCAATTACATCCTGTCGCGCATGGAGCAGGAGCAGCTGTCCTTCGAGGAATGTCTGAAGGAGGCGCAGAGGCTCGGCTATGCCGAGGCCGATCCGACCTTTGACATCGGCGGTTTCGACACCGCCCACAAGCTTGCGATCCTCACCTCTCTGGCCTTCGGCACGCGCATCGCCGCCAGCGCCATCGATATCGAGGGCATTGAGCGCGTGACGCTCGCCGACATCGACGCCGCGGCGGAGCTTGGCTACCGCATCAAGCTGCTCGGCGTCGCGCAGCGCACCGCTGAGGGGGTCGAGCAGCGCGTTCATCCGACGATGGTCAGCAAGAATTCCGCCATCGCCCAGGTGATGGGCGTGCTGAACGCCGTCACCATCGACGCCGACGCGGTGCATGAGTTGACGCTTGTCGGGCCAGGGGCCGGCGGCGACGCGACAGCCTCGGCCGTCGTCGCCGACATCGCCGATATCGCCAAGGGCGTGCGTTCGGCGCCGTTCGGTCTGCCGACCGCGAAGCTCGCGGAGCTCAAGCGTATGCCGATGCAGCGTCACGAAGGCGGCTATTACATCCGCATGTCGGTGCGCGACGTCGCCGGCGCCTTCGCCAAGATCGCGACGCGCATGGCGGAGCGCCGCATATCGCTTGAAAGCATCGTGCAGCGCGGCGCGCGGGGCGCGCCGGGCGATTGCGTCGATGTCATCCTCATCACCCATGCGACGAGCGAACATCTCGTGCGCGAGGCGCTGGACCTGATCGATCAGGACGGCGTCATCGTTTCGCGTGCGCAGGTCATCCGAATCGAACGCGAGTAGCGCGACATGACGCAACAGCCCGAACCCGACGCGTCGCAGATCGACCGCTACCTGACGCTGGAGCTGGCGCGCGCCTCCGAGCGCGCCGCGGTCGCCGCCGCCAGATTCCGCGGACGCGGCGACGAGATGGCCGCCGATCTCGCGGCGGCGGCGGCGATGCGCGAAGAGCTGTCGCGACTTCCCGTGCGCGGGCGCATCGTCATCGGCGAGGGCGATGCGGACGCGGCGCCGATGCTCTACATCGGCGAAGAAATCGGCGCTGGCGTTGGTCCCCGAGTCGATCTCGGCGTCGCGGCGCTCGAAGGCTCGACGCTTTGCGCCAAGGACATGCCGGGCTCGATCGCCGTCGTCGCCATGGCGCCGGCCGGTTCGCTCCTGCATGCGCCCGACGTTTACATGGACAAGATCGCCATCGGTCCGGGATATCCCGAAGGCACGATCGATCTCGATCGCGATCCCGGCGACAACATCAGAGCGCTCGCGATCGCCAAGGGCGTGCGTGCGAGCGAAATCACGGTGAGCATTCTCGACCGGCCGCGCCACGCCGAAATCATCCGCAACTGCCGCAACGCCGGCGCGTGCGTGCGTCTCATCGCCGGCGGCGACGTCGCGGCGATCATTCTCACCACCCATCCTTCGGAAACCGGCGTCGACATGTATCTTGGCCGCGGCGGCGCCTCGGAAGGCGTGCTCGCCGCCTGCGTGCTGCGTTGCGCCGGCGGCCAGATGCAGGGGCGGCTGGCGCTCGAAACTCGCGATCAGATCGCCAAGGCCCAGCGTTTCGGCCCGATCGATCCGCGCCGCAAATATTCGGTCGGCGACATGGCGGCTGGCGACGTCGTCGTTTGCGTGACCGGAGTCACCGCCGGACCGCTCGTCGGCGGCGTGTCGCTCGGCAAGACGACGATCGACACCGAGACGATCGTCTATCGCTCGGCGACAGGCACGATACGCCGCATCCACGCGACGCACCGGGCGGTGGGGAAGTTCGATTGACGTCGGTCCTAATACGTCCGGCCGGTCTCGAGCTGGGTTTTGGCGTCGAGCTTGCGCCTTGGCGGCGGCGGATAATCCGGCGGCGGCGGGGGCTGTGTCGCGCAGGCGGCGAGCGACAAAGCGATAAGTGAAGCAAGGATCAGATGAAGGCGTCGCATCAGTTTCGTCCGCATTTTTCAAGGTGGCGCGCATCTTCGCGCCTGTTGCGTAAGAGCGTGGCTTTGGCGACGGAATTATGTCCATCGCGCGCCGGCGGGACGGCGCGTCGATGACTCCCGCCGCTCATATCTCCGCCGCAATCGAGGTGCTGGACGATGTTGCAAAAAGCCGCCGACCCGCCGCCGAGGCCCTAAAGGACTGGGGCATCGCGCATCGCTTCGCCGGCTCGAAGGATCGGGCCGCGATCGCCAGTCTCGTCTTCGATGCGCTCAGGAAGCGCGCTTCGGCCATCTATGTGATGGGCGCGGACGATCCGCGCGCGATCATGCTGGGCGCGCTGCGCGAGGCGCGCGGCCAGGGCGTCGAGGCGATCGCGGCGTTCTGCTCCGGCGCCGGCCATGCGCCAGCCCCGCTTGCCGATGAGGAGCGCCAACGGCTGGAGATGGCCTCGCTCGCTGACGCGCCGGATCATGTGCGCGGCGACTATCCGGAATGGCTCGCCTCGCATTTTGAGGCGGCGTTCGGGGCGCGCGCGGCGGAAGAAGGCGCGGCGCTCGCCGCCCGCGCGCCTATCGATCTGCGCGTCAATATTCTGAAATGCTCGCGCGAGCAGGCGCTCGAAAAGCTCGCGCATCTGTCGCCTGCGCCGACGCCGCTTTCGCCGATCGGCCTGCGCATCGAGGCGGGGCAGGGGCGGGGTCCGGCGCTGACGGCTGAGACCGCCTATGTGAAGGGGCTCGTCGAGCTGCAGGACGAGGCCTCGCAGCTTGCGGCGCTGCTCTGCGCCGCCGGGCCGGGCGAGCAGGTTCTCGATCTTTGCGCCGGGGGCGGCGGCAAGGCGCTGGCGCTCGCGGGGCAGATGCATAACCGCGGGCAGGTCTACGCCTATGACGCGGACGGGCGCAGGCTCATGCCAATCCATGAACGGCTGGAGCGCGCCGGCGCCCGCAACATTCAGGTTCGCGCGCCGCGCGGCAAGCTCGACGTGCTGGCAGATCTCGAAGCGCGCTGCGACCTCGTGCTGATCGACGCGCCCTGCACGGGGACCGGCGCGTGGCGGCGCCACCCTGACGCCAAATGGCGGCTCGCGCCCGGCGCGCTGGACCGAAGATTAAAGGAGCAACGCGAACTCTTGGCGATGGCCGTCCGCTTCGTGAAGCCCGGCGGTCGGCTCGTTTACGTCACCTGTTCGGCGCTGCGCGAGGAAAACGAGGACCAGATCGCGGCCTTTCTCGCCGCCAATCCTGATTTCGTGGCGCGTTCAGCCGCCGAAGTTACGGAAGGCGCAGGCCTTCCAGACCTCGCCCGCTTCGCCTCGCCGCACGGGCCGGGCATTCGCCTGTCGCCGGCGACGAGCGGCACGGACGGGTTTTACATTTGTGTTATTGGGCGAAATTGAATTCGCTTGAGTTTGTGCAAATGTCGAGCGTTAGCGTCCCCTCGCCCGCGAAGCGAGGCAGGGACAGGGAGGGGGCATGACGCACGGAAAACTGCCCAAGGTCGCCTTCGCCCGCAAGCTTCGCCGTGAAATGTCGAATGCAGAGCGGCAGCTATGGGCGGCGTTGCGCGGCCACCGATTTCATGGGCTGCAATTCCGCCGCCAAGCGCCTTGCGGCCCCTATATCGCGGATTTTCTTTGTCACGCCGCACGGCTCGTCGTCGAGGTTGACGGCGCGACCCATTCCACGAGAGCCGAGCTAGCTCGCGACAATCGACGCGACGCATGGTTCGAGGACAACGGTTTTTCGGTCTTGCGCGTGACCAATGCAGCGGTCTACGCAGAATTTGACGGCGTGCTGGAAACCATCCGTTTGCGCGCCGAGGATAGACTGCCCCCACCCCAACCCTCCCCCGCTTCGCGGGAGAGGGAGTTAGACTCGGGTCCCGCCAACGAACCGCGCACTCTGCGTCGTTAGGGTCCCCTCTCCCGCTTTAGCGGGGGAGGGACAGGGAGGGGGCCTACAAAAAAGAGAACCCATGACTACCGCGCCCGACGCCTTCCATCACGACATCGCCGATCGCCATGACAAGGTGCTGATCGTCGATTTCGGTTCGCAGGTGACGCAGCTCATCGCGCGGCGCGTGCGCGAGGCGGGCGTCTATTGCGAAATCGCGCCGTTCCAGAACGCCGAGCGCGCCTTCGCCGAGATCCGCCCCAAGGCGGTGATTCTTTCGGGCGGGCCCTGTTCGGTGACCGAAGAAGGCTCTCCCCGCGCGCCGCAGAGCATTTTCGAGTCCGGCGTGCCGGTGCTCGGCATCTGCTACGGCGAGCAAACGATGGCGACGCAGCTCGGCGGCACCGTCGAAGGCGGCCATCATCGCGAGTTCGGCCGCGCTGATGTGACGGCGCTGGAGCAGAGCGCGCTGCTCGACGGCGTGTGGGAGAAGGGCGGCAGCTTTCCTGTCTGGATGAGCCATGGCGATCGGGTGACGAAGCTGCCGGAAGGCTTTCGCGTCATCGCCGCTTCGGAAAATGCGCCCCTCGCCGCGATCGCGGATGAACAGCGGCGCTATTACGGCGTGCAGTTCCATCTCGAGGTCGTGCATACGCCGGACGGCGCCAGGCTGCTCTCGAATTTCGTGCACAAGGTCGCGGGGCTGAAGTCCGACTGGACGATGGCGGCGTTTCGCGGCGAAGCGATCGCGGCCATCCGGCGGCAGGTCGGCGACGGGCGGGTGCTCTGCGGCTTGTCGGGCGGCGTCGACAGCGCCGTCGCGGCGGTGCTGATCCATGAAGCGATCGGCGAGCGCCTCACCTGCGTCTTCGTCGATCACGGCCTGTTGCGGCAGGGCGAGGCGGAAGAAGTCGTGCGGCTCTTTCGCGATCACTACAACATTCCGCTGCATCACGTCGAAGCGGCGGACCTGTTCCTCGGCGCGTTAGAGGGCGTCGACGATCCGGAAGTGAAGCGCAAGACCATCGGCCGGCTGTTCATCGAGACGTTCGAAGCCGAGGCCAAGAAGATTGCGCAGGACGGGCGCGGCGCGCCGCAGTTTCTCGCGCAAGGCACGCTCTATCCCGATGTCATCGAGAGCGTCTCCTTCACCGGCGGCCCGTCGGTGACGATCAAGTCGCATCACAACGTCGGCGGATTGCCGGAGCGCATGAACATGCGGCTCGTCGAGCCGCTACGCGAACTCTTCAAGGACGAAGTGCGGGCGCTCGGGCGCGAACTCGGACTGCCGGAAGCTTTCGTCGGGCGCCATCCGTTTCCGGGGCCTGGTCTCGCGATCCGTTGCCCGGGCCTCATCACCCGCGAGAAGCTGGCGATTTTGCGCAAGGCCGACGCCGTCTATCTCGACGAAATCCGCAAGGCGGGATTGTATGACGACATCTGGCAGGCCTTCGCGGCGCTGCTGCCGGTGCGTTCGGTCGGCGTGATGGGCGACGGACGCACTTACGATTATGTCGTCGCGCTGCGCGCGGTGACGTCAAGCGACGGCATGACCGCGGATTTCTATCCCTTCGACATGAGTTTTCTGGGCCGCGCCGCCACGCGCATCATCAACGAAGTGAAGGGCGTCAACCGCGTGGTGTACGATGTGACGAGCAAGCCGCCGGGGACGATTGAGTGGGAGTGAATTAGGGTGGTTTCAGACCGTCCTGCTCCGTGCCAAAAATCGCACGATCTCTTTGACTGACAAGGATTATTTTTCCCACCCCGTATCGCTGCGTGTCACCACAGCCGGGCCACTTTGTTGGTAGCGATGTTGGTATGGCGCAGGATGGTCGAGAAACGGGCTTCCGATACCAACAGCCCATCTTGATGGTATCGGTTTGCCCCAGACCGGATGCGGATTTATGGGTCATCTTACTGATAAAGAACTGAAAATTCTGAAGCCGAGGGCCAAGCTTTATAAGGTGGCGGACCGCGACGGGATGCACGCAGCCGTCACGCCCACGGGTGTCATCTCGTTCCGATACCACTACCGGGTGAACGGACGGCAGGAGACGCTGACCATCGGCCGATATAGCGCCGAGGCGGCGCGCAAGCTCACACGGGCGCCCGACGCGCTGGAATACGGCATGGAGGTGTCGCTTGCGGAGGCCAGGACGCTGCTGGCGCGCGCTCGGCGTCAGGTCGAGCGGGGTGAGTCGCCGTCGAAAGCCAAGGTGGAGAAACGCACCGCGTCAGCCGAGGCGGTGACGTTCGGCGGATGGGCGGAAGCCTATTTCAAGCACAAAGCCGATCCCAAGTCGGGGGCCGAGAAACTGGCCGACAGCACCCTGGCGATGCGCCGATCCGTCTATGACCGCGCCATTGCGGGAGAGTTGTCGAAGCTCAAGCTGGCGGAGGTGACGCCGCAGCGTCTCAAACGTCTGTGCGACGAGGTTAAGCAAAAGCGCGGGCCGGCCGTTGCCGTGCATGTCCGCGAGGTCGTGTTGCTGGTGTTCCGCCATGCTCAGGGAAGCGGGCTGGACGTGAGCAACCCAGCCGAGTCGATCCGCACCAGCACTATCGCCACGTTCGAGCCGCGCGAGCGCGCCCTGTCTCCATCGGAGGTCCGCGCGGTCCTGGCGGCGTTGGATCATGTGACGGCGGCGCCCACGTTGCGCTCAGCGGTGAAGTTTGTCCTGCTGACCGGCGTCCGCAAGTCGGAGTTCATCGACGCCACATGGAAGGAAATCGACTTCGCCGCCGCGCGCTGGACGATCCCGGCCGAGCGCATGAAGGCAGGCAAGGCGCATGTCGTCCCGCTGAGCGATCAGGCTCTGGATATCCTGACGGCGTTCCGCACCATGTTCGGCGCCAGTCGATACCTGCATCCGGGCCGATACGATGGCGATACGCCCATCAGCAACGCCACGCTCAACCGCGTAATCGACACGGTCGTAGAGCGCATCCGAGAGGATGATCCCGACTTTCAGAGCTTCGGCGTTCACGACCTGCGCCGCACGTTCTCGACCGGCTTAAATCGCGCCAAGTTTGATGATCGGTGGATCGAGATGAGCTTGGCCCACGCGCCCCGGAACCGGATCGCGGCCGTCTACAACGTGAATCGCTACCTCGCCGAGCGGAAGATCATGCTTCAGTGCTGGGCTGATATGCTCGACGCCTGGGTGAAGGGCGAATCCGCGAGAGAGCTGATCGCCGACGCGAAGCGACGCGCCGCCGAGGTCCACGACGACGAAGTGGACGACGATCTCTGAACTACGTGCGGCTCGCGTCCATTCTGTCAGTCGTTGTCATTGTGGCCCGCCAGCCAGCGGGATCGGCGATCCATCGGTCGATTTCGGATTCATGCCAGCCCGCGCCGTTGGCGCTGATTTTGATCTGTGCGGGGAACGTGCCCTCGGCGATCTTGCGGTAAATGGTGGAACGGGACAGGCCGCTCCGGGCGAGGACGGTTCTCAGGCGGATGATACGGTCTGGTTGGCGCACGGCTGCCTTGCCTTCTTCTGGCTTTGTCTGACTGCTCCCGAGCCAGACAGGACAAGGATTTATCGCCTGTGCAAGAGGGGTTTTGCGCGCCATCGCAGCGTGGCGCGCCGGCGGCGGAAAATAGGCGGGGTCAAAGTCCGATGTTCCGGCCTCTGCCAAGGTCGATGCCGTGGCTGAAGGCGAGCTCCAATCCGAGTCGGCGGCCCGATTCGACCCCGATTCCGAGGTCTCGCTTGCGGCCGGCGAGGATCGACTCGAGCTGCGGATCGCGTTCGAGGCTCATCACCATGTCGCCCATCGCCGATCGCGTGGCCTTGTAGCCGGACATGTCCGCCGCCTGATACTGGCGCTGGCTGGTTTGGCCGAGTTCCCGCCAGCGTTCCACGAAGCGATCGGCGCGGCGCTGCGGATCGGTGCGCAATTCGGTTTCGAGCTGTAGGGCGCGGATGGCGCGGGCGGTGCGCCCCGTAGCCGCTTCCGAGGCGAGTTCCGGGTTCTTCTTGTAGGCGGCTTCGGCATCGTGCGAGCCATAAGGCCGCACCTCCTCGAAGACCTTGCGGGCCTCCTGCAATTCCTTCACCTGCTCCGGGTTGGCCTTGCCGCCTCTCTCCTGCATCTCGAAGATCGCATCCGCGGCGCGGGCATGGCGGATGAGCGACTTGGTGCGGGCGCGACGCAGCGCCGCTTCCGGGTCTTCCGCTGCCTTCCTTTCCGGCCCCTGTCCGCCGGCGGCGGGCAGATGCAGGCCGTCGAACATGCCGCGCACCTTCTCGGACGCCTGCTTGACGATCTCGACGACTCGCTCCATGCGCTCGCGGAAGGTGATGCCGCGCCGTTCGGCATAATCGCGCGCGGGCTCGAGCCGCTCGTAATCCGACGCCATATCCTTGGCCCGGTCGCGCGACAGGGCGCCGAGAAGCCGGTCCTGGCTCGTGAAGTCGTCATGGCCATAATGCAACTCCATGCCGTCGCGGTGGCGCGACAGCGCGACATAGGCGCCGTGGGCGTCCAGGCCCGGCGTGGCCAGAACATGGGTGCGGTCCACGGTCATGCCCTGCGCCTTGTGAATGGTTGCGGCATAGCCGTGGTCGATGCGGTCGTAATCCTTCAGGTCAAAGCGAACGGAACGGCCATCATCGGTGCGCACGCTCATGCTCTGCGTGCTGACCTCTTCGATGGCGCCGAGCGTGCCGTTCTTGACGCCGAGGCCGCGCTCGTTCTGAAGGAACATGACGCGATCTCCGCGAGCGAAGCTTCGCTCACCGCGTTCGACCACCAAGCGCACCTCGGCGCCGAGATTTCCGGCTTCCCGCATTCTGCCGCGCGCGGCCTCGTTCAAAGCGCGCACCTCGTCATTGGTGTGGGTGAGGATGATACGGCTGCGGCCCGGCGACGCCTGACGGTCGCGATCCCAGCGGTCGATCAGATCGTCGCGCGCCTGTTGCCGTGTCGCAGCGGCATGGACCATGCCATGTTTGTCATAGGCATGGAGCGCATCTGCGGTTCGGCCGGTCGCCAGATCGCGCGTTGCGTCGCGCTGCCAGTCCTCCCGCTGGCGGCGCACCTCGCCGATCTCCGCCCCACCGTGACGTTGGTGGATAGACCGGAACGCCGCGCCGGCTTCGATGGATTGCAATTGTTGCGGATCGCCGACCAGCACCACCTTGGCGCCGGCCTCGGCGGCATGAGACAGCACGCGCTCCAACTGGCGCGTGCCGACCATGCCCGCCTCGTCGATCACCAGAACATCGCGCGCGGTGAGCACATCGCGGCCCTGTCCCCAACCGTGTTCCAGGCTGGCGATGGTGCGCGACGAGATGCCCGATCCGCTTTCGAGATTCTCGGCGGCGATGCCTGACAGCGCCACGCCTCGAACCTCGTAGCCCGCCGCTTCCCAGGCTTCGCGCGCCACACCCAGCATCGCGCTCTTCCCCGTTCCGGCATAACCAACGACGACGCCGAGATCGCGCCCGTCCGTGACGTGCGCCAGCGCGTCGGCCTGCTCTCCCGAAAGGAAAAGACCGCGCGCTTCCGCGCGCGCAAGTGCCGCTTCACGGTCCCTGTCACCGACCTCGTGGCGCTCCTTCGCAGCCATGAGGTCGGCAGCGCGGTGCAGGCGTTGCTCGGTCTCGATCATCTGGCGTGTGGTGAAGCGATCCTCGCCCCGTCCATCCTTGCCCAATTGGACGAGATCGGGCGCCTCCCGCATCGCGCTCATCACCGCATTGAACTGGTCGCTCCCGTCGCTGTGCCGGTGCGCGAACATCGCCATGTCGCGCCGTGTGAAGGTCGATTGCTGATGCGTGATGGCGTCGAGCGCCAGGGCGGGATCGGCGATGATGCGCTCGCCATTGCCGCGTGCGATCTCGCGATGCATTTCCGCGCGGTCGGCGGCCTCGATCCCTTCGCCTTCGATGCGATGCGCGGGCGCGCCGATCTGACTTTGCGGCTCCAGCGCGATGCCCTGCGCTTCCAGGCTGCGATGATCGATACGCGCGTCGACGTCGAGTTCGGCCAAACACTCGTTGGCAAGCTCCGCCCAACGCTCCCGCCAGCGTTCGAGCAACTCGGTGCGGTTCCACTCCCGCACCTTCGGACCGAAGCCATTCTCGTCAACCGAGCGCATGGTCAGCATGACATGCGCGTGGGGCTTCAGCATTCCGTCCTCGGCCATATCCCAATGCACATTGAGGTCGGCGATCATGCCCCGATCCACGAATTCGGACCGCACGAAATCACGGGCGAGTTCGATGCCTTGGCGCTCCGTCATCTCGCGCGGAAGGGCGAATTCGACTTCGCGGGCGAGCTGCGAATCTCTTCTGACCTCGACCGTCTCGACATCGTTCCAAAGTCGTTCGCGGTCCTTCCACGCCTCCGGCGCATTCTCCGGCAGCATCACCTCGGAATGGACGACGCCGTGCTTGTCCGAGAAATCGTGACTGCGCCCGAGCCTGTCGTCGCGCAACCGCGAGGCCGAGCGGTAGGCGGCGGACGCCACCGCGCTGGAGCCGCATTTGCGGCCGATGACCTTGACGTGAAGATGATAGATCGCCATCGCGATCCGAACAACATCACAGCGAAGCGCACGTCGGAACGACGTATAAGCGCGCCCTCCCTCGAAAAATTCTCGGGAGGGACCACGCCGTCCCCAACCGTCCCGGCGACCTTACAGCGTTTCGGCAAGCGCTCGACTATTATCGCTCCATCAACAGCATGTGGAGGACATGATGCGCAAGCCACGGGACTTCGACGTGGAACTGAAGTCGCTCGAACACAAGGCGCGAGACCTCAGAAACCGCAAGGTGCAACAGCTTGGCGAGCTGGTCATTTCGACAGGAGCCGACGCGCTCAACGCGGAAGAACTGGCGGGAGCGTTGATCGTGCTGGCCGAAACCAAGGATGCCGGAAAGAGGGAGGCATGGGCGAAACGCGGGGCCGCATACTTTCAGGGCCGGTCGCGACGAACTGCGTCGGCGCCTGGCCGCGACACTAGCGGCGCTTCAGCGCAACAGAGTGGCGCGCAACAGTCATCAGGCGGCACAGGCGCGGCATGATATGCGAACATGGCAGATCGAGCGCCGCAAGCGCACGCGGCACCTGATCGAACTCGGCAGCCTCGTCGTCAAGGCGGGCGTTGTCGAACTCACTGGCGACGACCGCGCCATCCTCTACGGCGCGCTGCTCTGGATGGCCGACAAGTTGCAGAGCGAGGACGGCGAACGGGCGCGCGGCGTCTGGATAAAGCTGGGAAAGAAGGCGTTTGAGGCGGATCGTCCAGCAGACACGCATGACAGAACGCAACCGCCGCAGGACCGGGCGTGACCGATGGCGGGCGGCGCGGAGACCTCAAATATCGTAGCGCCGCCCGCCATCGCGCGGCAGCGCCGCGCAAATGCAGTATGTCCTCTGAGAAAAATGGGCGGCTGCACTTCATGCAGCGGTGCCGTGCCCCAGACACGTTGGCATCACCTCAAACCATCATAAAGGAGCCAGGCTCCACCTCTGACTGGTGACAATCAGGGGCGCACGTGAACGCCAACCTTCATTGGAAGCCGCAAACGATCCGCAAACCGGGCGTCGAGCTTGCCGGATATCTCGTCGAAATAGGCGCGATCATCTTCGAGAACAGACAAGATTGTCTGCGTTTGAGTGGTAAGCGCTGCGATCAGCCGCTCAAGCGGAACGCGGAGGATTGCCGCCTTCTTATGCGATAAGACCGCCGCGTGCGCGGCTTTTGCGGCCCAATTTGAGAGAGCCAGGTATTCCAACACGCGTCGCTGCTCGGACTCGTCCGGCTCGACAGTCAGATTCTGCAATGCACGTGTGGCACCGAAATGCTGTAGCAGCAAGCGACCGATCAGACGCGGCCAGTCGTGACCTTCTGCCGTGTACACTGGAAGGATTTGCGATGGTGAGAACGAACCCTCGATAGGCTGGGCGTGTGAAAGAACGATCTGCATAAGCGCGCGCAGTCTGACCATTTCCGATGTCGTGATCTTCTTTTCGACGAGCGCCTTGCAGCGGGTTTCGAAAGCGGTGACGGCCTCTTGGAATTTCTTGGCCGTCGCACGGGTTTGAGCGGAAAGTGTCCTGCTCTGCGGCAGGCTGTCGGCACGTGTATCGCCGCTTCCGTTATCGTCTGCGGGTTGTGGCTCCGTGGTTCGGAAATCTATCGCACCGAGCGCATCAATGTCCTTGTCTTCCATGCCCCTCAGATCAGGACCGACCATCCCGATCATTTGATTGAGGCAAGCACTCATCAGACTGGCAGCGCTATCATTGCGGCTGTTCAGATAAAGCCCGAAGGATTTTCCTTGCACGTTGGCATGGGTGCGCGCGCGGATGAATTCGTCATAGGAAAGAACTTCATATACAGGTGGCGCAGCATCAGCGGCTTGCGGTTTGGTTCTCGGGGTTGAATCGAGCCGACTTGCACGATCCTCTTCCTCCAAAGATTCGAGCTGATTGAGCGTTTCGATCAGAACCAAATCTTCGTGGATGGATTCCAAAAGGGTATCCATCAACCGCCGTTTGCGTCCACGTTGTGCGGGCAGGGTCGTCACCTCGAGATAGTCGAGATCGACGATCTGCACTGGCGCTGACATCGCCCCGTCCGCGAATGTCACGATCCCATATTTAGGGCGCTGTGCATCGGGCAAAATGGCATAAGTCGGCGAACGACCCTCCAGTTCCATCTCTGCCAAGCCGAGTCCATCTCGATCATAGAGATGGATCGTTGCCGGTGCCGCCGGCGACGACGCCGGAGCGGTCCATGACAGCTTGCCCGACTGCAATATCAATGTGCCGCCATCGATAGTTGGCTCAGCGGTCTTGGCCTCTTCAAATGATCGCTGAAGGTCAGCGAGTCGCGCGCCCTCGACGCGGGTATTTTGATAATCTGCCAGCCCGAGCGCTTCCAACGCAACGCCGCGGGCCACACGCTTGTAGATTCCCGCCTCTGCATTTCCGTGGATCATCGGCCCCATCAAGGCCGGAAAGGTGCAATTCATGCTGCCGGAGATCACATGATCCCAGCGCTGGCCGTGAGCGATGATGAGCTTTGCGTGCAGAAATCGGCTCTCCGCGTGCGATCTGACATCGAACAAGGATGTGTCCGAGACTCCCGATAGCGCGCTCGAGGGAAAGCCGTTCGCATCGCTATCGATCAGAATGTCGGTGACGGGATTTTCGAGCGCGGCGCGGAGCCGTGCCAAACCTTCAAGCCGGACATCCCAATAGGGTGATACGACGACGAGACGCTCGATTGGATCGTCGCCGATGGATGCGACGATCTGATCGAGGAAATTGATATCGGGACGGTCGAAGAGAAGATTAAGGTCCGCCGTTCCGTTCACATCGAATGCGTGATCGAAGTCATCATCGCGCAGCCACGGCGCGGATCGCGTCGCCCGTTGCAAGCTAATGGGAAACCACGGGTCATCCTGCGGCACGTATCGCCGCAGATAGCCGAGCGCACTGATGAAGAACTTGGCGCTCTCGGGCGCGTCTGGCGAATAGGAGATGCTGGCAATCTGTTCCTTGTTACCGCCTAGGCCGAGAGCCGTTAGGTTCGCGGACCCTACAATCAATCGGCCCTTCGCTTCGCCAATCAGCATCGTAATTTTGGGATGGAACGCCCCAGGCGCATCGGCCTTGACGAGATGATAGCTGGTTCCGGCAAATCGTGGTGGGCCGAACTCCGAAAAGGCCTGATTGACCATCGCCCGGTCGGCGAGCACCGTGATATTGCGACATCCGGCTCCCCGAAGTTTGGGAAACGGGATGTCTTCGAAGGCGAGCGATCCGAACGCATACGTCGTCATGAACGCGGAGTGGAACCCGCCTTCGCCAAATGCTTCGAAATATTTCATGCCGCCGCCATTTCCGCGCGGCCGAGTTGCGTGATTCCGCCTTCATCGATCAGGCCGATATCACGCAGGAATCGGAGGGCCTGATCGAGACGCGGGCTGCTAGGAGAAACGCGAAAATGGTTGCGGTAGCGAAGCTGACCTTCGTCGGGTTCCATATGGAAGGTGTAGGCTTTCTGGTTGCGGAATTTACGCGATGCGACCCAGAGATGCCGTTTCACAACCCGCTCGCGAACCATATCCGCGATCACGCGGCGCGCCGGAACAGAGAGCGCGCGATCGAGGAACTGCACTTCCGTCCGTAGCGACTGGAAATAATCGGCCCCGCTGAGAGCCTCTTCGATCAAATTGCTCGCATCCGATGCCCCGACATAGAGGATTGCGATGAGAGATACAGCAAGGCGGACCTGCTCGGCTGTTTCGCCTTCGTGCATAGCGTCCAGCATGGCTAGCGCATGTTCTCGCGCTGCAGCCGTTGATCCATCGGCGAGACCAAGCGAGAAATCTTCCCACGTTTGATCCTCGGCGACTTCAACAAAGCCGATCAACTCGTCGGTGAGATCGGCGAGAGACATCCGCCGCCGTGGCGCTGTTTCCAACAGGGTCAGCGCTGACGAGAGGATCACCTCATAGGCAAGACGTATGAGATCACACGCCTGATACAGAAACCAGAGATGCGGAACCTCGTGGGCATTCCCGCCCTGCAATTCCGGCACATTCTCAAACCAATGCCATTTCACCTGCTCAGCGCGCGGGATAGAGCGCGATGTTGCGGTTACGTCGAGAAGCATCTGAAGCGTGCGACGACGCATCAGATCCGTTTCGCTGCGTGTGTCGGATTTGCCGAACAGGATATCCGTCAGCAGGATATGCTCGCCGCCGCCGAGCCGAAGCCGATTGGGTTTCATCGCTTCGAACGATTGCAACGATGACAGAGCGATTTTTCCAGCCGCCACTGCTTCAAAAAACTCGTCTGCCGTTGCTCCCAGCTCCCGCGAAAAGGCATCTGCCAACTTCAAGGCCAAATCGGAACATACAGGATTGGGGTTGGGATCACCGGCACCGGGAAAATGGATGAGGCCCATTTCCGACATCTGCGTCGCGTAGATTGCGCCAAATGCGCCGCCCTTGTTCCGTAGGTAGCGCAGACTCTCATCGGCATCGGGATCGGCGCCGACGCTGAAATCTATGATCGCCGTTTCGCTGGACTGCGCGCGCGCGTCATTCAGCGTCCGGCTCGCCCAATCAGAACCCGTAATGCCCAGCTCCGGTTCGCCATGTGTGCAGATCAGCGCGAAGAGTGCTTCGCATCGGCGCTGGAAAGCGCGGAACACTTTCGGATCGGGATGTCTGATGTGTTCTTCGTAGTGCTTGAGAATGAATGGAAAGAACGAATAGTAGCGATAGCGAAGCGTGATCGTGCTGATTCCGGGCACAATCGATTGGTAGATGACTTCGATTGGCCTCTGCATTCCAAGTGGATCGAGGCCACTATCCGGCCCCAGCTCGGTCCATTCGGGAAATCCTTGCCCTAAGTCCATTCAAACACCGCCCTTTTTGTTCTCCGTTAGATCGCCGAACTATGGCGTTGGCGCGGGAAATCACAACCTCTGTTTGTTACAGATTGTGCCAACGGGCGGGGAGACTGACTCGGGTCGGGATTTGCGCGCTTCTCGCCCAAAAGGTTGTTCCCCGTCCACCACCTCGGACCTTTCCGTAGACAATGCTCTCCTAGGGCTATGGCGTAGATGTAGTGATCATCGCTATCGGTCGCGGCCCGCCACGGCCGTCTGGATCGTGAAAGGGAACCAGGCATTCGACGATGGCTAGACCCCAAACCGCTCCCGCATTTCCCCGGCCTTCGCCCATTCGTCGCCGGGTATCCGGTCGATCAGTTCCTTCATCACTTGGACAAACGTGGCTTTGAGCGTTTCGTTGGTCAGGGCCTTGGCGCGTTCCGTCGAAAGCAGCGGGCGCATGTCGGTGAAGAATGTCGGATTGGCGATTTTCTGGAACATGCGCTGCTGCGCTTCGGCCCTGGAAATCGCTGTCTCCGCCTTCTTGAGGTAGAGCAGGAAACATTCGACGATCCGGGCCGTGTCCAGCCCCTCGAACACGGTGAGCGCGTGATCGAGGTCGAACAGATCGCGGCCCTTGTTGCGCTGAAGCAAGGCCCGCAGCTTGGTTGCTAGCATTTCCTCCCGCGAGAAGGTCGGGATCGCCGCCTCGCCGGTGAACCACGGGTTTTCGACGCCGAATGGAATCTCGATGGGAGGATCGTAGGCGTCCCGCTCGCGCGTGTTGATTTCGATCTTGAGGTTGATGCGCGCATCGGCGGGCTCGCCTTCCGCATCGACGCGAAAGCGGAGTTTGGGAGCGACGGGGCTTGGATCGGACTTTGCCTTGCCAAGCCACGGTTCCAGTACAGCGCGAACACCATCGAGGACCGGCCCAATCGGTCCGGCGCTCGTCCGCACGAGGTCGATGTCCTCCGAATAGCGCAGCGGTGCGGGGAAATGCAGCTTGTTGAGCGCCGTGCCGCCACGGAAGCGCAGTTCGCCGCGCAGGAACGGATCGGAGAAGATGGTGACAAGCGCGCGGCTGATGATGAGGTCTTGCTCGACCTGCCGCTGGCTTACCCACGGTGCGACGCGGTTCCAGGCGGTGATGTAGTCCTGCGGGATCATTCGTCGATCTCCGGCGGTCGGCGAACGATCACGCGCCAGCGTTCATCGCGTTCGGATGGCGGCGGCGACAAATCGGGATCGCCCACCTGTTTGGGATCGAGTTCGACCCACGGCAGCGGCCCGCGCGCCGACAATGCCGCGAACATCGTCTCCGCGATCTGGGGATGCCCCAGCCTTCCGAGCAGATGCCCAAGGCGCTGCACGATTGCTTTCTCGAAAGCGCCCGACAAGGAGGCGAGCTTTTTGGGTTGCAGCCGTTCGGCAAGCTCGGAAAGCACCGTCGCGATATTGTCCAGGCCCGCGCCGGATTGCGGGTAGCGCGTCAGATCGAGCGCCGTGAGTTCCGGCGAGGACAGCTTCATATAGCCCGATTGCGTCTTGCGATCCTCGATCCCCGCCGCCACCGCCGCCATGTCCTTGCGGTAGGAAAAGACGATCCGCGTCCGTCCGGCCTCAATGTCGGGCAGGAGTTTGTCCGTGACGACCTGAAACTCCATGACGGCCTGATGGGAAGCGCCGTGGGCCGCCGCCGCGGCCAGTAGCCCCACATAATAGGGCCGCTTTTCGTGGCGCATCAGGGCGTCGATGTACCCTTCAGGCGGCGGCGCTCCCGTCGTGGAATGCTGGGGCGGCACGACCACGTAGAAGCCGCGCCGGGGCCGGATAAGCTGGCCGCGCCGCTGCAAACGCTCGGCGGCGTCGAGGAACGCGCCCCGGCTGACGCCGATCTCCTTCTGCGCCTCATCCGCAGAAAAGACTCCCCGGCCCCTGGCCAGCAGGCCGGAGGCGTAGGAGGATAGGGCCGATCGTTCGACTCGGATCATATCTCACTATCCGCTCTTAGCGCGGAATTTTCAATATGACACTATAATCGGATCATTCTTAAAAATCCGCTTTCAGGGCGGATTTTCCAATATGATGCTACGGCGGCTTCGGTTCCTGCCGTAATTTGCCGCGAGGACCGTGGACCACCACTATCTTCTCGAATTTTCTGATCCTCTATATGCTTCACGGAGCGCGACTCACGGCGGGCGCATGGCCGACGAAATACTGACGATCCGGGAGGTGGCCGAGCTTCTCAAGCTCAATGAGAAGACCGCCTACAAGCTCGCCCTTGCGGGCGAGATTCCCGGCTTCAAGGTCGGCGGGTCGTGGCGGTTCGAGCGGCAGGCAATCGCAAGCTGGATCAAGCGCAAGGTCGAGGAGCAACAGAAAGGGCGACCGGCATGAAGGCCGGTGCAGGGGACGTATGAACGCCGTCGAGATCGAGGAAGCCATATCGGCGCTTGCCGAGCTGCCGTTCGACGGCGGCGAGTTCCCGTTCGCCTTCCTGCAAGCCTTCGGGAACAAGGACACCACGATCAAGCGGCTGCGCGCCGGATCGACCAACGCATCCGACCTGCCCGGCGGCGTTCTCCAACGGAACAACATCCACATCGCCGTCGCCGCGCCCGGCTCGGTGACGCAGACGCTTGCCGCGCTGCGAGCCAGCCCCGCCACGGCGAAGGCCAAGGCGAGGTTCATCCTCGCCACCGATGGCGACGGCTTCGAGGCCGAGGAGCTGGAGTCCGGCGAGACGGTCGCCTGCGCCTATGCCGACTTCCCCAATCATTTCGGCTTCTTCCTACCCCTGGCCGGCATCTCCACGGTCAAGCAAATCCGTGAAAGCTCGTTCGACATTCGGGCGACTGGCCGCTTGAACCGGCTGTATGTGGAGTTGTTGAAGGACAACCCCGACTGGAGCACGGCCGACCGCCGCCCCGACATGAACCATTTCATGGCCCGGCTGATCTTCTGCTTCTTCGCGGAGGACACCGACATCTTCAACGGTGAGGGGCTGTTCACCACCACTATCGAGCAGATGAGCGCGCGGGATTCATCCAACACCCATGAGGTGATCGGCGAACTGTTCCGCGCCATGAACACGCCCATCGCTCAACGGGCTACCGCCAAGCTGCCGCGCTGGGCAGACATATTTCCCTATGTGAACGGCGGGCTGTTCTCCGGCAGCCCGGCGGTGCCGCGTTTCAGCAGGATCGCGCGATCCTACCTTCTCCATATCGGCGGCCTCGATTGGAGGAAGATCAACCCGGACATTTTCGGGTCGATGATCCAGGCCGTAGCGGACGATGAGGAGCGCGGCGCGCTGGGGATGCACTACACCAGCGTTCCCAACATCCTCAAGGTGCTGAATCCCCTGTTCCTCGACGACCTACGGACGCGGCTTGAGGAGGCGGGCGACAACACGCGGATGCTGTTGAACCTGCGCCGGCGTATGGCGCGGATCAGGGTGTTCGATCCCGCCTGCGGCAGCGGCAACTTCCTCGTCATCGCCTATAAGGAAATGCGGGCCATCGAGGTCGAGATCAACAAGCGGCGTGGAGAGGCCGACCGCCCATCCGAGATCCCGCTGACCAATTTTCGTGGGATCGAACTGCGTGACTTCCCCGCCGAGGTCGCGCGCCTCGCGCTCATCATCGCCGAGTACCAAGCGGATGTGCTGTATCGCGGGCAGAAGCTGGCGCTGGCTGAGTTTCTGCCGCTGAACAAGGAAAATTGGATCACCTGCGGGAATGCCCTACGGCTGGACTGGCTGAGCGTCTGCCCGCCGACAGGAACGGGCGTGAAGCATCGTGCCGATGACCTGTTCCACACGCCGTTGGATCAGCCGCAGATCGACTTCGAGAACGAGGGGGGGGAGACATATATTTGCGGAAACCCGCCGTATCGAGGGAGCAAGTGGCAAGACGACGAGCAGAAGGCGGACCTCGCGCGTGCCTGGTCCGAACACCCGCAACTCGCCAAGACGACCGACTTCGTATCAGGCTGGATCGCTGCGTATCTTAAATACGCCCGATCGGTGCCAGATGCGATGGCGGCTTTCGTCGCTACTAACAGCATCTGCCAAGGCCAGCAGGCATCCGAGATTTGGCCGATAGTGACTCGACAAGGGAGGGAAATCCGCTTCGCTCACACTCCCTTTACGTGGAAGAATCTCGCGAGCCACAACGCCGGCGTTACTGTGATCATTATTGGACTAGGTCCGAGATCATCACGATCGAAACGCCTGTTCGGCGACAATGGCCTCGTGCGCGAGTGTGAAGTCATTGGACCGTATCTCGTGCCCAATATGCCCGACACCGTCACCAAGGCGAACAGACCGCTGGGCCCTCAATTCCCGATGCTGTTCGGCAACATGCCACGAGACGGAGGGCACTTGTTCCTTACGACACAAGAGGCACGCGAGCTTCGCCGGGACTCCGTCACCAATTCCTACGTGCGCCGATTCCTTGGCTCCGACGAACTGATCAACGGTAAACTTCGATTTTGCCTCTGGATCGAAGACAGCGAGGCCGACGCAGCCAGGACGGATGCACTTATCGCCGGGCGCCTCGCACTCGTCGCGGACAACAGGCGCCGATCTCCGGCCGAATCCACGCGCGCGTTCGCCAACTCGCCTCATCGTTTTGTTCAGATTGCGGGCACGGCTAAGAACTCAACGATCGTCGTGCCGAGAGTGTCTTCTGAAAACCGCGAGTATCTGCCGGTCGATCTCGTGACGGGCGACTGCATCATCGGTGACCGAAACTTCGCTCTTTACGACGCGCCCCTTTGGAACATGGCGTTGATAGCCTCCCGTCTGCACTGGGTTTGGATAGGAACGGTTTGCGTCCGCATGCGCACTGACTTCTCTTACTCGAACACGCTGGGCTGGAACACTTTCCCGGTCCCGCTTCTCACCGAAAAGAACCGGAGCGATCTCAATCGATCGTCGGAAAACATCCTGATCGTGCGTGAACGACATTTCCCTTGCACGATTGCCGAGCTTTACGACCCGAAAGTCATGCCGGAGGACCTGCGCGAGGCCCATCGTCAAAATGACGAAGTAGTTGAAAGAGTCTACTTTGGTCGCCGGATGAAGAATGACACCGATAGGCTAGAAAGCCTGTTCGCTCTGTACCGTAAGGCGGCGGCATGATGAGTGGATTTGCCCATAATCTTGCATCGGGTACGACAACGTTATTAGAGATCGCGCGGGTTCGAGCTGCAATTTCGGCAGACAACTTTTTCGGGTGTTTCGCTTACGCAACCCAGTCCGGCTTCAGAGTATTCGAATTGAGCGTCGGAAAGGATTTTTGGACTGGAACTGAGTCGCGATGGCTGTTTGGTATTGACTATGGCAGGACAGACCCACGCGCATTGCGCGAGATTGCTGGTCGCCCAAATACGGAAGTTCGAATTTTTGACGGACGTTTTGTCGTAGATCGAGTCGGCTTTGTTCCGCGCCGCGACTTCCACCCGAAGGTAGCGATGATGAAGAACACGGCTTCCGGTAAGCAGGGAGTTGTACTCGGCTCTGGGAATTTCTCGTACAATGGTCTTCGACGCAGTATAGAAGCCGGCTCGGCTATCATAGCCGCGACAAAGGTCGATTTTAATGAGCACGTTGAGCCTGTCCGCTCAGTATTCGAGAAGCTTTGGGAGGACGCCTGTCCGCTAGACGAGATCGCAAAGGATTATGAAACGCGTTTGGCCAGCCTAATCAATTCGCGGGATACGAAGAGACCGGTCAAAGGGGAAGGTCCAATTAAGGGATTTTGGATCGAGGCAGGCTACGTCACCAAGAACCGTGGACCGGACAAGCCGGGAAATCAAATATTTGCTCCCAATGGCTTCCGACGCTTTTTTGGCCTCAAGAAGGGCAAGGGCAGCTCGACCCACATCGGCGAAATCACCTTTGAAACTGAGACGGGTCCAAGGGTCACAAAGAATTATCGAGAGAATGACAACGCCATGGAAAAATTGACCCTGCCAATGCCTGAGGATCATGGTTTCGGTGTTTATGATGGCAAGGTTCTGATCTTTGAGCCGAAAGGTAAACGGTTTTTGTTGACTGCAGTCGAGCTTGCCGATTTTGAGCTGATCTATGGGTATCGGGTGGCGAATGTTAATAAGATGGCTGGAGGAAGACGTTTTGGGGAGTTGATTTAAGCCATGGTCTCTATCCCGTCCGTCTCCGTCACCTATGCGCACAACGGCAGCTCGACCAAGGCCAATGCTCTCGGCATGAGGCCGATGCAGGAGCGCGTCTATGAGAAGCGGGGCGAGCAATACCTTCTCATCAAGTCGCCGCCGGCTTCCGGCAAGAGCCGCGCGCTCATGTTCGTCGCACTCGACAAACTCGCAAACCAGGGGCTCAAGCAAGCCATTATCGTCGTGCCGGAGAAGAGCATCGGCGCGAGCTTCAACGACGAGCCGTTGACCAAGTATGGATTTTGGGCGGATTGGCACGTCGAGCCGAAGTGGAATCTCTGCAACGCGCCAGGCGGTGATAACGGCGGCAAGGTCAATTCCGTTGAGGTGTTTTTAGGTAGCGGCGACAAGGTGCTGGTTTGCACCCACGCCACCTTCCGCTTCGCTGTGGACGGGTTCGGCGTGGAGGCGTTCGATGACCGCCTCATCGCCGTGGACGAGTTCCATCACGTCTCGGCCGATCCCGACAGCAAACTCGGCCAGCATCTCGGTCAACTGATCGCCCGCGAGAAGACGCATATCGTGGCGATGACGGGTTCGTATTTCCGTGGTGACGCCGTGCCGGTGTTGACCCCACAGGACGAGGCGAAATTCGAGTCCGTCACCTACACCTATTACGAACAGCTCAACGGCTATGAATATCTGAAACAGCTCGACATCGGCTATTTCTTCTATTCCGGCTCTTATGCCGACGACATTCTCGCCGTCCTCGACCCCGCCGAGAAAACCGTCATCCACATTCCGAACGTCAATTCGCGTGAGAGTACGAAGGACAAGATCAAGGAAGTGGAACATATCATCGGTGCGCTCGGCGATTGGCAGGGCATCGACGCCGCCACGGGCTTCCAGCTTGTCAAAACACCGGACGGCCGGACGCTTCGCATCGCCGATCTCGTTGATGACGAAGCGAACAAGCGCGACCGTGTTTCCCTGGCTCTGAAAGACCCTGCGCAGAAGAACAACCGCGACCATGTGGACATCATTATCGCGCTGGGCATGGCCAAGGAAGGCTTCGACTGGATCTGGTGCGAGCACGCTTTGACGGTGGGCTATCGCTCTAGCCTCACCGAGATCGTGCAGATCATCGGCCGCGCAACCCGCGATGCACCGAACAAGACCCGCGCGCGCTTCACCAATCTGATCGCCGAACCCGATGCCGCCGAGGATGCCGTGACCGAGGCCGTCAACGACACGTTGAAGGCCATCGCCGCCAGCCTGCTCATGGAGCAAGTGCTTGCTCCGCGCTTTGAGTTCAAGCCGAAGAACCCGCAAAGCAGGCCGACCTCTGGCTTCGACTATGGTGAAGGCGGCTACGATCCGAACAAGTGCAATGTTGGTTTCAACGAGGAGAGCGGTGTCTTCCAGTTCGAGATCAAGGGCCTTGTCGAGCCCAAGAGTCACGAGGCTGCGCGTATCTGTCAGCAGGATTTGAACGAGGTGATCGCCGCCTTCGTTCAGGACAAGACCACCATCGAGCGCGGTCTGTTTGACGACGAGCTGGTGCCCGAGGAGCTGACGCAGGTTCGCATGGGCAAGATCGTGAAGGACAAATATCCCGAGCTGAGCGATGAAGATCAGGAGGCGGTGCGCCAGCACGCTATCGCCGCGCTCAACATTACGCAGCAGGCCAAGCAATCCATGCTTGATCGCGTGAGCGGCGAACCCACCGCCAACACCGCCCTGATCGACGGCGTGCGCAAGTTTGCGATGGACGTGCGCGAACTCGACATCGACCTGATCGACCGCATCAACCCGTTCAAGGAAGCGTATTCGATCCTCGCCAAAACGATGAACGAGGAACGCTTGCAACAGGTGAAAGCCGCGATTGCCGCGAAGCGCACTACGCTGACGCCGGAGGAGGCGAAGGAATACGCCGTGCGCACGGTTAAGTTTAAGAAGGAGCGCGGACGGCTGCCTTCGATCAACTCGACCGATGCCTGGGAAAAGCTGCTGGCCGAAGGCGCAGCCACCTTCGTGCGCTTCAAGGATGAGGGCCGCTATGAGTGACCTTGACCTTGATGAACTGCGCGACGAACTCGCGGATTTCGCCCAGCCTGAAAAGAAGGGCGGACGCTCCGCGCGCGAGGAACGCATCATTGCGGGCTTCGAGGAAATTCAGCGTTTCGCCGATCAGCATGGCCGCCCCCCGCAACATGGCGAGGGGCGTGACATCTTCGAGCGGCTTTACGCCACGCGCCTCGACCGCCTGCGCGCGCTGGAGGAGTGCCGTTCTCTTCTTGCACCGCTCGATCACCAAGGCTTGCTTGCGGTTGCAGAGGATGCGGTTGCCGCTCTAGCGGAGGAAATGGACGACGATGAGCTGCTCGCCGAGCTAGAGGGCGCGGCAGGCGCGACGGACATCACCGATCTTCGCCACGTCCGCACCACCGCCGAAAAGCGCGCCGCCGCGGAAATCGCCAACCGCGAACGATGCGAGGATTTCGACCGCTTCAAGCCCCTATTCACGGCTGTTCAGAACGACCTCGATACCGGCGTGCGCATCACCCAACCGATCCGCAAGGACGCTGGCTTCCTGAAAACCGACATCAGGACCGGGGAGTTTTTCATCCTTGGCGGCCAGGTCGCCTACATCGCCGAAGTCGGTGAGCCCTTCAAAGCGCCCAACGGCCAAAGCGACGCCCGCCTTCGCGTCATCTATTCCAACGGCACCGAGAGCGACCTGTTGCTCCGCTCTCTGCAACGCGCCCTCTACAAAGACGAGGTGAGCCGCCGCGTGTCGGAACCGAGCGCCGGGCCGCTGTTCGCCAACGAAAGCGAAGCCGACGACCTCGCCAGCGGCGCCATCTATGTTCTGCGCAGCCAGTCGGACAATGCCATTGTCGCCGCCAACCGCGACCTCGTTCACAAGATCGGCGTCACCGGCGGCGATGTCGCCAAGCGCATCGCCAACGCCAAGCTGGACCCGACCTTCCTGCTGGCGGACGTGGAGATCGTGGCGACCTACAAGCTGTTCAACATCAGCCGCATCAAGCTCGAAAACCTGATCCACCGCATCTTCGACCCGGCCCGGCTCGACATCGAGATCAAGGACAGGTTCGGCAACGCGGTCATCCCGCGTGAATGGTTCCTTGTGCCGTTGTTCGTGGTCGATGACGCGGTGGAGAAGATCAAGGACGGCACGATCACAGGATATGTCTACGATCCGAAGAGCGCCAGTCTTGTAAAGCACAGCGCGTCGCCTTTGCCGGGGGGCTTGACATGAGCAATGTCAACGTCAGGCGTTTGGCCGAGAATATCCGTTCCAGCACTAATCTAAGTGTAACGGCGGAAGTCGGATGAGACCGCTGTTCCAAATTCGACGTGCTTGAGAATGCGCCCGACCTCACGCGCCGCCTTGATCGGCGCCGGAAGCTTCTGATCGAACTGCGTCGTATTCCAGTTCACCTTCGTCAGCGCGAGCACGTCCTTCCCCAGCGTCAGGATTTTGCTGTCCGAATTCTCATGGGGCACAAGCAGCAAAGGGCGCGGCACGCGCAGACCGGGGAATGTCCCGTAGAACGGCACGCTGCCGCGCGTATACAGTAGGCCCTTGCCGCCCAAATCGACGAATGTCCCGCGCAGAACGGGATAATTGCCGTCCCGGAAAATGGCGATTGGTGAACTCTCCTGCACCCATACGAGGTCGGACATCTCGATGCCGGACTTCCCAAGAGCGGCGTCGATGCCCTCCGCCTCTTCAGGACGGAAGCGCGAGGTCTTCAGGACCACCAGTCGCGCAGGCACATGGCGGTGATGCGCTTTGTACGCCGCGATGGATTGCACCACGAGTTCTTCCGCGTCTTGGGCGGTCAGATATGGGTGACGCCCCCGCGTCTCCGTCTGCGCGCGCGCGCCGCGCAGAATGAGACCGCGACCACGCTCATCGAACATCTGCGCGGTGCTGGTCCAGAGTTGCTGACCGTCGAGGTCACGATAGAATCCGATGCCCAGGAAGCTTGTGCGGTATTCTGCCTGATCGGGCAGCAAACGCCACGGCACCTTGCCCGCCTTGTAGAAGAGCGCGTTGAGAAGATTCCACGCGCGCGTCGCCTTTACCTGCGTTTGGCGGTTGCTGTCGCGTTTGACTTTGCGGGGGATTTTCGCGGCATCATCCCACGTATCCGGCCAGACGATCTGCGTCGGGACCGGCAGGTGAAGCGTCTTCGCCTTGAGCAGGTCACGGAAGTTGAGCATGTCGCCCCCGTCATCGTCGTCGTCGCTGTCTTCCACTTCGCTCTTGGCGTTGACGAGCTTTTCGATGAGCGGAGTGGGGAGGGCCAGAACAATTACGTCGGGCTTCGCGCTGCCTTCGACCAGAGCCGAAAGCTGCGACGTGATCAACTCGACGGCATGGCGGACCGCTTCGTCGTGACGGCCTATGCCGGTGATTTCATTGACCTGACGCCGGGAAATAGTGGCCGTAGCCCCGTCCGGCACCTCGAACTTGCAGCGGAACGGGTTCTGATTGCCCAGACCCGGAAAATCCGGGTTGAGATTAATAAGCTGCTTGTTTCCGCTTTCGATGCCGCGTCCGGTTTCTCCCAGAAATTCCGTGAATCCGGCAACGGTGTCGTCCGTACCGATGACGCCAACGCGGATAACGTCGCCGGAACGCGGTTGCAACGGCCCATGCTCGCGCAAACCCTGACGCGGATCGCAATGCTGTCCGCCATCGCCAAATTCAAGCATCGGCTCGTCAAAGACATGTGCCTTGAAAATCACCCGATGCCCCCTTCCTCAAAGAGGTCCTGCGCTTCCATCTCCTTGGCTCGCGGATCGGTCCGGTTCCATGAGGACTCCGGCACCGCCTGAGACAACTGGATCACCGGGAGGCGCTCGAATTGCAGTAATGGCGCAGGTTTGTCGGCATCGAACAGGCCAACTTCGTGTTTGCCGCTCTCGACTAGCAGGTGCTGCCACATCATCACCTGACCGCGCACGGCGGCGTTGCGTTCCAGACGCTTCTTGCCTGCCAAAAGCGCCTCTGGATAACGGTGCGGTTGAAAGCCGTCCGTGGTGAAATAAAAATCAGGATCGACAACTACGAACCATTCATCAGCAAGGCGTTCGAACCGAAGCCGCGCCGCATGGTGCCGAACGTAGCCACGGCCTTCCTTCTTCTTGCTCGCGTAGGCACTCACGACCTTGGCAGAGGTTTCATTGATGTTGGACATGTAGCGGTAGCTGCGCGATTTTCCGACCCCGACCGCCTTGAAGTGGAAAAGCCTGTCTTTGCGGAGAAAGGAAAGCTGCGCCGTTGTCTGTCGCTCGACCGTGCGCCGCAACAAATCCATTGTGTCGTTGATGTCGTCGCGTTCGTCGTTGAATGCGATGAGTTTGGTATCAACGGCCTCGACCTGATCGAGATCGATAATCGCGCGGGTGCCGTACTCCCTGGGATCGAAGAAAGAGACAAAGCGCCGCTTGCGGATTACCCAATCGAACCGAATGTTGCTGTGCTTTACTAGTTCGGGCACGGCGTCGCGCCCGCTGCCGAATGGCGAGGTTGAGATGAAGATTTCATCCGGCAACTTGACGCGCAGCAGGTTGATGATGGCGTCCTCGCCCTGATTGAGCGGGGGCAGGAAAACGCCCGGCGTGCGACGATCAATGGTGAGCGCGCCAATGCGATCAGCGCAGCGCGGATCGAATACGTCGGCCTTCTTATCGAACTTCAGGCGGCGTTCCTCGCCCCTGACGCAATCGCTAACGTCCTTCCAATACGCCGTTTCATCGGACTTCCGCCAAAGGACGATGATGACGGGGATGTTGGAAGTGCGCCAGTATTTCAGATCGTCCGGCTTGAGAAGGTATTCAAAGCCGTTGTCGTTCTCGCGGACATATTGGCCGCTACCGGTGGATTTGACCTGGACCCCGAGCAGCTTGCCGAGCGGCGCGCCGCTCTTTGGATCGCGCAGTTCGACGATGCCGTCTGTGCCCGCTTCGAGGCGCCCACGCTGCTCGTAAAGAAAGCCGGTTTCGAGAACGATCTTTTTGATCGCTGTCTCGCCCAACTCGCCCAGAACCTGGCTATCGGTGATTCGCTTCGACATGCCGCATCATACGGAGCTTCGGAGGCATTCTGAACAACTATGTTCCCGTTATGTTTTTGCAAAGCTTGTGCAACAGCCTGTTGGGCGGGCGTGCCGAACGCTGTAGGTGGTGTCCAGCGAGGCTGCCACAGCGAGAAGGGCGAGGGGGGGGCCTTCTCCCAAAGCTCGTTTATGATGCGAGTGCGTTTATAGCGGGACGGATCGCCATATAGAATCCACGAATCCAGCGCCCTTACCCTGGTGGTATCGCAGTTGGTATGGGCTTGGGGCCTGAGCGGAAAGCCAAATAGTTACAATGTGAACTCAAACCCATTGACCATCGAGTGGGAATGATTTTTGCCCATCCCAGGGTATTCAAAAATACCACATAATACGCTGAAATCAAAAAGAAAATCGTTCATGATCGTTCGAGAACTATCGGCCGGCAGAGATGGCGGCTGACGTGCAGCCCTTAAACACCTGAAAGCAAAAGAGAAAATTTATAAGGTGACGGACCGGGACGGCATGTATGTGCTCGTGAAGCCGTCGGGGACCCTCACTTTTCGGCTGGACTACCGGATGAATGGGCGGCGCGAGACCGTCACATTCGGCAAGTACGGCCCAGCCGGGCTGTCGCTCGCTCGTGCTCGAGAGCTGTGCATCGACGCTAAGCGGGCGATCAGTGAGGGGCGATCGCCGGCGATAGAAAAGCAGCGGGAGAAGCGCCGACTTCTAGAAGCGAAGAGCTTTGGCGAGTTCGGCGAGAAATGGCTGACCGCGGCGCCGATGGCGGACAGCACGCGGGCAATGCGCCGGTCGATCATCGAGCGCGAGCTGCTGACCAAGTGGCGCAATAGGCTTCTGACCGAGATCACGCCCCGATGATCTGCGAGCTCACTGCGGCGCGATCGTTGAGCGTGGTGCTCCCGCGACGGCAATCCACGTCCGCGACATCGTCAAGCAGATCTACGGCTTTGCGATATTGCATGGCGAGAAGGTCGCCAATCTGGCCGATGATGTGGGGCCGGCTTCGATTGCGACGTTCGTGCCCAAGGACCGGTCGCTCTCGCCGACCGAGATCAGGATTATGCTCAAGCTGCTCGAGAAGGTGGCGACGCTGCCGACCATCCGGCTCGGCATGCGGCTGTATCTGCTGACCATGGTGCGCAAGAGCGAGCTGCAGGACGCGATATGGGACGAGGTCGATTTCGAAAACGCCGTCTGGACGATCCCGAAGGAACGAATGAAGCGCTCGAAGGCGCATAACGTCTATCTGTCCGGGCAGGCACTCGACATCATGATCGCGCTGAGGACCTGCGCCGGAAATTCAAGATACCTTTTGCCGTCGCGCTATGACGCGGACGCGCCGATGTCGCGCGCGACGTTCAATCGCGTCACATATGCGGTTGTCGAGCAGGCGAAGAAGGAAGGCCTGCCGCTTGAGCCCTTCACGGTTCACGATCTCCGAAGGACAGGATCCACGCTGCTCAACGAACTGGGCTTCAACAGCGACTGGATCGAAAAGTGCCTTGCGCACGAGGACGGTCGCTCATCGCGGGGCGTATACAACAAGGCAGAGTATGAAATTCAACGTCGCCATATGATGCAGGAGTGGTCGGATATCATCGACGCCTGGGTCGCGGGCAACAAGCGTATCCCGGTACTTATCCCGTCTTCGATGCCATTGCTTGAACCCGACCCGGCTCTCGAACAGGGCGCGATCGCCGTTGCCTGACGTCAGGAGACTGCGCCCGGACAATTGGGGTTGATCGGCGCGACGCCAACCAGGTTTCGACCGCTGCCAGATCCCATACGACGCAACGCGGCGAGAGAGCGAAGCGTCGGGGAAACTCCCCGCGCTGTTCCATCTCGTAAATGGTGCTATCGGCAAGCGGCACCATTTCGCGCAGTTGTTGTCGACGGATAGTCCGCTTGATAGGAACGCCATTTTGGTGAGCCATCGTCGTTTCCTCAACTCTTCCTCTTGAGAAAATGAGCGCGATAGGCCCCGAAAGGGAAGGGAGCAAATTTAGATGTCGGATAGCAGGATGCTGTGGCGTACAAATAGATAGCTGTGTGCTTGATGCGCCAATTCGCCGTCGTGTCGGTTGTCAATCGGTTTGATATGAAAACCGTGATTCGAATTAGCAGAATTTCCGCGTCCATTTTTCTCTAAAGTATTTCTCGTAATCAGCTTGATCTTCGGGATCGAAATCATCCTCGGATTTGACGGGGTGCATATCGAAGAAGAAGTGGAGGACGAGGACCGCTCCAACACGTTTCTCACGGGCTGGAAAGGCCGCGGGACGAAAGAGCTATTGCTGCGATAGGTCTAATGCACCATAGGCGCAACGGCGAATCTAATATCTTGATTTATCAGTATTTGCTGTTTTATCTCAATGGCATATGTCGCGTCGTGTGCACTCCATTCTGGGCCTCGATACGACACTTTTCGTAACTTTTCGACCTCTCAGTGTACACAGAGCGCGCACGTCATGGCGACATTTACCAGGCTCAAATTCGGCTCCTGGCGCGCCCAAGTTCGTCGCAAGGGGATATGTCAACGAGATATTTTTGCGCCGGCGAGACGCCGAGGAATGGGCGTTTGGATATCGAGCGCCGGATCGATCGTGGCGAGTCTCCGAGTAAACGCGCGCGGAGAGACGCCAAAACATTTGGCGTTCTCATTCGACTTCATAGAGACGACCTTTTGAAATGGGCAAGCGGATTGGTAGATCAAAAGCCGCGAGCCTCACCTTTCTGGAGCGTCGTCTTGGAAGATGCAAAATTCCGGAGTTCGACGTGTCGCGCACCAGCGCTGCGAGTCCTTTCGCGCCATTGGGGAAGTCGACGGGCTTCGTCGCCACCATGACGCCGACCGCGCCCGTCAAGCCGATCATGAGCGCGCCTTCAAGGCGCCGATAATCGCCGTGAACATGCCGGCGGACGCGTCGCGCCAGATCCAGGTGCTCGCGCCCATAAAATCAAGTTCGAGCACATGCGGGCGTGCCGCGACCGATCTGCTCTTCGACGCCAAAGCGATCGGCGCTTCCTCTCGTCGCTCGACAATAACCGGCGTGAAAGAAAAGCGTTAGATTCCACCGCCCGCCGCTGCGCCTCCCGTCACCACGAAAACAATTGCTGCGGCGTCGGCCCAAGCCGCCGCGCGACCTCCGAAACCCACCGCGCCAGGTGCGAGCGACTCTTCGACCGCTTGCGCCTTCTCTTCACCCAGCCGGCGCCGACGGCGCTCGCATCCGACGAACGGAGCCGCCGTTAGGCTCCCAGTCGCTGCGGGGATTGCGTTGAGGCTGGACGACAGTCTGGTTTCGACCTCCGAGAGACGCTCGCAAGTCCAAGTCTAGACACAAGCGTTATCTCCACATCAGGGGATCAGACTCGCCGCTTTCATCCTCCGTTGAAAGGTGGCGCCGTAGCAGCGCTCACCGCCTAACTGGCGCGTGTTGTTGCCTTAGGAAAGAACGCTAATGCACCCTTGCCATGCTTTGCGGGTTTTTCAGGGATATGGGACAGCGAAGACCGTTGCCGGCATAGCGCAGCTGATCGAAGCCAATCTGCGCAATATGCACGTCGCCCGGGTGCCGACTAGACTTTCCGATAACATGACTAAATTGATAGAGCACAACGTAGCGTTTTAGCCAGCACCGACCATTCGGTGGCAAAGCTCCCCGCCATGTCACGCCCCAGATTGAAATGGACGTACCGTCGACCCCACCTAACCTGGCCGGCGGGCGCCAGGGCTCCGCCCGCGAGTAACGGGCGGAGCTTTTCGCGACCAGCGTCGGAAAGTCAGGAACTAACCGACTTTCCGACTTCCGAATTCTCGACGCCTGATGGCTTGCCTTTTACGGGCCTGAGATCGCTTTCTGCGGCGCTAGCCTTCGCCTCTTCAATTAAGCCCGTAAGCTGCGCCCCTGAATTTGCCGCGTCAGCTCATGCTCGCCTTAAAAAAAGAGACCCAAGGCACCGCCGGCCAACCCGCCCACGACGGCTGCAGCGATCGTGTTGGGAATGCCGCCGAGGCTTAGATAGGCGAGAACGCCCAAAATTAGTGCGCCAACACCGGCGAAGATATAGGTGTTGGTTGTGATTTCCCATTCCCTGTCGCCGGATGGCCTTTGATCCGTCATTGCCAATCCCTCCCTTCGGCGAACGTCCTGCTCTCGGAGGTCGACGCCCGCCAGAGTCATCTGGCTTAACGAGAGGGAGGGTCAATGGTCGCGGCGCACATAGCCGACATAAAGGCAGCTCATCATGACCGCCGCCGTCGCCGCAGGGTCACCCAAATCCGCCGGGGCCGCTTGGTAGCAATCGCAATCAAAGACGAAATAGCCATCGGAACCGCCGTTCGACTCGAACGTCGAGAATTTGTAGGCACGACATGTTTTGCCCAAGCTCTCGTCGAGCAAGCGGGCGGCGATAGGGGCTAACCCTTTAATATCCGGTTTGCAGCACGTGGAGGCGTACGCCCAGGCATAAGAGCAGCGTGGCGAAAAAGCCGCCGTGTCGCCGCAAACACGGTTCTTTTTGTCTATGAGGACAAGACGCGCCAAAACGCTGAGCCTCACTGTAGTCGTTGAAGTTCGAAAAGATATCACAGGGCCGCAGCGCAGCCACAACATTCGACGATCTATGGCGAAATTCGTTGCTGCGGCGCGAGACCTACGATTGCGCGCCCTTGTCCTGGCCGCCACCAAAAAAAACGCCCCGCGCTTACGTCCAGCGTCAGGGCGTTCCTCCGGAAGGCAAGTGACGCGCTGTTCTGGATTGCAAAAGCGGCTCTGCCGCATTTGCAGCCGGGACCGTCGATCATCAATACGAGCTCGATCGTCGCCTTCGATCCTTCGCCGCATCTTCTGGACTACCCGGCGAGCAAGGCCGCCTTCTCAACTTCAGCAGATGTCTGGCGAAGCAGCTCGCTGCCGTCGCGACTGGCCCGTTTTGGACGGCGTCGCAGCCAAGCGGCGGCCAGTGGCGGCGATGTCGCATTGCACTTAATTGCCAGAATGCGCCGGTTCGCGCCTCGGGCCGTGGTGGGTGGACCGTCAAATTAATTTGAATTTTCCGGCGATTTCCCCGCCTCGACCTGAGCCATCAATTCAAAGCGTTATAGTGCAGGCAGGGCAATGCCGGGCGGATGGGGGCAACTACCGCTCTCGATCGCATTGCCGCCTGGTAGACATCTCGGCTGTCGTCGCTCGCTGGATATCGTCTTCGGTGAAATCGACAGATAACCCTGAACGCATCGCCTATGAAACGATCTGCGCTATCTACGTCGACAACTATGATGAGGCTGGTGAGGCGGAGCTTGCGCGTATCCATGAGCGAGGCCAGTTCGCGCTTGGCGCTGATGGGTAGAGCCACGAAAGTATAACGCCCTGCATCCCAGCGAGAGAGGGAGCGGAACATGGCCAAGATCGTATGCGTGCTGTACGACGATCCGGTCGACGGGTATCCGAAAGCCTATGCGCGCGATGACGTGGCTCAGCCCAAATGCTATCCCGACGGACAAACGCTGCCCTCCCCAAAAGCAATCGATTTCAAGCCGGGTACGCTCCTTGGCAGCGTTTCCGGCGAACTAGGACTACGCAAATTCCTAGAGTCGAACGGTCATCGCCTAGTAGTGACATCCAGCAAGGACGGCGCGGACAGCGTACTCGACCAAGAGCTCCCTGACGCCGACATCGTCATTTCGCAGCCTTTTTGGCCGGCTTACATGACCCGCGAGCGGATTGCGAAGGCGCCCAAGCTCAGGCTCATCGTGACCGCGGGCATTGGATCTGATCACACCGATCTGCAAGCAGCGATCGATCGCAATATCACCGTCGCTGAAGTCACATACTGCAACAGCATCAGCGTATCCGAACATGTGGTGATGATGATCCTCGCACTGGTTCGCAATTACATCCCTTCGTACCAATGGGTCGTGACAGGCGGCTGGAACATAGCAGATTGCGTAGCGCGTTCTTACGATCTTGAAGCCATGCAGGTCGGCACTGTCGCCGCCGGTCGCATCGGCTCGGCAGTACTGCGGAGGTTGAAGCCATTCGATGTCGGCCTTCATTATTTCGACCGCCATCGTCTTTCGGAGTCGGTCGAACGAGACCTGAATGTGACGTATCACCCCAGCGTGGAAAGCATGGTCGAGGTTTGTGACGTCGTCACTATAAATTGCCCGTTGCACCCGGAGACCGTACATCTGTTCAATGACGCGTTAATTGCCAAAATGAAGCGCGGTTCCTACATCGTTAACACCGCGCGTAGCAAGATCTGCGATCGCGACGCTATTGTGCGTGCCCTCGAAAGCGGACAATTGGCCGGCTATGCGGGCGATGTCTGGTTCCCTCAACCAGCACCGGTCGACCATCCATGGAGAAGTATGCCGCACCATGGCATGACGCCGCATATTTCTGGCACCAGTCTGACGGCGCAGACGCGTTATGCAGCTGGCGTGCGGGAGATTCTCGAATGCTGGTTCGACAATCGCCCGATCCGCGATGAATACCTAATCGTTAGCGCAGGGAAGCTCGCCGGCGCCGGGGCGCATTCATATAGCGCAGGCGACGCAACCAGCGGATCGGAAGAAGCCGTCCGCTTCAAGAAAGGCTGACGTCGCCCGCTTCCCGATGCGTTGGAGCTGGTCCTAGACCCGATCATGGACGACTGAAGCATTGCTTTGGTGTCGAGCTCGGGAGCCCAAACAGTTACTTCATTCGAGCGCTATCATTTGCCGAGGGCTTTTCGGACCTTCTCTCGCCAAACCTCGAAGCCACGAAGCAAAAGCGACCTCTAAAATACAATCGACAGGCGATGCGACAGAACGCGTCGGCTCTTGTGTGGGAGTTTGAGTGGGCGCACGATCCATTGCCCGGGACGCCTCTGAACGATGGCGGCGGACTTTATGCCAACGCCAGGAGGCAACCATGAATACTGCGAATCTTCAGCTTGAGGGCCTTTACGTCGTCATTTCCGCCCTGCTTGTCGCTTTGCGCGAAAAGGGAGTTTTCGAGGAAGCTGAAATCGATCGGCTGTTGGCGGAAGCAGAATCTGCTCTGGTGGCGGATTCTAATCGGCCCGCCGAACTGCGGGGCGCGAATGTGGATGCGATCTGCTTCCCGGTGCGCTTTCTGAGACAGGCGTTACAAGCGTCATCCGAGGGCCGTAGCCAATCCTTTGCGCACCTCGCTTCACGGGTGGGACAAGTAAAACGAGAGCGCTGAGTGTTGAATATGGTGTGTTTCGTGTGGGGGCGCCCCCGTCCAATGCAAGGATTTTCTTTAGGCGCGAGCATGTGGTCGGGCGCTTTCATGTGTCCGGCCTCATAATGCTGCGGGCCCATATGGCAAGTACGCAGATCGGATCCAAATCCGCTTGGCGCGCTCGTGGCGCTCTGAAACTTCTGGTTTTTCCGACCCCGTCTTATTGACTGTACAAGTGGGCACTAGATCTGACTGACGGCATGAGCTGCCGTTGGGTGGTTCAAGCGACGGCGCCAAAGTCAGCGCATCAATGAAGGTCTCCATTGGCGTTTTTTCCGAGACACCATTTTCCTTGATGCGGGCGGAGTTCATTGAACTGTCAGTCTCGGCAAGAAGCGCGGCGGCGGCC
>NZ_JABVWW010000001.1 GCF_013350005.1 Methylocystis silviterrae
CCGCGATCCCCTTGCGACATGACCAAGTGAATCAACTCAACCCCGATTTGGCCAGAGGTTTTTGGAGGCGTCCAGCTCGCCGCCATAAGCGGCTTCATCGTCAGGGAAGCATCAGCTGCGGACAGGCCCGAGCTTGCTGCAAGACACAGCGCTCCGCCGAACGCCGCCGCGACAATTCGATTTCCTGTAGTCATATCTTATCCTTCCGTTTCGGAGCAGGGCCGGCGTAACGCACGACCGTCGCAGCGAACTGCGCCCCGCTCGGGATGGAAGGTAGTTACTGCATTGCAGCATGACAATATCGCAGTGCAATAACTTATCGTAATGTCGCATTATCTATATGATATTCAACGGTATTTTATGGCGCACAAATATTCGTCAGCCGCTTGCTTGCGCGCAAAAATGGCGCAGCAGCATTGCTGCGCTGCAGCGCAAGCGTGAGGCTTATTCGGCGTTCGCGGGTTCGTCCGCCGCCTGCCAGTCAAAGGTGACGACCCGGCCGTTTTCCACCGAGAGCGCCAAGCGGCCCCGCTTCAACTCCAACGCCTTCTCGCCGAAGATCGCGCGCCGCCAGCCCTTGAGCGCCGGAACGTCGGCGTGATCGTCATGCGCGACGGATTCGAGATCTTCGACCGTCGCGATCATCTTGGCGGCGACGCCCGTCTCCTCCGACACCTGACGCAGCAAAACCTTGAGCAACTCGACCGTCGCGCCGTTTGAGTTGCGTCGGTCGCGTTCGATGCGCGGCATTGTGGCGGGATCGCGCGCGAGCCCGCGCTCCACAGCGGCGATGATGTCGGTTCCCGCGCGGGAGCGCTCCATACCTTTCGGAAAGGACCGCAAATTGCCGAGCGCTTCGACAGAGCGCGGCGCGGCTTGAGCAATCTCGAGGAGCAAGTCGTCCTTCAGGACGCGCGAACGCGGCACGTCGCGCGTTTGCGCTTCGAACTCTCGCCAGGCGGCCAGTTCCATCAGAACGGCGAGATCGCGCGGCTTGCGCGCGCGATGGCGCAGCCGTTCCCAAGCGTTTTCGGGATGCTGCTCATAGGTTGCGGGCGAGGTGAGCGTCTGCATCTCGTCCACGAGCCATTCGAGGCGGTTGGAACGTTCGAGCCGCGCCCGCAGGGCCATGTATATGTCGCGAAGATGCGTGACGTCGGCGATGGCGTATTCGATTTGGGCGTTTGACAGCGGTCGGCGCGACCAGTCGGTGAATCGCGACGATTTGTCGAGACTGGCGCGCGTGATCGCCTTCACCAGTTCGAGATAGGACGCTTGTTCGCCGAATCCGCAGACCATGGCCGCGACCTGCGTATCAAAGATCGGCGCGGGTATGAGTCGGGCGAGGCGCCAGATGATCTCGAGATCCTGGCGCGCGGCGTGGAACACCTTGACGACGTCGGGATTGGCCATGAGCCCAAAAAATGGCGCAAGATCAAGATCATCGGCAAGGGCGTCGATCGCCACAGCCTCTTCTGGCGACGCCAGCTGGATCACGCAGACCTGCGGCCAGAACGTGGTTTCGCGCAAAAATTCGGTATCGACCGTGACGAAGGGATGCTGAGCAAAACGGTCGCAGACCGCCGTCAGTTCGGGATTGGTGGTAAGAAGACTCATTGAACTGGTTCTAAACGTTTTTGGTCTCGGTCTGAAGTCCTAAGGAGCAACTTAGGACGTCTCAGCCACGCTCGGCCGGCTTCGGCCCCGCCAAAATACACGGTTTTGCCGAAAATTTGCAGACCATCGGACGCCACGTCCGCACTGGACCGCGCGAAAAGCTGGCGCCGATGCGGTCCAGCAGGGGGCGCATCGACTGCTCAACTGTCGCAACAAGACAGCCCGGGCCTCTGGAGTTCCATGATTTGCAAGTTGCGGCCGATGCCCGATGGGGTAGCATGCCGCCGCCACTCTATCCGGGGAGCCACCCAATTCATGCATGAGCGTCTCACTCTCGCAGCGCGCGCGGCCGCGCGGGCGCGGTGTCCGGCGGCTGTCATCGCCGCTTCACTTCTCGTCGTCAGCGCGCCCGCCATGGCTGCGCATAAGCGCGGCGTCAGCCCGGCGTGGAGTCAGTGCCGCGCGCCTGACCCCGACGCGCGCATCGCAGGCTGCACGCAAGTCATTCGGGAGATCGACAAGGAGACCCCGCACAACAAGGTGGCCGCCTATGTCAACCGCGCCGGCGCTTATCAGGCGAAGGGCGACTACGCGCACGCGCTCGAGGACTTCGGCAAGGCGCTGGAGTTTGAACCCAAATCATCGGTGATTCTGGCCGCACGCGGCGCTGCGCATCATGCCAAGGGCGATCTCGACAACGCGCTCGCCGACTATGATCAGGCGATCGCCGCCGACAAAAAGAACGCCGCCGCGCTTCTGGCGCGCGCCTACATTTGGCGCGCCAAAGGCGATGTCGAGAAGGCTCTCGCCGATCTCGGGGACGCCGCGAAAGCCGACCCAAAATCAACGGCGCCGGACGTTGCAGCGGGCGCTCTCTATCACGGGAAAGGCGATCATGATCGCGCCATCGCGGCATTTTCCGAGGCCGCAAAGCGCGATCCCAAACTGGCCGCGGCGCGCAATGGGCGCGGCGCCTGCCACTACGCCAAGGGCGAATTCGATAAGGCGATCGCCGACTTCGACGCGGCGCTGAAAATTGACGCCAGCTACGTCGGCGCGCTTGTCAACCGCGCCAACGCCTGGCGGGCCAAGAAGGATTTCGCCCGCGCCAAGGCCGATTACGACGCCGCGCTGGCGGCCAAGCCTGATCTTGCCGCGGCGAAGAAGGGATCGGACGACATGGCCAGGCTCATCGCCAAGAAGGGTTCGGGCGCGGCGACGCCGGCCGATTCCGCTCCGCCCGAAGCCGAACACGACCACAACTGAAGCCCCGGAAGGCGGAAGGCGCGTTAAAGCGCCTTCGCCGCCGCCAGAACCTCCTCGGCGTGGCCCGGAACCTTCACCTTCCGCCAGATCTTGGCGATGCGGCCGTCGGGACCAATGAGCACCGTCGTGCGCTCGACGCCCATATATTTGCGGCCATACATGCTTTTCTCGACCCAGACGCCATAGGCGCCGAGCGTGTCCTTTCGCTCATCTGACGCGAGGGGCAGCGACAATTCATATTTGGCGCGAAATTTGTCGTGGCTCTTGATCGGGTCCGGCGACATGCCGACGACCACGGCCTTGGCCTTCGCAAAACTCTCGCGTAAGGCGTTGAATTCGATCGCTTCCTTCGTGCAGCCCGACGTGTCGTCCTTTGGGTAGAAGTAGAGCACGACTTTTTTGCCCTTCAGCGCGGCAAGCGAGATCTGTTCGCCGCCAGCCCCTGGGAGATCGAAGGCCGGCGCCAAGCTTCCTTCCTTTAAGCCTCCCTCCTTCTTCGCCTCCTTGAGTGTAGGTTCGGCCTTGCCGGCGGTCGTGCTCATGGCGCCTTCCTTTCGTCGCATCTGCAGCTAAAATCGGTCCGTAGAATGCAGACTGCGCGCCAGCCGGCAAGATCGGCGTACAAGACCGGCGTAATTGCCCGCGTCCGCGCTGCGATCGAGCCGAGAGCGAGGCCAATTGACCGACAGGACGGGGCGCAAGCCTAGCGGCGCCGGAGTCGTCGTCGATAGGGGGCGGCGCGCGATGCAGCGGGCCTGTCGCGCAGCGTTGCGACCGCCGTTTTTTTTGGCGCCGCGCCGCGGACTTCCCCGCCTGCTCATGCTCAGCGGACTTGCCGCAACGCTGCTGTGCGCGCTGACGTTCGGCGGCTTCTTCCTGCTGCTTTCGCAGGGCTCCATCACCTTTGCTTGGCTCGCGCCGCGCATCGTCGAATCGCTCGACGAACTCGCGGGCGGCCGGTACGAATTTTCGCTGGGCGCCGCTGCGATCGGCAATGGCGATCATGGCCCGACGCTGTCCGTCGACAATTTCATCATCAAGAAAGAGGGTCGTCCCATCGTGGCGGCGCCGCGCGCGGAACTGTCGCTCGACCTTCGCTCTTTGCTGATCGGCCGCATAAAGCTGCGCCGGCTCGAGGTTCTCGATCTGGACTTGCGCCTGTCGGTCAACCCGGACGGCGCCGTCGTGATTTCAGCCGGCGCTCAACCCGTTCCTGCGGCGGCGCCAGCGATTGCGCCCGGCGCGCCGGCGAACGGCTCCGGGTCGGAGCGCGTGACTCTGCTGCGCGACGCGGCGGGGGCCCTGCGCGGGCTCATGGACTTGGCCACGAGCCCGAACAGTCCAATCGCCGCGCTTGATCGCCTCGGCGTGGCGCACGGCCGGCTCACCATCGACGACCGCACGATCGATCGCGCCATCCGCTATGAAGACGTGACGCTCAGCCTCGACAAGGGCGGCGCCGGCATGCGCTTCTCGGCGGCGGCCAATGGCCCCTCGGGGCGTTGGACGGCCGTCGCCGTCGCAAAGGGCGCGCCGGGAGGACGGCGCGATTTCAACGCGCAGTTTCGCAATTTTTCGATCGACGAGATTTCGCTTGCCGGCGGCTTCCGCACCACCCGCTTCGACACTGACGCGCCACTCTCCTTCGACCTGAGATTCGCGCTCGGTCCGGGCGACGAGGTTCTCGAAGCATCGGGTCAAATGGAGATCGGCCGGGGCTATTTCCGCTTCGACGAGCCGGATCACGAGCCGGTGATGATCGAAAAGATCGCCGGCGTCGCGGTTTGGGACAGGGCCGCGCGCAAGGTCGCAATCGCGCCGCTTGTGTTCAAGGCCGGCGGTTTCGACATGACCATCGTCGGCGACGCCCGCCCGCCTGACGGCGCTAGGACCTTAGCCGATGCGGCGAGCCTGGATGGGCCATGGACGATCGCGTTGCGCCTGAAAGCGCCAACCATGGTCGCGCCTGAGCGCGCGGGAGAGAAAAATGTCCGCATTGACGACGGACTGCTCAACGCGCGCCTGTTTCGAGACGAACGCCAGATCGTCTTCGACAAATTCGCGTTCGACGGTCCCGACACGCACATCGACCTCAACGGCGCAGTGAGTTGGCGCGACGACATTCGCGTCATACTCAAGATGGGAATCGAAGAGACGCAGATACGCGCGCTCGCGCGCCTGTGGCCCACCCATGTCGCGCCGTCCGTGCGCACTTGGTTCGTCGATCATGTGCCGGTCGGCGTCTTAAAGCGCGTCCAATATGCCGCCGACTTCGACGGCGCGGCGCTGAACGCGATGCGCTACGAGCAGGCGCCGCCGGATCGCTCGCTGTTCGCCGAGGGCGACATCGTCGACGCGACAGTCTCCGACATCCTGCCGGGCATGGCGCCGCTGACCGGCATCAACGGAAGACTGCGGATCACCGGACAGACGGCGTCTTTCGACGCGACCTCAGGCGCCATGGAAACCGGGCCGGGTCGAGGCCTTGCACTATCATCCGGCCGCTTCCTGGTCGCCGACAGCGCGCTGCGCCCGACGCCCGCGATGGTCGAGGTCACTGTTGGCGGCGACGTCGAGGCCGTCTCTGACCTGCTTTCATTGCCGGCGATCGCCGACCACGCGTCTGTCCCCGTGGAAGCGGGCGCGCTGAAAGGAACCATCGAGGGTCGGCTGCGCGTCGATTTCGAGACAGGGGCGACCGCGCGCGACGCGGCCACGACTTTCGCGATCGACGCGACGACGTCGAACCTTGTGATCGAGAAGCTGATCGGCAGGGAAAAGCTCGAGAACGGCGCGCTGCATATTATCGCTGACCGAGCCGGACTGCGCGTGAGCGGAACCGGCCGACTCTTTGGCGCGCCGGCGACCCTCGACGTGCGCCGCGGCTTTGGCGACAAGGGTCCCGCACAGGCGCAGGTCGCATTCACTTTTGACGATGCGGCGCGCCAGCGCGCCGGCTACGCCATCGCCGGCGTCAGCGGCCCGATTCTGGCGACGATACGCACGCCGATCCCGGTTGAGAACGTCGATACGCGGATCGAACTCGATCTCACCCGGACGAATTTCGACAATCCGCTCCCGGGCCTGGTGAAGCCGGCGGGAAAGCCGGCAAAGTCTTCGTTCACGCTGACGCGCCACGGCGAGGCGATGTCGCTCGAACAATTCATGTTCGACGCGGGACCGACGCAAGCGCAGGGCGTCATCGAATTCGGCAGAGATGGCGCATTCCGCGCGGCCCGTCTCTCGCAGGCGCGGCTCTCGCCCGGAGACGACATGCGCGTCGACGTGCAGCGTAGCGGCGAACTGGTGAAGATCGTCGCGCGCGGCGCGAATTTCGACGCCCGTCCGATCATGCAGGGGTTGCTGCGCGCCGATCGCGGCAAGGGCAGCGTTGACGACCTCGATCTCGACTTCAAATCGCCGATCGTCACCGGCTACGGCAAGCAAATTCTCACAAACGTCGAACTGAAATTGGAGCGTCGCGGCGGCAAGCCCCGTGGGGTGGCGCTTAAAGGCTTTTTCGGCCGCGAGCAGCTCACAGTCGGCATGGGGCGCGGTCAGGATAACCAGTCGCAAATCGAAATTGCGACAAACGACGGCGGCTCGCTGCTCTCCTTCTTTGACATCTATCGGAAGATGGACAGCGGCGCCCTGACCGCGACTGTACAGCTTAATCAAAACCGAGCCGATGGCGCTTTGCGCATTCGCGACTTCTTCGTGCGCGGCGAACCGACCGTGCGCCAGCTGATGGCGCAAAGCGGAACGGCGCGCGCGGACGATCGCGGCAATTACCGCTTCGACCCCGACCTCGTTCGCGTCGGCAGATTGGAGAGCGACTTCAGCTGGTCGGGCGGACAGCTTACCGTGCGCGAGGGCGTGCTGTCGGGTCCCGAGATCGGCCTCACCTTCGACGGCTACATCGACTTCCCGCGCGAGCGGCTGGACCTCGTGGGCTCATATGTGCCCGCCTATGCGTTGAACAATCTGTTGTCGAATATTCCAGTGGTCGGCGTCGTGCTCGCCGGCGGACAGCATGAAGGCGTCTTTGCGCTGAGCTATCGCCTCTATGGCGCGCTCTCATCGCCCTCGATCAACGTCAATCCGCTCTCGGCGATCGCGCCCGGCTTGATGCGCAAGATCATGGGCGTCATCGACGGCACTGCGCGAATGCCGCAGCAGCGGTAGGTTTTCGCGGCCGCAGTGGCGCTAAGCGCGCTCAAGCAATACGTGCTTTTTCTTGCCGAGCGAGAGTTTGACGACGCCGTCGCTCGCAAACTCCGCTTCGCCGATGACGCTGCGTTCGTCCGTCACCGGCGCATCATTGACGCGCAGCCCGCCGCCCTTGATCTGGCGTCGCGCTTCGCCGGTCGACGCGACGAGACCGGCTTTGACGAAGGCCGTCAGCACGCCGAGGCCGGCGGCGACGTCCTCAGCCGAAACGGCGATCTTGGGGAGCGACAGCGCGAGCGCGCCCTCTTCGAATGTCGTGCGCGCGGTCGCCGCAGCCTCATCCGCCGCCGCGCGGCCGTGAATGAGCGCCGTCGCCTCCGTCGCGAGAGTCTTCTTGGCTTCGTTGATGTCGGCGCCTTGCAGCGCGGCGAGGCGCGCGATCTCTTCCATCGGCAGGAAGGTGAAGAGCTTCAGGAAGCGGGAGACGTCGGCGTCTTCCGTATTGCGCCAATACTGCCAATAGTCATAAGGCGACAGCATGTCGGCGTTGAGCCAGATGGCGCCCGCCGCCGTCTTGCCCATCTTGGCGCCCGACGCCGTCGTCAGCAGCGGCGAGGTGAGCGCATAGAGTTGCGGGCAGCCCATGCGGCGGCCGAGATCGAGGCCCGTGACGATATTGCCCCATTGATCCGAGCCGCCCATCTGCAGCAGCGCGCCGTAACGCCTGTTGATCTCGACGAAGTCGTAAGCCTGCAGGCACATGTAGTTGAACTCGATGAAGGAGAGTTCGTGCTCGCGTTCGAGCCGCAGCTTCACCGAATCCATCGTCAGCATGCGGTTGACGGAGAAGTGGCGGCCGACGTCGCGCAGGAAGTCGATATAGTTTAAAGCCGCCAGCCAATCGGCGTTGTCGAGCATCAGCGCGTCTGTGGCGCCATCTCCAAAGGTGAGAAAGCGTTCGAAGACGGTTCGGATCGACGCCTTGTTCGCGTCGATCTGCTCGACGGTCAAAAGCTTGCGGCTCTCGTCCTTGCCGGAGGGATCGCCGACTCGCGTCGTGCCGCCGCCCATCAGCGGCAACGGCTTGCCGCCGGTGCGCTGCAGCCAGGCGAGCATCATGATCGGCAGCAGCGAGCCGACATGAAGCGACGGCGCCGTGCAGTCAAAGCCGATATAGGCGGAGAGCGTCCCGGAGAGCGCCTTCTCGTCCAGCCCCTCGAAATCGGAGCATTGATGAACGAAGCCGCGCTCGATCAGAGCGCGCAGGAAATCGGACGTGGGAGTAAAATCAGCGGTCATGGCGGGGTGATAGGCGCTACGCGGCGCCCGCGCAAGCGAGCCCGGCTCGAGAGTTCCAGTTAAAATTTGAAGCTCCTTACGATATGTAAGTGTTCTAAGGAGATGGAGCCTGGCCTCAATGTCGAAGGCAACTCTAACCAGCAAGGGTCAGATCGCTCTGCCCGCGAAGGTGCGCCGAGCCTTCATACGACGCCTTAAAGGCGTTGTTCCGGCGCCCTCGACGCCAGTCACGCTTGAGGCAATGGAAGCGGCGATCCGAAGCCGCGCCAGCGAAAAGTGATAGCGCTCGATACAAATGTGCTCGTGCGCTACCTCGTGCAGGATGATCGCGGCCAGGCTCGAACCTCGACGCGATTTACCGAGCGAGCGGCCAAACTCTCATGAGAGGCGCAACCTGCTCCCTCTCCCGCGAAGCGGGGGAGAGTTGGGGAGGGGGCCGACGTTTCTTCTCACGTCGGAGCGCTCCTTGCCCCCTTCCGGCGCTCCCCTCGCTAACGCGGGAGAAGGGAGAGCGGCGCCGCCGCGCCTCGCGACCTTCGCGGCCGCTTTCTTGCCCCGCTGCGGGGCTTTTGGTAGAAGCCGCAGGCTTTCGCGCTCGCGCCGGCGCGCCGTCGAACGCAGGACAATCATGCTTTTCTACGAGCCGCTGTTCCTGTTCCTGTTCGGCCCGGCGGTTTACCTGCTTTATCTGTTCTTTGGAGAAGTCCGCGCGCGGCGGGCCGTCATCCTTCTTGCGGCAAGCGTGGCCTTTTACGCCTGGAGCGAGCCGGTCTTCATCTTCCTTGTCTTCGCGTCGGTCGGGCTCGACCTCTATGTGGCGCAGAAGATCGCCGCGTTATCCATCGGCGATCCCACTGTCATTCCCGACGCTTCGCATAAGCGAAGCGATCGGGAATCCAGACTTGCGAGCGAGGCTGTGATTGCTCTGGATTCCCGATCAGGCCTTCGGCCTGCCGGGAATGACATGCGCAAACGCTGGCTGGCGCTTGGCGTCGTCGGCAATCTCGCGATCCTTATCTATTACAAATATACGGGGTTTCTGGCGCTCAATTTCGATGCGCTGCTCAAGGCGTTGACGCTGCCGGGGATCAACATCCCGCAGATCGCCTTGCCGATCGGCGTCAGCTTCATCGTCTTCGAAAAGATCACCTATCTCGTCGACGTCTATCGCGGCGTCACGGCGCCGGCCCGCAGTCCGCTGCTTTACGGGCTTTACGTCTTTTTCTTTCCCAAGCTCCTCGCCGGCCCGATCATCAAATATCATGACATCGCGCGCCAGTTCGAGGCGATGCCGCACGCCGACGTCGACGACTTTATCGTGGGCTTTTCCCGCTTCATGCTCGGCGTCGTGAAGAAGCTGCTCTTCGCCGATACGCTTGCCAGCGGCGCGGATCTGATCTTCGCGCATGACGTTAGCTCCCTTGGCTTCGCGGAGGCCTGGGCGGGCGTGCTGTTCTTCACCTTTCAGATCTATTTCGATTTCTCGGGCTATTCCGACATGGCGATCGGGCTCGCGCGCATGTTCGGCTTTCGGCTGCTTGAAAATTTCAACATGCCCTATGTCGCGACGAGCATCACCGATTTCTGGCGGCGCTGGCATATTTCTCTCACCAGCTGGATTCGCGAATATCTATATTTCCCGCTCGGCGGCAATCGGCGCGGCGAAGCGCGCACTTACCTCAATCTGTGGATCTGCTTCTTCGCTTCGGGAATTTGGCACGGCGCGGCTTGGACCTATATCGCTTGGGGCGCCTATAACGGCGTGTTCCTCGTGCTCGACAGGCTATTTCTGGTCAAACGCCTGCAGCGGTTGCCGGACTGGCTCGCCAATATCATCGCGATGATCATCGTGATCGTCGGTTGGACATTCTTTCGCGCAACCTCTCTGTCGCAGGCCGGCGCGCTGCTCGCGTTGATGGCGAATCCATGGGCGCACGCCAGCGCGCCTGTCGCCATTCCTCCCGAATATGTGGTCGTGGCGCTGACTGCAGCGGCAATCTGCGTCGCGCAGCGGCTGTCGCTTTATGTCAAGGACTTCAATTGGGGACGCGCGGCGCAGCGCTTCGCATTGGCGTCGAACAGCGCGCTGTCCATGCTCTTCCTCGCGGCGCTGGCGAAGGGACTTGCCGATCCCTTCAAGCCGTTCATCTACTTCCGGTTTTAAATCGGATGAGCGATTTTAGTCGAAATGGATAAGCGCATCGAGAAACATGAGGCGGAATTTGGAGCGGCGTCGCAGTCGCGCGTTCGGGCCGAGGGCGTCATCGCCTTTTTTAAGTCGCTGACGCTCGCGCGTCTGCCGATTTTCGGTTGCGCGGGCTTCATCGCGTTTTTGTTCCTCGCCAATTTGTGGAATTTCGCCGTCGAGCGCGATTGGCCGAAGCTGCGCATCCGCAGCGCCTGGCCGCTCGCCGGCGTCGCGAAGCCAAAGCCCGCGCCGTGGACGCTCGACGCCTTTCTTTCCGGCGAAACGCAAAAGGCGGTTTCAATAAATCTTGGCCGAATGTCGCCGGTTTTTCCGATCTCCGTTCGCGCGAAAAATCAGCTCGTCTTTTCGCTTTTTGGCGGCTCGGCCGCGCCGGGAGTCGCGATCGGCCGAAACGGCCAGCTGTTCGAGCAGCTCTATATCGACAAATTTTGCGCGCGTGACGACGGCTTCGATCCGTCGCGCCTGAGCGCTTGGTCCTCGACCTTGCGCGACATTCAGGACATGGCGCAGGCGCGCGGCAAGAGCTTCGCCTATCTGATTTCTCCGTCCAAGGCGGCGCGCTATGCGGAAGATTTGCCGAAGTCCGCGCCCTGCGCGGCGCGCGCGACAATAATGCCGGAGAAGCTTGCGCCCTATCGCGCGGCGCTCGACGACGCACATGTGCGCTACGTGGACGGCGCGGCGCTCATTGCGGCGGAAAAATCCAAACAGCCGATCGCGCTGTTTCCGCGCGGCGGCTCGCATTGGAACAGCGTCGGGGGCGCGCTCGCCATGCGCGACGTGACGCGCGCGTCGCCGGCGACGCCGATCGGCGTTCTCGACTTTACCTCAGCGCCGGCGCCGGAAGCCGTCGGCACGGATCGCGACCTGCTGGATCTCTTAAATCTCCTGTGGCCCGACGCGCATTATCCGACGGCGGCGATCGGCCGGGCAGGGGAGAAGGGCGATTGCGCGCGGGCGCCGCGGCTGCTCGCGCTTGGCGGCAGCTTTCTGCATCAGGTGCTGGCGGCGGCGACGCTCGCGCCCTGTCCGCCGCAAATCGACTATTGGTTCTATATGCGCACCGAGAACAACACGATCGAACTCGGTCATTACCGGCGCGCGCCCGGCGACGCCTCGAACGGCGAACGGCTGCCGGCCACGACAGAGGAGCTCGATGAGAACCTCGCGGGCGCCGATTTCGTCCTGCTCGAAGAAAACGAAGCCGGCATCGCCACGACGAAGCAGATCGGGCATCTCGCCGAGGCGCTGCGCCGTTTGCCGTAGAGCGCGCGTCGCCGCTCACGCCGCCTGCGAGGGATCGTCCCAATATCCCTCGGAACGGGCGATCCTGGCGTATTCCGCATGCACCACGGCCGGGCTGTAGCGCCGCTCCAGTCGGCGAACCACGAAATGGCCGCGCGCGAGAGTTTGGAAATGTTCCGTGAAAGCGACATTGATCGCCGCGCCGCTGATCGCGCCGATGATCGGGACGGCCTGCGCCGCGGTCTTTTGCGACACGACCATGCCGAAACGCGCCCCGATCGCGCCGATCAGACGCGCCAGAGCCGGAGCAGCCTCATTGGAGACCTGCCGGACAGTCATAAAGCGTGCGGCGTCGGACACGGATTTCGCGAGCACGGCGCGCAACGCAAGATAGCCGCCCTCCAGCACATTTCCCTCGGCGGAATGGCCGCCGAGGGCGAAAACCTCCAGGCAGGCGAGGGCGGCGCCCGGGTGGCGCAGGTCCTCTCCCTCCGCCTGTGCGATTTCCGCGATCGAGCGCAGCATGATCGTCGTCGACACCGGCAGTTCCAGCGGCAGGCTCGCGAGGCCAACGGCGCCGCCGACGCCTCCCGTCAGCGCAGCGAGACGACGGTGAATCCGTATGGAGTCCTTCGCCGGCTGAGCGTCGAGGCTCGCCAAGGCCATCTTCATCGCCGCGGCGAGCGCCTTTTGCGTCGCAGTGGCGACCGCCGCCTGCAGTCGCGGCGGCAGCGTCAGCGAGCCAAAACTGAGCTGTCGGCTCGCCAATCCCGCCAGCCGCGTCGCAAAGCTATGTCTTTCCAGCGCCGCGACGGCGGAGTGCAGCGCTTCGACATCGGACTGCGACAAGCCCTGGTCCACGAGAATGGGTAGCGGATAGGAATGCGACACGGATGCCTCGGATTTTTGATTGCTCTTTAACAGTCGGACTCTTCCAAGGTCTTTGCAAGCGCGGCAAAGGTGTGGCGAGACGCGAATTCGCGACGCTCGCTCGTGCGCCGGCGCACATGATGCGCCCGTCGAGGCGCGACATCTTCGGTTGCGGCTGAAGCGGCGCTATTGCATTTCGGGGCTCGTCCTGTACTGCAGGGCGGGTGTTGCCGGCTTCGTTTTGTGCCGGCGGCCACAGACTAGGAAGAGGAGCACTGAATGCGGAAGTTTTTTTGGGGTCGCGCGCTGAGCGGCGCTTGCGCTCTGGCCCTGCTGGCGCCGGCGAGCGCCTTCGCGGGCGACCGCGTCGGGATGTTGCAGTGCCGGCTTCTCGGCAATGGCATCAGCGTTCTAGTCGAAAATCAGCAGATGGACTGCATTTATCGCGATGACGCCGAAGGCGCGGCTCCGGCCCACTATGTGGGCGCGCTCACCAAGGTCGGCGCAAATGTGACGATCAATGGTCCTGGCCAACTGTCCTGGGGCGTCGTCGCGGCGACAGACCACCTTGGACCTGGCGCTCTCGCGGGCTCCTATTTCGGCCCGGGAGTCTCAGCCAAGTTCGGGGTCGGGGGCGGGGGCGCGGCGCTCGTCGGCGGATCCGACAATATCTTCTCGCTGCAGCCCTTTAACGTCCAGGCCGGCTCTGGAGTGGGGTGGACGGCCGGCGTCGAGAGCCTGACGCTGGCCTATATCCCGCCGCCTCCGCCGCCCGCGCCGCGCCGCGGCCATGTCCACCATCATCACCACGTGCATCAGGGCCACACCCACCATCACACGAGCCATCACCACCACTAAGGGGTGGCGACGTCAGACTGGCGCGGAGAAACTCAGCAGCCGGTCGGTGGGGAAGTCATAAAGCCTCGCGCTCTCGCGCCATTCCGGCGCCAGCGGCGCGAGGCATTTTTTTGCGAATTCTTCAGGCGTTTTGAGCGTCATCGGATCTTCGCCCGGCATTGCCTGAGCGCGCATGCGCGTGCGCAGCGGACCCGGATTGGCGAGCATGACGGTCACGCCATCGCCGGCGCTCTCAGATGCATAAGTGCGGGCCATCGCCTCGAGCGCCGCCTTCGAGACCGCATAAGCGCCCCAGAACGGCTTCATCGTCTCGCGATGCGCCGCCCCTGAGGTGATGAAGAGGACGCGTCCGACGCCTGACGCGCGCAAGAGCGGATCAAGGGAACGGATCAGCCGCCAGTTCGCGGTGACGTTAACCGCCATGACGCGGTTCCAGTCCTTCGGATCGACGTGGGCGAGCGGCGACAGAGGGCCGAGAATCCCTGCGTTGCCAACGAAGGCGTCGAGCTTGCCCCAGCGTTCAAACAACGCGGCGCCGAGACGGTCGAGGGCGTCAAAGTCGGCCAGATCGCAGGGAACGAGCGTCGCTTGTCCGCCCTGCGCGCGGATTTCGTCATCGAGTTCTTCGAGCGCGCCCTGCGTGCGCGCCAAGGCCACGACATGCGCGCCGTCGCGCGCGAGTTCCAGGGCGAGCGCGCGTCCAATGCCGCGCGAGGCGCCGGTGACAAGGGCGATGCGGGGAGGCTTCACGCAGGGAGCTCGGGAATCATCTCGTCAACAGCGACATTCAGGCCTGGAGGATCGAGCGTCATGCGGCCTTCCTTGACGATTCCGACGACGATCTGATCGACTTGCCCGGCGGTAGTGCAAGATCAGCCGTCGGCTAAGGTCCACGACGAGATAATGCTTGACGCTCGCGATCCGAAAATAATCGCGTGGCCTCTCATAGCACGCGGATCTCGCGTCGGCCGCCTATCAGCTCGCCTCCGCCAGCAGCGACAGTTGCGCGCGGTTTTCGCCGACAAGGTCGGTCAGCGACGTAGGATACTCCCCGGTGAAGCAGTGGTCGGTGAACTGCGGCCGGATGGGATCACGGCGCTCGTAGCCCATGGCGCGATAGATGCCGTCGACCGACAAGAAGGCCAGCGAGTCGCAGCCGATATATTCGCGCATTTCATCGAGCGTATGCGTCGCGGCGAGCAGATTCTCCTTCTGCGGCGTATCGATGCCGTAGTAGTCCGGATTGGTGATCGGCGGCGACGAAATCAGGAAATGCACTTCCGTCGCGCCGGCGTCGCGCATCATCTGCACGATTTTCACCGACGTCGTGCCGCGCACGACGGAATCGTCGATGAGGATGACGCGTTTCCCGGCGACGACGCAGCGATTGGCGCTGTGTTTCATGCGTACGCCGAAATCGCGGGCGATTTGCGTCGGCTCGATGAAGGTGCGCCCGACATAGTGATTGCGGATAATGCCGAGCTCGAACGGCACGCCGGATTGCTGCGAATAGCCGAGCGCCGCCGGCACGCCGGAGTCCGGCACGGGCACCACCACGTCCGCCTCGATCAGGCGCTCGCGCGCGAGTTCGGCCCCCATCGCCTTGCGCACCTCATAGACCGGACGGCCATGGACGATGGAATCGGGACGGGCGAAATAGATATATTCGAAGATGCAGGGGCGCATCGGCTGCGGCGGAAACGGCCGCAAGCTCTGAATTCCGTCCTCGGAGATAATGACGATCTCGCCGTTCATCACGTCGCGCACGAAGCGCGCGCCGATAATGTCGAGCGCGCAAGTTTCCGACGCGAGAATATATTTTCCGTTGAATTCGCCGATGACGAGCGGCCGGATGCCGAGCGGATCGCGCGCGCCGATCAGCTTCTTGTTGGTGAGCGCGACGAGCGAATAGGCGCCTTCGATCGAGCGAAGCGCTTCAATGAAACGGTCGATGAGCAGCGGCCTGCGGCTGCGCGCCACGAGATGAAGGATGACCTCGGTGTCCGAAGTCGACTGGAAGATTGCGCCTTCGCGGATCAGTTCGCGGCGCAGCGTCTGGGCATTGGTGAGGTTGCCGTTGTGGGCGACTGCGAAGCCGCCCGTGTTCAGTTCCGCGAACAGCGGCTGCACGTTGCGCAGCATGGTTTCGCCGGTGGTGGCGTAGCGCACATGTCCGATCGCTGTGGCGCCGGGCAGGCGCTTGATCGTGTTTTCCTGAGAAAAGTGATCGCCGACCAGGCCCAGTCGGCGTTCGCCATGAAAGCGGCCGCCGTCGAAGCTGACGATGCCGGCCGCCTCTTGGCCGCGATGCTGCAAGGCGTGCAAGCCCAAGGCGGCGATCGCTGCGGCGTCCGGCAGATCGAAGACGCCGAACACGCCGCAATATTCGCGAAGCCTGTCGCCGTCGAGATCGTCTGTCGCGTCAATCTCGTGGGATGAGAATCGTTGAAGATCCTCGGCGGCCTCCGTCATGCTTCGTCCCCCGTGACGCGCCGCTCAGCACTCCCAAGCGCTCGGCCGTCGCATTCCCGTCATATGTGCCAGCGGCGGGGCCCAACCGCAAGACCATCATTCAGGCTTGTCGCCCGATTGAGGCGCCGCCTCGGCCGGAGCCTCAGCCGGAGCCTCCGAGCTTGCGTCAGTCGGCGCAGGCTGAATCTTGTCCGGCTCGACGTCGGCCGGCGGCTCCTCATTCGTCGGAGCGCCCTTCTTGGCCTTGATCTTGGCGACGAGGCTGTCGATGTCGTCGGGCAGCATTTCGCGCAGCTTCTCGCCGCCAGCCGTCAGGAACGGTTTAGCGCGCGCTTCCTTGATCCATTCCGGCTGATTCGTTTCGGGCACCAGCCAGCTGTAAAAGACGAAGGCGACGACGGCGAGCAGCGCGCCGCGAACGGCCCCGAACAGGAAGCCGAGCGTGCGATCGAGGGCGCCGACCTTCGAATCGAGGATGACGTCCGAGAGCTTCACCGTGACGAGAGAAACAGCGATCAAAGCGACGAAAAATACGGAGGCCACGGAAGCCGCGAGAGCGATCTCGTCCTTGCTGACGTATGGTTTGATGTAGGGCAGGGCGAGCGGATAAAAGAAATACGCCGCCGCCGCAGCCGCAACCCAGGACAGGATTGCAAGGACTTCGCGGGTGAAGCCGCGCAAAAGTGCGAGCATCCCCGAAATCAGAACGACGGTAATCACAGCCAAATCAAGATATGATGGCATCGCTAGCCCCTTGCTTGTTCGCCCGAGCTCTGAACGCTTCTGAATGGGCTGTTGGCCGCCTTCCGGGCGGCATCCGCACGACCCTCTCCAGAACCTGTGTCAACTTTGCGCCGCCGCGGGCAGCCAAGCGTCGGTCCGGCAGGCGTCTCGCTTTCGCACTGGCAGCCTTCTAACGCATCTTGAGGCCAGCCGGAAACACTAATGCGCGACCTCTTTAGCCGCGCGCGATGGTTCTTTCGCGCGTCGATATGCGGGCGATGGCGGCGACGAGGCCGCCGACGTCCGCGCAGGGACGGATCGTCACGCCGGCGCCGCGCCCATCATCGGAGATTTGTTGGGATTGCGGGACGACGGCGAGATGGAACCCGAGTTTCCTTGACTCGCGCAATCGCATGCCGGCGTGAATGACGGGCCGCACGGCGCCGGAGAGCCCGATTTCGCCAAAAAAGCACATGTCGGGCGGCAGGACGGCGCCGGTGAGGGATGAGACGAGCGCGGCGGCCGCGGCGAGATCGGCGGCCGGCTCGTGGGCTCGAAATCCACCCGCGACATTCAGATAGACGTCGTGCATGCCAAGCTTCAGCCCGCCATGCGCTTCGAGCACGGCCAGGATCATGGAGAGCCGATTCTGGTCGAAACCGACGACGGCGCGTCGCGGCGTGCCGAGGGAGCTCGGCGCGACGAGCGCCTGGATTTCGATCAGCAGCGGACGCTGCCCCTCCATGCCGGCGACGACCGCGGCGCCCGGCGCGCCAGAGTCTCGGCCGGCGAGAAAAAGCGCCGATGGATTGGCGACTTCGGCGAGGCCGAGGCTGGTCATCTCGAAGACGCCGATTTCGCCTGTCGCGCCAAATCGGTTCTTGGAGGCGCGCAGCATGCGGAAATGATGCGCGCCGTCGCCCTCGAAGGACAGGACGGCGTCGACCATGTGTTCGACCACGCGCGGACCTGCGACCTGCCCGTCCTTGGTGACATGGCCGACGAGAACGATCGTCGAGCCTGTCGTCTTGGCGTGGCGCAGGAGCGCCTGGGCGCTTGCGCGCACCTGCGTCACCGTTCCAGGCGCCGACTCCGCCATGTTGGTGTGCATCGTCTGTATCGAATCGATGACGATCAACGCCGGGCGGGCGCCTGTCGCGCAGGTGGCGAGAATGTCTTCGACCTGGGTTGCGGCGGCGAGCTCCACCGGCGCATCGGCGAGATTGAGCCTGGTCGCGCGCAGGCGCACCTGGGCGACGGCCTCCTCGCCCGAAATATAGACGACGCGCGCGCCGCGGCGCGCCAGAGTCGCGCAGGCCTGGATGAGCAGAGTGGATTTGCCAATGCCAGGCTCGCCGCCGAGCAGCAGCACCGAGCCCGGCACGAAGCCGCCGCCGGTGACGCGGTCGAATTCGTCGATTCCAGTCGCAATTCTTGGCGCTGCCCGGCCTTCGCCAGCGAGCCCCTCGAGTTCGAAGACGCGGCCGCGCGCGGCGCGGCGGGAAACGGCGGGCGCGCCGGCCTCCGACTCTTCAACGAGGCTGTTCCACTCGCCGCAGGAGTCGCAGCGACCTTGCCACCGCGACGCGACGGTGCCGCAGTTCTGACAGACGTAGACCGCGCGGCTTTTGGCCATGCCTGCTTGGCGCATGGCGCGCCGACGCTTGTCAAGCGGGTAAGCGCGCCCGAAGGCGCAACCGTCACTCGTCGACGTTGATTTTCGCACGCATGATGTTGGACGGCTTGAAGGAGACGACCAGCCGCGCCGAAATCATGGCGCTTGCGCCAGTCTTCGGATTGCGTCCCTGCCGCTCCTTCTTGGAGCGTACCGTAAAGGCGCCAAAGGAAGAGAGCTTGACGTCTTCGCGCGCGACGATGCGCTCGAAGATCTCTTCGAGCACCATTTCGACGCATTTCGCGGACTCCGCCCGCGGCACTCCAACTTTCCGATGGATTGCGTCTGCAAGGTCCGAGCGGGTCACGGTGCCCCCCCTCGCCATGCGCTTTTCTTTCGCTTCGCCGTTCGGCTTAGCGGTCGCGTCCCCCTTGGCCATCTTCTGCCTTACAATTCATCAAGAACGACGGTCGTGGGCTGTTCGGAGCGCGCCGGGAGGGACGACGGGGCGCTATCAGGGGCGGCGCGTTAGCGCTCCGAAACCCGCCCACAGCGGGTATTCGCCACCGGCTATTGTCAGAATTTTTCAGAATTGAATTCGGAAATCAAGCGCAGGTTGTAACCGCGCGTGTAATATTTCGCGCCAATATTTGCTTACATTGAAATAGTTCTTGTATTACGCCAGCTTACCAGCGTATCAGCGCCGATCCCCAGGTAAAGCCGCCCCCGACGGCTTCAAGCATGACGAGATCGCCCCGTTTGATTCGTCCGTCCGCCGCGGCGACCGCCAAAGCCAGGGGCACTGACGCGGCGGAGGTGTTGCCGTGCAAATGCACGGTGGCGATGATCTTTTCCGGCGCAATCCCGAGCTTTTGCGCCGACATATCGATGATTCGGCGATTGGCCTGATGCGGCACGAACCAATCGAGATCCTCGGGGGTCAGTCCCGTCGCGGCGAAAGCGTCCTTGACGACGTCGGTGACTTGGCCGACCGCGAAGCGGAACACCTCTTTCCCCTCCATGCGCAGATGACCGACGGTTTGAGTCGCGGACGGGCCGCCGTCGACGTGGAGTTTCGCGCGATGGCGTCCGTCAGAGCGCAGATGAGTCGTCAGCACGCCGCGCTCGTCGGCCCCTCCCTGCGACGGTTGCGCCTCGAGCACCATCGCGCCGGCGCCGTCGCCAAACAGCACGCAGGTGGTGCGGTCGGTCCAATCGATGATCCGGGAGAATGTCTCGGCGCCGATGACAAGCGCGCGCTTGTGCGAGCCCGAGCGTAGAAATTTCTCCGCCGTGGCGACGGCGAAAACAAATCCCGAGCAGACGGCTTGCAGATCAAACGCCACGCCGTGCGTAATGCCCAGGGCCGCTTGAATCTGCGTCGCGGTTGACGGGAAGGTCCAGTCTGGGGTCGATGTCGCCACGATGATCAGGTCGATGTCGTCGGCGGTAATTCCCGCGTTGGCGAGCGCATCGCGCGCGGCCATTTCTCCGAGCATCGACGTCGTCTCGCCTTCCGCGGCGATATGGCGCTCCTTGATTCCCGTTCGCTGCACAATCCACTCGTCGCTCGTGTCGACGAGCTTGGACAGCTCGGCATTGCTGAGCGTCTTCGCAGGCAAATAGGCGCCAACGCCAAGAACGACGGAACGCAGTTGAGGCATGCTTGTCGTCACTGAGCGGCTTCCCGGGGAGGACTGGTCGAAGCGGCGCCGTCCTGCCCCTCGAGGCGGTGCGCCAGCGCGACAGTGTCGCGAATACGATTGAGAAGGTCGCTGCCGGCCACCTCATGGCCGATCTCGACGGCCCGCGCGAAGCCGACCGAATCGGCGCCGCCGTGGCTTTTGATGACGATTCCCTGGAGTCCAAGAAACACGCCGCCATTCGTCGCCCTTGTGTCCATCTTGGCGCGAAGTTGGCGGAAGGCCCCGAGCGCGAGAAGATAGCCGAGCTTGGCGAGTAACGTGCCGCCCATCGCCTCTTTGACATAGGCGGTAATCTGCGCGGCGGTTCCTTCAGCAGTCTTGAGCGCGATATTGCCGGTAAAGCCCTCGGTGACGACAACGTCGACGGCGCCCTGTCCGATCCCGTCGCCCTCGACGAAGCCGCGATAATCGAAACCGGGCAGGGCGAGATCGCGCAGCATGGTCGAGGCGGCCTTCACCTCTTCGATGCCCTTGATCTCTTCGGCGCCGACATTGAGCAGGCCGACGGTCGGGCGCTCAACTCCCAGCATGACTCGCGCCATCGCCGCGCCCATGATCGCGAGATCGACAAGGTGGCTGGCGTTGGCGCCCATCGAGGCGCCGACGTCGAGCACCACCGACTGGCCCCTGAGCGTCGGCCAAAGGCAGGCGAGGGCCGGCCGGTCGACGCGCGCCATCGTATGCAGGCAAATTTTCGCCATGGCCATCAGCGCGCCGGTGTTGCCGGCCGAGACGGCGACGTCCGCGTCGCCTTTCTTGACCGCCTCGATCGCGAGCCACATCGACGAGACCCGCCGCCCGTAGCGCAGCGCCTGACTCGGCCTGTCGTCCATACGGATCGACACCGAAGAGTGGCGCACGTCGGCGCATTCGGCGAGGCGCGGATAGCGTTGAAGCTGCGCACGGATCGCCGGCTCGTCGCCGATCAGCAGGAAGCGGCTGTTGGGACGCCGTTCGAGCGCGCTGGCCGCGCCCGCGATGGTCACCTTTGGGCCAAAATCGCCGCCCATCGCGTCGAGCGCGATCCGAACAGTTTGCGGCATTTAATTCGTTTCCCCCGACTGCGCGCCTGGATTCGCCGTCTTAACTCTTGGCCGGCCTTTGTGACGCGTCCGAGAAGCGCGTTCGCGCTCCCGCCCTTGCGGGCGACTTGCCATTTGCTGGCCATAGGCGCAAGTGCCTATTCTGTCTCGCCTCAAGCCTCGCGGCGCGGCTTGAGGCGTCCCAGGGCGGCGAAAGGCGAGACGGCCTGAGCTCCGTCGCCAGGCTGCGGTTCGACGAAAATTGCACCTGGCTTGCGAGGATAGGGATCAAGCGCCAGCGTGAAAAACTCGGAAACCACCGCGCCGAGATCGACGCCGCCGCCGATCAACGGGTCAGGCGGATCCTCATCCAACGTGATTTCAGTCGTCTCTTCATGTCGCCTTCGGTTGCGCGGCGCCTCGTCCCGCGGCGGCGCAAAGCGCATCTGGATGGGTTCGATGAGCTCCGAGTCGAACTCCTCGAGCGTCGTGACGCAGATTTGCCGAATGCGCGCGCGCAACTCGCCCTCGATCTCCAATCCGTCGCCGCGCAGTTGCCGCGCCCGCAGTTCCGCTTGGAGCGAATGGACGGCGGGCAGCGCATTGAGCTGCGCCAGTGCGGCGCATTCGAGCGGCGTCGCGCGGATGTCGACGTCGAGACCTTCAGGGGGCACTTCAGAGAGGGCGAGACGGCGCGAAAGCGGCGCATGCGAATCGAAAGTGTTGTTCATGGCGCTATCTCCATGTCGCTGTCTCCATGTCGCGGGCGTTCCATAGAACCAGATATGTGCGTCGGCGCACGGACGCCAGCGCTGCGCAGCGCAAGAAGAGCGTCTTGCTTTCGCTGCGTTCGAAGATTACGGATTTGGCGAGGGACTATCCACCGAAGCGCAAGCGCGCCGCGGCGTAAGATTTCGGAGACATTCATGGCGCAGGCTTTGCGCGTCGTTTCTCGTTTAGCGGCCGTGGCCGGCCTCGCTGCTTCGCTTTCCGCTTGTCTCGGGTACGAGGGCGTCGTCACCCGCGGCGCCGTGCTCGATTCGCGCAGCACCGGGCAGATCAAGCCTGGCATGCCGGCGCAGCAAGTAATGGCGACCCTTGGCACCCCTTCCACAACGTCGACGGTCGGCGGCGACGCCTGGTATTACGTCAGCCAGCGTATCGAGCGCAAATTCGCCTTCATGCCACAGAATATTACCGATCAGCGCGTCTATGCGGTTTACTTCGACAAGTCGAAGAAGGTTCAGCGCGTGGCCGATTACGGCATGGAGGACGGCAAGCCGATCGACTTCATCACCCGCACGACGCCGACCGCCGGCCCCGAATATCATCTGCTCCAAGGCATGCTCTCCAAGGTGTCGAATCTGTTTTAGAGACACCCGCTCTCGTTTCGAGACGCCGGCCGCAGCAAGTTCGCGTCTCGACCAGTGGCGTCATTGTGGCGACGGCGACGCGCCTGTCTGCGTAATCTATTGTAACTCATGAGTTTTCGGCTGCCGCGCGTCTGTGACGCGGCCGTAATTGTGGCGCGAGCATGGCTCCGGCCGCCGATCTTTCGCCTCGCCTCGCAGGTAACCTTCTGTTTACGCAAACTTTGCGTAATTGTGGAGAAACCGCGAAGCATGACCGTCACGCTGACGAACGCCCCGCCGCCTTCGAAGGATGAGAAGGTCGCGTCGCCTCGCTCAGGCCCGCAGTCCAAGGCGTCGCCCCACGCGACCCTGCCGGGCTTACTGCTGGATCAATCCTGTTCTCCTTTGTTGCGCGCGCTTTGCGTCGCGACCCTGCTATCGGTGTTGGCTGTCCTGGCGATGACCGCCGAGCGCGACGAGACTCGTCGTCCGGAGCGGACCGCGCGCGCTGCACGCGTCCGCGTCGCCGCCTCTCCGCTGACGACGCTGCCGGAATCCGCCGCCGATGACGATACGGCGCTCGACTCGGACTTCTCCTTGGACCAGGCGGCGCTCACCTGGTCGCATCGGCTGGGGAGCGACGACGCCTTCGATGCGCCGGGCGTGATGCGGTTCGGGTCCGTCAAGGTGCAGCAGTCGATCGTCGAGCGCGTCGTCAAGGCGGCGCAGACGACTGAAATGGACCCGGCGCTGCTCATGGCCATCGCCGACAAGGAATCGAATTTCTCCTCGACGGCGAAGGCGCGGACGTCGTCCGCCAGCGGACTCTTCCAGTTCGTCGAAAAAACCTGGCTTAAGGCGATGAAAACCTTCGGTTGGCGCCATGGGCACGGCGAGACGGCGGCGGTGATCGCGAGCGACGATTCGGCGCGCGTCAGCGGACAGAAACGGGCGCAAATCTTGGGCCTGCGCAACGATCCCTATCTTTCCGCGGTTCTCGCCGCCGAAATGCTTAAGAAGGACAGCGCCCGGATCGCCGAGAAGCTCGGCCGTCCTCTGACCCGCGGCGAAACCTACCTCATCCACTTTCTGGGTCCGGACGACGCCGAGCGCTTCATGCGGACCATGGACGAGGCGCCGCACACGTCGGCGGCGTCGCTGCTGCCGCGGCCGGCGCGGGCCAATAAGCCGATCTTCTACGAGCAGCAGGGCCGCCGGCTCAAAACTCGCTCGGTCCAGGAGGTGCACGAAGCCTTCGAGACGATGATGGACAAGCGCACCAGCCGCTATGAGGACGTCGCTGCGAAACTGCCGGGAGGCGCCACCGCCTATGCCGAATAGGCGCGCCGAAGCTTCGCCATGGCGCTTGAGCAGGTTCCGAAAAAGTTGACAGACTTTTTCGATGAGAACCTGCTCCAACATTCCATTTTTGAGCGATTCCTTATCGATCACATGATTCGATGTGATCGGGAAGCGCTCTAAGCTGAGACGGCGATCTTCCCCATCATCAGGTCGAGATTTTGCACCGCAGCGCCGGCCGCGCCCTTGCCGAGATTATCGAGACGGGCGACGAGAAGGGCGTGGCGGCGCGCTTCGTTTGCGACGACAAAGAGCTCCAAATCGTCGGTTCCGTTCAGCGCCAGCGGGTCGAGCTTGCCGCTTGTCGGCGCGGCCGCCAGCCGGACATGTTTCGCCTCGGCGTAGTGACCCGCATAGGCGCCTTCGAAATCCTCGGCTTTGGGCTTACCGGGCAACGCGTCGAGCGCGAGCGGTATCGAGACCAGCATGCCCTGCCTGAAATTGCCGACCGAGGGCACAAAAAGCGGCCGCTCGGAAAGCTTCGAATAGGCCATGATCTCGGGCACATGTTTGTGCTCGAGGCTGAGCGCATAGAGTTCGAACGCCGGCGCTTCGCCGCGCTCATAGGCTTCGATCATCTGCCGTCCGCCCCCCGAATAGCCCGAGATGGCGTTGATCGTCAGCGGCTGGTCCGACCGGATAAGCCCGGCGTCGACGAGCGGACGGATGAGCGCGATCGCGCCCGTGGCATAGCAGCCGACGTTGGCCACCCGGCGCCCGTGGGCGATCGCCGCCGCCTGTCCCTCGCAAAGCTCCGCGAAACCGTAGACCCAACCATCCGCCACGCGATGCGCCGTGGAGGCGTCGAGCAACCGCGGGCTCTCGTCGCCAAGCGCGTCGCAGAGCGCGACAGTTTCTCTGGCCGCGTCGTCCGGCAGACACAAAATCGCGATGTCGACGGAAGCGAGAATGTCGCGCTTCGCGGCGACGTCCTTGCGCGTCTCTTGCGGGAGCGCGTGGAGCGAAATGTCCGCACGCCCGGAGAGCCGCTCGCGGATTTCGAGCCCCGTGGTGCCGGCGTCGCCGTCGATGAAGATCTTCGTTTTTGTCGTCATCGCCCGCATCTAGTCGATTTGGCGAAGGAGAAAAAGGATTGTCGCGAAGAACCTCTGGGGTTTTTGACGCGCGCGGCGCGCCATCCTATAGCGCGGCGGGACGCATCCGCCGTAATCCCGGCGCCGCGCAGTCAAAAGTGGAGCCGATGGTCGACAGTCCGTGCATAAAGATCTGCGAACTCGATCAGGACGGCGTGTGCGTCGGCTGCGGCCGCACGCGCGCCGAGATCGCGGGCTGGATGTCGATGTCGGATGCGGAAAAGGCCCAGGTCGTCGAGCGGGCGGACAAGCGCAAGCGCGCGATGAGCGCCAGCGACAAAAGCAAGCCCCAACCTCTTATCGCGTCGAGCGAATAGTGGTGACGGCGACATTGCGCGCTCTATATCGATTTATACGAAATGAGTTTTGACCGCCTCCTTGAGGAGGAGAGCTTATGGCGAAGCAGGTAACGGAGACAGACGGCGCGCTGAGAGCGTATGCGCTGCGACTGTTGGACACGGTCTACAACGCCTCGGTCTATGCGGTGATCGCCTACAGCGGGCTGCTGGTCCTGCTCGCGATCATCGGCCTGGCGATCTTCATGAAAATTATTTACGTGCCAGAATTTCATCCCTGGTAGCCGCGCTCATTTTGCCAAAGCGCCTGCTCATCGTCGCGCACGCGCCGTCGCGTAACACCGAGCGGCTGCGGGACGCGGTCGCCGCCGGCGCGCGGGCGCCCGAGATCGAGGGCGTCGAGGTTGAGACGCTCAGCCCTTTCGCGGCGACGCCCGAGCATGTTCTCGCCGCTCAGGCGGTCATTCTCGGAACCACCGAAAATCTCGGCTACATGAGCGGCGCGCTCAAGGACTTCTTCGATCGTTGCTACTATCCCTTGTTGGAGCGCACGCAGGGCCTGCCATACGCACTTTACATTCGCGCCGGCCATGATGGAACGGGAACGCGGCGCGGCGTCGAGACGATTGTGACCGGCTTGCGCTGGCGCGCGATACGCGAGCCGCTCATTTGCCGCGGCGAATGGTGGGAAGACTTCGTCGACGCGTGCCGCGAACTGGGGATGCTCGTGGCGGCGAGCCTCGACGTGGGGGCGATTTGAGCCGGTTGAACCATCGTCTATAGAGGCTGCACGGGCCACAGCGGCGCGCGGAACGAAAGCTCGGTCCGGCAGGGCGAATGCAGCGAAGCGACGATTTTCTCGGCCATCCGCGCGGGCTCGCCTTTCTCTTCGCTTCCGAAATGTGGGAGCGCTTTTCCTATTACGGGATGCGGGCGCTTCTCGTCCTCTACATGGTCGACTACTTGCTGACGCCGGCGCGCATGGACGCGGCGCTCGGCCTAGACGCCTTGAAGCGCGGACTCGAGACGATTTCCGGTCCGCTCGCCCCGCAACCTTTCGCCTCGCAAATCTACGGTCTCTACACCGGCCTCGTTTATCTCGCGCCGATTCTGGGCGGGGCGATCGCCGATCGCTGGTTAGGGCGCACGCGCACGATCGTCATCGGCGCGGCGTTGATGGCCGTCGGCCATTTCATGATGGCGTATGATCGCCTCTTTCTGATCGCGCTGCTTTGCATCGCCTTCGGCTGCGGCGGCTTCAAGCCGAACATCTCCGTCCAGGTCGGGGAGCTTTATGCGCCGACCGACGCCCGTCGCGACCGCGCTTATTCGATATTCTACGTCGGCATCAATATCGGCGCGTTCTTCGCGCCGCTGGTTTGCGGAACAGTAGGGGAGACGATCGGCTGGCATTATGGCTTCGCCTGCGCGGGCGTCGGCATGGCGATCGGCCTCGCGACGTATGTGATGGGCCTTCCGAGTCTGCCGCCCGAGCCGATGCGCGGCGTAAGGCGCGCCCCGACGGCGCAGGCGCGCGCGCAGTTTCGCCGGTCGCTCATCACCCTCATGCTGCTCTTTGCGCCTTCCGCGCTGTTCTGGGCGGCCTTCGAGCAGCAGGGCAACACGATCGCGCTCTGGGCGGCGCAATCCACCGACCGCGGCGTCGATGTTTTCGGATGGCGCGCCGAAATTCCGGTGACGTGGTTTCAGGCCTTCAATCCGCTGATGATCTTTCTCTTCACGCCGCCGCTCGTTTCCTTTTGGAGCCGGCTCTCTCGGGCAGGGCGCGAGCCCTCGACGATCAGTAAAATGTCGCTCGGCTGTCTCGGCGTCGCCGTGAGCTACGGCGTCATGGCGCTCGCCGCCTGGACGAGCGACGGAGGTAAGGCGAGTTGGCTTTGGCTCCTCGCCTTTTTTTGCGTCATCACCGTTTCAGAATTGCATTTCTCGCCGATCGCCCTGTCGCTCGTGTCGCATGTCGCGCCTGAAGGATCGCGCTCGGCGCTGATGGGCGTGTGGTTCACATCAATGTTTCTCGGCAATCTCCTGGCGGGATGGCTCGGCAGTTTGTGGTCGAGCGTGCCCAGCGTGTCTTTCTTCCTGCTCATGGCCGCGCTCGGGGCCGTCGGCGCGCTGATCGTTGAGGCTGCGCGGCGACCGCTTTGCGGCCTCCTGTCTTCCCGCGTTCGGCGCAGAGGCGACTGAGAGGAGCGGCTCGCGCTCTGTCGTCGGCTCGCCGCCGCCGCAGCGGCAATGTCAGCTGATCCGGCACGGTTTAAGTTACAAGGATGGGGAAGCTCTTCACCCGTTCCGCCCTGCCTGGCGGTCCCCTCGCCATTGCCGTTTCCCCCCGAAACTGTCATATCGCGCATGATGAAGCGCGCGACGGCGCCGCCTGCCGCAGCCTTCGCCGCAACCTCGGGTCGTCGCCTGTTTCGTTGAAACGAAAGGCCGCTCCAGGTTATTGTTTTAAACGCGTCTCCCGCATCGGCGCAAAAGCCGCTTCGGCGACAGAGACGCATTCGCGAGCCGTGACCGCATGAGTGGCGTCAACCAGATCCGAACCGCCTTCCTCGACTATTTCGCGCATAATGGGCACGAGAAAGTCGCCTCCTCGTCGCTTGTGCCGCACAATGATCCGACGTTGATGTTCACCAACGCCGGCATGGTGCCATTCAAGAACGTCTTCACCGGCGTCGAAAAGCGCGCCTATGCGCGCGCCGCCTCGGCGCAAAAATGCGTGCGCGCCGGCGGCAAGCACAACGACCTCGACAATGTCGGCTACACCGCGCGCCATCACACCTTCTTTGAAATGCTCGGCAATTTCTCCTTCGGAGACTATTTCAAGGAAGGCGCGATCGAGCTCGCCTGGAACCTCATCACCCGCGAGTTCGGGCTTAACGTCGATCGGCTGCTCGTCACGGTCTATCACGATGACGACGAGGCCTATGATCTGTGGAAAAAGATCGCCGGCTTCGATGACAGCCGCATCATCCGCATCGCCAGCGCCGACAATTTCTGGAGCATGGGCGACACGGGGCCCTGCGGTCCCTGCTCGGAGATTTTCTACGATCAGGGCGAGACGCTCAATGGCGGTCCGCCCGGAAGCCCGGACGAGGACGGCGACAGGTTCCTGGAGTTCTGGAACCTCGTCTTCATGCAATATGAGCAGGTGGCGCCGGGGCAACGCGCGCCGCTGCCGCGCCCCTCGATCGACACCGGCATGGGATTGGAGCGCATCGCCGCGCTGATGCAGGGCGTGACCTCCAATTACGACATTGATCTTTTCCGCGCGCTGACCGGCGCGGTCGCCGATTTCACCGGCGCGGCGGTCGACGGCCCGCAGGGCGCGAGCCATCGCGTCATCGCCGACCATCTGCGCGCCTCCTCCTTCCTCGTCGCCGATGGCGTCACGCCGTCGAACGAAGGCCGCGGCTATGTGCTGCGCCGGATCATGCGACGGGCCATGCGGCACGCCCAGCTTCTCGGCGCGAAGGACCCGCTGATGTGGAGGCTGGCGCCGACGCTTGTCGCCGAGATGGGCCAGGCCTATCCGGAACTCGTGCGCGCGCAGTCGCTGATCGCCGATACGCTGCTTTCCGAAGAGACGCGCTTTCGCGCGACCTTGGCGCGCGGCCTCGCGATCCTCGACGAAGAGACGGCGGCGCTCGCCCAGGGCGACAAGCTTTCCGGCGAAACCGCGTTCAAGCTCTACGACACCTACGGCTTTCCGCTCGATCTCACCGAGGACGCCTTGCGTCCGCGCGGCATCGGCGTCGACAAGGAGGTCTTCAACGCCGCGATGGAGCGCCAGCGGGCGGATGCGCGCAAGGCCTGGGCCGGCTCCGGCGAAACCGCGACGGAAGCGCTCTGGTTCGCGCTCAAGGAACGTCTCGGCGCGACCGAATTCCTCGGCTATGAAACCGAGAGAAGCGAGGGCGTCGTCACCGCCATCATTCATGACGGCGGCGAAGCCTTTTCGCTGAAGGAAGGCGCGCGCGGCGCGCTGATCCTCAATCAGACCCCCTTCTACGGCGAGTCGGGCGGACAGGTCGGCGATGTCGGCGTGATGCGCGCCCGCGGCCTGCGCTTTCGCGTCGAAAATACCGTCAAAAAGCTCGGCGACCTCATCATTCACGAGGGCGTCGTCGAAGAGGGCGAGATCACGCCCGGCCTCGCGCTCGAACTCGACGTCGACCACGAGCGGCGCATGCAGTCGCGCGCCAATCATTCAGCCACGCATATTCTGCATGAGGCGCTGCGGCAGGTGCTCGGCGAGCATGTGGCGCAAAGGGGGTCGCTCGTTGCGCCGGATCGGCTGCGCTTCGACTTCACCCATCCCAAGCCCCTCACCGATGAGGAGCTGGCCCGCGTCGAAACGCTCGCCAACGAGATCGTTCAGGACAATGCGCCGGTCGAGACGCGGGTGATGGCTCAGGACGACGCTATCCGCTCCGGCGCGCGCGCGCTCTTTGGCGAGAAATACGGCGACGAAGTGCGCGTCGTCTCGATGGGGCCGTTAAACCCCGGCGCCGCGCATCCCTTCTCCGTCGAGCTGTGCGGCGGCACGCATGTTTCGCGCACCGGCGATATCGGCCTCATCGCCATTGTCGGGGAAGGCGCGGTCGCATCCGGCGTGCGCCGCATCGAGGCGCGCACCGCCGAGGGCGCGCGCGGCCAGCTTGTCGCGCAATCGCGCGCGCTGCGCGACATGGCGGCGCTGATGCGCGCGCCGCTCGAGGACGCGCCGGCGCGGCTTGCCGCGCTTCTCGACGAGCGCAAGCGGCTGGAGCGCGAACTCGCCGACGCCAAGCGCAAGCTGGCGATGGGCGGCGGCGCTGGCGACGGCGCTGCCGAGAAGCCGCGCGACATCGGCGGCGTCAAGCTCCTGGCGCGCGCGGTCGAAGGCATCGAGGCCAAGGATTTGAAGTCGATGGTTGATGACGCCAAGAAGGCGATCGGCTCGGGCGTTGTCGCGATCGCCAGCGCCTCGCCAGACGGCAAGGCCGGCATCGTCGTCGGCGTCACCGACGATCTTACGGAGAAATACAGCGCCGTAGATTTCGTGCGCGTCGCGAGCGTCATGCTCGGCGGCAAGGGCGGCGGCGGCCGCCCCGACCTTGCGCAGGCGGGCGGCCCCAACGCCGCCGCCATCGATCAGGCGCTCGCCTCCGTCGAGGACGCGTTGCGCGGAAAAGCAGCCGCGCCATGAGCGAGCCGGACCGGCGGCGCGGTCTGGCGTTGTTGCGGCGGCGCGTCCACGTCGTCCTTGACGGCGGCAGCCACGACCGGATCGCGCGCGTCGTCCATCGCGGGCTGATTGGGCTCGTCCTGCTGTCGGTCGTTTCCGTGATCTTCGAATCGGTGCCGGAATACAGCGACCGCTATGAGGACATCTTCAACCTCATTGAATATGTCGCCGTCGCCGCCTTCACGCTCGAATATGTCTTGCGCGTCTGGTGCGCGCCCGAACATGCGCTTTACGCGCGCCGCTCGCCGATGGCGGCGCGACTCGCCTTCATCGCATCAGGCTGGGCGCTGATCGACCTCGCCGCCTTTCTGCCTTTCTATCTTTCGTTCTACTTCTCGGCGGATCTGCGCGTCTTTTTGATGCTGCGCCTGCTGCGATTCTTAAAATTCGCGCGCTATTCTCCCGGCATCCGCACATTGCTCGCGGTGATCGAAGCCGAGCGCAAGGCGCTGCTCGCCTGGCTGATCATTCTGTTTGGCGCGGTGCTGTTCTTTTCGACGGCGATGCATATCGCCGAACATGAGGCGCAGCCCGAAAAATTCGGCACGATTCCGGACGCGATGTGGTGGGCGATCGAAACGGTGACGACCGTCGGCTATGGCGAAGTCATTCCACTCACGCTGGCGGGCAAGCTCATCGCCTCCTTCGCCATGGTGACGGGCTTTCTGCTGCTGGGCCTGCCGGTCGGCATTCTCGCCACCGCCTTCGCCGAAGAGATTCACCGCCGCGAATTCGTCGTCACCTGGACGATGGTCGCCAGCGTGCCGCTGTTTCGCGGTCTCGACGCGGCCGGGATCGCCGAGATCATGCGTTACCTTCGGGCGCAGTCCATACCCCGGGGAGCAATGATCGTGCGCAAGGGCGATCCCGCCCATTCGATGTATTTCATCGCCGAGGGCGAGGTTGAAGTCGAGCTGGCGCATGAAAACGTCACGCTCGGCGAAGGGCAGTTCTTCGGCGAGATCGCCGTTCTGCACAAAACGTTGCGCTCCGCCGACGTGCGGGCGACCGCGCCGACGAAACTCCTCATCCTCGACGCCTATGATCTGCAGACGCTGACCAAGCGCAATCCGGAAATCGGAGAGGCGATCCGCGAGATTGCGCGGTCACGATCCGAGCTCGCGCCAGCGGAGCGGCACGGCGACATGATTGAAGCGGAGCTCGATGAACCGGCGGCGGAAGACGTGAGCGAGACATAGCTCACGCTGCGTTTGAGCGAATTGCCAAGGTGCGTCTATGCTTCGACACGCGCGCGATGGATACCCGCAACAAGCTCGGGCATGGCGCCGAGAGGAAGCGGATGGCGACGAAAAGACACTCGGCGTGGAAGCAGGCTCTAACGTGGATGCCCCGCGACGAGCGCGGGCATGACGCGAGAGAAGTTGCGAGTTGCGCCGCGGGCGCCGCGTGAATTATCGCGGTCTGATCAGCCGCCGATCGCCGCGCGCAGTTCCTGCAATTGCGCGAGCTTGTCGGACGCGGCGAGACGCGCTTCGTCAGACTTGGCGTCGGAGATGTCTTCGCGTGCGTTCCGAATGTCGGCGTCGACCTTGGCGACGTCGATTTCGGAAAGAGGAATCGCCTGTTCGGCGAGAATGGTGAAGCCGGACGCGTTGACGTCGGCGAATCCCCCACGCACGAAAAGCTTCTCAACCTTGCCTTCGCCGCCGGAAACGGTCACCACGCCGGCCTTCAGCGTGGTCATGACCGGCGCATGGTCCTTGAGCACGGTGAACTGGCCGTCGGCGCCAGGGGCGACGACCGACTCGACTTCGCCGGAGAAGAGATGCTTCTCGGGAGAGACGAGTTCGAAGTGGAATGCAGCCATGATGTTCTCCGACGGCGCTTTGCGTCCAGCCCGTCATGGCCGGGCTTGATCCGGCCATCCACGAAAACTGATCAGCGTCATGGCCGGAGCACGTCCGGCCAAAGCGCTTTGTAAAAGTTACGCCGCTTCTTTGGCGAGCTTCGCGGCCTTTTCGACCGCCTCTTCGATCGAACCAACCATGTAGAAGGCGGCCTCGGGGAGATGGTCGTATTCGCCTTCGACGAGGCCCTTGAAGCCTTTGATCGTGTCGGCGAGAGCGACGAGCTTGCCGGGCGAACCGGTGAACACTTCGGCGACATGGAAGGGCTGCGACAGGAAGCGCTCGATCTTACGGGCGCGGGCGACGACGAGCTTGTCCTCTTCGGACAGTTCGTCCATACCGAGAATCGCGATGATGTCCTGCAGCGACTTGTAGCGCTGCAGGGTCGACTGCACCTTACGCGCGACGTCGTAATGCTCCTCGCCGACGATCGCCGGCGACAGCATGCGCGAGGTCGAGTCGAGCGGATCGACCGCCGGATAAATGCCCTTTTCAGCGATCGAACGCGACAGCACGGTCGTGGCGTCCAAATGGGCGAAGGAGGTGGCGGGCGCCGGATCGGTCAGATCGTCGGCCGGGACATAAATCGCCTGCACCGAAGTGATCGAGCCCTTGGTCGTCGTGGTGATGCGCTCCTGCAACGCGCCCATGTCGGTGGCGAGCGTCGGCTGATAGCCCACCGCCGAGGGGATGCGGCCGAGAAGCGCCGAAACTTCCGAACCCGCCTGGGTGAAGCGGAAGATGTTGTCGACGAAGAACAGCACGTCCATGCCGCGGTCGCGGAAATCTTCGGCGACGGTAAGGCCTGACAGCGCGACGCGCATGCGCGCGCCCGGCGGCTCGTTCATCTGGCCGTAGACCAGCGCGCATTTGGAGCCTTCGCCGCCGCCCTTCTTGTTGACGCCGCCCTCGATCATCTCGTGATAGAGGTCGTTGCCTTCGCGGGTGCGCTCGCCGACGCCGGCGAAGACGGAATAGCCGCCATGCGCCTTGGCGATGTTGTTGATCAGCTCCATGATCAGCACGGTCTTGCCGACGCCCGCGCCGCCGAACAGGCCGATCTTGCCGCCCTTGGCGTAAGGCGCGAGCAGATCGACGACCTTGATGCCGGTCTCGAGAATCTGCGCTTCCGTCGCCTGCTCGGCGTAGGAAGGCGCCGGCTGGTGAATGGCGCGGCGCGATTTCGTGAGCATCGGGCCCGCTTCGTCGACCGGCTCGCCGATGACGTTGATGATGCGCCCGAGCGTCTCGTCGCCGACCGGAACCGAAATCGGCGCGCCGGTGTCGGTGACTTCCTGACCGCGCACCAAGCCTTCGGACGAATCCATGGCGATGGTGCGAACGGAATTTTCGCCCAGATGCTGCGCGACTTCGAGAACGAGGCGATTGCCTTGGTTCGTCGTCTCGAGGGCGTTCAGAATCTCAGGCAATTGCCCGTCGAACTGCACGTCGACGACGGCGCCGATGACTTGGGTGATGCGCCCGCTGGGCTTATTGGCGGCCATGTTTCGTCCTCGTCCTAAAATGACTCAGAGCGCCTCGGCGCCCGAGATGATTTCGATGAGCTCCTTGGTGATCATCGCCTGACGCGACCTGTTGTAGATCGTCGTCTGCTTCTTGATCATGTCGCCGGCGTTGCGCGTCGCATTGTCCATCGCGCTCATGCGGGCGCCTTGTTCGGAGGCGGCGTTCTCGAGCAGCGCGCGGAACACCTGCACGGAAATGTTGCGCGGCAGCAGCGTCGAGAGAATTTCGTCCTGTCCCGGCTCATACTCGTAGGACGCCTGCGGACCCTCGACGGGCGGCGCGTTTTCGTTCGAGGGAATTTGCGCCGGGATGAGCTGCTGCGCGGTCGGAATTTGAGCGATCACCGATTTGAAGCGCGAGAAGAACAGCGTCGCGACGTCGAAGTCGCCCTCTTCGAACATGCGGATGATCTTCTTGCCGATCTCATCGGCGGTGTCGAAGCCCATCTGCTTGACGCCGCGCAGCTCGATGACCTCGATGATGTTGCGCTCATACTGGCGGCGGAGCTGCTCGAAACCCTTCTTGCCGACGCAGAGGATCTTGACGGTCTTGCCCTGATCCTGAAGCCGCGCGATGTGCTCGCGGGCGAGACGCACGATGGAGGAGTTGAAGGCGCCGCAAAGGCCGCGCTCGGCGGTGGCGACGACCAGCAGGTGCGTCTCGTCCTTGCCATTGCCGGCAAGCAGCGCAGGTCCGCCCGCCGTCACGCCGGACGCGAGATTGGCGAGCACCGACTCCATCCGTTCGGCATAGGGACGCGCCGCTTCCGCCGCCGACTGGGCGCGGCGCAATTTCGCGGCGGCGACCATCTGCATGGCCTTGGTGATCTTCTGCGTCGCCTTGACGGAGGAGATGCGGTTTCGAAGATCCTTTAGCGAGGGCATATCGTTTTTGCCTGTCTCGTTTCACCAACGTCCATATGGCCGGGCGCGCGTTACGCGAAGCTCTTCGCGAAGCTCTCGACGACGTTCTTGAGTTTCGCCGCGGTCTCGTCGGTGAGATCCCTCGTCGTGCGGATGCTCTCGAGAATGTCGCTGTGCTGCGAGCGCAGCAGCGCGAGCAAGCCGTCCTCGAACGCGCGCACGCGATTGACCGGCAGCGGATCGAGATAGCCGTTGACGCCGGCGTAGATCACGCAGGTCTGCTCTTCCATCTTCAAGGGCGAGAACTGCGGCTGCTTCAAGAGTTCGGTGAGCCGCGCGCCGCGATTCAAGAGGCGCTGCGTCACGGCGTCGAGGTCCGAGCCGAACTGGGCGAAGGCGGCCATTTCGCGATACTGCGCGAGTTCGCCCTTGATCTTGCCGGCGACCTTCTTGGTCGCCTTGGTCTGCGCCGAAGAGCCGACGCGCGACACCGAGAGGCCGACGTTCACCGCAGGACGGATGCCCTGGTAGAAGAGATCGGTCTCAAGGAAGATCTGGCCGTCGGTGATCGAGATGACGTTCGTCGGAATATAGGCCGACACGTCGTTCGCCTGCGTTTCGATGACCGGCAGCGCGGTGAGCGATCCGGCGCCGCGATCGTCGGAAAGCTTCGCGGCGCGCTCGAGCAGGCGCGAATGCAGATAGAACACGTCGCCCGGATAGGCTTCGCGTCCTGGCGGACGGCGCAGCAGCAGCGACATCTGGCGGTAGGCGACGGCCTGCTTGGACAGATCGTCATAGATGATGACGGCGTGCATGCCGTTGTCGCGGAAATATTCGCCCATCGCGCAGCCGGAGAAGGGCGCGAGGAACTGCATCGGCGCCGGATCGGAGGCCGTCGCGGCGACGATGATCGAATAGTCGAGCGCGCCGCGCTCTTCGAGCACCTTGACGAATTGCGCCACGGTGGAGCGCTTCTGGCCGATGGCGACATAGACGCAGTAGAGCTTCGCCTTCTCGTCGTCGCCGTCGTTCAGGGACTTCTGATTGAGGATCGTGTCGAGCGCGATGGCGGTCTTGCCGGTCTGGCGATCGCCGATGATGAGTTCGCGCTGGCCGCGGCCGATCGGGATCAGCGCGTCGACGGCCTTCAGGCCGGTCGCCATCGGCTCATGCACGGATTTGCGCGGAATAATGCCGGGCGCCTTGACGTCGACGCGGGAGCGCTGCGTCGCCTTGATCGGCCCCTTGCCGTCGATCGGATTGCCGAGCGCGTCGACGACGCGGCCCAGGAGCTCCTTGCCGACGGGAACCTCGACGATGGCGCCGGTGCGCTTGACCGTCTGGCCTTCCTTGATGGACCGGTCGTCGCCGAAAATCACGATGCCGACATTGTCGGTTTCGAGATTGAGCGCCATGCCCTTGGTGCCGTCCTGAAATTCGACGGTCTCGCCGGCCTGCACATTGTCGAGTCCGTAGACGCGCGCGATGCCGTCGCCGACGGACAGAACCTGGCCGACCTCGGTGACCTCGGCCTCGGCGCCAAAGTTGGCGATCTCCTTTTTGAGGATCGCGGAAATTTCTGCGGCGCGGATATCCATCAGCCGACCTCTTTCATGCGTGTGCGGATTGAGTTGAGCTTGGTGCGCACGGAGGCGTCGACCATGCGTGAACCGATTTTGACGATCAGACCGCCGATGATCGACGGATCTGTCTTCACATTGAGATCGATGGTCTTGCCGCCGGTGACGCCGGCGAGCGTCTGGCGCAGCGCGGCTTCATGATCCGGCTTCAGCGGCGCCGCGATCGTCACGTCGGCGCGCACCAGGCCCTTCGCCTTGTCGTTCAGGCGACGATAGGCGGCGATCATGTCGGAGATGACGAAGAGACGGCGCTTGGCGGCGGCGAGACGGATGAAATTGGCGGCGATGCCGGAGATCTGACCCTTGTTGAGAACGGGCTCGAGGGCCTCGAGCTGCTCCTTGGCGGAGAACACCGGGCTTTTGACCATGCGCTTGAGATCGTCGCTGCCATCCAGCAGAGTCTTGAATCGATCGAGCGCCGCGGCGACGTCATCGGCGGCGTGATTTTCCGTCGCCAAATCATAGAGTGCGGAGGCGTAGCGACCCGCAACGCCCGATAAGGAATCCCCGTCTTGAGCCACTTGGTTCGCTCGTCAATCTACGCCGTTTGGAGACGCCGCTCTCAGTGCAAGTTGCACGGTCGCGACGATTAAGCGGTTAGCCTCAAACGACGGATGCTGTAGGAAAAGGAACGAGGGCCGCTGCGCCCCAGCTCCAAGGCGAGCGTCCCCTAACACAGGCGTTTTGGGGGCGCAACCCTGTCACATTGCCGCGATTTTCGGCGCCGGCCCACAACCGGCCAAGCAACAGCTGTCGAAGGAGACATAATTCATGACCAAAGCGGTCGTCGGAATAATCGGCGGGTCAGGCGTTTATGATCTACCGGGGCTCGCCAACATCCGCCGCGAGCGGGTGACGACGCCCTGGGGCGAGCCTTCCGACGAACTCGTCTTTGGCGAACTCGGCGCGACCCAGGCGGTCTTTTTGCCGCGGCACGGGCGCGGCCATCGGCTCTCGCCCTCGACCATCAACTACCGCGCCAATATCGACGCGATGAAGCGCGCCGGCGTCACCGATCTGATTTCGGTCTCCGCCTGCGGTTCGTTCAAATCCGAACTTTTTCCCGGTCTCTTCGTGCTGATCGATCAATTCGTCGATCGCACCTTCGCGCGCCAATCCTCTTTTTTTGGCGACGGCTGCGTCGCGCATGTGTCGATGGCGCATCCGATCGCGCCTCTGCTCTCCGCCCGCATCGGCGCGGCGGCGAAGGCCGAGGGCGTCGATCATCTCGCCGGCGGAACCTACGTCTGCATGGAAGGCCCGCAGTTTTCGTCCTACGCCGAATCGCTCACCTACAAAGCCGCCGGCTATGACGTGATCGGCATGACGGCGATGCCCGAAGCCAAGCTCGCGCGCGAAGCCGAAATCTCCTACGCCACCGTCGCCATGGTGACCGATTTCGATTGCTGGCACCCCGAGCACGACAATGTCGACATCGCCTCGGTGATCGCGGTCGTTCAGAAGAATTCGGCGACGGTCGCGCGATTGCTGGCGCGGGTTCTGACCGATTTCCCGCGCGAACACGAGCCCTGTCCGATCGGCTCGGACCGCGCGCTTGATAACGCCATTATCACCGCCCCGGACGCACGCGATCCGGAATTGTTGAAGAAGCTCGATGCGGTGATGAAAAGGGTGAATGGGGGGTGAGGGGCGAAGTACGGTCGGCCACGAGGCTCACCCACGAACGGAGCGAGAGGCTGCGCTGCGCTGGCCAAATCCAACGCGGCAAGCTGATCTTGCGACCAGCTTTCGCCAGCCTGCCCAGTCGGCTGTAGGCTAGGAACAATGCGCTGTGAACCCACCTCCTCAAACCCCTCGCTTCCTCCCTTTCGCGAGCGGGCGCCTTGGCTCGGCGGCGATCTGCAGACCCTGCGCAACATCATCTGCGGGGCGCCGCCGGAGCTTATAGGCGGCGAGCGGCTGCTGCTCGCCATGCCCGACGGCGATCTTCTGGCGGCGCGGCTCGACCGGCCGACAACGGATGCCGGCGCGCCGCTCATCGTTCTGACGCATGGGCTCGCCGGCTCCGAATCCAGCCGGCATGGCGTCGCCACGGCGCGCTATCTCGTGAGCCAAGGCTGGCCGGTGCTGCGCCTCAATCTGCGCGGCTCCGCGCCCTCGCGCGCCACCTCGGGCGGGCGCTACCACGCCGGCAAGACTGAAGATCTCGTCGCGGCGCTACGCGGCCTGCCGGCGGAACTCGTCCGTCATGGCATTGTGCTCATCGGCAATTCGCTCGGCGGCAATCTCGTGCTAAAATTCGTCGGCGAGGGCGGCCATGGGCTGCCGGTTCACGCCGCCGTCGCCGTGTCGACGCCGATCGACTTGGCTGCGTCCTGCGCGCGGCTGATGGCGCCGCGCAATTTCGTCTATCATCGCTACATGCTCAATGAGATGAAACGCGAAGCGCTGGCGCCGAGCGCCGCGCTCACCGCCGCCGAGCGCGCCGCGATCGCCGGCGCTCGCAATCTTTACGAATTCGACGATCGCTTCGTCGCGCCGCATTTTGGCTACCGGGGCGCGCAGGACTATTACGAATCCAACGCCGCGAAGAATTTCCTCGCGGGCGCAACGCTGCCGACGCTGATCCTGCACGCGCTGGACGACCCCTGGGTCCCGGCGGAGAGTTACACGGCGATCGACTGGTCGAATCTGCCGATGATCGAGGCGGCGTTGACGCAGGGCGGGGGACACATGGGCTTCCATGGCGTAGGCAGCCTGACGCCCTGGCATGATCGCGCCACGGCGTTGTGGCTCAAGCAAAAAGGTCTGGGCCCGCAAGGCATGTTCGAGACGAAGTGAGACCGCAGCGATGAATGCACGCCAGACGATGGTGTTCGGCGACAATGCCGACGACTATCGCGCCTTTCGCCCGCATTATCCCGACGCGCTTTTCGCGTGGCTCGCAAGCGTCGCGAAACAGGATCGTCTCGCCTGGGACTGCGGCTCGGGGAGCGGGCAGGCGGCGTTCGGACTTTCGCGCCATTTCACACGCGTGCTCGCGACGGATCCCGATCCCCGGCAGCTGGCGCTCGCGCCAAAGGAGCCCAATGTCGACTATCGTCTGGCGCGCGCGGAAGATGATCTTGGCCTGCGCGCGGAGGTCGATCTCATCGCCTGCGCCTGTTCGATCCATTGGTTCGATCTGCCGAATTTTTACGTAAACGCGCGGCGCGCCTTGCGCCCCGAGGGGATCATCGCGGCATGGACCTATGACTGGCCGCGAACGCATGTCGAGCCGATCGATTCGATCCTGCGCACGCTGAAGGAGGATATTCTCGGCCCCTTCTGGGCGGAGAATTCGGCGCTCTATTTCGAGCGCTACGAGACCCTGCCGTTTCCGTTCAAGGAGATCGATTGCCCGCAGTTTCAGACGCCGGTTGCGCGATCGAAAAGCGAGTTCGTGAGCTTTCTGAAGACCTGGTCCGCGGTCGAGAAATACAGACTGCATTATGGCCGCGATCCGCTGGCGCTCGTCGATCGGGAGTTGGAGGAGGCCTGGAGCGCGCATCCGCCGGATCTGCCGCTGTGCGTCCCGCTCTACATGCGCTGCGGCGTCAACACGCCGTGAACTTAAGTATTGGCGAGCGCTATCCTACGTGTCGCCCGCGGCTTTCCCTAATTTTGCCCGTTTCTTGGCGACGATGAAGAGTCGTCGCGTTGAGCCAATGCCGTATTTTTCCCGAGGGAATCGTTCAGCACAGGACAGCAACATGCTTGAGGCTGGCAAAATCTATAAAGTCACGACGCTTGTGAATTGCGAAGGCGCCTGGGACGAAGAGATCGATCTGTGGACCGTCACAGCGGTCGAAGGGACCCGCGCCAAGCTCAGCAATGAGAGTCGCGAAAGCCGGATCGTCGACACGGCGTCCTGGAATTTCGTCAAAGCCGAAGCGGTCGAATAGATTTCTGAGCGGCTGTCGGGGGACAGTGTCGTCCCCGCGACGAAGGATCGCGCGCTGCGCTAGCGCCGGCGCGCCGCTTTTTGCACTTCATCAGCGGAACGTCCTTCGTTAAGCCGGATTCGCTGCACAAGCCGAAATGCCTGTCGGCGTCGTCGTTCGGACAGCCGCCGCCGGAGATTTTGTCGTAAGCAGAGAAAAAATAACTGTCGAAATTCTGCTGGCGCGTTTTCCACGTGCTGAAATAATCAATTTCCGATTCGATGTTCATGTCCCTTTTCAACTACAATTTCTGCGGCGCGTCTGCGGTTTGACCTCATCGGATGCGGGTCAGTGGCTCGGCGGCGCCAGTCGCGCTATGAAGGAGTGAGTCGGCGTCGACGCCGCGCGCATCGGGAGGCGGGGATGTATAAGAAAATTCTGGTGGCGGTGGAGATCGGCGAGGAGGAAGTCACGCAGCTCGCGCTCGACGCGGCGGTGGCGCTCGCAAAAGTGGAGCATGAGGCTGAGCTTCGGCTTGTCAATGTTCAGCCGCTCGTTCCGGTGGCCTTCATCGACTACATTCCGCCCAATTTCGACGAGGAGATGCGCGAGGCGACCGAAAAGGACCTCGCAGTGTTGCGTGGCAAGATCGCCTATCCGGCGGAACGCGTGTCTTCGATCGTGCGCTTCGGCGCGGTCTACCCGGAAGTGCTCGCCGAGGCCGAGGAATGGGGCGCCGACCTTGTCGTGGTCGGTTCGCATCGCCCGACGATGGCGACCTATCTGCTCGGCTCCAACGCCAAGACCATCGTGCGTCACGCCAAATGTTCGGTGCTTGTCGTGCGCAAATAGGGCGCGGTGACAGGCGCCGGGCGCGCGGCTAGACTTCGGCGATGCTTCGATTCGCGGCTGTAGCGATTACGATTTGCCTCTTGCTCGCCGCCGGCGCCGCCGCGGCGAAAGCGCCTGTCGACGCCCAACTGCTGAAGCGCGGGCGGGCGATCGCGCAAGCAAATTGCGGTCGCTGCCATGCGGTCGGCGCGCGCGGCGTCAGCGCCAATCCCAAGTCGCCGCCGTTTCGCGATCTCGCGCGAAAATATCCGCTGCACAATCTCGAAGAGGCGCTCGCCGAGGGCATTGTCGTCGGCCATGAAGGCGTCGAGATGCCGCAGTTCCGGCTCAGCGCCGCGCAGATCGAAGCGCTGCTCGCCTATCTCAACTCCATCCAGAGGTAGACCTGCGCGACCGCTGGCGCGGGAATGAATCGCGATGGTTGAACTCCCTATCGACAGGCTCTATGCGGGGCGCCCGCGCGAGATCGCCCCAGGCCGCAAAAGCGCGATCCGCAAGGCGCCGCTTGAGCCGCCCTGGCGCATCGAGTCGGAAGGGCTCGTCGGCGATCGGCAGGCGGATCGGTGTCATCATGGCGGCGCCGAGAAAGCGCTGCACCATTATCCGCGCGAGCATTACGACGCTTGGCGCGCGGATTTGCCGGAACTTGCGAGCGAATTGGTTGCGCCCGCCTTCGGCGAGAACATTTCGACGAGCGGGCTCACTGAAGCTGAGGTCTGCGTCGGCGACGTCTTCGCGCTCGGCGGCGCGCGCCTGCAGGTGAGCCAGGGACGACAGCCCTGCCTGACCCTCAATTTTCGCTTCGGCCGTCGCGACATGGCGCGGCGCACGCAGGAGACGATGCGCTGCGGCTGGTATTACCGCGTTCTCGAAACGGGCGCGGCGCGGCCCGGTGACAATCTGCGGCTTATCGAGCGGCCCCGTGCCGATTGGCCGCTCGCCCGGCTTTTCGCCTTGCTCTACGTGCGCCCGCGCGCCTTCGACGAACTCACTGAGATGACCGCGCTGCCGGAGCTCGCGGAAAGCTGGCGGGCGCTCGCGCGCAGGCGGATCGAAAACCGCAAGGTGGAAGACTGGAGGCGGCGGCTCGGAGAGTAGGCGCAAAGGAGCTTTGGCGACAAAGTCATTTGCGTCCGGCGGCGCCATGCGCGACGTTGACGCTGTGGCCTTCGACCATGCTGGGCGCTGCACAACCTTGTGGGCAAGCGATGAAAGACTTGGACAGGAAGCAACACCCGGCGGTGCGTCGATTGCTGGATCGGATGGATCCGATCGGCTACCTGCTCACCGAACTTTTCCACCTTCTGGGACTGTTCGCGATCGGCGGCGCGACGGTCTGGGCGGCGGCGAAAGCGTTTCTCGAAATGGCGACGAAGGGGCACGCTTCGATCGAAGACCTGTTGCTGCTCTTTATCTATCTCGAAATCGGCTCGATGGTCGGCATCTATTTCCGCACCAACCACATGCCGGTGCGCTTCCTCCTCTATGTCGGCATCACGGCGCTCACCCGCCACATGATCGGCTATGTGCAGACGGAATCGCTCCCAGACGTCGGCATACTGATCCTCGCGGGCGCGACGCTCATTCTCTCGCTCGCCGTCCTCACGATCCGCTATGCCTCGGCGCGATTTTCCTCCAAGGCGTCGGACGGCGTGGACGGCTGAACGCGCCGGTGAGGCGCGCTCCCGCCGTCAGCGGCGGAAGCGCGGGAGACGGCGCGTCAGTTCTTCATCTTGGAGAGCGCATCGGCGCAGTCCGGCGTGACTTCGGCCTTATGCGCCTGAAAACAGGCGAGGACCCGCCCGCCGCCGGGCATGACGCCGCTGCACAGCCTCGAATAGTCCGATTTGCATCTTTCCTTCACATCGTCGGGAATCTGGTTCCCCGGCAAGGCCTGCGCGGGCGCCACGCTGGCGAAGAGGGCGATCAGCAACAGGCTTAGGGAATGGCGCATGTCAATTTCCTGGGTTGGGGTTTTTGGGCGAAGGCGATCGGCCGGGAATCTGATTGTGACCTGCCTGCCGCGGTCAGGGCAAGAGGACGGCGCGCCGAGCGAAAAAGGTGCGCCGAGCAGGGGCTGACCCGCAGCGCTTCAAATCGCCGCGCTCTGCCCTTTGCGGCCACGGCTTTGCGAGACAGGCCGCTCTGGTCTAAGAGAAAACGGCAAATAGCCGAGGAAAGAATGTCCGCGATACCGAACTTTGCATCGATTCCCTTTGCGCCCGTCGCGCCCGAGCAGGAGGCGAAGCCCCGCCGCTGGCTGACGCCGGAAGGGATAGAGGTGAAGAACGCCTATGGGCCGGCGGATATCGAGGGCCTCGCCTTCGTCGACGGCTATCCCGGCGTCGCGCCTTACGTGCGCGGACCCTATCCGACGATGTATGTCGCCCAGCCCTGGACGATCCGCCAATATGCGGGCTTCTCCACCGCCGAGGACTCGAACGCCTTCTACCGGCGCAACCTCGCCGCCGGACAGAAGGGCCTCTCCGTCGCCTTCGATCTCGCGACCCATCGCGGCTATGATTCCGACCATCCGCGCGTAATGGGCGACGTCGGCATGGCGGGCGTCGCGATCGACTCGATCTATGACATGCGCACGCTCTTCGACGGCATTCCGCTCGATCAGATGTCCGTGTCGATGACGATGAACGGCGCGGTGCTGCCGGTTCTCGCGCTCTTCATCGTCGCGGCGGAAGAGCAGGGCGTGCCAGCCGAGAAGCTGACCGGCACCATCCAGAACGACATTCTCAAAGAATTCATGGTGCGCAACACCTACATCTATCCGCCAGAGCCGTCGATGCGGATCGTGTCGGATATTTTCGCCTATACCTCAAAACATATGCCGAAGTTCAACTCGATCTCGATTTCCGGCTATCACATGCAGGAGGCTGGCGCCTCGGCCGATCTCGAATTGGGCTATACGCTTGCCGACGGCGTCGAATATGTGCGCGCCGGCGTCGCCGCGGGACTCGACATCGACGCCTTCGCGCCGCGTCTGTCCTTCTTCTTCGCCATCGGCATGAATTTCTTCATGGAGGTCGCAAAGCTGCGCGCCGCGCGCCTGCTCTGGGCGCGGCTGATGAAGGATCTCGGGGCGAAGTCCGAGAAGAGCATGACGTTGCGCACGCACTGCCAGACTTCCGGCTGGTCGCTGACGGCGCAGGATGTTTACGTCAACGCCATCCGCACCTGCGTCGAGGCGATGGCGGCGACTCAAGGGCATACGCAGTCGCTGCACACCAATGCGCTAGACGAAGCGCTCGCTTTGCCGACCGACTTCTCCGCCCGCATCGCCCGCAACACGCAGATTGTGCTGCAAGAGGAGAGCGGCACGACGCGCATCATCGATCCGTGGGGCGGCTCTTATTATGTGGAGCGCCTGACCGCGGAGCTCGCCAAGGGGGCCTGGAAGCATATCGAGGAGATCGAGACGCTTGGCGGCATGGCCAAGGCGATCGCCGCCGGCGTTCCCAAGCAGCGCATCGAAGAGGCGGCCGCGAAGACGCAGGCGCGCATCGACAGCGGAACGCAGGTCGTCGTCGGCGTGAACAAATATCAGCCGGTGAACGACGCCAAGCCAAATGTGCTCAAGGTCGACAACGCCGCGGTGCGCGCCGCGCAGCTCGATAAGCTCAAGCGACTGCGTGATGAGCGCGACGAAGCGAAGACGCAAGCAGCGCTCGACGCGCTGACCGACGGCGCAACATCGAGCGCCAATCTTCTCGATCTCGCCGTCAAGGCGGCGCGGGCGAAGGCTAGCGTTGGCGAGATCTCTTTCGCGCTCGAAAAAGTGTTCTCCCGCCATCAGCCGAAGGCCAATGTGATTTCGGGGGTCTATGCGCGCGAGGCCGGCAAGGAGAGCGTCCATCTCGGCCGCGTCATCGGCATGACGCGCGACTTTCAAGAGAACGTCGGGCGCAAGCCCCGTATCCTCGTCGCCAAGATGGGCCAGGACGGCCATGATCGCGGCCAGAAGGTCATCGCCTCGGCCTTCGCCGACATGGGCTTCGACGTCGTCATCGGCGATCTCTTCGCGACGCCCGACGAAGTCGCCAGGAAAGCGGCGGAAGCCGACGTGCATATCGTCGGCGTCTCGACGATGACCGCCGGCCATCTGACTCTGACGCCGGAACTGCGCGACGCGCTGAGGCGCGCCGGGCGCGGCGACATCATGATGGTCGTCGGCGGCGTCATCCCGCCTGATGATTTCCAGGCGCTGTATGATTCTGGCGCGGCGGCGATCTTCCCGCCCGGCACCAACATTCCGCTGGCGGCGGAGAAGTTGCTATACGAGCTGAATATCCGTCTGGGCTTTGCGCAGCGCGAAGTGGCGAAGGCGGGGTAACTGACGGGTTTACTGCCCCCTCTCTGTCCCTCCCCCGCTATCGCGGGAGAGGGGACGCTCACGACGATTCGCACCATCCTGATTGACGAGCGCAATCCGCTCCCTCTCCCGCGAGCGTAGCGAGCGGGGGAGGGTTGGGGAGAGGCAATAGCAGCGCTACAAAAAAGCGTTATCTAAATTGCGCGAAGTCGGGAGAAGCACGATGGACGAAGACGCTTTCAACATGGCCGTTCGGAAGTTTCTCAAGGAGGTGGGCGTCACCTCGCAGCGCGAGATCGAGCGCATCGTGCGCGAGCACAAGGTCGATAATGGCCGCTTGAAGCTGCGCATGGCGTTGACGGCGGAAGGCACGCCGCTCAACCACGTCGTCGAAACCGAGATCGACGTTCGCTGAGCCGGTCAGATCGTCGGCGCCTCGACGAAGCGAGCGGCCTCGTCGATCTGTGCAGCGAGCGCGCGTATCTGCTGCTTTTCCGACTCGAGGGTTAGTTTTGCTTCGGCGCGCGCCAGGGCGTCCGCGGACTGGCGGAGGGCGGCCTTGCCGAAGGTCGTTTCGTCATCGCGCGCCAGACCGAGCAGGATTTTCTGCAGCCAGATCTGCACTTCGACCATGGCGGCGCCGTCGCGCGCGATGGGGCGAAAGAAATCCTCGAACATGTCGCCGACGTCGAGCGGCGGCAAATAGATGTTGGGAAAGTTCACTTCCGCTTCGCTGCGGGTCTCCCATAGAGCGAGCAGGCGCGCGCCCCGCGTGAGCACGTCGATCGCCGTGCCGGGATCATTGATCGCCGGCGATAGGGCGCGCGATGCGATTTCGCAAAGCACGATCAGGCCAAATCGGGGATCCTGCTCGAAGGTTCGATTGTCGCCGACGGAAAAAACGCCTCGCAGAGTCTCCGTCAGCTCCTTGAGCCGCTCTTGCTCGATGTTCGGACATGCGACGTAACACAGGGGTTTGGTGCGATGCGCGAAGGAGCCGGGGTTCACCTCTATCCACACGGTCGCGCCTGTCTCTTCCGCCGCTTCCTGCGCGGCCGAGAGGTCCATGTGCAGGACATAGCCCGGCCGCTCCGCATGGATCGGCGTCGCGTTCTCGGGTGGAGGCTCGATTGAGGGGTTACATCCGAGGTATGGCGATTCGAGCCGCTCCTCGAGCGCTTCGGCGGTCGCCTTCTCCACCCGCGGCAGAAGGTCCGAAAAGCGGCCGAATACGCGCAGCAGATCAATCCAGCGAATGAAATTCCAGAACATCAGCGCGATGACCACAAGCGTGACGAAGAACAGCAGAAGCCGTCCGGCGCCGCCGTACATCCCCATTTTGAGCGTGACGATTCCGACGAGGCTGAAGACGAATGCGCCGAGAAACGTCGCGATGACCTTTTGAGAGGTCTTATCTTCGAGCAGAAGCTGTATCGCGCGCGGCGTCGCGCTCGATGCGGCGCTCGCGATCGCGGCCGCCATGATGCCGAGCGAGAAGGTCGATACCGCCAGCATCGAGGAGGCCAGTATCGTCAGCACGCTTTCGATGGCGTCGGCGCCGAGCTCCTGGTCGATCCATTCCGGCACATAGGTGCGCAACAGGAAGGCGGCGAAGGCCGTGACGCAGGCGCCGATCGCGTAAAGCGTGACCCGCACCCATAACTGCTGGAAGAAATGGGACAGCCGCCAAGCCCACTTACTTTGCATGTCCCATTCCCTCTGAAACGCCGCGTCGAAGCTCAAGAGAGGCAAATAGCGCGCGCCGGGAGCCAAGCCACAGCGGTCTAATTCAGGCGAAGGCGGGGCTGTTAGGGAGCGTAGCGCTTGGCCAGCGAAGATAAGCCGGCGTCCTTATAAGTTGAGAACGCTTTCTCCGGAAGCGAATTGGAAGAGGGCCACGACCGAATGGGCGCCTTGCGCCTCGCAGTCGCGTCGTCGGTTGGAAGAATTCGCCAGCCCCGGTGGCGCTGGAAAAGCGCCGGATCGGCGATGTGCGAGGTTTTTTGATGCTATGGAAGTTATGGCGAGAGAGACGGGACTTGAACCCGCGACCTCCGGCGTGACAGGCCGGCGCTCTAACCAACTGAGCTACTCCCCCGCGAGCGCGCGCACGCGAGAGGCGCCAGATAGCGCAGCCGCATCTTGAGGTCAAGGAACTTCGCGAATGCGGAGCCTCAGACGAAGCGCCGCGGGGCCGGGCAAGCCGTGCGAGCGCCCCGCTGCTCGGCGTCTTTCCCTGACCTTCCTTTGCCTTTCCTTTGCGCCTGCATTAAGCCTCGCGCCATATAAGGAGACAGACGTTGGACGACGACATGCGCAGGCGGCGCATCCGGGTGCGCGCCTGGCGGCGAGGCATGCGCGAGATGGACATCCTGTTGGGAGGCTTCGTCGACGCGCGCGTCGAGACGCTTCCCACGCAGGCGCTGGACGAACTCGAGGCGCTGCTCGACCTGCCCGACGCCGCGGTGTTCCGATGGCTGTCGGGGGCTGAACAGCCTCCAGCCGAGCATGACACGTTGGTTCTGCGGCAGATCATCGCCTTTCACCAACACGACGGGCCGATCCATTGAGCGCGGCTGCGACAAAGCTAAAGAAAGCGGCGGCGGGACTTCAAGCGGCGCGGAGCGGTCTGGTCAAAGGCGAAAGGCTGATTTTCGCCCATGCGCCGGACGGCTTCGACGCTTTCGTCAGCGCCGATCTAGCGCGCGCGCTCGCGCGCGAGGCGGAAGGACATGCGGCGGTCTTCGTGCATGTCGCGCGCGACGGCGCGCGGTCGGCGGCCTTTCGCACCGCCCTGCGTTTCGCCAATCCCGACGTCGAAATCCTCGACATTCCGGGATGGGACTGCCAGCCCTATGATCGCGTGTCGCCGCACGCGGGTGTGGTGGCGCGGCGCATGACGGCGCTTTCGCGTCTCACGCGCGCAAAATCCTCATTTGAACGTCCGCGCGTCGTCACGACGACCGTCGACTGCCTGTTGCAGCGCGTTCCGCCGCAGAAGATGGTCGCCGCCGAAAGCTTCGCCGCGGCGCCCGGCAATGTGGTGAAGCTCGACGAATTGGCGCTTTGGCTCGAGTCGAACGGGTATTTGCGCGCCAGCACGGTGCGCGAGACCGGCGAATATGCGCAACGCGGCGGCATTGTCGATCTTTATCCGCCGGGGCTGCCGGCCCCGATCCGTCTCGATTTCTTTGGCGAAACGCTCGAATCGATCCGCTCGTTCGATCCCGATACGCAACGCGCAACGGGGCAGCTCCGTTCGCTCGACCTGACGCCGATGAGCGAATTGCGGCTGACGAGCGAGACGATGCGCCGCTTCCGGCAGTCTTACGCTGCGCGCTTTGGCGGGCAGACGCGTGGCGACGCCCTTTATGAGGCGGTCAGCGAAGGCCGGCGCTTCCACGGCATGGAGCATTGGCTGCCGCTCTTCTACGAGCGGATGGATACGCTCTTCGACTATCTGGGCGAGGCGCCTGTCGTGCTCGATCCGCTGGTCGAGGATGCGGCGGCGGAGCGCGTCAAGCAGATCGAGGATTATTATGACGCGCGCAAACATACGCATGATCTCGATCCCGCCGCCTCAAACTACAAGCCGCTGGAACCGCGCGCGCTCTATCTGTCGCTTGAGGATTGGCGCGCGGCCATAGAGGGGCGCGCGGCTGCGCAATTCACGCCTTTCGCGGCGCATGAGGGCGAGAAAGCCATCGACTGCGGCGCGCGGACCGGCCGCGACTTTGCGCCCGAGCGCAACACGCCCGACGTCAATGTGTTCCAGGCGGCCGCGGACCATGTCGAGGCGCTGCGCGACGCGGGCAGAACGGTCATCGTCACCGGCTGGTCCGAGGGCTCCTGCGAGCGGCTCGGCCATGTGCTCGCGGAACACGGCTTGCCCGACTTGCCGCGTGTCGCGTCGCTTCCGCAGGCGTTGGCGAAGGCCGTCTCCATAGCTGTTCTCGGGATCGAACACGGCTTCGAGACGGATGCTTACGCGGTTCTGGGCGAGCAGGACATTCTTGGCGATCGCTTCGTTCGTCGCCGCCGCAAACGCAAGCCCAACGAAAATCTCCTCGGCGAAGTCGCCGCGCTCGCCGCCGGCGATCTTGTCGTGCATGTCGATCACGGCATCGGCCGCTTCATCGGCCTCGAAACGATCTCCGCTGCCGGCGCGCCGCATGATTGCCTCGAACTCCACTACGCTGGCGGCGACAAGCTCTATCTGCCGGTCGAAAACATCGAGCTCTTGACGCGCTATGGCGGCGAGGACGCCGAAGCGCAGCTTGATCGCCTCGGCGGCGCCGGCTGGCAGTCGCGCAAGTCGCGGATGAAGAATCGCATCCGCGAAATGGCGAAAGGGCTCATCGAGATCGCGGCGCAGCGGCAGCTGCGCGAGGCGCCGAAGCTCGCCCCGCCGGAAGGACTCTACGACGAATTCTGCGCGCGCTTTCCTTATGACGAAACCGAGGATCAGCTCGCCGCCATCGACGCGACGCTCGACGATCTCGCCGCCGGCCGGCCAATGGATCGACTGGTTTGCGGCGACGTTGGTTTCGGCAAGACCGAGGTCGCGCTGCGGGCCGCCTTCTGCGCCGCCATCAACGGCAAGCAGGTGGCCGTCGTTGCGCCCACCACCCTGCTTGCGCGCCAGCACTACAAGACTTTCAGCGAGCGTTTTGCGGGCCTGCCGGTGCGCATCGGACGATTGTCGCGCATGGTCGGCGCCGCGGAAGCGCGCGAGACGAAGAAAGACCTCGCTGACGGCCGAATCGAAATCTTGATCGGCACGCATGCCGTGCTCGGCAAGACAGTGAGCTTCAAGGATCTTGGACTCGTCATCATCGACGAGGAGCAGCATTTCGGCGTCGGCCATAAGGAGCGGCTGAAGGAATTGCGCGCCGAGGTGCATGTTCTGACGCTCTCGGCGACGCCGATCCCGCGCACGCTGCAGCTCGCCATGACGGGCGTGCGCGAGCTTTCGATCATCGCTACGCCGCCGGTTGACCGGCTGGCGGTGCGCAGCTTCGTCTCGCCCTTCGATTCGCTCATCGTGCGCGAAGCGCTGCTGCGCGAGCGCTATCGCGGCGGCCAGGCCTTCTTCGTCTGTCCGCGCATCGAGGACCTCGAGGAGGCTGCGGCGTTTCTGCGCGAAAACGTGCCTGAGTCGAAATTCGTCGTGGCGCATGGGCAGATGAGCGCGAGCGAACTCGAAGACAAGATGTCGGCGTTCTGCGACGGCAAATTCGACATTCTGCTGTCGACGACGATCGTCGAGTCGGGCCTGGACATTCCGCGCGCCAATACGCTGATCGTCTGGCGCGCCGATATGTTCGGTCTGGCGCAGCTCTATCAGCTGCGTGGCCGCGTCGGCCGCGCCAAATTGCGCGCCTACGCGCTGTTCACGACCCCCGCCAACCGCACGATCACGCCTCAGGCGCAAAAGCGTCTGGACGTGCTGCAGTCGCTCGATACGCTTGGCGCGGGCTTCCAACTCGCCAGTCACGATCTTGACATTCGCGGCGCCGGCAATCTGCTTGGCGACGAGCAGTCGGGACATATCAGGGAGGTGGGCTACGAGCTGTATCAGCAGATGCTCGCCGACGCGATCACGCTGTTGAAAGCTGGAATCGAGGAGCCGCAGGAGGAAGTCTGGTCGCCGACGATCGCGATCGGCGCGCCGGTGACGATACCGGAAGATTACGTCGCCGACCTCACGCTGCGCCTGCAGCTCTATCGTCGTCTGTCGACGCTCGAAACGGATCAGGACATCGAAGCTTTCGCCGCCGAGATGATCGACCGTTTCGGTCCGATCCCGCCGGAAGTGGAGCAGTTGCTCGAGATCGTCGCGATCAAGGCGCTCTGCCGGCGCGCGCATGTCGAGAAGATCGACGCCGGCCCGAAGGGCGTCATCGTCGCGTTCCGCGAAGACAAATTCGCAAATCCCGCCGGACTCGTGCGTTATGTCGCGGAGCAGCGGACAAGCGCCAAGGTGCGTCCCGACATGCGCGTTGTGTTCATCCGCGAATTCGAGAACACGAAACAGCGCCTCGCCGGCACGCGCCGAATTCTGCGCGCGCTCGTCGAGATCGCGGAGAAGAAGAAGGCCGCGTAAGCTTTTGCGCCGCAACGCAGCGGCGTTTTTCGCTTGTGCGAAGAAAAGCAAATTGGCGCGACGAATTTGCGACATCGAACCTCGCGCGCGTTGCGCAAGAGACGTGGCCGAGTGAAAGACGGGCGTTGGGCTTGCGCCTATCGGTTTTTGCGTCGCGGAATCTGTTCAAAAAAAGCAAAGATCGCTTTCAAAATTCATGCGCCTGCGTGACGATTCGCCCATCGCCTCACGGCTTGATCTGTGACAAAGTTGCAGACGTTCAACGGCGCCTGATGCTCGGTTAGGCGCTCAACATGCGCGAAACTCCATCAACGATTCGTCGCGCCAGCGACGACAGGAGCGATCGCGACAAACATTTCAAGGGAGGGCGCCATGACGACGCGAAAACAAACATCGCGCGGAAAATTGCTTGCGGCGAGCGCCGCCGCTTTGCTCCTCGCAGCTGGACTCTCCGTGGCGCAGGCGCAGCAGGGTGGGGCCGAACACAGCGGCATGGACCATGGCAAGATGGAGCACGGCGGCGCCAACGCCCCAGCGCAATGGGCGGACCCTGGCAAGGCGCAATCAGGCGGCGCTGAATCCGGCAAGGCCGAAGAGCGGAAGAGCGAAGCGGGCAAGGCCGACGAAGGTCATGCAGGCCATCACGGCGGTATGTCGGGTATGGGCCAAGGCGGCGGCATGGGCGGCATGGGCGGCATGATGGGCGGCATGTCGGGCATGGGCGAGGGCGGCGGCCAGAGCGGCGGCAAGGGCGGCATGATGGGGGGAATGTCGGGCATGGGCCACGGCGGCGGCAAGGACGGCGGAAAGGGCGGCGACGGCATGAGCGGCATGTCGCATTCCGCCGGCGGGATGATGAACAAAATGGTCTGCGGCTTCGCCGATCATCTTGAGGGACGCCTCGCCTATCTCAGGGCCGAGTTGAAACTGACCGACTCGCAAACCGGCCCCTGGAACGCCTTCGCCGAGGCGTGGCGCGCCGCAGGGCAAAAGGCCAAGCAAAAATGCGACGCCGCCGATATGCGCGCGGACCATTCCAAGCCGGAAGTTTTGAATAAGCTCACGATGATGGAGAACCATATGGTCGACCATCTCGAGGTGGTGCGCGCGCAGAAGGCCGCGATCGAGTCGCTCTTCACCAGTTTGAGCGATGAGCAGAAGAAGACCGCAAATGAGACGCTGAGCGGCATCATGAAGGTCGGCATGTCCATGGGCGACATGATGGGCGGCATGGGCGGCGGTATGGGCGGCATGTCGCATTCAGGCGGAAGCATGGGCGGAATGGGCGGCATGCAGCATTAGTCCGCGCAAAATCGCTCCCGGCGGGCCGAAGGCTCGACCGGGAGTGCGTTTGAATAGGCAGCTTTTAAGATTGAGTTAGATAGACGGCTTCTGGATTTGAGAATGCGCTTCACGGACGCCGCGCGTCTTGAGCCGCTCTACTCCACCGAGAACTCGCGCATCATGCCCGCGTCCTCATGTTCGAGGTTGTGGCAGTGATACATGAAGCGGCCTTTGAAATCGCCGAACGGCTTGATGATTCGCAGGCGCTCGCCGGGCGTGACGAGCACGGTGTCTTTTAGGCCGCTGTCGATGAAGCCGTCGCGGATCGAGGCGTAGGCGTCCTCGTCGCCCTCGAAGCTGCGCTCGATAATCTCGAAGGGCTGGCCGTGTAGATGGATGGGATGCGCCATCGACATCATTCCCATCATGCCCATGCCGCCCATCATGCCCATGCCCATGCCGCCCATTCGGCCGCGCATCATGCCGCCGCCCATCATGCCGCGACCTCGCATTCCGCCCATGCCCATCCCGCCCATGCCGCCGCGCTCATGGAAAATTTCGATGAGCTGCGTCGTGTCGACGGGAATGCGTTCGCGCGGCTGGATGTCGTCGTGGCCGTAGGGCCGGCCGTTCAGGAACATCGCCATATGGTCCATGGTGATGGCGATCGGAATCGGATCGCCGGGATTGGCGGTCTGTTCCTTGCGGATACGCCGTATCGTCGAGAGCTTTTCCGGCAGCTTCCACGTGTCGTTTGAAGCTTTCGTCACGCTCGCCGCAAACAGGGGGAATTCTTCCCCCATCGCGAGATCGCTGCCCATCATGCGCTGCGCCATCGGCGGAATCAGACCGTAGAATTCTCCGCTCAGCATCGTCAGCTTCGAGCCTTGCGGGCGGCCGCTGAAATCGACGATGAGATCGACGCGTTCGGCGGGCGCGAGCATCACATAGGGCCGCGTCTCCGCCTTCTCCAACAGACCGCCGTCGACGCCGATCACGGTCAGCGGAGTCCGGTCGTCCCAGCACAGTTTGTAGATGCGCGCATTCGAGCCGTTGAGGATCCGCAGACGATAAGCGCGGCTCGCGACGTCGAGCGTCAAATTGCGTCGTCCATTGACGAGCACGCGGTCGCCATAAAAACCGAACATGCTCGTATGCATGTCGTCGCCATAGGCGAGCTGATTGTCGCCGTCGAAGGAGCGATCCTGAATGACGAGCGGAATTTCGAATTCGCCGGAGGGCAGTCCGAGCGCGCGCTCTTCCTCGTCCTCAATGATGATGGCGCCCGCCAGGCCGCGATAGACCTGCGTCGCTGTCTTCTCGTGCGTATGCGGATGATAGAAATACATGCCGGCGCGATTGCGGATCTCGAATTCGTAGACGTAAGTTTCGCCCGGATCGATCGCCGCCGTCGGATGGCCGTCCATCAGCATCGGCACATGCAGGCCGTGCCAATGCGTGATGGTTTCCTCCGGCAATTCGTTGCGAAGCCGAATGCGAATCTTTTGTCCCTTGGTGAACCGCAGCAAGGGGCCGAGGTAAGCGTCGGGCAGCGCCGTCAGCGCATTGGGCGGACCTTTGATCAGATTGCCGACGTAGCGCCACACGCGCGTCGGCTTGCCCGTCAAAATCGGCGTCTTGTCGCGCTTGCAGATTAATTCGAGTTCAACGTCCGGCGTGAAGGCGTCGGACGCCCGGTTCGGCGCGATCCGGCGCATCGCATGGCCCTGGCCGAAGGCCGGGGCGCCGATCGTCGCCGCTGCGCCCGCGCCGATGAGAAGTCCCCGGCGCGTCAAAAGCCTAAAGCTTTTCATGCATCCCCCTGAGCGGCGTTCGAGCGCCACTTAAATTAGATATTGCTTATATATGTGGTCTCAGGGCGTTGATAACTGCGGCAAAACGCGTCATGTTTTTACGGGGGGCGCGTTTTTGCCCAAAGGCGGCTATAACTTTAAAGTGTCGCCCCCCGATCACCGACCAAGATCGATTATGCAAGCAGCGGCGGCGCTGGAGCGCGGCTTTCCATCGCAATGAACGACAGCAGCCAACAACGCGCCTTTAGCGCGACCTTGGCCGTGGACGCCATTCGGCGGCGCCGCGCGCTCGTCGTGCGCCCGCGCTTCCTCATGTTTCTCCTGCTGTGCCTGCTGGCGCATCTTTGCGTCCTCGCGTTCCTGCTCTTGGAGGACTGGCGCTCGGCCCGCGAAGCGCCGCGTATCGTCGAGGAAACTCCCGTCGAGGTGATCACCGAACCGCCCGCGCCGAAGCAGGAAGAGCCTCCTGCGCCCGAGCCAGAAAAGCCGCCGGAGCAGCAAAAACAGCAGCAGAAGCCGCCGCCTCCGCCGCCGCTGGAAGACGAAAAGCCGGCTTTCGACGCCCCCGAGGCCGAGAGCAAGACCAAGTCCGACGTTAACGCGCCGGAGGAGAAGGACCTGAAGACGCCGAAGAACGCGGAGGAGAAGGACGCGCCCAAGGACGACAAGCCTCAGGGCATGAAGGACGGCGAGGACGAAGACGGCAAGGCGAAGGCGCCGGAAGAGACCAAGGACACGCCGATCGAGGACAAGAGCGACGCCGAGATCATCGAGAAGGCCGCGCCCGACAAGCAGCCGCAGGAAAAGCCCGACCCGAACGAAAAGGGGCCGGTCAAGAAGGGCGAGGCCAACTCGATCGCCGATCAGCTCGCGGCGCTCGCGCCGATACCCGATTATAAGCTTGCCGCGCCGCGCAAATTCTCGCCGGTCGGCGGCGGCCACGCGAAGACGACCTATCTGACGATCCTCTATGGCCTCATCATGCCGCACATGCGCATTCCGCCGCGCGTGCGCGGGAGCGGCGCGATCGGCAGGGGCGCGGTTGTCTTCTACATCGACGAGTTGGGCAATCTCACTCATCAGGCTGTCCACCAGCCGAGCGGCGCGCCCGATCTCGATGCCGCCGCTCTCGCCGCCGTGCGCCGCGCTGCGCCGTTCCCCGCGCCGCCGCGCGGCCTGCCGCACTCGATGATCTTCAGCTACGCGACGAAATGATTGTTGTCGTGGTGGCGGCGTTCTCGCGCTTTACTCGCGGTGCCTCTTGAAAAATAGCCAGTAGGTTGGGAAGAGCCCGAAACCTAAGATCAGGCTTCCCGCACAAAGCGTCCGTTCCGACAGGAAAAGTAGTTTTCGTACGAAACTTAAATCGCCATCGACTGGCAGTAGAGCTATCAAATAGGTAAGTCCGTAACATATGAGGCTGCATCCAATAAGATAAAAGCAGAAGTCACCAAATTTAGGATCAGGGAATCCCTTCGCACGTGGTCGCGCGAACCATACAGGCGGGATTGGCGCTCCAAAATAAATAAATCCCGTGACCACGAAGAATGTATATTCCATGAGCATCCACTCGAAGGAGCAGATTTCAGCGCTCTTTATGAAACCGTGATAAATCGCCCTTTCGAAAAACGGTAGTTCAGCCATATGGAGTATAGGCTTCCGACAAAAATCGGTGTCGGAGGCTAACCGTGGCGCCAGAAACATCCAGACCACCGCGACGAGCATGAAGCCCTGGAACACTTTTTCCTCAAGGGGGCTTTCCAGTTCAGTCGCGCCGTCTCGTTCCTCCTCGTTTCTTTTTTCTTCTGCGTTTGATTTTTCCGTTCCTTCCATCATCGAGTCTGCCCGCGTTTCTTGCAGTCGTTATGGATAGGCAAATCAGACGAGCGCAATCGCCGAGACGAGCCGCCCATAGTCGGGCTCGCGGCGATGGACGCTGCGGCGGTAGCTGAAACAGCGGGCTTCATCCGCATAAGTGTCAACGCCGAGGTCTTCGAAAGAGGCGACATCCAGCGCCTCGACGCGTGAGGCGATGAAGCCCGGCAGATCGAAGGTGGCATGGCCTTCGCGCGCCGTCGGCGTAAAAAAGCGCGAAAAGGACTCGTCGGCTTCGCGAAACTGATCGGTGAATTCCGGCCCGACTTCATAGCTCGTCGCGCCGATCGCCGGGCCAAGCGCGACATGGATGTTGGCGCGGCGCGCGCCATGCGCCTCCATCTCTCTGACGGTCGCTTCGATGACGCCGCCGAGCGCGCCCTTCCAGCCGGCGTGACAGGCGCCGATGACGGCCGCCTTCGCGTCGGCGAAAAGCAACATGCCGCAGTCGGCGCCGGTGACGCCGAGCGCGAGCGAGACTTCCGTCGTCACCACGCCGTCGCATCGCGGCCGCGCGTCAGCGCTCCACGGTTCGCGCACGGCGCGCGCCTCCGCGGAATGGATCTGGAACGGCACCAGCAGGCGCTCGGACGCCACTCCGAGACGCGCCGCCATGCGGGCGCGATTCTCCTCGACATGCGGTGGCGCGTCGCGCGATCCGACGCCGCCATTGAGCGATGCGTAGACGCCTTCGGACACGCCGCCGTCGCGGGTGAAAAAGGCGTGGCGCAGGCCGGGCAGGCTGAGATTTCGCGCGGTCAGCGCAGGCGGTTCGAACGTCATCGCGTCAGATGTTACACGAAAAATCCGGGCAGGTCGGGCATGTCGGGATGGGTTACCGCCATCACTTTGAACAGTCCGCCCATCTGATGGCGCGCGTCGTCGACGCCGGTGAGACGTTCGAAGGCGTCGATGATCGACTGCGCCTGTTCCGGCGTCGCCTTTTTCGACAAGGTCTCGGCGCGGCGTTCGATGCCAAGCTGCAGCAGAAATTGCGCTTGCGTCACCGGGCCCATCACCTTGGCGCCGCGCGCGCGTGCGGCGCGCGCCAAAGCGGCGAAATCGACGTGCGCCGTCAGATCCGCTTCGCCCGGCGCCGCCAGCGGATCGACATAGGCGTGGCGCGACACCGCCTGCAGACTTTCGCCAAGCGATGTCTGTTCATAGCCGTAGTCAATGAGCAGCAGCGCGCCGCCTTGGGCGACGAGCCGCGTGGCGATGTCGCCGATAAGCTTTTGGCTCACGGCGCTGACTTCGATGATTGAGCCTTCGCGCGCCGGAACATTGAGCGTCGGCTCGATCTGATCGGACAGTCCGAAGGCGAGTTCGCCTTGAGCGTCGAGCCCGACAAGTTGTTCGCGCCAGCCGCCGGCGGTCTTGACGAAGTGCCTGACGGGCAGGGCGTCGAAAAATTCATTGGCGAGGATGAAGGCTGGACCAGGCGGCGTCTCGGCAAAATCCAAATGCCACTGCGCCGGCTTCGCGGCCCTGGCCAGCGTCTGGCGCTGCGCCTCGCGCAGAACCGGACTGGTTTCGACGAGATGCACGCTGACGGCGGAAAAGAAGTTGGGTGCGATCGGCGTCACACGCAGCACGTCCGACATCAGCGTGCCGCGGCCGGGTCCGAGTTCGACAAGCCTTGCCTCAGTCGGCGCGCCCGCGGCGCGCCAGGCCTCGGTGACCCAGACGCCGAGCAATTCGCCAAACATCTGGCTGATCTCCGGCGCGGTGACGAAGTCTCCGCTCGCGCCGAACGGGTCGCGCGTCATGTAATAGCCGTAGCGCGGATGCGTCAGGCAGAGCGACATGAATCGCTCGAGCGTCATCGGTCCGTCATGAGCGATCGTCTCGACGATCTCTCTTTTCAAGGCGCTCATGCCGTCGCGCTCCTCGGGCGCAGCGCGAACATGATCGCCGCCGCGCCAATTAAAACAAGCGGCGCAGAAAGGACCATGCCCATGGTCAATCCATTGGGCAGCGCTTCCTGAACCGGATCCGGTTCGCGAAAAAACTCGCAGAAAATGCGCGCCAGCCCGTAGCCGACGCCAAAAAAGCCGGTGGCGAGACCCGGGTGTTTGAGCGCGCCGTGGCGCGCGGCGAGCCATAACAGCAGGCCGAGCGCGACGCCTTCGAGCCCCGCCTCATAAAGCTGGCTGGGATGGCGCGGGACGTCGCCCGCGCCGGGAAAGACCATCGCCCAGGGAACGTCGGTTTCGCGCCCCCACATCTCCGGCTTGATGAAATTGGCGAGGCGGCCGAAGAAAAGTCCGATCGGCGCGACCGTGGCGCAAATGTCGCTCACGGTGAGCAGCGGCACGCCGCTGCGACGGGCATAGAGGGCCATGCCGATGATCGCCCCGATGAGGCCGCCATGAAAGGCCATGCCGCCCTTCCAGGTCTGAAAAATTTCCAGCGGGTGCGCGAAATAGAATGCCGGATCATAGACCAGCACATGCCCGAGTCGTCCGCCGATGACGACGCCGAAGGCGACGAAGACGAGAAGATCATCGAGCGACTCTCGGCTCGGTCGCGGTTGGCCGCGCCGCCAGAGCGCGTCGTTTGCGGCGAGCGCGCGCAAGCCGAGCCAGCCGAAGATGAAGCCGCCGATATAAGCGAGCGCATACCACCGCAACGGCACGGGCCCGATGTTGACGGCGACGGGATCGATCACTGGAAAGGGAAGCACGAAAATCGGCATTAACCAGGTCCGGGCGCGGGCGCGCGTTTCAAACCTACACGCCCAGCCTGTCTTTTACCTGTCGGCCCTGCGGATGTCATGTCCAGTCTGAAGCGTTTCAAAACGCGCGCGAGACGCAGATCACGCCGCCAATTTCCGAGTCATGAAGCGTCCGTAGAAAGTTTCGCCCTTCGCCGCCATGTCGCGCAGCAGTTGCGGCGGCTCGAAACGCTTGCCGTATGTTGCGGCGAGCTTGTCGCAGAGCGCGACGAAGGCCTTCGCGCCCATGCCGTCGATGTAGGAGATGACGCCGCCGGTGAAGGGCGCGAAGCCGAAGCCGAGAATTGAGCCGACGTCGGCCTCGCGCGGATCGGTGACGACGCCCTCCGCCATGGCGCGCGCCGCCTCGACCGCTTGCGTCACGAGAAAGCGCTGCTTCATTTCGGCGACGTCGAGCGTATCGGGGTCGATCTCATTCTGCGCCAGGGCCGAGAGACCGGGCCAGAGGCTTTTCGTTCCATTGGTCTGATAGTCGTAGAAGCCCTTGCCGTTCTTGCGGCCGAACCGGCCGTTTTCCTCGACCATGAAGCGCAGCACGCGCTCCTGCGCGGGATCGACGGAGCCTTCGCCGAGGTCTTTCTTCGTCGCCTGCAGGATTTTCCACCCGAGATCGAGCGCGACTTCGTCGTTGAGCGACAATGGCCCAACCGGCATGCCGGCCATGCGGGCGACATTCTCGATCATCGCCGGCGGCACGCCGTCGACCAGCATGATCTGCCCTTCACGAACATAATTGAGCACGCAGCGATTGGCGAAAAAGCCGCGCGAGTCGTTGACGACGATCGGCGTCTTCTTGATGATGCGGACGAAGTCGAGCGCCGTGGCCAGCGCGCGATCGCTCGTTTTCTCGCCCATGATCACTTCGACGAGCAGCATCTTCTCGACGGGCGAGAAGAAATGGATGCCGATGAAGTTCTCGGGCTTCTGCGTGGTTTCCGCGAGCGATGTGATCGGCAGCGTCGACGTGTTCGAGGCGAAGATCACGTCGGCGCCCACAACCTCCTGCGCGCGCTTGGTGACGTCCGCCTTGACCGCGCGGTCCTCGAATACGGCTTCGAGCACGAGATCGCACCCTTTGAGCGCCGCATAATCGGCGGTGGCGACGACGCGCGCCATCAGCGAATCCTTGTCGGCCGCGGTGGCGCGGCCCTTGCTGACAGAACTCGAGATGAGCTTGTCGATCGTCGCCACGCCCTTGTCGGCGCTCTCCTGATCGCGATCGATGAGAACGACGTCGAGGCCGTTCAGCGCGCTGATATAGCCGACGCCCGCGCCCATGAAGCCCGCGCCGATAATGCCGATCTTTTTGAGATTGGTGGGGCCGACGTCCTTGGGCCGATGCGCGCCCTTGTCCAATTCATTCTTCGAGAGAAACAGCGAGCGGATCATCGCCGCCGCTTCCTTCGAGCGCAGGATATGCGCGAACCAGCGCGATTCGACGGTCAGCGCCTGGTCCATCGGCAATTGCAGCCCTTCATAGACGGCGTGCAGTATGGCCTTGGCGGCGGGATAATTGTCGTAGGTCTCGCGACGATAGATCGCATTGGCGGCGGGCCAGATCATCATGCCGGTCGGCGAGAACACCCTGCCGGACGGAGTCTTGAACTCCTTCGCGTTCCATGGCGCCTGCGCCTTGCCGCCGTTGACGATGAAGGCGCGGGCGCGATTGATGATCTCCGCTTTCGGCGCGATCTCGTGCACGAGCTTGGCGCCGAGCGCGGCTCTGGGCTTGATCTGATCGCCCCTGAACAGGAATTGCAGCGCATCGCCGGTCTGCATGATGCGCGACACGCGCTGCGTGCCGCCGGCGCCCGGAAAGAGCCCGACCTTGATTTCCGGCAGCCCGACTTTGGTTTTCTCGTCATCGGCCATCACGCGATAATGGCAGGCGAGCGCAAGTTCGAAGGCGCCGCCAAGGCAGACGCCGTGAATGGCGACGGCGAAAGGTTTGCCGCAGGTTTCCAGCTTGCGGTAGAGCAGCGAAAGGCGGCGCGAGAAGTCGAAGAACTGCTTGTTCGCCGCGTCTTCGCCCTGCTCCTTGAGCGCCTTGGCGTATTGCGCGGCGCCATGCTGCAGCATGGAAAGATCGGCGCCGCCGGAAAAGGCGCTCTTGCCCGACGCGATGACGCATCCCTTGACGTTCGGATCAGCGACCACCGTGTCGATGATCGTCTCCAGCTCGTCCATCACTTCCGGCGTGATGACGTTCATCGAGCGCTCGGGCATGTCCCAGGTCGCAAGCGCGACGCCGTCGGGATCGGTCTCGAAGCGGAAATTTGTGAGATTCATTTCACGATTCCTTGCTCAATTCGTCTTCGTCGTCGTCGAACCCAAGATCTAACTCTCGCGGCATCTCATGTATCCTCTCGAGATCGATGTCAGAGCCACGAAGCGGCGAATTCATTAGGAATTCCGCAAGGGTTTGTTCTTCGCCGGATGATTGACGACGGATGGGGTCGACCTGCTCGCGATCAAACTTTAGCTCGGTTTTATTTGCGCCGCTTTTGCTCATTTGCTCTGCTCAAAGCTTCCTTTAGCGCTTCGTCGACGAAGGTTGACGCACGATTTCGTTCCATAGTTCTTCGTTAGTAACGTCATCATCGAAATTTTCGATTGTTTTGACAGCGGGGCCAGAGGGACTCCACAAATCATGAAGAGTGAATTTCTCCCAACCCTCGGCGGTGATGCGGATGATTGTTTGGCCATACTCGATGAAAAGCGCTGCGAAAGCCGGGGTACGTGACCAATAATCACTGAGCAAGGGAAAAAGAATGTCGAGCGCCGCTTCTTGATGTACGTTTGGTAATGGCGTGTTTGAATATACGGATAACCATGTCTCTTGACAGTCATGAGTATTGTAGCGGGGCAGCTTGATAAGCTTCTCGTCAACTCTTTCTTGGATATACGAAGCCCATTCATGTTCTACGCTGTTGCCGCCCCAACCTTCCGATCTCAATCGCTTCTCACTCAGCGATTTTCGTATCTCCGCAGCCGAAAGTTTCGGCGTCCCTGGTCTAAAAAGACCCAAATCGATTATCGCGTCGGGAAACTCTCTCGCAGCGAGTGCGCGACACTCCGCGTAGTTTTGGGAGGTCGCTTCCGTTACCTCGATGCCTATCTTGGCATCGCCCAGATAGGCAAAGAAATCCGGTTTGTCGGCGTGGCTTACTGTTAGCGGATAGGTGAGTTTTCCAGTATGCGCTAAAGAAGAAAGCAGTCGGCAGATTGTCCAGATTTCAGTGTGCTTAGTGGTGCGTCCTTCGGAGAGTCCCGGAACAGAGATATCGATCTTCTGTAACTCATAATAGAGTTCGGCCTCATTTTTTGCGCCTGCAATGAGAGTTGTCACGGTGAATCCGCTCCTTGCCCGCAATCACACCCGCTCCACGATCGTCGCCGTGCCCATGCCGGCGCCGATGCAGAGCGTCACGAGCGCGGTGGATTTTCCCGTGCGCTCCAATTCGTCGATCGCGATTCCCATCAGCATGGCGCCCGTCGCGCCGAGCGGGTGACCCATGGCGATCGCGCCGCCATTGACGTTGACCTTGGCGGGATCGAGTTCGAAGGCTTCGAGGTAGCGCAGCACGACGGCGGCGAAGGCTTCGTTCACTTCGAACAGATCAATGTCGCCGATGCTCATGCCGGCGCGACGCAGCACTTTTTTCGTCACGTCGACAGGGCCGGTCAGCATCAGCGCCGGGTCTGAGCCGATATTGGCGTAGGCGCGAATCTTCACGCGAGGTTTCAGTCCGAGTCTCTCGCCCGCCTCTTTCGAGCCGACGAGCACCGCCGCGGCGCCATCAACGATGCCTGACGAATTGCCGGCATGGTGCACGTAATTCAATTTCTCGACTTCGGGATGCGCCTGAATCGCCACCGCGTCGAAGCCGCCTTGCTCCGCATAAAAGGCGAAGGAGGGCTTCAACGCGGCGAGCGACTGCATGTCGGTTCCCGGCCGCATATGTTCGTCGCGGTCGAGCAGGGTGATGCCGTTGACGTCCTTCACCGGCACGATCGAATGTTTGAAACGACCTTCTTCCCACGCCCTCGCCGCGCGCTTTTGCGATTCGACGGCGTAGGCGTCGACGTCGTCGCGCGAGAAACCGTATTTGGTGGCGATGAGATCCGCCGACACGCCCTGCGGCATGAAATAGGAGGGAATGGCGATCGTCGGATCGACGGGCCAGGCGCCGCCCGACGCGCCGATGCCGACTCGGCTCATGCTCTCGACGCCGCCGCCGATCGCCAGATCATGCTGGCCGGACATGATCTCGCCGGCGGCGAAATTCACCGAGTCCAATCCGGACGCGCAGAAGCGGTTGATCTGCACGCCGGGCACTTTGTAGGAGTAGCCCGATGCAATCGCCGCGGCGCGGGCGATGTCGCCGCCGGCTTCCCCAACCGGATCGACGCAGCCGAGGATGACGTCGTCGATTTCGGGACCTTCGAGCTTGTTGCGTTTCCTGACCGCCTCTAGCGCCGTGACGGCGAGGCCGAGCGAGGAGACCTCATGCAAGGAGCCGTCCGGCTTGCCGCGGCCTCGCGGCGTGCGAACGGCGTCATAGATAAAAGCGTCGGCCATATCGTCTCCTGTAGCGGCAGTCGGCGGTCGGGCTTCGGCAGTAGGAGGTAACAACTGCCGACTGCCGAAATCCGACTGACCTCAAAACATCTCCTCGGCGAGCGACATCATCGTGTCGGCGCCGGTTGAAATGCGCGTCAGGCGCAGGCGCGTTTCGGGCAGCATGCGCTCCATGTAGAAGCGCGCGGTCAACAGCTTCGCATCCATCAGTTCGGCCCGTTCAGGCTCTTGCGCCTTGATCGCCATCGCCGCCTGCGCGATCTTCACCCACATCACGCCGAGCGCGACGCGGCCGAAGAGATGCATATAGTCGTAAGAAGCGGCGCCGGCGTTGTCGGGCTTCGCCATGGCGTTCTGCATCAGCCACATCGTCGCCTTTTGCAGATCGTCGAGCGCCGCCTTCACCGGGACGGCGAAGGATTTCATCGCTTCGTCCGATTCGAGCGGCGCCAACAGCTCCGTGGTGTCCTTGAAATAGGCCATGATCGCTCGGCCGCCGTCGCGCGGCAGCTTGCGGCCGACGAGGTCGAGCGCCTGGATGCCATTGGCGCCCTCGTAGATCATGCTGATGCGCGCATCGCGAACGAACTGCTCCATGCCCCATTCGCGAATATAGCCGTGTCCGCCGAACACCTGCTGGGCCTTGACGGTGTTTTCGAACCCCAGGTCGGTGAGCACGCCCTTGAGCACGGGCGTGAGCAGGCCGAGCCGGTCTTCCGCCGCCTGGCGCGAGGCGGCGTCGTCGGAACGATGCGCGATATCGCTGTCGAGCGCCGCCGACAGCGCAAAGCCGCGCGCCGCTTCATTGAAGGCCTTCATCTCGAGCAGCATCCGCCGCACGTCCGGATGGACGATGATCGGGTCGGCCGGCTTTCCGGGGTCTTTCGGACCGGAGAGCGCGCGGCCTTGCAGACGTTCCTTGGCGTATTGCGCGGCGTTTTGATAGGCGACCTCGGAGAGCGCGAGGCCTTGCATGGCCACGCCGAGCCGCGCCTCGTTCATCATCACGAACATGGCGTTCAGTCCGCGATTGGCTTCGCCGACGAGAAAGCCTTGCGCGCCGTCGTAATTCATCACGCAGGTGGCGTTGCCGTGGATGCCCATCTTTTCTTCGATGGAGCCGCAGCTGACGCCGTTGCGCGGTCCAAGCGCGCCATCGCCGTCAACCAGGAACTTCGGCACGACGAAGAGCGAGATTCCTTTCACGCCAGCGGGCGCGCCCTCGATACGCGCGAGCACGAGATGCACGATGTTTTCGGTCAGATCGTGCTCGCCGGCGGAGATGAAGATCTTTTGCCCGGTGATCGAATAGGAGCCGTCGCCGCGCGGCATCGCCTTGGTCGTCAACAGTCCAAGATCGGTGCCGCATTGCGGCTCGGTCAGATTCATCGTGCCCGACCAGCGGCCTTCGGCCATTTTCGGCACATAAAGCTTCTTCTGCTCGTCGTCGCCATGGCGCAGCAGAGCGGCGAGCGCGCCTTGCGTCAGACCCGGATACATGGCGAAGGACATGTTCGCCGAGGAGGCGAACTCGTTCATCGCCATCGACAGCGTATAGGGCAGGCCCTGTCCGCCATATTCCTCGGGCACCGCGAGGCTGATCCAGCCGCCTTGAGCGAAAGCGTCATGGGCCTCCTTGAAGCCCGGCGGGGTTGAGACGGAGGCGTCGTCGTGGCGCTTGCAGCCCTTTTCGTCGCCAATCTGGTTGAGCGGCGCGAGCGCCTCCTCGCAGATCTTTCCTGCCTCCAGGAGAATTTGCGACATGACGTCCGGCGTCACGTCCGCGAAGCCTGGCAGATTGCCGAAACGCTGAAAATTCAAGACATCATTTAGCAGGAAGAGGGTGTCGTCTACAGGCGCTTTGTAGCTCGGCATCAATGCCTCCTTGCAAGCCGGCGCTTGGGGCCGAGCCGTCGCGCCGCGATTCTCTCGGGCTGCGTCATAGGTAGAGAGGCGCCGGCGCGGGCGCAAGCGAGCCGCGGTGCGACAATCGTGAGCGCGACAGCTCTTTGGAGCCGTTTCTTAACGGCTTCTTTACTTCGATCGACGGAAAGTCACGGCGGTCGGCGGCTCGCGCCGACAGTCGCGCGCGATTCGGGCGTTCGCGTCGGTTCCACCGCGTTTTTGTCCCAATTTCCACGGGTCGATCCCGCCGGACAGCCACATGACCAAGGCGCAATTTCCTGATCAGGGTCGTCCGAATTCCGAGTCGCCCGAAGATGAGCGCGAGGCTGGACATCGGGAGGAAAATCTTCCCAACGCGGAAAAGCCACGCGAGGAGAACCGTAGCGTCGACCAAGACTCCATCTGGCGGTCGATCGCCGCGCTCTCCAAAAGCCGTATCGAGAGCCAGCTCGGCGAGCAGCCTTCCGCGAATGCGCGGCCGATTCGAAATGCGCTGGCGGAGCTCGAATCGCGGCTCGCGCGGCTGTCGGGCGAACATTGCGGCGTCGACGTCGAGAAGACGCTGCGCGGCCTTGATCAGCATCTCGCCGAAATTGCAGGGCGCCTGGACGAAAATGCGGCGCGCGGGGGCGTAGCGAAGCCGGCCATGACGTCGGGCGCCTCCGGCGGATCGCGCTTTGAGGCGCTGCAGCGCTCGATCGATTCCGTCACGCAGGGGTTAGACAGCTTTCGCGAGGACGCCGCCGAGCGCGGCGACCAGCAGCTCGTGATGATGCGACAAATCGAAAACGTCCGTCGCGAACTCCAGGATGTGGCGCAAGCGATCGGCGAGCTCGCGCCGCGCGCATCGGTCGCCGCCATCGAAACGGCGATGGGCGATCTCCGCCAGGGCATCGAGTCGCAACGCGGGCGGGGGGTGCCAGACGAGACGCTCGCGCCTGCCGAGAGAATTATCGGCGAATTGCGCGCCGTGATCGAAGATCTCGATCCGGCTCCTATTGTGCGCAACCTGCGCGCCGATGTCGAAACGATCGGCTTCAGGCTGGAGAAGCTGCAGAATGGAGACGTTGCGAACGCGTCCGCTGTGCGCGACCTCGCGCGCGAAACTCACGAGATCAAGGAACAGCTGACGGCGCTCATGGCGCGCCCGCTGCCGCTTGAGCGGATCGAAACACGCATCATTGACGTCACGCAACGTGTCGACGCTCTCACGCTTTCCTGCAGCGCGCCTGGGGCGGATCTTGGCGAAGTCGTCAAGGCGATCCGCTCCATCGTCGCTGCGGAAACAGGCAAGGGGCTGGAGACCTTCAACAAGCGGCTCGAACGGCTTGCGCGCAAGCTTGACGTCGTCGCCGAACAATCGGCGGCGGCGCGGTTCGACGAGATCGGCGAGCGCATCGACGAACTTGGCAAGACGCTGACGCAGCGCATCGATCGCGGCGCCGCGAACATGGCCCCCCTCGAAGCGCTCATCACAACGCTCGCTAAAAAAATCGATACGGCGCTGGACGGCGACAATAACGCCTCGGCGTTCGAGGAGATCGGCCGCAGGTTCGATCGGTTCGAGTCCCGCGTCGTGGACAGCGCGCCGACAGAGTCGCTCGCGCGCATCGAGGCCATGCTTGCCGAACAGAACGCCGAACGTCAGTTCGCCGATCTCGCGCAGCGCATCGACGAGCTTCGACAGACGATCGCCGCGCGGTTGGAAAACCCCTCGGGCGCCGGCGATTCCAAAAATTTCGCAGCTCTCGAGAATTTGGTGCGCGGCCTCGACAGAAAAATGGATGCCGCCTTCGCCGCCGACGCGCGGGATCTCGATCTGCAGGCCGTCGAGCGTCAGCTCGCGCAGCTCTCGTTCAAGATCGACCGGCTCGACGATCCATTCTCAGCGCCGAGATTTGGCGAACAGAACGCTCGGCTCGATGACATCGTCGAGCGCCTCGACCGTATGCACGCCGCATTCGCGCAGCGGGTCGAAGACGGCGCGCGCGTCGAGAAACGAGAGAGCGAACTGGCGGCTCTCGTCGGGTCGCTCGCCGACCGCATGAAGCAGACGGCTGACCCCACGGCCGATGACGGCGCGCTCAAATCGCTCGAAACTCAGATCGGCGCGCTGGCGCAGCGGCTCGAACGACTCGACGCAGGGAGCGGCGCGCTCATAGGCTTTGAATCGAAGATCACCGATCTTTTCGTGCGCCTGGAGGACACGCGGTCCGCAACGACGCAGGCCGCGGAGGCGGCGGTTCGCCGGGCCGCCACGGAGGTTCTCCGCGATGCGGCGGGCGCTCAGCCGGCGGCCGTGCGCGTCGCTGTGCAACGCGAATTGAACGACATCCTCAAGACGCAAGACGCGAGCGGCCAGCGCACGAATGAGACGCTGACGGCGGTCCATCAAATGCTCGAGCGCGTCGTCAATCGTCTAGGCGTGTTTGATGACGAATTGACCGAGAACCGCGGCGTCGTACGGCGCTCAACTGATGCCGAACTCGGGCTCGAACTTTGCGGCGATGATACGCGCGAGCGCGTCGGCGCGCCGGTCGCCTCTGGCGCCCAAGACGCTGTAAGCGAAGCCTTGGCGCCAGTCGATCCGATGGAGTTCCTGCTGCCGGTCGGCGAGGTCGTGGAGCGGCGCGAGCCTTTCATTGCGCCGCCAGGACTGGAGGCCGATCAGGCCGCGCATCGCAGCTCGATACAGTCGGACTTCATCGCCGCCGCGCGCCGCGCTGCGCAAACGCCTTCGGCTGAGGCCGACGCTCTGTCGGCCGAAGCGGCGCGCCACGCGGGACAGGCTCAGGAAAAGCCGCAGGCCGCCGCCGTGGTCAATTTCAGCGCCCTCATCCAGGACCGCAAGCGTCCGCTGCTCTTAGGCCTTGCCGCGGTCATGCTGCTGATCGGCGCCTATCAGATCGCGCGCATGGAGGGGCAGGGCGGCTTGACGGTCGGGCCGTCGCTCAGACAGCAGGAGGCGAAGGCGCCAGCCAAGGCGGTTCGGCCGGCTTTGTCGCCGGAAAAGCGGCTAGCCTCTAACCACGCCTCGTCGCCGGCGGTGGCCGCGCGCCCGGCGACGCCTGGGCCGGTCCTCAAAGAGCCGCCCGCCGAGACGGCGTCGGCGACCCTCGAACAACCTGTCGCCGCACAGCGGAACATCGATCCGACGCCCACCGGAACGATCGAGGCGCCGCCGCTCTCGTCCGGCGACGCCTTGGCGACGATCGAGCGCCTCGCCGTCGAGGGCAATCCGGTCGCCCAGTATGAAATGGGCGCGCGTCTTGTCGAGGGACGCGGCGCCGCGCGCGACGCCAAGGTGGCCGCGCATTGGTTTGAAAAGGCAGCCGAAATGGGCCTGGCGCTCGCCCAATACCGGCTAGGTTCGATGTATGAGAGGGGCGTCGGCGTCGCGCGCGACTACGCCCGCGCCAGGCAGTGGTACGAGCGCGCGGCCGATTCCGGCAACGCCCGCGCCATGCATAATGTCGCCGTGCTGCTCGCCGAGGGCGGCGACGGCAAGCCGGATTACGCCGCCGCTGCAGAGTGGTTTCGTCGGGCGGCCGAATACGGCATCCGTGACAGCCAGTTCAATCTGGGCATCCTCTACGCCCGCGGCCTCGGCATCAGCCGCGATCTGCAGCAATCCTACGTGTGGTTTTCCGCCGCAGCCGACCAGGGCGACGACGACGCGGCCAAAAAGCGCGACGAAATTGGCGCCCGGCTGGATTCCAAGGAGCTTGCCGCGGCCAAGGCGCTGGCCGCCGCGTTCCGCGCCAAAACCCCGACGTCGGAGGCGAATGACGCGCCGACGCTCAGGACGGGCGGCGGCCAGGGCGCGCGGGAGCAGACCCCGGTCAAGCAGGCGCCGAAGTCGCCTTCCGGCAAGCCGCGCGTCTCGCAGCTTTGAAGCTTCGCCAGGCGTTCATTAACGATTCATCTACGGGATCGCTCCTATTGTCCCGTCGAGCGAGCTTGCCGGCGCAGCGCGTGCGGATGTGGCCCGCCCATCTTGGGGAGAGTATGATGCGCAAAACTATCGCGACGCTTTCGGCGGCTTTGGCTCTCGGTGCCGCAGCCCTGGCGCCGACTGCGCCGGCGCGCGCCGATTCCGCCGGGCCCGCCATTGCGGCGGGCATTGGCGGGTTTGCGCTTGGCGCCATCACCGGCGGGGCGCTCGCCGGTTCCGCGCCGCCCGTCGTCTATGCGCCCGCGCCCGTCTATGTCGCGCCGCCGCCGGTGTGCTGGGTCGAGCGCCGTCCCGTCTTTGACGAATATGGCGAGGTGATCGGCTCCCGCCCGCGCCGCGTCTGCGAGTGACGCGGTCTTTTCACGGCCGATGCGGCTCATGAAAAAGCCGCGTCCTTACGCTAGAATTCGCGGCATGAAGGCACATCATCTTCTGGCGGCGCTTGCCGCGCTCATGCTCACGGCCGCGCCCGCCCGCGCCGAATGGTCGAGCTGCCTCTCCAGTCTGCGCTCGGCGGCGGCCGGCGCCGGCGTCAGCCAGCAGACGATCGCGTCGGCGACGAATGGTCTCGCCCCCAACGACGCCGTCAGCTTCATGGACAAGCAGCCGGAGTTTACGACGCCCGTCTGGGACTATGTCGCCGGGCTCGTCGACGAGGAGCGCGTGGACGAAGGGCGCGTGATGCTGCATCAGCATTCCCGCGCGCTGCACGCCGCGGAGAGCCGCTACGGCGTCGACGCCCCGACCATCGTCGCCGTGTGGGGCGTCGAATCCGACTTCGGCAAGAGTTTCGGCAAGCGCCCCGTGGTGCAGAGCCTCGCGACGCTCGCCTGCGAAGCGCCGCGCCGCAATGACTATTGGCGCAAGGAATTCATCGCCGCGCTCAAAATCCTCGACCACGGCGATATCGCGCCGGAGGAGTTCTACGGTTCCTGGGCCGGCGCCTTCGGCCACACGCAATTCATGCCGTCGACCTTTCTCGGCATGGCGGTCGATCTCGACGGCGACGGGCGGCGCAATATCGCCAGCTCGGCGGCCGACTCGCTCGGCTCGACGGCGAATTATCTGCGCAGGAGCGGTTGGCGCGCCGGCATGCCCTGGGGCTTCGAGGTGCGCTTGCCGGAAGGCTATTCCGGACCTTCCGGACGCAAGGGCCGCCAATCGATGGGCTTCTGGCAGGCGCGCGGCGTGACGCGCCTCGACGGCGGCGGCCTTGGCGGGGGAACTGCGGCGCTGCTCCTGCCGGCGGGGCGGAACGGACCCGCGTTCCTGGTGACGAAAAATTTCGACGCGGTCTACGCCTATAACGCCTCAGAATCTTACGCGCTGGCGATCTGCGTCCTGTCCGACAGGTTGCGCGGCCGGCCGGGCATTCAGACGCCATGGCCGACCGACGATCCGGGCCTCTCGCGCGCCGAGCGCCGCGAGTTGCAAGCGCTTCTGACCCGCAGCGGCTATGAGGTCGGCGAGCCCGACGGGGTGATCGGCACGAAGACCAAAGAGGCGATCGCCGATTTTCAGTCGCGTGCCGGCCTGCAGCGCAACGGCCGCGCCGGCCTAAAGGTTCTTAACGCCTTGCGCGGACGATAGCGCCGGCGACTTCTCCACGTTGAAGTCGGGCTCGGCGTCCGTTTCATTGACCAATTTGAGGTCGTCGGCGATCCAGGCTTTCGTCAGCTCCCAAACGACGGCGAGCACGACCGGTCCTGCAAACAGGCCGGCGATGCCATGCGCGAGAACGCCGCCGATCACGCCCACGAAAATCACCGGTATTGGCGTCGACAGCCCATGCGCGAAAATGAAGGGCTTCAGCACGTTGTCCACGTAATTGACGCTGAGCATGCAGATCGTCAGCGCCAGCGCCGGCCCGGTCGCCAAAGTCGTCCACGCCCAGAAGATGACAGGCGCCACGACGAGCAACGGCCCGATCTGAATAATGCCGAGGACGAGAATGGCGATCGTCAGCAGGCTCGCGCCCGGCACGTCGGCGAGATACATGCCGGCGCCGCCGACGACGGCCTGCAATAGCGACAGGCCCATGACGCCGCGCGAAACCGCGTTGATCGTCGCGCCGGCGAGATCGACGAATTTCTCGCCGCTCGAAGGATCGATGCGCCGCGACAGCGCGCGCGCCCCCGCAAGCATTTGCGGCGCGGCGGCGAGAATGAAGCCCATGAGCAGGACGGAGACGAGAAATTTGAGCGTGCCTGCGCCGGCGCTCTTCGCCATGTCGAGCAAGAATTCCCCGGCGGGCTTCAGCTGCGGCAAAACTTGGGTGAAGGCGCTGCGCAGATTGGTCGAGGCTAGCAGCCAGAAGGAATAGAGCTGCTCGCCGACGAACGGCCAATCCTTGATCGACGCGGGCGGCGGCGGGACGGCGATATTGCCCGTCTCGATCCCCGCCATCAACGTTTTGATGGGGTCAATGGCGCCGACCGCCATCCAGGTGACGGGCCCGATGATCAGCACCAGGCCGGCGATCGTCATCAAAACGGCGGCTGTTATTGGCCGGCCGCCCAATATTTCCGCCACCACGCGAAAAATCGGATAGAGCGCCACGGCGAGCACGACGCTCCACAGAATAATCGCCGCGAAAGGCAGGACGATGATGAAGGTCCAGTAGATCAGCGCGCCGATCGCGAACAGGCGGATCGCCAGTTCGATGACCCGCGCGTTGAAGCGGCGGTCGGAGCCGTTAAGGCCATTGGTCGGATCATTCACCTGCGTTCTCTTGTCATCCCGCGACTTTTGCATCGCAATAGAGTGAAGACTTGGCGGGCGTCTGACAAGAGGAGCGGTTTGCGGGTTATCGGGCGAGTCGGTTCCGGGCGAACCACAGCTCGCCGAACGCCAGCCGAAGCCCTGCGGCGTCACAGCGCCCTAATAGTCGCCGCTTCCAACCAACGGATGGATGCCGCCAGCGCCGCTGCGATCGGAGTTCTGCCGATTGCGCTTGCCGGTTTTTGTCGCCTGGTCCGATTTCGAGGCCGAAACGGATTTGGCGGTGGATTTCGAGGATGCCGCGGAGGCAGGCGGCGCAGCGATTGCGCAAGCGAGAATCAAAGCAAGAATGTAACGCATGGGGTTACTCCCTGGGCCAGGAGGTCCATCGACCAGGGCCCAGCCATTAGGTAGCACAATTCGCCGCGCAGGCGAGCGAGTCGGGCGCGAACCCGCAACGCTTCGACAAGCCTTGCGCATTCTGCGATAGACTGTCCGCTCCACATCGAAAGATTCGAGCCGCATGACCATCCGCCTCCACCAGGGCGATCTCCCCGAGGGGATCGGCGCTGGCGCCATTGTCGCGATCGACACCGAGACTCTGGGCCTCAATCCGCATCGTGATCGGCTGTGCTTGGCGCAGCTTTCCTTCGGCGACGGGAACGCCGAGCTTGTCCAGTTCGGGCGCGGTCAGACGCGCGCGCCCAATCTCGAGCGCCTGCTGGCCGATCCGGCCATTTTGAAGCTCTTCCACTTCGCCCGTTTCGACGTCGGCATATTGGCCAAGACCTTCGGCTTCGTTCCGGCGCCGGTCTATTGCACCAAGATCGCCTCCAAGCTCGCCCGCACCTATACGGACCGGCATGGCCTCAAGGATCTCGTGCGCGAGCTTCTTGGCGTCGAGATTTCGAAGCAGCAGCAGTCGTCGGACTGGGGCGCGCCGGTTCTTTCCGACGCGCAGCAGGCCTATGCGGCGTCGGACGTCCTCTATCTGCATCAGCTCAAGGACAAGCTCGACGCCATGCTTGCCCGCGAGGGTCGCGCCGAACTGGCGCAGGCCTGTTTCGACTTTCTGCCAGCCCGCGCCCGGCTCGACCTCGCCGGCTGGCCGGAAACGGATATTTTCGCCCATGAGTAAGGCTCTGGCGATCGAGGCTTTGGCTTTGCCTCGAATTCGCCACCTGCATGCCTCATGATGACAGCATGACCGACGTCTTGCCGGCGCCCAGCGCCCGCGATCGCTTGGGCGGCCTTGTTGCGCCGCGCCAGAGCGCCTTTCCGGAGGCGCTGCGCCACACGACGCGAGTTGCGCGCCTGCGTCGCTGGATTCTTTGGGGGGCGGGCGGCGTCGTTGGAGTCGTCGGCCTCGGCCTACTGATCAGCTCGCTGCGCTTTCTGCCCGCTGATCTGAGCCTGGCGCGCGTCGCGCTCAAGGGCTCCCGCATCGTCATCGAGAGCCCCAAGCTCGTCGGCTATCGCAAGGACGGGCGTCCTTACGAGGTGCGCGCGCTCGTGGGCACGCAGGATCTGGCGAAGCCTGATGTCTTCGAACTCGATCAGCTCGAGGTCCGGGTCGAGAACACCAAGGACAATTCCATAGTCCTGTCGGCGGCGAAGGGCGTCTACAACAGGAAGGCCGATCGGGCCGATATGAGCGGCGGCGTCGACATCCACGAAGACAACAACTTCGACATGCGGCTCGAGTCGGCGGTCATGGATTTCAAGGATAGCGTGATGACGTCCGACAAGCCCGTGCTCTTGAAGATCGACGGCGGCGAGGTCACCGCGCAGTCTGTCGAATTTTCCCAAAAGGAGCGTCACGCGTCCTTCGCGGGCGACGTCCATTCGGTGCTATACGGGGAGGGCGATACGCCCCCGCAAACTTCGGGCGCCGCGACCAAGGACTAAATGCGCCGCCACCCTTTCGTTCTTCTCCTTGCTGCGCTCGTCGCCGCGACGCCGGCAGGCGCCGCAGGCCGCTCGGGCGGCATTCTGCCTGGCGCCTCCGCCAAGGATCCGCTCAACATCGACGCGGGCAAGCTCGATTATTTCGAGAAGGAGCAGAAGCTCATCTACTCCGGCAGCGTCATCGTCACGAACGGGCCCTCGACGCTTAAGGCCTCGCGCCTCATCATCTTTCTCGAAGGAAAGGGCAGCGGACAACCCGCCGCGACGACCAACGACCGCGTCAAACATATCGACGCCGAAGGGCCAGTGACGCTGGTTTCAAAGGACCAGATCGGGACGGGCGATCGGGGCAGCTACGACAAGGCCGAAAACAAGGTTTATCTCGTCGGCAACGTCACGCTCACCCAGGCCGAGAACATCGTGAAAGGCGACAAGCTCGTCTATGACGTGGCGACCGGCATGGCGACCGTGCAGGGCGGCGCGGCGCAGGGGGGGCGGGTGCGCAGCACCTTCACGCCAAAAAACCAATAAGGCTTCGGGCATTCACTGCGAGGCTGACGTCACCAGCTCGTCGAGCATCCGCTTGCGCTTCGCCTCATAGTAGTAGCCGCCGGCATACAGCTTGATCGCCCGGCCTTCGTCGCGGCCGCTGACCTTATAGGCGTTGGCGAGATAAGGCACCGCGAACGCAAGATTGGTGTCGGCGTCGAGAAGACCGCTCGCCGGGCCCTGATAGCCCATGTGCCGCGCCGTGTCGTGGCGGATCTGCATCAACCCCCAATAGGGTCCGTGCCGGGCGTGGGGATTGTAGTTGCTCTCGCGGCGGATCGAGCGATGAATGAGCGATTCCGGAATGTCGTAGATGCGGGCGTAATGGGAGATTCGCGCATGCAGCGCGTCCTGGCCGGTGAGCTCGGTCGCCTTAGCGGCCTCGTCATAGGCGGCGGGCGCCGAAGCGACGGGCGACTCCTGCGGCGCGCAGCCCGCGAGCGGCAGAACGCCGATGGCGACAAAGGCGGCGGCCCGGCGGAATAGTCTCATCTAAATTTCCCTCATTGGCCGCCCAAGACCCAGCCGGGAAATCCGCCACGCGCAAATGGCGATTTCGTGGCGGTCACGCTTCAGGAACGTTGATTTCTGTGGGCAGCCGACTACCTGCCCAAGGACTCCTGACGAGTGCTCCTGACAAGCGCTCCTGAGATGAGGCGGATGATGGCGCAAAGGCAGCCGAAAAGCCGCGCGCCGGCAAAAAGTTCAAAGACGGCGACCAACTACTGGTCAGGCGAGGTCACGCGCCACAGCAACGCGCTCGATCTCGACGCGGGGGTATTCACTTGGGACGACCCCGTGAAGATCGCCCGCTCCCTCAAGCGGTCGGCGGAGGTGAGCGAGCGGCGCAAAGCGGACCCGTTCCGTTCCGCCATGTCGATGCTGACTTTCTACATCAACAGGGCCGGCAAGGATTTGCCGCAGGCGCGCCGACAGGTGCTGGAGCAGGCGAAGGACGAGCTGCGGAAGGCGTTTGGGCGAACGCCTCATTGAGCGCACCGCAGATTGACGCCTCGATCGAGTGGGTATTACTCTTCTTGAGCGAGTATTACCCATTGGCGTCATGAGCACAAAAGTCACCATAAAGGGCCAGGTCACCTTGCCAAAGGCCGTACGCGAAGCGGCCGGCATCCGGCCCGGCGACCGCGTCAACGTGCGCGCAAGGCCGGAGGGCGGCGTGCTGGTGGAGCGAAGTGATGCAGCTCAGGCGGACCCCGCGGCGCTGAAGGCGGCGAGGAGCAAGATTGAGCGGGCGCTCGCCGCGCTGGATCGCAAGGGCGTGAAATTTCGAACGACGACTGACGAGTGGATGCGTCTCCTGCGGGGCGACGATTGACGCTTGTCGACACCAATATCTTCATCGACCTGCTGACGCACAATCCCAATTGGTTTGAAGCGTCGCAGCAGGCGCTCGAACGAAGAATGTCGCTTGGACCGATCTTGATCGTCGATGCCGTCTTTGCGGAGCTGGCGACCGGCTTTACGGCCGAAGCCGATTGTTCCGATTTTTTAGGCGCGCTCGGGGCGGAACATTCCACAATGTCGCGTCAAGCCCTCTGGCGCGCCGGGCAGGCGTTTCGCGACTATCGGGTACGCGGCGGCGCCAAGACGAATGCACTGGCGGATTTCTTTATCGGCGCGCAGGCGGAAACTCTCCGCGCTCCCCTGCTGACCCGAGACGTTGCGCGTTATCGGACGTATTTCCCGGAGGTCGCGATTGTAACGCCCGGCTGAGAACGGAGCAGGCTATTCAGGCAAGACGAACTTGAATTGAGAAGCTTTTGCGGCGTACGAAAACAGGCCAAAGTGCATCAGCCATCGTCACCGCGCGAACTTCTTATATTTCAGCCGGTGCGGAATGACGCTGTCGATCCCGAGGCGCCGCTTCTTGTCCTCTTCGTAATCGGCGAAGTTGCCTTCGAACCATTCGACATGGCTGTCGCCTTCATAGGCGAGAATATGCGTCGCGATGCGGTCGAGGAAAAAACGATCATGCGAGATGATGACGGCGCAGCCGGCGAAATCGACGAGCGCCTCTTCGAGCGCGCGCAGCGTGTCGACGTCGAGATCATTGGTCGGCTCGTCGAGCAGCAGCACATTGGCGCCGCTCTTGAGCATCTTGGCGAGGTGCACGCGGTTGCGTTCGCCGCCTGAGAGCTGCCCAACCTTCTTCTGCTGATCGGCGCCCTTGAAATTGAAGGCCGAGCAATAGGCGCGGCTGTTGATCTCGCGCTTGCCGAGATAGATCACCTCATTGCCTTCCGAGATTTCCTCCCAGACGGACTTGTTGGCGTGCAGCGCGTCGCGCGACTGGTCGACATAGCCGAGCTGCACGCTGTCGCCGATCTCGATCGTCCCGTTGTCGGGCTTCTCTTGTCCGGTGATCATGCGAAACAGCGTCGTCTTGCCGGCGCCGTTCGGCCCGATCACGCCGACGATGCCGCCGGGCGGCAATTTGAAGGAGAGATCGTCGATCAAGAGCGTGTCGCCATAGCCCTTCGACAGATGGTCGAAATCGATGACATTGTCGCCCAGACGTTCGGCCACCGGAATGACGATCTGCGCGGTCGTCGGCGCCTTGTCGTTCTGCTTGGCGACGAGTTCCTCATAGCGCTGAATGCGGGCCTTGCTTTTCGCCTGCCGCGCTTTCGGCGAAGCGGCGATCCACTCGCTCTCGGCTTCGAGCGCGCGCTGACGCGCCTTGTCCTCGGAAGATTCCTGAGCCAGTCGCTTCTGCTTCTGCTTCAGCCAGCTGGTGTAATTGCCCTCGTAGGGAATGCCGCGGCCGCGATCGAGCTCCAATATCCATCCGGTGACATTGTCCAAGAAATAGCGGTCGTGGGTGACGATCAGGATCGCGCCGGGATACTGGCGCAGATGTCCTTCGAGCCAGTTGACGGTTTCAGCGTCGAGATGGTTCGTCGGTTCGTCGAGGAGCAGCATTTCCGGCTGTTCGAGCAGCAATTTGCACAGCGCGACGCGACGCCGCTCGCCGCCCGAAAGCTTGGTGACGTCAGCGTCGTCCGGCGGACAGCCGAGCGCGTCCATCGCCTGGTCGACCTGGCTGTCCAAGTCCCAAAGGCCTTTGGCCTCGATTTCGTCCTGGAGCTTCGTCATCTCATCGGCGGTCTCGTCCGAATAATTCATGGCGAGATCATTGTAGCGATCGAGAATGGCCTTCTTGTCGGCGACGCCGAGCATGACATTGCCGCGCACGTCGAGCGTCGGGTCGAGGTGCGGCTCCTGCGGCAGATAGCCGACCCGGGCGCCCTCGGCGACGAAGCCCTCGCCAGAATACTCTTTGTCGACGCCCGCCATGATGCGCAGCAGCGTCGATTTGCCGGAGCCGTTGACGCCGAGAACGCCGATTTTCGCATCGGGATAAAAGGAGAGATTGATGTTCTCCAGGACCTTCTTGCCGCCCGGATAGGTCTTGCTGAGGCCCTGCATGTGATAGATGAACTGGCGCGCCATATCGCCTCGCAAAGAGAGATTGCGCTGTCTTTAGAGCATTTTCACTCCGGGAGGGAAGCTGTTTGGCCTACCGCGCGGCATAAAAATACCCCCGGTAGGAGCCGGGGGCATTTATTGCGCTGGCGTTGCGATCAGGTTCGCATAAAGCTCAGAACCGTGGCGCTAAGAGTGCTGCCCGTGAGCACAATCGTGGAGCCGAGCGCCAGCAGCGCGACCAGGTTCAGGGTCAAATCGGCGGGACTGCCGGCAAGCGCCAGAATGCCGAGGACGATCGCCGCCAGTCCTGCGAGCGCCTGAATGCCCGCTGAACCCGACGCCATTTCGCTCGCGAGCATCTCGGCGCCGACATGTTGCGATTGTCCAACCGTGGTCTCCATCTGGGCGGAGGCGCGCCGCAGCACATAGAGGCGCCAAACGGCGTTGCTGCTCAGAAGCAGAGCGGTGCCAAAGCCGATCACGGCCACCGGCGACAGAACGGTGGCGCTGATGCCGAGAAGCGACAGGACGCCGAGCACTATGCCGCCCGCGCCAACCAGAAAGACGAGCGCGAGGCTATTGCCGCCCATCTGCTCGATGGAAGAGGTTCGAACGCCGCCGGGAAACACGACTTGCGTATATTCCGACAGCATAGCTCCGCCTTGAATTAACAGTGCGACGCCAAACACGATCGTCGCGATCGCGACCATCATGGGGGGCGCTATTCCAACTAAACCGCAAATTACAAGGACTATGGTGGCGACGCCGCCTATGGCGTCAATGAGACCGCCATAGGCGACCGCATTGTCATGCGATGCGATATCTCGAGTAATGGACATGTGGGACACTCCAGCCGCTAGCCCCCGGTCGAATAGCTAGCGGCGCTTACGCAACGGGCAAGCCTAGCATTTCGGCGGCGGATTGCCTTTTGGCGTCCGCGCGCTCTAGAAGCGGAAACGAAGCAACCGGGCGAGCGTTAATGAATGTTCTTCTGATCGGATCGGGCGGTCGCGAGCATGCGATCTGCAATGCCCTAAAGAAAAGCCCGCTGCTGACGCGGCTCTATATCGCGCCAGGCAATCCCGGGACGGCTCGCCTGGGAGATAACGTCGATCTCGACGTCGCCAACCACCCCGCCGTGATCAATTTTTGTCGGGAGGCGGGAATTGCCCTCGTCGTTGTCGGGCCCGAGCAACCGCTGATCGGCGGTCTCGTCGACGAACTGGAGAAGCACGGGATCCTCGCCTTCGGGCCGACGCAGGCGGCGGCTAAGCTGGAAGGCTCCAAAGGTTTTACAAAGGATTTGTGTCGCGACTACGGGATTCCGACCGCGAGCTATGCGCGGTTTGCCGCGCTTGAGCCGGCGCTGCGTTATCTGCGTGAACACGGCGCGCCGATCGTCGTCAAGGCCGACGGGCTCGCCGCCGGCAAAGGCGTCGTCGTGGCTCGGACGCTTGAGGAAGCGGAGCGCGCCGCGCAGGCGATGTTCGGGGGCGCGTTTGGCCTCTCGGGCGCGGAGGTGGTCATCGAGGAATGTCTCGAAGGCGAAGAGGCGTCGTTCTTTGCAATCTGCGACGGCGTGCGCGCGGTGCCTTTCGCGACGGCGCAGGATCATAAGCGGGTCGGCGAGGGCGACGTGGGGCCGAACACAGGCGGCATGGGCGCCTATTCGCCGGCTTCAGTGGTGACGCCAGAAATAGAAGCGCGCGTGATGGCCGAGATTATCGAGCCGACGATGCGCGCCATGCGCGACAAGGGCGCGCCCTTCAAGGGCGTGCTCTACGCCGGACTCATGCTGACACAGGAGGGGCCAAAGCTCATCGAATACAATTGCCGCTTCGGCGACCCCGAGGCGCAAGTCATTCTGCCCCGTCTCGAGAGTGATCTGCTCGAGCTGATGCTTGACGCCGCGCGGGGCGAATTGCCTCATCAGCGACCGCGGTTTTCGCCGCTCGCGGCGCTGACGGTGGTGTTGGCGGCGAAAAACTATCCGGGAACGCCGATGACCGGATCGGAAATCCGCAACGTGGAATGCGCCGAAGCCGTCGAGGCCGTCACCATCACCCACGCCGGCACGCGCGAAGAAGGCGGCCGGCTGCTTGCCGCGGGCGGTCGCGTGCTGAATGTCACCGCGCTCGGCGAAAGCGTTGCGGAAGCCCAGGCGCGAGCTTACGCGGCGGTAGACCTCATCGACTGGCCGGGCGGATTTTGCCGCCGCGACATCGGCTGGCGGGAAGTCGCGCGCGAACGAGAGGGCTCCTGAGCGTGGGCGACGGATAGGCCGCCCGGTTAAGAGGCGCGGCCCGCTACATCACATAGATTTTGTCCGGCAGTTCGTCGCCGCTCGCGCCGGGCGGCGCATGCCGCGCCAGGAGGCGCGCGCATTCCTCGATCGCCGCGACAAAGCCGTCCGCCACTCTCTCGCGCCGTATGTCTTCCAGCAGCAGATCCAGCGCGCCCTGCCATTCGTCATCACTGATCTTTGCGGCGATGGCCTCGTCGGCGACAATGCGCGCATAACGCTCTGCGAAAGAGACGAATATGAGCACGCCCATGCGCGCCTTGGTCGCCGAAACGCCGCGCGAGAAAAATTGCTCAATCGCCTCGCGCGCGGCGCGGGCGCGCTTCACGGCGCGCGGCGTCAACAAAAAGCGCACCGGTCCCCATGAAACGACGAGCGTCGCAACAATAAAGATGGCGATCTGCGCGGCAAATATCTCACGAGGCGAATGTTCGGTGAAAAGCAGCATGGGCCAAGGCGACGCTAGCGCGATAAATGCGCCCCAGAGCGGCGGCACGAAAGCGTAATCCGATGAGCGACGCGCCAGCACGCAGACGATCTCGCCGGAGGTTTTTTCTTCGGCCCGACGAATAGCCTCCGCGATGCGCTCGAAGTCGTCCGCCGTGAGTTGCATCACCAGTCCCCCGAAGCGCCGCCGCCGCCGGACGAGCCGCCGCCGCCAGAGAATCCGCCGCCGTCTCCGAAACCGCCTCCCCCTCTCCACCCGCCGCTAGAACCACCCCCCCAGAAGCCGCCGCTCGGGGGCAGCACGACGATCGGCGGTCCGCCGCGCCTGTAGCCCCGGTAATTCGTCGGCCTGCCGCCGCGCGCGCTACGCGCCATCCAGACCACGATGAACAGAAACAGGGCGAAAAAAATGAGCGGGGATAGCTCATCGAAGGTCGTGGACTGTGGCCCCTGCGCGCGTTTCGTCCATTCGGCGGAATCGCCGGAGAGCACCTCGATGATTCCCTCGACGCCGCGTTCTATCCCCGCGCCATAGTCTCGCGCTTTGAATCGCGGCGCCACCGCGCTCGTCAAAATGATCTTCGACAGCGCGTCGGTGAGCGTTCCTTCCAGGCCATAGCCGACTTCGATGCGCATTTTGCGCTCGTTTGGCGCGACAAGGAAAAGAACGCCATTGTTCTTTTTTGCTTCACCGAGCTTCCAAGCGCGAAACAGGCCGTTGGCGTAGGTTTCGACGTCCAGGCCGTCCAGCGAATTGACCGAGGCGACGACGAGCTGAATGCCGGATTTATCCTCGAGATCGCTCAGCTTTGTCTCAATCGCGCTTTTCGTCGAGGCGGCGATGATATCGGCTTGATCGACTACTCGACCAGTCAGCGGCGGATAGTTCGCCGCCGCAAAGGCCAGCGAGGCGATGAAAAAGAGGAGCGGCGCGAGCCAGCGCGCGGCGCCCCGCATTGCTATTTGCCTTCGCATCGGGCGCAGCGCCCGGCGATTTCCACGACGCGCGTGCGGGCGCTGAAATGCGCCGCCGCGACGAGCGCCGCGAGTTCGCGGGCAAAGCCTGGCGACGTCGCCTCTTTCACCTCGCCGCATTGCTCGCAAATGATGAAAACCACCGGCTCTTCGGCCTCATGCGCGTGGCCGCAGACGATATAGGCGTTTTTTGACGCGAGCCGATGCGCGAGGCCGTTGTCCATGAGATAGCCGAGCGCGCGATAGACGGAGACGGGCGCGGGCCGCTTGCCCTCTTCGTCGGCCATGAGGTCGATCATCTCATAAGCGCCGACCGGCCGGTTCGCTTGCGTGAGAATGTCGAGCGCTCGGCGGCGCGCGGGAGTCAGGCCGGCGATCTTGGGCCGTGTGGGGTTTTTCGTCGTACGGCTGCTCATTGCGTCAATTTAGGGGGCTCCGACGTAAAAAACGAGGCTTAGCGCTTGGCGCAGGCCGCGGCGAATTTCTTGAATTTCTCCGTCGCGTCGGCGAGAGGCGCCGAGCGCTTCGCCCCGCCAATGGCGATGTCGAGCGTTTCCCCGCCGGCCATCGCCGCGAAGATCGGGTCTTTCGCCGGCAGCCGCCCTTCAAAGCTCGGCACGCCGGCTTCTTCATTGGGGACGAGCTTGCCGGCGACCTTCGCCGTCTTTTCGCCGACGGAAAGGATCGCCGTCGCCTTGTCTCCCGCTTTAAGCTTGTCGCTGGTTTCGGCGATCCAGATTTTGACCAAGCCGCCCCCGGGCGCGCAGGTGAAGCTCCCGAGGCTGTCGTCGCTTTCCGGCACCCCATAGCCAAGGTAGATGCTGTCGGCGGCCTTCTCCTCCAGTCCGCCGAGCGTCCAGACGCGCTGGTCGGTTTGCGCGCAGAGACCCGACAGCCCCAGGAAAGAAAGGACGCCCGCCAGGGCGAATGTTCGCTTCACGCCATTTCTCCTGCGCGGACGTGGGCCGCGTCGCGCCGCCTTGCGCTCGGGCCCGCGGCGCCTATAGTCCGCGCGCAATCGCCCCCGCCGAGCCAGAGCCAAAATGACCCGCCAGAAAAAAGAAATCAAACGCGTCGTCCTCGCCTATTCCGGAGGGCTCGACACCTCGATCATTCTGAAATGGCTGCAGACGACCTATGGCGCGGAAGTCATCACCTTCACCGCCGATCTCGGTCAGGGCGAGGAGCTCGAGCCCGCGCGCGAGAAGGCGCTGCTTCTGGGCGTGAAGCCTGAAAACATCTTCATCGAAGATCTGCGCGAAGAATTCGTGCGCGATTACGTCTTCCCGATGTTCCGCGCCAACGCCCAATATGAGGGGCTTTATCTGCTTGGCACCTCGATCGCGCGCCCGCTCATCGCCAAGAAACAGATCGAGATCGCGCGCAAAATGGGCGCCGACGCGGTCTGCCATGGCGCGACCGGCAAGGGCAACGACCAGGTGCGGTTCGAACTCGGCTATTATGCGCTCGAGCCCGATATCACCGTGATCGCGCCCTGGCGCGAATGGGATTTCGTCTCGCGCGCCGATCTCATCGCCTTCGCCGAAAAGAACCAGATCCCGATCGCCAAAGACAAACGCGGCGAAGCGCCGTTCTCGACCGACGCCAATCTTCTGCACACGTCTTCGGAAGGGAAGGTGCTCGAAGATCCGACCAACGAGACGCCCGATTACGTCTATTCGCGCACCGGCAATCCCGAGGATGCGCCGAACGCGGCGCAATATGTCACGATCGACTTCGAAAAGGGCGACGCGGTCGCGGTGGACGGCGTCAAGCTTTCGCCGGCGGCGCTTCTCGCCAAGCTCAATGATCTGGGGCGTCTTCACGGGATCGGGCGACTCGATCTTGTCGAAAATCGCTTCGTAGGCATGAAGTCGCGCGGCATGTATGAAACGCCCGGCGGCGCGATTCTGCTCGTCGCGCATCGCGGAATCGAAAGCCTTACGCTCGACCGCGGCGCCGCGCATCTCAAAGACGAGCTGATGCCGCGCTACGCCGAACTGATCTATAACGGCTTCTGGTTCGCGCCGGAGCGCGAGATGCTGCAGGCCGCGATCGACAAGAGCCAGGAGCATGTCACGGGCCGCGTGCGCATCAAGCTCTACAAGGGCTCGGCGACGCTTGTCGGCCGCGAAAGCCCCTGGTCGCTTTACGATCAGGACCTTGTCACCTTCGAAGAAGGCGGAACCTACGACCAGCGCGACGCGGAAGGCTTCATCAAGCTCAACGCCCTGCGGCTGCGCACCTTGGCCAAGCGCGCCGCGCGGGGGGCGAAGCAATAACGGACCGCGCGGTGCGTTTTTCGCGGAACGTTTGACGCCTCCCTCTCCCGCGGAGCGGGGGAGGGTAAGGGAGGGGGAATATATTCGAGCCGAGCGCAAACCGCATCGCCCCCTCTCCAACTCTCCCCCGCTGCGCGGGAGAGAGAGCGATTGCGCGGCGGAGAAACGCTTGCCGTTGGATCAAGGCGCGGCCGCGCGAATGCGCGCGCCGTCGCGCACGCTTACCTCGCTTGCCGATCTGGTTGACGCGCGCCTCATGAGCGAGGTCGACGGTCTCGATCAGGTGACGCAGCGCTACAGCATCGCCGTCACGCCGGAAATCGTGGCGCTGATCGACCGCGCCGATCCGAATGATCCGATTGCGCGACAGTTTATCCCCGATCTTCGCGAGGCCGCGACGACGCCGCAAGAACGCGCCGATCCGATCGGCGACGACGCGCATTCGCCGCTGCCCGGCCTCGTGCATCGCTATCCCGATCGCGTGCTCTTGAAGCTGCTGTCCGTCTGTCCCGTCTACTGCCGTTTTTGTTTTCGGCGCGAGACCGTGGGGCGCGGCAAGGGCGATCTGCTGCCCGAGCGTCACGTCGCGGCGGCGCTCGACTACATCGCGCGGCGACCGCAGATTTTCGAAGTGATCCTCACCGGCGGCGATCCGTTGATGCTGTCGGCGCGTCGTCTCGGCGCCATGTCGCGCCGGCTTGCCGAGATCCCGCATGTGCGGCTGTTACGCGTCCATACGCGCGTGCCGACGGTCGCGCCCGATCTCGTGACGCGCGAGCGGCTTGCCGCGCTTCGCGAAAGCGGCAAGACGCTTTTCATCGCCTTACATGTCAATCATGCGCGCGAATTGACCGAGCCGGCGCGCGCGGCGATCGCTCAGTTGCGCGAGGCAGGCGCAGTCCTTCTCTCCCAGACCGTGCTGCTCAAAGGCGTCAATGACAACGTCGACGTCTTGGAGCAGCTGATGCGCGATTTGGCAGGTTTGGGCGTTCGGCCCTATTATCTGCACCATCCAGATCTCGCGCCGGGGACCGCGCATTTTCGGCTCAGCCTGGCGGCGGGCAGGCGAATCTACGCAGAGCTCTCGCGCCGGGTGACCAGCGTTGCGCTGCCGGCCTATGTGCTCGACATTCCGGGCGGGTTCGGCAAGGCGCGGGTCGCCGAGGGCGCCGCCGCGCCGGACGGGCAGGGGGGATGGACCGTGATCGACCGGAACGGCGACAAGCGGTCCTACCGCGACGAACTCGAACCGCCGCGAGATTGACCGTTCGCCCGTGTGCTCGAAACCGATTTGATCGGCTCGCTCCACTCAAGGAATGCATGTGCGCATACTGACGCTCCTCATCGCTATCCTGATTGCGACGCTCGCCGCCTCTGGATCGCGCGCCGACGAAGCCCCGGCTTCGATCGAACAGTTCAACGCGCGTCTCGATCGCGCGCGCGCCACGCTGGACGAGGTGCAGAAGGCGCTTGAGCAGCCCGAGCTTTCGGACGCCGCGCTGCGCAGTCTGCGCGCGCGTATCGAACCCTTGCCGCACGAACTCGAGGAAACGATCGAAAAGCTGACGCCGCGCCTTGCCGCGATTGATGCGCGGTTGAAGGAGCTTGCGCCCGCCGCCGCAAAACCCCAGGAGCCGCCAAAAGAGGCTCCGAAGGCGACCGAGAAGCCGGCGGAGCCCAAGCCGCCCGGCAAACCCGCTGTGAAGAACGGCGTCGCGAAGCCGCCGCCGGCAAGAGGGCCGCCGGTCCCGGCGCCCGAAGCGACGCCGAACGGACCCGACTCCGCCGACGCGGCGGCGCGCGTCAGCGCCAACGCCGAACTCGAAGAGCAGCGTCGTCTGTACGACGCGGTCGACGCGACTCTGAAACGTGCGCGCGCCATGTTGCTCGAGACGCGGCAGGTCGCCGTCACGATTGTCGCGCGCCAGCGCGGGCTCTTTGCGAAGAATCTATTTCTGCGAACGAACGGTCTATTCTCGCCTTCGCTGTGGCGCGCCGCGCTCGACGGCGCGCCCGCCGCGATCAGCGATTCCGCGAGGTTTCTTTCCGACCGAGCGGCGAACGTCGTAGATCGCGTCAACAGCGGCCGACGCGCGCAGTTTTTTGCGGTGCTTTTATTGATCGCGGCCAGCGTCGCCTTGGCGCTCTTCATGGCGCGACGCGTCGCCCGGCGTTCGGAAAACGAGTCCGCTCCGACGGCTTTGCGCAAGGCGGCCGCCGCCGGATGGACCGCGCTCGTCATAGCGGCCGCGCCGGTTGTGGCGGTCGGAGCGTTAAGCCTCGCCTTCGACGCCTACGACCTTATCGACGCCGCGCTCGAACCGATCTGGCGACGCTTCGTCGAGGGCGTGGCGCGAATCGCCTTCGCCTACGCGATCGCGCGCGCGGTTCTGGCTCCCGCGCATCCGAACTGGCGGCTCGTTGATCCCGGCGATCGGCTTGCGAAACGTCTCACGCAACTCGTCACGCTGGCTGCGGTGACACTTTCCGCGGCGCGCTTCCTGGAGCAATTGGAAGAGGCCGTGCAGGGGGGCCTTTCGCTCGTGATCGTGACGCGCGGCCTCGGCGTTATGATCGTCACGGCGCTCATCGCTATCGCGCTCTTCAATCTGCCAAGCCGAGTCGAAGTCGAGGAGGGCGCCGCCGTCGTCACCCCCGAAGGCCGCGACTGGATGAGCGCCGCGCGTTTTTTCGGCGCGCTTATCGTGCTCGTGCTCGTGGGGGCGAGCGCGGCCGGCTATGTCACATTCGCCAATTTCATCATTCTGCAGATCGGCTGGACGGCGGCCGTGCTGGCCATCCTGTATGTCGTCGTCACCCTTTCGCGCGGCGGCATCGAGGCGGCGCTTGCGCCGACAAGTTTCCTCGGTCGCAAAATGATCAGCGGTCTTGGCGTGCGCCGCGAGCAGCTCGCGCCGCTCGCCGTGCTCCTGTCCGGCATTGTCACGCTGCTCTGTTTCCTCGCCGCGGCGTTGTTGGCGCTCGCGCCGCTCGGCTATGAGTCGGGCGATTTCCTGAGCAATATTCGCTCGGCGTTCGTTTCCTTCAAGATCGGCGACGTCACGATCTCTCCTTCGAGCGCGCTTGTGGCGATGCTGCTCTTCGCCGCGGCGCTTGCCGCAACGCAGGGACTGCGGCGCTGGCTTGACGCGCGTTTTCTGCCGCTCACCCGGCTCGATCTCGGTCTGCGCAACTCCATCAGCGCGACGCTCGGCTACGCCGGCTTCATTTTCGCGGCGGCGCTCGCACTGTCCTATGTCGGGCTCGGTTTCGAAAAACTCGCGATCGTCGCCGGCGCCCTCTCGGTCGGCATCGGCTTTGGCCTGCAATCGATCGTCAACAATTTCGTCTCCGGCCTCATCCTGCTTTGGGAGCGCGCCATTCGCGTCGGCGACTGGGTCGTGGTCGGCGACGAGCAGGGCTATGTCAAACGCATCAATGTTCGCTCCACCGAGATCGAGACCTTCGATCGCGCGACGATGATCGTGCCGAATTCGAATCTCGTCGCGGGCGTGGTGAAGAACTGGCTGCGCGGCGACAAGGTCGGCCGCATCAGAATCGCCATTTCGCCGCATGTCGGCGTCGATCCGGAAAGAATGCGCGACATTCTTCTTGCGGCGGGGCGCGCGCAGGAAGGCGTTTTGCGGATTCCCGCGCCGCAGGTGATGTTCCTCGGCATGGAGGCGAACATCTTTAAATTCGAGCTTTGGTGCTACGTCGAGGATGTCGAGCAGTCCGCGCGCGTGCGCAGCGACCTGCACTTCGACCTCTATGAGCGCCTCAAGGACGCCGGAATCTCGATCGGTCCTATTGCTGCGCCGCCGCCGCCGACAATCGTCAACATCCCCGAACTCGACAAGCTGGCCGCAGCGGCCGTCGCGAGCGCGCTGGCGATCGAAGCGAATCTGGCGGGCGGCAAGAGCGAAGAAGAGCAAACCGAACGGTCCGAGACCTCTAACGAGGACGCCGCGACGTCGGACGATGCGCAAGCGAAGTAACTCCTGCCATTCATTGTTTCTCAAACAATGAGGAGCGAGATGCGCTTAATGTTTCCGTCGCATCTTCCTCGCGTCGCCATTCTCCTGGCGCTCGGCGCGCTTGCCGGCTGCAACGCCGGACAAGAGCCTGCGCCTCGGGCGACAGGGGCGGAGCCGCCGATGTATCGCTCTCTGGCGGCGGCCGGCGCGCGCGTCGATCCCGTGACGGCGCGCGACATGATCTCGCTTTATCGACGCAACAGCGGGCTCGGCGATCTGACGCTGGATGACGGGCTGCAGCGCGTCGCGGAGACGCAGGCGCGGGACATGGCGCAAAGCGGGGACCTTGCAGCGCGCGGCGAACTCGGCGACCGCCTCGCGGGCGCGGGCGTTCAAACGCCGGCCGCCGTGGAGAACGTATCGGCGGGCTATCGTACGCTGGCGGAGGCTTTTTCCGGCTGGCGCGATTCCGCGCCGCATAATGCGCGCATGCTGGATAAGCGCGTGAAGCGGATGGGGATCGCGACGGCATACGCGGCCGACGCGAAATATAAAGTCTATTGGGCGCTCGTTCTTGCCGACTGAGGTCAGGCGCGGACCCGGCGCCTGCGCTTGCCGCCGCCGGGCCGCGCGCCGCGGGATTCCGGAGCGGGCTTCTCCTGCGGATTGACGAGGGCGTCCTCCATCCGCAGGTAGCGCACGCCGAGAAAGAACAGGATCTGCGCGTCGCGCTGCTGCACGTCGTTGCGTATCGACGCCCCCCTCGTGCGCGGTTGGAAGGCGATGACCTTCCCCATGGCGATTTCTCCAAGCTCGGTCCGCCGACGATGAATCAGCCGTCCCAAACGATTAGGAATTGGCGAGGGTTAATGCTCCGTCAACGACCGGATGCTAAATTTTCTGCTCGTTGCGTATGGTTTGAGTGGTGAGTGATGGGCGCCGATAGGGAACAGCGTCGGACGGTCGACGCGTCGCTGCTTCGAGCGGTCGTCGATCAGTTTGTCGAGCGATCGATGCATCCGACGGCCGACCTCCGGCAGTTCGAACAGCTCGCGCTCGGGCTCATCGACATTGTCGATGCTGAAACAGTGGCCCGCGCGGCGCTGCCGCTCTGCTTTCATCCCGAAACGCCTGCCTCGATTTTCGCGCGTCTTTTCGACAAGGGCGGCGCTGCGGCCGCGCTTGCCTTTCAATTCGCGCCTAATCTCGCGCAGCGGGATATCATCGCCACCGCCGAGCAGGGGCCGGCGCAATTCGCGGCGGCCGTGGCCCGCCGACGCGGTCTCGATCGGGAGACGATGCTGGCGCTTGCCTCGCGTCGCGAGGGCGAGGTGCTTCGCGCGCTCGCCGGAAATCTCGCCGCGCATTTTGATTCGGCGTCCAGGCGCGCACTGGTCATGGCGGCGCGCGATGATCTGACGCTCGCGCGCATGTTGCTCGATCGCGACGACCTGGATCTCGATCCAGAACCGCTTTTCCTTGCGGCGAACCGGCTCGAGCGCACGGCCATCGTGCTCAACGCCTGTCGCCAAATATTGGCGAGCGGCGCGACCGAAGCGCCGCTTCGCGCCGACGGCGCTCTCGTCGAGAAACTGGAAGCGGCCGCGCAACGCCATGACCGCAAGGCGATGGCCGCTCTCCTCTCCGAGGCGCTCGAGTGCCGAAAGGATCGAGCGCGCGCGCTCGTCGTCGATCATCTCGGGGAGGCGCTCGCTCTGGCGCTCAACGCGATCGGCGTCCCGCTCGAATCGGCGACGCGCATCTTTCTTTGCGCCGAGCCTGGCATCGCCCATGACGTCGAAGTCGTGCGGGCGTTGCTCGGCGTGATGCGCTCGACGCCGCAGCGTGCGGCGGCGCGGATCGTGGGCGCAATGACCGGCGCGGCGCGATCGGAGCGTGAGAATTCTCGCCGTGCGGCGCGAGAAGATCCGGGCGCGCTGACGCGACGCCGCGCGGCGCCGCAGCAGTCATTGGCGCGGGCATCGCGCAAATTCGATCAATCCGCTTAGAGCGCTTCCCGATCGCATGGAATCATGTGATCGATAAGGAATTGCTCAAAATCGAAATGTTGGAGCGGGTTCTCTAAGCGGCGAGGTCGACGAACACGCGGCCGTCGGGGTCCTCGATCTCGACGATCCAAAGGTCCGGGTCGAACATGATCTCGCGCTTGAGCCTCTGCTCGGCCTCCGCCGGATCGAGCCAGTCGCCTGCATGGACGCGCGCGAACAGCCGATCGACACCCTCCGGCGGCTCTTCGCTCTGCGGGGCAGGGCCATAAACTGCGGCGCGCCCGTCAAGCCGATCAAGCTTGACGAAGATCGCGCCGGCCTCGGCGGCGCCCCGCCGGCGCAGCATGGCGACCGCGCCTTGCACCTCGGCCCGGCGGATCAGCGCGGAGACGAATATGTCGGACCTCAGTCGCATGGGCGCAAACTAGCGCTTGAGCGGCGTGATTGTCGAACGCGCGCGACTCAGGGGAGCGGGAGGCGGGAGCGCGCCGCGAGCTGCTGCAGCAGTTTCGGGGTGATCCGGCCTTTGACCGGAAGGCCGGCGTCGCCCTCGAACTTCTCCAAAGCGTGGCGCGTCGCGCCGTTGAGAACGCCGTCGGAGCGCACCACGTAGCCGAGCTTCAGGAGCGCGCGCTGTGCATAAAGAACATTCTTATCGACAGGCGCAGTTTTGTCGGCGCTGGCCGCCTTGTCGGCTTTGTTGGCCTTGTCGGCGCTTGCCTTAATCGGCGGCGGATCGCCGACGATCAGCAGGCCGATCGCGTCCCGCTTCCTGTCTGTGGCGTGCGGCGGGTCCACGTTCGCCGGCGCGCTCTTCCCCCCGTCGGGGCTTTTGGCGACGTCAAGCTTTTCGATCTTGCTGGCGATGGGGTCTTTCGGAGTGGCGCGCGGGGGGACATTCGCTTCTCGCTCGATCCGTGCGGATTCAATCACGGCCGGTCGTCGCGCCGGCGGCGTCGTCGCGCCTAGGACCGTGTTCGAAGGCGGAGACGAAAAGAGCGGCGCCGGATGTCTTCCGTCCTGGAGGAACAGCGCGTTCATGGGCACGCCGATCGCCGCCACGGCGGCGATGCCGAGGATAAGCATGACGCCGATTCGTTTCGCGCCGAACACGCGCGCAAGGACTGAGCGACGACCATTGCGCCGTCCGTCGCGCGGCGGGGCGCGATCGGTGGGGGAAGCCTGAAAGCGAGAGGCGTAGAGCGAGGCGTCACGCAATTTTCTTCACCGTTGCTGGTTCTACGCCGACGACGACGGCCGCGCTTGGCGGCGCGCCAAGTCGCGCGATCGTTGCGATTCTTGCCGGAGCGCCGGTTGCGCCGCTGTTACGGCAGTCGAGCGGCAGGCGCACAGAAACCATGGTGCCCGCCTGCGGTCCGCTTTCGATGGTGATCGAGCCGCCGTGCAGACCCACGAGTCCGCGCACCACGGAAAGTCCGAGGCCCGTTCCCTCATGCCCGCGTTCAAGCGACGCGCGCGCCTGAAAGAAGGGATCGCCGAGCCGCGCGAGATCGCCTGCGGCGATGCCTGCACCATCGTCGGCGACGGTGACGACGACGTGATTTCCTTCGACCTGAAGCAACAGCTTGACCGTGCCGCCGCGCGGCGTGAATTTTAGTGCGTTCGAGAGCAGGTTGATCAGGATCTGCCTGCAGCCGCGTTTGTCGGCGACGATCTCGCCAAGGGCATCGGCATATTCGCGCGCGAGCGTTACGCCCGACTGATCGGCCTTCAGCTGCATCATGTCGCAGCACTGATCGGCGAGTGTCCGCAGAGCGAACGACTCGGCGGCGATTTCCATGGCGCCGGATTCGATCTTGGACATGTCCAGGATGGAGTTGACGATCTCGAGCAGATGGTGGCCGGAGTCGCTGATGATTGACGCATATTCCCGCTGTTTGGCGGGTTCGGAAGGCGCAATCTCGTCGGTCGCCAACATTTGGGAGAAGCCGATGATGGCGTTGAGCGGCGTGCGCAGCTCGTGGCTGACATTGGCGAGAAGGCGCACGTTGCTGGTTGCGGCGCGCTCGGCTGCCGCGTGAGCCGCCGCACGCGCGATATCGGCTTCGAGCGTGGCGTTTACGTCTCGCAGGACGCAGAGGACGGCCTCCGCCTCGCCTTCCTCGCCGTTGGACTGAGCGCGGCGCACACGCGCCTCGAAAGAGTTGAAAACGGGCGCGACGAATTCGCTGGAAGCATTGCTCGCAACGCCAACCTGAACGCGAACGGCGGTCGCCACCGCCTTGCCGTCGACGGCGTCGGAGACCGCCTTGAGGAAGCTCGGTCGGTCGGCGACGTGAATACGCTTGAAGAATTCGCGGCCGATCAGATCGCGCTTGAGATCAAAGACGTGGCGCCCGTCGCCCAGGACCGCGTTGACGAAGCCGGCGCGATCGAGGTGCAGCAGGATGTCGCCAACGGCGCCTGTCAGGAGCATGAGGTCGCGGTCGTTGCGCGCTTCGGCGCAGGCGCGAGCCTGCTCGACCCGGACGGCGCCGAAGACGAGAGCGGCGATATAGAGAAACAGCGGCGCTCCGAGAAGGACAGTCGTCGTTGCATGTTCGGTCAGCAATTCGCGCGGCGCCTGCAGATTGAGACCGGCTGTCAGCGCGAGGGCGGCGATGGCGACCACTTCTATGACGATGACCGCGCCGACGTCGGGCGTCAGGGCAGCCTCAACGAGCGCAACGAGCAACAGCGCGATTGAAAGCGCGTCGTAGCCCGGCATTAGCGCGTGGATGGCCGTCGCCATCGCCAGCCAGCCGCCGATCGAGAGGCTCCGCGCAAGGCGCAAATCTCCCGCGCGCGATAACAAGATCACGGAGGCGAGCGGGATCTGCGCAAGCAGGAAAAGGACGCAGTCGCTTGTCGTCGGCGCGCCGTGGAAGAAGAGAAACAGCGGCGCCGAGAGCAGGACACAGGCGGCGACGACGAGCCGAGCAATGATGAATGCCCGATGACGCGCCTCTTCCACCGGTCGTCCGGCGACCCGCTCATGCAATGCGGCGTCCACGCAGGACGGGTAGGGGCTATCGTCGGCAATGCTACTCAAGGCGTACGCTCCTTATCGGCAATAGCGATAGCAGGGCGTCCTTAAGCAGCCGCTAAGCCGATGCGTAAGCGTCAACAGCCGCTCGGCGACGCATCGACATGGTTTGCATTTTATTGCCGTAACTTTCAGGGACAGAATCGATGGAGCGTTTACGAAGGCTCAACCTGGCGGCCACATCACTTACAAAGAAAGCCGCTTTCCCTGAAGGAGACGAGTGTTGGTTTTTCTCGCCAAATGCGCGATTTGCATTCTCCTCGTCTGCGTCGCCCTGCAATGGCGGGCGGATCACGCGCCAGTTGCGCCGAAAAGCGCAGCCGTCCGCGCTTCTGCGCCCCAGCACGCGGCTGGCCTCGTACTGGACTCTATCGAGAAAGCGTCCGCGCTGATTCGCGCCGGCGGCGACGCGCTCGCCGGCGCAGCGCGCGATAAATGTCTGGCGGCGCCGCGCGACTGCCTCTCGGCGGCGCAGCGCGTGCAGTCCGCCGCCGGTCGCGCGCAGTAACAGCCAATCCACGAGGGTAGAGTGTGCAATAGCCGCGCTGCTGCGGCGGTTTTTGCAAAATCAGTTTTTTGACACTAAACATGGTCGCGCTTGGCGCGCGATTTTGAGGCCGAACCGCCACCGAGGCCATTCCGTTTTTGCTCGCGCGACCCGTTCGCACATCGCGAGCCATCCTCTCCCTAAAGGAGGCGGCCATGTCCGAAGAAACTTCCTCGCAACCCGAAGATACGGTTTCCCGCTCCGAACTGACCAATCTGCAGGAGCAGCTCAAAGCGACGCGCATGGAGCGCGACCGGCAGATTTTCGAGAAGTCCGAGATCGTCGCAAAGGCGAACGCCTACGCCAAGGAGCGCGACGATGTTCGCGACAGCCTGGCGGCGATGACCGCCGAGCGCGACCGCCTCGCCGCTGAGAACGCCGGGGCGTCGACGAAACTGCTTGAGACCTCCCGGCAGCTCGAAGCCGCCAATCGCCGGGCCGACGAGGCTACGGCGGAGGTCGTGCGGCTGCGCCACGCGATCGCCACCGCGCCCTCATCCGATCCCGCCGTCGTGCTGTGGAGCCTCATCTCGGAAAAGACCAGGGATGGCGTCGCCTGGGTAAGAGGCAAGATTCCCGCCGACAGCCCGGCTTTGCCCTGGTTCGACAAGACGGTCTCGGTCGTGACCCAGGTCGGCTGCATGGCCGTGAAGGCGGCGGACGCCTTCATCCGCTGGGCCGTGCCCAAAGCTATCGAGCTTTTTAACAAGGGCAAGGCGGAGCTCGAGGCGCGGATGGAGAAGAAGTAGGCTTCCAGAAGGCTCAGGCGGCGCGCTGGGGCGCCAGCCTAAGAATGAAATGGCGCCGGGCGCGGGCTGACGCGCCCTTTCATTCCTTGGCGGGCGCTGCTATCCCCGCGCACATGACCGCCCATAAGATCGAAAACATCCGCAATTTCTCGATTGTCGCGCATATCGACCACGGCAAATCGACCCTGGCCGACCGGCTCATTCAGGAGACAGGGACTGTCGCCGCGCGCGACATGGTCGAGCAGGTGCTCGATTCGATGGATATCGAGCGCGAGCGCGGCATCACGATCAAGGCGCAGACGGTGCGCCTCAACTACAAGGCCAAGGACGGCAAGCATTACGTCCTCAATCTGATGGACACGCCGGGCCACGTCGACTTTGCCTATGAGGTGTCCCGCTCGCTGAAGGCCTGTGAAGGCTCGCTGCTTGTCGTCGACGCCTCCCAGGGGGTCGAAGCGCAGACGCTGGCCAATGTCTATCAGGCCATCGACGCTGGCCATGAGATCGTTCCCGTCCTCAACAAGATTGATCTGCCGGCGGCCGAGCCCGACCGCATCAAGGAGCAGATCGAGGAGGTCATCGGGCTCGACGCCTCGGGCGCGGTGCTCATTTCGGCCAAGACCGGCATCGGCATTCCGGACGTGCTCGAGGCGATTGTCACGCGCCTGCCGCCGCCAAATGGCGACGAGAAGGCGCCTTTGAAGGCGCTGCTCGTCGACAGCTGGTATGACGCTTATCTCGGCGTCGTCGTGCTGGTGCGAATCTTCGATGGAACCCTGAAGAAGGGCCAGAAGATCAAGATGATGGCGACCGACGCCCACTACGAAGTGGACAAGATCGGCGTCTTTCGTCCCAAAATGCAGGATGTCGCGTCGCTTGGTCCCGGCGAAGTCGGCTTCATCACGGCGCAGATCAAGCAGGTGGCGGATACGCGCGTTGGCGACACGATCACCGACGACAAGAAGCCGACCGCCGAGGCGCTGCCCGGCTTCAAGCCGGCGCAGCCCGTGGTGTTCTGCGGACTGTTCCCCGTGGACGCCGCCGACTTCGAGGATTTGCGCGCGGCGATCGGCAAGCTGCGCCTCAACGACGCCAGCTTCTCCTATGAAATGGAGACGTCCGCCGCGCTCGGCTTCGGATTCCGCTGCGGTTTCCTGGGCTTGCTCCATCTCGAAATCATTCAGGAACGGCTGCAGCGGGAATTCAATCTCGACCTCATCGCGACGGCGCCGTCGGTCATCTACAAGATCACCTTGACGAACGGCGACGAGATCGAGCTGCACAACCCCGCCGACATGCCGGATGTCGTGAAGATCGAAGAGATCAAGGAGCCCTGGATCCGGGCGACGATCCTGACGCCCGACGACTATCTCGGCTCGGTGCTGAAACTCTGTCAGGACCGCCGCGGCGTGCAGGTCGATCTCAACTATGTCGGCAAACGCGCCATGGCGGTCTACGATCTGCCGCTCAACGAGGTGGTGTTCGATTTCTATGACCGCTTGAAGTCGATCTCGAAGGGCTATGCGTCCTTCGATTATCAGATCACCGACTATCGCGTCGGCGATCTCGTCAAGATGAGCATTCTCGTCAACGCCGAGCCGGTCGACGCGCTCTCCATGCTCGTGCATCGCACCCGCGCCGACGGACGTGGCCGGCAGATGTGCGAGAAATTAAAGGAGCTGATCCCGCCGCATATGTTCCAGGTGCCGATTCAGGCGGCGATCGGCGGCAAGATCATCGCCCGCGAAACGGTGCGCGCCTTCCGCAAGGACGTCACGGCGAAATGCTATGGCGGCGACGTGACCCGCAAGCGCAAGCTCCTGGAGAAGCAGAAGGAAGGCAAGAAGAAGATGCGCCAGTTCGGCCGCGTCGAGATTCCGCAGGAGGCGTTTATCGCCGCGCTGAAGATGGAGGAGTGACGGATGGCGGCCGCCGATCCGACGGCTCTGGAGCTATTGCAAGCGGATTTCTCAGAGCTTTTCATCCAGCTTTCCGAGATCGAGCGGCGCATTCGCGAACGCATCACGGAGCATGCCGTCGGCAATCGATTAAAGGGCAATGAGCACGTCGGTTGGCTCGGCGAAATATATTGGAAAGACGCTCTTCGGCGGCTCCTTGGTCGGCGATCGGCACGAGCACGATTTCGAGACTCCTGCCGGCTGGCGCGTTTCGGTCAAGACAAGAAAAGGTTGGGGTAAAGGCTGGAAGCAAACGAGTCCTATTCCGACCTACGACGGTGAGCAATGCCCCACTCATCTGCTGTTCGTCCATCTCGATGACCATTATGCGATCGACCGAATATGGCTTTTTTGTTGGAAAGAGTTGGTTACCGCGAAACGATTCAAGGCGCACAAAGTACGTGGAATGCATCGTTCTTACGTGTTCAGACTGGCCGAGAATCAAGATGCTCCGAACATCGTCTATCAGCGATCTACGATCAGGGGCATTTCGGAGACGAATCATCTTCTGAAAAGCCCGTGCAACGCCGAGCGCCTTGGTGCGGCCATCAAGGAACTCGATGCGGGGTGCGGCAATGAACGCAAGCTCGTTTAATGAAGCTCGTCTTCTCCGAGTAGGCTTAGGCCGATTATCTCCATTGGCGGGTGCAGGAAAAAACTCTCGAACGCATCAATGTGTTCATAAAGGAATGCAGGCGGACGCTATTCAAGGGCCTTGGCAAGCCGGAACCCTTACGTGGCGATTTACGCGGCTGGTGGTCACGCCGCATCGATCGCGAGCATCGCCTCGTTTATCGCGTCGAAGACGGCGCCTTGCTGATTGCTCAGTGCCGCTACCATTACTGACGGCTTACTCCCGCGCCAGCGCGATCATGACCGCGCCAAGCAACATCACCGCCGCGCCAAGCAGCCGGCCGCTCGACTCCTCCTTCAGCACACGTCCGCTCGCGACAACCGTGAAGAGCGCCGATAGACGCTTGATGGCGATCACGTAAGGCGTGAACAGCACGGTGAGCGCCCACATCTGCAACGTGTTGCCGAAGGCCATCGCCGAACCCGCGCCGATGGCGTAACGCAAATTGAACGCGCTTGGCGCGGGCCGGCGCCCGGCGACCCAGTAGAGCAGGGCGCACAGCGAAATGACGATCGTCACCGCTGTTATCCAGACGAGCGGCGTCGACGCCCTGACGCCGAGCTTGTCGATATTGGCGGTGACGCTCCAGATCACCGCGGTGCCAATCATCATCCGCGCGCCTCTATCGCGCGCGAAGACATGGAAGTTGAAGCGGCGCCCGTTTGCCCGGTCGGCGTCGAGCAATCCGACGCCGAGCACGGTGAACAGCACGCCGAAGACGCCCATCGGCGGGGCATGCTCGCCCGTCATGATCGGCGAGGTGAACAGCATCAACACAGGGGTGAGCAGCACAAGCGGCGCGACCAGCGACGCGTCTGACAGTCGAAATGCGCGGATGTACAGCACATAGGCGACGACGTTGAGCGCGCCCGACCAGGCGAGGAGACTCCAGAATTCGGGCCTCGTCAGCGACGCAAGCGTTTCGCGCGGCGCGCCGAGAAGGCCAGGATAGAAGATGACGCAAGCAAGGCTCAGCAGGACAGCGCCCGCGCACCATTGCGCGGCGAGAATGGCGCGATCGTCGGCCGTTCGCGTCGCGGCCTTGGTGCCGAGATCGGTGACGGATTGGCAGATGGCGGTGACGAGCGAGGCGAAGAGAGCGAGAAGCGCGAGGTCCATGGCGCGCTATAACGCATGATCAGCGAGAGCGGGAGTTGGCGTTGCGAGCGGCGCGAGTTTGGCCGCCTACGCCCTCATGCTGAGGAGGCGGCGCAGCCGCTGTCTCGAAGCGCGAGGGCGAACAGAGGATGCGAACGAAGGTTTCCTCGTCCTTCGAGACGCGCCCTTCGATCTCGGGCCTGCCCGAGATCGACATTAAATCCGCAAGTCGGGTAAACCGCGACTTGCGCACGCTCCTCAGGATGAGGAAACCTTATCCGATCAACATGCGTTCTTAGTCAGGCCTGACCGCAGTCACCAGCGTGTCCACGCCGTCGCGGAATTCAACCGCGACCGGCGCGAAGCCCGCAGCGCGCAACTGCTCGAGCGCCGGCGCGAAAGGCATGATGTGCAGAGGGGATTCGTCGCTTAGCAGGTGCACGATCCAGTCTTCGAGCAGATCGAGTCGGTTCATCTTCGTGAAAATCTTGAACCAACCCCGCACCACGGCTTGCGTATCGGCAAGATGCGCCGCCGGGTCGTCCATCGCATAGCGGTCGCCGTTGACGAAAATTCCGCCCGGCTTCAGGACGCGGAAAATCTCCCAAACCACGGCCTTACGGTAGTCGTCAGGGAAGTTATGGATCGCGTAATTCGAAATGACGACATCCCTGTGCGCATCGGGCAATGCGCGCAGCGCCGACAGCGCATCGGCTTCGATAAATTCGACGCGGCCCGCCAGGGCGTAATCGGCGAGATTGGTTCGCGCCTGATCCAGCATTTCGCCGGCGCTGTCGATCGCGGTGAGCTTCAGGTCGCCCCGCGCCGAGAGCGCCGCGAGCGTGCTGATCCCCGTTCCGCAGCCGATCTCGAAGCCATCGATTGGCCCTGCGTCGGAACGCCACTCGGCGATTCGGTCGCCGATCTTTTTGGCGAGCGTGGCGGCGTTTGGACACATCAGCCGCAGCACGTCATATTCGGCCGCAATGGGCCCAGTGAATGGATTTTCTTGAAGCGCGGACATGCGGCTTTTTTTCATATCGCGACAGGCCTCGCAAGGGCGGCTTTTCTTGAGGGCGGCTTTTCTTGCCGGGGCCGCCATGTTAGCGAAACTCCAGCATATCCCGTGAGAAAGCTATGACGCAGGCATTCCGCAGCGAGCCGCAGGCAGGCGGCGCAGACGCGACGCTGAGCGACTCGTTTGTCGCGCTGGGGCGCGCCGCGCGCGCAGCGGCGCGGGCGGTGGCGCTCGCCTCCACCGACGCCAAGAACAAGGCGTTGCGCACAGCGGCCGGCGAAATTCGCCGCCAGAGCAACGCCATACTGGCCGCCAATGCGCTCGACGTCGCTGACGCCAAGGCGCGCGGAACGGCGGCGTCTTTCCTCGATCGGCTGACGCTCGATGCCGCCCGCGTCGAGGCGATCGCCCGTGGACTGGAGGAGATCGCCGATCTGCCGGACCCGGTCGGCCGCGTTCTGGCGAGTTTCGATCGCCCGAACGGCCTGAAGATCGAGCGTGTCTCAACGCCGCTTGGCGTCATCGGCGTAATCTATGAAAGCCGGCCCAATGTCACCGCCGACGCCGGCGCTCTGTGTCTGAAGGCCGGCAACGCCGCGATTCTGCGCGGCGGCTCGGAGAGCCTGCGCTCCTCGGCAGCCATTCACGCCTGCCTCGTCGCGGGGCTGAAGGCCGCAGGCCTTCCCGAAGCGGCGATCTCGCTTGTCGCGACCGCGGACCGCGCCGCCGTTGGCGCGATGCTCGCGGGCCTCGACGGCAATATCGACGTGATCGTGCCGCGCGGCGGCAAGAGTCTCGTCGCCCGCGTGCAGCAAGAGGCGCGCGTGCCGGTTTTCGCGCATCTCGAGGGCATCGTGCATGTTTTCGTGCATAAGGACGCCGATCTCGACATGGCGAAACGCGTGTTGCTCAACGCCAAGATGCGGCGCACCGGCATTTGCGGCGCGGCGGAGACGCTGCTCGTCGACAAGGCCTGCGCCGCGACCCACCTTCAGCCGCTCGTTTCGATGCTGATCGATTCAGGCTGCGAAGTGCGCGGCGACCCAGCCTCTCAAGCCGCGGACGCGCGCGTGAGGCCGGCGCGCGAAGACGACTGGCGCGCCGAATATCTCGACGCCATCATCGCAGCGCGGGTCGTCGACGGGTTAGTGGGCGCGATCGATCACATCGAGACTTACGGCTCGCATCACACCGATTGCATTATCACGCGCGACGCCACTGCGGCGCAGCGCTTCATGAACGAGGTTGATTCCGCGATCGTGCTGCACAACGCCTCGACGCAATTCGCCGACGGCGGCGAGTTCGGCTTTGGCGCCGAGATCGGCATCGCCACGGGCCGTATGCATGCGCGCGGACCCGTCGGCGTCGAACAGCTGACCTCGTTCAAATATCGCGTCTACGGCGACGGCCAGGTGCGGGGGTGAGTGGCGAAGCCAAATCTGAAGAGTGACTCTGCCGCGAGCGTGCGCAGTTTCTGAAGGCGTTTTGAGCGCCGGTTCGCTTTCCGCTATCGGCATATGACGGTTTCCCACGACTGTTCGATCGGCCGCCGAAGCGCTCTTTCCTCCTGTTTCGCTTGCGCTGGCAATTGAAGCGTATAACGTTATGCGTTATAAATTTTCATGATCAGGAGTTTCGCTGACTCCGAGACTGAATCGATCTGGTCGGGTCATCGCAGCCGCAGGCTGCCGCCTGACATTCAGGCCGTGGCTCTGCGCAAACTGCGCCTGCTCAATCAAGCGCGCATATTGAACGATTTGCGCGTCCCGCCGGGCAATCGTCTTGAGGCGCTGAAAGGCGATCGGTTCGGCCAGCATTCAATCAGGATCAATGACCAATGGCGCGTCTGTTTTATCTGGATCGAGGGAGGGCCGTCCGATGTCACGATCGTCGACTACCATGACTGAGCTGTTGCCCAACCCGACCCCGGGCGAAATTCTTGCCGAGGAATTTTTGAAGCCGATGGGACTGAGCCAGAATGCGCTCGCGCGCGCCATTCGCGTGCCGCCCCGCCGCATCAATGAGATCGTTCTTGGCAGGCGCGCGATCACCGCCGACACGGATTTGCGTCTGGCGCGATATTTCAGGATTTCGGAAGGCTTCTTTCTCGGGCTGCAGGCGGACTATGACCTTATGGCCCGGCGCCGGCAGATCGGCTCCGAGCTCGGCGCGATCGAGCCGCGCGCCGCCTGAGAACGCTTGATCTAACCCAAGCTTGCGCCGCATATCGGCTCGATGACTTCCACCCCCGTCCGTCTCCCGCCTCACGCGCCCGGCATGCGCATCGGTCTCTTTGGCGGCTCGTTCGATCCGCCGCATGAGGGCCATGCGCTGGTCTCGCGCGTGGCGCTGACGCGCCTGAAGCTCGATCGGCTGTGGTGGATCGTCTCGCCCGGCAATCCGCTCAAGGACGCAAGCGAACTGCCGTCGATTGACGCGCGAATAGCGGCGGCGAAAAAAATCCTGCGCGATCCGCGAGTCGCATTCACCGGATTCGAGGCTGAGATCGGCGCACGCTACACTTGCGACACGCTCGAATTCCTGCACGCGCATTGTCCGGGCGTGCGCTTCGTCTGGATCATGGGCGCGGATAATCTATTGCAGTTTCATCGCTGGCGGCGATGGAAGGACATTGCGCGGACGACGCCGATCGCTGTCATCGACCGGCCGGGCGCGACGCTCAAAGCCGCCAACGCAAAGGCGGCGGTCTTCTTTGAGCGCGCGCGGCTGTCCGAGCACGACGCCGGTATCCTCGCCGTGACGCCCCCGCCGGCTATCGTCTACCTGCACGGGCCGAGACTCGAGCATTCGTCGACAGAACTGCGCGCAGGAACGCGTTCATAACCGCGCTCCGGTTTCTTGATTTGACGCAATTTCGGACGCTCCGGCTTCGCCTTCGGCGGAGAATGCTTCCTTATTTGCGCTCGAAGAGCGGCAATATCCAGCGCTTATAGGCCCAGAAGCTCAGAGGAATGCCGACGAAGATCGCGACCCACATCAGAGCCGAATTGTCCGTGCTGTGCTCGTAAAAGCCGCCGCCTTCGGTCACGGACTGCGTATAGGGATTGCGCACGAAGAGCGTAATGGCGAATGAGCCGATGACGATCAGCGCGGTCGCGATGTAGAGGCTGCGTGGAATTACGAACTTGGGCAGCTGCGGCTGCGTCGGCCTATCGGGCATTGGCGCCGGGGTTTCCTGCGGCGGCGTGCCCTTGTCTTGCGGTTCTTCGGTCATGGCGCTTCTCTCCCAAATCTATCCTTGGCTCCAATATAGGGCTGCCCTAGGTCGCTGCGCCATAGACGTCATAGGCCTCCGAGCGTTCAATTTTCGCCGTGACAATGTCACCCACGCGCAGCGGGCGCCGCGACGCGACAAAGGCCGCGCCGTCGATCTGCGGCGCGTCGGCCTTGGTGCGGCCCTTGGCAAGCGCGCCAGAAGGTCCGCCGCCCGGTTCGTCAATGATGATCGAAAGACGCTTGCCGATCTTGCGCTTCATCAGCCGCGCGCTGATCGCGTGCTGTTTCTCCATGAAGCGCTTCCAGCGCGTCTCCTTCACGTCGTCGGGGACGGCAGGTAGGCCAAGCGCCTCGGCCGGCGCGCCGGCGACAGGCTCATATTTGAAGGCGCCCGCGCGGTCGATCTCGGCCTCCTCCAGCCAATCCAAGAGATAGTCGAAATCCGCGTCAGTCTCGCCGGGAAAGCCGACGATGAACGTCGATCGCAGCGCGAGGTCGGGACACGCCTCGCGCCAAGCGAGAATGCGCGCCAGGGTCTTCTCCTCATTCGCGGGGCGTTTCATGGCCTTCAGCACGTTCGGCGCGGCGTGCTGAAAAGGAATGTCGAGATAGGGAAGGATTTTCCCCTCCGCCATCAATGGCATCACCTCGTCGACATGAGGATAGGGATAGACGTAGTGCAGGCGGACCCAAAGGCCGAGATCGCCAAGTTCGCGCGCAAGATCGAGAAAGCGCGCGCGCACGCTACGGTCGCCGAACATGCTCTCGGCGTAGCGAATGTCGCGGCCGTAGGCGCTCGTGTCCTGCGAAATGACGAGCAGCTCCTTGACGCCGGCGCGTGCGAGCTTCTCCGCTTCGCGCAGCACGTCGGCGGCCGGCCGCGAGACGAGCGGCCCGCGCAAATGCGGGATGATGCAGAAGGAGCAGCTGTTGTCGCAGCCTTCCGAGATTTTCAGATAGGCGTAGTGGCGCGGCGTGAGCTTCACGCCCTGTTCGGGAAGAAGATCGACAAACGGGTCATGCGCGGGCGCGGCCGCCCGATGTACGGCGTCGAGGACGCTCTCATATTGCTGCGGGCCGGTGATCGCCAGCACTTGCGGGAAGCGCGTCGTAATCGCTTCGGGCTCGGCGCCCATGCAGCCGGTGACGATCACCTTGCCGTTTTCGTTCAGCGCAGCGCCGATCGCTTCGAGCGACTCCGCCTTGGCGCTATCGAGGAAGCCGCATGTGTTGACGATGACGACGTCGGCCCCGGCGTGGCTGCGAGACAGCTCGTAGCCTTCGGCGCGCAGCCGCGTGATGATCCGTTCGCTATCGACGAGGGCCTTCGGACAGCCGAGCGAGACGAAGGAGACGCGCGGGCCGGCGCTCAGCGGCCTCTGTTGTTCCTGCATGGCGCCCCTTGCCATGCGGCGGCGGACTTTGCAATCGCGGGCTCGGCGTTACGCCGTCAGTGCGCCAATGAGAGCGAAGAGCGCGGCGGCGGCAAAGATGATAGCGTGGACCGTAAACGCAACTCCGACGAGCCCCGAATTGGTCTAGTTGCGCGCGATATAAGAAAGAGTTGAGGGCCTTGTTCTGGGAGAGTTTTCGGCGCTGGCGCAAAAAAGCCAATAAGTCAGCGACGATGAGCGCCCTTGCCGGAGTTCAAAAAAGAAAAATTTGCGCTCGGCCTGAGCCGCTCTTAATGAATAGCGCCTCGCTACGAGCTTCAGCCACGCCGTCTCAGAAGGAAGCGCCACGTCTTGACGAATTCCATAGTTCTCGGAACTGGGTCTTATGCGCCGCAGCGCGTCATCTCCAATGCCGACCTCGAGAAAATCGTCAGGACGAACAATGAGTGGATCGTCAGCCGCACCGGCATCAAAGAGCGCCGAGTGGCCGCAGAAGATGAGGCCACATCGGATCTGGCGGCGGCCGCAGGGCGCGAGGCGCTGCAGTTCGCTGGCGTAAAGCCGGACGACGTCGACATGATCGTCGTGTGCACGGTGACAGGCGATGCGCCGACGCCGTCCTGCGCGTCGTTTGTTCAGGCGCAGCTCGGCGCGAAGAACGCTTTCGCTTTCGACGTCGGCGCGGCCTGCGCCGGCTCTCTTTACGGTCTGTCCATCGCCGACCAGTTCATCAGAACCGGCAAGGTGAAGCGCGCGCTGGTGATTGGCGCCGAGACTCTCAGCCGTTTCGTCGATTGGACCAATCGCGAGACATGCGTGCTGTTTGGCGACGCCGCTGGCGCAATTTTGCTCGGCGCCAGCGAAGAGGAAGGGCGCGGCCTGCTCGCCGCGAGCCTGCGCACGGACGGTTCAATGACGGGCATTCTCGGCATCTATGGCGGCGGCAGCCGCCGCCCGCCATCTGCCGAAATGCTCGAAGAAAAGGCCGGCAAAATCAAGATGCGCGGGCGCGAGGTCTATAGGGTGGCGACGCGGCTGTTGCCTGAAGTGGTCGGCGACACGCTCGAAGCCGCCGGTCTGACCGCAGCCGACGTCGATCACGTGATCGCCCACCAGGCCAACAAGCGCATCATCGAGTCCGCGATGCAGAATCTCGGCGTTCCGTTCGAGAAATGCTGGATCAACATTGACCGCTACGGCAATACGTCGAGCGCCTCGATGCCGATCACGCTCGATGAGGCCAATCGCGCCGGAAAGCTGAAAAAGGGCGACGTCATCGCGATGATGGCGATCGGCGCGGGAATGACCTGGGGCGGCGCAGTGCTGCGCTGGTAGGCGCTTCCTTTCGCGGCCCGTCCAACTCCAAACTTCACTGACGCCAAACAGGCCAGCTCGACGCCGGCTTTTTCGCCTTGCCCCATAAGTCTACTCATGCTAGCGTTTTTATAGACTATTGGAGAGGCGTCACCATGAGCGAGAATTTGCAGAAGAGTCTGGGTCTGGGGATTTTAGGGGGCTTGGTTGCGCTTACGATGCTGGCGAGCGCGCATTCTCAAGCGGGGCAGACGTTCCTGAACGTCTCATATGACCCGACGCGCGAACTCTACAAGGCGATCAACCCCGCTTTCGCGGCGGACTGGAAAGCCCGGACCGGCGAAACAATCGAGCTTCAGGCGTCGCATGGCGGCTCTGGCGCGCAGGCGCGCGGCGTGATCGAGGGGCTGAACGCTGATGTCGTGACGCTGGCGCTCGCGGCCGACATCGACGCGATCGCCAGCAAGAGCGGCAAAATTCCGGTCGATTGGCAAAAGCGCCGACCGAATAACTCGTCGCCCTATACGTCGACGATCGTGTTTCTCGTCCGCAAGGGCAATCCGAAAGCCGTCAAGGATTGGGACGATCTGGCAAAGCCCGGCGTCGCCGTGATCACGCCCAACCCCAAGACGTCCGGCGGCGCGCGTTGGAATTATCTCGCGGCCTGGGGCTATGGGCTGAAGAAGTTCGGCGGCGACGAAGCCAAGACCAAAGATTTCGTCAAGGCGATCTACAAGAACGCCCCGGTCATGGACACGGGCGCGCGAGGCTCGACGATCACTTTCGCCCAGCGCGGCATCGGCGACGTGCTCCTTGCTTGGGAGAACGAAGCCTTCCTTGCGCTGAAGGAATTCGGCGCTGACAAGTTCGAGATCGTGACGCCGCCGCAGTCCATTCTGGCCGAGCCGCCGGTCGCGGTCGTCGACGCCAACGCCGACGCCAAAGGCAACAGGCAGCTCGCGGAAGCCTATCTCGACTTCCTCTATTCGCCGCCGGCGCAGGCGATCATTGCGCGCAATTTCTATCGTCCCGTTCATCCCGAATATGCGGCGAAGGACGACGTAAAGAAATTCGCCAAGATCGATTTCATCACCGTCGATAAAAGTTTCGGCGGCTGGGCGGCGGCGCAAAAGAAGCATTTCGCCGACGGCGGCATTTTCGACGAGATTCAGAAACAAGAGCTGACAAGGTGACCTCCCCGAGCCTTGTCGGCAAAAACGCTCGGCGCTTCACAGCGCCGAGCGTCATTCCAGGCTTCGGCCTGACCTTCGGCTATACGCTGATCTATCTTGGCCTCATTGTCCTCTTTCCGCTCGCGACGCTCATCTGGCAGTCATCGGGACTGGGATTCTCCGGCCTCTATGAGATCGCCTCGGAGCCGCGCGTCGCCGCGTCGCTGCGCACGACGTTCTTCATTTCCTTCGCCGCGGCGGTCGTCGACCTGTTCTTTGGCCTCATCGTCGCCTGGGTGCTCACAAGATACGATTTTCCCGGCCGTCGACTGCTCGATGCATTCGTCGATCTGCCCTTCGCGCTGCCGACGGCCGTGGCCGGCATCTCGCTTGCGGCGCTCTATTCGCCGAATGGCTGGTTTGGCGCGCCGCTCGCCGATTACGATATCAAGATCGCCTTCACCCGCTGGGGCATTCTGGTCGCGCTCATCTTCATCGGTCTGCCGTTCGTCGTGCGCACCGTGCAACCGATTATTTCGGAACTTGAAGCGGAGCTGGAGGAGGCCTCCGCCACTCTTGGCGCGGGCAGGCTGCAAACCGTCATCCGTGTGATGCTGCCGCCCCTGGCGCCGGCGCTGCTCACCGGCTTCGCGCTCGCCTTCGCCAGATCCATTGGCGAATATGGGTCGGTGATCTTCATCGCCGGCAATATCGCTTACGTCTCCGAGATCGCGCCGCTGCTCATCGTCGTGAAGCTAGAACAATATGATGTCCCGGGCGCGACCGGAATCGCGACGATCATGCTGGCGATTTCCTTTGCCGCGCTGCTTCTTATCAATCTGGTCCAGGCATGGAGCCGCAGGAGATTCGGCCATGTCTGAGATCGCGATCACGTCCAGCGGCCGCGATCGCGGCGTCAAATTCCGGCCGGTCACGCACGACTCGGCGTTTGCGCGCTACGCGCTTATTGCGACCGCGGTGCTGTTTCTCGCCATCTTTCTTTTGGCGCCGCTTGCAATCGTCTTCGTTGAAGCCTTCAGCAAAGGGATCGGACCCTTTCTTGCGGCGTTTGACGATCCAGACGCGCGCGCCGCGATCCGTCTGACGCTTCTTGTCGCGGCGATCGCTGTGCCGGCCAATCTTGTGTTCGGACTCGCAGCGTCCTGGTCGATCGCCAAATTTTCCTTTCCCGGCAAGAGCGTTCTCATCACGCTGATTGATCTTCCGTTCTCCGTATCGCCGGTCGTCGCCGGCCTCGTCTATGTGCTGGTGTTTGGCGGCCAGGGCCTCTTCGGCCCATGGCTCGCCGCTCACGGCGTGCAGATCATTTTTGCCGTGCCCGGCATCGTGCTGGCGACCATCTTCGTCACCTTTCCTTTCGTTGCGCGCGAACTCATTCCGTTGATGGAGGAGCAGGGCAAGATTGAGGAGGAAGCGGCGCTCACGCTCGGCGCCTCCGGCTTCAAGACTTTTCTGACCGTGACGCTGCCCAACATCAAATGGGGCCTGCTGTACGGCGTGCTGCTGTGTAACGCCCGCGCCATGGGCGAGTTCGGCGCCGTTTCGGTCGTATCGGGCCACATACGCGGCTTGACCAACACAATTCCGCTTCAGGTGGAGATACTCTACAATGAGTACAATAATGTCGCCGCTTTCGCGCTCGCGGTTCTTCTTGCAGGCTTGGCGCTTGTCACACTCGGGCTCAAGACGTTTCTCGAATGGCGGCACGCCGACGCGCTCTCCGGACGCGCTCGCCGCCACTGAAGGAAGTAAGCGCGGAACTTCCATTCGCATCGAGGGAGTCGAGCAGGATTTCGGCGCCTTTCCGGCCTTGCGCGACGTCAGCCTCGACATTCAGCCTGGCGAACTCGTCGCGCTGCTTGGCCCCTCGGGCTCCGGCAAGACGACGTTGCTGCGGGTGATCGCGGGCCTCAATTCTCCCGATCGCGGGCGCGTTCTGTTCGACGGCGAGAACGCGACCAATCTCCCCGTGCAGGACCGCCATGTCGGCATGGTGTTTCAGAACTACGCGCTCTTCAAACATATGACCGTCGCCGACAATATCGTCTACGGTCTGAGAGTTCGCCCCAGACGCACGCGCCCCTCGCGGGCGGCGATCAAGGCGCGCGTCACGGAGCTTCTGCAGTTCGTGCAGCTTGACGGACTTGGCGGCCGCTATCCGTCCCAGCTCTCCGGCGGCCAGCGTCAGCGCGTCGCCCTCGCGCGCGCGCTCGCCATCGAACCGCGCGTGCTGCTGCTCGACGAACCTTTTGGCGCGCTAGACGCGCGCGTGCGCAAGGATTTGCGCCGCTGGCTGCGCGACATCCATAAGCAGACGGGATTGACGACAGTCTTCGTCACGCACGATCAGGATGAAGCGATGGAGCTCGCGGATCGCGTCGTCGTGCTCAACGAAGGCCGCATCGAACAGATCGGCACGCCTGAAGAGCTTTACGACCGCCCGGCTTCGCCCTTTGTCATCTCCTTCGTCGGCGAAGCGGTCGCGTTGCCCGTCACCATCGCCGACGGCCACGTAACATTCGGCGGCCGCGAACTGCACATCGATACCCACGGCTTGCGCAGCGGGCCGGCGAGAGTCTTCTTCCGCCCGGCAGACATCGCCGTCACGGCGGAAGGGAGCGGCGATCTCGAAGGACGCGTCGAGAGCCTGCGACGCACGCCTGCCGGCGTTCGCGCCACGATCGCCATCGACGGCTATGATCAAACGCTCGAAATTGACTCGCCGCTCGACCGTTCGGCTTCGCTCGGCGGCCGCGTCCCGCTTTCGCTCGCGAAAGCCCGCATCTTTCCGGCCGACGAGAATGGCGACTATGTCGACGCCGGAGACGGCATTTGAGCCCCGCGCTTGCTGACGGTATCGATGAAAGGCGCGCGACAAACGACTGGAATTCGGCGCTCTATCTGAAATTCGAAGCGGAGCGCACGCGCGCCGCCCGCGACCTGCTTGCGCACGTGCCTTATTGCGACACGCGAGCGGTTTTTGACCTCGGATGCGGACCTGGAAACAGCACCCGGCTCCTCGCGATGAGCTTTCCCGGCGCTGACATCATCGGAATCGACAAATCCGACAATATGCTCTCGGTCGCTCGCGCGTGCACGCCGACGGCGACGTTTATCAAAGAGGATATCGCGCATTGGCGGCCCTCGGAGCCGGCCGATCTCATCTTCGCCAATGCGGCGCTGCATTTCCTTCCCGATCATCGCGGGTTGATGACCAGGCTTTTGAGTTATTTGCGGCCCGGCGGACGTCTTGCGGTCCAGATGCCGAACAATACGCATGAGCTTTCGCACGCGGCGATGCGCATGGTGGCGGCGGATGGCCCCTGGGCGCCGCGTCTGCTTCCAGTCGCCAAGTCGATCATGACGCTCGGTCCGCTCGAGGAATATTACAATTTGCTCGCGCCGCTCTGCACCACGATCGACATTTGGCAGACAGTCTATGTCCACCCGCTCGACGGCCCTGACGGCGTGGTCGAGTGGTTCGAAGGATCGGGCCTTCGTCCTTTCCTCGACTTGCTCGATGCAAATGAGCGCGTCGAATTTCTTGCGCGATACAGCGGGAAGCTCGCGCAGGCTTATCCGCGGCAACCGGATGGCAAAGTCCTTCTGCGCTATCCGCGCCTCTTCTTCGCCCTGCAGAAATAGGGCGGCGGTCTGGGTCTCTGGTCCGCTATGGCGGCGCCCCAGTCTGACGAACTGTGACATTACGGCAACGACTTCGCTCGACATATCTATTGGTCTACTAAATCTATAGACAAACAGATACGCTTTCGCTTTACTGCCTTTTGCGGCGTGGACGGAGAATCGTTCGCAGAGGGCAATACCCTCGACGGACGAGAGAGAGCTGGAATGTCGAGGCGAAAATTGAAGGCGCGGGCTGCAGTTGCGGCGTTTACTGTGGCTATTTCGCAACAGCGCAAGTCGAAAAATCGAGTTGACTAAAACATCAGCTTAACAGCTCAGCCGTGACGGCATACCGATATGTATACGGTTTACATATCGGTCCGTCGCTCAGAGCGCGCCAACCGGAGTTGGGTTAAGCGATACGGGACAAAAGTCGATGGCGACAAGCAAAAACAGAAAGAAGTTAAGGTTAGCCGCATTTGGCGCCGTTGTCGGCGCTGCCCTTAGCGTTCCCGAAATAGCGGGCGCCGAAGACAAAGCGCCCTCTAAGGAAGTTTCGGGAAACGGGGGTCAGTCGGGGGGCGGCGCAAAAACCGCCGCGCCGGAAAAAGGGTCAGTGAAGACGAAGACCGATGGCACAGGTGTCGCTGCTCGTCCCGCGGCGCCAGCGGCGCCGCTGGTGAAGAAGAGCTACTACGTGCCGACCCGCGGCTATCGTTTGGAGCCGCAGCCCGATATTCCGCCTTATGTGCGCAATCTGGCTAAGACCTACAAGGAATTCGAAGGCGTCGACTGGCTGAACGTCGGTCTCGACTCGCGCGTGCGTTTTGAATATCGCAAGGACGACTATCGACCTTGGACGAACACGACGACCAATCCGCCGACGTCGCAGCGCAAATATTTTCCCAATTCGCTATGGCTGTCGCGCACACGGGCCTATCTGGGCGTGCAGAACATCCTCGATCCCTTTCGATTCGCCGTCGAATTTCAGGACTCGCGCGCCTACAACAGCATCTATGAATATCAGGGCCAGGAGATTAACCAGACGGAGCTTATTTCCGGCTATGGCGAACTTTATTTCAAGGACGCCTTCGGCAAGGACGATCTCGGCAATGATCGGCCGCTGACCCTGCGTGCCGGACGCTTCCACTTCGAGCTGCTCGACAGACGATTGATCGCCGAGAATGAGTTCCGCAACACGACGAACAACTTTGACGGCTTCCGGATCAAAATCGGCAAGAAGGATAATGACTGGGACATTGACAGTTTCCTGATGCGGCCGGTTATTCGTTATCCATATCAGTTCGACCGACCTGATTGGCAGAACTGGATCTACGGCGGCGTGTTCAGCATCCGGCGCTGGTCGGAATATGCGACGATCCAGCCTTATTTTCTAGGCCGTAAGCAATATGGAGATCCGCTCAACGTCTCGAACGCGCTGAAGTTTCATCGCAACACTTATGCGCCCGGCATACGCGTCTATGGCGTGATCAACGACTTCGATTACGACTTCGACATCAACAAGCAGTTCGGCGAAACGGGCGAATTCCGCGATCTCGGCGCGCGTCGCAACGCCATTCAAACGACCGTCCAGCACGACGCCATCGCCTATGCATTCGAGGCTGGCTACACATTTTCGGAGCACCCGTGGAAGCCGCGGATCAGCGCCAACTACGCGTATGGCACAGGTAACAAGAGTCCATACGACAGCGCCAATCAGACCTTCGATATCTTCTATGGCTTCAACCAGCCGTTCTCACGCAACGACTATATCGCCTGGAATAACATCAAGGCGCCCAAGGCGCGCTTGGAATTTTCGCCTTTCAAAGATCTCCGGATCGATACGGCGTTCAGCGCCTATTGGCTGGCGAGCGCGGCGGCGGCCTGGGACCGCGCCAATCTCTTTGCGCCGCTCGGCAACAGAGGCACATTCATCGGCACGGAATATGATCTACGCATTCGCTACAAACTCAATCAGTTCATCAATTTGACGGCGAGCTACGCGCGGTTCTGGCCGGGCTCCTTTACCTCGAGCTTCGCGCCGCCGGTCGCGTTGCAGCCGTTCTTCCCGCAATCTTTTTCTGGACAGAGCACGACCACGAATGGTCTGACCGGGCGCCCGACCGACTTCTTCTATTTGGAAGTCTCAGCCAACGCCTTTGGCGACGGCAATCCGATCACAAAGCCGCCGGGCTCAGATTTTCTCGCTCTCTTCTCGCCTGAGGGGCCTCCCCCGCCGCCTGCGCCGCCGCCAAGCTGGTCTGACGTCTACGTCGGCCTCAATGGCGGTGGGGCGTGGTCGAGCCCGCGGTCGTTCGTACAGCCCTGGCCCTTCGGCGCAGCCGCCGCGAGTCCAGCCGTGGCCACAAGCGCGACGCCGATCGACCAGACGAACCATCTCGCCGGCTTCATCGGCGGTTTCCAGATCGGCGCCAATTGGAAGTTCGCCGACAGCTTCTTGGCCGGCGCCGAGGCGGATTTGCACGGCGTTTCCGGCAACACCGACACGCGGTGGCAAGCGACCCTGGCGCAGGGGGGCGGCAATAGTTTCGTCACTTATGCGCAGCGCACCGCGACCCTCAATTATTTGGGAACGATCCGCGCCCGATTGGGCTATCTCGTCACCCCGACGCTCGCCCTCTATGGCACGGGCGGCATGGCCTATGGCGGCGTCGTCTCCAACGCCGCGATCTTCACCCGAAGAATTGGCGGGACGAACCAAACGCTCGTCAATCCCGTCTATCAGGACAGCTTGATCGGCTGGACGGCGGGCGGCGGCGCTGAATGGATGTTCACGCCCGATTGGAGCGTCAAGGTCGATTATCTTCGCTACGATCTCGGCAATGCGACCGCTTCCGCCTTCGCGGCGCAGTCGAACGGCTTTTACGCTTACGGCGCGTCAAGCTCGACGCGCTTCAATGGCAACCTCATCCACGCCGGCGTCAACCGCCACTTCGATCTCATCAGCATCGCAGAAGCGAAATAGGCTCAAGCTGAATTGCGAGGCGCTGCGTCAGTTAAGGCAGCGCCAGTGCGCGACTGAAGTGCGCTTACAGGGCCGCTTCAGTCGCGCTCTCGCCTTCGATTTCGCTCGGCCGGGAACGGCGATCGCGCTGCACGGTTCAACACTGCGCCAGCCATGGTGGAAGAAATGCGTCGCATCGGCGAAGAAGAACTTGCGCGCCCGGCAGTGTCGTTCTGGCGGTCCGGCATGACGCACGAGCTGTGCATTTTGTTCATACCTAGGAACATTTCTCAAGTTCCAGAGTTTTCCTTCAGCCTCTGACGGGCCTGTCCGCCGCCGCTGCGTGTCGGCGAAGATTGCGTGCGCGTCGCCAAGCGAAAGCCGAGCAAGCTGGCGCGGGTTGAAATTTTGTGTCGCCCCTCGCCACGTCTTTTGGTGAAAGGATTGACCGATGGCTCCAGACCCCAATCCAGTTCCCAAAGGACAAGAGCGGCCTCCATCCACAATCGAAGAGCTTGATGTGCTCTGGCTTACGGCGGGGCTGAGTTGCGACGGCGACTCGGTCTCAATCACCGCTGCGAGCGAACCGAGCATAGAAGACGTCATTCTCGGAGCGATCCCAGGCCTACCGAAGGTGCGCTTGCACAATGCAGTGCTCTCCTACGAAGTGGGCGATGATTTCATGAAGGCCTTCCATCAAGGCGCGCGGGGCGAACTCGAAAACTTCGTCCTTGTGGTCGAAGGCTCCATCCCGAACGAGAAGCTCAGCGGCGATGGCTATTGGGCCGCGATCGGCACGGATGCGGCGACCGGACAGCCAATCAGAACCACCGAATGGATTGATCGTTTGGCGCCAAAGGCGCTCGCCGTAATCGGCGCCGGAACATGCGCGACATTTGGCGGCATCCACGCGATGAAAGGCAATCCAACCGGTTGCATGGGCCTTCAGGACTATCTTGGCGCCGAGTGGAAATCGAAGGCCGGGTTGCCGATCGTCAATGTCCCGGGCTGTCCTGTGCAGCCCGACAATTTCATGGAGACATTCCTCTACCTGCTGCGCCAGCTCGCTGGTCTGGCGCCGATGATTCCTGTCGACCGACACGGCCGCCCGCGCTGGCTGTTTGGTCCCACCGTTCATGAGGGATGTGACCGCGCCGCTTATTACGAAGAGGCCGATTTCGCGCAAGAGTATGGCTCGCGGAAGTGCCTGGTGAAGATCGGCTGCTGGGGACCGGTTGTTCAGTGCAATGTGCCCAAGCGCGGTTGGATCGCGGGTCTCGGCGGCTGTCCAAATGTCGGCGGCATCTGCATCGGCTGCACTATGCCGGGCTTTCCCGACAAGTTCATGCCGTTCATGGACGAACCGCCCGGCGCCCGCATCTCATCGGTTCTCATCAAGCCTTACGGCGTGCTGATCCGCAATTTGCGGAAAATCACCAATCACACGCTCAACAAGGAGCCGAAGTGGCGCAACAGGGAGCCGACCTACACCACCGGGTACGATCCTGATCAGCCGAACAAAACTCATCCACTCTAAAGTAAGGGACTGCGATCATGGTCGACCTTGCAACGCGTCGCTCCGCGTCTCCGAGCCCCCATAAGGCGTCGCCAAATCTCGTCGAGATGAATTGGGATCCGATCACCCGGATCGTCGGCAGTCTCGGAATTTTCACCAAAATTGATTTCGAAAACCGGCAGGTCGCCGAATGTCACAGCACGTCGTCGATCTTTCGCGGCTACAGCATTTTCATGAAGGGCAAAGATCCCCGTGATTCCCACTTCATCACCAGTCGCATCTGCGGAATCTGCGGCGACAATCACGCGACGTGCTCCGTCTATGCGCAGAATATGGCCTATGGCATTAAGCCGCCGCCCCTCGCCGATTGGATCATCAATCTGGGCGAAGCCGCGGAGTATATGTTCGACCACAACATCTTTCAGGACAATCTCGTCGGGGTCGATTTCTGCGAGCAGATGGTCAAGGAAACCAATCCGAGCGTCTGGGTAAAGGCGCAACGGACCCCAGCGCGGAACTCGGACGCGCATGGCTATCGCACGATCGCCGAGATCATGACCGCGCTCAATCCTTTTTCCGGCGAATTCTACCGTGAGACATTGATTGTAAGTCGCTACACGCGTGAGATGTTCAGCCTGATGGAGGGGCGCCATGTGCACCCCTCCACTCTATATCCTGGCGGCGTCGGCACCGTGCCGTCGAACCAGCTCTTCACCGAATATCTAACGCGACTCGTGCGCTACGCCGAGTTCATGAAAAAATGCGTGCCGCTGCACGATGATCTGTTCGACTTTTTTTACGAAGCGTTGCCCGGCTACGAGGAAGTCGGACGTCGACGAATTCTGCTGGGGTGCTGGGGCGCGTTTCAGGACCCGAACCATTGCGACTACAATTATAAGCATATGACCGACTGGGGTCGGAAGATGTTCGTCACCCCGGGCGTTGTCGTTGACGGCAAGCTTGTCACGACCGACCTCGTCGACATCAATTTGCAGATTCGTATCCTGCGCGGGCAGTCCTACTACGACGACTGGGACAATTGTGAAACTTTCGTCAAGACGGATCCGCTGGGCAATCCGGTCGACCAAAAGCACCCATGGAATCAGACGACGATTCCAAGACCGCAGAAGCGCGATTTCGACAAGAATTATTCCTGGGTGATGTGTCCGCGCTGGCTTGACAAGAGCAGCGGAGATCATCTGCCGCTCGACACCGGCGGCGGCGCCTTCGCGCGCCTATTCTCGACGGCGCTGGCAGGGCTCGTCGACATGAACGGCTATGTCAAAGCCACGGGCGACAGCGTGAAGATCAATCTCCCCAAGACGGCGCTCAAGCCTGCAGTGGAGTTTGAATGGAAGGTGCCAAAGTGGAGCAATGCGATCGAACGCGATCGGGCGCGCACCTATTTTCAAGCCTACTGCGCCGCTGCCGCGTATTATTTCCTGGAACAAGCCTTCGCAGAAATTCAGGCGGGCCGCACAAAGACCTTTACGCCATTCGAGGTTCCGGATGAGGCGATCGGCTGTGGCTTCCACGAGGCGGTGCGCGGCGTGCTGTCGCACCATCTCGTCATAAAAGACAAGAAAATCGCCAATTATCATCCCTATCCGCCGACGCCATGGAACGCGACGCCGCGAGACGATTTCGGAACGCCGGGGCCTTACGAGGACGCAGTTCAGAACACGCCGATCTTCGAAGAGAATGGTCCGGACAAGTTTAAGGGCATCGACATCATGCGCGCGGTGCGCAGTTTCGATCCCTGTCTGCCATGCGGCGTGCATATGTATGTGGGCGGCGGCAAGACCGTTAAGACCACGCACTCGCCCATGTTCGGCGCCTCGCGAAAGCCGTCGCCATGAGCGGAGAAGCGCGCGAGACGGAGACGCTGGAGCAGTCACTGGCCCGGCTGGAAAGGCTGACGGCCGCGCTCGAGGGGATCGCAGACGGGACGGGGCGGGAGGCGGCGCGTGAGTTGCTGGCGCTCGTGCTCGATTTGCACGCGCGCTCGCTGGCGCGACTCAGCACAATCATTGCAGCATCGGACGATGGCGCCGCCTTACTCGAGACGATCGTCGAGGATCGGGCCCTTCGGGCAATATTGCTCCTCCACGGGCTACATCCGCATAGCGTGGAGGATCGTCTACAGGATGTCGTCGCGCGCATGCAGCCGCAATGGAGCGCGCGCGGCCTCCATGTGAGCCTCATGAGCGCGAGTAAAGCCTTTGCAATGGTTCAGCTGCAAAGGAATGGCGTTGCTGAGCCTACCGACCAGTTGCGGCTGGAAATCGAGAACGCGCTCACCGACGCGGCGCCGGACCTCGACGATATTTTGATCGAAATGGACATGACAGCCTTTTACGTCGAAACCGCCGCCTAGCCACAAAGAGGCGCGAGAGCATGGAAAGAATAGAATCGGGGAATTGGGCGTCTCGGCTGCGGCGCTTCGCGCGCGCGACGGAAGAAGAGCATTGCGAGTTCTGCTCGAAGGCCATCAATTCCCGGCACGCGCATTTGGTTGAGCGCGCGACGCGAAAGTTCTTTTGCGCTTGTCCCCAATGTGCGTTCCTCTTGGGCGGGGGAGAGCGTTTTGCCGCCTTGCGCGCACGTGCCGATGCGCTGCACGACATCGATCTGAGCGACGTCGAATGGGAGGGTTTTCGCATCCCAATTGATCTCGCATTCGTGTTCCACAGCACGCCGGCGCAGGGTCCGGTGGCGATCTATCCAGGTCCGGCCGGAGCGATCGAGTCTCCTTTTGCCGCCGATGGCTGGTCGCGACTGATCGCGGCCAATCCGATGTTGGCCGACCTTGATCCGGACGTTGAGGCGTTGCTCGTCAATCGAATGAATGGCGCACGGGAATACTATCTTGTTTCGATTGATCGCTGCTATGCGCTCATTGGGCTGATCCGAAGGCATTGGCGCGGATTGTCCGGCGGCGAAGAAGTCTGGGAGTCTGTTCGCGACTATTTTTGCACGCTGCGAGACGACGTCGAGACGAAGGACAGGGTTCATGGTTGATCTCGACTTTCGCATCGAAGACGTCAAAGTCGAGAAATATTCGGCGGCGCCGCTGCTGCTGTTTGCGTTGCATGTCGTAAACAAGACGCCGGATCTAGCCATTCTCAACGTGATGTTGAACTGCCAGATTCGCATCCAGCCTGCGCTGAGACGTTATGACGGCGATGAGCACGATCGGCTTTCCGATCTCTTTGGTCATCCGTCGCGCTGGGGCGAGACGATGCGGAGTTTCCTTTGGACGCACGCGAGCGTTTCCGTTCCCGCCGTCAACGCTGAGCGCAGGGTCGATCTGCCGGCGCCTTGCAGCTATGACTTCAACATTGCAGCGACGAAATATTTTCATGGCCTGGAGCAGGGCGACGTTCCGCTCAATTTTCTGTTCAGCGGCTCGATTTTTTACCGCGACAGCGAAGGCAGGCTGCAGATCGAGCAGGTCGCTTGGAGCAATGAATGTGCGTATCGTCTGCCCTTAAGCGTATGGCGCGCGATGATGGAGCATTACTATCCGCAGAGCATGTGGCTCTGCCTGCATCGCGACGCTTTTGACGACCTGGACCGGTACCGGCGCCGGCAAGGACTTCCGACATTTGAACGCGCCTTGCAGGCGCTACTCGAAGCCAACGCGGCGGAGGCGACATGAAACTCGACTCCATCAGAGCAATCGCCAATGCCGTTCTTTACGAGGGCTACATCCTTTATCCCTATCGGCCATCGTCAATAAAGAATCGTCAGCGCTGGACGATCGGGGGCGTCTTTCCGAAGGCGTTCGATCAACAAGGCGACGCCTCTCGCATGGAGACGCAAGTTCTCTTGCGGGGCGGAGAGCAGGCGGCGTTCAACGTCCATTTTCGATTCCTGCAGGTCATGACGCGCGAGGTCGGACAGTTGGCGATGCTGGCGCAAGAGCTTCCGGAAGAGGGCGAGCCGGCGCTGACGCGCGTTCCGAGCTTCAATGTCGACGGTCGGGAGTTGCTGGCCTGGGAGGAGGCGATCGAACGGGAGATCGCCTTAGGGCCGCTGCGGCCGGCAGATATTCAAGAGGTAGCGACTGTCTTGTCGTTCCGCTTCGAAGGCGCGCGCGAAATCGAGCCGGTGCGCGCCCAGGACGGCTGCATCGCCGCCGTTCTCATTCGTACGTCGCATGAGATTCAGGGCGTCATCGGTGCGAAGGCGCAGAGGCTCGCGTCGGACGTGTGGAAGCTGACGATAGGAATCGAGAACGTCACGCCGTTTGCGGGCGCGGATCGTGAGGAACGCGCAGCAGCGCAACTTCGCGCCTTTGCCTCAACGCATGCAATCCTCACGGTTGAAGATGGCGCGTTCGTCTCGTTGCTCGATCCTCCGGACGATCTGCGGGAAGCTGCGACGCAGTGCCGAAATGTCGGCGCTTTCCCGGTGCTGGTCGGGGAACCAGACAATAGCGCCATGCTCGCTTCGCCGATCATCCTCTATGATCATCCGGCGATCGCGCCGGAAAGTCCCGGCGACCTCTTCGACGGCACTGAGATCGACGAAATCTTGACGCTTCGCATCCTCGCGATGACCGACGCCGAAAAGCGCGAGATGGCGTCCGTGGACGCCCGTGCGCGCGCGCTTCTGGAGCGCACGCATGCTTTGTCCGCCGAGGACATGGCGCGACTTCATGGCGTCATGCGCGATCACCGGTCTCAGGCCAGTCCTATTGAACCGGCGCCGATGGGCGGGGATCAAGAGAAGCCTCGCCTCGTCTCGCTGCTCGAGAGCGGACGCAGCCTATGCGTCGGAGCCCGCGTGCGACTCCGCCCAAAATCGGGCGGCGACATCATGGATATCGCGCTCAAAGACAAGATTGCGGTCGTCGAGGCGATTGAGCGCGATTTCGAGGACCGGATCCATGTCGCGGTGACGTTGATTGACGATCCCGGCCGGGATCTCGGCGCGGCGGGCTTTCCTGGACATCGCTTCTTTTTCAGCCAGGAGGAGATCGAGCCGATTGCGGCGGGAGATGGGCCATGACCTCCATTCTCGTCGCCTGCGTCGGCAACATCTTTAGCGGCGATGACGCCTTCGGAGTCGAGGTGGCGCGCCGGCTCTCACGGGTCACGCTCCCGGACGGGGTACGCGTGATCGATTTCGGCATTCGCGGAATAGATCTCACCTACGCGCTGATGGATGGCTATGACGCCGTGATTCTCGTCGACGCGGCGCAGCGGGGGCATGCGCCGGGCGTCGTCTCAGTAGTCGAGCCGGACCTAATCGAGGCGGGAGACTCCACACCCGAGGATCTGGCGCTTTCGCCGCATGAGCTCGATCCGGCGAAAGTTCTTCGCCTGGCGTCGGCGCTCGGCGGAAGTTGCCGGCGCGTGCTCCTGGTTGCGTGCGAACCGCTGACGCTTGGCGGCGAGGAAGGCGTGATGGGTTTGAGCGAGCCTGTCACGGCAGCGGTGGCCGTCGGCGCCGAAACGGTAGAAGAGCTGATCGATGGAATGATGGCGGCGTAACTTGGCGCAATTCGCGCTCGCGCCGCGTATCGGAAAAGGGAGAAACGTCATGAGCGGATGGGAGATTACAGGAATCGTCCTGGGGATTATTATCCTCCTGTTGCTGGTCATGAACGCGAAGGATCTTTGGCGCTATATCAAAATCAGCAACATGTGAGGCTGACAGGACAATCATGAGTTTTGCCGCCGAGCCATCGCAGGCGCTCGAATTTCGGGTGCGCGGCCGCGTGCAGGGCGTCGGCTTTCGTCCGACCGTCTGGCGCATGGCGCGCGAACTTGGGCTTGCCGGCGAGGTTCTTAATGACGGCGAGGGCGTATTGGTGCGCGTCAGCGGCGACCAGTCGCGGATCGCTGCGCTGCTTCGACGAATCGAACGGAGCTCGCCGCCGCTGGCGCATATCGACAGCATCGAAAGGCGGCGCTACAGCGGCCGACTGCCACAGGAGTTCCGTATCGCCGACAGCATCGGCGGACCCGCACGCACCCAGGTCGCGCCCGATGCCGCGCTCTGCGGCGCATGCGCAGCGGAGCTGCGCGATCCCGGCCAGCGCCGCTATCGCTATCCGTTCACGAATTGCACCCAATGCGGACCGCGCCTCAGCATTGTGACGGCCATTCCCTACGACCGCGCGACGACGACGATGGCGCCCTTCGCCCTGTGTGCGGCGTGTGAGGCGGAATATCGCAATCCGAACGATCGCCGCTTCCATGCCGAAGCGGTGGCCTGCCCGTCCTGCGGGCCGACTGCATCGCTCGTTGCCTTCGGGCAAGCGGGAGCGCCGCGCGACGGCGGCCCCGACGCGGTAAAGATTGCGGCTGGGCTTATCGCGCGCGGCGATATCATCGCCGTCAAGGGACTCGGCGGCTATCATCTCGCGTGTGACGCGACCAGCCCCGAGGCCGTCGCGCGCCTGCGGCTGCTGAAGCGTCGTGACGCAAAGCCCTTTGCGCTGATGGCGCGCGATCTCGATGTCATGAGGCGCTACTGCGTAATCGACGCCGTCGAGGAACGCGAACTCACAAGCGTCAAGGCGCCGATCGTGCTGCTGCGCGCAACAGGTCCGGAGCGCCTGCCCGAGGCCGTCGCGCCCGGACTCGACACGCTCGGCTTTATGTTGCCGACGACGCCGCTGCATCTGCTACTCGTCGATCAGTTCGAACAACCACTCGTGATGACGAGCGGCAATATTTCGGACGAACCCGCCGTTGTTGACGACGCGGAGGCGTACCGACAGCTTGCCGAAATCGCCTCCTTCGCATGGACGCATAATCGCGCCATCTCCAATCGCGTCGACGACTCGGTCGTGCGGGTCATGGCCGGGCGATCGCGCGTCCTTCGCCGCGCCCGCGGCTACGCGCCCGCGCCGCTACGATTGCCGAACGGCTTCGAGAATGCGCCCGACCTGTTGGCGATGGGCGGAGAGCTGAAGGCGACCTTCTGCCTGGTCAAGGACGGTCAGGCGATCCTGTCGCAGCATCAGGGCGATCTCGCGAACGCGGCGACGTTAGATGATTACAAAAAGAATCTGGCGCTCTATCGGAGCCTGTTCGATCACGCGCCGTCGGCGATCGTCGTCGACCGGCATCCTGAATATCTGTCGTCGAAACTCGGACGCGCAGAGGCCGACACACGGGCCTTGCCGTTGATTGAGGCTCAACACCATCACGCCCATATAGCCGCCTGTCTTGCCGAGAACGGGCGGTCGCTCGATGCGCCGCTAGCGCTCGGCGTCGTGCTCGATGGATTGGGCTTTGGCGACGACGGCGCGATATGGGGCGGCGAGTTCCTGCTCGCCGACTATCTCGGCTACGAGCGACTGGCGCGTTTGAAGCCGGTCGCCATGCCCGGCGGCGCGCAGGCGGTGCGCGAACCGTGGCGAAACCTCTATGCGCATCTTAAGGCCGCGGGCGCGTTCGATGCGAGGCCGTCCGCGGCCGGCAATTGGAGCGCCTTGAACGGCAAACCGCTTGCGACGATCGACCGGATGATCGCCCTAGGCCTCAATTCGCCGTTAGCCTCCTCGTGCGGACGCCTGTTCGACGCGGTCGCCGCCGCGCTCGGCGTCTGCGCCGATCGTCAGGCCTACGAAGGCGAAGCCGGGGCGCGACTTGAGGCGCTTGCGGCGGCGGCGCCAAACGAGACGCGCGGCTATGCGCTTAGGATTTCCGAGTCCGAGCTTGTCGACATCGATGCGGCGCCGATGTGGCGCGCAATTCTCGATGATTTGCGGCAGGGCGTTTCGGCGCAGACCATCGCGCGCCGTTTTCACCTCGGTCTGGCGCAGTCAATCACTGAAGTCGCCGTGCGGCTGGCGGCTGCGCGACGCTTTGAAACGGTGGCGCTCTCAGGAGGCTGCTTTCAGAACCGGCTGCTATTTGAAAGCGTCCATGGCGGATTGTGCGAGGCGGGGTTCGTCGTGCTCACCCATGCAGATGCGCCGGCGAATGATGGCGGGCTCTCGCTGGGTCAGGCCGCCATCGGCGCCGCGCATCTGATGAGAACCGACATGACAAGAGATGGAAAGGACGGCGCATGTGCCTCGGCATCCCCGGCTGTATCGTTCGCATAGACAATGCCGACGATCTCGTGGCGACCGTTGACGTGAGCGGGGTGCGTCGTCAGATCAACATCAGCTGCATCGTGGATGAAGCGCATCCTGTGGACTCCTGCGTCGGCGACTGGGTTCTCGTCCATGTCGGTTTCGCGATGAGCCGGATCAACGAGGCGGAGGCGGCGGAGACGCTCAGATTGCTGCAAGAGCTTGGCGAACTCCAAGCCGAACTTGAGACTATGCAAACGCTCACCGACGCAGTCGCGGCGCAGGAATAGGGATCATGACCAGCAAGAGCGCACTGGAGGTCCTTTATCCGTTCCTGCATGGCAAAGAGCAGGATCCTGCCGCCGTCGATGCTGGGTTGCTGCACTCCATTGAAGAGAAAGCGCGCGAGTCGCGTGAGACCAATGCGAGTTTCTTCGCCGAGCAGGCGCCGGTCCTGCTCGACGCGGCGAAGGCGCTTGCCGCCGTTTATCGCCGCGGCGGCCGGATGTTCACCATGGGCAATGGCGGCTCGAGTTGTGACGCCTCGCATGTCGCCGTCGAGTTCCTCCATCCGATCACCGCCGGTCGGCCGGCGCTTGCAGCGATAAACCTCACCGCCGACGTGGCGATGACGTCCGCCGTGGGCAATGACGTGGGCTTCGAGCACATTTTCGTGCGCCAGCTTATCGCTCATGGCCGTGCGGGAGACGGGCTTATCGGCCTCTCCACCAGCGGCAATTCGGCAAATCTGATCGCCGCCTTCGTGAAGGCGAGGGAAATGGGTCTGACGACCATTGGCTTTAGCGGCGGCGACGGCGGCAAGATGGCGTCCGGCGTCTGCGATCATTGTGTTGTCGTGCCCACGACGTCTGTCCATCGCGTTCAGGAGTGCCACGTCGCCGCCTATCACATTCTGTGGGACCTCGTTCACACGCTGCTCGCCGACGATCGCGGCTCGGCCATAAGCAAGGACGTCGCGGCATGAGATATGTCGACGAATTTCGCGATCGGGCGAAGGCGGATGTCCTGGTCAAGGAGATCGAGCGGCTGCTCGCGCGAATCGGGCGCGATGAAAGTCGACCGCTACAGATCATGGAAGTCTGTGGCGGGCACACGCATTCGATTTTTCGCTACGGCGTCGAAGGCATGCTGCCGAAATCCATCGAGCTGGTGCATGGACCGGGATGTCCCGTTTGCGTGCTGCCGATGGGACGCGTCGACGATTGCGTCGCCATCGCCGAGCGTCCGGAGGTGATTTTCACCACCTTCGGCGACGCCATGCGCGTGCCGGGCTCACGCAAGAGTCTGTTGCAGGCGAAGGCTGACGGCTGTGACGTGCGCATGGTCTATTCGCCAATGGATGCGCTGGCGCTCGCGCGTAAAAATCCCGCGCGCGAGGTCGTTTTCTTCGGCATCGGCTTCGAGACGACGATGCCGTCGACGGCGTTGACCGTGCTGCAGGCGGAGCGCGAAGGGATCAAGAATTTTTCGATCTTCTGCAATCACATCACCATCGTTCCAACGATCAAAGCGATTCTCGACAGCCCGGATCTACGCCTCGACGGATTTCTGGGACCGGGCCATGTGTCCATGGTGATCGGCGATGCGCCCTATGAATTTATCGCGCGTTACTACAAGAAGCCGATGGTGATCGCGGGATTCGAGCCTCTCGACATTTTGCAGTCGATCTGGATGTTGCTGAGGCAAATCGACGAGGGACGCTGCGAGATCGAAAATCAATATGCGCGCGTCGCGCCAGCAGGGGGCAACGCCGTTGCGCTGCAGGCGGTTGCGCAGGTCTATGAACTGCGCGAATTCTTCGAATGGCGCGGGCTCGGCTCCATTGATCACTCGGGGGTCAAAGTGCGCGACGCCTATGCGGGCTTTGACGCCGAGCGGAAATACGCAGTGCCCAATGCAAGGATCGCCGATCCCAAGGCATGCCAGTGCGGCGAAGTCCTCAAGGGCGTCATCAAGCCCTGGCAATGCAAGGTTTTTGGCCGCGCCTGCACGCCGGAGACGCCGCTCGGCGCGCTGATGGTGTCCTCCGAGGGCGCTTGCGCCGCCTATTACCAATATGGCGGCATAAAGCGGGACCGCGACGACGAGGCGAGCGCCGCATGAACATGGTCTCCTTCCCGCCCCGGCGTTCGCGCGGCAAGGTGCATGTGCCGACCGTCACGCTTGCGCATGGCGGCGGCGGCAAGGCGATGAAGGATTTGATCGACGACGTCTTTGTCGCGGCGTTCGACAATCCACTGCTGGCGTCGCTCGACGATTCTGCGCGGATGGATCTCTTGGACCTCGCCCAATATGGCGACCGGCTGGCCTTCACGACGGATTCGTTCGTCGTCGACCCGTTGGTCTTCCCCGGCGGCGACATCGGCAGGCTTGCGGTCTGCGGCACAGTTAACGATCTCGCCGTTGGCGGCGCGCTTCCGCTCTATCTCTCTTGCGCAGTCATTATCGAAGAAGGCGTTTCCGTCGATTTTCTCCGCCAAATTGCCAAGTCTATGGCGGCGACGGCGCAGGAGGCCGGGGTGAAGATCGTCACCGGCGACACCAAGGTCGTGAACAAGGGCGCCTGCGACCAGATGTTCATCACCACGACCGGCGTTGGCGTCGTCGCCGCAGGCGTCGAGCTTGGCGCACATCGCGCGAGACTGGGCGACGCGGTGCTCGTCAACGGGTTACTCGGCGATCATGGCGCGGCAATTCTTGGCGCGCGCGGCGATATGGCGTTGCAGTCGCCGATCGAGAGCGATTGCGCGCCGCTGCAGGGTCTTATCGCAAGCCTGCTCAATGCGGCGCCGAATATCCGATTCATGCGCGATCCGACGCGCGGCGGCGTGGCGACTGTGCTCAATGAAATCGCCGAAGCCGCACAGGTCGCCATCGAAATTGACGAGGCCGTTACGCCGCTGCGCGATGAGGTTCGTGGCTTTTGTGAAATTCTCGGCCTCGATCCGCTCTATCTCGCCAATGAAGGCAAGATTGTCGCAATTATCCCGCCCGACGAGGCCGAACAGGCGCTCGAGGCCATGCGTGCGCATCCGCTGGGCCGACAGGCGGCCATCATCGGCAGTGTCGTCGCGGGCGAGCCGGGTCGCGTCACCATGCGCACGATTTTCGGTGGCCGGCGCATCGTCGACATGCTGGTCGGCGAGCAACTACCGCGCATCTGCTAAAGGAGCCGAGGTGCACGAACTCTCGATCGTTTGCAGCATCGTCGAATTGGCGTCGCAGGCCGCGGAAGGGCGTCGCGTGCGCCGGGTGACGCTCGAGATCGGCACATTGTCGGGCGTCGAGCCGCAGGCCGTCGCCTTCTGTTTTCCTGAAGTCGCCCGAGGCACGCCGGTTGAAGACGCGACGCTGGACATCCGCGAAGTCGACGCCGAGGCGCGCTGCGACGTCTGCGGCGCGGAATTTCCCACGCCCGACATGCTCTCGGCGTGTCCATGCGGCTCTCGTCAATTTCAGCGCCTGCGCGGCGAAGAGCTGAACATCAAGAGCATCGAAGTCGAAGAGGCTGCATAATGTGCACGAGCTGTGGCTGCCAAGGGCAGGGGACTACGACGACCAATCTGCAGACCGGCGCGCGCGCGGAGATCGCGGCGCTGCCCGAGCATGATTCGTTCGGCGATGGCCATTCGCATGGGGACCATGGCCACGGTCATCTTCATGGCGAACATCAACATGCTCATGATCATCATCACGGGCGCGAGCATGGCCATGCGCATGGGCATGATCACAGCCACGCGCATTCGCACGATCACGGCGATCACGATCACGCTCACGAGGATTCCCACCGGCGCCTCGAATTGGAGACGCGCATTCTCGCGAAGAACGACGCGATCGCCGCCAAATGTCGCGCCTGGCTCGCGGGTCGCGAAATTGTGGCGCTCAATCTCGTCAGCTCGCCCGGCGCGGGAAAGACGACGCTGCTCGAGCGCGCCATCGCCGACCTCTCAGGCGAACTGCCGCTGTTCGTCATCGAGGGCGATCAGGCGACGTCGAATGACGGCGAACGCATTCGCGCGGCGGGCGCGCCGGTGGTTCAGGTCAACACCGGCACCGGATGCCATCTCGATGCGGAAATGATCGCGCGCGCGCTTTCCGAACTCAAGCCGAGCGTCGCTTCGCTCGTCTTCATCGAAAACGTCGGCAATCTCGTCTGTCCGGCGCTTTTCGATCTCGGCGAACACGCCAAGGCGGTCATCTTCTCGACGACGGAAGGCGAAGACAAGCCGCTCAAATATCCGCATATGTTCAGCGCCGCGAAGCTCGTCATCTTCAACAAGATTGATCTTCTGCCGCATCTAGATTTTTCGATGGAGCGGGCGCGGGAGAATATTCTCCGCGTCAATCCGGGTGCTGAAATCATTGAAGTCTCGACGAAGACCGGCGCGGGCATGCAGACGCTTTATGACTGGGTTCGTGCACAACGTAAGGCTGCCGGACAGTTGGACGTCATCTGACGCTCGACGCGAGAAAAACGTCTACTTCGGTCGCGGAATTGCCAGCCCTGCCTTCTTCAGAACTTTACGCTTATAAATAGTATAGGTATCATCATTTCTAAGACTATGTGGTGATTGTTCCATTACGTTGACTGTGGATTCTCTTTGCGTCCTCAAGCCTAGAAAGCTCACTGCAAAGAAAGGGCTATCTGGGCTTCTGTCGCCTTGATTACATCCCGCGGCAGAATTACTTTTTCTCCAATCCTGCGGGCGATATACATCAACATCGACGATATGATCCATTCTGTCGAACTCCGGCGAACGAAGCAAAGAAAACGATCGTACAGGCAGTTCGGCGTCTATCACAATTCTTATTCGAAAAATGAAGTACGTAATAGCGCATCTCTCGGTCGTCGAAGGTAATTCTTTTGCTCGATCATATGTTTCTATATCTTTGAAGACGCAATATTTGGTATCTTCTCCGATGGCGATGTACGCCAAATCCTTCGAATTCGCCGCGTCTTTGACTGAGACGACGTTGTTCTTGAGGGTGAACTTGATGTCCGCAAATTTGGTCGCGTGCGACGAAGTTCCCGGCGGCCCGGAAAATCGGTTGAGAATCTGGTAATCCGAACTGCACTCGTAGGAGCCGGGGGCATCGCCTCTGTAGTTTTCCGCCGCTTCAGCCGGAGCGGCGCTTGCGACAAGCATTGCGGAAAAAACAAGCGCGCCGAGGATCCGCCGCGCGGCCGCCACGAAACATGAATTGCGCGAACCCGTGTCCGCCACGTCGGAGAAGAAAAAAAATCTCAAGACAAAAACCTTCCCGCAATTGGCCGCTAAACGGGGCAGGCTCACATCCGCCGGTCAGCAGCGTAGCAAATTTTGCTTCGGATGCAATGAAGCGGCGCTCGCCTCATTGAGGATGGGAAGCCTTGGACACTGGTAAAGGAGTTCTTCCTAAATCGCTGCTTCCTTGACGTCGACGCTGACATCCAAATCTTGATCGCCGGCGCCGATAATCACCCCGTCGATCGGCGAAACATCCGCATAGTCGCGTCCGATGGCGATGGCGATATGGTCGTTCCCAACGACGATCGCGTTCGTCGGATCAAGGTCGAAGAAGCCAAATTCCGGCCCGCACCAGACAGACACCCACGCATGGGTTGAATCGGCGCCTTCCAGCCGCGCCTGGCCTGGCGCCGCGAAAGTTCGAAGATAGCCGCTGACATAGGACGCCGCCAGGCCAAGCCCGCGTAAAGCCGCGATCATGATATGCGCGAAATCCTGGCAGACGCCGCGACGGCGTTCGAACGCCTGGGCGATCGGCGTCGCGATATGCGTCGCATCCGGATCGTAGGCGAAGTCGGCGTGGATGCGCTGCGTTAGTTCGATTGCGCCTTCGAGAATGGGTCGACCCGGCGAAAAGCTTTTGCGCGCATAATGCGTCGCTGCGTCGAACAGCGGCGCAAAGCGGCTTGCATAAATGTAATGGGCGGGAGAGGAGGCTGCGAGCGAGTCGGACGCGTAAGCGGCGTTCCTCACGATTTCCCATGCCGGCGTCAGCGCCGGCGCAGGCGGGGGCGCCCGTTCGACCGCGACGCGCGCAGCAAGGGCGATTTGCAGTCTCGTATGAGGCTTGAGAATGCGCGCTTCGCAGATCCGGTTGCCGTGAAAGTCGATTCTTTCATGGAGGATTTCGGCTGATGGCGACAGCTCAATTCGGTGGGACAGCACGGTTTGGCCGCGATCGTTTCGCGGGATCAGGCGCATGGCGCAGCGCGCCGAGGCGACCGGCGCGTCATATTTGTAGATCGTGCGATGGGCGATATCGTAAATCACGCGATCCGTGACGGCTGAGAGTTTGCTGCGCCATCGGCGTCATGCGTGAAATAGCGTTCGGCGATTTTGTCGGCGAGAGACATCAGGCGCTGCTCAAACGCAAAAATGGTCGCGGCGTCCAGGCGGCGCGCATCCTCCGACTCGAGCTCGGCGCGCAGCTTGACGGAGAGTCGCCGCGGCGGCTCCATGACTCCATCGTCGCGCAGATTCGGCAGCGCCGCGAGATGTTCGTCGATACGCATCGCCTGGAAGAGGACGGATCGCGGATTGAACGGGTCGAGCATGGCCATGTCGAGGACGGGCGCCAGAGCGGCTCCGGCGATGTAGCGTGAGCGATAGGTGATCTGCGAATCGAGCAGATCGAGCAAAGCGTCCAACGTCTCGACCGTCGCGTCGTCGCCGGCGAACTGTCGGGCAAATCGGCAGGTCCCGATGGCGCGTTCGATTCTGCGCCCGAGATCGATAAAACTCCAGCCGGCGACGCGGTTGAAATTTTCGTCGATCAGTCCGGACAAAGCCGCCAGCGTATGGAGCGAACGCTCCACGATCTCCAGCGCTTCGGGCTCCGTGATGGGGCGGGCGCCCGCGTCCGTCAGACGCGTCTCGATGCGCCCGATGAGTTGCCAGACATCTTGGGACAAACGCTCGCGCACGATCGAGGCTGCGCGTCTTGCATAGCGCATGACAGAGAGCGCTGAACCGTAATTGTCGGCGCCTGCGGCCGCCACCCATGCGATCTGCGTCGGGTCCATGTCCGGCATGTCTTCGGGCGCGGCGCCCCAGGCGATCAGCAGTCGCGCAAGCCGTTCGATCGATTGGCGCCCTTGAAGATCGATGTGCTGGAGTTCGCCCAGCCGCGCCCCGAGCGACCGCACGACGCGCAATGTCGCTTCGGCGCGCTCGAGATAGCGTCCCATCCAGAAAAGATTATCGGCGGCGCGGCTCGGCAGATTGCCGAGCGCGCGCACGATCGGCGGATCCTCGTCGGAAGGCAAGAGCGTCGACCATTCGATCGGACGGCTCGTCAACACCCAGACGTCGCTCGATTGCGCGCCGGCGTCCATCGACACGGCGCGCGCGTCGAGCCGGTTGGAGATGCGACAGAAGCCGCCGGGCATCACCGTCCAACCGTCAGCCGTCGCGGCGGCGAACACGCGCAAGGCGAAAGGTCTCGGCGTCAGTCTACCGTCGGCCCAGGCTGGCGTCGTGGAGAGATTGACAGGTTCCTGAGCGACATAGTCGACGCCGCGCTGATTTATAGCGTCGATCAGCCGCGCGCGCTCCTCGCTGGAGAGCGCATGACCGAGCGCCTCACGACGTTCGCCAAATCCCGGGAGCCTGTCGCTGAACGCTCCGCTGATCGCGTAGTCGCTCAATGCCTGGACAACTTGATCGCGTTCGCTTTCGCGTCCACACCACCACGTCGCGACATTGGGAAGTTTGAGGCTCTCGCCGAGCAGGCGTTGCGACAGCTCCGGCAGGAAACTCATCAGCGCGCGCGATTCGATGAGACCGGCGCCGGGCATGTTCGCGACGACAACGGCGCCGCGACGGATGGCCTCGAACATCCCGGCGACGCCCAGACGCGACGCGGCGTTCTGCTCCAGCGGGTCGCACCAGTCAGCGTCGACGCGACGCCAAATCGCATCGGCGCGCTTCAAGCCGGCGATGGTGCGCACATGCAGCTTGCCATCGCTCATGACGAGATCTTCGCCTTCGACCAGCGTAAGGCCGAGATAGCGGGCGAGATTCACCTGTTCGGAATAGGTCTCGCTCCAAGGGCCAGGCGTCAGCAGGCAGATGCGCGGATCAACGCGTTGCGCCGCGCCGGAAATGCTCGCACGGAATTCTCGGAAAAACGGCGCGAGGCGCTCGACGTTCATGTCTCGATAGAGACTCGGCAGCGCGCGCGACAGGATCATCCGATTTTCTAAGGCGTAACCAGCTCCCGAAGGCGCCTGCGCGCGATCGCCGAGCACCCGCCAGGCGCCATCGGGCCCGCGCCCGATATCGGCGGCGTAAAAGCGCAGCCAACGTCCGCCGGGCGGCGCGACTCCGCACATCGGTCGTATGAAGTCCGGCGATCCCGTGATGGCCGCGGCCGGCAGGGCGCCCTCAGCGACAAGCCGCGCCTCGCCGTAAACGTCATGCAGGATCTGATCGAGAAGTTCGGCGCGCTGTGCGACGCCAGTCGCAATATCGCGCCATTCTGATTCCGGGATCAGAAGCGGCAAACGCCCTAACGGCCAACTGCGCTCCTTGGTTTCTCCGTGAACCCGGTAGGAAATCCCCATGTCGTCGATGCGGCGGCCGGCCGCGGCGAAGCGTTGCTCGAGGCCGGTATCGCCGAATGCGGCAAGCGATTCGAGGAACTGGAGCCAGTGCGCACGCGGCCGTCCATCGGGGTCGAGAAGCTCATCCGGCGCGTCGCGCATCGGCGCATATTGAGCGATCCAGGCGGCAACGCACTGCGACGCCTTGTCCGTTTCAATGGGGCGCTCAGCGGACAATGCTCCTCCGAAGATCCAGCGTCAGCGGAAACTCTTGGCCCGGCTCCTCGCGCGGCGGATCGACAGGCCCGGGCGTGTGCCCATGATCCTGAAATCGCGCCAAGCGCCGCGCTTCGGCTTCGTTACTGTTGACGGGGAAGGCGTCGTAATTGCGGCCCCCGGGGTGCGTCGCGTGATACACGCAGCCGCCCAGTGAACGCCTGCTCCAGCAGTCGATGACGTCGAAGGTCAGTGGCGCATGGACCGGCAGCGTCGGATGCAGGCCCGACGGCGGTTGCCAGGCCTTGAAGCGCACGCCCGCCACCGCCTCGCCGGGGACTCCGGTGCTGGTCATCGGCACGCGGCGTCCGTTGCAGGCGATGATGTGTCGGCCCGGAACGAGACCCTTCGCTTTGACCTGCAGGCGTTCGAGCGACGAATCGACATAGCGCACCGTACTGCCATTCGCGCCTTCCTCGCCCATCACATGCCAGGGCTCAAGCGCGCCGCGGATTTCCAAATGAACGCCGCCGTGCTCGACGCTTCCGGCGAGCGGGAAGCGGAATTCCCGCTGCGCCTCGAACCATTCCGCTTCGAAGCCGTAGCCGGCGCGGCGCAGATCATCGACAACGCCGAGGAAGTCCTGCCAGACGAAATGCGGCAGCATGAATTTGTCGTGCAGCGCCGTTCCCCAGCGCACCAGGTCTCCGTGCTGCGGCTCCCGCCAGAACCAAGCGACGAGCGCGCGAAGCAACAATTGCTGCGCGAGACTCATTCGCGCGTCGGGAGGCATTTCGAACGCGCGGAATTCGACGAGCCCGAGACGCCCGGTCGGTCCGTCGGGCGAATAGAGCTTGTCGATACAGATTTCGGCGCGATGGGTGTTGCCGCCGACATCGACCAGCAGATTGCGGAACAACCGATCGACGAGCCACGGCGGCACATAGCCTTCGCCAGGAGACGGCACCTGCGCCAGTGCGATTTCCAGCTCATAAAGAGAATCGTGCCGCGCCTCGTCAACGCGCGGCGACTGGCTGGTGGGACCGATGAACAGTCCGGAGAACAGATAGGATAGCGAGGGATGCCGCTGCCAATAAAGCACAAGGCTCTTCAACAGGTCTGGCCGGCGCAGGAAGGGCGAGTCGGCTGGCGTTTTGCCCCCAAGCACGACATGATTGCCGCCGCCCGAGCCGATCTGCCGTCCGTCGATCATGAATTTGGCGGTCGTCAACCGCGCCCGCCGCGCGTCCTCATAGAGCGCGGTCGTCGTTTCGACGGCCTCCCGCCATGTGGCGGCCGGGTGAATATTGACCTCGATGACGCCAGGATCAGGCGTCACCTTGATCACTTCGAGGCGCGGATCGTCGGGCGGCGGATAGCCTTCGATGTAGAGCGGCAGCCCGGTCGCTTTGGCGCTCTCTTCCACCGCCTCGAGCAGTTCGAGATAATCCTCGAGCGTTTCAACCGGCGGCATGAACACGCAGAGATTGCCGTCGCGCGGTTCGATGGTGAAGGCAGTGCGCACGGCCCCTTCGACAATGGACTGTTCGTGCACGTCCTGGCGCGCGTGACCGCCGGACGTCGCCCCGCCGCCTTGAATGCGGCGAAAATGTCCGGGTTCCGGCAGCGGCTCGCGAGGCGCGAAGGGATCCTGCGGATAGATGAACGGATATTCGCCTTCGGGGAGCTTGGGCAAGGATGCAACCGGGAGCCGCAGTCCAATAGGCGAATCGCCCGGCGCCAAGAACAGCTTTCCTCGACGCAGCGTCCACTTCTCCGAGGTCCAGCGCGACTGGGACTCGGCGCGCGCGTTCCAGCGCTGAATCGGCAGGACGAAACCCGTCGGCTTGCTCAGGCCGCGCTCGAACACCCGCATCATGCGCGAGCGTTCCTCCGCATCGTCGATCTTGGGATCAGAGGGATCGACATTGATCGGGAGGACGCTCTCCTTGACCATCCAATGCGCGGGATCTTCATAGGCCGGCAAAGCATGTTCGGCGCCCACCCCGAGACGCTCGGCCAGATCCTGCACAAAGACTTCCGCTGCTGCCGTGGTCGCGCCTTTCGGCTCGGCGATATCGGCGATCAGTTGCGGCTGCGACCAAATCGGCTTGCCGTCCCGGCGCCAGTAAAGCCCGAAGGCCCAGCGCGGCAGGCTTTCGCCCGGATACCATTTGCCCTGGCCGTAATGCAGAAACCCGTTTGGCGCAAAGCGCTCGCGCAGCCGGCGTATAAGGTCGTCGGCTCGGGCGCGCTTGGTGGGGCCGGTCGCCGCCGTGTTCCACTCGGGGGACTCGAAGTCGTCGATCGAAACGAATGTCGGCTCGCCGCCCATGGTGAGGCGAACGTCAAGCGCCTCAAGATCGGCGTCGACCTTCTCACCTAGCTCATCGAGCCGGCGCCATGCGTCGTCCGAAAAAGGCGCTGTGATGCGTGGCGCCTCATTGATGCGGTCGACGCGCATCTCGAAACCGAATTCGACCTGGGCGGGCTCTACGAGGCCCGACAGAGGCGCGGCGGAGCGATAGTGCGGCGCGCTGCATAGCGGCAGATGACCTTCGCCACAGAACAGTCCCGACGTCGCGTCGAGACCGATCCAACCAGCGCCGGGCAGAAAAACTTCCGCCCAAGCGTGCAGATCTGTGAAGTCGTGATCAGTTCCCTTCGGGCCTTCAATCGGATCGACATCGGCCTTTAACTGGATGAGGTAGCCGGAGACGAAACGCGCCGCGAGACCGAGCTTGCGCAAGATCTGCACGAGAAGCCAAGCGGAATCGCGGCACGAACCCGATCCCAGCGCGAGAGTCTCTTCCGGCGCCTGCACGCCAGGCTCCATCCGGATGACGTAGCAAATATCGCGGTGCAGCCGCGCGTTGAGTTCGACGAGAAAATCAATTGTCCGCGTCTTTTGCCGCGGAAGGCTTCGGACAAAGCCTTCCGTCAATGACCCCACGTCCTCGGGTTCCAGATAGGCGGCGAGTTCAATTTTCTGTTCGTCCGGATAAGCGAACGAAAATTCTTCGGCATAAGGCTCGATGAAGAAATCGAATGGATTATAGACGGCGAGATCCGCCAGCAGGTCGACCTCAATCTTGAATTCGCTCGCGCTATCGGGGAACACCAGACGCGCCAGCCAATTGCCGTGGGGGTCCTGCTGCCAGTTTATGAAATTTTCCGAAGGCGCGATCTTGAGCGAGTAGCTCAAGATTTTCGTGCGGCAATGCGGAGCCGGGCGCAGACGGACGATCTGCGGACCGAGCGCGACCGGGCGGTCATATTTGTAGTGGGTGATATGGTGAAGCGCGATCTGGATCGACACGTTAATCAGCGTCTCATTTCAGCGCCATTCGCTCACGAATTGGCGCAGGGCCACTGCCGGGAGTTTAGCGGGGCCGCGCCGCGCAGTGTCAATCTGAAGAGCCGCCAAAATGGCGGCTTTGTCCGAAATTGCGGCAATAAGCCTAGCGGGTGAATACGGGCTGCGCATTCAACTGGCGCCGGTATAGGATGCTCCGGAAGACCGAGGCTCCCGAGCGACCACCGCTCTGTCTCGACCAGGAACATTCCGCCTGCAGCGCAGTTAAGGCGGCAAGCGCGCTCCCGAAAGATCCTCCATGAAAGCCTTTCGATGCCAAGTTTGCCGCCAGAGCATACTTTTCGAGAACACCAAATGCGAAAGTTGCGGGCACACGCTCGGCTATTTGCCGGCGCATGGCGCGATGACCGCAGTCGAACCTGCCGGTGACGGATGGCGCGCGTTCGCTGACGGAACCCGCGAATATCGCTTCTGCAAGAACTGGGAGCTGCACGGATGTAATTGGATGGTCGAGAAGGGCGGCCCTTCGGAGTATTGTGTTGCCTGCCAGCACAATCGAACCGTGCCTGACTTGTCGGACGACAAGCGCCACGCCGCGTGGCAGAAAATCGAAGCCGCCAAACGACGGCTCTTTTACAGCCTGATCAGACTGAATCTTCCTGCGCCCACGGCGTCCGAGAACGACGGCGAGCCGCTCGTCTTTGATTTTTTGGCGGAGGAGCCATCGAAGCGGCCGGTGCTAACGGGCCATAGCTCGGGGCTGATCACGATCGCCCTGAAGGAAGCGGACGATCCGGTCCGGGAAAAAATGCGCGACGATATGGGTGAGCCCTATCGTACGTTGCTCGGGCATTTCAGGCATGAGATCGGCCACTATTATTGGGATCGCATCGTGCCGCACTCCGAACATCTTAGGCCGTTTCGTGAGCTCTTTGGGGACGAGCGGGTAGACTATGCCGCCGCCCTAAAGAGACATTACGACGAGGGGCCTCCAGCCGACTGGCGACAGAAGCACATAAGCGCATACGCCTCTTGTCACGCGTGGGAAGATTTTGCGGAAACCTTCGCGCATTATCTCCATATCGTCGACACGCTCGAAACGGGTCGCAGCACGGGGCTCGTCGTGCGGCGGGATGACGGTTCTCCGGCGCGGGTCGATTTTGATCCCTACGGCTATCCCGACATAAATGAGATGGTCGACAGTTGGCTGGACATTTCGTTTGCGTTGAACAACATCAACCGATCGATGGGGCAGCCAGATATCTATCCCTTCGTGATTTCGCCGGTCGTGAAAGAGAAACTGGGCTTTGTCCAAAACCTTCTCATGGATCACGCACAGCGGCACGCCGCCGTCGCCGCGCCGCGCGCCGCGTGCTGCTAATCCATCCATTTGCGATACCAGGCCAGCTTGCAGGCGAACGCTCTTGATCTGCGCCGAAGCGGCAAGCATCCCAAAACGAAAGACCGGTTTGACGATGCGCCGCGCCGCTGCGATCAAAGGCGCAGGATGTGAGCATCGAGGCGCGCCTGTGCGTTCAGGCGCGGACGCGCGCCCCCGTTGCGGCGCCCGACGAGCCTTTGGAGAATCGAATGATCGTTTCGTCAGCTTCGGATTATCGAAAGGTCGCGCAGCGCAAGCTGCCGCGCTTCCTCTTTGATTATATCGACGGCGGGGCGAACGCTGAAGACACGCTGCAGGCCAATGTCGCTGATTTGAGAGCCGTGAATCTCAGACAGCGCGTGCTGAAGAACGTTTCCGACCTCAGTCTCGCGACGGAGTGGTTCGGTCAGCCTTCTGAGCTTCCCGTGATCCTGGCGCCTGTCGGGCTGAGCGGGATGTTTGCCCGTCGAGGCGAGGTGCAGGCGGCCAAAGCTGCGGCGAAGAAGGGCGTTCCTTACGTGCTATCGACGCTCTCGGTCTGTTCGCTCGAGGAAGTTACGTCGCAATGCAGCGCAGGAACCATCTGGTTCCAGCTCTACGTGCTCAAAGACCGTGGATTCATGCAGTCGATGTTGGAGCGCGCCCAACGCGCAGGCATAGAAAAACTTGTGTTTACGGTAGACTTGCCCGTGCATGGATCGCGCTACCGCGACGCCCATTCCGGGCTGTCAGGACCCTACGCCATGCAGCGGCGAATACTGCAGGCGATAACAAAACCCGCTTGGGCCTTTGACGTCGGGATCCGCGGACGACCGCACGATCTCGGCAATATCTCAGATTATCTCGGCAAGACGACCGGACTGCAGGATTACATCGGCTGGCTTGGAAAAAACATTGACCCGTCGATCAGCTGGTCGGACCTGGAATGGATCCGCGATTTCTGGAAAGGGCCTTTGATCGTCAAAGCGTATTGGATCCCGAGGACGCGCGGGACGCCGTGCGCTTCGGAGCGAACGGGATCATTGTTTCCAATCACGGGGGAAGGCAGCTCGATGGGGCGCTGTCGACAGTCAAAGCCTTGCCCCCAATCGCCGACGCCGTCGGAAGCGATCTTGAAGTGTTTGTCGATTCAGGCGTTCGATCGGGACTGGACGTGGTCCGCATGCTGGCGCTCGGCGCAAAGGGCGTCCTGCTCGGCCGAGCGGCCGCCTATGCGCTGGCCGCGGCCGGACAGGCGGGCGTCGAGAATATGCTTGAGATCTTCGCCAAGGAAATGCGTGTGGCGATGACGTTGACGGGCGTCACTTCGGTTGCGCAGATCGATCGGCGGATTCTCGCTTGATAGCAGGCGCGCATGGCCGTTCGCGCTCGATTGACGTTCTTGTGCGGCATCGACGTTACGTTTCGTGACCGCGCCGACTAAACAGCGCCAGCTCCTCGGCCTCACGCAAACAGATCGACCCGACCGTCGCCAAGCCGGTAAATTCCGCTCACGATTTTGAAGCGCTTTTCATTGAAAGCGGCGCTCAGCAAAGGCGTTGCGGTCTTCAGCGTCTCAACGCCGAGCCGGGCGTTTTCCATCGTCGCGTTTTCTAACTGATCGCCTGGACGGCCAGCGACTGCTTTGACGGCCGGGGTCAGAGCAGCGACGAGCGAGGGAAGGTGGCCAGGCAAAGTCGTATGGTCCTGGATTGAGGAAATTGCGGATTTAACAGCGCCGCAGGCTTCGTGACAGAGCACCAGAATGAGAGGCGTCTTTAGGACCTCCACCGCGTATTCCATGCTCGCAATATTGTCCGGGTTGGCGAAGTTGCCGGCGACGCGAACGACGAAGAGATCTCCGCGCGAACTGTCAAACGCGTATTCCGGCGCGATCCGCGAATCCGCGCAGCTGAGAATCGCGGCGTAAGGATTTTGTCCGCCGACGAGCGCCTCGCGTTCCGCGACGAAGTCGTGCCGTTTTGCGATGCCTTTCTGATATCGTCTATTGCCCTCCATCAGGCGCGCCAACGCCTCGTCCGGAGTCATCACGTTCTCAGGCTTGGGCGGCGCACTACTCTGCTTGGTTTGGTTTGACTGGGATTTGACGCCTTGCGCGCGCGCGCTTGCGGCGACCGTCAGCGCCCCCGCCGTGGCGGCGCCGAAGACAAAGGCTCTGCGGCGCATTTTGCTGCCATGAACGATATCGGCAAAGCCACACGCCTGACACATACGCGATCCTCCGAGAGAGAAAACAAGCGCTCTGCGCTGGTCGCGCAAAGATAGCGCCAAAACGATCGATATTGAAAGCGCCTACTCGAGCTCAGCTTTTTGACCAGCGGTCAAAATTCGCTTTGCCTTCAATGCTGACAAGGGCGCCATGCGAACGGCTGCCGCTGCCGAAGACCGATGGCGGGCCGATTGAGCAGGATGTGGTGTGTCTAATTTACCATAAAATTTACAAATCGCCTGTTGCAGGCACGCCGGGGAGCGTCGCTCACATTGTGGCCGCAACCTAAGTCGACGCTCTCACGTCCGCTGTGGACGAGTGGAGGCGTAACATGCGTCGGTCCCCTATGCATGGCCAAAAGGTCGGCGATGAAATCGGCAAATTGCTACGGCAAACGTACGACGACGTTCTTCGAGAGCCGCTTCCCGATCGGTTCCGCGATCTGTTGGAGGGGCTGGAAATGGACAGCGCTTGTCCGCGAATGGAATGCGGGGAAAGGCCGTTCTTTTTAGCGGAAGCGCGAGCGCGCGAAGACAGCGACGCCGCTGATGCGCTCACGGAGCGCTGACATTCTTGGCGCCTAGTGTCCTGGGCTCGGGTCATGTCAGCAGATCGCGTCGCCGTCATGCTAACTGAGTCTCTTCGCCGAAGCTACGGGAGGACAACATGTCGGTAAGAATTTTGATTGCCGGTATATGCGTCGCTGGCGTTTTGATTTCGGCTGCTGCTTTCGCTCAAACAACGCCAGCTGGCCCGGATTGCGCCGCCCAGGCAACGGAAAAGAAGCTGCATGGCGCAGCGCTGAAAAGTTTCATGAGAAAGTGCGACAGAGACGCCGTTGCAAGCGCCTGCGATGCCGCTGCTGCTGAAAAGAAGCTGGCAGGCGCAGCTCGGACGAGCTTCACGAAGAAGTGTGTCAGGGACGCTGCGGCGAAGCCGAGCGTCTATTGAATGCGTCTAGATTCTGCTGTTTTTCGCGCAAGTGATGGGGGCTCAGCCATCAGCAAGGGTGAAGCGATGAATGAGCCCCCCGATGACGGCGCCGACGAGCGGCGCGACCCAGAACAGCCAAAGTTGTTCAAGCGCCCACCCGCCGACGAAGAGCGCTTGGCTTGTCGAACGCGCAGGGTTCACGGAAGCGTTGGTGATGGGGATGTCGACCAGATGGATCAGCGCCAGCGCCAATCCGATGGCGATGGGCGCGAAGCCGACCGGCGCGCGGCCTTCGGTCGTTCCCAGAATGACAAGCAGGAAAAAGGCCGTCAGCACGATTTCAGCAAGAAGGCCAGACTGCCACGTGTAGCCGTTTGGCGAATGTTCGTCATAGCCATTAGCGGCAAAGCCGCTCGCGACCGAAAAATCGATGTTGCCCTGCGCGATCTTGAGCAGCACGAAAGCCGCAAATGTCGCGCCGAGAAGCTGCGCCACCCAAAACGGTCCGACCTCCTTCCAGGAGAAGCGGCCGGCCGTCGCGACGCCGAGCGTCACCGCTGGATTGAAATGGCCGCCGGATATGGGGCCGAAAGCGTAAGCGCCCGTCAGCACCGTGAGCCCGAAGGCTAGCGCCACGCCCAGGAAGCCAATGCCGAGCTGCGGAAAGCTGGCGGAAATCACCGCGCTGCCGCAGCCGCCGAATACGAGCCAAAAAGACCCAAGAAATTCAGCCAGAAGCTTGCGTGGAAGAGAATGCCGCATTTGAGTTCTCCATCTCCGCTGAACCAATGAATCTGTGAATAAAGCAAAATCTAGCGCAAAGCCTTGGTCTGTCGAGGGCCGAGATGCCGTGGCGTTGCCAAGCGGGGACTGCGCCGTCCTCCGAGATCCGAGTGGGAAAGGGCAGAAAGCTGCGCAAAAACTGATTTGTCGAAGACCTATCCGGGAACGGGACGCGGGACGCCGACATGTCCTAACGGACATTCGAGCGCGGCGCGGTCCCATCCGCCGGCGTCGGCGGCCGCCTCATATGTGCTCTGCAAAAAGCGAAGTAGCGTCGCATCTGGATGCTCGGCTTTTCGCACGATGTCATAGGGCAGGATGAATTCCTTGAGATCCTGGCTAAAAAATGCGCCGTCCGGTGCAACCGTCGCGCGATCGAATCCAGGCGGCGCGGGATAGGCGTAGGAATAGAAAGCGGGGAAATCGATCGAGCCGCCGCCAGGCCAGAAGCCGGCGCTGCTCACCTCATGCGAGTAAGCTTCGCGCACAACGGCGTCTGCAAGATTTGGAACGCCACCCGGATGGCGCGGCGCACGGCGACCGGAAAACCTCGTCACCGCCAAGTCAAAACTGCCCCAGAAAAAATGCACAGGGCTGACCTTGCCAACGAAGGCCGTGCGAAAGATTTTGAATACACGGTCGGCTTGTACAAGCAGTCTCCAAAAGCAGTTTGCATAAGCAGGATCGTAGTCAGCATGAATCCGGTCCTTAGTGAAGGGAAGCGCATCAGGCATCTCGTTGGGATGCTCATTGATATGGACAAAAATGTCCAACTCCTCGAGCGTGCTGAAAAGATCCGCGTAACAGTCGGCGACTGTCCGAGGTCGGAGCTGCAATTGGCGTTCTCCGCCATCGCTCGTCGTTATACGCAGCGCATGGTCTATGAAGTCGAAATCGATTTGGAAGGCTCTTGCGCCATATGCGATGGGCGACGTGGTGAGGCCTCGCGTCGTCACATACAGCGCAACGTGCCAGGAATGGTTTTGCCAGGGAGCAAGCGATAATCGAATCTTGCCGACGATCTGAGTCCAAAGATGCAGAGTCGTATAGGTCTCTCGCCAAGCGAAATAAGGCAATGCTGGCCACGCGTCTCGCTCAGCTTCGCTCACCTTCGTGGCAGTCATTCAGCTGGTCCTCCGCTCAAGACGCGACCAGTTCATGTACGCTGAACAGATTTAGCTCATCGTTCCACACGCGCAGAGGCGTCCACCCCGCCGACTGCGCGATCAGATGGAACTCCTCGATCGTGTATTTGTACGCGCTCTCGGTGTGAATCGTCTCCGCTTCCCGGAAGCGAATGTTTCTTCCCGCCACCCAGACGTCCTGATCCTTCAAACTGACGAGATGCATTTCAATGCGTCCTTCGAAGGGCTCGTAGGTCGCCGCATGGCGAAAAGCTTGAAGATCGAACGTCGCATCGAGCTCACGATTGATGCGCGCCAGAAGATTCAGATTGAATGCGGCGGTGACGCCATTTGCGTCATCGTAGGCTGCAACAAGCTGGCGAACGTCCTTTTTCAGATCGACGCCGATGACCAGCTTTCCGTGCGGCGAAAGCGTCTCTCGCATCGCTCGTAGCAACTGCGTCGCCTCCGCAGGGACGAAATTGCCGATCGTCGATCCAGGGAAAAATCCCAGTTTAGGCCGTTCCGCCAGCTCGAGAGGAAGCTCGATCGGATGCGAAAAATCAGCCAATAGCAGCTGAATGTTGAGTCCAGAAAATCGCGCCGTCAGCCGCTCTCGAGCATTTGTAAGAGCGCTCTCCGAGATGTCGATCGGCACATAGGCGTGTAGACGCCGCATGTGTTCGAGCAGGATTTCAGTCTTGATGCTCGAACCAGAGCCAAACTCGACGAGAACCGTCTCACCGAGCGCTCCCTCGAGTATCTGCATCGCATTGGCTGTGAGAATCCCAACCTCAACTCTCGTGGGATAGTACTCAGGCTGGCGCGTAATGTCTTCGAAGAGCGCGCTGCCTTTAGCGTCATAAAAGAAGCGACAGGGAAGAGTCTTCTTTGGCCGGGACAGGCCCTCGAGCACGCTAACGGCGAAGTCGTCCGCTTGCCGCACGAGCGGCGCTGAGCGTTCCGTCGCCTCTGACATCAGGCAATCTCCGAAGCGAGGCGTAGTCCCAGAAATTGCCAACGCTGATGCGGATAAAAGAAGTTGCGATAGCTCGGGCGGACGTGATTTTGCGGGGTCACGCAGGAGCCGCCGCGCAACACATGCTGACCAACCATGAACTTGCCGTTGTATTCTCCCAGCGCTCCTTCAGGGGCGCGATAGCCCGGATAAGGCAGATAGGCGCTCTGGGTCCATTCCCAGACGTCGCCGAACATCTGACGAGGCGATCCATTTGGTTCGGTTTCGGCGGGGCGCGGATGCAATGCAGCTGTTCCAAGAAAATTTCCCTGCTTGGGCGCTGTGGCCGCCGCGACCTCCCATTCGAATTCGGTCGGCAATCGCTTGCCAGACCAGCGCGCAAAAGCGTCGGCTTCGTAGTAGCTCACATGCGCAACCGGCGCATCGAGGCTTAGCGGCTGTAGTCCTTCGAGCGACATTTCAAACCACTCTCCGTCACGAGACTCCCAATAGAGTGGAGCATGCCAGTTTTCGCGACCGACCGCGGCCCAGCCGTCGGACAGCCACAGGGTCGCCGCCTCGTAGCCGCCGTCGGCGACAAACTCCAACCATTCCCTGTTTGTGACCAGGCGGTCCGCAAGCCGGAACGGGCGGAGGAGCACATCATGGCGGGGCCCCTCATTGTCCCAAGCGAAATCTTTGCCCTCGTGGCCGATCTGGTAGACGCCGCCGGCAAAATCAATCCAGCGTTGCGGTTCGCATGGCGCCGGAATGGCGCGCGGGTGGGTCGGGCGGTAGGCTGGCCTGAGGGGATTTGCGGCGAAAAGGGAGAGGATGTCTGTGAGCATCAACTCCTGATGTTGCTGCTCGTGATGAATTCCGACCTCAAGCGTATGGATCAAGGCTGGCGGCGCGTCGGTTTGCACAGCAAGCAGTTGCGCCAACGCCAGGTCGACATGCTGCCGATAGGCGAGGACTCGATCGAGCGACGGCCTGGTGAGAAGTCCGCGCTTCGGCCTCGGCTGCCGGGGGCCCTGGTGCTCATAGTAGGAGTTGAAGCAATAGTTGAACGCCTCGTCGAACAGCGGATAGCCAGTCAGATAGGGCGTCAAGACAAAGGTTTCGAAAAACCAGCTTGTATGAGCGAGATGCCATTTGGTCGGACTGGCGTCTTCCATCGCTTGGACGACCATGTCTTCGGCGCTGAGTGGAGCTGCAAGTTCGATGGAAAGTCTGCGGGTTTCGAAAAGACGATCGCTCAAGGCGCTGAGGGCGCTCGCCGAAAGCTGCGTAGCGAGGATCGAGGCTAATCCGCCCATCAACATCTCTCCAAGAAGCAAGCCGAACCCGAACTGCGACGCCGGACAAGATGAGCATATAGGGCGAGGCGATCCATCTAAGATCCGTGTAAGGACGGATCTCGCTGATCAGTCATCGAGTTCAGCATAGTGACGAAATATACCTTGCTCATTGAATTTCACCCGGCGATCGCTATCGAGGTAGGCGCGAATGCGCGGGCGTTGCGCGACCATCATACGAAGAGCGGACACGCGCGGCGACTCGGCCAGGATGGCTTTTGTTGTCTTGGGAAACGCATAGAGCAAGCCTTCGACGGCCTGGAACAGGGAGATATCTGCATAGCTTAAGGTATCGCCGACGAGATGCGAGTCGCCGTCGGGATTGCGTGCGAGAATCGTTTCGAACCAATCAAGATATTTTTGTATCCGTTCCTCACGGAACCACTTCGCTCTGCGTAAGGCCTCGGGTTTCTGCTCCTCGTAGTACAAATCGCCGCCCAACGGGTGATGCGTGTCGTGAGCCTCGCCGACCAAATCAGCGATCGTCAATTGAATTTGCTGAACCCAAAGCCTGCGCGCCGCATCTCTCGGAGCGAGATCGTGACGATCGCCGAGATAAAGCAATATTGCGGCGGTCTGTCCGACGAGCACATGTCCGTCTTTCAAGAACGGCGGTGCGAACGAAGGGTGGGCGAGGTCGGTCCGTTCGAGTAAGGCTATAAGCGTCGCCTCGGCGTTTGGCTCACGCGCCATATCGATATAGTTGGCGCCGGCTTCTTCCAGCGCGAGTCTGGCGAACTCTCCACGCCCCTGAATGCCGGGCCAATAATAGAGCTCATAGGACATGAGGGGGCCTGCAGTTTCGGCGACGCTGGAACGCTCCTGCGCTGGAGGCCGTCTCGAACGTCAATCGTTTGATGGCCAATAATGTTGCAACATATTCCTTGGGCCGCACACATCAAGTAGCGCCGATCTTTGAGGCGCATGGAAGGCCGGCGCAGTCGCGCGGCAGCTCTTTCCATCGTCGCGTGCGCAGTTACAAGCGGCCCATTGCATGACGAATTCTGCGCCACGTAAAAGACCTTAAAGATTCGCAATGTTCCATCGCGAACGGGCGGCTTCCAAATCCGCGGGCGCATCAATATCGATAAAGGCGCCTTCGTCGAAGACGTGCGCCTGCTTCTGAGAATTCTCGCTGTTCTGGAGCAATTGCTTGGCGCCCGGCGACCCAGAGAGCGCCGCCAGCGAAGGGAAGAATCGTCGGGGCCACAAGACGGGGTTGCGCTGCTTGCCCTCGGATGTCGTTGGATAGGTGATCAACGCTCCCCGGCTTTCCATAAAGACGGTCATCAAGTCCTTGATCAGATCTGATGTCAAAAAGGGCAGATCGCCCGGGACGACAAACGCCCCTTGTGTTTGCTGGCCGAGCGCCATTATGCCGACCGCGATCGACGACCCCATGCCGCTTTCCCAGTTCAAATTGCGTGCAAATCGAAGCGGCCACCCTGCGGATGAGCGGCTTCCCGCCAAGGTCGGAAAGAAGTTTGTTGTTCTCCCCAAATCGCTTTGAGGCGCCAGCAGCCAAGAGCACAGCTGCAATATTCACCCTTGCCTCGTTTCGCGCGCGACCTGCACAATCTCCGCGAGAATGGAGACGGCGATCTCAGCTGGTCCCTTCGCGCCAATCGGCAGTCCGACCGGGGCGCTGATGCGCGCGAGTTCCGCATCGTTGAAGCCTGCGGCGGCGAGACGTTGCAGGCGCTTGGCGTGTGTCCGCGTCGAGCCCAGGGCGCCAATATACAGGCAGTGCGAGCGCAGCGCCTCGGTGAGCGCTTCATCGTCAATGGCGGCGGCGTGGGTCAGAGTGACCACTGCGGTCCTAGGGTCGAGCCCCAAGGATTTCAGCGAGATTTCAGGCCAGTCGGTGAGACTTTTGAAATCGCCGAGGCGGTCGACGCTCGCAAAAGCGGCGCGCGGATCGACGACGACGACGTCGTAACCAATGCGGTTCGCCAAATCAGCAAGCACCTGGCCGACATGCGTCGCGCCAACGATGACGACGCGAACTGGCGGGGTGAGCGCGTGCAAGAAGACCGGAGCATCTCCAAGAGAGAGAAGCTGGCTCTCACACGAAACGAGGCATTGGGCGATCTCGGCCGGCATCGGCGCCCCGGCGTCGAATAGGCGCCGCTCGCCGGTCGCAAGCGTCGTGAGCACTGCAAGCGACGTCCGCGCGCGGCGCGCTGAAAATACTCTGTCGAGAAAAGCTGAATCTCGCTCACGCCGCAGAGGCTCGACATAGATGCTGATCGCGCCGCCGCAGGGCAGGACGGCCTTCCACGCCAGTTCCTCTCCGACTCCGAACTCTAGCAGCTTCGGTCTGTCGCGCGCCAGAACGTCCGCCGCTTCGGTAATCACGTCCACTTCGACGCAACCGCCGGAGACAGAGCCCTCGAATTGTCCGCCTGGACCGATGGCCATTTGGCCGCCGATCGGTACGGGCGACGAACCCCAGGTGGAGACGACGGTCGCCAGCGCCGCCTGTCCGAATTCCTCCAGCCATCTGCGGGCGCTGGTGAGAGCGTCTCTCGGCCGTCCGGGGTCTGGGACGTAATTCATTTACGCCGCGTGGTTGCTCGTGGGCTGCCTCAGCTCGAGCAGCTTATCGATGGTGATCGGTAGATCGCGGACGCGCACGCCGGTTCAAAGCGGACGTATTGGCGATCGCATCATGCTCCATGGCCACCAATCGTCCATCGTTCTCGGCTCCCAGTGTTAGCGTCTGGAGTGTTTGCGGACGATAGCCAAGCGTGAACATCTACTGGCGCGCAGCGTGACCCTGACAGATCGCTTGAGGCCAATGGCGGCGAGCGCCGCCATGAATAGCTGATAATTTGGCCTAAGACCGACTCCGAAGGCGCCGCCGACATAGGGAGACAAGACCCGCACTTTGTCCTTGGCCAGGCCGAACACGCTACACAAATATTCGTCGCAATTGGGCGCGCCCTGCGTTTTATCGTAGACCGTGAGGCGGGCGTCGTTCTCCCAAACCGCCGTGCTCGCAAAAGTTTCCATCGGGTTGTGATTGAGAATATGCTTCCAGGCTCACGTCGCGCGTGACTTGGCGCGAGGAGGCCGTGGTGAGGAGCACGATGCCGAACGGGTTCTTGCGACGCCGTCCGGCGCTCGATCGCGTCGATATCTTGGAGGAGTGTTCGAGGCCCCGAAATCCTGGGTCTATTTCTGTTCGACACACGCGCCGTTGATCGAGACCGTCATCTCATGGGAGGCGGCGTTCACGGCATATAATTCCACTGCGCCGGTGGAACGGTTGATGTTGCCTCCCTGATTCTTCTTATTTTTAAAGACGTAAAAGGCGTCATTCTTTCGAATGAGGGAAAAATTGCCGTCGAGGGCGCTGACGTTGCTCAGCTTCACCGCGGCGCCTCTTATCTCGATGGAAAATGGCGCGGACTGGCTTGAGTCGCTCTGTTGAGCCGAGACCTCGCATTGATATGTCACCGGCGCATCTTCAGCGAAGGCCCAACCCGAGCAGAACAAAGATATGATCGTCGCAACGGATAGTCGTGATTTCATTTCGCATGTCCTTTTCTTTGGAAGTGTCGCCCTGCGCGCGCCGATGGGCGTCAACCGATGTCGCTGGCAGGCGGCGCCGTTGTCGCGAGATCGGCGCCAACCCAATCTTTGAGAACGCATTTCGGATTCAGTTCGTCCATTTGGTGCGCGTCTTTGAACGGGTCTCTCGCGCCGGGGTTTCGTCGCGGGATCACCTGTTTGGACGCGAAAACAATTTTCCCACGCCGAGATCGGCCGCCAGGTTGAGAGGCTGCGAGGCGTTCTTGCGATTCGGCTAGGGCCAAGTCCCGGATTGTCGAGAACCATTTCGTTGGTTCTTCGAAAAAGCCACGTTAAAACAGCGAACTAGGATAGTGGTGGAGCCAGACGGAATCGAACCGACGACCTCTTCAATGCCATTGAAGCGCTCTCCCAACTGAGCTATGGCCCCGTTCTATTCGGACGCCTCTTGGGGGAGGCCGGACGGCTTGACGTCGTCGCGCGCTGTATAGTTCAGCCGCGCGTCGCCTGCAAGCCCGCTCAAAGGGGAGGGGCCGCCGATCCGCCGTGGCCGGACTATCGACGGGTCTGGCGATGAAGCGTCTGCGCCGGCCTCCAGACCACAGACGGTCGCCAGGGAGCCGTCATCGGCTGCAGGATGCGCGGTCGTTCGAGGGCAGATCGTCAGTGACGCGAATGCGCGCTCATGTGAAGACAGAGATCTCAGCGCTTCTCTGCGAGAAAGGAATTCACGGTTTCGAGGAATTTCGCCACGGAAATCGGTTTCGACAAATAGGCTTCGCAGCCGCCCTGCAGGATTTTTTCCTCGTCGCCCTTCATCGCAAAGGCGGTGATCGCGATGACGGGAATGGCGCGCAGATCATCGTCCTCCTTGAGCATGCGGGTGACCTCCAGGCCGCTGATCTCTGGCAGCTGGATATCCATCAGGATCAGATCCGGCTGATGGCTGCGCGCGAGGGATATCGCCTCGAAGCCGCTCTTTGTTTGCAGCGTCGCATGGCCGTTGGCTTCCAAGAGATCATTAAAGAGCTTCATATTGAGCTCGTTATCCTCGACGATGAGGATGGTCTTGGTCATTTCCCTTCGGCCCGTGTTTCGTCGTGCGATCGATCGATTCCACCTAGCATAGGCGGATTAATGAAAAGCGCCAGAAATCCGCGCATTTCTAATGGTTTTGCGATCGGGCCATGCTTGCGGGCGCTTCGAGGCTCCTCTAAACGGTTCGGACCATAGGGCGCAGCCCGGAGCAGGGTTCAAGCTCCGCTTAGGCGAATAGCTGCAGGTTCAGCAGCGCTCTCGCTCGCGTTGGAGGCGCGAGTCCATGACGCTTCTGAGTCCATGACGCTTCTCATGCCGAAGCCCGAGCCGGCGATAATGTCGCGGCGCAATGAACTCATTGCGCGACTCGGGGCCATACTGCCTCGCGAAAGCCTGATCGTCGACGAGGTCGCGCGTCGCGCTTATGAATGCGACGCGTTCACCATGTATCGGGCGCTCCCGCTCGTCGTCACGCTGCCGGAGAGCGTTGAACAGGTGCGCGCGATCATGGCGCTCGCCGCCGAAATGAACGTCAAGGTCGTGCCCCGCGGCGCCGGCACGTCGCTGTCTGGCGGTTCGATGCCGCTCGAGGACGGCATTCTTCTCGGCATGTCCAAGTTCAATCGAATTCTCGAAATCGACTATGAGAACCGCTGCGCGCGCGTCCAGCCTGGCGTTCAAAATCTCGCGATCTCCAAGGCCGTTGAAGCGCAGGGCTTCTATTATGCGCCGGATCCGTCGTCGCAGATCGCCTGTTCGATCGGCGGCAATGTCGCCGAGAACGCCGGCGGCGTTCACTGCCTGAAATATGGCCTGACGACCAACAACATCCTCGGGCTCGACGTCGTGCTGATGGGGGGCGACCTGATCAGGCTCGGCGGCAAGCATCTCGACAGCGAGGGATATGACCTCATCGGCCTGATGACCGGCTCCGAGGGATTGCTCGGCGTCGTCACGGAGGTGACCGTGCGGCTGCTGCAAAGGCCGCCTGTTGCGCGGGGGCTGCTGCTCGGCTTTGCGAGCGTGGCGGCGGGGGCGCGCTGTGTCAGCGCGATCATCGCGCGCGGCGTCATCCCCGCTGGCCTCGAAATGATGGACAAGGCGACGATTCATGCGGTCGAGCGCTTTCAGCCCTGCGGCTATCCGCTTGACGCGCAAGCGCTCGTCATCGTCGAGCTCGATGGGACACAGGCCGAGGTCGATCATCTCGTTGGCGTCGTGCAGGATATCGCGCGCGAGGAAGGCGCAACCACGATACGGGCTTCCACAAGCGAGGCCGAGCGCCTGCAGTTCTGGGCAGGACGCAAGAACGCCTTTCCGGCGGTGAGCTGCATCGCGCCCGACTATCTTTGCATGGACGGCACCATCCCGCGGGCGCGGCTGCCGGAAGCGCTCGCCGGCATGGATCGGCTCGCCAAAGAGCAGGGGCTGAGCGTCGCCAATGTCTTTCACGCCGGCGACGGCAATCTCCACCCGCTCATTCTCTATGACGCGTCAAAAGAGGGCGACGTCGAACGCGCGGAAAAGCTCGGTTTCGACATCTTGCGCCTGTGCGTCTCGCTTGGCGGCGTTCTCACTGGCGAACATGGCGTTGGCGTCGAGAAGCGTGACCTCATGGGCGAGATGTTCACCGAGGTGGATCTCGCCCAGCAGATGCGGCTGAAATGCGCTTTTGACCCGGAGGGCCGGCTCAATCCGGGCAAGGTGTTTCCGACGCTGCATCGTTGCGCTGAACTCGGGATGATGCGTGTCTCGGGCGGTAAAATGCCTTTTCCCCACCTGCCGAGATTTTAGCGATGCAATCCGCTTGCGCGACGCTCGAAATCCGCGACGAAGCGGACGCGGTCGACGCCATTTGCGCGGCGAAAGCGAAAGGCGACTGCTGCGCGATCGTCGGCGGCGGCTCCAAGTCGGGGCTCGGCCGCTACGCGCCGCAAGCGCAGGCGCTCTCCACAGTGGCGCTGACAGGCGTGACGCTCTATGAGCCCAATGAACTCGTGCTCTCGGCGCGCGCCGGCGTTCCTCTGAGCGAGATCGAAGCGCTGCTGGACCAGCACGGGCAACAGCTCGCCTTCGAGCCAATGGACTATGGACTGCTCTTTCGCGCAGAAGCGGGCGGCGCCACGATCGGCGGCGCCATCGCGGTGAACGCCGCCGGGCCGCGGCGGATCAAGGCGGGCGCGGCGCGCGATCATCTGCTCGGGTTCCGCTGCGTCACCGGTCGCGGCGAGCAGGTGAAATCCGGCGGCCGCGTCATGAAGAACGTCACCGGCTACGATCTCTCCAAGCTTGTCTGCGGCTCCTACGGCACGCTGGCGCTCCTCACCGAGCTGACGCTCAAGGTGCTTCCAAAGCCGCAGACAGAATGCACGCTGTTGGCGATCGGCGCCCATGAGGCGGAGAGCCTCGCGCTGCTGCGCCGCGCCACCGCGACGCCCTGTGAGCCTTCAGCGCTCGCAATGCTGCCGGCCGGCGCCGCGCCCTTGGCGCTGAACGCCAATGCGGCCGCCATACGGCTGGAAGGTCCGGCGATTTCCGTAACGGCGCGCCGCGATGATCTCGTCGGGCGACTGGCGCGCGGCGGGCTCCGATTTGAGACGCTCGACGAATACGACTCGAAGACACTGTGGCGGGGTTTGCGCGACGCTGCGCCCGTCGCCGCCAAGGTCGGCCAAGTCTGGCGTATGTCCGTCGCGCCGAGCGAAGGTTTCGCGGTTGTCGAGCGCATCCGCCGCGCGGGCGCGCCGATGCTTGCGCATTTCTACGACTGGGCCGGCGGACTGATCTGGCTGTGCCTCGAGACCGCGCCTGACGCGTATGCCGCCGTCGTGCGCAGCGCGGTGGACGCCAGCGGCGGCCATGCGACGCTGATCCGTGCGAGCGAAGAGGTTCGCGCGACGGTCGACGTCTTCCATCCGCAACCGGCGGCGCTCACGGCGCTGACGCGCCGCGTCAAGAACAGCTTCGATCCAGCGCATATTTTGGAGCGCGGCCGCATGCGCGCGGAGTTTTAAGAGACGATGCAGACGTTCTTCTCGCTGCAGGCGCTCGCCGATCCCGAAATGGCGGAAACGGAGAAGATTCTGCGCGCGTGCGTGCACTGCGGATTCTGCTCGGCGACATGTCCGACCTATCTTCTCACCGGCGACGAGCTCGACGGGCCGCGGGGCCGCATCTATCTCATCAAGGAGATGTTCGAGAAGGAACGGCCGGCTGACGCGCGCACGGCGCTTCATATCGATCGTTGTCTGTCATGCCTCTCCTGCATGACGACATGTCCTTCGGGCGTGCATTTCATGCATCTCGTCGATCACGCCCGGGCGCATATCGAAAAAACATATGCACGACCCTTCATGGAGCGCGCCATGCGCGCGGCGCTCGCTTTCGTCTTGCCTCGTCCTTCTCTCGCGCGACCGCTGTTTCGCGTCGCAGCGGCGATCCGCCCCTTGGCGCGCTTCCTGCCGCGCCGACTCGCTGCGCCGTTCGCGCTGGCGCCGTCCAGCCTTCCGCCTGTTTCCAGCGTCGATGCGCCGCAGGTCTTCGCCGCGCAAGGCGCGCGCAAGATGCGCGTTGCTCTACTCAATGGCTGCGTTCAGACGGTCATCGACACGTCGATCAATGCGGCGACGATACGGCTGCTCACGCGCCACGGCGTCGAGGTCGTCGTCGCGAAGGGCGCCGGCTGCTGTGGGGCGCTGCCGCATCATCTGGGAAAGATGGACGACTCGCTACGCTATGCGCGCGCGAACATCGACGCCTGGACGCGCGAAATCGACTCAGGCGGACTGGATCATGTGGTCATCAACGCTTCGGGCTGCGGCACGAGCGTGAAGGACTATGGCCATATGTTCCGCAACGATCCGACTCTCGCGGACAGGGCTGCGTGCATCTCGGCGATGACCAGAGACGTGACGGAGCTGATGACTGAGATTGGCTTTGCGCCGTCGGTCGACGCGCCGAAACTTCGAGTGGCCTACCACTCCGCCTGCTCTCTGCAGCATGGGCAGAAAATATCGCAAGAGCCGGTCGCGCTGTTGACCGCCGCTGGCTTTAATGTCGTCTCCGTTCCCGAGGGTCACATCTGCTGCGGCTCGGCGGGAACCTATAATGTGCTGCAGCCGAAGCTGGCCGGTGCGTTGCGGTCGCGAAAGGTCGCAAATATCGAGAGCGTCGCGCCGGACATTGTCGCTGCGGGCAACATCGGCTGCATCGTGCAGATCAGGTCGGGTACGCCCGTCCCAGTCGTCCACACAGTGGAATTGCTCGACTGGGCGAGCGGAGGGCCAAACCCCTACAGCGCTAAAGAAAACCTGATATGATTCGTGGCAGAGGAAGATCGCGATGCCACTGCTGGATACCTTGCTTGCCAAACGCGCGGAAGTTCTGAATGCCGCGAGTCGGCACGGCGCCTCGAATGTCCGGCTTTTCGGATCGGTCGCTCGAAGGTCGGAAACGCCCTCGAGCGATGTGGATATTTTGATCGATCTGGCGCGAGACCGCAGCTTCTCCGATTTCCTTGCGCTCGCCGAGGAGTTGGAAGAGCTGATCGGTCGAAAGGTCGACCTCGTCACCTCGCGGGGCCTCAGTCCGTATTTAAAACCGTTCGTCGAAAAGGAATTGCTCTGGCTCGAAGCTGACGGCGGCTGTTTGCAAAACGAGCACTACTGACGGGATTGCCTGTGTCATTCCCGACGCGCGCGAAGCGAGCGATCGGGAATCCAGAGCCAGGTCAAAACTCATGGATTGATTCTGGATTCCCGGTCGGACCTTCGGTCCGCCGGGAATGACACGTCATGTGAACCGACCTAGCGGATCCGTGTAACTCGGGACTAACGCAAAAACCCCACGATATCCTTCACCGCATTCATATTCTCACGGGCGATGGCGCGGGCGCGTTCCGCCCCGTCGCGCAGCACGCCGTCGACATAGCTCTCATCCTCACGAATGCGGCGCATTTTGTCGGTGATCGGCGCGAGCTTGGCGACGGCGAGATCGACAAGCGCGCTCTTGAAGGTCGAGAAATTGGCGCCGCCGAATTCGCCGAGCACTTCGGCCTTGCTGCGGCCCGAAAGCGCCGCGAAGATGCCGACGAGATTATAGGCCTCGGGGCGCCCTTCGAGGCCCTTTTCCTCGGAAGGCAGCGCGTCGGGGTCGGTCTTCGCCTTCTTCACCTTCTGCGCGATCTGATCGGCGTCATCCGACAAATTGATGCGCGAATAATCCGAAGCGTCCGACTTCGACATTTTCTTCGTGCCGTCGCGCAGGCTCATCACCCGCGTCGCGGGGCCGGAGATCAGCGGCTCGGGCAGGGGAAAGAAGGCCTCCCCAAAGCCGTTGCGCGCGATCGATTCCGAGAAGTCGTTGTTGAACTTCTGCGCGATATCGCGCGCGAGTTCGAGATGCTGCTTCTGGTCGTCGCCGACCGGCACATGCGTCGCGCGATAGATCAAAATGTCCGCGGCCATCAGCACCGGATAGTCGAGCAGGCCCATGGAGGCGTTCTCGCGATCCTTGCCGGCCTTGTCCTTGAACTGCGTCATGCGGTTGAGCCAGCCGATGCGCGCGACGCAATTCAGAACCCAGGCGAGTTCGGCGTGCTCCGGCACCTGGCTCTGATTGAAGACGATGTTCTCCTTGGGGTCGATGCCGCAGGCGATGAAGGCGGCGGCGATCTCGCGCGTATTCGCCTTCAGCGCGATCGGGTCCTGCGGCACCGTGATCGCATGCAGGTCGACGACGCAATACATGCAGTCGAAGTTCTTCTGCAGCTCGACGAATTTGACGATCGCGCCGAGATAGTTGCCGAGATGCAGATTGCCGGTGGACTGCACGCCCGAGAAGACGCGCTGAGGAAATGTGGACATGTGATTGGCCAAGGGTTTTGGGTTTGGCCGGTCTTATGGCGAGAAGCGCGCGCAGGCGCAAGTGCCGTGCATTTTACAAAATAAACCGGCTCAAATCGCGGTTCTTCGCCAGATCGCCGATATGCTCCTCGACATAGGCGCCGTCGATCACGATACGGTCGCCCGCGCGGTCGGACGCCGAGAAACTGATGTCGTCGAGCACGCGCTCCATGACCGTCTGCAGGCGCCGCGCGCCAATATTCTCGACTGAGGTGTTCACCTGAACGGCAACCTTGGCGATCGCGTCGACGGCGGACGGCGCAAATTCGAGCGTCAGGCCCTCCGTGCCCAGCAGCGCGGAATATTGCTTCGTCAGACAGGCCTCGGTTTCGGTCAGAATGCGGCGGAAATCGTCTTCATTGAGCGAGGCGAGTTCGACACGAATTGGCAGGCGCCCCTGAAGTTCCGGCAGCAGGTCTGAGGGCTTCGCCACATGGAAGGCGCCGGAGGCGATGAACAGCACATGGTCGGTCTTCACCGTTCCATGTTTCGTCGCGACCGTCGTGCCTTCGATGAGCGGCAGAAGATCACGCTGCACGCCTTCGCGCGAGACGTCGGCGCCGCCGCGGCCTTCGCGCGCGCAGATCTTGTCCATCTCGTCGATGAAGACGATGCCGTTGTTCTCGACCTCGTGGATCGCCTCGCGGACGCTCGCTTCCTGATCGATCAGCTTGTCGCTCTCTTCGGCGATCAGAGGTCCCTGCGCCTCTTTGACCGAGAGTTTGCGCGGCTTGCCGCGCTGCATCGCCTTGCCGAAAATATCGCCGAGCGAGAAGGCGGAGACGCTCGCGCCGGGCATGTTCGGCAGTTCGAACATCGGCATCGAGGAGCCCGACTGCGTCAGCTCGACTTCGATTTCCTTGTCGTCGAGTTCGCCCGCGCGCAGGCGGCGCCGAAACGTTTCACGCGTGCCAGGTGACGCGGCGGGCCCCACCAGCGCATCGAGCGTGCGCTCTTCGGCCGCTTGCTGCGCGCGCGCCTGCACGTCCTTGCGGCGGCGCTCCTTGACCATCACGATGGCGACCTCGATCAGATCGCGCACAATCTGTTCGACGTCGCGGCCGACATAGCCGACCTCGGTGAATTTCGTCGCTTCGACTTTGATGAAGGGCGCATTGGCGAGACGCGCGAGACGGCGGGCGATCTCGGTCTTGCCGCAGCCTGTCGGTCCGATCATCAGGATGTTCTTGGGCAGCACCTCTTCGCGCATCTGGCCTTCGAGCTGCAGCCGCCGCCAGCGGTTGCGCAGCGCGATCGCCACGGCGCGCTTGGCGTCGCTTTGCCCAACGATATAGCGATCAAGTTCGGAAACGATCTCGCGCGGCGAGAAGTCGGCCATGGTGAGTTCCTTCGGAACGGCAGTAGGCAGGGCAGTAAGCAGTAGACAATCGGCTGTGGGATATTCGTCATTGCCGACCAACGATTGCCGACCGCCTTAGATCTTCTCCACCACCACATTCTGGTTGGTATAGACGCAAATCTCGGAGGCGATCACCATTGCGCGGCGGGCGATGGCTTCGGCGTCGAGGGATGAATCGAGCAGGGCGCGCCCGGCGGCGAGCGCGTAGTTTCCGCCCGAACCAATGGCGGCCACCGCGCCTTCGCCCGTGCCTTCCGGCTCAAGCACGTCGCCGGAGCCGGTGAGCACGAGGCCGACGCTCTTGTCGGCGACGAGCATCATCGCCTCGAGGCGCCGCAGATAGCGGTCCATACGCCAGTCCTTGGCGAGTTCGACGCAAGCGCGCATCAATTGTCCGGGATATTGCTCCAGCTTCGATTCAAGCCGTTCGAAGAGCGTGAAGGCGTCGGCGGTCGCGCCGGCGAAACCAGCGATCACGTCGCCCTTGCCCAGACGGCGCACTTTCTTGGCGTTGCCCTTCATGATCGTCTGGCCGAGGCTGACCTGGCCGTCGCCGGCGATCACCGTTTCTCCGGCTTTCTTGACGAGGATGATTGTCGTCGCATGCATGGCCGCAAAGCGGTGTTGTTCGCTATCCATTCGCCGTATCCAGCCTGAGATGTCCAGCCGATGTAAGGTTTGGCGGCGATTTGAGCAAGGGCGGAGCGGCGGCAGGGCAGCCGCGCTCTTCGCTAGTCGGGCTCGGATTTAAAACGCCAGACTCACTCGCGCGGCGCGCCGGCGAGCGGCGCAGGAAAATCCAGGACCTCGCGCGTATAGGTCTCATGCACCTCGGAGAGAGGACGTTGATCGCGCGCATAGACCACGGCGGTGTGCTCGAAGAGGTCGTGCGGAATGGAGAGCGCGCCGCTGGCCTTTTCAGGCGAGGCCGTCGGGACGGCCGAAAGCTCCCAGCCTTCGGGCAAGGGCGACCAGCGCATCTTCATGTCGATGGTGCGACGGAACGGCTGCAGCGGCGCGATGGCCTTGCCGAAGGGCGTTTCCGTCATCTCCAGCGCGCGGTTCATTTCATCGGAAAGGCGCCCAGGCACATACCAATTGTCAGCCTCCGAGAGCACGTGATCGCCGCAGGCGAGCTGCACGCGCCGATATTTCACCGGCTCCTCGTCGCTGACGTCGAGCCGCCGGCGGGTCTCCGCGCTCGGCTGCTGCTCGATCCCAGCAACGCGGCGAGCGACGATCTTGGGCTCCGCGGACATCTTGTGATCGGCGCACCATTTCTCGAGCGTCGCCGTCGCGCTGCGGCTTGCGAGCAGGGAGGCATTGAGCGTTTCCATGAGCGCCAGCGCTTCAACGCGCGACACGAAGCCGTCCCGCCAAGGCTCGCCGGCGGCCGGAATGGACATCAAAGGCGCCGCGAGGAGCGCCAAACCGAGCCTAAGTCGCATGTTTTCAAGTCTCCTGGCGCCCGCGCGGCGATTCTCGCCACGACTTCGCTGCGGTGCCGGCCGCCACCGGCCAAAGTCGCCGCCGCTGAGGCATTTAGCGTCTTCTTGATGCGTTGTCGCGAAGCTACAAGCGCCTGCCGGCGTCGGAGATATTGCCGTGGTCGCGCTTAACCAGGGAATCGACGCGAACAGACGGACCATTCTTTGTTTTGTGTCCGATCTGCCGACAAGCGGCGTTCGTTGGCGCGCATCTCGCTTCTCTTTGACGCCCGAGCGGTTCGGGTGGCGAATCCAGGGCGGAGTTGCTACAAGCTGGCCGCTTGCGGCCGGAGTCGCCGGAAACGCCGGTAGGGCCCAAGAAAAGGCTGGAAATGCGCAGCGCGACGATCGAGCGCAACACCAAGGAAACCAAAATCACGGTCACCGTCGACCTCGACGGTGACGGCCGCTCGGATATATCGACCGGCGTGGGATTTTTCGATCATATGCTCGACCAGATCGCTCGTCATGCGCCGCTGGATCTTGCCGTGCGCGCTGAGGGCGATCTGCACATCGACGGTCATCACACGGTCGAGGACGTCGGCATCGCCATCGGCCAGGCGGTGGATCGCGCGCTTGGAGACCGCAAGGGCATTTCCCGCTACGGCGACGCGCATGTGCCGCTCGACGAGGCCCTGACCCGTGTCGTCGTGGACGTTTCGGGGCGGCCCTTTCTTGTTTACGAGGTCGCATTTCCGGCGCAGCGGATCGGCGGCTTCGATACCGAGCTGATGCGCGAATTTTTCCAGGCCTTTGCGGTTCACGCCCAGGTCGGGCTGCACATCGAATGCCTGCGCGGCGTCAACAGCCACCATATCGCCGAAAGCGCCTTCAAGGGCTTCGCGCGCGCCTTCGGCAAGGCGGTGGCGATCGATCCGCGCCGCACGCAGGGGGAAGCGCCTTCCACCAAGGGAACGCTCACCGCCTGAGAGAGGCGAGTGACGCCGAGAGGGGAAGGCCGATGGCGATATTCACTGTTCATTTTCCGCGAATGGCGTCGGGCCAGCTTCCCGCGCCGGAAAAGATCGTCTTCCTGCGCGACGGGTTTTCCTGGCCGGCCTTTATTTTTGGTCCGTTCTGGCTGGCCTGGCGCAGAGCTTGGCTCGTCGCGGGGCTGTGGACGCTTCTTCTCGTCGCCTTGGCGCTCATCGCCTGGCAGCTGCGGGTATCGCGCGACGCGATGTCCTGGCTGACGCTCGGGCTCGCTGTTTGGCTCGGTTTCGAGGGGGAACGGCTTGTCGGCTGGAATTTGGCGCGTCGCGGCTATGTCGAGCAGGATCTCGTCATTGGCGATGACCTCGACGAGGCGGAGGCGACCTATTTCCACCGCCATCGCCCTTCTGGGGAGCCCGCTCCTTGACGACCGCGATCATCGACTATGGGTCGGGCAATCTGCATTCCGCCTTGAAAGCCTTTGAGCGCGCCGCCCGCGAGTCACAGGCGCAAGACGACATTCGCGTCACCAGCGATCCTGACGTCGTGCGCGCCGCCGAGCGCGTCGTTCTGCCGGGCGTCGGCGCTTTCGCCGATTGTCGCCGCGGCCTGATGGCGATCGAGGGTCTTTACGCCGCCCTGCAGGAGGCGGTTATCGACCGTGGCCGGCCGTTCTTAGGGATTTGCGTCGGGATGCAGCTCATGGGCGCGCGCGGCCTTGAACATGGCGAAACGCCGGGCCTCGGCTGGATTCCGGGAGACGTCGCGGCGATCGAGCCTGCGGATCCTTCGCTGAAAATCCCGCATATGGGTTGGAATACGCTGACGCTGAGCCGGGAACATCCGCTCTTTGCCGGCGTGCCGACGGGAGAGCGTGGATTGCACGCCTATTTCGTGCACTCGTTCCAGCTGACGCCGGCGTCGTCAGAACATGTTCTCGCGACAACCGACTATGGCGCGCCGCTCACCGCGGCTGTGGCGCGCGACAATCTCGTCGGCGTGCAGTTCCATCCCGAAAAAAGCCAGAGGCTGGGCCTAGCGTTGATCGGCAATTTCCTGAGGTGGCGTCCGTGATTCTGTTTCCCGCAATCGATTTGAAGGAAGGGCAATGCGTGCGCCTCGCCCAGGGCGATATGGACCGCGCGACCGTGTTCAATGACGACCCTGCGGAGCAGGCGCGCGCCTTCCAGCGGGTCGGGTTCGAATATCTGCATGTCGTCGATCTCGACGGCGCTTTCGCCGGCGCGCCGCGCAACGCCCAGGCGGTCGAATCCATTCTCGCCGCGCTGACGATTCCCGTGCAGCTCGGCGGCGGCATTCGCGACATGCGCACGCTGTCGCGCTGGTTGGAAAAAGGCGTTGCGCGCGTCATCATCGGCACGGCGGCTGTCAAGGACCCGTCTTTCGTGCGTGAGGCGGCGCGCCTTCACCCGGGCCGCGTTGCCGTAGGGGTCGACGCCAAGAACGGTTTTGTCGCCGTCGACGGCTGGTCGCGCGCGACACGCATGTCGGCGCTCGATCTCGGCAAGAGCTTCGAAGACGCGGGGGTGAGCGCCATCATCTACACCGACATCTCGCGCGACGGCGTTTTGACCGGCCTCAATATCGAGGCGACCCTGGCGCTCGCCGACGCCTTGACGATTCCCGTCATCGCCTCGGGCGGCCTCGCGTCGCTCGCCGACGTGGAGCGGCTGCTGCAGCCCGATTGCCGCAAGCTTGCCGGCGCCATCACCGGACGGGCGCTCTACGACGGGCGGCTCGATCCGGCGCAGGCGTTGGCGATGATCCGCGCGCGTGCGGCGACCGAGAACGCGTGATGCTGAAAGCGCGCGTCATTCCCTGCCTGGACGTGAAAGGAGGACGCGTCGTCAAGGGCGTCAATTTCGTCGATCTGCGCGACGCCGGCGATCCGGTCGAATGCGCCATCGCCTATGACGCCGCCGGCGCCGACGAGCTCTGCTTTCTCGACATCACCGCAAGCCATGAAGACCGCGGCATTCTGCTCGACGTCGTGCAGCGCACGGCGGAAGCCTGCTTCATGCCGCTGACTGTGGGCGGCGGCGTGCGCACGCTGGACGACATCCGTAATCTGCTGCTCGCCGGCGCCGACAAAGTCTCGATCAATTCCGCCGCCGTGGCCAATCCCGGCTTCGTTCGCGAAGCGTCGGAAAAATTTGGCGCGCAATGCATCGTCGTGGCCATTGACGCCAAGCGCGCAGCCGAGGAACGTTGGGAAATCTTCACCCATGGCGGGCGCCGCGCAACGGGGATCGACGCAGTGCAATATGCGCGCGACGTCAGCGAACTCGGCGCAGGCGAAATCCTGCTGACCTCCATGGATCGCGACGGCACGAAGAGCGGCTTCGACATCGCGCTGACGCGGGCCGTCGCCGACGCGGTGCAGGTGCCGGTCATCGCCTCGGGCGGCGTTGGGACGCTCGACCATCTCGTCGCCGGCGTCAAGGAAGGCCATGCGAGCGCCGTGCTCGCCGCTTCGATCTTCCATTTCGGCGAATATTCGATCCCGCAGGCGAAGCTGCATATGGCGGCGGCGGGGCTGCCGATGCGCCTCGACGGCTTGGAGGCGATGGGATGATGGCTGTTGAACGGCTCGGATGTCATTCCCGACGCGCGCAACGCGCGCGATCGGGAATCCAGAGCAAGACCAGCATTCTTGAATTGGCTCTGGATTCCCGGTCAGGCCTTCGGCCTGCCGGGAATGACACGGCGCAAGCGATCGGCGCTTGCGGGTTCAATATCGAGCGCCGAGCCTGCTCCCTCTCCCGCGAAGCGGGGGAGGGTTGGGGAGGGGGGCTGTCATGAGTTTCACGCTCGACGATCTCGCGGCGCTCATCAAATCACGCCGCGAGGACGACGCCTCGACCTCCTATACGAAGACCTTGCTCGACGCGGGAATGCCGCGCATCGCCAAGAAATTCGGCGAAGAGGCGGTCGAAACCGTCATTGCGGCGATGGAGGGCGACCGAAGCGCGCTCGTCAATGAAGCCGCGGACACGTTCTATCATCTTCTGGTCATGCTCGAAGCGCGGGACATTTCGCTCGACGACGTGTTGCGCGAACTGGAGCGGCGCACGAAACAATCCGGGCTGGCCGAGAAAGCCGCGCGCGGAGCAAAGGAATGACGGTGGCGGAGCTCGTCCCCAACAACGAGGCTCTTTCCCCCTACCGGCATTTTACGCGCGCCGAATGGGCGTCGCTGCGCGCCGATACGCCGCTGACGCTGACGCTCGATGATCTCGTCCGGCTAAAATCGCTCAACGATCCGATCTCGCTCGAAGAAGTCATCGAGATCTATCTGCCGCTGTCGCGCCTGCTGGCTCTTTACGTTGCGGCGACGCAAGGCCTCTTCAAGGCGACGCAACGCTTTCTCGGCGCCGAGGACGGCAAGGTTCCTTACATTATCGGCGTCGCGGGCTCCGTCGCCGTGGGCAAATCCACGACGGCGCGCGTGCTGCGCGCGCTGTTGTCGCGCTGGCCGAACACGCCGAAAGTGGAGCTCATCACCACCGACGGATTTCTTTTGCCCAACAGAATCCTTGAAGCCGAAAGGTTGATGGACAAGAAGGGCTTTCCGGAAAGCTACGACAACAAATCGCTGCTGCGATTCCTCTCCGATGTGAAGGCGGGACGGCGCAACGTCTGCGCGCCGGTCTATTCGCATATGACCTATGACGTCGTCGAGGGCGAAGCGAGCTGCGTCGACCGGCCCGACATTCTCATCGTCGAAGGCGTCAACGTTCTGCTTGCGCCGCGCATGCGCGACGGCCGCGAAATTCCCTTCGTCTCCGACTTCTTCGATTTCTCGGTCTATCTCGACGCGCCTGAAGACGTGCTGGAGCGATGGTATGTGGAGCGCTTTCGCCGGCTTCAGCAGACGGCGTTCCGCGATCCGGAATCCTACTTCCGCGTCTATGCCGATCTCGACGCAGAGGAGACGACGCGCGTCGCAAAAGACATATGGACGCGCATCAACCTCGAGAATCTGCGCCAGAACATCGCGCCCACGCGCCCGCGCGCGAGTTTGATCCTCACCAAGGACGCCGATCACAGGATCGAGGAAGTGGCGCTTCGGAAGTTGTAAGCTTGGGTTCATCGGCATTGCGGAGTTCGCTCTGCCGCTGGGGCGCGGCAAAGAGGTGAGCGCATGCTGGCGGGTTTGCAAATCCTCGTCTTTCTTCTCGCGGTGGTGGCGGCCGTCGCCTTCGTCGCCTCGCGCCTCGGCCTCGCTTCGCCCATTCTGCTCGTCGCGGCGGGCGTGGCGATCGCGATGGCGCCGGGTGTGCCGCCGCTGGTGCTCGAGCCCGAATTCATCTTGCTCCTCGTCCTGCCGCCGGTGATCTACATTTCGGCGATCGCCATGAGCTGGCGGGAATTCCAGTTCAATCTGCAGCCGATCCTTGTGCTTGCGATCGGCTGCGTCGTCTTCACGACCATCGCCGTTTCGGCGGCGACGAACTGGTTGCTCGGCTGGCCCTGGGCGGTCGGCTTCGTCCTCGGCGCGATCGTCTCGCCGCCTGACGTCCTCGCGCCGCTCGCCATCGCGCGCCGCATGCGGCTGCCCCGGCGCATCCGCGTCATTCTGGAGGGAGAAGGTCTCGCCAATGACGCGACGGCCCTGGTTCTCTATCGTTTCGCGGTGGCGGCGGTCAGCGTCGGCTCTTTTTCGCTGGCGCAGGCGGGCGAAACCTTCACGATCATCATCGTTTCGGAGATTGTATGGGGCGTCGGCGTCGGCTGGACGATGTTGCGGCTGCGCCGCTTCATGCGCGATCCGCGCATCGAAATCACGCTGTCGCTGATCACGCCGTTCCTCGCCTATTGGCCGCCAGAACATCTTGGCGGCTCGGGCGTCATCGCGACCGTGGCGACGGGCCTCTATATCAGCTGGAACGGCCCCCGGCTGATCAGCGCCGCGACGCGTCTGCAGGGCGTGTTCTTCTGGGACTTCTTCATCTATCTGATCGAAGGCCTCGTCTTTCTCTTCACCGGCCTGCAGGCGCAGGCGCTTTTCGCACGCATCCAGAACCACTCGCTTTACGATCTGGCGGCGTCGGCGGCGCTCGTTTCGCTCGTCGTGATCGTGGCGCGCTTCATCTGGATTTTTCCGCACGCCTATCTGCCGCGATGGCTCATCCCGCGCGCGCGGCGCCAGCCGGCGCCGCCGTGGCAAGGGCTCTTCATCATTTCCTTCACCGGCGTGCGCGGGATCGTCTCGCTCGCCACCGCGCTGGCGATCCCGATCACGACGGCGCGCGGCGAGCCCTTTCCCTATCGCGACTCCATTTTCTTCCTCGCCTTCTGCGTCGTGATGGTCACGCTCGTCTTCCAGGGCGCGATGTTGCCCTGGGTTATTCGCAAGCTCGGGGTCTCCAAAGCCGGGATGGAGGAGCGTCTGCTCGACCGCGCCGAGGAAATTCAGGCGCGCCGCTCCGCCGTAGAGGCTTCCACCGCCAGATTGGCGGCGTTAGTCGCCGAGCAGGACGTGCCGGAAGAAGCGACGCTGTCGTTTCAAGCGCAACAGGATTATTTCCTGTCGCGCATCCGCATGAAGTGCGACATCGAGGAAGAGCGCCGCGCGCTGACCGAGCTGCATGATGAGATTGAATTGGAGCTGATCGCCGCGGAGCGCGACGCGATCAACGGCATGCTGCGCGAGGGAAAACTCACCGACGAAGCGCGCCGCCGCATCGAACGCGAACTCGATCTGCGCGAAGCGGATGTGCTGAACCGCCGGAAAGAGCGGCTGGGGCAGGGCGACGCGCCGCGTCAAGAACGCGGCGCTCGGGAAATGTGAAGAGCCCCCTCCCTGTCCCTCCCCCGCTTCGCGGGAGAGGGGACGCTAACGACCGGCGTTGGCGATCAGGACAAAAGAGGGCGCGCTCTCCTCCCTCTCCCGTCCGAAGTCGGCTGTTGCCGACTTCAGCGTCGATGCGCAAACCGGGAGCACCCGGTTTGCGAAGCGGGGGAGGGTTGGGGAAGGGTTAGGCGTTCCCCACCGTGCGCAGCAGCGGCGGCGCGGCATGACGATGCGCCGACTTGCCGTCGATGACGAGGCCCGAGGCGTCGGCCGAAACTTCGACGCTCGCGCTGTCGATGATCTCGCCGGCAAGCAGCCGCTCGGCAAGCGTGTCCTGCAACTCCTTCTGCATGACGCGCTTCAAGGGCCGCGCGCCATAGGTCGGGTCGTAGCCCTTCGCCGCCAGCCAGTCGCGCGCCTTGGCGTCAAGATGCAGTGTGATCTTGCGATCTTCGAGGAGCTTCTGCAGCCGCTTGACCTGGATGTCGACGATCGCGCCCATATCCTCGCGCCGCAGGCGGTTGAACAGGATGATCTCGTCGACTCGGTTCAGGAACTCCGGCCTGAAATGCGCCCGCACGACCTGCATGACTTCGCTGTGCACGGCGGAGGAATCCTCGCCCTCCTTCTGCATGACGAGGAATTCCGAGCCGAGATTCGACGTCATGATGATCAGCGTGTTCTTGAAATCGACCGTGCGGCCTTGGCCGTCGGTCAGGCGGCCGTCGTCGAGCACCTGCAGAAGCACGTTGAAGACGTCCGGGTGCGCCTTTTCGATCTCGTCGAAAAGCACGACCTGATACGGCCTGCGGCGGACGGCTTCGGTCAAAGCGCCGCCTTCCTCATAGCCGACATAGCCGGGGGGCGCGCCGATGAGCCGCGCGACCGAATGCTTTTCCATGTATTCGGACATGTCGAGCCGCACCATCGCCGTCTCGTCGTCGAAGAGAAACGCCGCGAGCGCCTTCGTCAGCTCCGTCTTGCCGACGCCGGTGGGGCCAAGGAAGATGAAGCTGCCGATCGGGCGGTTCGGGTCCTGCAGTCCGGCGCGCGCGCGGCGCACCGCGGTCGACACGGCGACAACCGCGTCATGCTGCCCGACGACCCGCTTTGCGAGCTCGTCCTCCATGTGCAGTAACTTCTCGCGTTCGCCCTCGAGCATTTTGTCGACAGGCACGCCGGTCCAGCGCGAGACGACCTGCGCCACGTCATTGGCGGTGACCTCCTCGTCGACGAGCGTGTCGGATTCGCCTTCCGTCTCGCCCAGTTTCCTTTCGAGGTCGGGGATCACGCCATAGGTGAGTTCGCCGGCGCGCTGATATTCGCCGCGCCGCTGCGCCTGCGCCAGCTCGTTGCGCGCCGCTTCAAGCTGCTCCTTGAGCTTCTGCGCCGCGCCGAGCTTGTCCTTCTCGGCTCGCCAGCGCGCGGTGAGCGCCCCTGATTTCTCTTCGAGGTCGGCAAGCTCGCCTTCGAGCTTCGCCAGGCGATCCTTTGACGCCGCGTCCGTTTCTTTCTTGAGCGCTTCCTGTTCGATCTTCAGCTGGATGATGCGCCGGTCGAGTTCGTCGAGCTCCTCGGGCTTCGAGTCGATCTGCATGCGCAGGCGCGAGGACGCCTCGTCGATGAGGTCGATCGCCTTGTCCGGCAGGAAGCGGTCGGAGATGTAGCGGTTCGACAAAGTCGCCGCGGCGACGATCGCGCTATCGGTGATGCGCACGCCGTGATGGAGTTCGTATTTCTCCTTCAGGCCGCGCAGGATCGAGATCGTATCCTCGACGGTCGGCTCGTCGACGAAGACCGGCTGGAAGCGCCGGGCGAGCGCCGCGTCCTTCTCGACATGTTTGCGGTATTCGTCGAGCGTCGTCGCGCCGACGCAATGCAATTCGCCGCGGGCGAGCGCGGGTTTCAGCAGATTGGAGGCGTCCATCGCCCCATCCGACTTGCCGGCGCCAACGAGCGTGTGCATTTCGTCGATGAACAGGATGACATTGCCTTCGGCGGCGGTGACTTCGTTCAGCACCGCCTTCAGCCGCTCCTCGAATTCGCCGCGATATTTCGCGCCGGCGATCAGCGCGCCCATATCGAGCGCGAGCAGCTTCTTATCCTCAAGCGATTCCGGCACGTCGCCATTGACGATGCGCAAAGCGAGACCCTCGACGATCGCGGTCTTGCCGACGCCGGGTTCGCCAATCAGCACCGGATTGTTCTTGGTGCGGCGCGATAGCACCTGAATAGCGCGGCGGATCTCCTCGTCGCGGCCGATCACCGGATCGAGCTTGCCTTCGCGCGCCGCCTCGGTGAGGTCGCGGGCGTATTTCTTGAGCGCGTCGTAGGCATTTTCGGCGGAAGCCGAATCCGCCGTGCGGCCCTTGCGCAAATCTTCGATCGCGGCGTTCAGCGTCTGCGGCGTCACGCCGGCGGCGGCAAGAATTTTCGCGGCCTCGGAGTCCTTCTCCATCGCCAGCGCCAGGAGCAGCCGCTCGACGGTGACGTAAGAATCGCCCGCCTTCTGGGCGATCTTCTCGGCGTTGTCGAAGAGGCGCGCGGTCGCGGGCGCAAGATAGAGCTGGCCGGCGCCGGCCCCCATCACTTTGGGCAGTTTGGCGAGCGCGGCCTCGGTTTTCGCCAGCGCCTCGCGCGAGCGGCCGCCGGCGCGGTCGATCAGCCCGGCGGACAGGCCCTGATCGTCATCGAGCAGGACTTTCAGGATGTGCTCGGGCGTAAACTGCTGGTGGCCTTCGCGCGTCGCCATCGACTGCGCCGACTGCACGAATCCGCGCGCGCGTTCGGTGTATTTCTCAAAGTTCATTTATAGCCCCTCTGACCATGAGGCGGCCCTTTGTTTTAAGCGGCGCGCCTCGCGTCCAAAATTTTCTCGTTCAAGGCCCCTTGCGGCTGCCCTCGTGGTCGATATGGGAAGGGCTGCACGGTGTTAAAGGGGGTGCGGCGCGAAAGCGCGGACTCGACCGCGCCGGGCGCATCGGAATACCTCGGCTAATCGCTTTGGCGATGTAAGCGCGCAGCCGGCCAGAGCGCGCGCCATCCGCCATAGAGCGAGAGCGCCACAAGCGACAGCATCATCGCATAGACCGAGCCCGAGGCGATGAGACCGGCGATGGGACTGCCATACATCGCATAGATGTTGGACGGCCGCTGCTCGGCGGCAGGGCTCAAATGCGCGAACCAGAGCGCCACGGCGCCGAGAACGCCGATGACCGCCCAGAACGCTGCGCCGATCTTGCCGCGGAAATAGAAATACAGCGCGGCGCCTGTGAGCGCGTATTTCACCGAAAGAAAGGCGGCGGCGATCGACCATGCCCCTGGTTGCGAGAAATCGTCGCGTGACAGGTGGTCGAGATCATGCGCGGCGGAAAACGCCACTGCGGCTAGAACGAGGACCGTGAGCGTCTTGTCCGGCATGGCTGGCTCTCCTTGCGAACGGCCGAGTCTATTTTCCTGACGGTCGGGCGGGTGTAGGCAATCCGCCTCGACTTGTCACCGAAACAGGGACGTCCATGCGACTCGCCTCTCTCTATCGCTATCCCGTCAAAGGCCTCTCGCCCGAGCCGCTGGACGCCGCCGATCTGAAGACTGGCGACTATTTTCCGGGAGATCGACTGTTTGCGCTGGAAAACGGCCCTTCAGGCTTCGATCCCGCGGCGCCCGAGCATCAGCCCAAGATCAAATTTCTGATGCTGATGAGGAACGGCGCGCTCGCGGGTCTTGCGACGCGCTACGATGAGGCGACGGGCGTATTGACGATCGCCAGGGCAGGGCGCGAGGTCGCGCGAGGCGATTTGCGGTCGCCCGAAGGGCGTCAGCCCATCGAGGCCTTCCTGACCGGCTTTCTTGGGCCCGAAATCCGTGGCCCCGTGCGGCTTCTGGCTGCGCCCGACGGTTTTCGCTTCACGGATTCAAAGTCGGGATTTGTCTCACTGGTCAATTTGGCGAGCGTTGCGGCGATTGCCCAGGCGCAAGGGGCCGCGCTCGATCCGCTGCGGTTTCGCGCCAATCTCTACGTCGAAGACATGGGCGCATGGGCCGAAGCGGCGCTCCCGGGGCGAACCCTGTCGATCGGCGGCGCGCGGCTCGAGGTGCTCAAAATGACCGATCGCTGCGCGGCCACAGGCGTCGAGCCGGGCACAGGGCGACGCGACATGGATATCGTTCAAACGCTGCGCCAGAACTTCGGCCACATTGATTGCGGCGTTTACGCGCGGGTGATCGAGGGTGGCCGGATCAAGGCCGGCGACGCGATCAGCATCCTCGCCTGAAGCTCTAGAACCGATCTGGCTCGAGCGGAAGTTCGCCCACCTGCGGCGCGTCATCGTCCCGTGCGCCGCCGGCGACGTCATCCATCGGCGGGCGCGGGCGCCGGCGCCGGCGTGAGCTCAGATGATAATTGACTCCGCCCTCGTGTTCACGCGGCGCATTTTCGCGCTCGAGAACGGGTTCCGCTCCGGCGCTCTCGCTGGGAGCAGCGGCGCGCGCCACTGGCGCGGTGATGAATGAGGGAAGCGCCGTCCCTGGTTCGCTCTCGGCCGCGCTGGCCTCGGGGCGCGGCTGGAAGCGTCGGTCGCGGCCGCGCTCATATCCCTGGTGACGCGGACGGTCGCCGCCCTCGGCGTTGCGGTCTCGGTTGAACTGCGGTCGTTCGTGCCGCTGCGGGCGTTCCGGACGCTCCGCGCGCTCGCCGGCCCGCATCTCGCCGATCGGGCGCTCCTCAAAGGGCTGGGGCTGGGGCTGCGGCTGCGAAAAATGCGGCTGCGGCTGCGGTTGCGGCGCGAAGGGCGGCGGCGGCTGGAAGGCCGGCGGCGGCAGCCGTTCGGCAAGCGGCGCGAAACGGTCCGGAAGCGGGGCGAAATCGTCGTCGTCCTCGGAGGTGTCGATTTCCGCTTCCACCTGCGGGCGCCCATAGCCGTTGACTTGCTGCTGTTGCTGCGCGGCGGCGATCAGCCGGAAATAGTGCTCAGCGTGCTGCAGCAGGCTCTCGGCCATGATCGTGTCGCCGGAGGACTGCGCGTCGCGCGCGAGCTGAAGATATTTTTCGGCGACATGCTGAGCCGTGCCGCGGATCTTCACGTCGGGGCCATTCGATTCATAGGACCGTGTAAGCGGATTGGGCCCTTTGCGGTTGTTGCTCCGACCGCGCATTCTCTTGTTTTGCCCTGGTCTCATCAAACTCCCCGAAATCTTGCTGCGCTCGGCCCCGCCTGCGCGGCGTTCCCAACAACGTCGCCGCTAAATTCCTTCGCCCGGCGCATGCGCCAACGGACAGGCGACAGCAATCCGTTTTCGGACCTCAAGCTTCGATAATGCTGTGCGCGAGTCGATTTTCCTCAAGTCGGCCGCAATCGGCGGCCCCACGTCGCTCTGCGCCAATTCCCCTCAGCGCAACTGCTTGATGCCCAACGCGACTGCATGCCTGCCTGCCGGATCGCAACGCTCCCGACAATCGAAGTGGTCTTCACTCCGGCGCTTTCATGTCGATTTCGACGTTGCTCCTGGCCGGTCGTTTCGGGCTTCCGTTCGCGACGGAGCCAAAGCGTTCGAGTTCTCTCTCGAAGTCGGCGATCGGCTGGACCTGGAATGACTATAGTGGAGGGGGTGGCCGCCAACAAGGCCGAGCGCGGCGAGACGGGCCAAAAAAGCGGTTACTGTCGCCAATATGTCACGGCCTTGACGGGTAAAGCCGCGCCGCGACAACCCTCTCGTGGCCCCCGATGTCGCGCGCCACACGCTCGATTTTGAAGCCCTGGGCCTCCAACAGCGCCGCGACGCTTGCAGCTTGATCGAAGCCGACCTCGAAGACGACGACCGTGTCCTCGTCAATGAACCGCGGCAGGTCGCCGATGATCTCCCGATACCGCGCGAGCCCGTCGGAGCCGCCGTCGAGCGCCAGCGCCGGATCATGGAGCCGCACCTCGGGATCGAGCCCTGCGATGTCCCCGGTGCGCACATATGGGGGATTGGACACGATGAGGTCGAAACGCGCCTGAAACGCCTCCGCCCAGCGGCCGCGCACAACCGCGGCGCGATCTGACAGGCCGCAACGGGCGAGATTTGCGGCGGTGGCCGCGCAGGCGTCCTCCGAGAGATCGACGGCGACGGCGCGCGCGGCCGGAAGCTCGCTAAGAAGCGCGCAGGCGATAGCGCCCGAGCCGGCGCCGAGATCGAGAATCGAGAGCGGCGCGTCGCGCCGTTCCGCAACGAAGCGCAACGCCGTCTCGACCAGCGTTTCGGTGTCGGGCCGCGGATCGAGCACTGACGGCGCGACGGCGAGGTCGAGCGTCCAGAATCCGCGCTCTCCAAGAATGCGTGACACCGGCTCACGGGCGGCCCGTCGCGCCGCGTAGCGGGAGAGGGCGCTCGCCTCCTCCTCAGAAAGCGGCGCGCGCGGCGTCATGGCGAGTTCGAGCCGCGTCAGCCCTGTGGCGGCGCGCAGCAGAGCGCGCGCGTCCTCCTGCGCGTCATCGACCCCCCGCGCGCCGAGATAGTCCGCAACTGTCGCGATCGCCTGGGCGCGCGTCAGCGGATCGCTCGTTGCGGCCTTCTTCGCGCTCAGACTCATCTCTACCCCCGGCTGGCGAGAAGCGCCGTCAGCCTTTTTGCGAAAGCCGCCGCGTCGATGGGATGCTCGCCGTCGGCGACGCGGGCGAGATCGAGCAGGAGGAGCTGGTCGTCGCGCGCCGCTTCACGCCCCTTTGCGCGCAAGGCCGTCGCCAGCGCGACGATCGCTTCATGCCTCGGGTTGATCTCCAAAACCGGCTTTCCGAAGGCCGCCTGTTGTCCATGTTCGGCCAGAAGGCGGGACAATTGGCGATCCAAGCCGCTGTCCGGAGCGACGAGACAGACGGCGCTGTCGGTCAGCCGCGTCGAGGCGCGCACGTCGTCGACATATTCGGCAAGCGTCTCCTTGAGGGCTGCAAGCAGGTCGGCGACGTCGGCCAGCGCCGTCGCCTCCGTCTTGGCTTCGTCGACGAGCGCGATCGAATCGATGTCGGCCTGACCCTGCGTGACGGATTTGAACGGCTTGCCCTCGTAGCCAAGCGCGCTCGTCACCCAGAAGGCGTCGACGGCGTCGTCGAGAAGCAGCACTTCGACGCCTCTCGCCCGGAAGCCTTCAAGCTGCGGGCTGGCGCGCAGCCGCTTCATGTCGTCGCCGACAAGATAATAAATCGCGGTCTGATTTTCCCTCAGATCGGCGACGTAATCCTTGAGCGTGCGGGTGTGTTCCTCGGACGTCGTCGAGGCGAACCGCGCAATTTCGAACAGAGCGTCGCGGCGGCTGGGGTCTTCATGCAGCCCTTCCTTGAGCACGGAGCCGAAATTCTTCCACACGTCCGCGAATTTTTCCGGCTCGGCGTCGGCGAGCTTCTTGAGTTCCTGCAAAATGCGCGTTGCGATGGCCTTGCCGATCGCGCCGGCGACAGGGCTTTTCTGCACCATCTCGCGCGAGACATTGAGCGGAATGTCGGCGCTGTCGACGACGATGCGCATGAACCGCAGCCAGGCGGGCAGCAGCTCCATGTCGCGCGAAATCAGCACGCGGCGCACATATAGCTTGGATTTGCTCTTTCGCGCCGGGTCGAAGAGATCGAAGGGCCGCGTCCCAGGAACAAAGGCGAGCACCGTATATTCGGTGCGTCCTTCGGCGCGCCAATGGGCGATCAGTGCGGGCTCATCGAGCTGCCCGGACAATTGCCGGTAGAAGTCGACATATTGCTCATGTGTGATTTCGGACTTGGGCTTCGTCCACAGGGCGACGCCTTCGGCGATCCGCCGGGGCTCTTCGCCCGGCGCCGCGATGAGATCAATCGGCGCGGCGATCGCGCCCGAGTGCTCGCGCACGACGCTTTCAACCCGCCAGCCGTCGAGAAATTCATCGCTGTCGGCGTTGAGATGCAGGGTGACGCGGGCGCCGACGGCGGGCGCCGCTTCGAGCGGCAGAGCGGTGATCTGATAGGAGCCCTTGCCGTCTGAACTCCACAGCCAGGCCTGATCCTGGCCGGCGCGCCGCGTCGCGACCTCGACGCGGTCGGCGACCATGAAGGCGGAATAGAAGCCGACGCCGAACTGGCCGATGAAGCCGGCGTCCTTTTCCTTCCCGAGTTTGTCGAGAAAGGCGCGCGTTCCCGAATTGGCGATGGTGCCGAGGGCGCTGATCAGCTCCTCGCGCGACATGCCGACGCCGTTGTCGGCGATCGTCAGCGTGCGCTTCTCCTTATCGAGTGAGATCGTGACGAGCGGCGCGGCGGCTTGCGCGGCGAGTTTTTCGTCGGAAAGCGCCTCGTAACGCAGCTTTTCGCAGGCGTCGGCGGCGTTCGAGACGAGTTCGCGCAAAAAGACGTCGCGCTCCGAATAGACGGAGTGCGTCATCAGCTCGAGCAGCCTCGCGACGTCGGCCTCAAAACCGAAATCGGCGGCGGTTTGCGGATCGGCGGCGGGAGCCGCGGCGGCGACGGATGCGGCGTCGTCGGTCATGTTCTCTCCGATGAAAAGAAAAAGAGAATGCACGTCGCAATCGACGCGACGGCGGCTCTTGAGTTCGTCATTGTTGCGGAATTTGCAAGAGCCTCGGCGGCGGGGCGCGGCCGCTAAAGGCGGATATGGCGGCCCGCTAGAGCTAGACGAGCCGGCGCGGGAGCGAAACTCCCGGCCGGCCCGACCATCGCCACGACCTCTATATCTCGGAACCACACGCTTCGGGGGGCTGGGGGGCTGACGAAACCGAAAACGCGTGGCCCCGAGCTGTCGAGGCAATGAACTTCATTTTGGGCGGCGCGTTTGGCTGGCAAGGGGCGCCAAGTCGGCGAAAGTATGATTCTTCCCAGCCAAATCTTATCAGAGAGCAAGGACGCGAAGATTCTCGTCATAAACCAGTCATTAAGTCTTGCCCGGCGCATCCGTGCAGGCCAACATGGTTAAGAGAGATCGAGGAGAGCGGACGCATGGCGGAGTCGGAGACGACGGAGCCCAGTCGGGTTCGACCCGCGCTCGTCGTCGTGAACGGCGCTTCGCTGGACGCGGCGCAGGGAGCTCGGGGAGACAAGCGCGTGGCGGTCTCGTTCAGCCGCCCAGAACTCAACGTCATCTTCAAACTTTATGGAGCGAAAGTCGCGCAGGGGGAATGGCGCGACTATGCGATCGACTTCACGCCGGCGAAGGCCGTGTTCTCCATTTTTCGGCGCGCGAGCGAGGCGCCGCTGTATCGAATCGAAAAGGATCCTGCGCTTTCGCGTCGACAAGGCGCCTATGCCGTGATCGCCGCGACAGGGCTCGTGCTTCGGCGCGGCCATGATCTTTCGAGGGTGGTGCGGGTTTTGGACCGCGCGCTGAGGCTCGTCGGCGCCGAATAGGCGGACAAGCATCTCACAAAGGCGTCCTCGCAAGATCAGAATCGATCGGCCCGATAGGGCGCGGGATCGATGAAGGGCTGTTCGCCCGTCATCATATCGGCGAGCAGCCGGCCGGAGACCGGCCCAAGCGTCAGCCCATGATGCGCATGGCCGAAATCGAACCATAGGCCGCGATGACGCGGCGCCGGACCGACGATCGGCAGCATGTCCGGGAGGCAGGGCCGCGCGCCGCGCCAGGGTTCCGGGTCGAGCCGTTCGGCGAGCGGAAACAATCGGCGCGCCGTCGGTTCGCAAACCTCGATCTGCACGGGGGTCGGCGGCGCGTCGCGGCGGGCGAATTCGGCCCCGCTCGTCAGCCTGACGCCGCGGCGCATCGGCGCCAGGAGATAGCCGACGTCGGCGTCGAGGATCGGATGATTGAGCTTTGCGCCGTCCTTCGCGGCGTAATGCATGTGGTAGCCGCGCTTCCAGCCGAGCGGAATGCGATAGCCGAGCGGCCCATAAACAAAATCCGACCAGGGGCCGAGCGCCACAACCGCGGCGCCGGCGACGAGCGGCCCGTTCGCCGTCTCGACGCGCCAGCGCCCATCCGGCTCTTGCGAAAGGCTGCGCGCGTCTCCGGAAAGAAATTGGCCGCCGCGTGAGACAAACAGATCGGCGTAGGCTTTCGAGAGCGCGGCGGGATCGATGATCGCGGCGGTGTCACGGTAATGGATACCGCCCATGATCGGGGCGAGATCGGGCTCCAGCGAAGCGACTGCGGCGGCGTCGAGCGTATCAATATGTAAGCCATAGGCGCGCAGCCGTTCGGCGTCGGCGAGGCCGGCGGCGAGAGTCTCCCCGCTGCGATGCAGCTTGATCCAGCCGGTCCTGCGCAACAGCTCGCCGGCGCCTGCCTGCTGGATCAGCGCCTCATGCTCGCTCAGGCTGTGTTCGATCAGCGGGCGCCGCGCTTCGATATTCCGCCGCACCCGCTCCGGCGCGCTCTCGCGCCAATAGCGCAGGAGCCATGGCCCCACCGCCGGCAGCGCCGAGACGTGGTAATGCGCTTCAGGGAGAAGGTTCAGCGCATATTTGATGAGCTTCGCCGGGTCGCGCGGGAAGAGATAAGGGATGAGCGACGAACGTTCGATCAGTCCGGCGTTGCCGAAGCTCGTCTCCTGACCCACGGCGCCGGCGCGATCGATGAGCACGACGTCGTGGCCGCGCGCCTGCAGATGCAGCGCGGCGCTCACTCCGACAATGCCGGCGCCAAGAACGACGACGTCCGTCGATTGCATGAATCCTCCCACCTGATCAGCCCATATATGGACTTTGATGCAACGCGCATGCTAGGCGCCTCTCTCTTCCTCAAATTTTCAAGGCGCGCCGGATGATCCCCCGCTATTCCAGACCCGAGATGACCGTGATTTGGGAGCCGCAGACGCGGTTTCGCATCTGGTTCGAGATCGAGGCCTACGCCTGCGACGCGCTCGCCGAGATCGGCGTCATCCCGCGGGAGAGCGCCAAGGCGATCTGGGACAAAGCGGATTTCGTCACCTTCGACGTCGCGCGAATCGACGAGATCGAACGGGTGACGAAGCATGACGTGATCGCCTTTTTGACTCATCTCGCCGAATTCATCGGTGCCGAGTCGCGCTTTGTGCATCAGGGCATGACGTCTTCCGACGTGCTCGACACCTGTCTTGCCGTGCAACTGTCGCGCGCCGCGGATCTGCTGATCGCCGACGTCGATGCGCTGCTGTCCGCGCTCAAGACGCGCGCCTATGAGCATAAATATACGCCGACGATCGGCCGCTCGCACGGCATTCACGCCGAGCCGACGACCTTCGGGCTGAAACTGGCGCAGGCTTACGCCGAATTCACCCGCGCGCGCGAACGGCTCGTCGAAGCGCGCAGGGAAATTTCGACCTGCGCGATTTCGGGCGCCGTCGGCACTTTCGCCAATATTGATCCGCGCGTCGAAGACTATGTGGCGCATAAGATGGGACTGACCGTCGAACCGATTTCGACGCAGGTCATTCCGCGCGACCGGCATGCGGCGTATTTTGCGACGCTCGCCGTCGTGGCGTCTTCCGTCGAACGGCTGGCGATCGAAATCCGCCATCTTCAGCGCACCGAAGTGCTCGAGGCGGAGGAATATTTTTCGGCCGGCCAGAAGGGCTCTTCGGCCATGCCGCATAAGCGTAATCCCGTGCTGACCGAGAATCTGACCGGCCTCGCGCGGCTGGTGCGCGGCATGGCGATCCCCGCGATGGAAAACGTCGCGCTCTGGCACGAGCGCGATATTTCGCATTCGTCCGTCGAGCGCATGATCGGGCCTGACGCGACGGTCACTCTGGACTTCGCGCTGGCGCGCTTGACGAGCGTCATCGACAATCTCGTCGTCTATCCAGAGAATATGCGCAAGAACTTAGAGAAGCTGGGGGGACTCATTCATTCGCAGCGCGTGCTTCTGGCGCTGACGCAAAAAGGCGTCTCGCGCGAAGACGCCTACGCCATGGTGCAGCGTAACGCCATGCCGGTTTGGCGCGGCGAGGGGGATTTCCGCACGCTGCTCGGACAGGACAAGGACGTGAGTGGGAAGCTGTCGGCGGCGGAATTGGACGCGCTGTTCGACCTCTCGTACCACTTCAAGCATGTGGATACGATTTTCGCGCGCGTGTTTGGGGAGGCATAGCGCCGCCGCTAATCTCAAAATATGCAAGCTGCAATTCTCTCGCGAAGGCGACCAGCGCGGCGGTGAAGAGCGCCATCGCCAGGGCGAACAGCAACCCCGCGCCATACTCATGGCGCACATGAAGGTAGGCCGCCGTGAAGCTGACGATGACGAGAACGCACGTCACGATGCAACTCGCCACGCCCCAGTACATGGCGTAATGCATCAGCGTGCCGCGCTTTCTGAGGATTGGCAGTTCAGCTTGCAGATGGGCGTATTCCGCGCTGCTGCGGTCGGTCTGGGCGATCATTCTCGATCGATCGACAATGCGCTCCAGTCTTGAGACGAGGACGGCCAAGAGCTGCGCCTCGGCTGCGAGCAGAAAGGCGGGGCCGGTGACCTGCGAGATCACATTGGAAAGCTGTTCGATCGAAGGCGTGTTGATGAGCATGAGGGGTCTCGGAGCATGAGGTCTCGCACGAGGATACAGCGCAATTCCGATGAGGCGCGCTCGCCAGTCAAGCGTTACCGTGACGGCCAGCGCCATTGGCGCCAGTCACGATAATGAGCCGCCCCGGCGCAAGGACCAGATCGCGAAGGGCGTGTAGGGACGATGGCCGCCCTTCCAATAGGGAGCGCAAAGCCTTAAAGAGCGGGCATGATCTGGCTTATCTTCGCCTTGCTGACCGGCGCCGCGGTGATGGCGGTGCTGGCGCCGCTCGCCATGCGGAATGGGGCGCAGGATGAAAGCGCCGCCGACGTCGCCTTTTTCGAGGAGCAGATCGCCGAAATCGAGCGCGAGCGCGAGGAAGGACGCCTCGACGCGGCGGACGCGGGAGCCGCGAAGACCGAGGCGGCGCGCCGGCTGTTGCGGGCCGAAGCGGCGCCAAAGCCCAAGGTCGCGGCCTCGCGCAAACTCGCGCTCGCCGCGGCGCTCGCGGCTATCGTGGTCATACCCGCCGTCGCGCTGATGCTTTATGCGCGGCTCGGCCATTCCGACATGCCGGATATGCCGCTGACAGCGCGGCTCGACTCCGCGCCGGACCGCAATGACCTCTCCGGCGCCGTCGCGCGCATCGAACAGCATTTGCGCGAGCATCCCGAAGACGGCCGCGGCTTCGAAGTCATCGCGCCATATCTGCTGCGCACGGGGCGCGGCGAAGACGCCGTCCACGCCTATTCGGAAGCGCTGCGACTTTTAGGCGCAACCGCGGCGCGACTTGCGGCGCTCGGAGAAGCACGCGTCGTCGTCGCTCAAGGCGTGGTGACGCCGCAAGCCAAGAAGGATTTCGAGGCGGCGCTCGCGCTCGACGCGGCGGCGCCCGAGGCGCAGTATTATCTTGGACTCGCCGCGGCGCAGGCCGGCGAGAAGGACAAGGCGATCGCAATCTTTTCCAAGATGGCTGCTGACGCGCCGGCCGACGCCGCTTATCTGAAGGCTGTCAACGCCCAGCTCGCCAATCTGCGCGGCGAGGCGAACCCGCCGGTCGTCGCGCGCGGGCCGTCGAGCGAGCAGGGCAAAGCGATCGCGGCGATGCCCGCCGATCAGCGTCAGGAGATGATCCGCGGCATGGTGGACCGTCTTGCCTCGCGGCTCGAATCCAAGGGCGACGACGTCGAGGGATGGCTAAAGCTCATTCGCGCCTATAGCGTCCTCGCCGAGACCGAAAAGGCCAAAAAGGCCGTGACCGAGGCCCGCAAGGCGCTCGCCAGCAAGCAAGATGATGTCGCCCGCATCGAGGCGCTGGCGAAGGAGCTGAATATCGGAGGCTAGACGTTTCGCCTCTTCGCGAGAGCGGCCATACGTGGCCGCATGGGAGCGTTCTGAATAATGACGCGTAAGGGAAAGCGGCTGACGCTGATTGCCGGAGCGATGGCGATTCTTGGCCTCGCGGCCGGGCTGATGCTGTTCGCGCTGCGCGACAATATCGTATTCTTCTACACGCCGTCGGAGCTTGCGAAGAAGCAAACGGCCTCCGGCGCGCGGCTGCGCATCGGCGGGCTGGTGAAGGAAGGCACGGTCGTCAAGAATGGCCAAGATGTGCGCTTCACCGTCACCGACAAGACGAGCGATCTCGCGGTGTCCTACACAGGCCTGCTGCCGGATCTCTTCCGCGAAGGGCAGGGCGTCGTCGTCGACGGCGTGCTGCAGCCTGACGGCGCCTTTCGGGCCGACAGCGTGCTGGCCAAGCACGACGAACGCTACATGCCGCGCGACGTCGCCGACGCCTTGAAGAAGCAGGGCGTCTGGCAGGGAGAGACGAAGTGAGCGTGCGCGGTCATCTTCCCTCTCCCGCCTGCGGGAGAGGGTGGCCCCGCGAAGCGGGGTCGGGTGAGGGCCCTCATCCGTCACGCCTTCGGCGCGACACTTTCTCCCGCAAGCGGGAGAAGGTGGAGACAGCAGCATGATCGTTGAAACCGGACATTACGCGCTTGTCCTCGCGCTCGCCCTTGCGCTGGCGCAATTCGCCATTCCCTTCATCGGCGCGCGCTTGAACGACGCCGCGTTGATGCGCGTCGCGCGCCCCGCGGCGATCACGCAATTCCTGTTCATCGCGCTCTCCTACGGCGCGCTGACCTACGCCCATGTTGTTTCCGACTTCTCGCTCGTCAACGTCATCGAGAACTCCCATTCGCTGAAGCCCTTCATCTATAAAATCTCGGGCGTGTGGGGGAACCACGAAGGCTCGATGCTCTTGTGGGTGCTCGTTCTCTCGCTGTGCGGCGCGCTGATCGCAATTTTCTCGACGTCCATGACCGACAGGCTGCGCGCCGACGCGCTCGCCGTGCAGGGTCTGCTCGGCGCGGCCTTTCTCCTTTTCATTCTGCTCACCTCAAATCCTTTCGCCCGCGTCGCGCCGGCGCCGTGGGAGGGCCGCGATCTCAATCCGATCCTGCAGGACCCCGGCCTCGCGATCCATCCGCCGCTGCTCTATCTGGGCTATGTCGGCTTTTCGATCGTGTTCTCTTTCGCCGCAGCCGCGCTTATTGGCGGACGCATCGACGCTGGCTGGGCGCGCGTCATTCGCCCATGGACTCTCTTCGCCTGGATCGCGCTGACGCTCGGCATCGCGATGGGGTCGTACTGGGCCTATTACACGCTCGGCTGGGGCGGCTTCTGGTTCTGGGACCCGGTCGAGAACGCCTCGCTGATGCCCTGGATCGCCGGCACTGCGCTCGTGCACAGCGCAGCTGTGATGGAAAAGCGCGAGGCGCTGAAGGTCTGGACGATCTTTCTCGCGATCCTTGCCTTCTCGCTGTCTCTGCTCGGCACGTTCCTGGTGCGCTCTGGCGTGCTGACGTCCGTTCATGCGTTCGCGAGCGATCCCGACCGCGGCGTGTTCATTCTCGCCATTCTCGTGTTCTTTATCGGCGGCGCGCTTGCGCTGTTCGCGCTGCGGGCCGGCGCGCTGCCGGTCGGCGGTCTGTTTTCGCCGATCTCGCGGGAAGGCGCGCTCGTCCTCAACAATCTGCTGCTTTCGGCGTGCTGCGCCACTGTCGTCGTCGGCACGCTCTATCCGCTGGCGCTCGAAGCGATCACCGGCGAGAAGATTTCCGTCGGCGCGCCGTTCTTCAACACCGTACTGATCCCGATCGCGCTGCCGCTCGCCCTGCTGATGCCGATCGGCCAGATGCTGTCCTGGAAGCGCGGCGATCTCGCCGCCGCTTTGCAGCGGCTGCGGATCGCCTTCATCGTCGGCGTCGCCGCGACGGCGGCGTTCGGCGCCTGGTACGGAACGCCCTTCCTCTCGATCGTCACCGCCGGCATCGCGATCTATCTCGTCGTCGGCACCTTGAGCGATCTTGCGCTGCGCGTGCGGGGGAATTCCGGACGCGCGAGCCTGAAGCGGCTCGCCGGACTGCCGCTATCGGCCTTTGGCACGTCGATCGCCCACGCCGGCATGGGGCTGACGCTGCTTGGCCTCGCCGCCACCGGCTGGGGCGTTGAAACCATCGTGGCGATGAAGCCCTTGAGCTATTACGACGTCGGTCCCTATCAGATCGGCATCGACTCCGTGTCGCCGCGCCAGGGGCCGAACTATTCGGAAGTCTATGCGGTGATGGCGGTGCGCAAGGATGGCGCGACGCTCGCGACGATCGAACCGGCCAAGCGCTTCTATCAGGCGCGGCGCATGGCGCGCTCGGAGGCCGGAATCGTCACGCTCGGGCTCGGGCAGGTCTATGCGGCGATCGGCGACTCCCATGAGGACGGAACGATCGACGCGCGGCTGTACTGGAAGCCGCTGGTGACGCTGATCTGGATCGGCGCGCTCGTCATGGCCTTCGGCGGCGCGCTGTCGCTCGCCGACCGGCGTCTGCGCATCGGCGTCGCCCGCCGCGCCGCCGCGCCAGCCCTGGAGCCGGCGGAATGAGCCGACTTTCAGCGAATGACGTAGGTTCGCGCGCCCCTCTCCCATCGGGAGAGGGTGGTCGCCGGAGGCGACCGGGTGAGGGGTATCCTATTCGCAAAATTTCGCGGCCGATCGCACGAACCGTACAGGGTTTTGAAGAGCAGGGCGTAACCCCTCACCCGACCCGGCTTCGCCGGGCCCCCCTCTCCCTCCGGGAGAGGGGGCGCGCCCCCATTTTGTTTATTGCGCTCTTCCTCTTGCCGCTCGCCGCCCACGCCGTCACGCCCGGCGAAAGGCTTGCCGATCCGGCGCTTGAAGCGCGGGCGCGGGCGATCACCACCGAGCTGCGCTGCCTCGTCTGTCAGAACCAGTCGATCGACGATTCCGACGCCTCGCTCGCCAAGGATTTGCGCGTGCTCGTGCGCGAGAAGCTCAAGGAAGGCATGAGCGATGCGCAGGTGCGCGAGTTCGTCCATTCCCGCTATGGCGATTTCGTGCTGCTGCGCCCGCCGGTGAAGCCCGGCACGCTGCTGCTCTGGGCCGCGCCGCTGATCGCGCTGCTCGCCGGCGCCGCCGCCGTCTGGATGGCGGCCAGGCGACGGGCGGGCCTCGCCGCCGCGCCCGCCAAGGCGCTCAGCGAAGAAGAGCGCGCACGACTGAAAACTCTGGGCGTCTCTGACTTGGAAAGGCTCAAGAGCTAAACCCCAAGAGCTAAACCCCTATCCAACGCGCGCCCGCTGGACTATAGGGGCGGGACAGTTCCCGCCGCCCCGGCGCCTCTCAAGGAGCGGATCATGGCCCAGCATTCCACGCCCCATTTCCACAATCAGCCCGGCGTCGCGCAGATCAGGATCGGGGCCAAGGAATTCATGTGCATCGGGGCGCTGCCGCCCTTCGATCACCCCCATGTCTATATCGACATGGGCGCGTCGAACGAGGCCGTCTGCCCCTATTGCTCGACGCATTACGTCTACGACCCGGCCCTGCGCGGCGGCGCCGACCCGGCCGAATGCGTCTATCGCGTCTCCGAAGACGCCGCCGCCTGACATTACGCGGGTGAACGCGCCGATCGTCATCGCCGGCGCAGGCATTGGCGGCCTCGCCGCGGCCCTGTCGCTGGCGCTCGCCGGCAAGCGCACGCTGGTGCTCGAGCGCGCTGCTCGGATCGACGAGGTCGGCGCGGGATTGCAGATCGCGCCGAACGCGGGGCGCATCCTCGCCAAGCTCGGGCTCGAGCCCGCCCTCGCCGCCGTCGCTCTGGAGCCCGAGGCCATCAATATCCGCCGCGGGCGGGACGGCGCCATTCTGGCGCGCCTAGACCTTTCCGCCGCGAGGACCCGCTGGGGCGCGCCGTTCCGGCTTTTCCACCGCGCCGATTTGCAGGGCGCGCTGCTGCAGGCGGCGCTGGACAATCCGCAGACTCATGTCCGCGCCGGCGCCCGCGTCGGCGATTTCGAGGCGACGGCCAGAGGCGTTCGCCTTCGCGTGCACACCCAGGACGGCGTCGAGGAAATCGAGGCGGCGGGGTTAGTGGGCGCCGACGGCGTGCGGTCGAGCGTGCGCGCCCATCTCGTCCCGTCCGAGCGCGACGCGCCCGCCTATTCCGGCTGCGTCGCTTGGCGCGCGACGCTGCCCGCCGACAGCGTTCCGGCGGCGCTGCGCGCGCGCGCGTCCAATCTCTGGCTGCTGCCGGGCGCCCATGTCGTGCATTATCCGCTGCGCGACGCGTCAGTGATCAACGCCGTCGTCATCATCGAAGAGCCGCCGGAGGCGGAGGACGCCGCTTCAAGCCTGTCGCTTGAGGGCGCCGCGCTCGCGCGCCGACTCGCGCCGCGTAAAATTGCGGCAGAACTGCGCGACTTGATCGAAGCTGGCGCCTCCTGGCGCCACTGGCCTTTGTTCACGCGGCCGGCGCTGGAACACTGGACGCAGGGACCGGTGACGCTCCTTGGCGACGCCGCGCATCCGATGGTCCCGTTTCTCGCGCAAGGCGCCGCGCAGGCGATCGAAGACGCTGACGCCTTGGGCGAAGCCTTCATGCGATTGGGCGCGACGGTGGAACCCGCCTTCGCCGCCTATGAGGGCGCAAGGCTTCCCCGCGCTGACCGGGTCGTGAGCGCCTCGCGTCGTCAGGGCGGATATTTCCATATGAGCGGGCTGCCGGCCGCGGCCCGCAATCTTGCGATTCGGGCGCTCGGCGGAGGCGGCATGCTGGCGCGCAACGCCTGGCTTTATCGTTAGCGTTCGGCTTCGCTTCGTCGCTTATCGGTGAGGACCCGCTCAATTCTCGGATCGGGCGCAAGCCACATCAGCGCCACCAGCACGTAAATCGCGAGCGAGAGTCGCGGATCGATGAACGTCAGCCCGATCGCGAGAAGATAAAACAGGACCGAGATCTTGCCTTTGACGTCAACGCCCAGCGCGCGCGCGAGCGTCGACTCAGGCCCATGCGTCTTCAGAAGCATTCGGCTGAGGATGGAATAAGCGATGGCCGGCGCCAGCAGCGCTGCGCCATAGACCGCGACGGTCGCTCCAGCAAAATGGTTCTCCGCCATCCAGGCGCTGGCGAAGGGAATGAGAGACAGCCAGAACAGCAAATGGACGTTGGCCCACAGCACCCGGCCTGTCACATGCGAGGACGCCTGCAGCAGGTGATGGTGATTGTTCCAGTAGATGGCGATATAGGCGAAGCTCAAAACATAGCTGAAAAAGACCGGGGCGAGTTGCGCGAGCGCCGTAAAGCTCGCCTCATGCGGCGGCTTCAGTTCGAGCACCATGATCGTGATGATGATCGCAATGACGCCGTCGCTGAAGGCTTCAAGCCGCTGCTTCTCCAAAATCCGCTCCAAGGCCGATTGTTCTTTCCGACGCTATACGCAATCGCGCGGGAATGCGCTCGCCCGCTTCCTGCTCGCCAACTGGGCGTCAGCCGGTCTCGCAACGGTCCCATTCCTCGGCCCTCGCGTAAACCTCTGTGACGAATTTGCGCTTCCACGAAGGTGCGCCGTCACACTCGCTAAAAAAATTTTCGCTCTGAACGCGCGCGTTAACCTCCGCCACGGGCATAGGTTAACCAGCGGTCCTTGCAGTTTAAGCCGGCGCAGGTCGCTGGTGGCGGAGCCGAGGCGTTGCTGCGAAAAAAATCGTGCTATTCCTGCAACTTGCGTGATCAAATCAAATTTTACGCGTTTTGACAGCACAAAATTATACTTACCGACGACGCAGGAAAATCTGAACGCATTCGCGTAAAATGCGGCTGAAATACTTTCATCGACGGCAAAACAACAAAACTAACCTCGCCTCATGTCACGGAGGCGGGTTATGTTGGGCATCGTTAGCAAGGCGGTTGTGGCTCTCGGGATGGCGGGCGCGGCGCTTATCGCCGTCAATGCAAAAAGTTTCGCTGGACCCGAAACCGCGAGTTTCGCCACGCTCGGCCCGGAAACGAGCGTCCCCTACGGCTGGGTGGACTTCTGCCAGCGCTACCGGGGCGAATGCCAGAACGAGGAAACTGCGCCGCAGGACGTCGAACTCACCGCAGCCGTCTATCGCAAGATCGCGCGCATCAACGCCTGGGTGAATGAAAATATCGCCCCGATCGCCGACGTCGATCACTGGAGCGCGGTCGATCAGTGGGATTATCCCAGCGACGGCAAAGGCGACTGTGAGGATTTCGCGCTTCTAAAGCGCCGCATGCTGATCGAGGAAGGCTTTCCCCGGCAGGCGCTGCTGCTCACCGTGGTGAAGGAGAAGAACGGCGACGGCCATTCGGTCCTGACCGTCAAGACCAACCGCGGTGAATTCGTGCTCGACAATCTTTCCAACGAGATGCGGCCCTGGACGCGCGTTCCCTATCGCTTCGTCAAGCGGCAGTCGCAGCAAAATCAGAACGCCTGGGTGGCGATTAGCCCGGCGACCAGCGCCCCGCTGTATGTGTCGCGGTAAGGTCTAGCTCAGCCGATTAGCGTCAGCCCGCTCGCGTAGCGTTGACCGTTCTCCACATAATGTTTCGCCGAGTCGAGATGGCGGTCGCGCGCCGCTTCGTCGAGCGTGCGGATCGCCTTGGCGGGGGAGCCGACGATCAGCGAATAGTCGGGAAATTCCTTGCCCTCGGTGACCAGCGCATTGGCGCCGACGAGACAGTTCGCGCCGATCTTGGCGCCGTTGAGGATTGTCGCGCCCATGCCGATCAACGTCGCTTCGCCGATGATGCAGCTATGCAGAATGACGCCATGGCCGATCGTGCAGTCCGGCCCGATCACGAGCGGAAAGCCCATGTCGGTGTGGAGAATGCTGTTTTCCTGGATATTGGTGCGGGCGCCGACCGTGATCCACTCATTATCGCCGCGCAGCACGCAGCCAAACCAGACATTGGCGTCCTCCTCCAGCGCGACGCGGCCGATGATTTGCGCGCCTGGAGCCACGAAGAACCGGCCGGGGGCCGGCAGGCGCGGCGCGATTCCGTCGATCGTGTACAGCGGCATGGGCGAAGCCTCCTAAAAAAGAGGCGCGACATTGGCATTTCCACCCTTTCGCATGCAATGGCGTAGCGCCGAAGCTGGCGCGATCTCATTCGGAAGTCACGGAAATATGGACTATAAGCGGACGGCGGGGTTTGATATTGGCGGCTGGTGCGCCGCCGGTGGGGATCTATCGCGCGAGAGCCGCTGTCGGAGGACGCCCACTGAGCGCCATCATGTTGCGGGATCGGGTTCGGCTGGCCAGCGTTTCGGCGGCGCGGGCGGCGGGGGCCTTCGCGCGAGGCGCCGCCGCGCCCTATCACCTCATGAAGTCGATGGCGATCGCGCCGCCGGAACGGCTGCGCATCGCGCCTCCCGACATCAGAACCACCGATTCGACCGTCGCCGACCAGATTTACGCCGGCTATTTCTCCTTCGACGGCAAAACCGTACAGGCGCGCGGCGTATCGCCGTTTCTGGTCGCCGCGCCTTCCGAATGCTGGCGGCGCTCCCTTGCAGGCTTCTCCTGGCTGCGGCATTTGCAGGCCTCGGACAACAGGGTGGCGCTGGCCACTGCGCAGGAGCTTGTCGCGGATTTTCTTTCGCTTCCGAAAATTCCGGCTGACGATCCGGCGATGGAGCCTGCCGTCGTCGCGCGGCGCCTCCTCTCATTTCTATCGCAGTCGCCGACGCTGCTCGACGGCGCCGACGCCGATTTTTATGACGCGTTCATGCTGGCGCTCGCGCGCAACGCCCGGCTGTTGTGGCGGGCGCTGGCCGGCGATGGCGCGCGCGGCGCCGATCGCGCCTTCTGCGCCATTGCGCTTGCCGAATTCGCCGTTTGCGCGGACACCGGCCGCAAAATCGCCCCGCATGTGTCGCGCGCGCTCAGCGCGGAGCTCGACCGCCAGATCCTCATCGACGGCGGCCATGTCAGTCGCAATCCGCAGGTCGCGGTCGACCTGCTGCTCGACCTGTTGCCGCTGCGGCAGGTGATTGCGGCCCGCGGCCTGCAAACGCCGTCCGCCGTCCTGCGCGCCATCGACCGGATGATGCCGATGCTGCGGATGCTGCAGCATGGCGACGGATCGCTGGCGCTGTTCAACGGCATGGGCGCGACGGCGCTGGACCGGCTGGCGAGCGCGCTCGCCCATGAGGACACGCGCGGCGCGCCGCCCGTCAACGCTCCATACGCCGGTTATCAGCGCATGGAGGCCGGCGACGCGCTCGTCATCGTCGACGCCGGCGGACCGCCGCCTTTCGAATTTTCCCTATGCGCGCACGCCGGCTGCCTGTCTTTCGAATATTCGCTTGGAACCGAGCGGGTCGTCGTCAATTGCGGCGCTCCCTCGGCGCCGCATCTGGACGCCCGTGAGCTGGCGCGCGCCACCGCCGCGCATTCGACGCTCGTCCTCGGCGACCGCTCCAGCGCCCGCATCGCGCCGCAGAACGCGCCGCGCCGGCGCGCCGGGCGCGTTCTCGCCGGCCCGCGCAACACCGAGGTCGAGCGCCGCCGTCTCGACGGCGAGACGACTCTCCTTTTGTCGCATGACGGCTATGCGCGCGATTTCGGCCTTGTCCATCAGCGCGAACTGACCCTTCCGGCCGATGGCGCCGCGCTCCTGGGCGTCGATCGGCTCGTCGCTGCGGAGCGCGGCGGAAGTCATGCGCAAGCGAGCGATTTCGCCCTGCGCTTTCACATTCATCCGCGCGTGCGCATCGCGCCGAACGCCGACGGCGCAATCGAGCTCACGCTCGCCGATGGCGAAATCCTCATCTTTGAAGCGCAAGACCTGACGCCCGAAATCGAAGACAGTATTTTTTTCGCCGCGCCCGGCGGCGCGCGCAAATGCGCCCAAATCATTGTGCGAGGGGCGGCGGCTCCTGGGGCCGAGATCACTTGGAGCTTCCGGCGGCGCGCCGGCGAGCAGGTTCCTCCCGGCGGCAAGGTATGATAAGCGCGGCGCGAGTAAGGAGTATGCAATGCCCGTCGATTTGCGCCGTGTGGCGCGCGCGCTGATTTCCGTTTCCGACAAAACCGGCCTTGTCGAGTTTGCGCGCGTTCTGGCGACGCATGGCGTGGAGCTTGTTTCCACCGGCGGCACGCGCAAGGCGCTCGCTGAGGCGGGTCTCGCGGTTCGCGACGTGGCCGATCTCACGCAGTTTCCGGAGATGATGGACGGAAGGCTGAAGACTCTGCATCCCAAGGTGCACGGCGGCCTTCTGGCGATCCGCGAGAATCCCGAACATGAAGCAGCGATGCTCGCGCATGACATCCGCCCGATCGATCTGCTCGTCGTCAATCTCTACCCCTTTGAATCGGCGCTTGCGAAAGGCGCGCCGTTCGAAGAATGCATCGAAAATATTGACATCGGCGGGCCGGCGATGATCCGCGCCGCGTCGAAGAATCACGACGACGTCGCCGTCGTCGTCGATTCCGATGATTACGCGATGCTCGTCGACGAGCTTGCGGCGACGAAGGGCGCAACGCGGCTCGCGACGCGTCGGCGGCTCGCGCAGAAGGCGTTCGCGCGCACCGCCGCCTATGACGCCGCGATCTCCAATTGGCTCGCGCAGCAGCTCGGCGAAGCCTCGCCGCCGCTACGCGCCTTCGGCGGACGACTCGCCGAGCCGATGCGCTACGGCGAAAACCCGCATCAATCCGCGGGCTTCTATCTCACCGGCGAGAAGCGGCCGGGCGTCGCCACGGCGCGCCAGATTCAGGGCAAGCAGCTCTCGTACAACAACGTCAATGATACCGACGCAGCCTTCGAATGCGTGGCGGAATTCGATCCGGCGCGGACCGCGGCCGTCGTCATCGTCAAACACGCCAATCCTTGCGGCGTCGCTGAAGGTGCGACTCTTGTCGAAGCCTACGCCAAGGCGTTGCGCTGCGATCCAATGTCCGCCTTCGGCGGCATCGTCGCGCTCAATCGCAAGCTCGACGCCGACGCGGCGCGCGAGATCGTTAAGATTTTCACCGAGGTGATCATTGCGCCAGACGCCGACGAAGAGTCGATTTCGATCATCGGCGCCAAGAAGAATCTGCGCCTGCTGTTGACCGGCGGCGTTCCAGATGCGCGCGCGGCCGGCTTGACCTATCGCTCGGTTTCGGGCGGCTTTCTTGCGCAATCGCGCGACAGCGCCGTCGTCGATGAGATGAACCTGCAGGTTGTGACGAAGCGCCAGCCGACGGCCGAGGAACTCGCGGATCTCAAATTCGCTTTCCGCGTCGTGAAGCACGTCAAGTCGAACGCTATCGTCTACGCGAAGGGAGCCGCCACGGTGGGAATCGGCGCCGGGCAAATGTCGCGCGTCGACTCATCGCGCATCGCCGCGCATAAGGCGCAAGAGGCCGCGCGCGCGGCAGGCTTGACGGACAGTCTCGCGAAAGGCGCCGTCGTCGCTTCCGACGCTTTCTTTCCATTTGCGGACGGACTACTGGCGGCGGCTGAGGCAGGCGTGACGGCCGTCATCCAGCCCGGCGGCTCTATGAATGATAAGGACGTCATCGCCGCGGCGGACGCGCAGGGTCTCGCCATGGTTTTCACCGGCGTGCGCCACTTCCGACACTAGCAATGCGCCGGGCGATCCAGCTAGAGTGGTCGCTTGACGCGAAACGGAGTTCAAAAAATGCGTAAGTCTTTGACACTGGCGTTGAGCCTCGCGTTCGTTTGCGCGGTCGCCTCGAGCGACGTTCTCGCGAAATCGAAACAACGCGCGCCCGTCGCGACGGGTCAGGTCACCGCGACGCAGGGCGACGATTTTCCGATTCCTCTGCCGCATAATCTGACGACCGGCAAAGACTGGCTCGACGACGGCGCGGCGCCGGACGCGGCGAAGGGCAATCTGCAGCCCAATCGTTACGCCAACGACAATTACTTCCTGGAGCAGCAGGATTTCTCGCTGCAAGATCCGCAGCGCTACAATGAAATCGGTCAGTATTTCGATTACGGCTGGTGAGCGGCGCCTCGCAATGAAAAGGCCGGCGTGGGCCGGCCCCTTCCTGACGATGGGATCTTGGCCGCATTAGCACATCGGCACGGCGCGGTAGCCGATGACATAGCCACGGCGGCTATAGATCGGCTCGCGAACGTAATCGCAATCCGGCTCGCTCGCGGCCGCCGCCGCCACTGCGCCTAACGCGAGCGCGCCGCCCACGGCGTAGGGCGCCCAGCCATAGCCGTGATGATGCCATTTGGACCAGGCCAATGCCGGCGTGGCGCTCGCGATCGCCCCCAACATGACGCTGGCGGCAAGGCTCGTAGAGATGATCTTTTTCAACGTGGACATGAGGTTCTCCTCGGCGTTCTCGCTCGTCATTTGGCGAGTAGACGCACTCTAGCGAGAGCCTCGCACGACGTTCGTGCGTCGGCGCACAGGACGCATCCGCGCGTGCTTCTAGCGGCGCGCGTCTACGCCTCGCTCTGCGCGAGGAGTTTTTGCTGATGATCGGTCGTCAGCGCGTCGATGATCTCGTCGAACTCGCCTTCCATCACGCGGTCGAGCTTATAGAGCGTGAGGTTGATGCGATGATCGGTGACGCGTCCCTGCGGGAAATTATAGGTGCGGATACGCTCGGAGCGATCGCCTGAGCCGACCTGCTGTTTGCGATCGTCCGAACGTTCCTTGTCGAGGCGCTGGCGTTCGGCGTCATAGAGACGCGAGCGAAGAACGTTCATCGCCTTGGCTCTGTTGCGATGCTGGGAGCGCTCCTCCTGCATCATCACCACGATGCCGGATGGAATATGGGTGATGCGGATGGCCGACTCGGTCTTGTTGACGTGCTGGCCGCCGGCGCCTTGCGCGCGCATCGTATCGATCTGCAAATCCTTCTCGTCGATGTCGACGTCGACGTCCTCGGCTTGCGGCAGCACCGCGACCGTCGCGGCCGATGTGTGGATGCGACCCTGCGTCTCGGTTTCCGGGACGCGCTGGACGCGATGCACGCCCGACTCGAATTTCAGCCGGCCATAGACTCCGCGACCGATGATCTCGGCGACGATTTCCTTGAATCCGCCAAGCTGGCCGGGGCTTTCGGACACGATCTCAATACGCCAGCCCTTGAGCGCCGCATATCTCTGATAGGCGCGGAAGAGATCGCCGCCAAAAAGCGCCGCCTCGTCGCCGCCCGTGCCGGCGCGCACTTCGAGAATGACGCCCTTCTCGTCTGCTTCGTCCTTCGGCAGAAGCGCGAGTTTCAGCGCGCTTTCCGCCGCAGCGAGTCGTTCGCGTGCGGCCTCCGTCTCGCTTTCAGCCAGCCCGCGCATTTCGGCGTCGAGCGAGGCGTCTGCGAGCATGGCGGAAAGATCGGCGGATTCCTTCTGCGCCGCGCGATAGGCGCGAATCCTGTCGACGACCGAATCGAGCGCCGCGCGTTCGCGCGAGAGCGCGACGAACGCCTGCCCGTCGGCGCCGACGGCGAGCTTGTCGCCGATCTCGTCGTAGCGGCGCAGAATGAGGTCGAGCTTGTCTTGAGCGAACATGAAGAGGAGGCTTCCCGAGCAATGGTGACGGCGACGGCGTGAAGACAGGGGGCTCGCTACAAGGGCACGCCGCGCGCGATCGCGTAATCGCGCAATTGCTCGCGCACCGAAGCGCTGCCGTCGTCGGACGCGAGCAGCGAGGCGAGATACATCTGCGTCTCTTCAAGATTGAGACTGAGGATCATCGACTTGACCGGACCGATGGCGGAGGCCGCCATCGACAGCGAGCGGTAGCCGATGCCGAGCAGCGCCAGCGCCTCGAGCGGGCGGCCGCCCATCTCGCCGCAGAGCGTCACCGGCGCGTTGTGCCGCGCGCCGGCCGTGACGATGCGCTCGAGTGCGCGCAGGACCGGCCGCGAGAGATTGTCGTAGCGCTTCGAAACGCGCGTGTTGTCGCGGTCGGCCGCATACATGTATTGCACCAGATCATTCGATCCGACCGACAGAAAATCCGCGCGCTCGGCGATAAGATCGATTTCCCACAGGAGCGACGGCACTTCCACCATCGCGCCGAGCTCCAGGCGCGTCGGCGGCGGATGGCGATGATGCGTGATGTGGTCGAGTTCCCGCAGCGCAATCGCTTTCGCCGCGTCAAATTCGGCGACATTGGCGATCATCGGAAACATGATGCGCAAATTGCGATGGGCGCCCGCCTTCAGCATCGCGCGTAGCTGCATGCGCAAAAGTCCCGGTCTGTCGAGGCCGATGCGGATGGCGCGCCAGCCGAGCGCCGGGTTCTCCTCTTCGATCTTCGCCATATAGGGAAGGATCTTGTCGGAGCCGATGTCGAGCGTGCGAAACGTGATCGGCTTATCCGGCGCCGCGTCGAGCACGGCTTTGTAGAAGCGATATTGCTCGTCCATGCGTGGAAAGCGCGGCGCGAGCATGAATTGCAATTCGGTGCGGAAGAGTCCGATCGAATTCGCGCCGGTCTCACGCAGATGTGGCATGTCGATCGCCAGGCCGGCGTTCATGTGCAGCCCGATTTCGACGCCGTCCTTGGTGACCGCCGGCACGTCGCGCAGCTTGGCGTATTGCTCCTGACGCCGCGCCCGCAGCCGCGCCTTTTCAGCATAAGCGCTCTGCACGTCGGGCTGCGGCCGGACATGCACTTCGCCGGTCGTGCCGTCGACGATGATCGGATCGCCGGTTTCGACGATGTCGATCAGGCCGGCGACGAGCCCCACGGTGGCGACGCCAAGCGCGCGCGCGACAATGGCGACGTGGCTCGTCGGCCCGCCTTCCTCCAGCACGAGGCCGCGCAGCCGCTTGCGGTCATAGTCGAGAAGCGCCGCCGGCCCCATGTTGCGCGCCACGATGATGGCGTTTTCCGGCACGCTGTCGCGATCGGCGACGTAGCTCTGACCCGTCAGCTGATGCAGCAGCCGGTTGGCGATATCGTCGAGATCGTGCAGGCGGTCGCGCAGATATGGATCGGTCTGACGCTGCATGCGCGCGCGCGCGTCGTTCTGAACGCGCTCGACCGCCGCCTCCGCCGTCAGCCCGGTCATCACCGCTTCGCGCAGGCGGCGCACCCAGCCGCGGTCATAGGCGACCATGCGCACGGTTTCGAGCACGTCGCGCGGCTCGCCGGCGGCGATGCGGTCGCTATGCGCGACAAGCTCGTCGATCGACTGGCGCATCGCGTCGATCGCATGTTCGAGCCTCGCGAGTTCAGAGGGCATGTCCTCGGCGACGAGCTGCTTGATGACGACGCGCGGCTCGTGCAGCAGCACATGGCCGAGGCCGACGCCTTCCGCCATGGGCGCGCCTCTCAGCGACGCGGGGCGATAGAGCGCGAGATCGCGTGGGTCTTCGATCGCCTGCAATTCGCCCGAGGCGATCAGCTCGGCGAGCAGCATCGCCGTCGTCTGCAGCGCCTCGATCTCTTCTTCCGAATAAACCCGGCGCACCTTGTTCTGCACGACGAGCACGCCGAGCGTGTTGCCGCCGCGCAGGATCGGCACGCCGAGGAAGGAGTGATAGGCGTCTTCGCCCGTCTCCGGCTTGTAGGAGAAGGAGGGATGCTCCTGCGCCTCGGAGAGGGCGAGAGGCTCGGCGCTCTTGGCGATCAGGCCGACAAGGCCTTCGCCCGCGTGCATCGTGGTGAGATGCACGGCCTCGCGGTTAAGGCCCTCCGTGGCGTAAAGCTCCAAGCGCTGGTCGGCGCGCAGCACATAAACGGAACAAACCTCGGCGACCATATTCGCGGCGATCTGCACCACGATCTTGTCGAGCCGCGCCTGCGCGCTCACCGGTTCCGCGCTGATTTCGCGGAGTCGGCGCAGCAGAAGGCGAGGGCCGCCGAGAGCGCTTCGCATCCAATCCTTTCCCGTTTTCCCAGAATTTCGCGGGTGGGCACACCGCAAAAAAACCGCCATGCGCCTGCAGATAGCGACGGTGGCCTTCAAGCAGCGTATATTGGCGCCGTCCGCGCTCCGCAAGCGCGGCCAAGAAGCACAGCGACGCAAGGAACATACCGTTATTGCACAGCTTGGCGAATCGGCTTGCCGGCAGGGCTCGAAGCCTCTACCACTTTCCGATCAGAGTCTGGCGATGACAGCCCGCCCACGCGCTTGGCGCCCGCCATCGGCCGCGCCAGACGCGTTCTCCGAGCCTGCGGCATCGAGAAGAGAATTCGTGCGTCTGAAAAAATACCTGGTTGCGCTCTTTTTGTTCATCCTCTCGGCTCAGGCCGTCGCCATGGAGTCGGTGCGGGTGCCGCAGGGCGCGCGCGCGATCGATCTCACCAATGTCATCGAGAAACATTCCTCGCAGGGCGACCGGCTGCAGGTCTCGACCGCGCCCGGCTCGGACGGCATCGTCCGCCGCATCGAGGTCGGCGCCAAGGAGGCCGGCAGCCAGCCCAACTGGATCGTTTTCGCGCTCACCAACGACACGGATGAGCAGATCGAGCGCCTGATCGTCGCCCCGCATTACCGCCTGCAGGGCTCGGGCGTCATCTGGCCCGATCTCGGCTCGACGCGCATTACGGCGATCACGGCCAGCCAGGGCTTTCCGCCCGAGGCCGAAGACGCCTCGGACGCCGATGTTTTCCGACTGACGCTCGACCCCGGAACCACGGTCACCTATGTCGCGGAGCTGCGCACGCCCAACCTGCCGCAGCTCTATTTGTGGGAGCCCGCGGCCTATAAGGACAAGGTGACGAGCCTGACGCTCTACAAGGGCATCGTCATCGGCATCGCCGGCCTGCTCGCGCTGTTTCTGACCATCGTCTTCGTGGTGAAAGGCGCCGTCATCTTCCCGGCGGCGGCGGCGCTCGCCTGGGCGGTGCTGGCCTATGTGTGCATCGATTTCGGCTTTTGGGACAAGATTTTCGGCTTTGACGCCAACGCCAACCGCGTCTGGCGCGCCGGCGCCGAAACGGTTCTCTCGGCGACGCTCGTCGTCTTCCTTTTCGCCTATCTGAACCTCAACCGCTGGCATGTGCGCGCCTGGCACGTCGCCGCCCTGTGGCTGCTGATCCTGTTGGACCTCGTCGGCCTGGCGGTGTTCGACGCGCCCGTCGCCGCTGGCGTGGCGCGCATCTCGCTGGCGACGGCCGCCGTCGTCGGCTTCGTGCTGATTCTCTATCTCGCGACGCATGGCTTCGATCGGGCCATCATGCTGATCCCGACGTGGTTCCTGCTGGCCGTGTGGGTGGCGACGGCCGGATTTGCGGTCGCCGGCTGGATCACTAACGACCTTGTCTCTCCGGCGCTCGTCGGCGGCCTGGTGCTCATCGTGATGCTGATCGGTTTCACGGTGATGCAAAACGCCTTCGCCGCCGGCGGGCTGTCGCACGGCGCCATCAGCGACGTCGAGCGCAAGGCGCTCGCGCTCACCGGCGCGAATGAGATCGTGTTCGACTGGGACGTTCCGTCGGACCACATCTATGTCAGCCCGGAAGCGGAAGCGGCGCTGGGGCTCGACCGCGGCGGGCTCGAGGGGGCCGCCTCCTCCTGGCTCGATCTGCTGCATCCCTTCGAGCAGGACCGCTATCGCGCCTGTCTCGACGCCATTCTCGAGCAGCGGCGCGGCCGCATCAATCAGGACTTCCGCCTGCGCGCGGCGGACGGCCATTACCTCTGCTACCGGCTGCGGGCGCGGCCCGTCGTCGGTCCGGACGGCGAGGTGATCCGCGTCGTCGGCACGCTCAATGACGTGACCGATGAGCGCAACGCCCAGGAGCGGCTGCTGCACGACGCCGTGCACGATAATCTCACGGGCCTGCCGAACCGCGAATTGTTCTTCGATCGGCTGGAGGCCGCGCTGATTCTCGCGCGCATGGAAAAGGACGTGCGCCCGACGATCCTCGTCATCGACATCGACCGCTTCAAGCAGATCAATGAGCAGGTCGGCATGGCGATGGGCGACAGCGTTCTGCTCACCGTGGCGCATCGCCTGACGAGGCTGCTGCAGCCTCAAGACACGCTGGCGCGACTTTCCGGCGATACATTCGCGATCATCCTGGTTTCGGAGTCGCACGCCGACCATGTCATCTCCATCGCCGATTCGGTGCGCCGCGCGCTGTCTATTCCGGTACGCTTCACCGATCGCGAGATCGCGCTATTCGCCTCGATCGGCATCGCGCTTTACGACCAGCAGACGCATCCCAGCGCCCGCGACATGCTGGAAGACGCCCAAATCGCGATGCGCCACGCCAAGCGCTCGGGCGGCAACCGCATAGAAGTGTTCCGCCCGGCCATGCGCGAACAGCGCTCCGACCGGCTGACGCTCGAGGCCGATCTGCGGCGGGCGCTGGAGCGGAGCGAGATCAAGGTTTTCTTCCAGCCGATCGTCAGGCTCGAAGATCGCACCATCGCCGGGTTCGAGGCCTTGCTGCGGTGGGACCATCTGCGCCTGGGTCGGCTCGAGCCTTCCGAATTTCTTCCCATCGCCGAGCAGACGGGACTGATCGTCGATCTCGGACTTCTGGCGCTGGAGCGCACGGCGCGCGAACTCGCGGCCTGGCAACGCGCGCTTGCGGTCGATCCGCCGATCTTCGCCTCCGTTAACGTCTCGTCGCGCCAGCTCCTGCGCCACGACCTCCTGCGCGACGTCAAAAGCGTGTTGATGCGCAATGATATCGCCAAAGGCAGCCTGAAACTCGAACTGACCGAGAGTCTGGTGATGGAGAATCCCGAATATGCCGCGCAGATGCTGGCGCGCATCAGGGAGCTCGGCGCGGGGCTGTCGCTCGACGACTTCGGCGCCGGCTATTCGTCGCTTGCCTATTTGCAGCGCTTCCCCTTCGACACGATCAAGATCGACCGTTCCTTCATCAAGCAGTCCGGCAAAGGCGCGCGCCCCATCATTCTGCGCTCGATCATCGCGCTGGCGCAGGATCTCGGCATGGACGTCGTCGCCGAGGGCGCGGAGACCGAGCAGGACGCGATCGAGCTTTATCAGCTCGGCTGCGGCTTCGCGCAGGGCTATGCTTTCGGGCGCCCGATCAGCGCGCGGGATGCGCGCCGCCTCGTCGGAGCCGCGCCGGAAGCGGCATAGCGCGACGATGGCGGAGAAACTCGAGTTCTGGTTCGAATTCGCAAGCACATATTCTTACGTCGCCGCGGAAGAGATCGAGGAAATGGCTGCCGCCGCTCGCATCGAAGTGGTGTGGCGACCCTTTCTTCTCGGGCCGATCTTCGCCGAGCAGGGCTGGCGGGACTCGCCCTTTAATCTCTATCCGGCAAAGGGCGCCTATATGTGGCGCGACATCGAACGCATCTGCCAGAGCAAGCGCATTGCCTGGCGCAGGCCGAGCGCCTTTCCGCGCAACGGCCTTTTGGCCGCGCGCGTCGCAACCGCGTTGGATGGAGCGGAGAAGCTTTCTGCTTTCGTTCGAGCGGTCTATCGCGCCAATTTTTTCGATGACCTCGACATCTCGGAACCCTCCATTCTGAAAGAAATTTTGCGGCGTCTCTCGCTCGACGGGGAGGCGACTCTTAACCGCGCCAATGACGAGTCCGTAAAGCGATTGCTCAGAGCGCGCACGGATGAGGCCAAGAGTCGGGGCGTGTTCGGCGCGCCGAGCTTTTTTGCAAAAGAGGAACTATTCTGGGGTAGCGATCGATTAGAACTCGCTCTTTCAGCCCTGAGAGAATAGAGCGCCGCCTGGCGCGCCCAATCGACCGGATGGTCTAGCATATGGCTAACTCGCCTCCCGAGCCTTGCCCTTCCGAAGCGCGCGCCGAACATGCGCGGCTGCATGAAGAACTCGCGGCGCATGATCGGCGCTATTACCGGGAAGACGCGCCGACGATCTCGGACGCCGAATATGACGCGCTGCGTCGTCGCTACGAGGAATTGGAAAGAGCTTTCCCCGAGCTCGCCACGGCGCAGTCGCTGACGAAGACGGTCGGCGCCAAGCCCTCTGAAAAATTTGCCAAAGTGAAGCACGCCGTGCCGATGCTCTCGCTCGGCAACGTCTTCTCGGACGAAGAGGTCCTGGAATTCGTCGCGCGGGTGCGCCGCTTTCTCGGCCTGGGAGAAAGCCCGCTGCGCTTCACCTTTGAGCCGAAGATCGACGGGCTGTCCTGTTCGCTGCGCTACGAGAAAGGCCATCTCGTGCAGGCGGCGACGCGCGGCGACGGCTATGAGGGCGAAGACGTCACCGCCAATGTGCGAACGATCGACGAGATTCCGCAACGGATACGGGGCGATCATTCCGACGTTTTTGAAGTGCGCGGCGAAGTCTATATGACGCATAAGGATTTTGCTGCGCTGAACGTGCGGCAAAAGGAGTCCGGCAAGACTCTCTTCGCCAATCCCCGCAACGCCGCCGCAGGCTCTCTGCGGCAGCTCGATCCGAAGATCACTGCATCCCGTCCGCTGCATTTCTTCGCCTATGGGTGGGGCGAGACGAGCGCGCTGCCTGCGAATACGCAACTGGGCGTGCTTGAGGCGCTGCGCGGTTACGGGTTGCCGGTCAATCCGCTGACGACGCTCTGCGAGAGCGCGGAAGACATGCTGGCGCATTATCGCGCGATCGAAACGCAACGCGCGACGCTCGGCTATGACATCGACGGCGTCGTTTACAAGGTCGATGACATCGCGCTGCAGGAGCGGCTCGGATTTGTCTCGCGCGCCCCGCGCTGGGCCGTCGCGCGCAAGTTCCCGGCCGAACGCGCCACGACAATTTTGCGCGACATCGAGATTCAGGTCGGTCGCACGGGCGCGCTGACGCCGGTCGCGAGGCTCGAGCCCGTCACGGTCGGCGGCGTCGTCGTACAGAACGCGACATTGCACAATGAGGACGAGATCGCGCGCAAGGATATTCGTATCGGCGATACGGTGGTCGTGCAGCGCGCGGGCGATGTGATTCCGCAGATCGTCGAGGTGGTGACGGAGAAGCGGCCGCACGGCGCGAAGCCCTATCAATTTCCGCATGTCTGCCCGCGCTGCGGCTCGGCGGCGCTGCGCGAGATTGATGCGAAGACTGGCGAAGCGGATGTCGTGCGCCGGTGTACGGGTTCGCTCGTTTGTCCGGCGCAGGCGGTCGAACGCTTGAAACATTTCGCCTCGCGCAACGCCATGGATATTGAAGGGCTCGGCGACAAGCAGATCGAGTTTTTCTACGATGAAGGCCTGATCAAAACCGCTTCTGACATTTTTGCGCTTCCCGAGCGCGAAGCGCAGATGTCGCCGCGACTCGCGGAGCGCGAGGGCTATGGCGAAACCTCGGTGCGCAACCTCTTTGCGGCGATCGAGGCGCGCCGAAGCGTTCCGATCAATCGCTTCATCTTTGCGCTTGGCATGCGCCATGTCGGCGAAACCAATGCGCGCCGGCTGGCGCGCCATTTCGGCGACTTCGAGTCGCTGCGCGAGACGGCGCGCGACGCGGCGCCCGGCGGCGAGGCGCGGGCCCGCATCGATTCGATCGATGGCGTCGGACCCGTCGTCGCCGAAGCGCTGCACGATTTTTTCGCCGAGCCACATAATGAGCGCGAACTCGACGCGCTTCTAAAACAAGTCACGCTGGAGCCGATGCCGGCGGTGGCGTCCACGTCGCCCGTCTCCGGCAAGACCGTTGTGTTCACCGGCGCGCTCGAGCGGCTCACGCGAGACGAAGCGAAGGCGCAGGCCGAGCGTTTTGGCGCGCATGTCGCGGCGTCGGTGTCAAAAAAGACAGATCTCGTCGTCGCCGGTCCCGGTGCCGGCTCGAAGCTCAAAAAGGCGGCGGAGCTGGGGATCGAGGTGATTACCGAAGACGAGTGGTTTAAGCGGACCGGGCAGGGGTGAGGGCGTTTACCCTCTCCCAAAGGGAGAGGGTCGGTCCGAAGGACCGGGGTGAGGGGTAATCCCCTTCAGCAGGTAAACAAAATCCGTTTGAAGGGCTCGGGCGTCATTCTCGACGCTCGCGAAGCGAGCGATCAGGAATCCAGAGCAAGAACAGCTTTTCTGGATTCCCGGTCAGGCCTGCGGCCTGCCGGGAATGACGCGGCCAACGAGAACGGATCAGCCGGATTCGGTATTACCCCTCACCCGGCTGCTTCGCAGCCACCCTCTCCCCATGGGAGAGGGTAAGATTGCGCCTCACACCGCGCGTGTGCCGGGCGTCTCGTCCTTGCGATAGGCGGTGCCGAACACATAGTCCCACCAGATCGCGTGAACGCCGAAGCCTTTCTCGGCGTCGCGGAAATGATGCAGCATATGCAGGCGTTTCACTAAGCGGCCAAACTCGGATTTCGGCTGCCCGTGATGCGTCCAGTAGTGCACGCAATCATAGATCACATAGCCCGTGATGAAGCCGGCCAGCGCCGGCCAGGCGAATGTCGCGCCGAAGAGCACGCGGGCGCAGACGAGCGCGATCAGCATGATCGGCGCCGAGAGCAGCGGCGGCATGACGAGCCGCAGCGGGTCGTTGGGATAGATGTGATGTACGCCGTGGATGAGGAACTGGAAGCGCGGCCCAAGCCCGAACGGCAGCGCGAAAACGGTGTGGAAGAGATAGCGGTGGCCGAAATATTCGGTCAGCGTCCAGCCGAGATAGCCGACGACGAGGCCAAGCACGACCAGCGTCACGCTATTGAGCGTGAGCGAATAGATCAGCAGGCCGAGAATGATCGGGCAATAGACGATCACCGGCGTCAAATGATGCACGCGCGACAGCTTGTCGAGAAGAGCGCTCTCGAAGAGGCGGGGCGAAGCGTCGAGCGCTTCCGTTCTTGCGTCCTGAGACATGGGCTACTCCGCCGGCGCGACGATGGGGGCTTCGCGCCCCGCCGCCTGCGTCACATTTTCCGACCGCGTTCCCAGCGAATAGGTCGGATCGAAGATGAATGTGACGAGCAGCGCCACCCAGGAGCGATGGCAACGCAGATCGTCATAGAACTCCGGCGCCATCGCTTTCAGCTCCGGCAAACGGTTCCACGGGATCTCGTGAAAATCGTGATGCTCGTTGTGATAGCCGATGTTGAGCGCGAGCGTATTGAGCGGCCCATAATAGTCGAACGTTCCCTGGTCGGGTCCGAAGGCGAAATGCTCCTGCAGCCAGCGCGCGCTCAACGGATGCAGGCCGCCGACAGAGAACCAGAAGGAAAAGAAAAGATAGAGCAGGGCGTTCGGCCCGAAGGCCCAGAGCACGAAAAGATCGAAGACGGCGATGACGGCGGTATTGATATAGGTCCAGGTTCCCCAGATCGGCACCGTGCCCTTGAGGCGTGACAGGCGCGCAAGCTGGATCGCGGGGAAGAAGAAGAGCCACACGGCCTTGCGCCAACCGCTGTTGCCGACCCATTCGACCTCCCAGCGGCTCGGAATGTCGGCGTCATAGTCATAGGCCGACAGATGCGAATGATGCTTGATGTGATAGCAGCGAAAGCCCATCGCCGTCGGAAAGGCGTTGGGAAGATCGGCGAGGATCGCCGTCCATTTGTTGGCGAGCGGGCTCTCGAACACGCAATTGTGGATCGCGTCGTGGATGATGACGAAATTGGCGTGGTTGGCGAAGGCGCCGACGCAGATCGCCATCAAGAGCGACAGCCACCAGTAGGAGAGGCCGAGCGAACCCAAGATCGCGGCGATGACGAGCTGGCCGACAAAAATCGCCGCCGTGATCTTGAAGGTCACCGGATCTTTGCCGAAGAGTTCGCGCACTTGCGGATATTTATCGAGGATCAACTTGCGCCGTTCGACATGCGAGCGGTCGGCGCCATTGGCGGTGACGGATATGCCATTCATGACGTTGCATCCTGTAGCTGAGTTGCCGTGACGCCGTCGCGCATACGCATGGCCTCGTCGCCGCCGCCGACCGTGAGGCGCTTTTCATAGATGCGGTGAATCTTGTCGACCTTGCCGCCGAACATTTCGATCGGCCGGCGCATGTCGGCGTTGCTTTCCAACACCCAGCCCGCTTCGAGATGCGGAACGCGGATTTTCGCGTGGCGCCGCCGCATCTCTTCGACGAGCGACAGGAAGATCGCGCCGCCGGTCGCGCTTCGTTGCAGCGTCTTGCGCGTGCCAAGCAGCAACAGCCGCGCCGATTTGAACTGATGCGAGCGGAACCGCTTGAACGCGCGCGCCCAGCCGAAGGGGAACAGGCGACCGTTGAGATCGGCCAAAATCTCGTTGAGATTGGGAAGCGCGATCGCGAAGGACTGCGGAACGCCGTCAAGCTCGACGACGATGCCGAAATCCTCCGGCACGAGAAATTGCAGCGCGTCGGCGTCGGAGTCGAATTCTTCCTTGGTGAAGGGCACGAAGCCCCAATTTCCGCTCCAGCCGTCGTTGAACAACTCGGCCATCAGCGCGGTTTCGCCCTGCTTCAAGGCCTTCATGTTCAACGGCCGGAGTTTCAAGCGATCGCGCCATTCGCGCCGCGTTGAAATGCGCGCCGGCTTGTCGCTCTCGTCGCTTGAAATTTCGAAGCGGTAGGACAAGAGGTCCTGCGCCTTCTCATACCCCAGCGCCTCGAGATGGCGCGAGAGATAGGGCGGATGCCAGGGCATGAAAAACATCGGCGTCGCGTCGAAGCCATCGACAAGAAGTCCGCACTCCTTGTTGACCGAGGGCGAGAACGGTCCGTTGATCCGCTCCGCGCCCTTGGCGCGCAGCCAGTCCTCGGCGGCCTGGGTCAGCGCGCGCACGACCTCGATGTCGTCGATTGCGTCGAGCGCGCCGAATTGCGCATTGGAGGCGCCGACCGGCGTGACGCCGGGCTTATAGATTTGCGCCATGACGCGCCCGACCCATCGGCCGTCCCGGCGGGCGAGAAATTTCCGCTCTTCGACGAGCTTGTAATGCGGGTTGAGCTTATGCGCGAAGACGCTCCAGCGCTCGATGTCGAGCGGCGGCGCGAAGCCCTCCGCACCGGCATAGAGCAATCGCGGCAGCCTGCAGAAGGTCGCAAAGCGAAAAGGGCCGTCGACCGGAAGAATCTCGATCCGCGCCATGATGCTAGTCCTAGCGGCAAGTCGGCATTAACCGAAAGCGTCAAAGTGACGCGGATATGGCGAATGGCCTATCCGCCGGCCATGGCGGCGGCGACGATCTGATGGGCCTCTTCCGTCACCGGCGGCATGTCGCGCAGCGTCTGGATGACGCCGCGGATTTCTGCTTCGCTGTGGTTCGCCGAGAAAAAGAAGCGCAGCCGCGGCCCGTCCTTCGGCACGCCGATGCGCACGACCGGCGGCACGTAATAGCCGTTCTCCAGCAGATGCTGCGACGCCCACATGGTCTCGACGTCGCTCGAGAACAGGATCGGCACGACCCCGCGGCCGATCGCCGGCCCGGTCGAGAATCCCGCCTCATGCGCGACCGTGCGGAAGAGCTCGGCGTTGTCCGCGAGCTTGGCGATGCGCCAGGTCTCTTCCTGCATCAGCCGCAGGGCGGTGCGGGCGGCGGCGAGAATGACGGGCGACAGGCCGACGCTGTAGACGAAGCCCGGCAGCGTATAGCGGAACCAGTCGATGACCTGCTTCTTGCCGCAGACATAACCGCCGCAGGACGCGAGAGTCTTCGACATGGTGCCGACGATGAGGTCGATGCGCGCGGGGTCAACGCCCTGATGTTCGGCGAGGCCGCGGCCTGTCGCGCCGAGCACGCCGAGAGAATGCGCTTCGTCGACGAGCAGCCAGATCTTGTATTTTTCCTTGATGGCGAGGAGCCGCGGCAGGTCGGCGGTGTCGCCGTCCATGCTGTAGACGCCCTCCACCACAATCAGGACGTTGCGGTATTCCTCGCGGTGGCGCGCGAGCAGATGTTCGAGATGATCCAAGTCGTTGTGGCGGAATTTGACGACCTGCGCCGGCGCGCCGTCGGCGCCGGCGACGATGCTGTTATGCGCGAGTTCGTCGATGAAGATCGCGTCGCGCTTGCCGCTCATCAGCCAGGCGATCGTCGTCACATTGGAAAGATAGCCGGAGACGAGCGTCAGCGCGCTTTCCATGCCAAGGAATTCGGCGATCTCCGCCTCGAACGGCTTGTGCGTGGTGCGTTCGCCGCCGACGAGCCGCGAGGCCAGCGCGCCGATGCCGAGGCCGTCGATCTCGCGCTTTGCTTCCTCGCGAATCCGCGGGTGATTCGCGAGGCCGAGATAATCGTAATTGGCGAAGCTGACGAAATGCTTGCCCTGCGCCTCGAACTCGGCGCGCAGCCTGTCGATCTGGGCGAAGAACGGATCGCTGAACTCCAGCAAGGCGTTGCCAGCAAAACGGAATCGCCTTGCCGCGTAATCCTCTAAGCTCTTATGCTTCGTCACTTACTGGGCAATCCCTGAATAACGGGCGCGCCGCGCGCTATTGGCGAGAACTTGGGCCGCTGAGCGTCCAAGAAAGGGTCTGCGCTGCTTAGCATTCCCGTCCCGTCTGCGCCAGCGGCGCGGCTGGGGGCAGGGCGGGGCGCTTGAGGCGCGCGCGGAAGCGGCCCTCGCCAAAGACGCTATCTGTCCGCCCCGTCTGGCGGAGTCGATCGCAAAGCTCTATGCGGAGCGCATGTCGACCGATGTCCTCCAGCCCGTTCAGCCGCCCGTCGATGGCGCTTTACGTCTTTGCGTCGACAATCTCGGCGTTTTGCGCGGGGGCAGGCGCGTCCTTGATCGCGTGAGCTTTTCGCTTTCCGCCGGCCGGGCGCTGATCGTGACGGGTCCCAACGGCGCCGGAAAATCGACGCTGCTGCGGGCCTTGGCGGGACTCCTGCCGCGCGCGGGAGGCTCGATCGCTCTCGAAGGCGGGCCGCCCGACGTCGAACTGCCGCAGCAGGCGCATTATCTTGCGCATAACGACGGTTTGAAGTCGGCGCTGACGATCGAGGAGAACCTCGATTTCTGGTCGCGCTATCTCGCTCAAGAGCCGGACGCGCGCAGCCATACAATCGACGCCGCCCTCGCGATCGTCGGCCTTGGCCATGTGGCTGGCGCGCCATTCGGCGTGCTCTCCGCCGGCCAGAAGCGGCGCGCGGCGCTGGCGCGTCTTCTCGTCGCCTTTCGGCCGCTCTGGCTCCTCGACGAGCCGTTGACCGCGCTCGACCGCGCCTCACGCGAAAAATTCGCGCTCGCCATGAAGGATCATTGCGCCCACGGCGGATTGATCGTCGCCGCGACGCATGAGCCGCTGGGGCTCGATGAAGCGTCATCGCTTGCCTTGGGCGGCGCCTCGTGAGTTCTCCGCTCGCCGCGCTTTTCCTGCGCGAATGGCGCGTGGCCCGCCGCATCGGCGGTTCCGGCGCGATGGGCGTCGTGTTCTTCCTGACGCTCGTCGCGATCGTTCCCTTTGCCGTCGGGCCCGACCCCAATCTCCTCGCCCGCATCGGACCGGCGATCCTGTGGATCGCGGCGCTGCTGGCGACGCTGCTCTGTCTCGATCGCCTGTTTCAGGCCGACGCCGAGGATGGCTCCCTCGATCTCTTCCATCTTTCCGAGACCCCGCTCGAATTGGCGGTGCTCGTCAAATGCGCGGCGCATTGGGCGGCGACCGGCCTGCCGCTCGTTATCGCCGCGCCGTTTCTGGGGCTGATGCTGCAGCAGGAGGCCATGGCGCTTCTCGGCGTCGTCGCGACGCTGCTTGTCGGCACGCCGGCGCTCACGCTGATCGGCGCCATTGGCGCGGCGGCGACCGTGACCGTGCGGCGGGGCGGCCTGCTGATGGCGCTGCTCGTTCTGCCGCTAACAATCCCGGTGCTGATCTTCGGCGTCTCGGCGGCGGAGGCCGCAAGCGGCGGAACCGTGCCCTTCTACGCGCCCTTCGCGATTCTCTGCGCGATCACGCTCGCCGCTCTCGCGCTTTGCCCCTTCGCGGCCGCCGCGGCGCTGCGCTATCTCGGCGAATAAAGCTCAATCGATGCACACGCGCCCGCTGTTCGAACGGCCGGTCAGGCTGTGCGTATGATTGCCGCTGCCGCTCGTGACATGAACGAAGTTCTTCATCTGCCCGCGTCGTCCAAACACGCAGCGCTTGGCGTTGCCGATCTTAAACGCCCCCGGCGTCGTGCAGAAAGCCGAGTCGCCGCGCCACTCCCTGCCGCCGCCGTGCGCATAGAAGAAGTAATTATGCGGATCGGACGTCTCGCTGCGCAGGACGACTCTTTCGCAGCCGCCGCAGGCGCGAAGCTTCCACCATCCCTCCGACATGAATCCGCCGCTTGGGCTCACCCAGGCCGCCGCGACAGTGACTTGATCGGGCGTTCTGTTGCAGACCGTAAAATCCGCCTTCGCGGGCGGCGCAAAAGCGCAGGATGCGACGACAAGCGCGATCGAAAGACGAAAAGCATTCATCTCATCTCTCCAAAAAATGAGCTTTGAAATTGCGATAGAGCCAATAGCGCTTGCTCAAGCAATTGACGCGAGCGCCGGCGCTCGACCGTCAGCTTGCGCGCGCCGGGAAGGCGGCGAGCGTGAAGGCGATCGCGAGCGCGAGGAGCAGCGCCAGATGCAGGACGCGATTGCGCAATCTGGACATTTTTCTCTTCCTTCAAAAATGACGCGCCGAGCGAAACAGGTCACGCGCGGAGAACATTCATTTAAGATCGAAATAGCGTCCGGCGCCTCGTCCGGTTAGCTGAGAGAGGCACAAGAACGATCAGCGTCGCAGCGCAGCCGAGAGCTGGGCGCCCCGCATGTCGCCGCGCCCAAATCTCTACGAGCCTTTGGCTTTGCGGGCCCGCTACGCCTGGGTCAATCGCCATGAGCCGCTCGTTATCGGCGCGACTTTTAGCAGCGTATAAGGCCGGTTCTCACTTTTCGGCCCATAGAGGCGCACGCTTCTCCAGAAACGCCGCGACGCCCTCCTTGGCGTCTTCCGCCAGCATGTTCTCGACCATCACCGCGCTCGCCAGCTCATAGGCGTCCGAAAGCGGCTTTTCGCTCTGAGCATAGAAGGCCCTCTTGCCGAAGCGGATCGCCTGCGGGGATTTTTCGGCGATGAGTCGCGCCAGCGCCAGCGTGCCGATCCGCGCGCCATCGGCTGACATGCGGTTGACGAGGCCGATGCGCAGCGCCTCCTCGGCGCTGATGGGAACGCCCGTGAGCAGCATCTCCATCGCCTGCTTTGGCGCCACATTGCGCGAGAGCGCCACGGCCGGCGTCGAGCAGAAAAGGCCGATGTTAACGCCCGGCGTGCAGAAGCGCGCGCGTGGACCCGCAACGGCGAGATCGCAACTCGCGACGAGCTGGCAGCCGGCGGCCGTGGCCATCTCATCGACAGCCGCGACGACCGGCTGAGGCAGCGTCACGATTTTCTGCATCAGCGCCGAGCAGGCCCGCATCGTCTTATCGAAGAAGGCGCGGCCTCGGTCGGGATCATTGCGATGCGCCGTCAGCTCCTTGAGGTCATGCCCGGCGCAGAAGGCGGGGCCTTCCGCCTGCAGCACGACGACGCGAACGTCGTCGTGGGTCGCAAGCGCGTCGAGACGGCCGGAGAGGGCGTCGATCATCGCGAGAGATAAGGCGTTACGCGAGGCGGGGCTGTTCAGCGTAAGCACCGCGACGTCAGCCGTGGTCTCCAGCGTCACGCGCGCGGTTGTTTCGGCGTCCAGGGTCATCGCTTCGAGCATATAAGTCCGGCGGCGGGAAACCAAAGGTATCCGGCCGCCGCGCTCAGGGGAATCGGGTGAATGATTGTTTTTCTCGCCCTCATGCTGAGGAGGCTCCGCAAGTCGGGTTTACCAGACTTGCGAATTTAATGTCGATCTCGGGCAGGCCCGAGATCGAAGGAGCTGTCTCGAAGCACGAGGGTGAGGAAAAATGCGCGAAAACGGGCTTCCTGGTCCTTCGAGACGCGTGCTGCGCACGCTCCTCAGGATGAGGAAGACCTTGAACCGATCGCCCTGCCGCCGTGCGCGATTTAGTAGAGGCCGCCGGTGCCGCTGCCGACCTGCTGATCCACGTCATGCGGCGTATCGAGCTGACGCGGGCCGCCGCCGCCGGAGTAGGAGTCGGGCGGCGCCGTCCCCGGCTTGAAGGCTTCGAGAATCGTGCCTGCTCCCGACGAACGCAGCCCGGAATGCGCGTCGACGGAAATGAGCTTGATCCCCGGCGGCACGCGGAACGGCGTATCGGGCTTGTCCTTCAGAGCCACGGTCATGAAGTCGCGGAAGATCGGCGCGGCGAACTGCGCGGCCTGGGCGTGGCTGCCGAGCGAGCGCGGCCGATCGTAGCCGATGAAGACGCCGACCGCGAGATCGGGCGAAAAGCCGATGAACCAGAGATCTTTCGCGTCGTTCGTCGTGCCGGTCTTGCCGGCAAGGTGCTTGCCGACCGATCTGATCGAGACGCCGGTGCCGCGCTGGATCACGCCTTCCATGATCGAGGTGATCTGATAGGCGGTCAGCGGATCGAGCACCTGCTCGCGTTTGTCGATGAGTTTCGGTTCGAGCTGGTTCTCCCACTTGGCGGAGTCGCAGCCGATGCATTGACGTTCGTCATGTCGGTAGAGCGTCTTGCCCCAGCGATCCTGAATGCGGTCGATCAGCGTGGGCTTGATGCGCTTGCCGCCATTGGCCAGCATTGAATAGCCGGTGACCATGCGGAGCAGCGTCGTTTCGCCGGCGCCGAGCGCCATGGAGAGATAGGGCGTCATCTCGTCGTAGACGCCGAAGCGCTTGGCGTATTCGGCGATGAGCGGCATGCCGACGTCTTTCGCCAGACGCACCGTCATCATGTTCTTAGAATGCTCGATTCCATAGCGTAGCGGATGGGCGCCGGTGCCGTGGCCGCCTTCGAAATTCTCCGGCGTCCAATAGGTGCCGTCCGCCTGCTGGATGGAAATCGGCTCGTCGAGGATGGACGACGACGGCGTATAGCCATTGTCGAGCGCCGTCGCATAGACGAAGGGCTTGAACGAGGAGCCGGGCTGGCGCAACGCCTGAGTCGCGCGATTGAATGACGACTGGTCGAAGGAAAAGCCGCCGACCATGGAGAAGACGCGGCCCGTATGCGGGTCCATGGTCACCATCGCGCCGGAGATGTCGGGGATCTGGCGCAGACGATATTGGCCGGCGCGTCCCGCGAGCGGCTCGACGTAGATCACGTCGCCCGTCGTCAAAGCGGTTCGCGGCGTGCGGCCGCTCCAGCGCATGCCTTCGGCCGGTAGAAGGCCGGTCTCGCGTTCGCGCGCCACTTCGCCGGATTTCTCGCGTCCCGGCTGAAGACCGATGCGCGCGGCGTCGCCGGTCACATCGAGCACGACGGCGAGGCGCCACGGCTTGACGTCGCCAAGCGCCGGAATAGCGGAGAGCGTCACGCCCCAGTCGGAGGAGATATCGATGTGGTTCATCGCGCCGCGGAAGCCATGCGCCTCGTCGAAGCGAACGAGGCCGTCGGCCAGCGCCTTTCGCGTCCAGGCCTGCATCTTCGGGTCGAGCGTCGTGCGAACCGAAAGGCCGCCCTCGTAGAGCTTCTTCTCGCTTTGTTGCTCCAGCAGCTGACGCCGCACTTCCTCGGCGAAATAGCCGGCGACATAGGTGTTGGGCGAGAGAACGCGAGGATTGACGCCGAGCGGCTCCGCCTTCGCCTTCGCGCCTTCGTCCGCGGTGACATAGTCATCGGCGATCAGTCGATCGATCACGTAGTTGCGGCGTTCGATGGCGCGCTCGCGGTTCTGGAACGGATTGTAATTGCTCGGCGCCTTTGGAAGCGCCGCCAGATAGGCCGCTTCTGCGAGCGTGAGTTCATTGACCGATTTGTTGAAATAATTGAGCGCGGCGGCGGCGACCCCGTAGTTTCCAAGGCCGAGATAGATCTCGTTGAGATAAAGCTCGAGAATCTTGTCCTTGGGATAGGCGGCTTCGATGCGGAAGGCGACGAGCGCTTCGCGAATCTTGCGTTCGATCGAGCGCTCGTTGCCGACGAGGAAGTTTTTGGCGACCTGCTGCGTGATGGTCGAGGCGCCTTGCACATGGCGGCCGCCCTGGGCGAGCACCGTCACGGCGCGCATCACGCCTTCCGGGTCGACGCCGACGTGGTTGTAGAAGTTCTTGTCCTCGGCGGAGATGAACGCCTGCTTCACCAGTTGCGGAATGGCGGAGCTCGGCAGGAACAGGCGGCGTTCATGCGAATATTCGGCGAGGATCGAGCCGTCGCCGGCGTGCAACCGCGTCGTCACTGGCGGCTCGTAGTCGTGCAGCTGGGCCGTGTCGGGCAGATCCTTGGAAAAATAATAGATCAGCCCGGACCCGGCGATCGCTCCGATGAGGAAGACGATCGTCGCGGTCGCGAAGACGAAGCCCAAAAACCTTGCGAGCATTCGCATGAAATATCACCCTTAGAGCGGCCGGCGGCTGGCGTCGGCTATTGTTTCTAATGCCAAAGTCCGTTGCGCGACGGCGGTCGCCTGAGCCTGGCCGGCGCGCGAGGGCGTCGTTCAGCTCAGATATAGTGAGCGATCGCACGTTCTGGGGTCATTTTCTTTAACAACGCCCGTTTTGGATCATTCCACCGTTCGGCGAATTCCCGGCGCCGGTTCCCGGCGCGTTTGACGGCGATCGTCGCCGGTCACGAATTGCCGCGACGCGAGAAGCGCCTATCCGCAAGTATGTGACGCCGCGTCTGCGTTTCTCGTGCTTCGGCGGCTGCGACGCGCGGGCGATCGTGCGTCGCGACTGTCTTCATGTGCCGTGATTTTGTGTTTTATTGTGGGCGCGCCGCGCCCGAGGGCGCTTCGGCGGGGGCCCGCGCTTCACGGCTCCGTGCACTGATAAAGGCGTCAACAGCTTCGGCGGTTTTCTGCGCGGCGCGCTCGCGCCAGTCCTGGGACGTCAGCCGGGATAGATCCTTCTCGCTCGAGAGATACCCGAGTTCGAGCAGCACGGAGGGAACGTCGAAGGCTTTGAGCACAACGAAACCGGCCGAGCGGCTCGGATTTTTATTCAGCGCCCCGACTTCCCTCCAAAATGAGATCAGCGAATGCGAAAACTGGCGACTGTAGGCGCGGGTCTCGCGCCGCGTGAGTTCGAACAATATGTCGCCGACCTCTTCGGCGTCCGCCTTGCTTTCAAGGCCGGCGGCCTGATCCGCGAGATTTTCCTTCTCCGCCATCCGCGCCGCTTCGGCGTCCGAGGCGCGCTCGGAGACGGTATACACGGTCGCGCCCTCGACGCGGGACGCGGCGAGCGTGTCGGCATGAATTGAGACAAACAGGGAAGCATTGTTTTCGCGAGCGATTCGCACCCGCTCGGCAAGCGGGAGAAACATGTCGTGGTCGCGGGTCAAAAGCACGCGGGCGCGGCCGGTTTCCTGGATTTTGTCCCGCAGCGCGCGCGCGAACTCGAGCACGACGTCCTTTTCCATTTCGCCGTGCTTGGAGGTCGCGCCCATATCGACGCCGCCATGGCCCGGATCGATGACCACCATGGGCTTGTCCGTTGGCGCTTTGGCGGCCGTCGCTGGCAGTTTCGGCGGCTCTGCGGGCTGCAGGCGCGCCTGTTCGGCGACAGTCGCGGCGAAATGCCCGGCGCTGGTCGGGGCGAGCTCGATGACGAGCCGCGGTCCCCCCGCCGCCGCCTCACTGTCCGCCTTGAGAATTTTGGCGGGCGCCGCGAGATCAATCACGACGCGCGAGCGTCCCGGCGCGAAGATGCCATAACGGTATGATTTTATGAGCTTGTCGCCTGGAGACAGGCCGGCGTTCGCCTCCATGCGGAAGAGCACTTCGGGCAAATCGACGATGATGCGCGGCGGGTTCGCCACAGAATGCGCGGTCACCGGCGGCAGGCCGGTGAGATCGAAGAGGAGGCGGGAACGATCGGGGAGCGCCTCAATGCGGGCGGTCAGCGCAGAGATTTCCTTCTGCGGATCCTCGGCCGCGGCGGGCCGCGCGAACCCGCCCAGAGTCGCGAGGAGCGCAGCCGCCATGGCGATGAACGGTGGCGGCGTCCCTGCGCGCAAAGCTGTCCTCCTCATGTTCGTCTCTAGATTCGCGCGGCGCTTCGATCCGGCAATCGTCGATTTTGGAGGAGCGCCGTTAACGTATCGTTAGCTTATCTGAAAGCCGTCAGCTCCGGGATCTTTCTCCACGAATTTTTCGGTGAATAGCCGAGCCGGCGCTTGCGCCGGCCTACGTCGACCGATATGTAAGGAGACAGCTGCGAATTCTGCGGCGCGATATTCTCCGCGATATGCGGCCGTCAAGTCGAGCCAACAGAATTTCGGACAGTTGCTTTCCGTTACGCCGCCCCGTGCAGGTCGTGACGTTTGGTCGCCGCCACGTGGCGGCGCGAAAGGTTTTTTGACGATCTCATGGCCAGGACCGTGATAGGCGCGAGAGCAGGCGATTCCTCCGTGTGGCATGTCCTCGCGGCAGGGCGCAGCTTCGCTAAAAACATGGGCTCTTGGCTCGTTCGTCATCTCATGGGGACGAGGCGCGATGCGCTTTGTCCCGCCGGCTCGCAAGCCGGCAAGCGTATCGCAGGCCTCAGGCCTGTCTCCCTAATCCTCACAAGAAGCGTTCGCGCCGTCAGGATGCGCCAAAGAGCGGTCGCCGAGTCCATTCCAGGACTCAGGCTTGCCCCGTCGGCGTTATTGCGCGCCACGCCGCAGAAGAGTCCCCCATGGCTAACAAGATGCTCATCGACGCCTCCCACCCGGAGGAGACCCGCGTAGTCGTTCTACGTGGAAACCGCGTTCAGGAATTCGATTTCGAGGCTGCCGACAAAAAACCGCTACGCGGCAACATTTATCTCGCGAAGGTCACGCGGGTTGAGCCGTCCCTTCAGGCCGCCTTCGTCGACTATGGCGGAAACCGTCACGGCTTTCTGGCCTTCGCGGAAATTCACCCTGACTACTATCAAATCCCCGTCGCCGATCGACAGGCGCTGCTCGACGAGGAGAGTCGCGCACATCAGCAGGCCGACGAGGAAGAGCGCGTTCCGCACGGTCGCGGGCGCCGTTCGCGCCGCCGCCAACACGAGGGCGCCGAGAAGCGCGCGAGCGCCGATGAGGCTGTGACGAGCGAACTCATCGAGGATTTGGGCGCTTCGCCCGTCGTCATTGAGGATCAGGCCGAAACAGGCTTCGCCGAATCGGCTGAGGAACGGTCTGAATCCGCGCCGGAATTCGCGCCCCAGGCTGGGGCGCAAGAACGTCTTGAAGCTCCGCCAGCGGCCGTCGAGACCGAAGCGCGTGGTCGAGACGTCGGGGCGCAGGAGCCTGACGCAGGGAAGCCTGACTCCGCCGAGGGTCGGTCAGAGCGCACGGACATCGAGGCCGAGGCGGGCGATCAGGCGATCGCTGCGGCGCAGCATGAGCAGATTTCCATCGATCCCGCCGGCTTCGGTTCGGTCGAAACCGGCGAGGCGGAGGAGTTTGCCCTCCAGGGGCCAGAGCCTGACCACGAACTGAAAGCGCGCCGACAGGACGAGCGTGACGAGGCGCGTGAACGCGCCCGCGAAGATTCGGAAGACGAAACGGCTGAGGTCAACGCCCGCGTCGACGCCCCGGTTGAGGAGCACGACGAGGAAGAGCATGACGACGAGGACGATCACGTCGAGCACATCGGCGGGGACGCGATGGACGAAGCGCCCTATCGCGCGCCGCGCGCCCGTCGCCAGTACAAGATTCAAGAGGTCATCAAGCGCCGCCAGGTGCTGCTCGTTCAGGTCGTCAAGGAAGAGCGCGGCAACAAGGGCGCCGCGCTCACGACCTATCTTTCGCTTGCCGGCCGTTATTCCGTGCTCATGCCCAATACCGCGCGGGGCGGGGGCATTTCGCGCAAGATCACGGACGGCGCGGACCGCAAGCGGTTGAAAGAGATCGTGCATGATCTCGAGGTGCCGGAGGGGATGGGCGTCATCCTTCGAACGGCCGGCGCGACGCGGACCAAGCAGGAGGTCAAGCGCGATTTCGAATATCTGCTGCGGCTGTGGGAGAGCGTGCGCGAATTGACGCTGCGCTCCGCGGCGCCGACCCTCGTCTATGAGGAAGGCTCACTCATCAAGCGCGCCATTCGCGATCTTTATGGGCGCGACGTCGAGGAAGTCGTCGTTTCGGGCGAAGACGCCTATCGCGAGGCCAAAGACTTCATGCGCATGCTGATGCCGAGCCACGCGAAAAACGTGCGCCTGCATCGCGAGCCCTTTCCGATCTTCGCCGAAAGCGGCGTCGAGGCCCAACTCGACGCGATGTTCTCCAACCATGTCACGCTGAAATCCGGCGGCTATCTGGTCATCAACCAGACCGAGGCGCTGGTCGCGATCGACGTGAACTCGGGACGTTCGACGCGCGAGCACAATATCGAGGACACGGCGCTTCGCACCAATCTCGAAGCCGCGGACGAAGTCGCGCGGCAATTGCGACTGCGCGATCTCGCCGGGCTGATCGTCGTCGACTTCATCGACATGGAGGAGAGCCGCAACAATCGCGCTGTTGAGCGACGCCTCAAGGACGCGTTGAAAAACGACCGCGCCCGCATTCAGGTCGGCCGCATCTCGCATTTCGGCTTGCTCGAAATGTCGCGTCAGCGCATCCGCGCCGGCGTCGTCGAGGGCTCGACGGTGCCATGTCCGCACTGCATCGGCGCCGGTCACGTGCGCTCCACCGCCTCCGTTGCGTTGCATGTGCTGCGCGTGCTGGAAGAGGCGCTGGTCAAGAGCGCCGCGCATGACGTCACGCTGCGCACCCGCGCGGTGGTGGCGCTCTACATTCTCAACCAGAAGCGCGCCCATCTGCAGGAGCTGGAGCGCCGCTTCGGCGTCCATATCACGGTCGCCGCCGACGATACGCTGACGGGCGCGACCTATCATGCGCTTGAGCGCGGAGAACTTGCGACCGGGCCGCGCGTTTCGCAGCGCGACGCGCCTTTGCGCGTCGATTCGGTGCTCGCCGAACCTCTTGTTGAGGAAGAGGCGCCGGAAGTCTTGATCGCTGGCGAAATTGTCGAGGCGGAAGAGGAAGCCGTCGAGTCGAACGGCGATCAGCGTGACGAGAACGGCGAACGATCGCGCTTGGGCGCGGATGAAGACGCGTCACGCGGCCGTCGTCGTCGTCGTCGCCGAGGCCGTGGCGGCGGCGCACAGGGCGGCGAACTCCTGGCGCCTGGCGCCGAGCAGCCGTCCGATGAAGGCCTTGCGCTCATGGCGGCGATTGAGGGCGCGCCGGCGCCCGCCGAGGATCGGCCTGACCGCCGCGTCGGCCGACGCGGCGGCAATCGTAGTCCAGATCGCGGTCCTGGCCGTTGGCGGCGATCCGCTCCCTTGCCAGAGGAATTCAAAGACCCTTCCGCGGTCTTTGCGCTCGACGAGGGTGGCGAGGAGACTCGCGCCCTGATCTCCCCGCGTGAGGCGCAGACGCCGGAGTTTCCGGCGCCGTCGCCGGCAAACGGCGCCGAGATTGCGCCGCCCTCCCAAGAGCGCGCAAGCGAGCCTGTCGCGCAGATCGCTCCATCTCAGGCGGCGCCGACGCCGATGCCGACGCCCGAGCCCGCTCCCCGGCCGGCCGCCCCGCGCGAGCCCACGGAAGTGGTCATTACGCAAGCGGATCCCGACCGCCCGAAGAAGGGCGGCTGGTGGCAGCGCGTGCGCACGCCTTTCGGCAGCTAGGGTCGTCGCAGCCAGCCTTCTAGGCGGGCGACGCCCTCGCGCACATCCGCTTCCGGCCCGGCGTAAGAGAGCCGCAGCGTTTTTGCGCCGCGGCGCGGATCAAAATCGAGGCCTGGCGTCGTCGCGACGCCGGCTTCTTGCAACATCCGCCGACAGAACCCGATCGAATCGTCGGTGAAACGCGAGATGTCGGCGTAGATGTAAAAAGCGCCGTCGGGCGGCGCGAAATTGTCCAATCCCAATTTGGGAAGGCGGTCCAGTAGAAGCGCCCGGTTTCGCGCATAGGCGGCGCGGTTCGCCTCCAATTCGTCGCCAGCGTCGAAAGCGGCGAGGGCGGCGCGCTGCGACAAGGTCGGGGCGCAGATCGCCAGCGACTGCTGCAAGCGCTCGAGCGGACGCATCAATTCGGCCGGCGCGACGAGCCAGCCGAGCCGCCATCCGGTCATCGCGTAATATTTCGAGAAGGAATTGATGACCAGGGCGCGTTGCGAGAAACGCAGCGCGGTCTCCGCGCACATCTCATATTCGAGTCCGTGATAGATCTCGTCGGAGACGAGAACGATTTCGGCTTCGTCGCAGAAGGCGCAGATCCGCGCCAACTCATCGCGCGCAATCATCGCGCCGGTCGGATTGGCCGGGCTCATGAAGAGCGCGCCGTGAAGCTTGCCGCCTCGATGGGCCGATTCGAGCATCGCCGCAGTGGGCGCAAAGCGCGTCTCGTGGCCGATTTCGAGCAGGACTGGCTCCAAGCCGAGCGCGGAAAGGATGTTCGCATAGGCCGGATAGCCAGGCGCGGTGACGGCGATCCTTGCTCCCGGATCGAACGCGGCGAGAAAGGCGAGCAGAAAGCCGCCGGATGAGCCTGTCGTGGCGATGACGCGGTCGGGCGTGACGTCGACGCCATAGCGCTCGCCATAGTGACGCGCGATGCGGGCGCGCAGCGACGCGTCGCCAAGCGCTTCGCCATAGCCGATCGAGCCCTGGCGCAATGACTCCGTGGCGGCCTCGCGCACGTGGCGCGGCGCGGCGACCCCGGGTTCGCCAAGCTCCAAATGGATGATGCTGCGGCCGGCGCGCTCCAAGGCTTTCGCGTCGCGCAGCACGTCCATCGCCATGAAGGGCGCGATTTGGGAGCGACGGGATGGGGGTAGGGGTGCGTTCATACGAGCCTTCTATTGCCAATCTCTGTTGTGCGCACGCTCTCGCCGTCGCGCGCCATATTATCGTGAGCGGCGCGCATCGCGCCGGCCTTTCATGGAGCAGACATGGCCAGCAGCCATGATTTCCGGCGCATCGCAATGTCTCTCGAGGGAACGCGCGAAGCGCCGCATTTCGACAGATCCACATTTAAAGCCGCACGCATCTACGCCACTCTGGCGGCCGACGGACTAACGGCGAACGTGAAATTCGCGCCCGAAGAGCAGGCGTTCAAATCCATGATGGCGCCGCAGGCGTTTGCGCCCGTCCCCAACGCCTGGGGGCGGCAGGGATGGACGACGATTCTGCTCGCAGCGATCGACGTCTCGGAGCTGCGCGACGCGCTGGAAACGGCTTGGCGTCACGCCACAAAGAAAAAGACGGCAAAGAAAAACAAATGTACGAATTAAGCGCCATCGAGCTGATTCAGAGACTGTCGATTGCGCTGGCGATCGGGCTGCTCATTGGCTTGGAACGAGGCTGGACGTCACGCGACGAGTCGGAAGGCGAGCGCGCCGCCGGCCTGCGCACGCATGGGCTTGCCGGACTGCTTGGCGGCGTGTGGGGCGCAATCGTTCAGCCTTTTGGCGCTTCCGGCGTCGTCGCTTTGGCGATCGCCTTCGCCTTCGTCGGCGCTTTGGTCGGGGTCTATCGCTACCGCGAAAACGTGCGTGACGAGACCTTTGGCGCGACGACCGTCGTCGCGGCGTCGCTTGCCTTTTCGCTCGGCGCCTTCGCCGTGATCGGCGACATACAGGCGGCGGCCGCGGCTGCGGTCGCCACGACCGCAATCCTGGCGCTCAAGGCGTTTCTGCACGGCCTCGTCAAGCGCATCACCTGGGACGAGCTGCGCTCCGGGCTGGCGCTGCTCGCGATGAGCTTCATCTTGCTGCCGGTTCTGCCGAATCGCGCCATCGACCCGTGGCAAGCGGTGAACCCTTTCGAATTGTGGCTGATGACCGTGCTGATCGGCGTGATTTCCTTCGCGGGCTACGTCGCCGTAAAGATTATCGGCTACGGCCGCGGCGTCGCAGTCGCCGGCATGGCGGGAGGACTGGCGTCGTCGACGGCCGCGACGGCGGCGATGTCTCGGCTGGCGCGGGAACAGCCCGCGCAGATTGGCGCTTCGGCGGCGGGCGCCATCTTCGCGAATGCGGTGATGGCGCCGCGAATCATCGCCGTCATCGCGGTTATCAATCCGACGCTGGCGTGGCGTATGGCGCCGCCGGTCGTTGCAGGCGGCGTGCTCTTCGCGCTCGCCGGAGTCTTTCTCCTGCGGAGAAGCGAGCGGCCCGCAGAATCGAGCGGCTTTTCTGTCGGCAATCCGCTGGATGTGATGGCGGTGCTCAAATTCGGCGCGCTCCTCGCGAGCGTGATGATCCTCTCGCGGCTCGCGACGCATTTCGCCGGAAGCGGCGGCGCTTACGCCCTCGCGGCCATTTCCGGCATCGTCGACGTTGACGCGATCGGACTGACCATGGCGCGGCTCGGCGCAACCGAGATCGGCATAAGGGCGGCGGCGGGGGCGGTGCTGCTGGCGCTGCTGTCGAACACCGCGTCGAAAGTCGTGATGGGCTGGGTTATCGGCGGCGCCGGAATGGGCTACAGACTTGCCGCGGCTTCCACTCTCGCCGTCGTAGGGGCGCTCGCGGCGTTGTGGCTGGCGGAATTCGCTCGCCTATAAACCGCGCTCGTCGAGAGCGACCGATTTCACTAGGACGAATACGTCTGCGCCGACGGTCAGCCGCAACTCGTCGAGCGCAAGCCGCGTGATCGCCGAGACAAGACGGTCGCCGCCAACGAGCGTCAGCGTGACGAAGGCGAGGGCGCTCTCGGTCGCATCGATCTTCTCGATGCGGCCGCGCAAAATCGTCCGCACGCTGGTGTCGCGGGGTTCGGACATCGCAAGCGCAACGTCTGTCGCGCGCATGACGACGCGCGCCTCGCGCTGCGTCGTCAGACGCGCAGCGATCAAGATCTCGCCCGCCGGATGGGCAAGCCGCGTGACGCCGTAAGCGTCATCGACCGCGACGACGCGCGCTTTGAGCGCGTTGACCACGCCGAATCTGCCGCCCTCGACAAGACGACTCGCGCTCGGCAGCACGTCGAGCGGCGCGCCGCGCGCGACGACGCGACCGCGATCGAGCACGACGGCCTCGTCCGCGATGCGCGTGACTTCTTCCGGCGCATGGCTGACGTAGATGATCGGGATATCGAGTTCGTCGCGCAGCCGTTCGAGATAGGGCAACACGTCGAGGCGGCGCGCCACGTCGAGCGACGCCAGCGGCTCATCCATGAGCAGCAGTTGTGGACGCGTCAGCAGGGCGCGAGCGATCGCGACTCTCTGTCGCTCGCCGCCGGAAAGCGTATCCGGCCAGCGCTCCGCGAGAGCTGCGATGTCGAGCATTTCGCAAAGCGCATCGCGGCCCGCCTCGGCCGCCGTGACGCGCGCGCGGGTCATTCCATAATCGAGGTTTCCCTTGACGGTGAGATGGGAAAACAGGCTCGCGTCCTGGAACACCATGCCGAGCGCGCGGCGATGCGTCGGCACGAAGACGCCACGCGCCTCGTCTTGCCAGACGTCGCCGCCGATCTTGAGAAGCCCGTCGGGCGCGCGCGTCAGCCCCGCCATGCAGCGCAGGGCGGTCGACTTGCCGGAGCCGGAAGGGCCAAAAAGCGCCGTGACGCCGCGTCCCGGCAGCTCTAGATCAACGTCGAGCGCAAAGCCGGGATAGGCGAGGCGAAAACGCGCGGCGATGGCGCCGTCAGCCATGGCGGCCGTTCCGTCGGCGCCCATAGAGCGCGAGGAGAACGCAGAAACTGAACAGCAGCATGCCCCCGGCCAGCCAATGTGCGCGCTCGTAGTTCATCGACTCGACCTGGTCATAGATCAGGACCGACACCACGCGCGTCTTGTCGGGAATGGCGCCGCCGACCATCAGAACGACGCCGAATTCACCGACCGTATGCGCAAAGCCAAGAATGGCCGCCGTAACGAGACCGGGCCTCGCGAGCGGCAGCGCCACGGTGAAGAAAGCGTCCAGCGGGCTGGCGCGCAGTGTGGCGGCGGCCTCCAGCGGACGATCGCCCATCGCCTCGAAGGCGTTCTGGATCGGCTGCACGACGAAGGGCAGCGAATAAACAAGCGACGCCACGACGAGGCCGGCGAAGGTGAACGGCAAGGGCGCGACGCCGAGGAACGTCGTGAGCCTGCCCAAGGGTCCATGCGGGCCCATGGTCAGCAGCAGGTAGAAGCCCAGCACTGTCGGCGGCAGAACCAGCGGCAGCGCCACGACCGCTCCCAATGGCGCCTTGAGCCAGGACTGCGTGCGCGCCAGCCACCACGCCAATGGCGCGCCGATCAGGAGCAGCAGAAATGTGACGATCGTCGCGAGCTTGAGCGTCAGCCAGATCGCGGCAAGATCTTCGGATGTCGGCATGCGAGACCTGCCGCCGAGCGGCGGCGGTGAGGTTAAGACAGGCGGCGGATTGTCAGCGTCCGCCTGTTCCACATTTTAGCGGATTCGTGCACGGGCGAAACGCCCTACCGCGCGGCCTGGCCGGGGGGCGCGAAGCCAAACTTTATCATGATCGCCTGCGATTGTCCGGTTTTGAGATAGTCGAGAAAGGTCTTCGCCAGAGCTTTGTCGGCGCCCTGGCGGGTCACCACATAGGCCTGTTCGAGTCGTGAATGCAGCGTCTCAGGGATCAGAGAATAGCCGCCTCTGTCCGCCGCCTGCTTGCTCAAAGCGATTGAAAGAGCGGTCAGCGCGACATCGGCGGCGCCGGTCTCGGCGTATTGCGTCGCCTGAGAGATGTTCTCGCCGAACACGAGCTTGTCCTTCACCTTGTCCCAAAGGCCGGCGGCGCGCAGCACTTGTTCTGCGCATCTGCCGTAAGGCGCATGCGCCGGATTGGCGATCGCGATCTTGCCGATCTTCGGATCGGCTAGATCCTCCAGGCGCATTTTTGTCGCGTCGCGCGTCGCGCTCCACAAAACGATCCTGCCGACCGCGTAGGGCATGGGCTCGGTCGCCGCGAAGCCGTCCTTGCGCAGCGCGCGCGCATAGGTGATGTCGGCCGAAAAGAAAATGTCGAAGGGCGCGCCCTCGCGGATCTGCGTCTGCAGCTTGCCGGAAGAGCCGTAAATAACATCGACCTTGTCGCCCTTATGGGCGGCTTGAAAGTTGGAGACGATTTCCTGCAACGCGAATTTGAGATCGGACGCCGCCGCGATGGTGATTTCGCTGGCCGTCGCGGCGCGGAGCGGCGCGAGCGTTAAAGCGATCAGGCAACAGAAAGCGAGAAATCCATGCAGTCGGCGCATCTATGCAGCTCCCGAGGTTTGATGGCTCGAGAGCACGCCTGTTGCGATGCGCCGGCCGCTGGCACCAATTGCAAGAATCGCTCACACGGCTGCAGCGATCCACCGCGACAATTCGCCCTTGGGCGCTGCGCCGACCTTTTGCGCGGCGGCCTTGCCGTCCTTGAACAGGATGAGCGTCGGAATCGATCGGATGCCGAGCTTGCTCGCCACGGCGGGGTTTTCGTCGATGTTGAGCTTGACGACCTTGATCTTGCCCTTCATCTCCGCGGCGATCTCCTCCAGCGCCGGAGCGATCATGCGGCAGGGACCGCACCATTCCGCCCAAAAATCGACAACAACCGGCTCTGCGGATTTGAGCACTTCCTGTTCGAAAGTGGCGTCAGTGATTTTCTGCGTGGACATGGCCGGCCTTCCATTGGGCTTTTCGTTAGACGTGCGCGGAACGTAGGAAGCGCGTCATCGCCCGTCAAGGCGACGTCCCGAGCAGATCCGGTGCAGACCAATCGGAATCAATCTTCGACGCTTAGCGATTCATTAAAAGCATCGGTCGCGCGTCGACAAAAACACAAAGAGCGGGAATGGCGTCCCGCCGCTCCCCGCTCTTTGGCACCCCGTCCTTAACCGAACTGAAACGCCAAGCTCCGAAGTCTTAAGTCGCTCCGATAGCCTTTCGCGCCGGCTCATCTTGCGAGCCTCGGCGAACTGCGTTCTGTTCGGCGTCCTCCCCGACTTGGACCGTAGCTGGGCTTAACTCCTGCGACGCATTCGACGCTTAGGCTTTTACCCCAACCAACCTGGCGAGCGAACACTAGGACAAAACGGGCGGACTGTCACTTCAAAAATGTGCAGTCTGACGAATTTTGTGATCGGGCGCCGCTGAATTAGGCTGATCGCGCCGACCCACCCTAGATGGCGCAACGCCCTCGCGCCGGCGCCGGCGCCGGCGCCGCGGGCGCTATTGCGCCGCATCACAGGGGAATGTTGTCGTGCTTCTTCCAAGGATTCTCCAATTCCTTGTGGCGAAGCAGCGCGAGCGCGCGAGCGATTCGCTTGCGGGTCGAACGCGGCGTAATCACTTCGTCGATATAACCACGCTCTGCGGCGACGAATGGCGACAAGAAGCGATCTTCATACTCCTTGGTGCGCTGAGCGATCTTTTCCGGATCGCCGAGATCGGCGCGGAAGATGATTTCGACCGCGCCCTTTGCGCCCATGACGGCGATCTGCGCCGACGGCCAGGCGTAGTTGACGTCGCCGCGAAGATGTTTTGACGCCATAACGTCATAGGCGCCGCCGAACGCCTTTCGCGTGATGATGGTCACTTTCGGCACCGTCGCTTCGGCGTATGCGAACAGCAGCTTCGCGCCATGCTTGATCAGGCCGCCGTATTCTTGCGCCGTCCCAGGCAGGAAACCCGGCACGTCGACAAAGGTGACGATCGGAATGTTGAAGCAGTCGCAAAAACGCACGAAACGCGCCGCCTTCTTGGAGGCGTCGATATCGAGCACGCCGGCGAGCACGAGCGGTTGATTGGCGACGAAACCGACCGTGCGCCCTTCGATGCGGCCAAAGCCGATCACGATATTGCGAGCGTGCGCATCTTGTATCTCGAAAAAGTCGGCCTCGTCGACGATCTTATGGATGAGCTCCTTGATGTCGTAAGGCTTGTTCGGATTATCCGGAACAATCGTGTCGAGCGATTCGTCGACGCGGTCCACCTCGTCGAAAGCAGGCCATTCCGGCGACTCTTCCTGGTTGGAGGAGGGCAGGAAATCAATCAGCCTGCGCATCTGCAGGAGCGCTTCGACGTCGTTGTCGTATGCGCGATCGGCGATCGAGCTTTTGGTCGTATGCACCGAAGCGCCGCCGAGCTCTTCCGCCGTGACCGTCTCATTTGTCACCGTCTTCACGACATCGGGCCCGGTCACGAACATATAGCTCGTATCGCGCACCATGAAGATGAAGTCCGTCATCGCCGGCGAGTAGACGTCGCCGCCGGCGCAGGGGCCCATGATCACCGAGATTTGCGGAATGACGCCGGAGGCCATGACATTGCGCTGGAAGACTTCGCCATAGCCGCCGAGCGCCGCGACGCCTTCCTGAATGCGCGCGCCGCCGGCGTCGAACAGGCCGATGATGGGGGCGCGATTTTTCAGCGCCATGTCCTGCAGCTTGGTGATCTTTTGCGCGTGAGTCTCGGAAAGCGAGCCGCCGAAGACGGTGAAGTCCTTGGCGAAGACGAAGACGGCGCGGCCGTTGACCGTCCCCCAACCGGTGACGACGCCGTCGCCCGAGATTTTTTCGCCCTGATCCATGCCGAAATCGGTGCAGCGGTGGGCGACGAACATGTCGAATTCTTCGAACGAGCCGTGATCGAGCAGCAGTTCGATTCGCTCGCGCGCGGTGAGCTTGCCGCGGGCGTGCTGCGCTTCGATCCGCTTTTGGCCGCCGCCCAGTCGGGCGGACGCGCGCCGCCGTTCAAGCCCGTCGAGAATATGTTTCATGTGCTGCCCTGGTTGCTGATATGCGTAATCCGACGCGTCTAGAGCTTGCGCGACCCAAGCCGCCAACGCGCAATGTCGGCGCCGGTCAGCATGTAAAGCTTATCGGGCGACGTCTGCTCGGCAAGCTTTACGAGTTCGGTGCTCACGCCCATCATCGCCGCGTAGCGGGAAAGCGTTTGGAGCATGCCGCCATCGTCATAGTTGCGCTCGCGCACGAGTCCCCCCTCGGCGATGTCGAAACTCGTCGAATAATTGAACATGCGGTGGATGCCGACGCTACTCTGCGGCGGGATCACGCGCTTCCTGCCGCCCATCAACGCGTAGACGCACGCCGAATAGCAGCGGCCCGATACGAGCGCCATTGTACGAGATTGATCCGCCGCGGGACGGGCGACGATCACCGCCATCCCGAGCTTGCGGAAGGCCTGTCCGAGCTCCATCGACGCGACGACCTTTCCGCCAGGCGAGTCGAGCAGCACAATTCCGTGCAGATTGCCGCCACGCGCATTTTCGCGCACGAAGGCGACGAAGGCGTCGGGCGTCTCTAAGCTCATTTCGCCTTGCGCCGCGATCACTTGTGGGCAATTTGCGCGGCAGCCGTCGGAATTCACGCCGACGATGCGAAAGCTCATCTCTTCGGCTTGCGCGGAAATGGGGGCGAATGCGGCGACGCAGAGCGCAAAGAGGACGGTCTTGATCAATCTCATCCGGGCGGCCTTCCTAGTCCCAACAAGCTAAAGTGAAATCCTGGGCTTTGGAACACCAATTCCCGCAGCGAGCCCGCGCCGTCTCGTGGGCGCCAATGGTGGGCGGTGACGGTCTCGAACCGCCGACCCTCTCGGTGTAAACGAGATGCTCTACCAACTGAGCTAACCGCCCCGACACGATGCGCGCCCGCCGGGTTTTAAGGGCGGGTGCGGCGCGAGGCAAGCCGGCTCAAAACTACGGCCGCCGGGGCTCCGACGGCCGTCATGCGAAGTATCGAAAAACGCCTGCGACGCCAGCGCTTCCCCGCGCCCAGCTACTTGGCTTTGTTGAGCGCGGTCTTCAGCGTCGCGCCGGGCTTGAAGCGGGCGCTCTTGGATGCGGCAATCTTGATTTCTTCGCCGGTCGCCGGGTTGCGTCCTTTGCCGGCGGCGCGCTTCTTGACCGAAAAGGTGCCGAAGCCGACGAGGCGAACTTCGTCGCCCTTCTTGAGGGCCTTCGTGATGCCGTCGATGACGGCGTCGATGGCGGCGGCCGCCGCCGCTTTCGAGCTGTCCGTCTCGCTCGCGACGTGCTCGACGAGTTCCAGTTTGTTCATGGCTTTTTCCTTCTCCTTCACTGCGAGCCGCCCGGCGTAAGAATGCGCGACCTCGAATCGGCGTTGCGCAGCGATGGAGTGTTGGTCGCGAATCGCAGGAAAAGCAAGGGTTAGCGGCCGCCAAAGGCGCAGAACCGCTGGTTTTCCGGGGGAAATGGCGGCTCGGCGGCGAAATGTTCATGCAATCTGGGGGCTGCAGCACGCATCCTAGCCGCCCAAAGGGAAAGAGCCCCGCTCTGGGAGGAGCGAGGCTCTTGAGGTGTTGAAGGCTCTGCGATCAGTGCGCGCGGACGCCGGTGCCGTCATCGTCGCTGACGGCGTGCTTGGCGATCGCGGCGGCGTCTTCCCGCCATTCGATCGGCGTCGGCTGGGAGATCAGCGCGTGCCGCAGCACCTCTTCCATGCGCGCGACGGGCACGATTTCCAGGCGGTTCTTCACCGCGTCCGGGATGTCCGCCAGATCCTTGGCGTTCTCCTCTGGGATCAGCACTTTCTTCAAGCCGCCACGCAGCGCCGCCAGCAGCTTCTCCTTCAAGCCGCCGATCGGCAAGACGCGGCCGCGCAGCGTGATCTCGCCAGTCATGGCGATGTCGCGCCGGACGGGAATGCCGGTGATGATCGAGACGATGGCGGTCGCCATCGCCACGCCAGCCGACGGTCCATCCTTGGGCGTCGCGCCTTCCGGCACGTGCACATGGAAGTCGCGTCGGTCGAAGACCGGCGGTTCAACGCCGAAGTCGACCGCGCGCGAGCGCACATAGGACGCCGCCGCGGAGATCGACTCCTTCATGACGTCGCGCAGATTGCCCGTCACGGTCATCTTGCCCTTGCCGGGCATCATGACTCCTTCGATCGTCAGCAATTCGCCGCCGACCTCGGTCCAGGCGAGTCCGGTCACGACGCCAACCTGATCTTCGAGTTCGGCCTCGCCATAGCGGAACTTCGGCACGCCGAGATAATCGGCGATGTTCTCGCTCGTGATGAGGATCTTCTCCTTCTTCTTAAGAAGGATTTCCTTCACCGCCTTGCGCGAGAGGTTCGAGAGTTCGCGCTCCAGATTGCGCACGCCCGCTTCGCGCGTATAGCGGCGAATGAGGGTGAGCAGCCCGTCGTCGGCGATCATCCATTCGTCGGGCGAAAGGCCGTGCTTATGCACCGCACTGGGGATCAGGTGCCTGCGCGCGATCTCGAGCTTCTCATCTTCCGTGTAGCCGGCGATGCGAATGATTTCCATGCGGTCCATCAGCGGCGCCGGAATATTGAGCGTATTCGCCGTCGTCACGAACATCACATTCGAAAGGTCGTAGTCGACTTCGAGGTAATGGTCGTTGAAGGTCGCGTTCTGCTCTGGGTCCAGCACTTCGAGCAAGGCCGACGACGGATCGCCGCGGAAGTCCATGCCCATCTTGTCGATCTCGTCCAAGAGAAAGAGCGGATTGGACGTCTTCGCCTTGCGCATCGACTGGATGATCTTGCCGGGCATCGAGCCGATGTACGTACGCCGATGGCCGCGGATTTCCGCTTCGTCGCGCACGCCGCCCAGCGACATGCGCACGAAATCGCGGCCCGTGGCCTTGGCGATGGACTTGCCGAGCGAGGTCTTGCCGACTCCGGGCGGGCCGACGAGGCAGAGGATCGGTCCCGTCAACTTGTTGGCGCGGCTCTGCACGGCGAGATATTCAAGGATGCGCTCCTTGACCTTCTCGAGGCCGAAGTGCTCGGCGTCGAGCACTTCCTCCGCCTGTCCGAGATCCCGCTTCACCTTTGAGCGCTTGCCCCACGGGATCGACAGGATCCAGTCAAGGTAGTTCCTCACGACGGTGGCTTCGGCGGACATCGGCGACATCTGCCGCAGCTTCTTGAACTCGGCGAAGGCCTTGTCGCGCGCTTCCTTGGAAAGCTTGGTGTTCTTGATGCGCTCCTCGAGCTCGGCGAGATCGTCCTTGCCGTCCTCGTCGCCCAATTCCTTCTGGATCGCCTTCATCTGCTCGTTGAGATAGTATTCGCGCTGCGTCTTCTCCATCTGACGCTTGACGCGCGTGCGAATGCGCTTCTCGACCTGCAGGACCGAGATCTCGCTCTCCATCAGCGACAGACATTTCTCGAGGCGGCGCGCGACGCTGACCGTCTCAAGCACGTCCTGCTTCTCGGCGATCTTCACCGACAGGTGAGACGCGACCGTGTCGGCGAGCTTCGAATAGTCGTCGATCTGCGTCACCGCGCCGACGACCTCGGAAGAGACCCGCTTGTTGAGCTTCACATAGCTTTCGAATTCGGCGATCACCGACCGGCCAAGCGCTTCGACCTCGACCGGAGAGGCGAGATCGTCGGCGACAACTTCGGCGTCCGCTTCGTAATAATCGTCCGCGCGTGTGTATGTGCGAACGCTGGCGCGCGCGACGCCTTCGACCAGCACCTTCACCGTGCCGTCGGGCAGCTTCAGAAGCTGCAACACCGAGGCGAGCGTTCCGATCGGATAGATCGCGTCGGCCGAGGGATCGTCATCGCCCGCGTTCTTCTGCGTCGCCAGCAGAATGAGCCTGTCGGATTTCGTCACCTCTTCGAGCGCGCGGATGGATTTCTCGCGCGCGACGAACAGAGGAACGATCATGTGCGGAAAGACGACAATGTCGCGCAGCGGCAGCACCGGATAGCTTTCGATGGTTCCGGGGGTGACGGCGTCTCGCTTTTCGTTCGACATTCTTTTTGTCCTGTCCTTGACGCGTCCCGCTAAAGCGGCGGCGCGAGACCGCAGGGCGATTTTGGGTTTAGGCCGCGAATACGGTCGCCCGCCGACTTCGCGCCAATTAAAGACCGCCGGCGGATGCGCCCGACAGCCCCGTTAACGCAAATGGTTACGCGAACAATCGATTCAAGGCGCTGCGGCGCCGAAGCTTAAACCCGCGTGCGTCGCCGTCGCTTCGTCTTCGCGCGTCAGGCGCTCGCGCCGCTTTTTTCGCTGCGTTCGGAGTAAATATAGAGCGGCCGGGCTTTGCCCTCGACGACTTCCGGTCCGATCACAACCTGTTCGACTCCCTCCAAACCTGGCAGATCGAACATCGTGTCTAGCAAGATCCCTTCCATGATCGAGCGCAGGCCGCGGGCGCCGGTGCGCCGTTCGATCGCCTTGCGCGCGACGGACGACAGCGCGTCGTCCTGGAAGGTGAGCTCGACGTTTTCCATCTCGAAAAGCCGCTGATACTGCTTGACCAGCGCGTTCTTAGGCTCGGTCAGGATCCGCTTGAGGGCGTCCTCGTCAAGATCCTCGAGCGTCGCAATGACCGGGAGGCGGCCGACGAATTCGGGGATGAGCCCAAATTTCAGCAGGTCTTCCGGCTGCACTTGCCTAAAAATGTCGCCGGTGCGCCGTTCGTCGGGCGACTGCACGGTGGCGGCGAAGCCGATCGACGTGTTGCGCCCGCGGGCGGAGATGATCTTTTCGAGCCCCGCGAAAGCGCCGCCACAGATGAACAGGATGTTCGTCGTGTCGACCTGCAGGAACTCCTGCTGGGGATGCTTGCGACCGCCTTGCGGCGGCACGGAGGCGACGGTGCCCTCCATGATCTTCAAGAGCGCCTGCTGCACGCCTTCGCCCGAAACGTCGCGGGTGATCGAAGGATTGTCGGACTTGCGCGAAATCTTGTCGATTTCGTCTACATAGACGATGCCGCGCTGGGCGCGTTCGACATTATAGTCCGACGCCTGCAGAAGCTTGAGAATGATATTTTCGACGTCCTCGCCGACGTAGCCCGCTTCGGTCAGGGTCGTGGCGTCGGCCATGGTGAACGGAACATCCAGGATGCGCGCTAGAGTCTGCGCCAGCATGGTCTTGCCGACGCCGGTCGGTCCGATCAGCAGGATGTTGGACTTCGCCAGCTCCACGTCGCCATGCTTGGTCGCGTGGTTGAGGCGCTTGTAATGGTTGTGGACCGCCACCGAGAGCACCCGCTTGGCCTGTGACTGGCCGATGACATAGTCGTCCAAAACCTTACAAATCTCTCGCGGGGTAGGAATGCCGTCGCGCTGCTTGACCAGCGAGGACTTGTTCTCCTCGCGGATGATGTCCATGCACAATTCGACGCATTCATCGCAGATGAACACCGTCGGTCCGGCGATGAGCTTACGGACCTCGTGCTGGCTCTTGCCACAAAAGGAGCAGTAAAGCGTGTTCTTGGAATCGCCGCCGCCGACCTTGCTCATATTGCTCTCCTATCGGGCCGGCTTGCCGGGCGAATCGGCCCGAACATCTGTGTTACCGGCGCCAGACTAACAAAAAGTGGAAGCGGCTGGCGTGCCCGTTTCCCCATCCAGTTTCGGTCGTCAGCGACGAGCGCCCGAGAACCATGACCACTTAGTGTATTTTACACGACGGCCTAATTGCAACCTTCGCTGGAAACTCTGTTGAAGCAAGAAAGGCGCCCTCGCGGAACGGCTCAGGCGGTCAGGATCTTGGGAACCCGATTGAGCCGTAGCCGATAGGCGTCCGGCATGCCGCTTCCAAGCAAGGGACGCAGATACATCCGGAAGGCGTCGGTGACGTCCGTGCCGCAGGGGCTAATGTATTCGTCCGGCATGACTTTTGTCTTTGCGGCGATCTCTTCAAGCGGCGTCAACTGATAGTCGACCGAATAAAAGCCGGTCCGGTGGATCGTCACCGAGCCGTCGCGGTCGCCCCAAATGGCGTATTGCACGGCCTTTTCGCCGACCTCGCGCGCCTCGCGCTGGTCGACGTCGGAAACGCAGCCGACGAAGCTCCTCTGCACATAGCCGAATGTATCGGCTCGCACCCGCTTGAATCCGAGCCGATCCTTCACGAGGCGGGTGAGTTCGTCGGCCAGCGCGCCGCCGCCCAGATGGACATTGCCGTGATCGTCGCGCTCCACCGCCTTGGCCAGCTTTTCGGCGATGGGCGTATGGTTTTCGTCGCAGACGCCTTCTGACACGGCAACGACGCAGCGGCCGTATTTCGCCATCGTCGCCTTAACGTCGGCGAGGAATTTGTCGACGATGAAGGCGCGCTCAGGGATATAGATGAGATGCGGGCCGTCGTCGGGGAATTTCTTGCCGAGCGCCGAGGCGGCGGTCAGAAAGCCCGCGTGCCGGCCCATGACGATCGCGATATACACACCGGGGAGAGCCCAATTGTCGAGATTGGCGCCGGCGAACGCCTGCGCCACCCAGCGCGCCGCCGAGGGGAAGCCCGGCGTGTGGTCGTTGACCATCAGATCGTTGTCGATGGTTTTTGGAATGTGAACCGTCCGTAGCGGATAGCCGGCGCTTTGGGCCTCCTGCGAGACGATGCGCACCGTGTCCGACGAATCATTGCCGCCGATATAGAAAAAACAGCCGATCCCATGCGCGCGCAGGACGCGGAAGATTTCCTGACAATATTTGAGGTCCGGCTTGTCGCGCGTTGAGCCGAGCGCCGAAGACGGGGTGCAGGCGACGAGTTCGAGATTATGGGTCGTCTCCTGCGTGAGGTCGACGAAATCCTCGTTGACGACGCCGCGAACGCCGTGGAAGGCGCCATAAACCCGCTCGACCTCGCGAAATTTGCGGGACTCCAGCACGGCCCCGACGAGCGACTGATTGATGACGGCGGTGGGGCCGCCGCCCTGAGCGACGAGCACTTTAGAATAATCAATGGCGGTCACGACAAGCTCCTGGAAACCCGCGGCGCTTCAACCGCGCTGCGCTTATATTCTCAGGCGCGAGGCGGTTCAAATCGATCCGACCGCTATTCCGAGGACGTGCTCGCGCAGACCTTGGCGAAGAGTCCTTCGTAGTAGGGCGGCGCCGGCGACCATTCGTTTTTCGGCGGATATGGCTTGGTGATCTTTCCTTGGCCCATCTGGCCCTGCCGCCAGCCACCGCCCTCGGACCTGTATTTCCGATTGGCGCAATCGAGCGACACCTTCTCGATTTCCGACAGCCCCTTTTCGGCAAGGCCGAATGCGGCGGCTTTTGGCGAGGCGGCGTTGTAATCCGTCAGGGCGTCGACCGTGACGATTCCGTCGGGCGACGTCCGACGCGAGCCAGGGTCCATATAGACGGTCGAAAAATCGTCCTTGGAGACCTGCACCCATTCGACGCGGGCCGATGCCGAAGACGCCAGCGTCGACAGGAGAGCCGAGACGCTGATCTTCCACATCGCTGTCCGCATCCTCGGCTTAGACAAGAGCGCCGTGGCAATGCTTGTATTTCTTGCCCGATCCGCATGGGCAGGGCTCATTGCGGCCCACCTTGCCCCAAGTGGCGGGATTGGTCGCGTCGCGCGTAGGGGGCGCCTCGCTGACCGCGAGCCCGCGCGCCGAGAAATCGACCCCCGCGAGACGCGTATTGAGCTCATCGAGCGCAAGCTGCTGTCCGCCGCCGATCAGCGCCTCGGGATTTGGATGCGACATTTCCATCGGCGGCAGCTCCGGCGGCGCGGAAGGCGGGGCCTCGAAGGACACTTCGACTCGCATCAATTGCGTGGTCACCGTTTCGTCCCACCGCGTCATCAGGCCCTTGAAGAGCTCGAGCGCTTCGGACTTATACTCGTTGAGCGGATCGCGCTGCGCCAAGCCGCGCCAGCCGATCACCTGCCGAAGGTGGTCGAGCGCGACGAGATGTTCGCGCCACAGCGTATCGAGAGACTGCAGGACGACCTGCTTCTCGATCATGCGCATCAGCGGCTCAGTGTTCTTTTCGACGCGTTCGGCGTATGCGGCGTCGGCCGCCTCCAGCAGACGCTCCTTGAGTTCTTCGTCGGCGATGCCTTCTTCCTTCGCCCAGTCGGCGACCGGCAGATCCAGATTGAGCTTCGTTTTGACGTCTTCCGCCAGCCCGTCGACGTCCCAGGCCTCGGCGTAGGCGTCATGCGGGATGTGCTGCGACACCATCGCGTCGACCACGTCGGCGCGCATGTCGGCGGTCTGCTCCTCGACGCTCTCCTCATCCATGATTTCGAGCCGGCGCTCGAAGATCACCTTGCGCTGGTCGTTCATGACGTTGTCGAACTTGAGGATGTTCTTGCGGATGTCGAAGTTGCGCGCCTCGACCTTATGCTGCGCCTTCTCGATCGCCTTGTTGATCCACGTATGGACGATGGCTTCGCCCTCCTGCAGGCCAAGCTTCACCAGCATCGAATCCATGCGCTCGGAGCCGAAGATGCGCATGAGATCGTCTTGCAGCGACAGGAAGAATTTTGAGCGGCCCGGGTCGCCCTGACGTCCGGAGCGGCCGCGCAGCTGATTATCGATGCGCCGGCTCTCGTGACGCTCGGTGCCGATGATGTAGAGGCCGCCGGCGGCGATGGCCTTCTCCTTGAAGTCCGCGACCTCCTCGCGGATTTCCGCTTCCTTCTTGGTGCGCGCGTCGCCTTCGAGGCCGGCGCATTCCTGCATCACGCGCATCTCGACGTTGCCGCCCAGCTGAATGTCGGTGCCGCGGCCGGCCATGTTGGTGGCGATGGTGATCGCGCCGGGCACGCCGGCTTCCGCGACGATATAGGCTTCCTGTTCGTGGAAGCGCGCGTTGAGCACCGCGAAAAGCTTCGACGGCTTGCCCGAACGCGCCGCCTCGTAGAGCTTGGTCAGTCCCTTGGATTCGACGAAGTCGATCATCGTATAGCCCTGCGCGAGCAGGAACTCCGCCAGCTGCTCCGACTTCTCGATCGACGTGGTGCCGACGAGAAGCGGCTGCATCCGCCCGTTCGCGTCCTGGATCTCGGCGGCGATGGCGCCGAGCTTCTCCTTGGACGTGCGATAGACCTCATCATCCTGGTCGAGGCGGCAGACCTCGCGGTTCGTCGGAATTTCGACGACGTCCAGCTTGTAGATTTCGGCGAATTCATTCGCCTCGGTCGACGCCGTGCCGGTCATGCCGGCGAGCTTGCCGTAGAGGCGAAAGTAATTTTGGAAGGTGATCGACGCGAGCGTGACGTTTTCAGGCTGAACCTGAACATGCTCCTTCGCCTCGAGCGCCTGATGCAGGCCTTCCGAATAGCGGCGGCCCGGCATCATGCGGCCGGTGAATTCGTCGATGATGACCACCTCGCCCTTGCGGACGATGTAATCCTTGTCCTTCTGGAAGAGCTTATGCGCGCGCAGCGCCTGATTGACGTGATGCACGAGCGTCACGTTGTGCGCCTCGTACAGCGCGCCTTCGGTCAGCGCGCCGGCCTCGGTCAGCAGCTCTTCCATATGCTCATTGCCGGCGTCGGTCAGATGAACCGTGCGCTGCTTCTCGTCGAGTTCGAAGTCGTCGGCGTTGAGCTTGGGGACCAGCTTGTCGATCGTGTTGTAGAGATCGGACTTGTCGTCGATGGCGCCCGAAATAATGAGCGGCGTGCGCGCCTCGTCGATCAGGATCGAGTCCACTTCGTCGACGATCGCATAATTATGTCCGCGCTGAACCATCTGCGAGAATTCATATTTCATATTGTCGCGCAGATAGTCGAAGCCGAATTCGTTGTTGGTGCCGTAGGTGATGTCGCAGGCGTAGGCGGCGGCGCGATCCTCGTCCATGAGGTCATGCACCACGACCCCGACGCTCATGCCGAGAAATCTGTAGATCTGCCCCATCCATTCGGAGTCGCGCTTGGCGAGATAGTCGTTCACCGTGACGACATGGACGCCTTTGCCGGCGAGCGCGTTGAGATAGACGGCGAGCGTGGCGACGAGAGTCTTGCCTTCGCCGGTGCGCATCTCGGCGATAGCGCCTTCATGCAGCACCATGCCGCCGATGAGCTGAACGTCGAAATGGCGCTGCCCGAGGGTGCGCTTGGCCGCCTCGCGCACCGTGGCGAATGCGGGAACAAGCAGATCGTCGAGCGTCTTGCCGGCGGCGAGCTCTTCGCGGAACTGGCGGGTTCGGTCCTTCAGCTCGTCGTCGGTCAGCGCTTCGACGTCCGCCTCCAGGGCGTTGATCGCGTTGACCTTCGGCGCGTAGGTCTTGAGCCGGCGGTCATTGGCCGTGCCGAAAATCTTCTTGGCGAGTGCGCCGATCATCCTTGCGAACCTTTCTCCCGAGCAGCGTCTGCCGCCTTCTCGGCGCGCCGGGGAACGGCGGCCGGCGGAACGTCGCATAATGCATGAATAACATACGCCTGCGACATCGCCCCAATTGCGGCGAGGCGCCGAGACCGACGCGGCGTTTCCGCCGGAGAGATAAGAGCCGCCGGAAACCTTGTCAATGTAAGGGATTTGGCGGCGCGGGCGCCAAGTGGATCAGGGCCGATCCCCATCGCCTGAGGGTAAGCCAAACGGATGTTGACGGCGGCCAGCCCCAAGCCTAGCGTCGCTTCATCAATCGTTTTTTTGTCGCGCGTTCATATTCGGAACAGAATTAAGGAGGTCCCATTGGCAAGCCCTCATTATACGTTTTTCGCCGCTCTTATCGCCGCAGTTTTTCTTGGCGGCGCGACGGCGGAGGCTCAGCGCCGAACCCCTTCCGAAGCCGGTGTGAGCCCGACGGAGCACTTCGGCGAAAAGGCGCCTCCCAAGGAAGAAGCCGCGCCGCAGAGCAAGAAGCCCGTCTCGGGCGAGGAAGACGCCCGGCCGGGCGTCGGCGAAGTTTCCAAAGAGCCGCAAGTTCCCACCAAGGCGCGGTCCATCCGCCGCGACCCTGCGGCCCAGCCCACGCCCAAGCCTTAATTCTTTTCGATCGCGTCCCGCGCATTTTTCGCAGGGGAGGGGACCATGCGCAGATTTTTGATCTTATTGGCCACGCTCAGCATCGTCTGTGCGCCGAGCGCCGCTCAGGCCTGGTTCAAGTTCCGCAACACCACCAAGGCCACGGTGTGGGTTTCATTTCTTTGGTATTCGCCGGGCTGTTCGGACGGCGGCGATTGGACGAAAAAGGGGTGGTGGAAATTAGAGCCGGGCCAGACGAAAACCGTCTTCGGCAAAGATCTGCAGAGCGTCAACACCTACTATTATTGGTATGCCGAGTCGAACGACGGCGCTGTGTGGAGCGGCCCTTTCAACACATGCGTGCCCCAGAGCGCCTACGAGTGGTGCATCAACACCTGTTGCTCGCCGACATGCCGGACGGTCGGCTTCCGCGAGAAATATATCGGCAGCTACAACAATTACACGATCAATCTTGTCAAATAGGGGCTCGTCAAACAGGGGACTCATGGAGCCTCATTGATGGGGCGCAGGGGCAACGGCATCACTCCGGTCTGCATCAGCCGCAAAAACAGCTTTATACCGATCGGCTCATTGCCGTTGGGGTGCACGAGCACGATCGAGCCCGGGCGGGGCCTTAAGCCGAGCGCGAGCCAGGAGTCGGCGCCGAGCGCGATGAGATGCCGGCTGCGGACGTTCTCCAGCAGCGCGGCGTCGGCGACGAGTCCCGGAAAGCGAAAAAACACCGACGGCGTCTCGCCCTGGGCGATCATGAGCTTTTCCGTCTCGAAAATCTCGCGATCGACGTCCACGCCTGGCCGTAGGAAGTAATTCCGCCCGTCCGGAAGGCGGCGAACATAGGGATGGCTGTAGGAATGATTGGCCCAGGCGATGTCGAGCGCGCCGCCGCGCGCCTTCTCGCGCAGCCAGGCGAAGTCGGCGCCGTGGCGGGCGATCCAGCCGCCGGAGACGGCGAGCATCACGGGCGTATGCTTGCCTAGCGCGGCGAGCTTTTCGAAGAAGGCGCGGTCCAGCGACTTGCGGCTCGGGCAGAGGTCGCCGGTCACAAAGGCCCCGCCGCCGCCGGCGCCGTGAATGAGGCCGGCGTTGACGAGCGCCGGCGGACGCGTCGGGTCTTGCGGCGGATGCAGCGCCTGGAGATAGCGCGTCTCGGCCTGCGCCGCGTCGCTCGTCGCTTCGCAGCGCCAGCATGCCGCCCGCTCCAGCGACGTCTGCAGCGATTGCGGGTCGACCGTCAGGATCAGCAGCGTCCCGTCGACGCTCATGCGCCGGATGGCGAGCCGCGTTGAGCCGCTTTCGCTCGCGCAGCTCTCCAAAACCGGCGCATAATTCTTGACGCGCGAGGCCGCCGGCGTCGGAGACGTCGCGATTTCGACCGGCGCGCAGGGGGCCTCCGCGCCATAGGCCGTTGCGGCGCCGGCGAGGCGCGCGCAAAATAGGAGGCCGAACATCCGAGTCATGCGCAAGACCATGGCTAAAATCTTCGAGATTGAGAAGCTCGCTCTGTCGATCGAAACGGCGGAATCAGCGGAGCTTTCGGCGCGTCTCGGCGCGGCGCTTGGCGAACGTTTTGGGGTGCGGGACGAAACGCCTTTCTCCATTCTGGCGCGCGGGGAAGATGACGCGCTGATCGGCGGGGTCAATGGCCTCATCCATTGGCGATGGGCCTATGTGCGGCATCTCTGGGTGGCGGAGTCGCGGCGCGGCCAGGGCCTCGGCGCCGGGCTGATGCGGGAGGCGGAGCGCCTCGCGCGGGATCGCGGTTGCGTCGGCGTCTATATCGACACATTCGAGAAACGCGTCGCCGCATTCTATGAGAGGCTCGGCTTCGCGCGCGTGGGCGAAATCGCGGATTTTCCGCCGGGCCACAGCCGCATCTCCCTGAGCAAGCCTCTCCGATGACTGAGATCATGAAAGCCATGGTCCTGCCGCGGCCCCACGCGCCGCTCGTCATGGAGGAGCGGCCGATCCCGTCGCTCGGCGTCGGCGAGTTGCGGCTCAAGATCGAGGCTTGCGGCGTTTGCCGCACCGATCTCCATGTCGTTGACGGCGAACTGACCCGGCCGAAGCTTCCGATCGTTCCAGGCCACGAGATCGTCGGGCGCGTCGAGGCGATCGGTCCGAGCGTGACGGGCTTCTCGCTTGGACAGCGGGTTGGCGTTCCCTGGCTTGGCCATACCTGCGGGCATTGCCCCTACTGTCTGAGCGCGCGCGAAAATCTGTGCGACGATCCGCTCTTCACCGGCTATACGCGCGATGGCGGCTACGCCACCCATACGATCGCCGACGCGTCCTACTGTTTCCCGCTGCCCGAGACCGGCGACTCGGCGACGCTCGCGCCGCTGCTGTGCGCGGGCCTCATCGGCTGGCGCACATTGAAGATGGCGGGTCCGGCGGAAGCGATTGGCATCTACGGCTTCGGCGCCGCCGCCCACATCATTGCTCAGGTTGCGATCGCTCAAGGCAAGCGCGTTCACGCATTTGTTCGGCCGGGCGATCAGTCGGCGGCCGATTTCGCGCTGTCGCTCGGCGCGGCCTCGGCGCAAGACTCAGACGCGCCCTCTCCGGAGCCGCTCGACGCCGCGCTGATTTTTGCGCCGGTCGGCGCGCTCATTCCGCGCGCGCTCGCCGCGACGAAGAAGGGCGGCGCAGTCGTTTGCGGCGGCATTCACATGAGCGACATTCCGAGCTTTCCATACGCGCTGCTTTGGGAGGAGCGTCGACTGCTTTCGGTCGCCAATCTCACGCGCGAAGACGCGCGCGAATTTCTCGCGCTCGCGCCGACGATTCCGCTGAAAATGCATGCGACGCGCTATCCTCTGGCGCGGGCGAATGAGGCGCTCGCCGATCTTCGCGAGGGTCGGCTGCAAGGCGCCGCGGTGCTCATTCCGTGAGCCGTGATCGCTTACGCGTCCGCAATGATAGGCGCGTGCCGATTGTCATTCCCGGCAGGCCGAAGGCCTGACCGGGAATCCAGAGCAATGGCATGAGTGATGGGTTTCGTTCTGGATTCTGGATCGCGCGCTTCGCGCGCGTTGGGAATGACATCACAGTTTGGCGGTTTGCGACGACGACTTCAAAGCATTCTCAATCTCGGCGGCGATCGTCGCCGCATCCTTCGAGGCGTCGATCTTGAGCCAGTCGATCTCGCCCGTCGCCTTCTCCATTTGCTTGGCCAGCACGTCGCGTGTGGCGTCGGACACGTCGTTGACGCGCGCTTCGACGCGCGCCGCGCGGCGGTCGAGATCGAGATCGAGCCAGACCCCAAAGAATGGCGCTTGCGCGCCTTCGGCCGCCGCTCTTATCGCTTCGCGATCCTCGGGACGATCGAAGACGGCGTCGACGATGACAGGCCAGCCGAGCGCGGCCGTTCGCGCCGATACGTCAAACATCTCGCCATACACCCTCGCCGAAACTGCGCTGGCATAGGCCTCTTGCGGAAGACGCGCGGTCGGCGCGACGCCGAAGAGCCGTTTGCGAATGCGATCGCTGTTGATGACGCGCGCGCCGGGCGGACATCCGATGACGGGCGCAAGCGCCGCGGCGACGCTCGATTTTCCTGACCCGCTGAGACCTCCGATTGCAATGACGGCGGCTTTCGCCGGCGCAAGCAGAGTCATCGCGAGATCGAAATAGAGGCGCGCGCGTTCGGCGTTGTGTTGCGACGCCTCGACATGCGCGCGTATCGCGGCGCGCAGCGACATGAAGAAGGGAAGCAGCGGCAGGCCATCAGTTTCGTCGCGGGCGTCGAGATAGCGGTTCAACGCTAGATTGGCGCAGCCAAACGCGCCGACCCGCCAGAGATCCATCAGCAGGAAGCCGACGTCATACAGCACGTCGATTGTTGCGATCTCGTCGTCGAACTCGAGGCAGTCGAAGAGCGTCGGGGCGCCCTCGAACAGACAGATGTTGCGCAGCGTCAGATCGCCATGGCAGCGGCGCACCTTACCCCGCGCCTTGCGTGCGTCGAGAAGCGCGCCTTGCGCGTCGAGGACTCCGTTGAGGCGCGCGACAAGCACATCGATGTGCTCGGCGCTTGCGGGCGCCGCGTTGTGCAAGCTCAAAGCCGTATCGTCCAGCGTTCGGCGCATCGCCGCCGCGCCGCCCTTTTCATAGTTCGGCGTCGCCTCGTCATGGGTCTTCGCGACTCGACGCGCCAGGGCCTCCACCATCGCGGGCGTCAGGCGGCCGTCCTTCGCAATCTGTTCGAAGAGGTCTTCGTCGACGAAGCGCCGCATGACGACCACGGCGTCGATCATCTCGCCCGCGCCGTCGAGCGTCAGCCGCCCATCCGTCTCGCGGGTCACGCGATGCGCGCCGAGATAAATTTCGGGCGCGAAGCTTTTATTGAGCGTCGCTTCGCGCTCGCACATCTCCCATCGGCGGCTCGGCGTCGAGAAGTCGAGATAGGGGAAGACCACCGCCTTCTTCAGCTTATAGGCGTGCGTTCCGCAGAGCGCGACGACGGAAATGTGAGTCGTGACGAGCCGCTCCGCGCCGCCATCGAGCGAGGCGAGAAAGCGCACGACTTCATCTTGCGCGCCAAAATCCATGTGGAGTCTCGGAACTCGCGCCCGCTGACGCCGTGCATGAGGCGAACCGTCCCCCGCGGCCAGTCCGCTTTGGGTTTGATTCAGCCTATTCCATGCCGAGCGCGGAAAGATAGAGGTCGAGGATTTCCTCCTCCTCCTCCCGCTTGTGCTTATCCAGACGGCGTATCGACACGATCTTGCGCATCACCTTGGGGTCGAACCCCGTCCCTTTCGCTTCCGCGTAGACGTCCTTGATGTCGTCGCTGATCGCACGCTTTTCCTCCTCGAGCTTCTCGATCCGCTCGATGAAGGCGCGCAAATGTCCGCCGTCGACGGCGTTGCTGGTCATGTGCAATTCCCGAGGCTGCTCCGGGCGGGCGGGGCGCGCGCCGGATGGGCGGGAGCCTTGCGACAAACTGGCGGCGCTCGTCAAGGCGGCGGGGCCACTAATCCCCGAATTCCGCACCCCGAGCGGCGCACTTGAAACCGGCCTTAAGGTCGCCGATCTTTGGCGGGCCACCAGAAAGGCCTTAAATTGATGACCGAGCGGGATCCCTTTTCCAGTCGTGAGCGCCCAATGGCCCCAATCGGGGCGCGCGCCGCGCCTTACATTCCGCCACAGGCGCTGGAGGGCGTGCGGACGCGCCGCATCATCGCCGTCATGCTCGATTTGATTCTCGTCGCCGGCATGTCGGCGGCGCTGTTCGTCGCTCTGTTCATCCTCAGCGCCGGATTGTCGGCATTCATCCTGCCGCCGCTGTTTCCGATCGTCGCCTTTTTCTACAATGGTCTGACGGTGTCGGGGCGGAGAATGGCGACGCCTGGCATGGCGTTCATGGACCTGGAGATGCGCACCATGGACGGAGACCCGGTGCCGTTTCTGCAGGCGGCCGTCCATGCCGTGCTGTTTTATGTCACCTGGCTATTCCCGCCGCTGCTGCTACTCTCGCTGTTTATGGGCGACAAGCGCTGCCTGCACGACATGCTCGCGGACGTCATCGTTTTACGGCGCTCGTCTTAAAATCCGCAACTTCGACGCCGTAAATCTCCCTTGGCGCACGCCATGTGGGCGCTCTAGATTAGTATTGGATCTGGGACCTTAGAGCGTGACGAAAGAGCCGCGCGACGCGCCGCAATTCTATCTGACCTCTCCGGCGCCGTGCCCCTATTTGCCGGGCCGCGAGGAGCGGAAGGTCTTCACGCATCTGATCGGGCTGCGCGCGCCCGCGCTCAATGACACGCTGACGCAATCCGGCTTCCGTCGCTCGCAGACCATCGCCTACCGCCCCGCTTGCGAGCAGTGCCGAGCCTGCGTGTCGGTGCGAGTCAAGATCGACGAGTTCACGCCGTCGCGCGGCATGCGGCGCATCCGCCGGCGTAACGCAGAGCTTGTCGCCGAAACACGGCCGGCGCGGGCGACGCCTGAGCAATACGCCTTGTTTCGCCGCTACGTCAGCGCCCGCCATTCCGACGGCGGCATGGCCGACATGAGCATGATCGACTATCAGATGATGATCGAAGACAGCCACGTCGACACGCGGCTCGTCGAATATCGTCTCGCCCAAGGCAATGGCGAGATCGGCGCGCTCGTCGCCTGCTGCTTGACTGACCGGCTCTCCGACGGGCTGTCGATGGTCTATTCCTTCTATGAGCCTGAACTCGAGCACAGGTCGCTCGGGGCCTTCATGATTCTGGACCATGCGGAGCGCGCCCGCGCCTTTGGTCTGCCGCATGTGTACCTGGGCTATTGGGTCGAAGGTTCGCGCAAGATGGAATATAAGTCGCGCTTCCTGCCTCAAGAGCGCCTGGGCATGAGCGGCTGGGTTCGCGTGGACTAGCCCGGCAGGCCACAAAATCGCCGGACTATTCGCGCCTTGTTAACGCCGAAGATGCACAACTCGATCGAAAGAGCCGGCGCGGTCCTCTAGGCGGCGTCGCCTTTCGGCTTGACCGCCGGAATACACCGGCGATGCGATTGGAGCGATCTGTGCGAGAATCCGCAATTTTCCAGCTTGCCCGCGGCGCCGCGCTCGTCCTTGGCGCGTTCGCTCTCACGCCCGCCTCAGCCGCCTGGGACCAGGACGGACAGGCCGAGTGGGCGCAGCGTTATGACGCCGACGCCCGCCTGACCGTCTCGCGCTCGACGACCCCCATACTTTCGACTCATACGGTGGCCGCCACGGAAGCGGCGATCGAGCGCTTGCGCGAAATCGCGGCCAATGGCGGCTGGCCGCAGGTGCCGGCCGGCCAACAGCTGCGGCTGGGCTCGAACAGTCCGGTGGTCTCGGCGTTACGCCGCCGCCTGGTCGTCTCCGGCGACATTGGGGCCGAAACCGGCGCGAGCCCGGTGTTCGACTCCTATGTCGAAGCGGCGGTGCGCCGGTTTCAGGCGCGCCACGGCATCATTCCGACCGGCGTCGTCAATCAGCAGACCGTTCAGGCGATGAATGTGCCGGCTGAGACCCGGCTGAAGCAGCTCGAGACCAACCTGGTGCGTCTGCGTAGTTTTTCACACGGCCTCGGCAACCGCTACGTCACCGCCAACATCCCGGCCGCTTCGGTGGAGACAGTCGAGAACGGCGAGGTCGTCACCCATCACATGGCCGGCGTCGGCAAGATCGACCGCCAGTCGCCGGTGATGCAGACCAAGGCGATCCAGGTCAACTTCAATCCGTTCTGGACCGTGCCGGCGTCGGTGATCCGCAAGGATTTGATCCCCAAGATGCAGGCGGATCCAAACTACCTCAACGCCAATCACATCCGCGTCTACGGCAAGGACAATCAGGAGCTACAGCCCGAGCAGATCAATTGGCGCTCGCTCGACGCGCTCAATTTCCGCTTCCGCCAGGACATCGGCGGGGATTTCAACTCGCTTGGCGTCGTGCGCATCGACATCGCCAACCCCTACGGCGTTTACATGCACGACACGCCCGCTAAAGGCGTTTTTGGCGACGACTTCCGCTTCGTCTCTTCGGGCTGCATCCGGCTTCAGAACGTTCGCGACTATGTCGCCTGGCTCTTGAAGGAGACGCCCGGCTGGGACCGCGACCACATTGACGAGGTGATCGCCTCCGGCGAACGCGTGGACGTCAAGATCACGCCGGCCGTGCCGGTCTACTGGGTCTACATCACCGCGTGGGCGGCGCCGGACGGCGTCACCCAGTTCCGCGACGACATCTACCAGCGCGACGGGCTTGGCGTGCGGTCCGCCGGGGCCGATTCGCCGGCGCCGACAGTGGTGCAGGCGGCGCGTCCGGTGCGCGGCGAAGGACTGTTCCCGAGCGACGACGACAGCTATTTTGAGGAGCGTCCCCGGTAACTGCGGCGCTTATTGCGCCGCAGCGGCGCTGCGCGACGCGCGCCAGGTTCCGCCGCAAAGGTCGGTCGACGATGACCAAGGGCCGGAGCCCCTGCCGCCCCGCAGCGTTCCGTGGAAGCGCACGACCCGCTCGCCGTCGCCGGTGAATCGCGCCACGATTGTGCCGTCCTCGTCAACATAGCCCCAGAATGAGGCAGCCGGCCCCGGCGCGGCGGCGATTTTATTGCCGACGATGTCGAAAGACGGCGGAATGAGACTGCGACACTCTCCGACGGTCGTCGTCGCTTCGATGTTCCATCTGCCGTTTGGATCGCCGACCGGGCCTGTCAGGGCTCGTTCGTTGTCCGGCTGCGCCCTTTGGCCCCGCGGCTGCTTGGCGGACGCTCCCTGGGCCGCTACGCAGACCACAAGCGCCAACGCTAGAGTTCTCATTTGGCCTCCGAAAGCGCGCGTCGCAGCGCGCCGTGCATGTCGCAGCCTGCGTAGATAAACTCTGTCACGCCCGCATGGCGCAGACGCTCCTCGAGGTCGCCCGGCCGGCCGGCGAGATAAAGCCCAGCGCCTGCGCCCTTTAGCGCCAGCGCCGCCGTTTCAGCCGAGTCTCCGTAGATCCTGTCGGACGAACAGAGGCAAGCGAGTTTGGCGCCACACTCCCGGTAGGCGTCGACCAATTCGGTCGTGGACTCGGTTTCGGGTCCAAAAACCGCTTCGACGCCGCCGGCCTCGAAAAAATTCTTGGCGAAATTCGCTCGCGCGGTGAATGCCGCGACGGGGCCGAGATTTGCGAGGAAAATCTTCGGGCGAACGCCCAACTTGGCGAGGCGCTCATCCGACTCTTCACGCAGCCGCTCGAAGGGCTCGGCGAGACGGCTTGGCGCAAGCGGAGCGCACTTTCGCGCGCCTTTTGGCGGCTCAACGGTTTCAGCCGCTGCGTCATAGGGCGCGAGAACGTCGAGCGCGCCCTCGTGAATGTCGGGAAACTGGTTCGCGCCGATGAGCTTATCCTTGGCGCGCGCGACGTTCTTCGCACGCAACGCGGCGGCTTCGGCGACGCCCGCCTGAAAGGCTCCCGTCTCCAACGCTTTGGGAAGGCCGCCTTCCGCCTCGATCTGCTGAAAAAGCCCCCACGCCCGCGCGCACAGCGCGTCTGTCAGCGCCTCGAAGCCGCCCGCGCCGCTCGTCGGATCGTCGACGGCGTCGATATGGGATTCGTCCTGCAGCACGAGCTGGGTGTCTCGCGCCAGCCGCCGCGCGAATTCGTCGGGGGCGCCGAGCGCCTGGGTGAAGGGGAGCACGGAGACGGCGTCGGCGCCGCCGATCGCCGCCGAGAACGCGGCGAGCGTCCCACGCAAAATATTGTTCCACGGGTCGCGCCGCGACATCATCCGCCAGCCTGTCTCGGCGAAGACCAGCGCCGGCTTGGGAGAGAGGCCGCAGGCCTCTTCAACGCGCGCCCAAAGGCGCCGCGCGGCGCGGAATTTGGCGACGCCCAGCAATTCGTCGGCGTCGGCGCAGAATCGGAATGCGATCAGATCGCGCGCCGAATCGAGGTCGACTCCGGCGTCCGCCAGCGCGCGGAGATAGGCGAGCCCGGAAGAAAGCGCGAAAGCCAGCTCCTGCGACTCGGTCCCGCCCGCCGAATGCACGACGCGGGCGTCGGCGACGGCGGTCGCGTAGACGAAGCCGGCGTCGGCGGCCGCCTTCACGTCCCGCGCGAAGCTTCGGGAGACTTGCGTCCAGGGCTCCGCAGCGAATCCGTGCCGCGCCTGCGCGCCCAGCGGATCGAAGCCCATCGAAACGCGGGTGAGCGACGGTTCAATATGTTGGCGGTCGACAAAACGCATGAGCGCCTGCGCGGCGCCAGGCGCGCGCGGCGAAGAGTCCAACGTCAGCGGAATGCCGTAGTCGAGGCGAACATTGGCGAGCGCGTGAGCGATTGCGTCATCGTCGTCGCCGACGAGACCCCCGCCGTAGGCGCCGATCGAGCCGGCGAAAACGAGATGCAGTCCGTCGGCGCCGCCGTCGAGGTCCAGCAGCGCCAAGCGGTTGGCGGCCTCTGCGTTGGGGACGTCGACGCGCGCGAGAATCGCCCAGCGGCCGGGGGTTTTGCGTAGCACGGGGAAGGGCGAACCGGCGGCGCGGGCGTAGATGGGCTCAATGGAAAGCCCGTCATAGCTCTTGGAGACGAGCGTTTCGAAGGACGCGCCTTTGAGCGCCCGCTCAACAAGAACGCGCCACTGCGCGTCAGTGGCCTGCGGAAAGACCCCCGCCAGCGCCGTCTCCTGTCCCGTCATGTTCGCTGTCGCCCTCCGTTGTTTCGGGCGGCGTTTTCGCATGAAGCGCTCCGCCGGGCCACTGCAAATCCGCCGAGGGCGCGGCGGGCTTTATTTTCGAGGCCAAACGCCTTAACCAGTGCCGACTGCGCCCGAGGGCGGGAAAAGGGGCGCTGGAGCGGAAGAGCCAGAGGCGGGCGGTTCTGGCCACGCGCCCAGATTTAAAGGCGCTGGATCGGCGCCGCCGCGTCAATGCGTCGCGCGCGAGCGCGAGTTGTCGTGGGCGGCGCAGAGCCTGAAACGGAGGGATTCGTGACTGATAATCCGCAGGACAAGAATCAGCTCGTCGACGAGATCATCGAAGTGATCGCGTCGGAAGGCATGGTCGACAAAAGCAAGATCACCCCCGACGCGTCGATCGAGAGCCTCGACCTCAAATCCGTCGACATCGTTATGATTCTCACGGCGCTGGAGGAGAAGTTCAACGTCTACATCCCCATGGACGGGTCGCTGCAGGAAGCCAAAGACGTCAAAAGTCTGATCGAGGCGATCGCGGACCACATCCAGAAAGAGCGCGAGAAGCAGTAAATGGCATTCTCGCGAGCGCGGGCCGAGGGGCGCCGCGTCGTCATTTCTGGCATGGGCGCGGTTGGCGCCTCTGGAGTCGGCGCGCAAAAGCTGTGGGAAGCGGCGCGCGACGGCGTCGCCCAGATTCGTCCGCTCAAGACAGAGCGCCCTTATGACGGGCGCATCAAGATCGCGGCGCAGGTCCCCGACTTCAATCCCGCCGACTACATCGAACCCAACGTTCTTCCGTTCTGCGATCCCTTTACGCAGTTCTGCATCGTCGCCGCCGACGAAGCGGTGGCGCAGGCGGGTTTCGGACGCAAGGACGTCGCCGGGCCGAGAACGGCCGTCATCATCGGCTCCGGCATCGGCGGCATGACGACGATCGAGGACGGCATCTACCGCTATTATGTCGAAGGAACGCGGCCCGAGATGTTGAGCGTTCCCAAGCTCATCCCGAGCGCCGCGCCTGCGACCCTGGGGATGCGCTATTCTTGCCACGGCCCGACATTCGCGATCGGAAGCGCCTGCTCCTCGGCGACGCAGTCGATCGGACTTGGCATGCAGATGATCCGACAGGGCCTTGTGGACAAGGCCATCGTCGGCGGCGCCGAGGCCTGCGTCATCAACGCGACGATCCGCGCGTGGGAAGGCCTTCGCGTGCTGAGCCCGAATTTGTGCCGCCCCTTCTCCAAAGGCCGCAACGGCATGTCGCTTGGCGAAGGCGCGGCGGTTTTCGTCCTGGAAACGGAGGAGGCGGCGCGAGCGCGCGGCCACGCGCCCCTATGCGAACTCGCCGGCTACGGCACGACGAGCGACGCCAAGGATCCCGTGCGGCCGGATCTTGAAGGCGCGTCGAACGCGATCGCCCTGGCGCTCGAAGATGCGGGAATGGCTCCGCAGGAGATTCATTACGTCAACGCGCACGGCACCGCGACCCACGCCAACGACATCACCGAAGCCGAAGCGATTCTGCGCGTGTTTGGCGATTATGGACGGGTCGTGCCGGTGTCGTCGACGAAACCTATTCACGGCCACGCGCTCGGCGCGAGCGGCGGCTTGGAACTCGCCATCACCATACAGGCGCTTCGCGAACAGATCGCGCCGCCGACCATCAATTTTCTGGAGCACGACCCCAAGTGCCCGCTTGACGTCGTCCCGAACGCGGCGCGCAAGCACAAGATCGACGCCGCCATGTCGAACTCCTTCGCTTTCGGAGGGATCAACGCCGTGCTGATCGTGCGTCATGCAGTCTGACCGGCCGCTTGCGCTGGGGCCTTTTCGGCTGCGCGTTGATCCGGCGCGCGCCGCGGCCTATGCGCAAGAAACCGGCGGCGACGGCGCAAGCGTTCCGCTCGCCTATCCGGCGATCTGGCTTGCCGAGCCTTCGCTTTTTTCGGTTGTGCGCGACCTTTGCGCCCGGCGCGACGTCGTGCCGGTGCATGAGTCGCAGAGCTTTTCCTATGACGCGCCCCTCGTCGCGGGTGAGAGTTACGACTTGAGCGTCACCATGAGCAGCGACGAAGAGCCGCCGCGTCTGACGATGGTCGGGACAGTCGCAACGCCGCAAGGCGAGCCTTGCGCACGAATCGAAACCATATTGCGGCTCGTGCCGCGCGCGGGATTTGGAAGCGCGTCATGAGCGATCCCATCAAGGTCGGCGACAAACTGCCGGAGACCGTCATAGGCCCATTCGACGCGCCTTCGCTTGCGCGCTACGCCGAGGTCTCGGGCGACGCCAATCCATTGCATCTCGACGACGCCGTGGCGGCGGCGATCGGGCTCGCCGCGCCGCCGGTACATGGCATGAAGCTTCTGGCTGCGTTTGAACCGATGCTGAGGGCCTGGCGCGGCGACCTCGTCATCGCTTCGCTTGCGGGGAAGTTCGTGCAGCCGATCTTGCGCGGCGAGACCGTCAGGCTGTCGGGCCGCGTGTTGCGCGCCACCGAAAACGAGATTTTCGTCCGTCTGGTGGCCTATGGCGCGGCGCGGGCGCCCGGCATCGTCGGCGAAGCGACCTTGCGGCCGAGGGCGGCCACATGAATGATCGGCTGCGCCGTGGAGCGGGGCGCGCATATGGCTAAGAGCGCTGTTCGGGTTCTTATCACCGGCGCCTCAAGCGGCATTGGGCGCGCCTTGGCGCTCGCCTATGCGCGCGAAGGCGCGAGCCTTGTCTTGCTTGGCCGCGACGCCGAGCGGCTCGACGCCGCCGCGCGCGCCTGTCTCGCAGCCGGCGCAGAGGAGGCGGAGACCCATGTCGCCGACGTGCGGGATCGCGACGCGATGGCGCGTATCGTTCAATCTGCGCATGAAAAGCGCCCCATCGACATTCTCGTCGCCAACGCCGGCGTCGCGACGGGCCTTTCGCCCGGCCAGCTTCTCGAAACGCCCGAGGCGGTCCGAGCAATGCTCAAGATCAATGTTGATGGCGTCTTCAACACGGTCGAGCCGGCAATTCTGCCGATGTGCGCCCGTAAGAGTGGCAGAATCGCTATTGTCGGCTCGATGGCCGGCGTGCGCGCGCTCCCGCATTCGCCGGCCTATTGTGCGGCGAAGGCGTGCGTGCACATGTGGGCGGACTCCCTGCGCGCCCAGCTCGCAGCCCATGGCGTGCATGTCGCGCTGATCGTGCCGGGTTATGTGAAGACGCCCATGTCGGCGCGCACCATCGTGAAGACGCCCCTTTCGGCGCGCACTCGCCTAAAGACATCGGCGTCGGCGGGCGTCGAATCCTGGCAGCCCAGCGCCATGTCCGACGGAGAAGCCGCGCGCATCATCAAGAACGGGCTGGAGCGCCGTCGCAACGTCATCGCCTTTCCGCGTTATATGTATTGGGCGATGCGCCTCTTCTCCCTCTTGCCGGCGGCGCTCGTCGATGGCGTCATGCGCCAGTTTCCTGCCGAAGTGCCAGAGACGCCGGAACGGGAGAATTCGTGACGGCCTACACCGTCCTTACTTGGGCCGCAGGCGGCTATTGGATGATCGCCGTCGCTTTGCTTGTCGTCTCTGTCGCGGCGACGATCGCGCAGCCCTGGCTTGCCGCGCGCCGCGCCACGCGCCGAGACCAGCCGCCGGTCTCGGTCGTGCTTCCCGTCAAGATGCTCGAGGACCAGTTCGACCGCACGCAAGAGTCCGCGCTGACGCAGCACTACCGCGATTTCGACGTGACCGTCTCCGCAACCGACATCAAGGAGCCGGCCGTCGAGCGCATGCGCGCCATTTTCGCGCGTCACCCGTCTGTTCCGTCGCGCATTCTCCGCTCGACAGCGAAATTCGCGGTCAGTCCGAAGGTCGATAATCTTTATGCGCCGTTCATGCAGGCGACGCACGACGTCATACTGATGAAGGACGCCAATGTGCTGCTTGAGCCGGACGCGCTGGCGCAGCACGTCAGGCAGCTGACGGACGATGTCGGGCTCGTCTGCGCCATCCCGTATTGTGCACGACTCGAGAATTTCGCCGCGCAAGTCGAGGCTGCGATCATTAACGGTCCGCATGCCCGCATGCTGTTTCTCGCCTCGGCGCTGGGGCAGGGGCATGGCGTCGGCAAAATCATGCTGTTTCGACGTTCGGATTTCCTGCGCGCGGGAGGCTTTGACGCGATTTCCCATACGGTCGGCGAAGACAACGCCTTGGCCAAGGCGATGCGGCGGATCGGCAAACGCCCGGTCTTTTCCCACAGGCTTGTTCGTCAGGAGCTCGGCGCGCGCACGTTCGACGATGTTTATCAGCGGCAATTGCGCTGGAGCGTCATTCGCCGCAGCGACGAACTCATCTCATTCCTCGCCGAGCCAATATGCCAAGCGGTTCCAGCAGTTATCGCTTCAGCGCTCGCGGCCCCGCTCGTCGGGATTTCGCCAATTGCCGCCGCGTCGGGGACGCTTATGCTGTGGTTTGCGCTTGAGACATTGCTTTCTGTGGCCAAAGGATGGCAGTTATCGTGGGCTGCGCCTGCGGTGTTTGTGGTCCGCGAGGCGACGATGCTGGCGGTCTGGTTGAACGCCTGGGTCACTGACCAGGTGGTTTGGGCGAGGGACAGCGTGAACGCGCGCGCCGGGGCGAAGCCCTCGCCGGTTCCGCACGAAGAAGGATAGGCCGTTTGGTGCTGGGGCTTTTTCAATTCCTCGTCGACGCGGTCGCGATGGTCTGCGCTTCGATCCTGATGGCGATCGGAATCGGCTATCTGATCGTCATCGGCCGCTTCTGTCACGACCAGCTGCGCGGCGTGCGCGATCCCGAAGCGCCTGCCATCCCTGACACGGATCTGCCGCGGGTCGTGCTTCAGATCCCCGTTTTCAACGAGCCGCTCGTGACCGAGCAGTCGTTGCGCTGCGTCGCGCTTCTCGACTGGCCCAAGGATAGGCTGCGCATCCAGCTTCTCGACGATTCGACGGACGAGACGAGCGCGCGGGCAGACGCGGTGGCGGCGGAGCTTCGCGTCGGCGGCGCCGTGATCGACCATGTGCGGCGCGCCGATCGCTCGGGCTTCAAGGCGGGGGCCTGCGCGCATGGCCTCACGCTCACCCACGAACCCTTTGTCGCCATGCTCGACGCCGACTTCCGTCCGCCGCCCAATTGGCTCAAACGAACGGTCCCGCTTTTTCTGACCGACGAGCGCATCGGCTTCGTGCAGTCGCGCTGCGAGTTCCAGAATTTCGAGAAAAACTGGCTGACGCGCGCCCAGGGCCTCGTGCAGGACGGCCATTATCTCGTCGAACAGCGCTCACGCGCGCATGCCGGCTGGCTCTTTCAATTCAACGGCACCGGCGGAATCTGGCGACGCGCGACGGTCGAGGACGCCGGCGGCTGGTCCGACTATTCGCTATGCGAGGACCTCGACCTCACCGTGCGCGCGGCGCTCCAGGGATGGCATGGGCTTTTTGTCTCGGAGCCGCCGATTCCCGGTCAGGTGCCGGAGGGAATCCGCGATTTCCGCCGCCAGCAAAGGCGATGGTCGAACGGATTCGTGCAGGTCGCGCAAAAGACCGTCCTGCCGATCTGGCGTTCGCCATGGAGCCTGACGCGCCGCGTGATGGCGATCTCGCTGATCGCTCATCAGATTTTCTTCCCCACAGCCGCCATCGGACTCATCGCCTTCTTCCTTGGCGTGATCCTGCACGGATCGCTCGCGCCCTTCGCCGGGATGTTGGAGATCATCGGACTCATGACGGTCCTGGTGGCGCTCGGCATCACGCTGCCGCCCTATCTGGCGCTCAAGCGCGGGACCCTCGCCGATTATGTGAAAACGGTCGCGTCGATTCCGCCGCTGATGATCTATCTCGCCTTCGCCAATGGCGCGAAGATCCTCCAAACCCTGCGCGGGCGTAAATCGACGTTCAAGCGCACGCCCAAGCTCGACCATGAAGCGGCGACGCCGATCGACGCTGAGGTGGAGTAGGGCGAAGGCCGGTCGCGCTCACTCCAGCCGCGCCGGGGCCTCGAAAGCGCCGGCGTCGGTGACGATCGTTAACGTCGCGTCGGCGGCCTTGGCGGGCGCGCTGCCGGAAAAGAGCTTAAGCTCGAAGCCCTCTCCCGCGCGCGTGCTTTCAATGAAGAGCGGCTCAGGCGCTTCGGCGAAGACGTCCTCGACCTTGCCGGGTCCAAGGTAGCGCAGCCGCCACGACCCGTCCGCGCTATTCCGCGAAACCGTAAAGCGCTTTTTGGCGTCGGCCGCGCTGAGTTTCTTTGGCACCAGGCGTTCGGCTTCGGCGATCGCCGCCGCATGAGGCGATGCGCCGGCGCGCGGCAGCTCCAGAGAAAGATCGGCGCGGCCCGGCAGGCAGATCTTGCCGCAGGAGGCGTAGTCGAGCACGAGATTGAGCGTCACCGGCGCGTTGGGATCGCGCGGCGTCACCTTCAACGGCAGGACGACGCGCGCATCATAGCCGGCGACGATGGTTCCGGCCTCGTCGATATGTTTCGGCGCCGGAAAGGACGGTTCGACCTTGGCGACATTGACCGATCTCGAGAAATCGAACGCGGGCGCCGAGCCCGACTCGCCAGGCTGGCGCCAATAGGTGATGGTTTCCGGCGCGAGCGCGATCTCGACGGCGGCGCGGTAAGCCCCGCCCTGCGGCGGGCCGGCGGACAAGAGCCGAGCGCTCGACGCCGTCCCCTTTACGATCGGAGACGCGAAGGCCGTGTTCTCCGCGAGCGACGCCGCCGGAAAGCTCTGCGCCAGCGTGACGGCTAGCGGCGCGAACAGAAAGAATTTTGAGCGCATCGTGATCCTTCGGCGCCCCCGTCCCCCAGTCAAGGCAGTCAGTTACGTGATCTGCGCCGCTTGTCCTGAGAACGCGGCGGGCGTAGCATGACCCTATGAGGGCGAGCGGAAAGAAGCAAGATTTCGCGGAGAGGGTGAGCGAGCGCCGCAGCGGGCGTCCCGACGAGCGCCGCTTTCTTGATGGCCAATTGCTGATCGCGATGCCGAGCATGTTGGATCAGCGCTTCGCACGCTCGGTGATCTATCTGTGCGCCCATTCCGAAGAAGGCGCGATGGGCATCGTCGTCAACCAGGCGGCCCGTGTGCGCAATTTTCCCGATTTGCTCGTTCAGCTGCAAGTGATTGCGCCTCAGGAGCGCATCAGCCTACCGAGCCGCGCCGAAGACATCCAGGTGCTGTCCGGCGGGCCGGTGCAGACCGACCGCGGTTTCGTGCTGCATACGCCGGATTTCTTCCTCGACAATTCCACCTTGCCGATTGACGACGGCGTCTCGCTCACGGCGACGATCGACATTCTGCGCGCCATCGCCGCAGGGCGCGGCCCGGACCGCGCGCTGCTGGCGCTCGGCTATGCGGGTTGGGACCCGGGTCAGCTCGAAGAAGAGATTCAGCGTAACGGATGGCTGAATTGTCCGACCGATCCCGCTTTGCTGTTCGATCATGACCTCGAGACGAAATATGCGCGCGCGCTGCGCTCGATCGGCGTCGATCCACAGCGGCTGTCGACACATGCGGGACACGCCTGAGCGTCGATTCAGAGTCGTTCGAAGGCCGGCGCATAGTCTACCGGTCCCTCCTTGGCTGGAAGCGCGCCATTAAGCGCCAGCGCCATGAAATGCGGCCCCGCATATGGCGTGTCGAAGCCGGCTGCAAGCTCCGGTCGAAATCCGAAACGGCCGTAAAAGGCGCCGTCGCCCAACACAAAAATCGCGCGCCACTGGTCGTCCTGCGCACGCGCCAAGCTCCAGCGTAAAAGAGCGTTGGCGATTCCTTTTCCGCGATATGCCGCGGCGACGGCGACAGGACCGAGCCCGAGCGCCGGAAAGGGAGCGTTCATCCTGGACAGGGCGGCGTAGCCGACGATGACGCCGTTGACAGCCGCGACGCCGCCAAAGACCAGGTCGCATTCCTTGCGCAGCGCCTCGACGAGTTCGGCCTCGCCGCATCGGTCGAAAGCTGCAACGAGCAGCCCGTGTATGGCGGAGTGATCCTCCGGCGTCTCCGCGCGAAGAGTTGCGCTTCCGGTCATGGCGCGGGGTTGCTGTGCAGATGGTGGATGGCGTCAATACGCCGCTCGATTTCAGGCGTGATCCTGAGCTCCATCGACGCGAGGTCGGTTGTGAGCTGCGCCATCGTCGTCGCGCCAATAATATTCGACGTCACGAAGGGCCGGGACGTCACGAAGGCGATGGCGAGTTGCGCCGGATCGACTCCAATATCCTGCGCGAGCGTCAGATAGGCGGCGACCGCGTGTTCGACTTCCGGCTTTTCATAACGCTGCGCGCGCTCAAATAGCGTCGTGCGCGCGCCGGGCGGCCGCGCGCCGCCCTGATATTTGCCGGTGAGGTATCCTTGCGCGAGCGGCGAATAGGCGAGCAATCCGACGCGCTCGCGCTCAGCGAACTCAGCGAGCCCGATCTCGAAGGTGCGATTGACGAGGTTGTAGGCGTTTTGAATCGAGACGACGCGCGGCCCATGGCCGAGTTCCGCAGCGCGCAGGAAGCGCGCCACGCCCCATGGCGTTTCATTGGACAGGCCGATGTGACGAACTTTGCCGGCTTTGACGAGCCGCGTTAGCGCTTCCAGCGTCTCTTCAATCGGAATTTCGTCGCGCTTCGTCGGGCGTCGATAGACCGTGCCGCCTGAGCCCCACAGCGGCAGCGAACGATCCGGCCAATGCAATTGGTAGAGATCGATGTAATCGGTCTGCAGCCGCTTCAGCGATCCCTCGATCGCAGCGTTGATGTTCTTGGCGTCGAGAACCGTTCCGGCGCCTCCGGGACGCAGCCAGTTGGCGTCGCCGCGGCCGGCGACCTTAGTAGCGATGATCGCCTTGTCGCGATTTTTACGTGCGGCGAGCCAACTTCCGATGATGCGCTCGGAGGAGCCTTGAGTTTCTCGCTTCGGCGGAATGGAATAGATTTCCGCCGTGTCGATGAAATTCACGCCGCAATCGAACGCATAGTCCAGTTGCGCATGGCCTTCGGCCTCGCTGTTCTGCTGTCCCCACGTCATTGAGCCGAGACAGATGGCGGAGACGGAGAGATCGCTGTCGCCGAGTTTGCGGTATTCCACGGGGCGCGTCCTTTAACGAAGCCATTCGCTCGACTGCAGCTCGAGCCGCAATTCGAAGCTTTGGAATTGAGTGAAGATTGGCAAGAGCCATGCTTTGAGCGCCGCGCGAACCACGATCGACATGCCTGGCGGCGGCTCCCTCATGAAGCGGGACAGCGACAGATCGACGTCGTCGAGCGCGCGCGCGATCGGCGCCTCAAGACGCGGGATCACGAATTTGCCGCTCGCGGGATAGCGCGCAAGAATCGTCAAGGAGTCACGGCCGAGCGGCGAGGCGCCGCGATTGTGAATGACGCTCATGGTGAGATCCGGCCATGTGGTCTTGAGGACGAGCGCGCTGTTCGCCGCGCTCTCCGTGACATCCGTCTGAAAGAGCACGATCGGCTCCACGCCGCGCCGCCGCGCTTCTTCGAGGAAACCGATTTCGGCGATGGTCGCGAACAGGCGCTCATAGGAGCGATGCCAGACGTCGACGATTTTCGGCGTCTCGTCGGCGACGAGCAGGCGGTCGAAGAGCGACATCTGCCCCTTGATCTCGCTGAGGTCGACGATGTGCGTCGCTTCCGGAAAGAACACTGCATAAAGCGGCTCCCGGAAATCCGTGTCGAAGCCTTCGACGCCGACATTGCGCGACAAATAATAATCGGTCAGCAAACGCGCCGCTGTCGTCACGCCTGTTCGCGAGTGCGGCGAGCAAACGAAGTACGCAAGAGTGCGACGCGCCATGTGGTTTTCGCGGAGAGATGCGCGCCGCCGCCGCGACCCTCTATCGCCTCTTCTCGCCAACAAGATCGAGAAGGCCGACCCGTTCGAACTCGTCGGCGACGCGCGCCAGCCAGGTGCGAACATAGCCGCGCAACACGAACGAATGCTCCGCCGGTCGGCCCTGCGCGTCCTGATTGCCGATGAATGTCGAGAATGGCGTGCCGGATAGCTCGACCTGCTCGTAGGCGAGTTCGCTGAGCTTGGGGATCGTGATCTCGCCCGAGGTGACGACATGCTCGAAATATTTCGCGTGCGTTTGTGGGTCCCACTCGAAGAAGGTCGTGTCGTTGACGTGATTCTTCACCATGAAATAGTTGGCGTTCGTGACGTAGGGCGCGATTTCGGCGATCTCCTCCAGCGAAGCGATGGAGGGTCCGATCACATGCAGCAGCACGAAGCGGAATTCGCCGCCTTTCACCGCATCGAAGAAGCCGATTTCGTCGAGCGCCCCGAGCGCCGGGCTCAACCCGCCGGCGCGCACGTCTATGACGCTGACCTTGGCCTGCGACGTATTCAGCGTGTCGATGATCTTCATCTGGTCCGAGGGTTCGGTCAGATCGACGATCATCGTCTCGTCGGGGTGGAAGCGATGAAGCGTTCCTCGCGGCGTTTCGGTGTCGAACGCGCGCGTATGGATGTCATTGAGCGAAAGAAAGTCGAGAATGGCTCTGGCGATCGTGGTTTTGCCGACGCCGCCCTTGTCCGCGCCAACGACGATGACCGCCGGGCGAGCGGCGGCGTTCGCGGCGGCGGCCGGAGCCTCGGCCTTTCGCGGCCGGCTTTCGGGCTCCCGTTTCGCTGGCGCTTCCCTGGTGATTTTGACCGGCTTCTTAACCATGGGTGCTCCTATCGCATGTTGCGCTGGCGCCGCTGTGCGTGAATGACAAGCGCTCAACAAACATGGTTTTTAGCGCTTGTCATGTTCTGTTTCAGCTAACGGCGGATGGCGCTCCAATTGTGACGCGCTTAAAACAACATAACAAATATGTTATTAAACGCAAGCACCACAATAAGATCGTGAATTGACATTCGTGCGGTTTGGAGGTTTATGCGTTCGAAATACAGAACGTCCGTTGCTGCTCGCTGGCGCGGACCAGGTCGGCGCGTCAAGGCATGAGCAATATCGAGAATATCGTCGCGCGGCGGCCCGCCGAATCGTCGCAGCAGAGTCTGCCGACCCTGCATGTCGAGGATCGCGACGGCGTTGTCCATGAACTCGAAGCCGTCGAAGGCTGGCGGCTGATGGAGATTTTGCGCGACCATGGCGTCGGCATGGACAACACCTGTGGCGGCGCTCTTGCATGTGCGGAATGCCACGTCGTTCTCGACGCGGAATCGGCCCGCCGCGTGCCGCCGCCGCGCGAAGAGGAAGTCGAAAAGCTCGATGAATTGCCGATGCTTTACGAAAATTCGCGTCTCTCCTGCCAGATCATCTGGTCCGATGAGATGAGCGGCCTTCGGCTAAAGCTGGCGCAGGAAACGTGATGCCCGTCTTCAAACATCCCCAGATCCTAATCGCGTCGAATTTGACGGACGGCGAAGTGGTGTTTCTCGGCCCCTCGGGCTGGGAGCGCGACCACCGCCGCGCGCGCATCGCGCGGAAGGCCGACGAGGCGACCGCGCTCGAAGCCTTGGGCAAATGCGACATTTCAGCCAATCGCGTGGTCGACGTCTATCTCGCCGATGTCGAGATCGGGAGCGACGGCGCGCCGACGCCGTTACATTATCGAGAGAAAATGCGCGTGAAGGGACCGAGCGTTCGCCTTGATCTCGGCAAACAAGCGGGCGAGGGCGCGTTATGACGGCGGTCGATCTGCGTGTGGCGCAGCGGCCCAATGCGCCGATGACCACCTATCGTTACGATGAATATGACGCGGCTTTTGTAAGCGAACGCGTCGCGGAGTTTCGTGAGCAGGTCAATCGGCGGCTTTCCGGCGCGCTGACCGAAGAGGAGTTCCGCCCCTTCCGGCTGATGAACGGGCTCTATCTGCAGCTACACGCCTATATGCTGCGCGTCGCTATTCCCTATGGCACGCTGACGGCGCGGCAGATGCGCCGGCTCGCCGATATCGCGGATAAGTGGGACAAGGGCTACGGCCATTTCACGACGCGCCAGAACCTCCAATACAATTGGCCCAAGCTCGTCGATACGCCGGACATTCTGGAATCGCTGGCGGACGTCGAGATGCACGCCATCCAGACGTCGGGCAACTGCATTCGCAATGTGACGGCAGATCACTTCGCCGGCGTCGCGCCGGACGAGATCGAAGATCCCCGGCCGACGGCGGAGTTTCTCCGCCAATGGTCGAGCCTGCATTCGGAGTTCTCGTTCCTGCCGCGGAAGTTCAAGATTGCGGTGACGGGCGCAGAGCATGATCGCGCCGCGATTCTGGTGCATGACATCGGCCTGCGCATCGTGAAGAACGATGAGGGCGAGATCGGCTATCAGGTCGTGGTCGGCGGCGGACTCGGCCGTTCGCCCTTTATCGGCAAGGTCGTCGGCGAGTTCGTGCCGCGCGAGGATCTGCTCGCCTTTCTCGAGGCGATCCTGCGCGTCTATAACCGCTTCGGCAGGCGCGACAACAAGTACAAGGCGCGAGTCAAAATTCTCGTCCACGAGAAGGGAATCGACGAAATCCGCGCCGCGGTCGAAGCCGAGTTCGCGGCGATGGACCGCACGGTTTTCGCCCACGACGCCGAGGAGTTTGAGCGCATCGCCGCATTCTTCGCGCCGCCGCCCTATGACTCGCTGCCGGCGACGTCGGCCTTGCTGCGCGCCGCGAAACTGGAGACGCCGGCTTTCGCAAATTTCGTCGACGTCAACGTCGGCGCGCACAAGATCCCCGGCTACGCCATCGTCACCGTCTCCTTGAAGCCCATCGGCGCCGTCCCCGGCGACGCCTCGTCCGATCAGATGCGGGTGCTGGCCGACGCCAGCGAGCGCTTCGGCTTCGGCGAACTGCGCGTCAGCCATGAGCAGAACATCATCCTGCCGCATGTGAAGCAGGACGATCTTTTTGCGCTTTGGCGCATGCTCGACGCCGCCGGGCTCGCGACGGCGAACGCCGGTCTCGTCTCCGACATCATCTCGTGCCCCGGTCTCGACTATTGCTCGCTCGCCACGGCGCGCTCGATTCCCATCGCGCAGGCGATCTCGAAGCGCTTCTCCGACATGTCCAGGCAGCGGCGTATCGGCAAGCTCGGCGTCAAGATCTCCGGCTGCATCAACGCCTGCGGCCATCACCACGTCGGCGCGATCGGCATTCTCGGCCTGGAGAAAAAGGGCCAGGAATCCTATCAGATCACGCTCGGCGGCGATCCGACCTTCTCCGCGTCGATCGGCGAAATTCTGGGACCTGGGGTCACCGCCGAGCAGGTGCCCGACGTCGTCGAACATCTCGTCGACTACTATCTCGCCGAACGCGAGGAGGGCGAAGCCTTCATCGACACCTGGCGCCGCATCGGCCATGCGCGATTCAAAGACGTTCTGCGTCGGGAGGGCGAAGATGGCGCTGATATCTGACGGCCGCTTCATCGAGGACGCATGGCGCCGACTTGCCGACGAGGAAGCGCTGCCGAAGACGGGCAAGTTCATCGTGTCATTGCCGCGACTCGAACATGCCGTGGAGGTCCTTGGGCCGACGGCTACGTTTGGCGTGATCGTTCCGAACACGACGGAACCGTCGGCGCTCATCGCAGCCTTGCCGCGGCTCGACCTCATCTCGATCACTTTCCCGGCTTTCGCTGACGGCCGCGGCTTCTCTTTGGCGCGCCTGTTGCGGCGGGCGGAGTTTAAAGGCGAGTTGCGCGCTAGCGGGCGTCTCGTCGCCGACCAGTATCCTCACGCGATCGGTTGCGGCTTTGATACGATCGAGATCCCCGACGACCTCGCCGATCGCCAGGACGAAGAACAGTGGCGCGCCGCGCTCAGCGCCTATTCAATGAGCTATCAGCGCGGCTACGCCGGGCGCGGCTCGATCCTCGAAGCGCGCCGAAAGGCGGTGCGTTCATGAAGCCTTCGATCCCCGAAACGCTGGCGCCGCGACTGGCGCCGCTTGATCTCGATCATCGTTTGCTGCTCGTGCGCGAGTTCATTCCCGGCCGGATCGTCTTCACCACGAGTTTCGGCGTCGAGGATCAGCTCATCGCGCATTCGATCTTCACGCAGGGCCTCGATATCGACGTTGCGACGATCGACACCGGCCGGCTCTTTCCCGAAACCTATGAGCTGTGGGAGCGCACGGAAGCGCGCTATGCGCGGCGTATTCGCTCGGTCTACCCGCAGGCCGCGCCGCTCGAAGCGCTCATCGAGGAGCAGGGGATCAACGGCTTTTATAAGTCCGTGGACGCGCGCAAGGCCTGCTGTCATGTTCGCAAGGTTGAACCGCTGTCGCGGCTGCTCGCGGGCGTTTCCGGCTGGGTGACGGGGCTTCGAGCGGACCAATCGCAGGCGCGCGCCGAGGCGCCGCTCATCGCCTTCGATGAGACGCACAGGGTGCTCAAGCTGAATCCGCTGGCAGATTACACGCGCGACGCGGTCGTCGCCGCGGTCGAGGAGTATTCGGTGCCGATCAACGATCTCCACGCCAAGGGGTTTCTATCGATCGGCTGCGCGCCATGCACGCGCGCGGTGCAGCCCGGCGAGGACGAACGCGCCGGACGCTGGTGGTGGGAAGAAGACAACAAGAAGGAATGCGGCCTTCATGTCGGCGAAGACGGCGTGTTGCGACGCGGCGCGCCGCAAGAGGCGAGCCTATGACGGCGCTTGCGACACGTCCGCTCGGCCATCTCGATCGCCTCGAGGCCGAGAGCATCCACATCATGCGCGAGACCGTCGCCGAGTGCGAACGGCCGGTGATGCTCTATTCGATCGGCAAGGATTCGGCGGCGATGCTGCACGTCGCCATGAAGGCGTTTTATCCATCCAAGCCGCCGTTTCCGCTGCTCCATGTCAATACGACCTGGAAATTTCGCGAGATGATCGAGTTTCGCGACCGTCGCATGAAAGAGCTTGGCCTCGAACTCATCGAATATATCAATCCCAGAGGGATTGAGATGAACATCAGCCCCTTCGTTCATGGCTCGAAGCTTCACACCGAGATCATGAAGACAGAGGCGCTGAAGCAGGCGCTGGATAAGTATAAATTCGACGCCGCTTTTGGCGGGGCGCGTCGCGACGAGGAAAAATCCCGCGCCAAGGAGCGCGTGCTGTCCTTTCGCACGGCGCAGCACCGCTGGGATCCGAAGAATCAGCGCCCGGAATTCTGGCGTCTCTACAATACGCGAAAGGCGCCGGGCGAGAGCCTGCGCGTTTTCCCGATGTCGAATTGGACCGAGGCGGACATCTGGGATTACGTCGCGCGCGAGAACATCCCCGTTGTTCCGCTCTATTTCGCCAAGGAGCGGCCGGTCGTGCGCCGCGGCGGCACGCTCATCATGGTCGACGACGCGCGCATGGAGCTCGCGCCCGGCGAATCCATCGAACATAAGATGGTGCGCTTTCGTACGCTCGGCTGCTATCCGTTGACCGGCGGCATCGAAAGCGATGCGGCCAGTCTCGAAGAGATCATTACGGAGATGCGCGAAAGCCGCTCCTCGGAGCGCCAAGGGCGCCTCATCGACCACGACGGCTCCAGCTCCATGGAGCAAAAAAAGCAGGAAGGATATTTCTAACATGCACGGCGCCGTCGCTGCCGCATCGCCGCCGCGCGCGTCAGCGCGGTTGGTCGGCGAAAAGCCGCTCTTGCGATTCATCACCTGCGGCTCGGTCGACGACGGCAAATCGACGCTGATCGGTCGTCTGCTGTACGACGCGGATCTTGCGCCCGACGACATTATCGCGGCGCTGGAAAGCGATTCGAAAAAGCATGGCACTCAGGGCGAAGAGCTGGATTTCGCCTTGCTCGTCGACGGGCTTGCAGCCGAGCGCGAACAGGGCATCACCATCGACGTCGCCTATCGCTATTTCGCGACCGACAGGCGCAAGTTCATCGTCGCCGACACGCCCGGCCACGAGCAATACACCCGCAACATGGCCGTCGGCGCCTCAACCGCGGAACTCGCCATTCTGCTTGTCGACGCGCGCAAGGGAATCCTGCCGCAAACGCGACGTCATAGCGTCATCACCTCGATGTTCGGCGTGCGCCATGTCGTCGTCGCCGTCAACAAGATGGATCTCGTCGGCTACAGCGAAGAGGTGTTCCGCAAGATCGAAGCGGATTTTCACGCCTTCGCCGACCATCTTCGTTTCGCGTCCATTTACGTCGCGCCGCTTGTCGCCAAGGATGGCGATAATCTTGTCCACCACAGCGCCAATATGCCTTGGCACGATGGGCCGCCGCTGCTTTCCTATCTTGAGGGCGTCGCGGTGGAGGACGCCACGCGGATCGCGCCCTTCCGCATGCCCGTGCAATGGGTGAGTCGCCCTAACCTCGACTTCCGTGGGTTCTCGGGCTTCATCAGCGGCGGCAATATTCAGCCGGGCGACATCGTGCGCGTTCTGCCCTCGGGGCGCGACACGCGCGTCGCCAGGATCGTGACCTTCGACGGCGATCTCGAGAGCGCCGTTTCCGGCCAGTCGGCGACCCTCACGCTCACCGAAGAGATAGATATTTCGCGCGGCGATCTCTTGTGTTCGCCGGTCTCGCCGGCGAAGACCGGGGATCGTCTCGATGCGAGGCTGTTGTGGCTGGTGCGCGAGCCTCTTGTCGTCGGCAAGAGCTATCTCTTGAAGCTCGGGACGAAGACTGCGCCGGCCGCCGTGACCGCGGTCGATGCGCGCATCGACATCGAAACCGGCCTGCCGCAGCCGCTCCCTGAAGGGTCGACGCTCGCCTTCAACGAGATCGGCGGCGCGCGCCTTTCGCTCGAGACCGTGATCGCCTGCGATCCCTATGGCGAGAACCGCGAGACCGGCGGATTCATTCTCATCGATCGCATCACCAATGAAACGGTCGCGGTCGGCATGGTCAAAGCCGTCGCCGCATCGAATGGCCGTGTCGCGCCGCCGCTGACGGAGCTCAGCTACGCCTCCATGGAAGGACTGCCGCTGGCGCGGGAGTCGTTTCGACCGACCCCGACGCGCAGCCTGGTGAAGGCGCTCTCCTGGCTCCTGCCGGCGAGCATTTCGACGTTCCTGATCGTTTACGCCTTCGTCCAGAGCGCCGCACTCGCCGCCGAAATCACCGGCGTTGAAATGATCGCGATCTTCGCGCTCTATTATCTTCACGAGCGGTTTTGGTTGCGATTAAGCTTCGGGCTGGGGACCGAAGACGCGCCGGACCGAGATGACCCCAGCCTGTAATAAGAAATTCGTTCGAACTGCTCGGGTGTCATTCCCGACGCGCGCAACGCGCGCGATCGGGAATCCAGAGCGACACCCAATATCCTTGTTGTGGCTCTAGATTCCCGGTCAGGCCTTCGGCCTGCCGGGAATGACACGGCCCGAGCGAACGGATCAGCCGGACGCGCCGTCAGTGGGCTTCGTCCCAATTGGCGGCGGCGCGCGCATCGACTTTCAGCGGCACGGCGAGATGGACGGCGGGCGTGGGCGCCTGCTCCATGACGCGGCGCGCGAGTTCGATCGTCGCCTCCGCTTCTTCGTTCGGCGCTTCGAAGACAAGCTCGTCATGCACCTGCAGAAGCATCTTCGCCGAGAGTCCCTCGCGTGCGAGCGCGTCATCCATCCGTATCATGGCGCGTCTGATGATGTCCGCGGCCGCGCCCTGGATCGGCGCGTTGATCGCCGCGCGCTCATAGAAGGCGCGGTCTGACGCATTCGCCGATGAGATGCCGGGGAAGTGGTAGATTCGGCCGAAAATCGTCGAGACTTCGCCCTTCTCGCGCACCGTCTTGCGCGTTGAATCCATATAGTCCCGAATGCCGGGAAAGCGTTCGAAATAGCGTTTGATGTAGGCGCTCGCCTCTTCGCGCGGAATGCTCAGCTGATTGGCGAGGCCGAAGGCGGAAATGCCGTAGATGATGCCGAAATTGATCGCCTTGGCGCGGCGGCGCGTTTCGGGCGGCATGTCCTTGATGGGCACATTGAACATCTCGCTCGCCGTCATCGCGTGAATGTCGAGATTTTCGGCGAAGGCGCGTCTGAGCTGAGGAATGTCGGCGATATGTGCGAGCAGCCGCAACTCGATCTGCGAGTAATCCGCCGAGATCAGCACATGGCCGGGCGCCGAGACAAAGGCCTTGCGAATTTTGCGGCCGGCCTCATTGCGCACGGGAATGTTCTGCAAATTGGGCTCGGATGAAGAGAGCCGTCCCGTCGTCGTGGCGGCGAGCGCATAGCTCGTGTGCACGCGACCAGTCTCGGCGTTGATATAGCCGGGCAGGGCGTCGGCGTAGGTGCTCTTGAGCTTGGAGAGCTGTCGCCAATCGAGAATGCGGCGCGAAAAATCATTGCCGGCGACGGCGAGGTCTTCGAGAACGCTTGCGGACGTCGACCAGGCGCCGGTCGCGGTTTTCTTCGCGCCCGGCAGCCCCATCTTGCCGAAAAGTATGTCGCCCAACTGCTTGGGCGAGCCAAGGTTGAAACTCTCGCCGGCGAGTTCGAAGATCTCGGCTTCCAGCCGCGCCATGTCCTGCGCAAATTCGCCGGAGAGCCGCGACAGGGTCGCGCGCTCGACCATGACGCCCCTTCGCTCCATGCGCGCGAGCGTCGCGACCATCGGCCGCTCCAAGGTCTCGTAGACCGTGGTCATGCGCTCGGCCAAGAGCCGCGGCTTCAGCACGCGCCAAAGGCGCAGGGAAATGTCCGCCCGTTCCGCGGCGTATTCCGTCGCCGCCGTGAGCGCAGCGCGGGCAAAGCCGAGAAAATTGCGGCCAGCGCCGGCGACGGAGGCGAAGGTCAGAGCGTCATGGCCGCAATAATTGCGCGCCAGCTCTTCGAGACGATGATCGCCACGTCCCGAGTCCAGCGCGTAGGACATGAGCATCGCGTCGTCGATCGGCGCGACGTCGATTCCGTAGCGCGAAAGAACCAGCAGACCATGCTTCATATTATGCGCGATCTTGAGGATCGAGGCGTCCTCAAACAACGGCTCTAATCGCGCGAGAGCCGCGTCGAGCGGGATCTGTCCTTCGACCAAAGCGGCGCCGGAAAAAAGGTCAGCCGAGTCGCCAGTGCGATGCTGGAGCGGGACATAGCAGGCGCGTCCCGGCGCGGTCGCTAAGGAGACGCCGATGAGTTCGCAACGCATCGGGTCCGGCAAGGTCGTTTCGACATTGATCGCGACGAGTCCTGCGCCAACGGCTTCCGTGATCCAATCATCCAGACGCTCGGCCGAGCTGACCGTCTCATAAGCAGAGCGGTCGATCTTGACCGCTTTTGCTTCAATGAGACGCGCGGCGACGAGGCTCGCGGGAGTGAGGGCGTCGCTCGTCGCTTTCTCGATGCCTCTCGGCGCTTCAGAAGCGGGCGGCGCGATCTCGGACAATTCGCCGTTGCGCCCGCGCCAGCCGGCGGCGCCCAGAAATCGGGGATCGGGCTCAACGTCCTGCGCATGGACCCCATACATCTCGGCGACGCGGCGGGTGATCGTCGTGAACTCCATCGCCTGTAGAAAAGCGATAAGCTTCGTCGCGTCAGGTTGATGAAGACCAAGCTCTTCGAGCGGCGTTTCGAGAGGCGCATCGCGCACGAGTTCGCACAGCTTCTTCGAAAGAAGGATGCGTGCGACCGCGTCCGGCTCGGTCAGCGCCTCGCGTCGCTTCGGCTGCTTGATGCCCGACGCTTGGGCGAGCAGCGTTTCGAGATCGCCATATTCGTTGATGAGCTGAGCAGCAGTCTTGACGCCGATGCCTTTTGCGCCCGGCACATTGTCAGTGGAATCGCCCGCGAGCGCCTGCACGTCGACGACCTTCTCCGGCGGAACGCCGAAATAGTCGACGACCTCGGCTTCGCCGATGAGGCGTTCTTCGCGCGCGCCTTTCGTTCCCGCCGTCCCCGAGGCGGGGTCGTACATTCTGACGCCGGGACCGACGAGCTGCATCAGATCCTTGTCGGCCGAGACGATCAGCACGTCCGCGCCCTTGGCCTGCGCCTGCGTCGCATAGGTGGCGATGAGATCGTCGGCCTCGTAGACGTCCTGTTCAATCGGGGTGAGGCCGAAAGCGCGCACGACGGCGCGCATCAGCGGGAACTGCGGAATGAGATCGTCCGGCGGCTCGGTGCGGTGCGCCTTGTAGTCGGGATAAAGGTCTTTTCGGAAGGAGTGCTCGCTCTTGTCGAAGATGATGGCGAGATGCGTGGGCTTTACGCCGGCCGCGCCTTCGCGCACGAACTGCAACAGCTTCGTGCAGAACAGCCGCACGGCGCCGGTCGGCAGCCGGTCGGAGCGATAGTTATATTTCGCATCCTGTCGGATCGACTGGAAATAGGCGCGAAAGACGAAGGAGGAGCCGTCAACGAGGAAGATGTGGCTCCCGGGGCCGACGGGCTTATGCGTGAGGGTCATGCGCCTATCTTAGCGGCGCGCGCGCGCCGCGTCATGACGCCCGCGCCTGAAACCGCCGTTTGACCCTCGCCGGCGCCAAGCCTAGAAGGTCGCATGTCCCACAACAGTTTCGGCCATCTTTTCCGCGTCACCACCTTCGGCGAGAGCCACGGGCCGGCGCTCGGCGCGATCGTTGACGGATGTCCGCCGAACATCCCGCTCGAAGCGCAGGAGATCCAGGGCTTTCTGGACAAGCGCAAGCCCGGACAGTCGCGCTTCACCACGCAGCGGCGGGAGGCCGATGAGGTAAAGATTCTTTCGGGCGTTTTTGCCGACCGCGATGGCCGACAGGTGACGACCGGAACGCCGATTGCGCTGCTGATCGAAAATACCGACCAGCGCTCCAAGGACTATGGAGAGATCGCCGACAAATATCGACCCGGCCACGCCGATTACGTCTATGACGCGAAATATGGCGTCCGGGATTATCGCGGCGGCGGGCGCTCCTCGGCGCGGGAAACCGCGGCGCGAGTCGCCGCCGGGGCTGTCGCGCGCAAGGTTATCGCCGGCGTGACGATTCGTGGCGCGCTGGTGCAGGTTGGCCCGCATAAAATTGATCGCGCGCATTTCGATTGGGCGGAGGTCGAGCGCAATCCGCTTTTCTGTCCGGACGCCCGCGCGGCGGAACTATGGGCTGATTATCTCGATGGCGTGCGCAAGAATGGATCGTCCGTGGGCGCGGTGATCGAGATCGTCGCCGAGGGCGTTCCGGTCGGCTGGGGCGCGCCGGTTTACGGCAAGCTCGACGCCGATCTGACCGCGGCGATGATGTCGATCAATGCGGTGAAGGGCGTCGAGATCGGCGCGGGCTTCGCCGCCGCCGAGCTGACCGGCGAAGGCAACGCCGACGAGATGCGCGCCGGACAAAACGGACCGGAGTTTTTGTCGAACAACGCTGGCGGCGTGCTCGGCGGCATTTCGACAGGCCAGCCCATCGTCGTGCGCTTTGCAGTGAAGCCGACGTCGTCCATTCTGACGCCGCGCCGCACGATCGATCGCTTTGGCAAAGAGACTGAGATCGTCACCAAGGGCCGTCACGATCCCTGCGTCGGCATTCGCGCCGTTCCGGTGGGCGAAGCGATGATGGCTTGCGTGCTCGCCGATCATTTCCTGCGCCATCGCGGGCAGGTGGGGTGAGGGCCGCGTCGCGGGGCTGATCGCGAGTTGTCGCGACTCGAGTCACCCCGTCAACGCCACGCGTTCGTGACCGAGGTCAGGTTCGCCGCAACGCTCCAATATTCTTTGTCGGGCGGCGTCGCGCAACGCGATCGCCGCTTGGAAATCGTCGCCCTCGGGCGCGATCGGCGCGCCGATATGCACGGCGATCGGGCCTCGCCGGAACAGCCAGGAATCGCTGCGCAAAATCGAGCGCGTGCCGCGTATGGTGATCGGCACAATTGGTAGCCCCAACTGCGCGGCGCTCGAAAACGCGCCGATATGAAACCCCAGCAGTCCCGGCATGCGCGAAAAGGTGCCCTCCGGAAACCAGACCAGACGCACGCCGGCGCGCGCCGACTTCAAGGCTTCCCTGGCGTCGGCGACGCCGCCTGCCGGATCAGAGCGGCGAACGAAAATCGCGCCGAGTCGCCGCAAGAAGGGACCAGCGACGCGCTGATGCGCAAGCTCTTCCTTCGCAATGAAGGAGAGCTCTCCAGCACAGACGGCGACCAGCACTGCGCTGTCTAGATAGCTGGAATGATTGGCGACGAGGATCGCATTGTCTGGCGGGAGCGGCGCGTCGCGCGTGACCGAGAGGGGGCATCCGATCATGCGAAAAAACGATCGAGCCGCCGCGCTGACAAGGCGGTGACGCCATGACCGCTTTGGCGTCGCCAGCACGCATGGCCACACGCAAACGCCAATTAACGCCAGCACGCTCCATGCGTAGCCGTTGTATGCCGAGGTCGCGAGGTTGGTCAGGGCTTTGCGCAGCCGCGGCGCGGCGCCCGATAGGGCGAGGCGGACAAGCTGCAATTGTGGGCTCTCGCTTTTCACGCGCAGCCGGCCGGATTCGAACATGGCGCGCGCAGCCGAGCGTCGTATCTTGCCGCTCGACGTCTTCGGGATGGTGTGCGGCGGAACGAGGACGACTTCATCCGGCGCGAGATCAAGCAGAGCCTGGGACGCCTCGACGATCCTTTTGCGTAGCGATTCCCGCCTCGCGTCTTCGGTCAGGCGCGTTTCGGCCAACACGATGAGTCGTTCCGTCCCGGCGCGCGCGTCGAGCGCGGGAAACACCGCGACGCAGCCTTTTCTCGTCCCTTCAAGCGACCCGACAGCCTCCTCGAGCTCCTGCGGATAGATGTTGCGCCCCGCGCGCTTGATCAAATCCTTGATGCGGCCGGTGACGAAAACGTCGCCGCCGGCGACATAGCCGCGGTCGCCCGTCTCGAGCCAATCGCCGTCGAACAGCGCGCGAGTCTTTTCCGGATTTTGGAAATATCCTCGCGTTGCAGATGGCCCGCGAAACTGGATGCGTCCCTCCTGGCGTTCAGGCAATTCGCGACTGGAGTCATCGACGATGCGAATCTCGTGATGCGGGAGAGGGCGCCCGCAGGCCACCAAGGAGATGACATCCTCGCCGCTGGCGTCCGCCACGCGCGCCACGCTGTCCCGATCGAGCGCTTTCCGATCGACGCGATCGATGAGCGGTCCTCTGCCGAGCGGCGGAAAGGCGAGCCCCACCGCATTTTCCGCGAGGCCGTAGACGGGAGTCATCATCTGATGCTGAAAGCCATAAGCCGAAAACCGTTGGACAAAGCGCGCAATTGACGTCGGGCTAACCGGTTCAGCGCCGTTCATGATCGCGCGCAGCGAAGAAAGATCGAGATTCGTGATCTTCGTATCGTCGATGGCCTTCAGGCAGAGCTCGTACGCAAAATTCGGCGCCGCCGAGATCGTCGCTTTATGAGCGTCGATCGCCCACAGCCAGCGGGCCGGATCAACGAGAAAAGACAGCGGCGACATGATCAGCGCAGGCGCTCCATAGTAGAGACTGCCCAGCCAGCAACCGATCAGCCCCATGTCGTGATAGAGCGGCAGCCAACTGACGACCCTATCCGCCGACGAGGCCTTCAACACGGCGCCCATGGCGCGAATGTTGGCGAGGAGATTGGCGTGCGACAGCACGACGCCCTTAGGATCGCCTGTGCTGCCCGAGGTGTATTGAATGAGCGCTGTCGCGTCGGGCGGCGCCGGCAATGGCGTGGGCAAAGGCGCCGCAGAGCTCAGCTCAGGAATCGTAACGATGTGCTGAAGCGCGTCGACCAGCCCGTAGAGCAAGCGTCCGACAATTCTGATCTCGTCGTTCGTGATCAGCGCACAGGCCTCAGCGTTCGACAATATGCCGGCTTGGCGGCGCAGATGATCCTCAATCTGCGATAGACGAAACGGCGGGTAAATCGGAACGGGAACAGCGCCGCAGAACAAAACCGCGAAAAAGGCGACGAAGAAATCACGGCTCGTCGGCAGCATGATCGCGATGCGATCGCCAGAGCCAACGCCTCGTTCGACGAGCCCGCCAGCTGCGGCCCGGGCGGCGTGATAGAGGTCATGATACGTCAGAGGCTCCGGAGGCCCTTCAGCGCGCCAAAGCAGAACATTTTCGCGCGCGCCATGCCGCTTTGCGTGTTGAGCCAGCGCCTCGACCAGCGTTTTGGCCTCGAGAGGTTCGTCCACAGACTCGAGCGTCAGATCGGGAGCTGGACGAAGCGCCGCAGGGGCGACCGCGGCGCCGGCGGCGAGAACGGCGTTGAGGAGATCGCGGGGACAGCTGACCTCTCCGAGGAGCCGTTCGGAGAGCTGCACCTTGAATTGGCGGTTGAGCCGCAGCAACAGCTCGGCGCGGGTCAGGCTATCCAGCGCCAAATCGCGATCAAGGTCGCTATCGAGCTGCACGAGACGCGACTCGACCATATCCGGATGCAACTCGATGACGAGACCGCGGACGACCTCAAGAATGATCTCCTGGGGGTCTTCCACGGGGCGCATCGACGCCCGCTCAGGGCCTGATTTCGCCTCCGGCATGGCCTTTCCACTCATGCGCCGCATAACGCGTCACCCGATAGAACTATGGTCGCGCCTCCGACTCGGCGAGTCTGCTCGGCGGAACATCATGTCAATCCGGAAGGCCGATCGAAGGTCGCGCGCCCCCGCACAGCGACGGCAAAGCTGGAAGGCTAATTCGAGAAGTATGTTTCACTGTTCCGGAGTCCGACCAAATCGGATCAAGCGCAAGCGATTGGAACCAAGCGCCAAGCGGCGTCGCGCATTCGCTTTGTCTTGCATCAAAATCGACGCGTCGCTTCGTCGCACAGCGGTTTTTCGTCACCTCGCTTGACCGCACGCAAGATTGAAACCTAAGGTCGGTGCTTGGAACCCGAGAGGCGGCGGTGGATCCAATCTTCCAGCGGACAAGTCAGCGTGCGCGCATTTTTGCGGCGCTCGTCGCCTTCCTTATGCTCGTGCAGACCACGAGCGCGGGCGCGGGCGCCGTTGCGCTGGGAGAAGGCGTCGCTTTCGGAACAATCTGCGCGCCGCAGGATGCGGGGAACGGCGAGCCGCCGCTTTTCCCGAATGAACGCCACCGCCATGGATTCTGTTGCGTTCTTCACAATGGCGCGTTGGACGCGCCTCCTTCCAAGCCAGTTGTTTCGATCGCTCTAATTTTTCCAGCTGAGGCTCGTTCGTGTCCGCTGGAGAGGTCCAGTCAGGCGCCGCGCATCGAGCCACGGCGCGCGCCACAATCGCCACGAGCTCCTCCCCGACAGGGCTGAAGTTTTCTCGCGCTGAGATTCAACGCAGCCGCCATCATTACGATGGTGATGCGGCGAGAGCGCGTTCGCGAAAAATCTTTCAAACGGATCCTGTCGCCACGGCTGCGAGAGCAGACGCAGCGACTGCCGAGCGCGCGCGCATCAAACCATTCCATGGGGCTTTCATGCCCCACATAACCAGAATTTTGGAGATGACTTATGAGCATGACAAAAGCAGAGGCCCGTTCCGCCGCGCGAAGCGCTGAACGAATTATCGACACCAGGCCCGTTCTTATCGGCGTTGCGGTCTTGATGTTCTTTGTGGCTATCCTGCGCCTCTACGAACAACTTTTCGCCTGGAGATTTGGTCTCGATTCCTTCTCCCCCGAGTTTCAGCTCTACTGGATGGGCCTGTTGCAATTTGCGATTCTCGCGTCGTGCTTGGGCGCGGTCGGCCTTGTCGGCTTTCTGTGGCGCACGCGAGATCGCGATCTGGCGAATTTGGGAGCCTCAGCCGAAACGCGACGGCTCGTTTATCTCGTCCAGTGGCTGCTCGTTTTCTCGCTCGCCCTGTTTTGGGGCTTAAGCTTCTTTTCGGAGCAGACGGCTGTCTGGCACATGACCGCCGTGCGCGACACGGATTTCACGCCGAGCAATATCATCACCTTCTATATTGCATATCCGCTCTTTGCGATCATCGGGCTAGGCGCGTTCTTCTATGCGAAAACGCGCCTGCCGACTTTCGCGAAGGGATATTCTCTCGCCTTCGTGGTTCTTGTCGTTGGCGTCTTCATGACGATCCCGAATGTGGGATTCAATGAATGGGGTCACACGTTCTGGGCGATGGACGAAGGCTTTGCAGGTCCGCTGCACTGGGGCTTCGTCTTTTTCGGCTGGATGTCGCTGGCGACTTTCGGCGTCGTGCTGCTGATCCTTGGCCGTCTTCGCGAGCTCCTCGGCGCGGATGCGCTAGAACAGCTCTATCGACGTTAAGTTCGCCCGGCGCTTCAGCCGCATAATTGCGAAGCCGGCGCCGACTCCTTGGAGCGGCGCCGGTTGCATTCTCAGGTTCGGCGTATGTGCAGAGGCCGACGCGTCCATGTGGCGGACATCTGCCTCACGGCAACGCCTGCTGCATCAGCACGGCTGGGAATGACACCTGCGAGGCGAGAGGGATATGCGCCCCCGCTACGGTTTTGAAGCCTAACGCCTTGTAAAAATTTTCGGCGGCGAACGTTGAGCAACAATGAAGTTCGCTTACGTCTCGAGCCTTTGCGTCCATGCAGCACCGATTCATAATCGAACGCGCGATGCCCAAGCGAGTCCAGCCGGGATGGGTAGCGAAATGGCGGATATGCGCCTCCCCTCGGACGATCTTTGCAGTTCCCGGACGCTCAAGCGACCAGCCTCCGCACCCGATGAGTTCGCCGTGGCTGCTCTGCGCGACGTAGAAGGCGCCAGATGCGAGGAGTGTCGGATTTGCCTTTGTCATGAAAGGCAAGGCTCGATCGAGCAGCGCCTTTTCGTAATGCGAGGCCAACAGAGTTGAGTAGCTCGCCGCCAAGAGGGCGCTCACCGCGTCTGCGTCAGAAAGAGCTGAGAGCCTCACGATGTAGGTCACGGTCGCGACCATTGCATCAAGAGCGGTGGAACGCCGCTAAGCGGCGAGATCGGCGACAACCGCATCGAGCACCGGGAAGCCTTCCGAGCTGACGCGCAGCCTGTTCTCGCGGGTGAATTCGACCAGCCCGTCGCCGATAAGTTCGCTGATGCGCGACTGCGACAGGCGTTTGCCGGTCAGCAGGAAATAGCGCTGCGGATCGACGCCTTCGCGCAGCCGCAGCCCCATCAGCAGGAATTCGTCGCCTTCCTGCTCGGACGAGAGCAATTCGTCCTCGATGATGCCGTGCCCTTCGGTTTCGACGCAGGTCAGCCACATCTCGGGATGCCGCTCGGTGGACTGGGCGCGCCGCCCGCGCGGCGTGACCACCCGCCCATGCGCGCCGGGGCCGACGCCGACATATTCGCCGTAGCGCCAATAAACCAGATTGTGCCGGCACTCGGCGCCGGGCCGCGCATGATTGGAGACTTCGTAAGCCGGCAGGCCGGCGCGGGCGGTGACTTCCTGCGTCACGTCCCAGAGCGCGCGCTGCGTATCGGCGTCGGGCAACGCCATCTTGCCGGTGTTGACCATGCGCTCGAACATCGTGTCCGGCTCGATCGTCAGCTGATAGAGCGAGACATGCTCGGGCGAACGGGCGAGCGCCAGCTCCAGCTCTTTTCGCCAGGCGGCGGGCGTCTGGCCGGAACGGCCGTAGATCAGATCGAAGGAGGCGCGGTCGAAGACCGAATTGGCGACGTCGAGCGCCATGAGGGCTTCCGCGACGGAATGCTGCCGGCCGAGCGCGCGAAGGTCAATGTCGTTCAATGCCTGCACGCCGAGCGAGACGCGGTTGACGCCTGCGGCTTTGAAGCCCTTGAAACGCGAGGCCTCGACGCTTGTCGGATTGGCTTCGAGCGTGATTTCGCAGTCCTTGGCGAGGGGCCAGTGGCTCGAGATCTGGGAGAGAATGGCTTGAGCGGTCGAAGGCGCCATCAATGACGGCGTGCCGCCGCCAAAGAAGATCGAGCGGACTTCGCGCCCGGGCGTCAGAGCGGCGCGATGCGCCAGCTCCGCGCTGAAGGCCTCGACGAAGCGGTCCTCGTCGACGTCGCCGCGCCGGACGTGGCTGTTGAAATCGCAATAGGGGCATTTCGACAAGCAAAACGGCCAGTGGACATAGACGCCAAAGCCGGGGTCGAAAGCATTGCGAATCGGTGTCGCCATGGTTCTTTATCGCACGGAATGGCGGGAAGGGCACGGCGATCTGAACCCCCTTTTAGGAGGCTGCATGGCGTTTTGGGAGGTCTTGCGGTTCTGGCGGAGGAGGCCGGCGGTTCAACAGCCGGACCCAGCGATGCTGGCGATCGCCGAGGCGATCTCCCGCAATCTGGCGGCCCTCGGCCTATTCGTCGATTCGCGGCCATACGGGCGCGGGTTCTTTGAAATCAAAGCCTCGACCTCTCCAAAGCTCATCACCACGCCCGACGGGAGAGAGGCGTCCGGGATCGCGCTCCTGCTCGCCAGCGCGTATGAGCCGCCGTCCCTGGTTTTCGAACAGATCAACTCTTTGCAGCGCGGCTTGGGGCGGGCGATGGTGGAGGCGGTCATCGCCGGGGTAAAGGAGCGTCCCGGCGCGTTCCGGCTGCTGCGGGTCAACGACCTTTCGCCGCGCTTGCCGGACGGCCGGCGATGGTGGGAGCATGTCGCCGCGGCGCATCCCGAATTCGATTGGGTGATCACGCATGAGGAGCCGTTCGGAAGTGCGCCTAGGACGTGAGCGACGGGGTTTTGACGCCCTGTCTTTGCTCTGCTCAAGGCTTGCCGTATGGCGCCTGGCGCACGCCGACCCAGCGCCCGCGCAGACGGTGAGCGAGATCGAAAACGCGCCCGATTTCTCAAGGAAGCGGCAAACGCTCGCGGCGCTCGTGGCGGAGTTCGGCTACGACGTCAGCAAAGTGACCCTCAGCCCACAGAAAAAGACGTTCAACTATCTCGGCCAGAGCTTTACGTCGGAGGGGCAGTCTTTCTCCGACGGCCGCATCGAAATCTATTACGACCCGAACATGAGCGACGCCCGCCTCGGCTGCTGCCTTGCGCATGAACTGCAGCATGTGCGCTATTTCGCGGTGCGTCACGCCTATCGCGCAGAACCGAGCGACGGACCTTTGCATCGGCGCTTTGCCAAATATGCGCCGGAACTGCTCGCGGCGCAGCGCGGCGTTTCCAATTATTCGAACGAACATTGGGACGCTTGGAAAGGCAATGCGCCGCCGAAGCTTTTCTCTTTTGAGTTGGAGGAAGGGGAAAGCGAACCCATCAATGAGACGATCGCAGAAGTCGCCAAGGCGCTCTACAATTGGGGGCCGGACGTGCGCATCAATCTTCTGTGGAAAGAGCTGCACGACGCGATCAATGAAGAACATGCGGCGCTGCGAAACGCATAGAGCGCCGCCCGTTCACGGCTTGCGTTCACGTTCGAGCAGCTCGCGTTTGCGCTCGACGCCCCAATAGTAGCCGGAAAGCGCGCCGTCGCTGCGCACGACGCGATGGCAGGGAACCGCGAGCGACACCGGATTGGCTGCGCAGGCGCCCGCGACGGCGCGCGTCGCTTTCGGCGCGCCGATGCGTCGCGCGACCTCGGCGTAGCTTGCCGTCTCTCCTGCGGGAATTTCGCGCAGCGCGGCCCAGACGCGCTGCTGAAAGGCCGTGCCGCGCATGTCGAGCGGCAGATCGAAAGATGATTGCGGCCGCTCCACCATGCCCACCGCCGCGGCGACATAGCGTTCGAACGACTCATCGCCGCCGATGAGCGTGGCGCGCGGAAATCGATCTTGCAGATCGCGCAGCAGCTCTTCCGGGTCATCTCCCAGTGAAATGGCGCAAACGCCCTTCGCGCTGGCCGCGACGAGCACCGCGCCCAGAGACGACTGGCCGATGGCGAAGCGGATCATTTCTCGCGGCGCCCCGGCGCGATAGGCGCTTGGCGTCATGCCCAATGTGTCCTGCGCCGTCGCGTAGAACCGCGCGCTCGAATTATAGCCCGAGCCATAGATTGCATCGGTCACTGTCTGACCTTCCATGAGTTTGCCGCGCAGGCGCGAGCGCCGATGCGCCTGAGCATAGGCCTTGGGCGTAACCCCGGCGATGCGCGAAAACAGTCGGTGGAAATGGTAGGGGCTCAGTCCGATCGTGCGCGCCAGCTGCGCAAGCGTCGGCGGCGCTTCCGCCGCCTCTATCATTCTGCAGGCGCGGGCGATCTTCTCCGCGTCCCGCTCCCCCTGCGACGGCGCCTCGGGCCGACAACGACGGCAGGGACGAAAACCTGCCGCCTCCGCTTCCGCCGCCGTGGCGCAAAAGCGCACATTGGCGCGCTTCGCTGGCCGAGACGGGCAGGAGGGGCGGCAATAGACGCCAGTCGTTTCGACGCAATAGAAAAAGTCGCCGTCGCGGCGCGCATCGCGCGCGACAACCGCCGCCCAGCGCGTCTCGTCGAGATCGAGCGCATTTGCCTGCGTCATGTCGTTCGTCTGCATGCCGCGCATCATCCAACTTTTGCGACGATCGCCGCAATGCGTTTCTTGCTGTCAAATCCAAATCCGGCTGACACGCCCGTCGGGCGATCCTATGCTGTATGTTTGAAGCCACGGACCGGGGAAATGGCCGGAGAACGTCGCGCCGCCTTTACGCGCCGAGAAGCAATCGCCGGCGCTGGCGCATGCCTCGCCTTCGGCGCGCGCGCTGAAACTGCCTCGACCCTGCTTGTCACGCACCCTGCGGGGTTAGCGCACGACATGGCACCGACTCACGTCGAGCACCCCGAACGCCTTCGCGCCATTCTACGCGCGCTGGATGGCGCGCGCTTCGCAGACCTCATGCGCGCCGAGGCGCCTTTGGCGGTGCGGGACGCGCTGCTGCGCGCGCATAGCTCCGAACACCTCGCGCATCTCGCGAAATCGGCGCCTCCAGAGGGATATGCGCGCATAGGTCCGGACGTCGCCATGAACGGCGCCACGCATGAAGCGGCGTTGCGCGCCGCGGGCGGCGCTCTCGCGGCCGTCGATGCGGTGATGCGCGGCGACGCCAAGAACGCTTTCGTCGCCATGCGGCCGCCGGGACATCATGCGACGCGCGACTTGCCGATGGGCTTTTGCTTTTTCAATAACGCCGCCGTGGCGGCGCTACATGCGCGCGCGGCGCATGGCGCGCTGCGCGTCGCCATCGTCGATTTTGACGTGCACCACGGCAATGGCGTGCAGGAGATTTTCTGGAGCGATCGAAACGTGCTTTACGCTTCGACGCATCAGATGCCGCTCTATCCCGGGACTGGGGCGGTGAGCGAGACCGGCGCGCATAACACGATCGTCAACGCGCCGCTCGCAAAGGGCGACGGCGGCGCTCAATTCCGCGAGGCGCTGGCGTCGCGCATTCTGCCGCGTGTCGACGCCTTCTCGCCCGATCTCATTATTCTTTGCGCCGGATTCGACGCTCATCTCCACGATCCGCTCGGCGGATTAAGATTCGTCGCCGAAGATTTCAGGGATGTCACGCTGCGCGTGATGGAGATCGCCGCGCGCCGCTGCAAGGGACGCATCGTCTCGCTGCTCGAGGGCGGCTATCGGCCGGAAGACCTCGCGCGCAGCGTCGCGGCGCATGTCGGCGCATTGATGGACGCGTGAATCGGTTTGCGGTTTGTCATTCCCGACACGCGCGATGCGCGTGATCGGGAATCCAGAAAAATCTTGGATTCGGTATAGCGGCTCTGGATTCCCGGTCAGGTCTTCGACCTGCCGGGAATGACATTCGGATCAGCCAAGCCGCGCCGCCAGCCTGCTCCACAAGTCGTTCTCCGCCTGAAAGATATAATCGAGCCGCGCGCTGGTGACGCTTTTGGCGCCTCGGGCGATCAGCCAATCGGCGAGCGCCGCCACCTTTTTCGCCGGACAGGAGAACGTCGCTGACTCGTCGTCCATCTCGCGTAATCCGGCGCCGAAGTTCGCCTCGGCCTCTCTCAGGATATGTTCGCTCGGCGTTGGCAGGCTTGCGCGCACGTCGCGCGTCGTGCGCGCTTCTTCTTCCGCGGCGATGCGGGAGAGAATGACGCGCGCCGCTTCGCGCGCCGCATTGTCCCACGGCGCCGTCAGCGAGGCGACGAGATTGGCCTGCGAGCGCAGAATCACGCCGTCCTCGATGATCTTCAGCGCATTCGCGGCGAGCGTCGCGCCCGTCGTCGTGATGTCGACGATGAGATCGGCTGAACCTGCCGCGGGCGCGCCTTCGGTTGCGCCAGAGCTTTCCACAATGCGGTAGTCGGACACGCCATGCGCGGCGAAGAAGCGTCGCGTCGTGTTGACGTATTTCGTCGCGACCCGCAGTCCGCGGCCGTGGCGCGCGCGAAATCCATCGGCGACATCGGCGAGATCGCTGATGTAGCGCACGTCGATCCAGGCTTGCGGAACCGCGACGACGACATTCGCGGCGCCAAAGCCGAGCGGGGCGAGAAGCTCCACTTTCTTGTCGGCGTCGGCGATCTCCTCGCGCACCAAATCTTCGCCGGTGACGCCGAGATGGGCTTCGCCCAAGGCCAGCCGGCGCGTAATTTCGGAAGCGGAGAGATAGGCGACTTCCGCGCCTTCGACTCCGGCGACGGCGCCGCGATAGTCCCGCGCGCCGCGCCCCTGCGTCAGCTCCAGGCCGGCGCGCGCGAAGAAAGCGACGGCGTTCTCCTGCAGCCGGCCTTTTGACGGGGAGGCGATGATGAGTTTTTGCGCGGTCGCCATCATGCTTCTCTCGCGCTCGGGGAAAGACGGTCGATCCAGATGGCGGCGCCGACAGCCGGAATGTCCGACGCTGCGCCGAGCGTCTTGAGCAGTCGGTCGTAGCGTCCGCCGCCGATCACCGGCTCGCCCGCGCTGGAGTGGCGGGCCTCGAAAACGAAGCCGGTGTAATAGTCGAGATGACGCGCAAAACTTGCCGAGAAGCGGATCTCGTGAGCGGCGAGGCCGCGCGCGCTGATGGCCTCAGCGCGCGCGTCAAACGCGTCCAGCGCGGCGGAGAGGTCAAGCTGCGCGTCGGCGGCCAGCCGGCGCATGGATGCGGAAGCTGACTCGGGCGCGCCTTCAATGGTGAAAAAAGTCTCCGCCAGCGCGCGCGTCTCGTTGGAAACTCTCGCGCCTTCGGCGAGCGTCGCCTGATCGAGAAAGCGTTCGGCGATTTCAGCCGCGCTGCGGCCGCCGACGGCGGTGATGCCGGCGATGGACAGCAAGTCCTCGACGAGACGGCGCGCATCCGACGGGTCGACTTTCGTCAGCGCCGCCAATACGCCCGACTGTTCCGATCTGCCATTGCGTTCGGGCGACGCAAAAATATCGGCTAGCCTTTGGCCGCGCGCGTGCCCGGCCGCCAGACGCCGGCGCCAGACCGGCGGCATCTCGAGCCGTTCGAGGAAGGCGGCGACGAGCCCGGCGTCGCCGATCAGAACCTTGAGCGCCGTCGCGCCGGCCGCCGCCGCGGCGTCGAGGGAAGCGGCCAGAATTTCGACGTCCGCGGCTTCGCGGTCCTGGCGGCCAAAGCTCTCCAGCCCCGCCTGAAGAAACTCGCCGTCGCCGGTCGCGCCATGTTCAGGCGCGCGAAAGATCGAGCCGCCATAAGCATATGCGGCCGGATCGCCCGCCCGAACGCAGGCGAGATAATCAAGGCAGACCGGAATCGTATATTCCGGCCGCAGGCAAAATTCAGCGCCCGAGCCATCGCTCGTCAGGTAAAGCCGGCCGCGGAAATCCTCTCCTGAACGATCCAGAAAAACATGCGCAGGCTGCAGGAGACGCGGCTCGCAGCGCGCGAACCCCTCCCGCGCGAAATGCGCAAGAATGGCCGCTAGGCTCGTAGCTTCGCGTTCTGCTGAAGTGGCGGTGACGGCGTTCAAGCGCAAATCCTTCGAAATTTGCGCTCTCTTTAGCAAGTGCGTCGCGCCAGCGACACCCCTGCTCCGGGCGAAAGGTGAACGCCTCAAAGCAAAGGCCGCGGTCCAGAGCCTTGCATCCCTCGCTCTCGTCTGCCAAATAAGGGCCGGGAGGTTGGCGGTGGACGCTTCACTCGCCAACCGGGTCAGGTCCGGAAGGAAGCAGCCCTAACGAGCTTGGGCGGGTCTTCGTTCAGCCTCCCACCTTCTTCGGCGAGCAGCGAATGGCGTAGCGCAATATACTGCGCTGTTCGTCGCTCGTCTGCCGCCGGATGGATGCAGATGGACCACGAGCACGATCCGCCGAGACCGTTGCTGGCGTCCGATGACGGACCTTCGCTGTTTGGCGCCGATCAGGCGCCGCCGTCGGCCTATCGCGTGCTGGCGCGCAAATATCGACCGACCACCTTCGCAGACCTGATCGGCCAAGATCCGATGGTGCGCACGCTCGAAAACGCATTCGATCTCAACCGAATTCATCAGGCCTATCTGCTGACGGGCGTGCGCGGCGTCGGCAAGACGACGACCGCGCGCATTCTTGCGCGCGCGTTCAACTATGAACTGCCGGCAGGAGACGGACGGCCCGCGATCAATCAGCCGACGATTCATATGGAGGAGCTCGGCGTCCACTGTCAGGCCATCATCGACTCGCGCCATGTCGACGTGCTCGAAATGGACGCCGCTTCGCACACGGGCATCGACGACATCCGCGAAATCATCGACAACGCCCGTTACCGCCCGGTCATGGCGCGGACCAAAGTCTACATCATCGACGAAGTGCATATGCTCTCGAAGGCCGCGTTCAACGGTCTCTTAAAGACGCTTGAAGAGCCGCCTGAGCATGTGAAGTTCATCTTCGCGACGACCGAAATCGACAAGGTGCCGGTGACGGTGCGTTCGCGCTGCCAGCGCTTTGATCTGCGCCGCATCGACGCCGGCCTGCTCGCTGAACATCTGCTCGGCGTCTGCAGGGCCGAGGGCGTCGCCATCGAGCCGGAGGCGCTCGCGATGATCGCCCGCGCGGCGGAAGGGTCGGCGCGCGACGCGCTGTCGCTGCTCGATCAGGCGATCGCTTATGGGGCGGCGCATTCCGCCGGCGGCGCGATCGCCGCCGAGGATCTGCGTCTGATGCTCGGCGTCGCCGACAAGGCGCGGGTCATCGACCTCTTCGAAGCGGCGATGTCGGGCGACGTCGCTGCAGCGATCGGCATTCTCGAAGACCAGTACAATGGCGGCGCCGATCCGGCGCAGGTGCTGCTCGAACTCGCCGAATTCACCCATCTTGCGACGCGTTTGAAGCTTGCGCCGGAGACGGCCCATTCGGCGGCGTTGACGCCCGAGGAGAAGCGCCGCGGCGAAGACGCCGCCTCGCGTCTTTCAGTTCCGGCGCTGACCCGCGCCTGGCAAATTTTGATGAAGGGCGTCGAGGAATTGCGCGGCTCGCAGCGGCCGCTGGCGGCGGCCGACATGGTGCTGGTGCGGCTCACTTACGCCGCAGACATGCCGACGCCGGGCGAGGCGTTGCGCCGCCTCGGCTTTGGCGAGGGCGCATCGGGCGCCGGACCTGAGTCGCCCCCGGCGCGAAGCGCGGCGCCTGCCGGGGCCGGCGCAGGGCCGATGCGTGGCCCGCGGCTGGCTGCGGCGGCGCGTCCCGCAGTCGCTCAGCCCTCCGCCGCGCCGGCCGCAAAAACCGTGATCGAGAGCTTCGACGCGCTTGTGGCGCTCGCCGCGCAGAAGCGGGACATGAGGCTCAAGATCGCGCTCGAATCCGAGGTCCGGCTGGTTCGCTTTGAAGCCGGGTTGATCGAATTTGAACTCGCGCCCGGCGGCGCGCGCGATTTGGCGGCGGCCATGATGCAAAAGCTTCAGGCTTGGACCGGCGAGCGATGGATGGTTTCGATCGTCGCCTCCGGCGGCGCGCCGTCTCTCAAGGAACAGCGCGAAGCGGAGGAGCGCAGGCGCCGCTCGTCTCTGGAAAGCGATCCGCTCGTGGCGAGCGTTCTCGCGCGTTTTCCGGGCGCGCAGATCATCGCCGTGCGGGGCAGGGACGAGGGCGCATCGTCCGCCGAAACACTTTATGATGATGCGTCGCCAATCGAAGAAGACGACGGAGAAGCGCAATGATGGACTTCATGGGCCTGATGAAGCAGGCGCAGCAGATGCAGGCCAAGATGGCCGAAGCGCAGCTGGAACTCGAACAGACCGTCGTCGAAGGCGAGGCGGGCGGCGGCATGGTGAGGGTCGCGCTTACCGCGAAAGGCGGGATGAAAAGCATCTCCATCGACCCCAGTCTGTTGACGCCCGAGGAGAAGGAAATTCTTCAAGACCTGATTCTCACGGCCCACATGCAGGCGCGCGCCAAGGCCGAGGAGGCCATGGCCGAAAAAATGAAAGCGCTCACCGGCGGGCTACCGTTGCCGCCAGGCTTCAAATTGCCGTTTTGATGCGTATTGCTGCAATTCTCGCGTCATGGCCGGCCTTGAGCCGGCCATCCACGCGATGACGCCGCCCAAAACTTCCAATGATACGTAGCATTCTGACGTGGATGCCCGCGACAAGCGCGGGCATGACGCGAAACCACATGAGGCGTTGATCCGGCTATGGCTGAAAAGGTGGCCGGTCCCGAGATCGAAAAACTGGTGCAGCTCCTGGCCAAATTGCCGGGGCTCGGTCCGCGCTCGGCGCGGCGCGCGGCGCTGCATCTCATCCGCAAGCGCGAGGAACTGCTCGCGCCGCTCGCCGAGGCGATGCGCGTCGCGCAGGAGCGTATCGTCGTCTGTTCGGTCTGCGGCAATATCGATACGAGCGATCCCTGCACCATCTGCCGCGACGCGCGCCGCGACGCTTCGATTCTCGTTGTCGTCGAGACGGTCGCCGATCTCTGGGCTCTGGAGCGGGCAGGGCTGCTCAATGCGCGCTATCACGTGCTCGGCGGCGTGCTGTCGCCGCTTGACGGCGTCGGCCCCGACGATCTCGCCGTCGCGAGCCTCGTCACGCGCGTGCGCGCCGGAGAGACTCGCGAAGTCGTGCTTGCGGTCAACGCAACGGTCGACGGCCAGACGACCGCGCATTACATCGCCGATGTGCTGGCGCCGTCAGGCGTGAAGGTGACGCGGCTCGCCCATGGCGTGCCGGTCGGCGGCGAACTCGACTATCTCGATGAGGGAACGCTTGCGGCGGCGCTGGAGCGGCGCACGGCGTTTTAGAGTGCGTTTTTGAGAGCCGTCATGGCTGGCTTGACACCGCCGTTCAGCGCAGGAAGCGATTACTTCGCTGCGGTTTTCGATGTGATGATCTTGTCCCAGTCCTCGACGCCGATCTCGCCGGTGTATTTGTCGCCATTGACGAAGAAGGTCGGCGTAGAGTTGACGCCAAATTTCTCAGCGGCGCGATTGCGCACCTTATTGACGTTCTCGTAAAGCGCCTGATCCTTTAAGATGGCCTCGAACTTCTCCTGGCCGAGACCAGCCTGCTTCAGGACATTGGCCAGACCGTCGAGCGGCTTATCGGAGAAGGCCCAATTCTTCTGTTGCGAGAACAGAAGATCGACCGTCGCGTCGCGCTTGTCGCCGAGTTCGCGCGCCAGCATGAAGGCGGCCGTCGCGAGCGGATCGAGCGGGAACTCCCGCAAAATGAATTTCGCCTTGCCCGTGTCGATATAGTTCTTCTTCAGCTCCGGATACACATCGTGATGGAACGCCGCGCAGTGGCTGCACGTCATCGAAGCATATTCGACGATCGTCACGGGAGCGTTCGCCGCGCCTTCCACCACGTCCGGCAGAGCATTCGGCGCCATCAGCTCGTCGACCGCAACCTTGCCCGAAGGCGACTTGTCGGCAAGGGCGGGAGCAGCGGCGAGGAGCGCGCAGGCGGCGCCGACAAGGAAACCACGACGGGGCATAAAAGCGAAGGGCATGTGCGGTCCGTAACTGTTGCGACGCCAAAGACCATACCGTCTTCGACAATTGTGGCAAATCAAATCTGGCGAGGATGTGGAGCCGCTAAGCGGGCGCTACAGCCCGTGTTTCGGCCGAATGAACCAGTAAAGCACGCCGATAAAAGCGAGCACGACGCCGAACCAGAATACGACGTCGCCGAGCATCAGGTCCCTCATGGTGTAGCTTAGAACGCTGACCAGCAAGCCGCCGATCGCTATCCAGAGGGGACGCTGACTGCGTTCCTTCTCCGCCGGCCGCTTCTTCGGTAGCCCGGACACGCGCCTCTCCTTCTGCGTTCCCTTGACGCTGCGGCCGTCTTTCAGCTTGCTTGCAAGCGATGACGGCGCTTTTGCGCTAGAGCAGGTTCCGAAAAAGTTGACAGACTTTTTCGATGAGAACCTGCTCCAACATTTTGATTTTGAGCGATTCCTTATCGATCACATGAATCCATGTGATCGGGAAGCGCTCCAGAGTTTCCGATTGCGGTCCCACAGTCAAGAACGGGCAAAAAAACAGCCGCTCCACGCGGCTGTCTTCTTCACATTGCTGCGCCTCGAGGTTAGCGCGAATAGAACTCGATGACGAGGTTCGGCTCCATCTGCACGGGGTAGGGCACCTCCGTCGCATGCGGCACCCGGATGAGCTTCGCAACCATCTTGGTGTGGTCGACGTCGTAATATTCCGGCGTGTCGCGCTCCGCGAGCTGAACCGCCTCGAGCACGGTCACAGCCTGTTTCGAGGCTTCCTTCACCTCGATCACGTCTCCGACCTTCACCTGATAAGACGGAATGTTGACGCGCCTGCCGTTGACGCGGATGTGGCCGTGATTGACGAACTGGCGTGCGGCGAAGACCGTCGGAACGAATTTCGCGCGATAGACGATCGCGTCAAGGCGCCGCTCCAAAAGGCCGATCAGATTGTCGCCGGAGTCGCCCTTCAACCGGATCGCTTCCGCATAATATTTGCGAAACTGCTTTTCGGAGATATTGCCGTAGTAGCCCTTGAGCTTCTGCTTGGCTTTGAGCTGCGTGCCATAGTCGGAGAGCTTGCCCTTGCGCCGCTGTCCGTGCTGTCCGGGGCCATATTCGCGGCGATTGACGGGGCTCTTCGGCCGGCCCCAGATGTTCTGGCCCAGGCGGCGGTCAAGCTTATATTTTGATTCTGCGCGCTTCGTCACTTTGACTCTCGTCCTCTCATGGTCGCGTTTGAGGCGTGCGAGAGGCGAAAGACGAAATGCGTCCGGAGCATTGCACTCGGACGTCGTCCAGATTCGCGTCTCTCGCCGCCCCCGGCCAGCGCCGGGGCTTCAAGAACGCGCCCTCCTCTGCCGTCAACCGGCCGACAGGCGTTTGCAGCAAACGCCACGGGTGCTGGCCTGGCGCGAACGGGCCGCGTCAGGCTCGTGGGGAGCTAAAGGAAAGCGCTCCCTAAGTCAAGATTTCTTGAGAGAGGCTGACTTACGGCCACCAGAACGGAAAACCCTCATCGTAAGGCACGATCATGCTCGCGTTGTAGGGCGGCCGCTGCGGAAGCGTCTCCTGCATATACCAGCTGCGCTGGTTGCGCTCGATCGGATCGTGATTGAGGTAGGTCTGCTGCACCATGTAGCGGTTGGTGCTGCCGACCGGCACCTGGGTGCCGGGATCGAGCCAGCTGCGGCGCTGGATGTCGATCGGACCGCGGGCGCAACAAGCATCGCTCGAGGACACGCGATAGCGGGACTTGGCGAGCGCATCGCCCGCCGCGAACAACACCAGACAGGCGAGCCCCGCCGACAGCACTTTATTCCTGCGCATCACGATCCCCTTTTGGACTGAACGCCGTAGATCATAATAGCGGATCGTTTCGCAAAAGCGAATTAAAGCGGGCTTTTCCCGCCAGCAATACGCCGTCAGGGTGAATGCGGAACGCTTAGCGCGTGATCTGTGCGCCTTGGCGCGATGTCCGCGCATGCGAACGGCGCGCGCCCTGCGCTGGACGCGCGGCGTTCTTTTGCGCTGGGATGGTCGCGGTCAGGTCGTCGCGCGAGATGTCGCCGCAGCCAATGGCGCGCGTCGACGCCGCTTGCGCGAAGAAGTCGTTCAGCGCCGGATTATCCGGACTCGCCGTGTAGTTGATGCGGTCGAGCAGGCAGCCGAGCGCGACCCGGTCGATCGGTTTCGCCGATTCGCCGCAAGCCAGTCCGGCGATTTCGAGAGCGAGCTTCCCCTCGATGAAACGCGCCGCAATGCAGCTGCGTTCGCTCGCCGCGACGCCCTCGGACGCGGTTTGCGAGAGCCGTATTTCGGCCGTCTCAAACGCCCCGAATTTGGTGATGAGCGCGCTCGGCTGGCCGATCTTCGCGACGTTAAGGCCGGCCTGGGCGGCGTGTCGGGCCATGTCGAGGAAGAAATCGGACGTCTTTTCCTTGTCGACGATATCCTGATGAATATCGACGCGCATGAATGGCGCGCCCATTGCGAATTGCCCGACGGCGATCGTGTCGATACGGCCGGAGCCGTTCTCGCTGTCGCGCACGGCGATGGTTTTTTTCTCCCGGTCGAACTCCGGCGCGGCGATGTCGAATGCGCTGAAGGGCTTCGCCATCAGCGCCGAGGCCTCGATGGCTTCGACGGAAACCTTGGTGGAAATCTTGCGCGATGGCGCGACAGGGACGCGCGGTTGCTCGACGTTCGCCGCGACTTTCGGTTCAGCGGTCCCGGGTCCGCGCGGAAGAAGGACGAGTGCGGCGAAGAGAATGATCGTCGGCCCGACGCCCATTCCGATCGCTGCGCGAACGCCCGCCGGGCGGGCGCGCAGCGGCTGCGCATAACGCCTGTAGTTGGGGTCCAATTCGGCAACGCTCATGAGACGCGACTCCGGCGGCCCGCGGCGGCCGCGGGCGGAAAACGCGCCGAGTTTGCGCAGTTGTTTCAAAAGTTAGCGTTAACGGCCCCGCGCGAATTGGGGCATGGTGAATGAAAGGTTTACGCGACGCGCAAAGAAAAGGCCCGCGCCTTGCAGCGCGGACCCTGAAACCAGCGGTCGAGGAGAGCTTACTCTTCCTCGTCCTTCTTGGCTTTCTTGGGAGTCTCTTCGCGGGCTTTGAGCGCCGCGCCGAGAATGTCGCCGAGCGAAGCGCCAGAGTCGGCCGAGCCATATTGCGCGATGGCCTCCTTCTCTTCAGCGACTTCGAGCGCCTTGATCGAGACGGAGACCTTGCGGGCCTTGCGGTCGAACAGCGTCACGCGGGCGTCGACCTTCTCGCCGACGGCGAACCGTTCAGGGCGCTGGTCGGCGCGGTCGCGAGCGAGTTCGCTGCGCTTGATGAAGGTGGAGAGATCGGTGCCGGCGATCTTCACATCGATGCCGGACTCCTTCACCTCGATCACCTCGCAGGTGACGACGAGGCCCTTTCTGAGCTCGCCGCCTTCTTCGGCGCTGACAGAAGCGAACGGATCGCCCGCAAGCTGCTTGACGCCCAACGAAATGCGCTCCTTCTCGACGTCGACGTCGAGGACCTGGGCGTTGATGGTATCGCCCTTCTTATACTCCTCGATGACCTGCTCGCCGGGACGGTTCCAGTCGAGATCCGACAGATGGACCATGCCGTCCACGTCGCCGTCGAGGCCGATGAAGAGCCCGAACTCGGTCTTGTTCTTCACTTCGCCGGAGACGGTCGAGCCGACCGGATGCTTCTCGGCGAAGGCCTCCCACGGATTCTGCAAGCATTGCTTGAGGCCCAGCGAGATTCGGCGTTTGACCGGATCGACCTCGAGCACCTGAACGTCGACTTCCTGGCTCGTCGAGACGATTTTGCCGGGATGGACGTTCTTTTTCGTCCAGCTCATTTCCGAGACGTGGACGAGGCCTTCGATGCCAGGCTCCAGTTCGACGAAAGCGCCGTAGTCGGTGATGTTGGTCACGCGGCCGTGGAATCTGGCGCTGATCGGATATTTCGCCTCGATGCCCTGCCAGGGATCCTCGAGCAGCTGCTTCATGCCGAGCGAGATGCGGTGCGTCTCGTGATTGATCTTGATGATCTTCACCTTGACGGTCTGACCGATGGTCAGCACCTCGGACGGGTGATTGACGCGCCGCCAGGCGATGTCGGTGACATGCAGCAGGCCGTCGATGCCGCCGAGATCCACGAAGGCGCCGTAGTCGGTGATATTCTTCACGACGCCGTCGATCACCTGACCCTCTTCGAGGTTGGCGACGATCTCGTGGCGCTGCTCGGCGCGGCTCTCTTCAAGCACGGTGCGACGCGAGACGACGATATTGCCGCGCCGGCGGTCCATCTTCAGGATGTGGAACGGCTGCGGCACGTTCATCAGCGGGCCGACGTCGCGGATCGGTCGGATGTCGACCTGGCTGCGCGGTAGAAAGGCCACGGCGCCGTCGAGGTCGACGGTGAAGCCGCCCTTGACCTGATTGAAGATGACGCCCTCGACCTTTTCATTGGTCTCGAAGGCTTTTTCGAGCTTGACCCAGCTCTCTTCGCGCCGCGCCTTGTCGCGCGAAATGACGGCTTCGCCGAGCGCGTTCTCGACGCGCTCCAGGTAGACTTCGACCTCTTCGCCCACTTGGGGAGCGGGGTCGCGGCCATAGCCGGTGAATTCCTTGATGGCGACGCGGCCCTCGGTCTTAAGGCCGATGTCGATGACGGCGACATCCTTTTCGATGGCGACGACGCGGCCCTTGATGACGGAGCCTTCGAAGGCCTCGTTCTGGCCATAGCTCTCATCAAGCAGAGCGGCGAAATCTTCGCGCGTAGGCGCGCGATCGGTCGTAGCGGACATTTGTTCTCCCGAGAGCCCAGAGAGGGCGGCGCCGGCAAGGGTTAGCGTTGCAGATCGGCTTTCGGCGATCGGACGTCCCCCGCGGCTAAAACGCGAGGCTGGACGAAAAGTTCGCTAAGCGAACTGCCGGCGCGGCCCGATGTCGAAAACCAAAGCGAATGCCCCAGCTTGGTTACCGAGGCGGGGCCTATCTACCAGCGGCGCGCCGCCGTCGCAAGCGCGCCGAAAAGAAAAGAGTCGACGCGGCCTGCGCAAAGCCATGATATTGCACTGCAATAAGTTAACAATATACTGTTTTAATATAATAATCATAATGCAAAAGGGCTCGTTTGTTGGCGAATTTCTCGCTAGCGGAATCGCAGCCGCACGCATAGTCTGCGTCCTACTGCCACGCTTCGGCGCGCCGCCAAGCGTCAGCGCCGGCGCGCCCGCCGCCCGGAGCAACATTGGCGCGCCGGGCCGCTTGGCCGAAGCCCAGTAGAACTTCGCTCTCGCCGTCCAGACGGCGAGAGCGTCGACTTCCCGTCGTTGCGACGGGGATATAAAGAGGAGAAGAGATGAAGACGAATATTATTTCAGGTTCGGCTCTTGCCGCCGCCGCCGTCGCCCTTGCTCTGAGCGGCGCATCGGTTGCGCCCGCCCACGCGCATTCCGCGAAGTCGACCCACGCGAAGACCCATTGCGGCGCCAAGGGAACATGCCGCGGCATGGCCAAGTGCCACCACAAGGCGCAGTGTCACCATCACAAGGGTCGCTGCAACATGAAGAGCCGCTGCCACAGCAAGTAATCGGCTTGCGCGGGGGCGGCGCCTACGGCCGTCCCCGCCACGCTGATGCGGCTCCGGCATGAGCGGCGATGCCTGAGAGGGGAACACGTCATGGAAAAACCCGCGCCGCTTGGCTACGGCTTGGGTCTGCGGCCAATCTATTATGAAGAGATCCTGTCGTCGCGCCCGCCGATCGACTGGTTCGAAATCATTTCTGAAAACTACATGCTCGCCGGCGGCAGGCCTTTGGCGATGTTGGAGCGGATACGCGCCGATTATCCCGTCGTCATGCACGGCGTCTCGATGTCGCTTGCGTCAACCGATCCGCTCAACTTCGACTATTTGCGGCAGTTGAAGGCGCTCGCCGAACGCGTCCAGCCGGCATGGGTTTCAGATCACATCGCCTGGACAGGCGTTCATGGCGTGACGCTCCACGATTTGCTGCCGATTCCCTATACGCGCGAGTCGCTTGCGCATGTTGTCGAGCGCATCCAGCGGGTGCAGGATTTTCTCAAGCGTCGTCTGGTCGTTGAGAACGCCTCGACCTACGTGTCCTTTGTCGATTCCGAGATGAGCGAACACGAGTTCGTTCGCGAAATGGCCGAGCGCGCCGACTGCCTGTTGCTGCTCGACGTCAACAATGTTTTCGTCTCGAGCTTCAACCACGGCTTCGATCCGGTCGCGTTCATCGATGGCGTTCCGGCCGATCGCGTCGTGCAATTTCACATGGCGGGTCACACCAATAATGAGACGCATCGCGTGGACACACACGACCAGCCGGTCTGTGATGAGGTCTGGGCGCTCTACGAGCACGCGCGTCGGCGCTGCGGCGACGTCTCCGCCATGATCGAGCGCGATGACAATTATCCGCCGCTCGCGGAGCTTTTGGACGAACTCCAGAATATGCGTGATATCGACGCCCGTATCTCAAAAGAGCAAGCGCTCAGCGCGGCATGAAACTCGCCGATTTTCAGTCTCTGTTTCAGCAGCGTGTGCTGGCCGGCTCTGGAGAGGCGGACAAGCCCCTCCTGAAAAAATTGAGGCCGTCGCCGCGCGGCGCCACGCCAGAGACGCTGCTGGACGTCTATCAGACGGGCTACCGCATACGACTGGCGGACTTTGTCTCGCAGGATCACCCGGGGCTGCGCGCGATTCTCGGAGACGAGACGTTTGACGGGCTGGTCGACGACTACATCGACCAATGTCCGTCGCGCGATCCGAACGCCCGCTGGTTTACGACCGGACTGCCGGACTTCATGCGCGAAAATGCGCGCTGGCGCGACGATGGCGCGGCCGTGTCCATGGCGCTGTTTGAGCGCGCCATGGTCGACGCCTTCGACTCCGCTGACGAAACGCCGGTGACGGTGCAGGCGCTGGCGGGTTTTGCGCCCGACGATTGGGCGCGGCTCGCCTTCGAATTCGACCCGAGCCTAACGCTGCTCGAACTCGTCGCTGGCACTATCGAGGCCTATAGCGCGGCGATCAGCGAGGAGGCGCCGGCGAAAGTCGATAAGCCCGCGGCGGGCGATCACATCGAATATGCCGCCGTATGGCGCGTCGATCATGAATCCGCCTATCGCCAGCTCGAGCCCGACGAATATGTCGCGCTTTCCGAAGCGCGCGCCGGCCACGCCTTCGGCGACATTTGTCAGATGACCGCCTTTCAGCAGGCGGGCGAGATTGCGCCGGAGCGGCTGGCGCAATCGCTGTCGAGCTGGTTCGAGGACGGCATGATTATCGGCGTGCGCGTCCGCGGGGACGATCAGTCTTCGAATACGCCTTCAAGCGCGTAGTGCTGGACGCTCTTGCGGTTGGCGATGAGTTCGTCGGCCGTGGGCTCGCCCTTCATGGCGCGAGAGATCGCGAGCTTCGTCGCTTCGTAATTGGTGCGATAGAGATCCTTCTTGTCGAGCTCCGCATGGGTGGCGCAACGCGGATCGAGCCAGACCATGATGATCATGCAGAGCTCGTTGAGCTGATCCTTGGGGAGTATCCCTTCGGCGATGCAGTCGACGATGGCGTCGCCGGTCGCCGCCTGCACGACGCCGCCGAGAAGCTCGACGTAATCTTCCGATTTAACCGTCATCTTCGTGGTCATCATGGTCGACGGCCGCACCTGCTGGTTGAGGTCGCGGATGACGAACATGCGCGGATGGCCGGCGACCTGGCCGGCCATGCTGGCGAAGGCGTGCCCGACCGGGCCCTTGACGTTGCCGATCATCACCTCCGGCATGGCGTCGGTATATTGTCCGTCCGCGGCCAGAACCGTCGCTTCGCCCGTCGCCAGCCAGATATGCTCGGTCATCGTCGTTCCTCTTGCGTTGATCGAGGGCTCGATAGCATCGCGCGCCGTTACATGGAAGCCGGCGATCCTCCGGCTGAGCGGCGTTGCCGGCGCATTGGCCGCACGTCATGATAGGCGGCGCGCGCCCTCAACATGCACGCATCGTGAAGGGGAACCCTGTGACAGACAATCCAACTCGGTCGTCGTTGCGGCTGTGCGTCGCGATTGTTGCGGTTGCCTCCCTAGGAGCCGCAACCTCGGCGCATGCTGGTTGTCCGCGCGCGCGTTCGCAAAACAGCGACGTCGCGACGACGATCACCTTCGTCAATCAGTCGGGCGAATATCGCGGCATCTATTGGAAGGACTTCTCCGGAAGCGACAAGAGTTATGGCGGTCTTAATCCTGGAGAGCGCAAAACGATCAGCACCTATTTGACCCATCCGTGGGAAATCACCAACGGACCGGGAGATTGTTTGCAGCTCGTATTTCCGCGTCCGGGCGGTTCAATCGTGCGCCTGACGGCGCGCAGTCAGCGTGCGCAGCATCCCCCACAGGGCGAGTAGCGATGAAGAATCGCAGGGGAAACCCTCCTCGAGCGTTTGATCCGGCGCTAAAATGATTTCGCCCTTTTGCCGATCCTTGCGGCCAGCGCCTCTTTGTCGCGCGAGAGAGTTTCGATCAACCCGCGCTTGATGCGCGTGACCAGCCCTGGCCCTTCATAAACCAGCGCGGAATAAAGCTGCACCAGCGTCGCGCCCGCTTCGATCTTGGCGAGCGCCGCATCGGCGCTGTCGACGCCGCCGACGCCGATCAGCGGAAACTGCCCTTCCACGCGTAAAAATGTTTGCGCGAGCATGCGCGTCGAGAGGTCGAACAGCGGCGCGCCGGAGAGGCCGCCGCTCTCCTTCGCCAAAGGCGAACGCAGCGTCGCGGGGCGCGACACCGTCGTGTTCGACACGATCATGCCGTCGATGCGCCGATCGCGTGCGACGCGCACGATGGCGTCGAGCTGTTCGAGCGTGAGATCGGGCGCGATTTTGAGGAGCAGGGGCCGCCGAACCGGCGCCGCGTCGCGCGCCTCAATGACGCGCGCGAGGAGATCGGACAGCGCTTCCGGCTCCTGAAGATCACGAAGGCCCGGCGTATTCGGCGAACTGACGTTGATCGTGAAATAGCTGGCGACGTCGGCGAAGGCGCTGACGCCCGCGACATAGTCCGCCACGCGGTCGGCGGCGTCTTTGTTTGCGCCGATATTGACGCCGACGATTCCTCGCCGCGCGCGCTTCGACAGGCGCGCCAGCGCCGGCGCATGGCCCTCATTGTTGAAGCCGTAGCGATTGATGACGGCGCGGTCCTCGATGAGGCGAAAGGCGCGGGGACGCGGATTGCCAGGCTGCGCGCGCGGCGTCAGCGTTCCGACTTCGACGAAGCCGAACCCGAAACCGAGCATGGCGTCGGCGACTTCGGCATTTTTGTCGAAGCCTGCCGCGAGGCCGATCGGATTGGGAACGTCGAGACCGAAGGCGTGGACCGCGAGACGCGAATCATTCGCCGGCGGCGCCCGACAGGGCAGCAGTTTCAGCGCGGCGATCGTCGCATGATGCGCCGTTTCAGCGTCGAGCAGACGCAAAAGCGGCGATGCGATCGCGAAGGCGCCCGTCATTTCAGGACGGCCGAAAAGTCATGCCGGCCGTCCGCGCCTAAGGGCAGCGGATCAACGCGCGCAACCGACTCGAGAGGAAGCGGCGCATAAAGATGCGGGAAAGGCGCGCCGCCGCGCGAAACCTCCCATCTGAGCGCCTCGCCGAGCGCGGCGGCGTTCACCGCGACGAGCAGCAGATCGGTTTGGCCGGCGAAATATCTCGCCGCTGTTTCCTCGACCTGATCCGCGGCCGAAAAGTGAATGAAGCCGTCGGCGAGATCGACCGCCGCGCCGCTAAAGACGCCCGCCGCTTCCACTGCACGCCACTCGGATTGCGAAACGATTTTGTAGATATGAGTCACGAGCCAATCAGCCTTGTCTCAAGCCCGCCGAGTCACTCCGCGGCGCGCGGAGTTCTCTGCGCAGCGGCCGCCAGCGCGGCGCGGCGCGGCAGACGCGCGATCATGCCGATGAGCGCACGGTCGGAGAGCGCCACCAGCCGCTCGCCGCGGTTCAGCCAATTGACTGCGTCCTCGATTGTCTCGGCGTCGGCGATTTTAGTTTCGGCCAAGGCGCGGTCCGCGGTGATCTGCCCGCGCTGCCTCGGGCGTCGCGTCGGCAGCCAGCTTTCGTGCAGCGCGCGCAACTCCGGATCGGCGTGGAGCGCCAGCAGACCATTGACGTCATCTTCGCCGGCCCGCGCCAGCGCCTTGGAAAGCGCCTTGCCGCGCTTGGCGATCGGCGGCGTCGCTGTTTCTTCGGGAGTCGTCAGCACGCCGGCGCGACGAAACATCAGGCCCAGCCAACGTTGACTCGTCGCCCAGGAAATCAGGATCGCGAGCACGAGGCCGGCGATCGTCGGCGACATCCAGGCGACGAGCGAGGGCGAAATCATGAAGCCTGCGACGAGGCTTAAGAGGCCCAGCGCCACGTGCCATATGTGGCGGCGAACGATATCGCCAAACGGCACCGATCCGTCGTCGCGTCGCTGCGGATCCCAACCGGTATCGAAGCCGAAAACGATGTGCAGCACATGGCCGGTCTGAATCAGCATCATGATCGGCGCCAGCAGGGCGGACAGCACGACTTCGAAAAGAGTCGAGATCAGCAGCATGATCACGCCGCCCGAGCCTTTGCGCGTTTCCGGCTCAAAGATGGCGACGATCAGGCCCAACATCTTGGGGGCGAGCAGAATGCCCATCGTCAGTCCGAAGAGTTCGAGCGACCGTTCGGCGTCGAACCGCGGGAAGGTCGGAAAGAGCGCAAATTCGCCGGTAAAATATTCCGGTCGGAAATAGCTCGCCTGGAAGACGATGACGATGCCGATGAGAAGTTGCAGCAGCCAGAGCGGCGACGTCAGATAGCCGAAGATGCCGGTGAGAAAATGCTGCCGCGACGCCCAGTGGAAGCCTTTGCCGAGCAGCACGCGCGCATGCTGCAGATTGCCCTGACACCAGCGGCGGTCGCGAATCGACAGGTCGATCAGGGAAGGCGGGCTTTCTTCATAGGAGCCGCCGAGCGTCGGCGTCATGTAGACCGCGTATCCGGCGCGGCGGATAAGCGCGGCTTCGACGAAGTCATGGCTCAGGATATGGCCGCCCCAAGGCGGCCGGCCGCGCAGGTCGGGCAGGCCGCAGTGTCGGGCGAAGGCCTCCGTGCGGATGATCGCGTTATGTCCCCAATAATTGCCGTCGCGGCCCATCCAGGCGGTGAGGCCCATCGCGATGACGGGGCCGTAGATGCGCGCGGCGAATTGCTGGACGCGGGCGAAGAGCGTGTTGCGGTTGATGATCAGCGGAAGCGTCTGGATGATGCCGCTGTCGGGGTCGGCCTCCATCGCGGCGGCGAGCTGCACGATGGTCGGTCCGCTCATCAGGCTGTCGGCGTCGAGCACCACCATGTGCTTATAGGCGCCGCCCCAGCGCGAGACGAAATCTTCAATATTGCCCGCCTTGCGTCCGGTATTCTTTTCACGCCGGCGGTAGAAGATTCGCGCCTGTGGGCCCAGCCGGCGGCGAATGCCGATGAAGGCGCGCTCTTCGGCGACCCAGATGTCGGGATTGGTGGTGTCGGAGAGGAAGAACCAATCGAAATGCGCGCCAAGGCCGGTCGCTTGCACGTCTTCGTAGATCGTCTGCAGGGCGGCGAACACCCGGCTCGGCGCCTCATTGTAGATCGGCATCACGACGGCGGTGGTCTCGGCGAGCGCCGTCGGAAGAGCTGGGCGCCGGCGCCGGCGCATCAGCAGGGCGAAGCCAACGATGCAGCTCGTGAAGGACAGCGCGATCCAGGAGAAGTTCAGCACGAACAACCCCAGCAGCGCCCACTTCAATGTCGTCACCCCGCCGACGTCGACGACCTTATACATCTCGTGAGCGCCATAGGCGGTCAGCGCCAAGCCGCCGCCAAAAGTCAAAATCCTCGCAAGCCATGGCGTGCGCCACAGCCAAGGCGCTTCGGCTTTACGCCGCTGGCGCTTGTCGAATTTGAAGAGATTTTGCGCCGGCATCGACAGCCGGCTCTCGATCGGGGTTGGCGGGGCGGCGGCGGGATCGGCGCTGGCGGTCCGCCATTCCATTGCCCGCGGCGGATCGTCTGAAGGAGCGAGGGTCACGACGTCCATCGATAAAGCCAGGTCTCGCTGATCGGTCGCTCGTCAGACTGCAAAACGAGCCGAAGCTCACAGTAGTTCTCGCCGGCAGGGTCTACGTCGAAAGCGACGCGGCAGGACTTTGCCGACGGATTTAAATAGGTGCGAATATTCGTCGCCAATCCCGGAGAGGTCGTCAACGCCGCTTTCAGCTGCGTTGTGCGTTGAGGGTCCGCCAACACGTCGCCGGAAAAGGCGACAATAAAACGGCGGAGCTTGCCGCCCGGCGCGCGGCCCGAGCGCGCGCTCATCGCGATCGCCAGCGGCGGCCGCGTCGGCGGCTCCCAGCACCAGAACTGCCGATAGGCGAAGGACGTCTCCTTGCCGGCGACGAGAGCGGTCTTGGGCCGCCAATAGGCGACGATATTGGCGTTGATTTCGGATTCGGAGGGAATTTCGACGAGCTGCAGGCCGCCTTCGCCCCATTCGCCGAGCGGTTCGACCCATAGCGAGGGACGGCGCTCCCAGTGCTGCTGGTCGTCCTCATAGTCGTTGATGTCGCGCTGCCGGATCAGAGAGCCAAAGCCCTGCGGACTGTCGTCGACAAAGGAGGAGAATTGCAGGCTCTCGCGGTTCGACACGGGTCGCCAGAGCCATTCGCCCTGGCCGCTGAGCATCTGAATGCCGTTGATGTCGGCGACCATCGGCCGCCAATCGTCGAGCCTGGGGCGGTCAAGCGGCGTAAACAGCGAAGCCCCGGCAAAGCCGGCGATTCCCAAATGATCGACCGCCGTCCGCGGATAGAGCGTCAACTCCGTGTCGATGAGCGTCGCTTCGCCGGGCCGCAGCGTGAAGCGATAGACGCCGGCGACGCTGGGCGAATCGAGCAGAGCATGGATGACGAGCGCGTTGTCGCTGAGCGCGGGCTTCTCGATCCAGAAACTGCGGAAGGCGGGGAATTCCTCGCCGCGCGGATCGGCTGTTCGAATGGAGAGGCCCCGCGCCGTGACGCCCAGATTCTGCCCGCGCGCGACGGCCCGATAGAAACTCGCCCCCTGGAAGATAGCGAGTTCCGCTTCGCCGCCGCCATTTTGGGCGTGAAGCACCCGAAAGCCCGAAAAGCTGAGGTCGGGAAGCGTCTCCGGGACATTGAGTGCGCCATAGTCGAAGCGGCTCGCCTCATAAGCCAGTCGCGCGGTGGCGGCGTTCTCCACGACGTAGATATCCACAGCCGCCGCAAAAATATGGCCGCGGTGAAGCGGCTCGATGCTGAAACCCGTGTTCTCGTGACGCCAAATCGCCGCGTCGGGCTTCGTCTTGATCCCGACGAATTGTTCGTAGGAGAGATTAGCGAAAGGTTCGGGCAGGTCGGTTCGCGGCGGCGTATACGGCTTTGCGGCCAGCGCGCGGGCAAGTTCGACCACCATGTCGCGCGAGAATGGCGCAGACTTTTGAACAGTCGGGGGGGCGACTTGACTGGCGGTCCCCGCGCTTGACGGCGGCGGAACTAATCCCGCCGCGATTGCGCCCAAGCCCGCTTTCAAAACATCTCGACGTTCAAACATGAGCTACCGAAGGAGGCCGATCCGCGCGGTCCATGAACGGGTGATTGAGCCTTTTTGCGGCGCTGGGCTGGCGATAGCCCCTCTATACAAGAAAGCTAAGGAGACAAAATGGTTTTCTTGGCGGTTTTTGAAGGCTGCGCGCGAAAGCCGCGGCGGCTTGCGCTCCGCCGCTCGAATCTGCCAGAACCGCGGCCTGAGCGGCGTCGGTGCGCCGGCTCCTTACGCCAACGTCTAGCCTTTGGGCGCCAGATGCCGAAATCCAGAAGCGCGCTCGCGATCGTCCTTGCCGCCGGCGAAGGCACGCGGATGAAATCCGACCGGCCGAAGGCGCTGCACGAGGTCGCCGGCCGCTCCATGCTCGCCAATGTGCTGTCGAGCGCCGCGACGGCGGGCGTCGGCCGCGTCGCCGTGATCGTCGGCCCGGGACGCGACGACGTCGGCGCTGAAGCGCGCCGCACTATCGCTGACGTAGACATCTTCGTGCAGAGCGAACGGCTCGGCACGGCGCACGCCGTTCTCGCCGCGCGCGCCGCCATCGCCGAAGGATGCGACGACCTGCTGGTGCTCTTTGCCGATACGCCGCTGGTGACGGCGCCGACGATCGGCGCCTTGCGCGCCGCCCTCCGCGAAGGCGCGGCAGTCGCCGTTCTTGGATTTTGGGCTGCGAACCCCTTCGGCTACGGACGGCTCTTGCGCGACGACTCGGGGCGTCTCGTCGCCATCCGCGAGGAAAAAGACGCCACCGATGAAGAACGCGCGGTCACGCTCTGCAACGGCGGTCTGATGGCGCTCGACGGGGCGGAGGCGCTGCGCCTTTTGGAAAAGATCGACAACAAAAACGCCAAGGGCGAGTTCTATCTTACCGACGTGGTCGAGTTCGCGCGCGCCGACGGACGCGAAGCGAGAGTCGTTATCGCCGACGAAACCGAAGTTCTCGGCGTCAACGACCGTATCCAGCTTGCGCAGGCAGAGGCCCTCGCGCAGACGCGTCTTCGCCGCGCCGCCATGGCGGGAGGCGCGACGATGATCGCGCCGGAGACGGTTTTTCTCTCCGCCGACACCGTAATCGGCCGCGACGTGACGATCGAGCCGCATGTCGTCATCGGACCGGGCGTTGAAATCGCCGACGGCGCGGTGATCCACGCCTTCTCGCATCTTGAAGGCGCGCGCGTCGGAAAACGCGCGAGCGTTGGTCCCTTCGCGCGACTGCGTCCGGGCGCGGCGCTTGCCGAGAAAGCCAAGGTGGGGAATTTCGTCGAGATCAAGAACGCCAATGTCGCGCCAGGCGCCAAGGTCAATCACCTGTCCTATATCGGCGACGCCGACATCGGCGCCAACGCCAATATCGGCGCAGGAACCATCACCTGCAATTACGACGGCTTCCTCAAATATCGCACGACGATCGGCGAAAACGCCTTCATCGGCTCAAACTCGTCGCTTGTCGCGCCGGTGACGATCGGGCAGGGCGCCTATGTCGGGTCCGGCTCCGTCATCACCAAGGATGTTGCGCCCGAGTCGCTCGCGGTGGCGCGCGGCCGGCAGATGGAAAAGGCGGGCTGGGCGGTCTCGTTTCGTATGGCGCAGGCGGCGAAAAAGGCGGAGAAGGGATAATGTGACGCCGTTAAGCCCGCGCATCATCATTTGACGACATTTTTCGCCCATCCGCCTTTGGCGGCGCTCTTGCTATTATGCTTTTGGAGGTCGTCATGTGCGGCATTGTGGGAATCATCGGAACGGCTCCGGTCGCCGGGAAAATCGTCGAGGCGCTCAAGCGTCTCGAATATCGGGGCTATGATTCCGCCGGGATCGCCACTCTGGAGAATGGGCGGCTTACCCGTGTGCGGGCGAGCGGCAAGCTCAAGAATCTCGAAGAAAAGCTCGCGACCGCGCCGCTCTCCGGCGCCATCGGCATCGGCCATACGCGCTGGGCCACCCATGGCCGTCCCACCGAGAACAACGCCCATCCGCACGTCAACGACCGCGTCGCGGTGGTTCATAATGGCATCATCGAAAATTTCCGCGAGCTGCGCGCCGAGCTGACGGCGAAAGGCCATGTCTTTTCGAGCGAGACCGACTCCGAGGCCGTCGCCCATCTTGTCGCCGACGCGCTGCGCACTGGCGCGACGCCGGAAAAAGCTGTCGCGGCGGCGTTGAAGCGCTTGAAGGGCGCCTTCGCGCTCGTCTTTCTTTTTGAGGGCGAAAACGATCTTCTGATCGGCGCGCGGCGCGGTTCGCCGCTCGCCGTCGGCTGGAGCGACGAAGGCGCCTATCTCGGCTCCGACGCTCTCGCGCTCGCGCCATTCGCGACGTCCATCGCCTATCTCGACGAGGGCGACTGGGTGACGCTGACGCGCGACGGCGCGCGCTTCCATGACGCCAGCGACGCTTTGGTCGAGCGGCGCTTTCAGCCGCTGACGGCCGGATCCTTCCTGGTCGACAAGGGCAACTATCGCCATTTCATGGCCAAGGAGATCCACGAGCAGCCGGAGGTCGTCGGCCGCACGCTCGCGCATTATCTTGATCTCGCCGAGGGCGTCGTGCGCCTGCCATTTGAATTCAAATTCGATCCGCGGACGCTCTCGCGCGTCACCATTTCGGCCTGCGGCACGGCCTATTACGCCGGTCTCGTGGCGCGCTACTGGCTTGAGCGCTTTGCCCGCCTTTCGGTCGAAATCGACATCGCGTCGGAATTTCGCTACCGCGAAGCGCCGCTGCCCGAGAATGGATTGACGATTCTGGTCTCGCAGTCCGGCGAAACCGCCGATACGCTCGCCGCGCTGCGCTACGCCCGCGAACAGGGCCAGCACATTCTCTCGATCGTCAACGTCGAAACCTCGACGATCGCGCGCGAGAGCGACACGGTGGCGCAGACATTGGCGGGACCCGAGATCGGGGTCGCCTCGACCAAGGCCTTCACCTGTCAGCTCGCGGTTTTCGCCTGTCTTGCATTGGCGCTGGGTCGCGCGCGCGGCGTTTTGAGCAAGGAGCGCGAACGCGAACTGGTCGCCGAGCTTGTCGCGGCGCCGGGGCAGATGGCGCAGGCGCTCGCGCACGAGGCGCAGATCGAACCCGTGGCGCGCGACGTGGCGCGGGCCTCGAGCGTGCTCTATCTCGGTCGTGGACCGGCCTTTCCTCTGGCGCTGGAAGGCGCGCTGAAGCTCAAGGAACTCTCCTATATCCACGCGGAGGGCTATGCGGCGGGAGAACTGAAACATGGGCCGATCGCGCTCATCGACTTCGCCATGCCGGTGATCGTGCTAGCGCCCCCGGACGCGAGCCTAGAAAAAACTGTCTCGAATCTCCAGGAAGTCGCGGCGCGCGGCGGCCACCTGATTCTGATCGGTTCGCCGCACGCCCGGGACGCCGCGGCCGCCGAACTCGCCGGTTTCATCGAAATGCCGGAAAGCGTCGCGGGCCCGTTCGCGGTCATCGTCTACGCCGTTCCGGCGCAGCTCCTCGCCTATCACGTCGCGACCTTCATGGGCAAAGACGTGGATCAGCCGCGCAATCTCGCCAAGAGCGTGACGGTGGAATAGGGCGCTCAGCCCCTCGTGATGATCTCGACGGCGTTCTGCGCCTCGACAAGGGCGCTCTCGACCGCTGGCATGCCCTGACCGTCCGAATGGGCGAGTAGGACGTTGCCGAAGCGTTTTGGCAAGGCGCGCATCGTGGCGACGATCCCCGGCGCGGCGATGAGGTGATGATGGCCCCAGCGCGTCAGCCGCACCTCGGCGAGCCGCGCCTTGCCGAACGCCTCCGGCATGAAACGTCGCAGCTCCTCGACGATCGGCGCGGCGAAGGCGGCGCGGTCCCCAGCGAGCAGGCGCGCCCGCCCCACGCCAGGGTCGCGGAACGGCGCGTAGACGGTCAGGACGCTGTGATCCTTGGGCTGCTCGGCGGCAGGTAGCACTGCGGTCGCGCTGATTGCGTCGCTGAAGCTCTGGGCGCCCAGGGCCCAGCTGTCATAGGGCAGCTCCGCCGGCGGTCCCTCGAAACAGCAGTTGGCGACGAGATAGCTACCCTGCCGCAACTGGGTCATTTGCGCCGTCGCGGCGGGATCGACGCCGCGCAGAATGCGGCCGGCGAAAAAGTAGGGCGCGGCGACGACCGCCCAGCGCGCCTCGAGACAGCGGGGCTCCCCAGGGTGTCGCGCGTCGAACCAGCCCACGCGGGCGTAGCCGTCTTCCGCCGGTTCGATCGCGTAAACCGCGGCGCCCGTGACGATGCGTCCCTCGCCGGCGCGTGATAGGCGCGCCGCCAAGGCGCGGGCGATCGCCGCGTTGCCTCCTGGGAAGGCGTAGATCGGCGCGTTGATCTCCGAAAGAAAATTGACGCCCGCATAAGCGGATATTTCGGCCGTGGGCGCGCCGAGCGCCGAGAGGCTGTAGGCGTCAAGCAGGCCGAAGAGTTCGGCGTCGATATGCTCGCGCCGCAAGAATTCCTGCAGGGAGATCTGGTCCAGCGCAAGCGCAGGCGTCGACGCCTCCCCGATCGGAATCTTGGGAAAGTCCGGGCTCTCGCCGAGGCGGCGCAAAAGCGCCTTTAGCCGCTCATAGCCGCCGCGCCATTCCCGCTCCCGGGGATCCCCCGCGCCGGCCGCCCCGGACCGCGCTCTGTCGACCGGTTCGCTGACAGGGCGCGGCGCGAGGCCCAGCGTCTCGTAAAGCGCCATAAAAGGATGGGATATGTCAACGATATAGGCTGATCCGAGCGCATAATCGACATCGCGCCAACGCTCGGATTTGGCGACGCCGCCAGGATCCGACTCGCGCTCAAGGACGAGCACGTCGCGATCCCGTAGCAGCGCCGCGACGGCGAGGCCGGCCAGGCCGCCGCCAATGACGACGACGTCGATGCGCCGCTCGGGGACCGAAAGCGGAGCGCGCCAAAGCCCGTCGCGGATCGCGTGCATGGGCGCGAAACTGTCGCCCGTCCATTCGCCCAGCTGATAGGGCGGCTCTTGCGCCGCTTCGGCGCTCGGCAGGATCAACTGAGTCGCCAGCGCGCCCAGTCCTGCGATCGTCGCGCGACGCGTCACCATGGCCGCTTCCAAAGACAACAAGCTCGATACTGCATGCCGTTCCACTGAGGGTGAGCGTCGCCATTGACAGGGGGCGGGCTGAACTGGTCTATGCGGGCGACGCCGCGCCAGGCGCGATAGCTTCGATCGGCGCACGATCCCGTCCGAGGGACGCCTCGCGCTTTTCGAAACCAAGTTCTGAACCTGAAAGGACGCGCCGACACTTGCTCGCCTCGATCCCTCCTGTCTATGTCGCGCCCTTCGAACGGGCCTGGCGCAACCGGGAGCTTATCCGCGCCGTCGTGCGGCGCGAGTTCATTTCCCGATTTCGCGGCTCGGCGCTTGGACCGCTCTGGGCGGTGCTCTCGCCGCTCTTCATGCTGCTCACCTATACCGCGCTGTTCTCGATCACGGTTCCTCAGCTTTCCGCCGGCGTGAGCGTCACTGACTATGCAAGCTCGATTTTCATCGGGCTTATTGTCTTCAATCTGTTTAGCGAACTCGCCTATCGGGCCCCAATGCTCTTGCACGAGCATGTCAACTTCGTGAAGAAGTCGATTTTCCCCAGCGAAACCATCGCCTGGACTGCGACGATCCGGGCGTTCACCTACGGTGGAGTGGGCTTCGCCGTCTACATCGTCTTTCGGTTGCTGACGGCAGGAACGATTCCCTTAACGATCGTGCTGACGCCATTCCTGATCGCGCCCTTTTTTCTCTTTACCATTGGCGTCGTGTGGTTTCTGATGGCGCTCGGGGCGTTCACGCGCGACGTCGCCCATATCATGGCCTCCGTCGTGCCGGTGCTCATGTTCGCGACGCCGATCTTCTATCGCCTGGACCAGATCGCCGCCATGTCCGGATCGGTCGCATTGTGGCTGCGTCTCAACATCGTCGGCGATTACATCGAGATGCTGCGCGGCCTTGCGCTTGATGGAACAATTCCAAACGTCTTCGGCTATTTCGCGCTTGTCGCGATCTCCTACGCCGTGTTCCTTGGCGGCTATCAGTTTTTCATGCGCTACAAATCGGTCATCGTCGATGTCATCTGAGCCCACAATCCGCTGCGCGGGCGTCGGCAAGGCTTTCCAGCTCTATGCGCATCAGAACGATCAGCTCAAGCAGATCCTGTTTGGCCTATGGAAGAAGTTCTATAAGGACAAATGGGTTCTGCATGACGTCAATTTCACGGTCGAGCGAGGCGAGCGCGTCGGCATCGTGGGACGCAACGGCGCCGGCAAGACAACGCTGCTGCAGATTCTGTGCGGCATTACCCAGCCAACGAAGGGCGATTTCAGGGTCGGCGGCCGTATCGCGCCAATTTTGGCGCTCGGCTCGGGCTTCGACGGCCTGCTGACGGGGCGCGAAAACGCCCGCATCGGCGCGGCGATCCTGGGGCTGTCGCGCAAGGAGGTCGACGCGTGCATCGAAGACATCGCCGCCTTCGCGGACATCGGGCCATTTTTTGAGCAGCCGATGCGCACCTATTCGATGGGCATGATCGCGCGAGTGGCTTTCGCGATCTGCGCCTACGCCAAGGCCGACGTGCTCATCGTCGATGAAGCGCTTTCGGTCGGCGACGAAATATTCCAGCGCAAGTGCGAGAAATACATCGCCGAATTCGCCAAAACCGGCACCATTCTGATGGTGTCGCACGATCTCAGCTTTCTCGCCTCTCTGTGCAACCGCGTGCTCTGGCTGGAGGACGGCGTCGTGCGCGAGATCGGCGACCCGGCGAAGGTGGTCGCCAACTATCGTAAGGCGATGCGCGCCGAAGAAGGTCAGGCGAGCGGCGTCGCGTAGGCGTCCCGCGCGGATGAAGCGCGTTGGCCGAGAAGGCGCTTGGGCTTTGGACTGCGGTTGAGCCGGGCAAGGAGCCAAACTGAAACGCCGACTTCGGCGAGGGCGAGCGCGGCAAGCAGCAAGACGAACAGCCCATTGATGCGCAGGAGCGATTCGAGCGCGACGAGAAAGCCGATGTGCACGGCTGGAACCGCAATCGTGGCGAGGCCTCCCGCCGCGCCGCGCCGGCCGGTGATGTTCCCGAATGTCAGGACGAGCGCCAGCGCGAGGAGCGTATGGGCAAAGGCGAGCGCCGGCACGCCGAAGCGCTTCGCCGCCTCGGCCGTCCACTCTCCGAGCTGGCGCGGATCGCCCCGCGCCGCAGCATAATTGGCGAGAAAGGTGCCGGCCGACAATTCATAGACGCCGCGCCAGCCCCGGTCGGGCAGCGAAGCGCTGCCCTGCATCGGCAACGCCATGGCGTATTCATCGAAATTGGCGATGCGCACGTCGCCTGTCGTCAATGAGCGCGTCTGGATGCTGCCGTTGGAGAGCGCGACGATGACGCCTGATTCGTTGCGGCGAAATTCGGCGCGCGCCGCCGTCACCGTCTCTTCCTGCATCTTTTCGATCGAAAGCTGACGCACGAACAGATTGACCGCAAGGTCAGGCGTCTCCCAACGCTCGATGTAGAGCGTCTTCACGCCATTGTCGAAAGTGTAGAAACGCGCCGCGTCGAGCATGCGATGGTTAAGCGAATTGCGCACGACATTGAGCACATCCTGCATGCCGCTCGAATAGTAGGGCGCCGCGAAATTGGCGAGCAGATAGCCGAGGACGACGACGCCGGCCGCCAAGACCAGCGCTGGGCGGCAGATGGCCCAGACAGAAAGGCGCAGCGCATAGAGAACGGCGATCATGCCTTCGCTCGACATGCGGCCGAACTCGAGCGCGGTGGCGACGCCAACCGCCATCGGCAAAGTCACGTAAGCCACCGTCGGAGTCACCCCGATCAAAGCGGGAATGACAAGGCCGCCGCGCACGGCGGCCGGCGGCAGTTGGTAAAGCAGATATGACAAGACGACCGGAATGGAGAGCGCGAACTGCACGATGAGCACGCCGAACCCAATGCGCTTGAACAGATAGCGGAACAACAGGCGCGGCATGGCGGGGGCTCCGCGCTATCGTTCGGCGTCGCGCCGAGCGGCAAAGAAAGTTCGCGTCGCGCCGCCCAAGCGGAAGAGCGGCGCGCCGGCGCAAAGCGGGCCATGAGGCGAGACGCCGCGCGTCACTGCTTGAACCTCGCCCAGGCGGCCTGCGAATAGTGCGTCCACGCCTCATCGAACACGCCATTCTTCGGCAGCGTTGTCGCGCCGGCCCAATGCGCGAAATAGATCTCCTTGCCTTCGTAGTCGACGGGCTTGCCGTTCTTAAATTCGACGCCTGGCGCCTTGTAGAAGCTTTCGTGGGAGGCGCCCGCGATGACGTTCGGCAAAAGCTCGATTTTCAGGCCCCGGCGGTGCGTGACGAAATTGACGAGCGGCTGGGCGAAGAGCTGACCGCGCTTGCGCACGTCATGGAAAATGACGGCGTCGTCGCGGATCGTCTCGATGAAATCGGACAGCTTCAGATATTGATTCGATGTGATCCAGAATCCGTCATTGAAGAGAAGCGCGTCCTTGAGAAACGGATAGTGGTCGCGTCTGTCGTTGTAGACATATTCGAAGCTCGGCGAGGCGACGATGAACTCCGTCTTGCCTTTGTCCAGACGGCCGAACAGCGGCGTGAAGTCGCGAAACAGAATGACGTCCACGTCGACATAGGCGACTTCATCAAGCGGCAGCGCGAGCGCTTGCAGCTTTCGCAGCCGACGGCGATTGGTGTTGAAGATGCCGGGATAAAGCTCGTGCGAGAGCTTGTCGATTTCGGTCGGCTCTTCGCCGACGTAATGCGCCCCGTAGATTTCCGCGGCGCGGCGCGTCATGCCGACATTGTCGTCATAGGGAATGAGATAAAGCGGCAGCGTGGAATTTGTGTCTCGGTAGCTTTCGAGAAAAGGGAGCAGCCAGTCGATGATTTTGTCATTGCCGACGATGGCTACGCCGTACCGCTTGGCGGGCGCGGCGGGGGCGGGGCTGGGCGCCGCGGCGCCCTCGGGCGATAAGACTGGATTTGGGACGCGAAGCCTCATATACGGGATGTATTTGAAAATGGCGGGCAAAAGCAAGGGGCGGCTCGGCATTGAGGGAAGATGCGGGTCGGACGCCTCAATCTGAAACAGCAGCGAGTCGGCGCGCCTGAGAGGCCGAGTGCGCGATTTTCGTATGGTATTTGAGAACGATCGACCATGTTGCAGCACGATGTCTGATACGATGGGCCACGTTTCGTCATCCGCGGCGCGGGGGTCGGAGACCGCAGGCCCGCAGGCGCGGCCTTTCGCCGGCAAAACCGTCGCCGTTGTTCATGCCGCTTGGCACAGTTGCGGCAGTTATCAGGTGAACGTCAGTCAGATCGCCGCCTATAAGGCGCTTGGCGCGCGCGTCGTGTCTGTCGCGATGATGGACGATCTCGCGCGCCGTCCACCGCGCGGCGGGCGCTGGACAAATTATTTTGAGGCGTCGCGCGACATCGGCGCCGACCGCCGCTTTTATTCGGGCGCGCCGTTCTCCGCCTTGGCGTCCCGGTTGCTCGTCGATGGCTGGTGGCGACTGATCCACGGCGATCAGGCGTCGTGGCTCATCGAACTCGCAAAGCGCGCGCCCCTGCCCGAAGGGTTCGAGAGCGAGTCGATCGACTTCATTCACGCCAATCATTACTTCACGCTGCCCTTCGCGGAAATGCTGATGCGCGGCCGTAAAGTTCCCGTCGTTCTGGAGACGCAGGACATTCAGGCGCGCCAATATGTGTTGCGCAACAAGGGCGGGTTCTTCATCAGGCCCCAAGCGACTTACGACGACATGCTCGAGGTCGAACTCTCATGGATGCGCCGCGCTGATCTTTGCGCGCATCTCAATGAGGAAGAGCATCGCGATTTTCAAAAGCTCCTTCCGGAGTTGCGACATGCTCTGATCTATCCGGCGGTGCCGTCGGCGCCCTTGGCGCGCGGACACGACATTATCATCGTGGCGAGCGACAATTACGCCAATTACATCAGCCTTCGCTGGTTCTTGCAGGAGGTCATGCCCTTTGCGGCAGGCGCCCGCGTCGCGATCTACGGCAATATCGACGGCGGCGTGAAGAGACGCGACGCGGCGCTCTATGAGTCGCATCGCGCCTTGTTCAAAGGCCGCGTCGACGACATCGGCGCGGTTTACGCCAACGCCGGTTGCGTGCTGCTCCCGACCGTCGAGGGCCACGGCCTGTCGATCAAGGCGGTCGAGGCGCTCTCCTGTGGCGCGCCCCTGATCGCGGCCCCGCTGGCGTTCCGCGGCATGCGGGTCAATCCCGCCAAATTGGGAAATGTCGCTCTCGCCGAAAACGCCAGGCAATTTGCGGCGTTATGGCGCGACGCTCAGGCGCGGGCCGTAAGCGGAGAACCTGCAGAGCCGGAGCGAAGCGACACGCGCCGCCTGTACGAAGACGCGTTCAGCCCCGAAGCTTATGCGCGCGCGCTGGCGATGGCCGCCGCCACGCTCTGAATTAGGCCCCGCAAAACTACGCGGCAATTGTCGGAACAGCGAGCTCTGCATAGGCTGCGCGGCTCGCGCCAGCTGGAGGAACGGGTTGAGCGTTGCATCGAGGGATTGCTTGGCCTGCGCGCAGCGTCCGCTTCTTGGCCGGCGCGTCGCGCTGATCCACCCGGCTTGGCACTCCTGCGGCACCTACCGCGTGGTCCTTGGCCAGATCGCCGCCTATCGCGCGCTGGGAGCTGAAGTTTTTCCGATCGCGGTCAGTTCCGATCCAGGCTTCGTTCCGGGCCGGAACTGGATTTGGAAATCTTTCAACCAGGCGACTCCGGAACTTGATGGCGGCGCGCGCTATTACGGCGGCGCGCCGTTCCACGCGATGCTCTCGCCCCGCTTTTTGCGTGACGTGCTGTGGCCCTATCTCCATGGCGATCAGGCGGTGGTGCGTCTCGCCATGGCGGAGCGCGCGCGGCTGTCGCGCGCCATCGAGGGCGTGACGTTCGACCTCGTGCATTGCAATCACTTTTTTCTGATGCCGATTGCGCGCCGTCTCGCGCGTGGCGCCGCGCCGATCCTGCTCGACACGCATGATCTGCAGGCGCGGCAATTCGCGCTGATCAACGAAACAATGCCGTGGCTGTCCCCGCGCGCCTCCTACGAATCGATGCTGGCGCAAGAACTTGAGGCGATGCGCGGCGCGGATCTGCTGCTGCATCTCAATGCGCAGGAGGCCGAAGACTTTCGCGCTCTGGTTCCCGAGAACGCGCATGCGCTGCTCTATCCCGCAACGCCTGAGGCGCCGACCGGCCCTGGCGGTCCGGACATCATTCTTGTCGCGAGCAACAACACCGCCAACGTCGAAAGCGTCGTCTGGTTTTTGCGCGAAGTCGCGCCGAAAGCGCCGGGCGTCACGGTGAAGATCGTCGGCAACGTCGACGCCGGGGTGCGTTCAAAGGCGCCGGAGCAATACGCCGCCTACAAGGACTGGTTTCTGGGCCGGGTCGAAGATCCCGGCGTCGTCTACGCGAACGCCCGCCTCGCGCTGCTTCCGACGATCAGCGGCACTGGCCTTTCGATCAAAACGGTCGAAGCGCTGTCGAGCGGCCTGCCGCTGATCGCCACCAGGCAGGCGATGCGCGGGTTGGATGAGGCAGCGTCGCGCCTTTCCGGCGTCGTCATTGTCGATTCAGCCCAAGAATTCGCCGACGCGCTGAGCCGGACGGCCGCCAGCGCGCCTTTGGACGAAGCGGGGCGGCGCGGCAGCCCGGCGCGCCGCTATTACGAGTCGCGGCTTTCGCTCGCGGCCTATAAGGCGAGCCTCGGCGTCCTCGCGGCCGCGCTGATCAGCGCCGGATCAGGCAAGTAGACTCCGAGAAAATCAGCACGTTGCGCGCAAGTGTGTCCCATCGGCAACGGCGCCGGAAAAACGCCGTTGCATAGCTCTGCGGTAATTACGTCTTAGGTTTGATAGTGATACTTTGCATTCGAAACTGCCGTTCGTCCCAAGAGGACGAGCTTATTGGAGGCGCCTCGGATGACTTTCAAAACCTATATTGTTGGCGCCTTTGCGTCGGTGCTGGCGGTGAGCGCCGTTTCGGCGGCTGACCTCCCGATTTACAAGGCTCCGCCGCCGCCGCCGCCGCCGGCTTTCAGCTGGGAAGGCTTCCACATCGGCATCAGCGGCTCTTACGCCGGGGGCGTTTCCAACCAATATTCGCAAACCTACCTGCTGACGCCCGGCGCCTTCCTGGCGATTCCGACATCGACTTCGTTCGGCACGAGCGGATATTTGGTCGGTTACCAGAACGGCTATAACTGGGTGTTCGCAAACGGTCTCGTCGCTGGTTACGAAAGCGAATTCAACTACGCCGACGTTCGCCCGACGAATGCGGGCTCCTATATCGGAGTCGGCGCCGGCAGCCGCCTGCAATGGTTTGGCATGGAGCGCCTGCGCTTCGGCTACGCCTTCGGCCGGTTTCTGCCTTACATCACTGGCGGCCTGGCCTATGGCAAGGTGCTTCCCTATGGCCAGCAGTGGGGAGGGTTGTACCCGACCAACCAGTCCGTGTGGCAGGGAGGTTTCGCCATCGGCGCCGGCATCGAATACGCCATCCTCGACAACTGGACCGTCAAGGCGGAATATATCTTCACCCGCATGAAGGGGGCCAGCAGCGCGAACCTCAGCCCGTTCACTTACCGCACCGGCACCGGCAACTACCTGGATACGAACATCGCCCGCATCGGCGTGAATTATCAGGTCAAGAGCATCGGCGCGCTGATCGGCATGCCTGAACTCGGCCTCTGATCGACCGTCCTCCCCCGACTTCGACGAAGCCCGGCCTCGCGGCCGGGCTTTTTTTGTTGGCGCTCCGATGCGATATTCTCGTGGAATGATCCGCAACGCCCCGCTTGCCCACCCTTCGGCTCTGAGTCTCGCGCAGCTCAGCGAGCGCTCCCGCGAAATCTTCAGGCATATCGTCGACAGCTATCTCGCCTCAGGCGATCCAGTCGGCTCGCGCAATCTCGCCCGGCTTCTACCGATGACGCTGTCGCCCGCCTCGGTGCGCAATGTCATGCAGGATCTGGAGGAGCTCGGCCTCATCTATGCGCCGCATACGAGCGCCGGACGTCTTCCAACCGAGCTTGGGCTGCGCTTTTTCGTCGATTCCATGCTGCAGATTGGCGACGTTGAAGAGAATGAGCGCGCGCGTATCGCCGCCGAAGTTGAAGCGGCTTCCAAAGATCATGATTTTCCCGGCGTCCTTGCGGAAGCGACGAGTCTGCTGTCGGGACTGACGCGCGTCGCCGGCGTCGTCGTCGCATCCAAGGGCAATGTGCGCTTGAAGCAGATCGATTTCGTGCGGCTCGAGCCCGAGCGGGCTCTGGTCATTCTGGTCGCCGACGACGGATCGGTCGAAAACCGCGTGATTCCCGTCGCGCGCGATCTCCCGGCCTCAGCGCTTACGGAAGCCGCGAACTATCTGAATGCGCGCGTCTGCGGACGGACCATCGCTGAAGCGCGCGCAAGCATCGAAAGCTCGCGTCAGGCCGCGCAAATGGAACTCGACGAACTCGCCGCGCGGATCGTCGAAGCCGGGCTGGCGACCTGGGCGGGCGCCATGGGCGAATCGCGGCAGCTGATCGTGCGCGGGCAGGCGCATCTTCTTGAGGACCTGACCGCCGCCGTCGACCTCGAACGCGTTCGGCTTCTGTTTGCCGATCTCGAAACAAAGACCGAGGTCATCGACCTTTTGGAGCGCGCCGAGCAAGGCGAAGGGGTCCGCATCTTCATCGGCTCGGAGAACAAGCTGTTCTCGCTGTCAGGCTCATCGATGATTGCTGCGCCGCTGCGCGACAGCGAGCGCCGGATCATCGGCGCGCTCGGCGTCATTGGCCCGACCCGGATCAACTACGCTCGGATCGTGCCCATGGTCGACTATACGGCCAGGGTCGTGGCGCGAGTCATCGGAGGGTAAGGCGCCGCGCCGTCCCGTAGCCTATTCGCAGCGCTGCTCCGACGGAGCGGAGAATAGGCGAAGGGCTTTTACGAAAAATTCTGCGGGTCGACGTCCACCTGCACGCGCACGCCGCCGCGCTCCTTCGGTCCGCCCGCGAGCATGTCGCGCAGAAACGCCTGCATGTCGGCGCTGCGCGGTCCTTTGGCCAGCAAGCGGAATCGATAGCGGCCGCGGATGAGCGCGATGGGCGCCTCCGCTGGACCAAGCAGCGCGATTTCATTCTGCTCTGGCCAGGCGCCGGGGGCGGCGACTCTGTAGCGCGGCGATGGCGGCAGTTCATGCGCCGCGCGCGCGAGCGCGCGCGCATGCGCTTCCGCCGTGGCGGCGTCCTTGGCGGAAACGATCAGCGCGGCGAGACGGCCGAAGGGCGGAAGTCCCGCGCGCTCGCGTATGGCGATCTCCTGTTCGTAGAACTTTTCCGCGTCTCCCGAGAGAAGCGCCGCGATCACCGGATGCGACGGGTGAAACGTCTGGATCAGCGCGTGGCCGGGCTTGTCGCCGCGACCGGCGCGCCCTGTGACCTGATTGAGCAGTTGAAACGTGCGCTCGGCGGCGCGCGGATCGCCGCTGCCCAAGCCCAGATCCGCGTCGACCACGCCGACAAGCGTCAGATGCGGAAAATTGTGGCCTTTGGCGACGAGTTGCGTCCCGATGACGATGTCGAAGGTCCCCTTTGCAATCTCCTCCAATTCGCGCCGCAGCCGGTCGGCGCCGCCGGGAAAATCCGACGAGAGGACGAGTGTGCGCGCATCTGGAAAGAGCGTCGCCGCTTCCTCGGCGAGTCGCTCGACCCCCGGTCCGCAAGCGGCGAGCGAGTCCTCGCTGCCGCACTCCGGGCACAGGTTCGGACGGCGCTCGATATGGCCGCAATGATGGCACATGAGCGCACGCCGAAAACGATGCTCGACGAGCCACGCGTCGCAATGTTCGCAGCGGAAGCGATGGCCGCATGTGCGGCAAACCGTTAGCGGCGCATAGCCACGCCGATTGAGGAAGAGTAGCGCTTGCTCGCCGCGCGCGATCGTTTCGCCGACCGCCAACGCCAGCCGCGGCGCGATCCATCGGCCGCGCGGCGGGCCTTCCTTGCGCATGTCGATCGCTTCGAGCGTCGGCATCAGCCGCGCCCGCGCCCGCGATTCGAGTCGTAGATAACCGTAGCGGCCGCGCATGGCGTTGACGCGGGTTTCGATGGACGGCGTCGCCGAGGCGAGAACGATCGTGGCCTCCTCCATCCGCGCGCGCACGACCGCCATGTCGCGCGCGTGATAGCTCACGCCGTCGTCTTGCTTGTAGGCGCCTTCATGCTCCTCATCGACGACGATCAGCCGCAAGTCCGAAAAGGGCAGGAAAAGCGCCGAGCGCGCGCCGACGACGACGCGAACGTCGCCCGTCGCGCAGCCGCGCCAGATGCGCGCGCGTTTGCGCGCCCCGACGCCGGAATGCCACTCGGCCGGCTTTTCGCCGAAACGGGCCGCGAAACGCTCAAGAAATTGAGTCGTCAGCGCGATTTCCGGCATCATGACGAGCGCCTGTCCGCCTGCCTCCAACGCCTGGGCGATCGCCTCGAAATAGACCTCGGTTTTGCCCGAGCCGGTGACGCCTTCGAGCAGAAAAGGCTTGAACGCCCGCGGTGAAAGCGACGCCTTCAGCGCGTCGGCGGCGTTCTGCTGCGCGGGCTCCAGCGCCGGCGCGGCGAACAGAGGGTCGAGCAGCGGCGAAATCGGCGCCGGCGGCGCGGCGATCGCCTCCAGCGCGCCCTCATCGACAAGCGCGTCGATGACGCCCGTCGAGCAGGCGGCGGCTTCGGCAAGCGCTTTCTTGGCGAAAGCAACGCCGCCTTCCGCGGCTTTGAGGACGCGGGCGCGCGTCGGCGTCAATCGTTCCGGGACATCGCCCGTCGCGCGATAGAGCATGCGCGGCGCCTCGGGCCCGGCGTCTTCCGCCGCGCGCGTGGCGAGCCGCAGCGCCATGCCGCGGGGGCTAAGTGTGTAGCGTGCGAGCCAGTCTATGAAGCTGCGCAGCTTTTGCGAAAGAGGCGGCCGATCGAGACGGGCGCTGACCGTCTTGAGATTCCCGCCCGGGCCGGAGTCGCCGTCGATCGACCAGACGACGCCATAAGCCTCCCGGCGTCCAAGCGGGGCCGTGACGCTGTCGCCGGGGGAAAGCCGCATCGCCGCGGGGGCGAGGTAGGAATAGGTCGTATCGACTGCGACGGGCGCCAAAATCTCGACGACTCGCGCTCTTTCTTGCTCGTCCTGCGCCGCGCTCATGCCGAGGGCTTAATCCATTTCCCACCCTCAGCGAAAATTTTCTGGAACGAAGCGGCGTGCGACCGGGTTCGAGTATCTCAACCTCTCCACGGAGCCTTCGATGGAAAAATTGTCGCGCATCGGTCTGTCAGCGCTTGTGACGGGAAGCGTCGCAAGCGTCATCTCGACCGCCGCGCTGGCGGCGCTGGCGAAGCTTGAAGGCAGGGGCGCGCTCGAGCCCACCAACGCCACCAGCCATTGGCTTTGGGGGCGCAAATCGCGCGGCCGGCGCGACGTCGACGCCGCACACACAGCGGTGGGCTACGCGACGCATCACGCATCGGCGGTCTTCTGGGCCTTACCCTTCGAGGCCTGGCTCGCGATGCATCCGCCCCGCTCAGCGCTCGAATTGATCGGCGATGCGGCGATGATGTCGGGAATCGCCGCCACCGTCGATTATGGCGTCGCGCCCAAGCGGATCACGCCGGGCTGGGAACTCGCCTTGTCGGACCGCTCGATGGTTGCGGCCTTCGCCGCCTTGGCGGTCGGTCTGGCGTGCGGCGCGGCGGCGTCTCGCGCGCTTCTGGGGGAAGCGGAGATGGAGCAGAGTTAGCTCCGGCCTCCCGTCGGCGCTGACTTAGCGCGTAATCAATCGCGAGCCTCGATTGCCTGTCAGATAGGTCGCGATCCAGCTGATCGCGACGAAGATGCGGCTGCGCAAATTCACTAGAAAATAGATGTGCACGACGCTCCAGAAGAGCCAACCCGGAAAGCCGGTCAATTCCAGTCGGCCGAGTTTGACGATCGCGGAGTTGCGTCCGATCGTCGCCAAATTGCCGTAGTCCCGATAGCGGAAGGGTTTGCGTGGAGAGCGCCCCTTCAGACGGAGTCGGATGGCGCGTCCGGCGTATTTCCCCATCTGCTTGGCGGAAGCGGCGAGAGCCGGAACGGGCGCGCCATCAGGACCGGTCAGGAGAGCGAGATCTCCAATGACGTAGACATCGGGAAGGCCGGGAACCGTCAGATCCCCGCTCACCGGAATGCGTCCGGCGCTGTCGCTTTCAACGCCCAGCCAGTTCGCGGCGGGCGAAGCCCTTACGCCAGCGGCCCAGAGAATCACGCCGGCGGGAATCTCCTTTTCTCCAGCGACGAGTCGGTCCTCGAAGATCTGGTCGACGGGCGTATCCGTCCGCACTTCCACGCCCTTTGCTTCGAGCGAATCGCGCGCATACTCCGAAAGCCGTTCGGGAAAGCTTGCAAGAATGCGCGGCCCCGCCTCGAGCAAAATGATGCGCGCGTTCCTTGGATCGGCGCGGCGAAACTCCGGTGGGAGCGTTCGCCGGGCGAGTTCGGAAATCGCGCCGGCGAGTTCGACTCCCGTCGGTCCGCCCCCGACAATGATGATGGTGAGCAGTCTCTCGCGCTCGACGGGGTCGACGCTAACCTCAGCGCGTTCGAACGCAAGAAGCAGCCGGCGGCGGATGAGCGTCGCGTCTGAGATGGATTTCAGCCCCGGAGCCAAACTCGCCCAGTTGTGACCGAAGTAGGAGTGGGTGGCCCCTGTCGCGACGACGAGGACATCATAGCCGATCTCGCATTTGTCGGTCTTTACGACTTTGCGGGCGGCGTCGACGCTCTCAACCGTGAGCATCAGGACGGTCACATCCTTCTGGCGCCGCACGATGTGGCGTATCGGCCAGGCGACATCAGGCGAAGCAAGGGCTGCGGTCGCGACCTGATAGAGCAGGGGCTGGAAGCAATGATGATTGTTGCTATCGAGGATGAAGATGCGCGCTCCGGCGCCATCAAGCGCCTGCGCAGCCGCAATCCCGGCGAAACCGCCGCCGATGATGACGACGCGAGGTTTGCGCTCGGCGGCGCTGCTGTGCTGCATGATGAACCATCCATGGGCGGGCGAGTCGTCAATTGGGCAAGCCGCCCATCGCGACTCAAGATTTAAGCCGTCAAAGGCGCCAAGGTTCCAGTCTCGCGCGACGCCTTCTCGCCGACATCCGAGGCAAAGCAACAAACTCAGACAGTGCAGGGCGCGACGCAGCGCGGTCCCGCGGAAATTGAAAAATGATCAGCGTAAGGATCGAGAAATGTAGGCTTCAACTTGGGAGAGCCGCGACGCGCAGCATGCGCATCGCGGCTCATCGCTTTATTGATTTGCCGCCTTCAAATGAATGAGCGCGGACTGGGCATGACGAACGCCTTTGTCAATGCGGCTGGCGTGGTGGGTGCGCTTGGCCGTCTTGAGCGCCCGACTGAGATGCTTCATCGCCGTCTTGATGTGGCCCTTGGGGTCTTCCCCGCTGGCCGCCTTGGCGTGATCCCAGGCGTTATGCGCATGCTCGGCGAAGGAGGAGGCCATATGCCGCTTGCCCTCCTTGATCGCCTCATTCGTCTCCTCGATCGCTTGAGTCAGATGCTCGCTATGGCTTTGCGCCAACGCCATATGCGGCGTCACAAGAAAAGCGGCCGCGATGGCCAAAGCGGCGAAAATCGAACGACGTGCCAGCATTATTAATACTCCCCTATCGCATTTCTCTTTGGTCTCGGCTCGGCGCCCGTCAGCCTTAGCCAAGGCGAAGAACCAATTTATGAGATGGGACTATTGCTTAGCTATCCAAGGCGACGTTTTGACGCCCGTCTTGCATTCCGGCTCGGGGGCGCCTATCCCTCAAGAGGCCAGTCGGCTGGACGGCCGCTGCCGAAACGCAGAGGAAAGTCCGGGCTCCACGGAGACACGGCGCCGGATAAGGTCCGGCGGGGGCGACCCCAGGGATAGCGCCACAGAAAGCAAACCGCCGCGCAAGCGGTAAGGGTGAAAGGGTGCGGTAAGAGCGCACCGCCCGAACGGCGACGTTCGGGGCACGGCAAGCCCCGCCGGGAGCAAGACCGAATAGGGGCGACGGAAGGCCTTAAGCGCGAGCTTTTGCCTTCAACCCGTCTCCGGGACTGTCGCCCGGGTTGGTTGCTTGAGGCGGGCGGCAACGTCCGTCCCAGAGGAATGGTCGTCACGTTCTGCAAAGAACGTACAGAACCCGGCTTACAGGCCGACTGGCGTTTAAATCAGCGGTATTTCGTAGAGCAGATAAGCGGTCGAGATAGCTTTCGCGAAAAAGCGGCGTCGGCCGGACCAGAAAGCTTTGCGTCATTTTGCTTGCGCCGCCTTGCGCTCGCCAAATTCGCGCCACCGTAAACGCTCCCTTAACGATAAAAAAGCCTAATAAGGCCGGTTGCCGATCGGCGCGTGGCGACCAGCCTGCTTCCGACGCCTCGCGGTTCCATGTCGATCAAGACCGCCCAGCCGCAATCGAACCGTCTTGGCGAGCCAGCGCTCGCCGGACGCACAGCGTCGCGCCGCCGACCCTCTCGCGCCGCGCGCCGCCTGGTGAGGAGCATGAGAATGACGTCGGCGCCGCATATTCCGGTGCTGCGCGAGGAGGCGATCGCCGCCCTCGGCGTCCATCGTGGCGGCCGCTATATCGACGCCACCTTCGGCGCCGGCGGCTATACGCGCGCCATCCTGACGCAGCCGGAAACGCGCGTGCTCGCCTTCGACCGTGATCAGACCGCCGTCAAAGCTGGTCAGGCGCTTGTCGACGAGATGCGCGGACGGTTGACGCTCGTTGAAGCGCGCTTTTCTCAACTCGAGGACGTTGCGCGCGCGCAAGGCTTCACGCCGCTTGACGGCGTCGTCTTCGACATCGGCGTTTCGTCGATGCAGTTCGACCAAGCCGCGCGCGGCTTTTCCTTCCGCGCCGAGGGACCGCTCGACATGCGCATGGAGGGGCGAGGGCGCAGCGCCGCCGACATCGTCAATGAAGCGGATGCGGAGACGCTCGCCGACATCCTGTATTTCTACGGCGAGGAGCGCGCCGCGCGCCGTATCGCGCGCGCCATCGTCCACGACCGCGAAATTGCGCCTTTCACAACGACAAGAGCGCTGGCCGAAATGATCGCTCGCGTCGCTCCCAACCGCGCCAGCGATATTCATCCGGCGACCAAAAGCTTTCAGGCGTTGCGCATCGCCGTAAACGACGAGCTTCAGGAATTACTGAAGGGGCTGCTTGGCGCGGAACGGCTTCTCGCCGAAGGCGGTCGTCTCGTCGTCGTGACGTTCCACTCGCTTGAGGATCGTATCGTCAAGCAGTTTCTCTCCGAACGCTGCGGTCGCGGCGAAACCGGCTCCCGCCGTCTGCCGGGCGAAGCCGCGCCGCCGCAGCCAAGTTTCGTTTGCGAAGGCCGCCAACCGGTGACGCCCACGCCCGGTGAAACGGCCGCCAATCCGCGCGCGCGTTCGGCCAAATTGCGTTACGCGACCCGCACGGCGGCGGCGCCTCACCCGCTCGACCCAAAGCTCGCGCGCCTCATTCATCTCCCCGATCGCGACAAGGGAAAAGCCTGATGCTGCGGCTCCTCAATATCGTTGCGGTTCTCCTGCTCGTCGGTTCGGCGGTTTACGCCTATTCGATCAAGTATCAGACGAGCTATCGCGCCGAGCAGATCACTAAGACCAAGATCGAGATCAGGCAGGAGCGCGATGCGATTGCGGTGCTGCGCGCCGAATGGGCTTATATGACCCGGCCTGAGCGCATTCAGCAGCTCGCTGACGCTTATCTGCCCGGCATGAAACAGATTGAAGCGACGCAGATCGTCGCCGCGCAATCGCTTCCCGAGAGATCGCCGCGCGTCGACTCCATCGGCAATAAGCTTGACGCGCTCGGATTGAGCATGCCAGCGACGCCGCCCGTCCCCGGCAGCGCGCCGACGACCACGCCCAAAGCGCAGGGACAAAGCCAAGAGCGACGCAAGCCATGACGCAGACGATGCGCGACACGCAACCTTCGCCGCCGCCGAGCGGTAAAATTCGCGCGTTTCTGCGCGCCCTATTTTCAACGAGTCTCGCGCTGAGCGCGTCGCGCATGCGGCTCGCGGCGCTCGGCTTTCTCGTGCTCTACGCGGTGATTTCGATCAAGCTCGTCTATCTCGGCTTTAAGCCGGAGGCGGCGACGTCGCGGCGCGCCGCGGCGGAGGCCGTCGCGGCGTCCCGCCCGGACATCATCGATCGCAACGGCGAGGCGCTCGCAAGCGACGTCAAGGTGATGTCGGTGTTCGCCGAGCCGCGCCGCATCATCGACAAGGACGAGGCGACCGAGCTGCTGACCGCGGTTTTGCCTGGCCTCGACGCCCGCGAATTGCGAGAGCGGCTCGGCTCCAAGAAGGGCTTCGTTTGGGTGAAGCGCGAGGTCACGTCGCATCAGCGCGACGAAGTTTTCCATCTCGGACTGCCGGGCGTCGGATTGATCCCCGAGAACAAGCGTGTTTATCCCAACGGGCCGATCGGCGCGCATGTGCTCGGCTTCGCCAATGTGGACAATCAGGGCATCGCCGGCATCGAGAAATACATCGACGGGCAGGGTCTCGCCGATTTGCACGGCGCCGGCTTCGGCGTAACGCCCGAGGAACTCAAGCCCGTGTCGCTTTCTCTCGACATTCGGGCCACGCATGCGTTGCGCGACGAACTCGAAAAGGGCGTCGTTCATTTCAAAGCGAAGGCAGGCGCCGCGGCGATCTTGGACGTCAACACCGGAGAGGTCATCGCGCTCGCATCGCTTCCCGACTACGATCCGAACAAGCCGACCGAAGCGCTCGATCCGATCCACATCAACCGCATGAGCGTCGGCGTTTATGAGATGGGCTCGACCTTCAAGGCGCTGACCATCGCGATGGCGCTCGACTCCGGCAAGGTCAATCTGAATTCACGGCTCGACGCGCGCGGCGTGCTGTCGTTCGGTCGCTTCAAGATCCATGACTATCACGCGCAAAACCGCGCGCTCACATTGCCGGAAGTTTTCACCTATTCTTCCAATGTCGGCACCGCGCGTATGGCGATGGGACAGGGCGTGGAGCGGCACAAGGCGTTTTTGCGCAAGATGGGCCAGCTCACGCGCATGCGCACCGAACTGCCCGAAAGCGCCGAACCCATCGTGCCGAAAAACTGGGGCGAGTTGAACACCATGACCATCGCCTTCGGGCATGGCCTTGCGGTGGCGCCGCTCCAGGCGATGATGGCCGTCGGCGCGCTGATGAATGGCGGCTATCTGATCACGCCGACCTTCATCAAGCGCAGTGAGGAGGAAGCGAAGGCGGGCGCCGAACGCGTCGTGAAACCGGAGACGAGCGAGGCGATGCGCTATCTCATGCGTCTCAACGCCGAAATCGGCACGGCGCGAAGAGTGAACGTCGCCGGCTATTACGTCGGCGGCAAGACCGGCACCGCGGAAAAGGTCGTTAACGGCCATTATTCGAAGAACCGGCTGTTTAACACTTTCATGGCCGTCGCGCCGTCGGACAAGCCGAAATATCTGTTCCTGACCATCATGGACGAACCGCAGGGCTTGCCGGAAACCGGCGGCTACGCCACGGCGGCCTATAACGCGGGACATGTAACGGGCGAGATCATCGAGCGCGTCGGTCCGATTCTCGGCCTCGCGCCGCGTTTCGAGCCGCCGCACCAGCCTTTCCCGCTCCTCGCCAAATTGGGTTATGGCTATGCCAATGTTCCAGCCCGCGGCGGCGGAGGACATTGATGCTGCTTTCCGAACTGCTTGCGACGCCAGACCTTGAGCCCGCCTTGCGCGGGCTTGCCGTCTCTGGCCTGACGGCGGATAGTCGAATGGCGCGCGGCGGTTTTGCCTTTTTCGCCATCCCGGGCCACGCCGGGGACGGCATGTCCTATGTTGCCGACGCGAAGTTGCGCGGCGCCTGCGTCGTCGTCGCTCAACGGCGAGCGGACAGCCCGCTGCCGCTCGTCGTCGTCGATGACGTTCGGCGCGCCCTGGCCCTTGCCGCGGCGCGCTTCTTTTCTCGGCAGCCGTCGACGATCGCGGCCGTCACGGGAACGAGCGGCAAGACATCGGTGGTGGCCTTCTTGCGCCAGATCTGGGCCGCGCTTGGACATGAGGCGGCCTCGCTAGGCACCGTCGGAATCGTCGATTCTCGCGGCGCGCATTATGGAGCGCTGACGACGCCCGGACCCGTCGAACTGCACAGAACGCTGGACGAACTTGCTGGACGGGGCGTGACACATCTCGCCATGGAGGCGTCGTCGCTCGGGATCGATCAGCGGCGGCTCGACGGCATGCGCGTCGACGTCGCGGGCTTCACCAATTTCTCGCGCGACCATCTCGACCATCACGCCGACATGGAGGAGTATTTCGCGGCGAAGATGCGGCTCTTCGACACGCTGCTGCACCCGGGCCAGACGGCTGTGATCGACGCCGACAGCGACGTTGCGTCCCGCGTCATCGACATTTGCCGCGCGAGGGGCCTCACAATTTTGAGCGTCGGTTCGAAGGGAGAGACGATAAGGCTCCTTTCGGCGACGCCGTCCGCCTTGGAAACGTCGCTGCGGCTCCGCCATAATGGCGCCGAATATGAGGTGAATCTGCCGCTCGCCGGCGCCTTCCAGGTCTCGAACGCGCTTGTCGCCGCCGGGCTGGCGATCGCAAGCGGCGATGATCCGGGGCAGGTCTTTGCGGCGCTCGAAGCGCTCAAAGGCGCGCCGGGGCGGCTCGAACTCGTCGGCCAGCGCAATGGCGCGCCGATTTTCGTAGATTACGCGCATAAGCCCGACGCGCTGGAGAAAGTGCTCGCCACTATACGGCCGCTGACAAAAAAACGCCTGATTGTCGTCTTCGGGTGCGGCGGCGATCGTGATCGTGGCAAGCGCCCGCTGATGGGGGACATCGTCGCCCGGGCGGCGGATGTCGCTATCGTCACGGACGACAATCCGCGCAGCGAGGACGCCGCCGCCATTCGCGCAGAAATTCTCGAAGGAACCCGCGGCGGCGCGGCGCACATTATCGAGATCGGAGACCGGCGCGCGGCGATCGCCAACGCCGTCGCGGGGCTTGAAGCGGGCGATGCGCTCGTCGTCGCTGGAAAGGGCCACGAAACCGGGCAGATCGTCGGCGACCGCGTTTTGCCTTTCTCCGATCATGAGGCGATTGCGCAGGCGCTCAAGGAGAATCATCCATGACCAAGAGGCCGTTATGGTCGGGATTGGCGCTGGTCGGCGCGCTGCGGGCGCGTGCGAGCGGCGGCCTTGCGCGCGAAGCCGCCGGCGTTTCCATCGATACCCGCACCCTTCAGCCCGGCGATCTGTTTATCGCGATCAAGGGCGAAACGCGCGATGGTCACGACTTCGTGCGGACGGCGTTCGAGAAAGGCGCGGCGGCGGCGGTCATCGACGAAGCGCATGCGTCTGAGCTTTCCGGCGCCGGGCCGCTTTTCGTCGTCAGAGACGTGCAACAATCGCTCGAGTCGCTGGGTGCGCGGTCACGCGAGCGAAGCGCCGCCTTCATCGCCGCCATCACCGGCTCCGTCGGCAAGACCTCGACGAAGGACATGATCCGGCTGATGCTGTCGCGTTTCGGCGAAACGCATGCCTCGGCGGCGTCTTACAACAATCACTGGGGCGTGCCGTTGACGCTTGCGCGCATGCCGGCGGAGTCGCGCTTCGGCGTGTTCGAACTCGGCATGAATCACGCGGGCGAGATCGCCGCGCTCGTCGCTCAGGTGCGCCCCCACGTCGCCGTCGTGACCCGCATCGCCCCGGTTCATCTCGAATATTTCGGATCAATCGAGAAGATCGCGGACGCCAAGGCCGAGGTTTTTTCCGCGCTGGACGGCGGCGTCGCGATCATCAACCGGGACGACGGATTTTACGAGCGTCTTGCCGCGGCGGCTGCCCCAACCGCCAGCCATGTCTTTGGTTTCGGCGAGACGGACGGCGCGCATGCGCGGCTCCTGTCTTACGAGACCGCCGGCGAAGGCGCGCTGGTCGAGGCGGAAATTCTCGAGCGGCGGCTGCGCTTTCGCATCGGCGCCCCAGGCAAGCATATCGCCATGAACGCGCTGGCGGCGCTGCTCGTGGGCGTCGTTTTCGACGTGGATTTGGAGGAAGCTGCTGCGGCCTTTGCCGAATTCACGCCGCCGTCCGGACGCGGCCAGCGCGAGAAAATTGCGACGCCAGACGGCGAGTTTACGCTTATCGACGAAAGCTACAACGCCAACCCGACCTCCATGCGGGCGGCGCTGCAGCTGCTGGGCGGCGCAGCCATAGGACCGGGGGGTCGGCGCATCGCCGTGCTCGGCGACATGCTGGAGCTCGGGCCTCAGGCGGCCGAACTGCACGCCGAGCTCGCTCCGGATCTTATCGACGCCAATGTCGATCTGCTATTCACCTCGGGACCATTGATGTCGCGCTTGAGTTACGCTGCGCCTGATTCGATGCGCGCCGCGCATCGGGCGACGCCGCTGGAGCTGGAAGAGGCCGTTCTTGCAGCGGTTCGTCCCGGCGATGTGGTGATGGTGAAAGGCTCCAATGGTTCGCGGATGGCGCGGATCGTCTCGGGCTTGAAAAGCGCATTCGCTCGCGAGATGGCGAGCTGAGGAGAGACGATGCTGACGCTGCTTGCGGACTTCTCTTATCTATACAGTCCGCTCAACATCTTCCGCTACATCACTTTTCGCGCCGCTATGGGGGCGGCGACGGCGCTGTTCTTCGTGTTTTTCTTCGGACCGGGCGTCATCGCCGCGTTGCGGATCAAACAGGGCAAGGGCCAGCCGATCCGCGAGGACGGACCGGCTTCGCATCTTGTGACCAAAAAAGGCACGCCGACGATGGGCGGCCTGATGATCCTCTCGGGACTGGTCGCGGCGACGCTGCTCTGGGCGAATTTGCGCAACGCCTATGTGTGGATCGTGCTCTTCGTCACCGTCAGCTTCGGCCTCATCGGCTTTTATGACGACTATCTGAAGGTGAGCAAGCAGTCGCACGCCGGCTTCTCGGGCAAGATGCGATTGGCGCTCGAGTTTTTGATTGCCGGCCTGGCCTGTTACGCGTTGATGGAAACGGGCGGCGAGAACATGACGAAGCTCGCCATCCCCATGGTGAGGGGCTATGTCGCGACGCTGGGACCGCTCTTCATCCTGTTTGGCGCCTTCGTCATCGTCGCCGCCGGCAACTGCGTCAATCTCACGGATGGACTCGACGGCCTCGCCATCGTGCCGTCGATGATCGCCGCCGGCGCCTTTGCGATCTTTGCCTATCTCGTCGGCAATTCGATCTTTTCGAACTATCTCGGCGTCAATTACGTCGCGGGCGTCGGCGAACTGACCATCGTTTGCTCGGCCTTCATCGGCGCGGGACTCGGCTTTCTGTGGTTCAACGCGCCGCCGGCGCAAATCTTCATGGGCGACACCGGCTCGCTGGCGCTCGGCGGGCTCGTGGGCGCCGTCGCCGTCGCGGTGAAGCAGGAATTCGTGCTTGTCATCGTCGGCGGGCTCTTCGTGATCGAAGGCGCCTCGGTCATCATCCAGGTCGGCTATTTCAAGCTGACCGGCAAGCGCATCTTCCTGATGGCGCCGATCCATCACCATTTTGAACAGAAGGGCTGGAAGGAGCCGCAGATCGTTATCCGCTTCTGGATCATCGCCTTCGTCCTGGCCCTGATGGGTCTCTCGACCTTGAAGCTGAGGTGACGATGACGCCGATCGAGACCTTCAAGGGCAAGCGCGTCGCGCTTTTCGGCCTCGGCGGTTCGGGCCTTGCCACGGCCCGCGCGCTGATCGCTGGCGGCGCGCAGGTCGCCGCATGGGATGACGGCGAGGCTGGCCGACTCAAGGCGGTCGCGCAAGGCGTAGCGCTCGAGGATCTCGCGGCGGCGGATTGGAGCGGCTTCGATGCGCTCGTCCTTTCTCCCGGCGTGCCGCTGACCCATCCCGAGCCGCATTGGACCGTGCAGGCGGCGAAGGCCGCCGGAGTCGAGATTATCGGCGACGTCGAACTATTCTGCCGCGAACGCGAGGCGCGCGCCGGGGGATCGCCCTTCATCGCCATCACCGGCACAAACGGCAAATCGACGACCACGGCGCTGATCGCGCACATTTTGCGCGAAGCCGGCCGCGACGTTCAGCTCGGCGGCAACATCGGCGTGCCGATTTTCGACCTCGAGCCGCCGTCGGACGAACGCATTCACGTCATCGAATGCTCGTCGTTCCAGATCGATCTTGCGCCCTCGCTGGCGCCGACCATCGGCGTGTTGATCAACATCACGCCGGACCATATCGATCGTCACGGCGCGATCGAAAATTACGCCGCCATCAAGGAGCGCCTCGTCGCTGCGGCGGAAGTGGCTCTGGTCGGCGTCGACGACGCCTATTGCCACGCGATCGGCGCGCGCCTCGTTGAAGCCGAGACCCCCGAGCGGCGCGTCGTGCCGGTCTCGGGGAAGCGCGCGCTCGACTGGGGATTTTATGTCGAGGATCGAAGCGTCTATTTCCGCGAGCAGGGACATCCGCCCGAGGAAGCCGAGCTGATCGGTTCGCTCGAAGGCGCACGCGCGCTTCGCGGCGCGCATAATGCGCAGAACGCGGCGTTCGCCGCCGGGGCCGCGTGGGAATGCGGATTGGACGACGACGAGATCTTGAGCGGCCTGTTGAGCTTCCCCGGCCTGCCGCATCGGATGGAGGAAGTTCTGCGCATCGAGCGCGCGCTGTTCGTCAACGACTCGAAGGCGACCAACGCCGACGCGGCCGAAAAGGCCTTGGTGAGTTTTACCGATATCTACTGGATTCTCGGCGGCCGATCGAAAGAGGGCGGCGTCGAACCGCTGCGTCCGCATTTCTCGCGCATACGCAAAGCCTATCTGATCGGCGAGGCCGCCGACGATTTTGCGCGCACGCTGGAAGGCGCGCTGCCTTTCGAACATTGCGGAACGCTCGACGTCGCGACGACGCGCGCGGCGCTCGACGCGCTTGCCGAAGACGCCCCCGAGCCGGTCGTGCTGCTGTCGCCGGCCTGCGCCTCCTATGACCAGTTCGCCAATTTCGAGGCGCGGGGCGACGCGTTTCGCGGCTTCGTCGAAGGGCTTCCCGCCGTGATCGCGGCGCGAAAAGGAGAGCTGACATGATCTCGCGCGCGGAACGAACACTATTCTCCGACTGGGCGTGGACAGTGGATCGCTGGCTGCTCGCGAGCCTCGCCCTGCTGATCGTCGCCGGTCTCGTCTTTTCCATGGCCGGCAGCCCGCCCGTCGCGGAGCGGCTGCATCTGGCGACCTTCCACTTCGTCAACCGGCAGGTGCTCTATCTTCTGCCGGCGCTGGTCCTGATGATTGCGACGTCGTTTCTTTCGCCGCGTCACGTGCGCCGACTGGCGCTCGTGATTTTCATCGTCTCTCTCGCGCTCGTCTTCGCAACCATCTTCTACGGTCAGGAAGTGAAGGGCGCGAAGCGATGGATCTTCGGCGTTCAGCCCTCGGAATTCTTGAAGCCCGCCTTCGTCGTGCTCGTCGCCTGGGCCTTCTCCGAAGGGGCGCGTCGCAAGGATGTTCCAGGCAATCTGATCGCGCTTCTGCTCCTGCCGATCGCGATCACGCCGCTGATGCTGCAGCCTGATTTCGGGCAGACGATGCTCATTTCGATAGTCTGGGCGGCGCTGTTTTTCATGGCCGGCCTGCACTGGATCTGGGTCGTCGGGTTGGGCGGGCTTGGCGGCGTCTCGGCGCTGCTCGCCTATAAATTCGTGCCGCACGTCCATGCGCGCATCGAGTCCTTTCTGGAGCCGCCGCCGCCGGTCGCAGGCGTGCCCGCGAATTTTCAGTCGGAGACGGCGCTTGAGAGCTTCATCGCCGGTTCGTGGTTCGGCAAGGGTCCCGGCGAAGGGGTCATCAAGCGCATCCTGCCCGACTCGCACACGGATTTCATCTTCGCGGTCATCGGCGAGGAGTTCGGCGTTCTTATCTGCATCGCGCTTGCCGCGGTGTTCGCCTTCGTCGTGGTGCGGGGGTTGTTTTCGGCGGCGCGCAACAGCGATCCCTTCTGCCGATTTGCGACTGCGGGACTCGTGATGCTGTTTGGCCTGCAGAGCTGCATCAATATGGCGGTGAACGTGCATCTCATGCCCGCCAAGGGCATGACGCTCCCTTTCGTCTCCTATGGCGGCTCTTCGCTTATTTCGCTGTCGCTCGGCATGGGCTTTCTGCTCGCCGTCACGCGTAAGCGGCCGCGGTCCCGCGTGCTGTCTGAGTTCGCCGCGACGGGCGCGCCCGCCGCCGCGTGATAAAAGCCTCGATATGATCGATTCGCCGATTCTCCTCGCCGCCGGTGGCACCGGCGGCCATCTTTTTCCGGCCGAGGCGCTCGCGCATGCGCTCGCCGCCCGCGAGCTGGCGGTGGAGCTCGTCACCGAGGAGCGCGCCCTGCGCTACGGCGGCGCCTTTCCGGCGCGGGCCATGCATGTGATTCCCGCCGGCACGCCGCGGGGCGGCTCGCTGCTGGCCAAGGCCCAGGCGGTCGCGCGTCTCGCCCTCGGCACGGCGCAGGCGGCCGCGCTGCTGCACCAGGTCAAACCGGCCGCGGTGATCGGTTTCGGCGGCTACCCGACCGTCCCGCCCTTGCTTGCGGCGTCCTATCTCGGCGTGCCGAGCGCTTTGCACGAAGCGAACGGCGTCATGGGCAAGGCCAATCGCTTCCTCGCCGGCCGCGTCGACAGGATCGCCGCCGGCCTGCCGACTCTCGCCGTGCCGGCGGCCCTGCAAAACAAGCTCGTCGTCACCGGCAATCCAGTGCGTCCCAATGTGCTCGAGGCCGCCAAGACTCCCTATCCTTCGTTCGACGATGGAATGTTCCGGCTGCTCGTCGCCGGCGGCTCTCAGGGAGCCCGCGTCATGGCGGACATTGTGCCGGCGGCCGTCGCGGCGCTCCCCGACGCGCTGCGGGCGAAAGTCGCCGTCGTGCAACAGGCGCGTCCCGAAGATATCGCGCGCGTCGAGGCGATCTACGCCGGCGCTGGGGTCGGCGCCGAGATTGCGCCCTTTTTCGCCGACTTCCCGGCGCGGCTCGCTGCGGCGCATTTCGTTATCACCCGCGCCGGCGCGTCGACGGTCTCGGAGCTTGCGGTTATCGGGCGACCGGCGATGCTGGTGCCGCTGCCGCATGCGCTCGACCAGGATCAGGCGGCGAACGCCGCTTTTCTGGAAGCGGCGGGCGGCGCGGAAACCGTGCGCCAGAGCGACTTCACGCCGGAATTTTTGACGCGGCGGCTTTGTGACCTCATCAATGCGCCGGCGCAGCTTTCCGCGCGCGCCGAAGCCGCCAGACGAGTCGGCGTCGCCGACGCCGCCGATCGTCTCGCCGATCTGATTATCGACGTGGCGCGGACAGGCGCTACGAAACGGAGCTAGGAATGAAACTGCCGAAAGAGTTGGGCCCGATTCATTTCGTCGGCATCGGCGGCATCGGCATGTCTGGAATCGCCGAAGTGCTGCTCAATCTCGGCTACAAGGTGCAGGGGTCGGACGCCGCCGAAAACGCCAATGTCAAGCGTCTCGTCGAAAAGGGCGCGACGGTCAGCATCGGACATGACGCGAAAAATCTCGGCGACGCCGCCGTGGTCGTCGTCTCGACCGCAATCAAGCGCGACAATCCCGAACTTGTCTTGGCGCGCGAAAAACGTCTGCCGGTGGTGCGCCGCGCCGAAATGCTGGCCGAGCTGATGCGCCTCAAGCAATGCGTCGCCATCGCCGGCACGCATGGCAAGACGACGACGACCTCGCTCGTTGCGACGCTGCTCGACGCCGGCGGCCTCGATCCGACCGTGATCAACGGCGGCATCATCAACGCCTATGGCACGAATGCGCGTCTTGGCGCCGGCGACTGGATGGTGGTGGAGGCCGACGAAAGCGACGGCACATTTCTCAAACTGCCGGCGGACGTCGCCATCGTCACCAATATTGATCCCGAACATCTCGACCATTTCCATACATTCGACGCGATCAAGGAAGCTTTCCGCAACTTCGTCGAGAATATTCCCTTCTACGGCTTCGCGGTGATGTGCCTCGATCATCCGACCGTGCAGGAGCTCGTCGGCCGCATCGAGGATCGCCGCGTCATCACCTATGGCGAAAATCCGCAGGCCGACGTGCGTCTGCTCGACGTCGATCTCGAGGGCGGCGTGTCGAAGTTCAATGTGCTGCTGCGCGACCGAAAGACGTCGCAGGCGATCTATCTCGAAAATCTCGTCCTGCCGATGCCGGGCCATCACAATGCGTTGAATGCGACGGCGGCGATCGCCGTCGCCAATCAGCTCGGCCTGTCGCCCGAACAGATCCGCAAGGCGCTTGCCGGCTTTGGCGGCGTGAAGCGGCGCTTCACCAAGACGGGCGAATGGAACGGCGTGCAGATTTTCGACGACTATGGACATCATCCCGTCGAAATCTCCGCTGTGCTGCGCGCGGCGCGCGCCTCCACCAAGGGCAAGGTCGTCGCGCTGATGCAGCCGCATCGCTATTCGCGGCTGCAGTCGCTTTTTGATGCGTTCGCCACCTGCTTCAACGACGCGGATGTGGTCATCATCGCCGACGTGTATTCCGCAGGCGAGCAGCCGATACCGGGCGTCGATCGCGACGCGCTCGTCTCGGCGATCAAGGCGCACGGCCATCGCCGCGCGATGGGGTTGCCCTCTCCCGAAGTGCTGGCGGCGATGGTTCGCGAGATCGTCGCGCCTGGCGATTATGTCGTCTGTCTTGGCGCCGGCAATATCACGCAATGGGCCTATGCGCTGCCGGAGCAACTCGCGGCGGGGCAGGGGTGATGGCGTTGGTTTCGCCCCCTCCCTGTCCCTCCCCCGCTGAAGCGGGAGAGGGGACCCTAACGAGCGGCGTTCGCGCGGTTTGGATGAAACGCGTGGCCCGCTCCCTCTCCCGCGAAGCGGGGGAGGGTTGGGGAGGGGGCCTCTCGTGACCTTCCCCGACCTTTCCGCCGAAATCGCCGCCGCCATGCCGCAATTGCGCGGGCGCGTCGCGGCGAATGAGCCGCTTGCGCCTTACACCTGGTTTCGCGTCGGCGGGCCGGCGCAGATCCTCTTCATGCCGGCCGACGAAGCCGATCTCGCCTATTTCCTCGCGCGACTGCCGCGAGAGATTCCCGTGACCGTCGTCGGCCTTGGCTCCAATCTGATCGTGCGCGACGGCGGCGTCGAAGGCGTGGTCATACGGCTGTCGGCCAAGGGCTTCGGCGAGATCGTCGTCGAGGACGGTTGCAGGGTGCGCGTCGGCGCCGCCGTGCCGGATGTGAAGGCGGCGCGCGCCGCGGCCGAAGCCGGCGTTGACGGATTGGCCTTCTATCGCGGCATTCCCGGCGCGATCGGCGGCGCGTTGCGCATGAACGCCGGCGCGCATGGCGGCGAAACAAAGGACGCGCTGATTGAAGCGCGCGGCGTCGACCGCGCCGGCGACATCCGCGTCTTTGGCGTCGCCGACATGGGCTACGCCTATCGCCATTGTTCCGCCCCCGACGACGTGATCTTCACGCAGGCGCTTTACCAGGGCCGTCCCGGCGATCCGGCGACGATCATCGCCGAGATGGAGCGCATCACCGCGGCGCGGGAGGCCTCGCAGCCGATCAAGGAAAAGACCGGCGGCTCGACCTTCAAAAATCCTGACGGCGAAAAGGCGTGGCGGTTGATTGACGCGGCCGGCTGTCGCGGACTCGTCGTCGGCGATGCGCAGGTGAGCGAAATGCACTGCAATTTTCTCATCAATCGCGGCCGTGCGAGCGCCGCCGACATCGAGGCGCTTGGCGAAGAGGTGCGCCGGCGCGTGCGCGAGACGAGCGGCGTCGAACTACATTGGGAGATCAAGCGCATCGGCGTCGCTTGAGATGAATGGCGTGATGAGATTGCGTCGTCGCTTCTGAGATCTTAGCCTGGACGCTTGAGGAGATTCAGTCGTGCCGCCCCGTAAAGAATCCACCGATCCTCGGACGCCGCTGAAACAGCTCCGACCTCGAAAAGCGGCGACGATCACGGACCGAAGAAGAGTCCTTCGGTCAATGATCGAGTTTTTCCAGCGTCAGGCGCATTAAGCGACTCGCTCTGTCCTTTCGCCACATTCACCGAATGGGCTTCGGAAGCCGACGAAGCCGCCTATTCGGATCTTTAGTTGGCATTTTTCAAGTCGAGAGCACATGACCAAGCACGTCGCCGTTCTAATGGGCGGACTTTCCGCCGAACGCGAAATTTCCTTGCGCTCGGGCGAGGCCTGCGCGAAAGCCCTCGAAGAGCAGGGATTTCAAGTGTCCCGCGTCGATGCGGGGCATGACGTCGCGAATGTTCTTGCGGCGCTCAAACCCGATGTCGCCTTCAACGCGCTCCATGGCAGGTTTGGCGAGGACGGCTGCATTCAGGGCGCGCTGGAGCTTTTGCGCATCCCCTATACGCACTCAGGCGTGCTCGCCTCTTCGGTGGCGATGAAAAAGGATATCGCGAAGACGGTGATGGCGGCCGCCGGCGTTCCGACGCCAAAAGGGCGCGTTCTGCACAGGCTGGACGCCGCCAAAGCGCACGCGCTGCCCCTTCCTTATGTCCTCAAGCCCGTCTCCGAAGGCTCCTCTTTCGGCGTCTTCATCGTCAGCGAGGGCCAAGAGCATCCTCCGCAGGAATTATGGCGTGAGGATTGGACTCATGGCGATATGATGCTCGCGGAGCAGTTCATCGCCGGGCGCGAACTCACATGCGCAGTCATGAACGACAAGGCTCTCGACGTGATCGAAATTCTCGCGGCCGACGGCGGCTGGTACGATTATCACGCCAAATACGCCAAGGGCGGCTCGAAACACGTCCTTCCGGCAAATCTTAAACTGAATATTTACCAAGAGGTCCAACATTTGGCCCTTGAGGCTCACCGAGCTCTCGGCTGTCGCGGCGTAAGCCGCGCGGACTTCCGATACGACGACCGCCCCGGAGGTACGGGCGAGCTCGTCGTATTGGAAGTGAACACGCAGCCGGGAATGACGGAGACCTCGCTCGTGCCAGAAATGGCGGCATACGCAGGTTTTTCATTCGGCGAGTTGGTCAGATGGATGGTGGAAGACGCATCCTGCGATCGTTGAGAGAGTCATTTGCGGCTCGGCACTCGCTCGTCCCCATCGTTCCCGGAGAAGCCCCATACGCCTTGGCGGCGGCCGCTGTAGCGTCCATCCCGCCGGCAGCCGTTCCCGCCGCCCCCGCGGCGGTCGCTCCGCGCGCGTCGGCGCGAAGAACCCGCGGTGAACGTCTCTTTTCGCGCCTCGCCTTGCTGGGCTGTCCCGGCGTCGGCGCTCTGGCGACGCTCGCGCTCTTCGCCGCGATCGGCGCGGCAGGATTCGTCGAGAACGGCGGCTACGCCGCTCTCGTCGCAAGCGAGGGCGAGCTCTACGACATAGCGGCGCGCGTCGCCGGGTTTCCGATTTCCGCCGTCACCATCACCGGTCAATCGCGTTTGACCGAACGCGAACTCCTCGACGCTGCAGGCGTCGGGCCGCGAAACTCCTTGCCCTTTCTCGATGCGACGGCGGTGCGCGACCGGCTGATGCAGGTCCCCCTCGTCAAATCCGCGCGGGTGATGAAGCTCTACCCCGATCGCCTGGTCGTCGCGATCGAGGAGCGTCAGCCAAGCGCCTTATGGCAGCGCGACGGACGCGTGGCCGTCATTTCCGAAGACGGGGTGCCGATCGATGAGTTGCGCGACCAGCGCTATCTCGGTCTGCCTTTCGTCGTCGGCGAGGGCGCGCAGAAGCGGCTGCTCGAATTTCTCATGCTGATGACGACGGCCGGCGACCTTGCGCATCGGATCAAGGCGGGCGTGCTCGTCGCGGGGCGCCGCTGGAACTTCGAGATGACGAACGGCGTCACGGTGAAACTGCCGGAGATCGGTCCCGCGAGCGCGCTGGAGACGCTCGCGCGGCTGCAGCGAGAGGCGCGGATCCTCGACAAGGACGTCATGTTCATCGACTTGCGCATTCCCGACCGCGTCAGCGTAAGGCTGACGGAAGAGGCCGCTGTGGCGCGCGAAGCGCAGCTTGCGCCGCGCAAGTCGACCAAGAGTGGTGGTTAGCTGCATGATTTCCCCTGGTGTCCCGCCGCGCCTGAAGCCGCTCTCGCCACGTCGCTCGGCGACGTTCGCGGCGCTTGACGTCGGCACGTCCAAGATCGCCTGCCTGATCGCGCGGCTCACGCCGCTTGGCGCGGTCGCGCCCGGCGATTGGCGCACGCATCGCGTTCGCGTCGTTGGCATTGGCCATCAGCGCTCTCTGGGCGTGAAGAACGGCCTGGTGGTCGACATGGACGCCGCCGACGCCGCGATCCGGCAGACCGTCGACGCCGCCGAGCGCATGGCCGGCATGCAGGTCGAGCGCGTCATCGTCACGGCGTCGGGCGGCCGACTGTCTTCGCAGCATTTTCAGGCGAAACGCGTGATTGGCGGCCGCGAAGTCGCCGAGCACGATATTCATCGGGTTCTCGAGGCTTCGGCCGCGCATCATCTCCATCGCGGCCGCGTCGCCATTCACTCGCTGCCGACGGGCTTTTCGCTCGACGGCGTGTCCGGCATCCGCGAGCCCAAGGACATGATCGGCGAAGAACTCGCGGTCGATCTCCACGTCGCGACCTGCGATCAGGCCGCCGCCCGCAATCTTCTCGTCGCCGTCGAGCGCAGCCATCTCAGCGTCGAAGCCATGGCCGCCACGCCTTATGTCGCCGGGCTCTCCACGCTCGAACCCGACGAGGCCGAGATGGGCGTCATGGTCGTCGACATGGGGGCTGGATCAACGTCCGTGGCCGTCTTCGCGCGGGGCGAGATGATTCACCTGGACGCCGTGACGCTTGGCGGCGCCCACGTCACGATGGATATCGCGCGCGGACTCGACGCGCGGCTCTCCGACGCGGAGCGGCTGAAGACCTTTCACGGCTCGGCGATCGCTTCGACCTCCGACGAGCGCGAAACCATTTCCTTCGATCACGTCGGCGAGAGCGATCACAAGGCGCATGCGCCGAAATCGCATCTCGTGCGCATCATCCGCCCGCGAATAGAGGAAACGCTCGAGTTCCTGCGCGACCGCTTGGCGAAGGCCGGCCATCCGAGCGGTCCTGGCCGCCGCATCGTGCTGACGGGCGGCGCGAGCCAGCTCACAGGCGTCGCCGAGGCGGCGCGCCGCATTCTCGGCGGACAGGTTCGGGTCGGACGGCCGATCGGTATCGAAGGCTTGCCGGATTCCTCGAAGAGCCCCGCCTTCGCGGCCGCCGCCGGGCTGCTCGTCTATCCGCAAGTCGCCGCGCATGAATATTTCGAGCCGCGCCGGGTCGAGCGCGCGGCGACGGGAACTGACGGATACATCTCGCGCGTAGGGAGATGGTTAAGAGAAAGCTTCTAGTATCGCGTGAGAGTGATTCTTTCGACCCGGCGCGCCCTTCGACGCGCCGAGCATGATTGCCAAGGACGACGCGTTCGGCGACCGGGCGTCCAAGGGCGAAGGACAACGGGCGCCGAGTTGTGAACGCATTGGTGAGAGGCCTGGCAGATGACGATCAACCTTAAAGCTCCCGAACTCAGGGAATTGAAGCCCCGCATCATGGTTTGCGGCGTCGGCGGCGGCGGCTGCAACGCCGTCAACAATATGATCACCTCTGGTCTGTCGGGCGTCGATTTCCTTGTCGCCAATACGGACGCCCAGGCGCTCGCGTCGTCGCAGGCCGAGCGAATCATCCAAATGGGCCTGCAGGTGACGGAAGGACTGGGCGCCGGCGCTCAGCCAGAAGTCGGCCGCGCCGCCGCGGAAGAAGCGCGCGAAGAAATTCGCGAGCATCTCTCCGGCGCGCATATGTGCTTCGTCACCGCCGGCATGGGCGGCGGCACCGGCACGGGCGCCGCGCCGGTGATCGCGCAGATCGCGCGCGAAATGGGCATTCTCACCGTCGGCGTCGTCACCAAGCCGTTCCATTTCGAAGGTCAGCGTCGCCTGCGCATCGCCGAATCGGGCATCTCCGAACTGCAAAAATGCGTCGATACGCTGATCGTCATCCCGAATCAGAATCTCTTCCGCATCGCCACGGAGAAGACGACCTTCGCCGACGCCTTCGCCATGGCTGACCAGGTTCTCTATTCGGGAGTCGCCTCGGTCACCGATTTGATGGTCAAGGAAGGCCTCATCAATCTCGATTTTGCTGACGTTCGCTCAATCATGCGCGGCATGGGCAAGGCGATGATGGGCACTGGCGAAGCCACGGGCGAAAATCGCGCCAATCTTGCCGCGGAAGCCGCGATTGCGAATCCGCTGCTCGACGAAGTGTCGATGAAGGGCGCCCGTGGCCTGCTGATCTCGATCACCGGCGGCCACGATCTGACCCTCTATGAAGTCGACGAGGCGGCGAGTCGTATTCGCCAGGAGGTCGACGAGGACGCCAACATCATTCTGGGCGCGACATTCGATTCGTCGCTTGAAGGCGTGGTGCGCGTCTCCGTTGTCGCGACGGGCATCGACCTGACCGCGATCACGGCCGATGATCCGACGAGCGAATCGCGTCTCGCCGAGGCCGCCGAGCGCCTGCGCGCCCAATTGCAGCAGGCGCGCGTCCAGCAGGCCGCGCCGGCTGTCGACGCCGCGCCGGTTCTGCGTCCTCGCGAAGAGCCGCAGGCCGCAGCTGGCTATTATTCGGAGCAGGCGCCGGCGCATGGCGTCTACCTCGAGCCGGCGCCGCCGCGTCTCGCCTATGGCGAGCCGAGCTTCGAAGCCGAGCGCCACGAAGCGCCGGCCGGCGCCTATGTGCCGCCGGCTCCGGAGCAGCCGCGCGCGCCGCGCATGCCTCAGATCGAGGATTTTCCCCAGCCCATCCAGGAACAGCTGCGTCAGCAGATGGGCGCTGGCGATCCTCGTCGCAAATCGATTTTCGAGCGGCTCGCCTCCTTCGGTGCGAGCCGTCAGGAAGATTCGATGCATGGCGCGCCTGCGGCGCCGACCCCGCGCCCGCAAATGGCTCCCCCAGGCCAGCCTTCGGCGACGCACGCCGAATATGGCAAGCGACCGGCCGCGCCGGCGCCGGTTGTTCCCGGCGGACATGCCGCGCTCGATTCGCACGGTCGTCGCGCCCTGCAGCCGCGCCCGTCCGAGGAGGATCATCTCGAGATCCCGGCCTTCCTGCGTCGCCAGGCCAACCACTGAAACATTCTCGACAATCGGCAAAGGCCCGCCTCGCGCGGGCCTTTTCATTTTGGCCGCCGGGTCTTGTAACAAACTGTAAGAAAGCGTGACTGGAGCGTCGGCGCCCGGATTTGCTATCGTTCGTCCGGGCTTTAGGGGAGGGTTGCGCCATTCGTTCGGATTCACGCCGACCTGCGTTGCGCGCGCGCCGCGCTGCGCATCCCGGGAGCGCGGCCGCGCCAGCGGTTCAGCAGACACTCGCACGAAGCTTCACATTAACCGGCCAGGGCGTGCATGGCGGTCGTCCCGCCAGGATGACGCTCGCGCCGGCCGGCGCTGACGTCGGGATCGTTTTCGGCGTCGCCGGAGCCGAGATCGAAGCGCATTGGTCGCGCGTCGACGCATCGACATTGCGCACACGGCTCGCCGGCGACGGCGCAAGCGTGTCGACGGTCGAGCATGTGATGGCCGCGCTCGCCGCGCTTCGCGTCGACAATGCGCTGGTTGTGCTCGACGGCGACGAGGTTCCAGCGATGGACGGCTCGGCCCGCGACTTCGTCTCGGCGATCGACGAAGCCGGCGTCGTCGCTCTATCCGCGCCGCGGCGCGCGCTGCGCGTCGTCAAGCCCGCGCGAGTATCCGACGGGGCCGGCTGGGCGGAGCTGCGGCCAGCGGAAGCCGGCCTTCGTTTGGATGTGGAAATCGCCTTCCCCTGTCCGATCGGACGCCAGCGCTTGGCGCTCGATCTGACGCCCGAGACGTTTCGGCGCGAATTGGCCGGAGCTCGCAGTTTCGGATTCATGCGCGATGCGGAGCGGCTTTGGCGAGAAGGTCTGGCGCTTGGCGCCAATCTCGACAATACGCTGGTCTTTGACGCGCGCGGCGCGATCAATCCGCACGGGGAGCGATTCGCCGACGAATGCGTGCGTCACAAGATGCTCGACGTCGTCGGCGATCTGGCGCTGGCCGGGGCGCCGATCATAGGCGCCTTCCGCTCCTATCGCGGCGGGCATAGCCTTAATCTCGCGCTGCTCGAAGCTGCGGCGCGCGCGGGCGCCCTGGCGCTCGAACTCGACGCGCATAACGAAGGCAAGAGTGCGACAGGCCGAAGCCTATCGCCATAATCTCGCCAGATGAAGGTTCTTCTTTCAGCCGACCGCAAAGGCGGGATCGGTGCGCCGCCGCGCCGTTAGGGGCAGGGCAGGGGCGTCCTGCGAGGGCGATTTGGCTGATTGAGCATAGAGGGCGCCGGGACCGCGCGAGCGTCGCGCAGCGCCGCAATGGGGCAACACATGTCGGTTTTCGCTCGTGCATTCAAAGTGTTGGCTTTGGCGTCAGCCTTGTCGATAGGCGCGGCGCCGGCGCGCGCCGACCTCATGGACTCGATCACCAGCGGTTTCGGTCTCTTTGGCAGCGGCGGGACGAAATATCAGACGGAGATCACGCCCGATATTCCGGCCGAGGATCTCTATAACGCCGGTCTGGCGCGGCTGAAGGCCAAGGACTACGAGGGAGCAGCCAAGAAATTTGGCGAATTGGAAAAGCAATATCCCTCATCGGACTGGGCCCGCAAAGGCCTGCTGATGACGACTTTCGCGCAGTACGAGCACCCCAAATATGACGACGCCGTGCAGTCGGCGATGCGTTATATCGGGCTTTATCCGAACTCCGCCGACACGCCCTATGTCTACTATCTCGCGGGCATGTCCTTCTATAGTCAGGTGCCGGACGTCATGCGCGATCAGCAGTCGGCGGAGAAGGCGCTGGAGGTTTTCACGCAGCTCATACAGAAATTTCCGAAGTCGGAATATGTGAACGACGCCAGATACAAAATCCAGGTGACGCGAGACCAACTCGCCGCCAAGGAGATGAACGTCGGGCGCTTCTATCTGCTTCGCAAGAATTACCCCGCCGCGATCAACCGTTTCCACGACGTTCTCGGCAAATATCAGATGACCCGCCATACCGAAGAGGCGCTCTATCGCCTCACCGAAGCCTATCTCGCGATGGGCGTCACCAATGAAGCGCAGACGGCCGCCGCCATCCTGGGACATAATTACCCGGATTCGCAGTGGTATAAGGACGCTCACGCCTTGCTGAAGACTGACGGTCTCGAGCCGCACGAATACACGGATTCATGGCTTTCGAAGATCGGAAAGTCGCTCCACGCGAATCTGGCCGTCCTCCAATAATCGCGCCTGTATAAATGCGCCGGCATGCGTGAGCGCGCGCCGGCCGTCCTCAAGCCTTGCATTCCATAAATGCCACGCATGGATCATGCGCGGCCAGATCTCCAGCGTGACCGAGACGTCGGCGGCGCCGGCCGCAGCGGCGAGTCGCGTCGAATCGGCGAGCAGCGTTTCGTTTGAGCCCACCTGAATCATGAGGGGCGGCAAGCCGCTCAGATCGCCAAACAGCGGCGAGACTCGGGGGTCACGGCGATCGACTCCCGCCGGGACATAGGCCTGCGCGAGTTCCTCGAGATAGGCCTTATGCAGCAGCGGATCGACGTCGTCTTTCGTCGCCAGCGTTTCGCCAGAGAGGGTGAGATCGGTCCAAGGCGAGACAAGCCAGGTGCAGGCAGGGAGCGCTTCCTTGAGGTCGCGCAGCCGCATCAGCAAGGCAAGCGTCAGCCCGCCGCCGGCGCTGTCGCCGCCGACCGCGATTTGGCGCGCGGAAAACCCCTGTTCCCGAAGAAATCTCCAGGCCGCGAGCGCATCGTCATAGGCCGCTGGAAACGGATGCTCGGGCGCCAGTCTGAATTCGACGGCGAGCGCCCTGGCGCGCGCGGCGCGTCCGGCTTCCGTGGCCATGCGGCGGTGGCTGACGATCGAACCGGAGCAGTAGCCGCCGCCATGGAAGAACAGCAGCGCGCGCGAGGGGTCGCTCGTTGGCGCGCAAGACCATTCGCCGGCCATGCCGTCGATCGACGCGCGCTCCAACGAGATATCCGCCGCGACCGGCCAAGCGGCGCCGACTTCCTCGATGCGGGCGCGCCGCGCCGGCCAGCCGACGGGTCGCGGTTTTGCGCTCAGCAGCGCGCGAATATCTTCGATGTCGAGATCCGCCACGAAAAACTCCGTTTGGAAAAGGGCGCTGGCGACTATAATCGAGGGCCGTCCGCGCGTCGCCGACGCGCGGCTTCCGGCGCATCTGCGCGCCCAGGGCATTTGAGCAAAGCCTCATGCTGGTCCGTCTTTCCATTCGCGACATCGTGCTGATCGACGCGCTCGACCTGGAATTCGCGCCGGGCCTGACGACGCTCACCGGAGAGACCGGGGCGGGAAAGTCGATCCTGCTTGACGCCTTCGTGCTGGCGCTCGGCGGGCGCGGCGACGCGTCGCTGGTTCGCGCCGGCTGCGAACAGGGCCAGGTGACGGCGGCGTTCGATACGCCGGCGAATCATCCCGCGCATCTCGCGGCGCGCGAATTCGGATTGGCGAGCGAGGACGAGCTGGTGTTGCGCCGCGTGCAGGCGGCGGACGGCCGCACCCGAGCTTTTGTGAACGATCAGCCAGCCACCGCGCAGGCGCTGCGCGCGATCGGGCGCGAACTCGTGGAGATTCATTGTCAGCACGACGAACGCGCGCTCGTCGATCCGAACGCGCATCGCGCGCTCGTCGACGCGCATGGCGGCCTTATCGCGCAGGCGAATGACGTGCGCGCGCGCTATGGCGCCTGGCAGGCGGCGCGCCGCGCATTGGCGGAAGAAGACGCGCGCATCGCCAAGGCGCGCGCCGACGCAGAATATCTACGCCATGCGCACGCCGAGCTTTCGGCGCTGGCGCCGCAGGAGGGCGAGGAAGAGACGCTCGCCGAACGGCGGCTCTTCATGCAACGCGCCGAAAAGGTCGCCGCCGACATTTCCGACGCGCTCTCGGCGTTTTCAAATGACGGATCGCCGGCGCGGGAAATCGCTCAGGCGGCGCGGCGGTTGGAGCGGCGTCTGACGCAGGCGCCGCAACTGCTGGACGCGCCTGCGCGCGCCTTGACGCAGGCTGTCGACGCCTTGGGGCTCGCCGAGGAAGCGCTTGAGCGGGCGCTTGCGGAAACGAAATTCGATCCGGCGGAATTGGAGCGGGTCGAGGAGCGGCTGTTCGCGCTGCGCGGCGCAGCGCGCAAGCATCAGGTCGCCGTCGCCGACCTTGCGAAGCTTGAAGAAAAATTCGCCAATGACATCGCCGCGCTCGATGCGTCCGAAGCGCGGCTCGTCGCGCTAGGGCGCTCGCTTGCGGACGCCAAGCAATCCTATGACGAGACGGCCTTGGCCTTGTCCGCGGCGCGACGCGCTGCGGCGAAGAAACTCGATGTGCTGGTCGACGCCGAGTTGAAGCCGCTGCGGTTAGAGGGCGCGCATTTTTCGACGCAGGTGACGAGCGACCCGGAGTCCGCCGGGCCGGAAGGAATCGATCGCGTCGAATTCTGGGTGCAGACCAATCCGGGCTCGCGCCCCGGTCCGCTGACCAAGGTCGCGTCGGGCGGCGAGCTCGCGCGCTTCATGCTGGCGCTGAAGGTCGTGCTCGCCGATCGCGGCTCGGCGCCGACGCTGGTTTTTGATGAAATCGACACGGGGGTCGGGGGCGCCGTGGCCGACGCCATCGGTCAGAGGCTGGCGCGTCTCGCCGCGCGCGCGCAGGTGCTGGCTGTCACCCATGCGCCGCAGGTCGCCGCGCGCGCCGGCCAGCATCTGCGCATCAGCAAAGGCGCGCCGGCGAAGACCGGCAAGGATAAGCGGGTCGCGACCAGCGTCGCCGTGCTGGCCGAGGGCGAGCGGCGTGAGGAAATCGCCCGCATGCTGTCCGGCGCCGCCATCACCGAAGAAGCGCGCGCCGCCGCGGCGCGGCTGCTGGAAGGGGCGGGGTAGCGGAGGCTTTGGGAGGGGTCTCCGCTAAATATCAGCTGGGCGCAGAGCCAAGTGAGTACACCCCGGAGACTTGTCCCCATTCCTTTGGATGCTTGTTTATAATTCGTTTGGTATTGGCGTCCAGCTGTTCCGGGCGCGGCGGGCGAGCCAGTGTTCCTAGACCCTGTTGAGGGCTAACTGGGCGAGCTAATCGACGAGTTTGGCGAGCCGGCGCGACAGGGACTCCAGACGCGGTTGCTCCCGGTGCCGGGGTTGTGCTTGTACTTTTTTCAGATTCGCTGCCGTGCTGGTCGGCAAGCACCAAGATTTGGACGCATCGTGCCCCGCGAAATAGAGCCTTCTGTGTGGAGGCCCGACATCGGCCGCATCGAAGTACAGCTGGTTGCAGGCACCAACGCGCCGCCCGTGCTGCTGGAGCGAACGCCTGAGGTCGAATGGGCGGATCACGCCTTCACATCGGTGCTCGCTGCTAGCCAGCGCTTGGCGGACTTGCTGGCGACGCTTGAGGCGGTGGGTGCACGTTACTGCGTTTTTGGCGGATGGTTGCGCGATATGCTTGCGGCACATGCATACGGTACGCCGGGGCCTCGGGACGTTGACGTTGTCGTCGTCGATATTGGTATCGATGCGCTGATAGCAGCGCTCCCAGCTGATATTCGTCCGACCATGTTTGGCGGGGTGCAAAGTGCTGCAGAACCGGTGCCCTTTGATATCTGGCCGCTCCACGAAACCTTCCTGATCCGCAAGCTTTCTATGCCGGTCTCATTTGGCAGCCTTCTCCAGACGGCTGACTTCAACATCAACGCGGCGCTCTACTTCCCAGCGCAAGCGGGATTGGCATCGGCGATCCTTGATGCTGGCATGCTGAACGCTATCCGGCGCAAATGCATATCGTTCAACGCAAGTCATTTGCCTTTTCCGATTATGCAATGCTCGCGGCTCCTTGCTTACAGCGTCAAGCTCAACTTGGATTTCGATGCAGCTGTGATCGCCTTCATGCGAGAAATTCTGAGGAATTCTAGCAATCAGGCGCAAATCATCGAAGGCTTGCGGCGCTATCAACCGAGAGTTGCAGATAAAGCGATTGCAGCGATCTTGTCGATTGTCGGGGGTGGATATTGAAAAGTTTCTATTTTTCCAATTGCATGGCGGCGTTTGAAGGTGGGGGCGTGAAAGGGGCTGCCTATGCCGGCGCCTATGCGCAAGCGGTCGCCGCTGGCATTCGCTTTAGCGAAGTTGCCGGCAGTTCGGCTGGTTCGGTCGTTGCAGCACTGATCGCCGCGGGCGCCTCGGCACCCTCGGTGCGCAAGCGCATGCTCGCGACCGATTTTGCCGGACTGGTGAAGCCTCCGCAACCGGACAAGGCACCATACAGGAAGAGCGGATTGCCCTTTTATGCGGGGGCATTGCGCCTTGGGAACGGCGAGTGGCTAGATGCAATTGAAGCAGGCGGCCTGCATAGTAGCAGTGCGCTCTATGATTGGATTGAGCAGAACCTGCGTGAAGTGCTCGCCGAGCAGGGGCGCGATCTACCCGAGCGGCCGATCCACTTCAGAGATTTGACCCTCCCGCTCTACATAGTCGCCGCCGATGTCGCCCAGAAGCGGCCCAAACTTTGGAGCCACGATACTACCCCCGACGAGTCGGTGGCGCTCGCCGTGCAGTCATCTTGTGCGATCCCTGTGTTCTTTCAGCCGGTGATTACTGCTGCGTCTGTCTTAATCGATGGCGGTGCTGTCAGCAATTTACCGACTTTCGTGTTTCCTCCGCACAAGGGGCATCAAGGGCGCTTTGCGGAGAAGACGCTCGCGTTCCGGCTCAAATCGAAGCCTTCGTCGCAATCGGCCGAGTTTAAGGACGCCTTGGGCTATGCGCTGGGCGTTGCAAGTACATTAGTGACTTCTGCTACTCAAATCCAGCAATCACTTCAGGATGGCATCTACCCGGTAGAGATCGACACCGGCGAGATCGCTGCGACCGATTTTGGACTAATGACCCCAGAACTCCGCCAGACATTGTTCGACAGCGGTGTGACTGCAATGCGCAAGTTCGTCGCTGGGGAGCGGGAGATCGTCGGACGCCACCGCGCCGCCAAGAGGTTCGAAGGATTTGACGAGCGGCTACACGGCTATGTCCATGCCTTTGGCGAGGCGCGCTCGACGATCTGGATTTCGGACGTATCGACCTATTGGCTGTGGTTCGTCTTTCCCTCCCTTGCCGCCGCGATTCGGCGGGGTGTGCAAGTGCGCATGGCCGCAGGACCTGCACCAGCCGGCAAGGGAGCCGAGGAGGCCAAGCGGCGCGCTTTACTCCAATCAATGGGCTGCGAAGTTAAAGAGTGTCCGATTGCCTTCACCGGCATCTTGGTCGATTATCCAAGCGATGCCGCCACGTCAGTGATCAGTTCGGAGCGCGGCGCAGTCGGTGAGGATTTCCACTACGGGTCCGAGATCGTCCGCATCTACACCAGCGATGATGATCTGCCGATAATCAATAGCCTGGGTGTCGGTCTCGCCGAGCAATTCGGTGCGGCAAGCTCATCGCTAGAACCTGCGGAGTTCAAAATCGAGCCGATGGAGCGCGGGGAGCTGTTCACCGCGCTTTCCACCGTTCGTTATTATGAGAACGCGCGGTTCGAGATCTACGACCTGCCTCTCGATGCCAGTTTACGCGTCAGCCAGACGCGTGTGAAGGAATTCAAGCTTCTCCAGGTCGCCGGACTCGTCCAGGAATTCGACAAGACGGGCATCGAGCTGTTCGCGCCGTGCCGCTACCGTCTACCCGACGGTTCTAAGAGCATCATTACGCCGCCGGTCGCGGAGATGACGCAGCAGGGGCCCGTCCTGATCGAGGGCCACACGCGTGCCTTTTACGCTTCACAGCAGGGCCGGACCCATTTGAAGGCTGTAATTGTCTACCAGGTCCAGGCAGCATTTCCGCTCGAACCGAGGCCCTTTGTCGATCTCAGGATCTCGCACGAGACGATCGAAGTTGCGGCGAACATGCCAGGACGCAATCCGTCCTTGATGCGCAACATCGAGGGTGCCTTGCACCCATAAGCCGTCGGTCAGAACCGCAATGAGCTACCGGGTCCTGCCAAACTGTGCGTAACTGGATTAAGCACCGGCAGCAATGTGGCTCCTTGCTTCCTTTTGCACGATCAGACCGGGCACCTAAGGGCCAACATCGATCGTCTGCCCCCTGGTTGGCCTGCCAAGAACGAGACGTCTTCAACGCCCGCTAAGGGTCAAATCAAGCCCTTCATCATCCGCTCAGCGGGGCGACTGCTACGGGTCGCGAGCCGAAATTCACGCTGATAACCTACCGCCTTTTGGAAGGCGCGGGTTGACTTCACAGCGACTCCGGCCATCGACGTGCGCCATGATAGATGCGCAATATCTGAAGCGCGTTGTCCTTGACGCGATAGGGAACGATGTAGGGCGTCTTGTCGATGATGAATTCGCGCGTTCCAGGCACGCGGCCGGGGCGGCCGATAGGCGGATTCTCGGCAAGAGTCGTCTCGACCATTTCGAGAAGGTGAAGGGCGACGCGTCGCGCAGCCGCGGGATTGTCCCGCGAAATGTCTGTGCGTAGGGCGGCGAGATCGTCGATCGCCTCGGGCGACCAGATGATCTTCAAGGTCGACGCGTTTCGTCAGGCGTTTCCCAGCTCTCGATCCAATGACGCACGTCTTCATGTTCAACGCCGCCGCCGCGATCGAGAGAGCCCAGGGCTTGGCGAATTCCGGCGACTTGCCACTCGTTGGCGTCGAGATATTCGGCGATCGCCTCGGCCGTGAGAAAGGAGCGGCTGCGGCCCGTGCTCGCCGCGAGGCTGGCGAGCCGCTTCTTGATCTCGGGACCGACCCTCACGGTGAAGGTCTCGGATGTTTCGCGCTTTGTGCGCTTGATCTTTGCAGCCGGTGATTGCATGTACACAACATAACACACCGCCTGTCGGCGACAATTGTCATTCAACAATATCCGGGAGGACGGCGCGTCGCCTTTCGTTGCCTCCTGTCCCGCGCTGGCCTAAGAGAGTGCGCCATGCAGAATGCGCCTTTGCTCATGCCCGCCGCGGACACGCTTGCCGAATTGCGCGACGAGATCGACCGGATCGATCGCGACATGCATCGGCTGTTGATGGAGCGCGGCGAGATCATCGACCGGCTGATCGCCGTGAAGCGCGCGCAGGGCGTCGGCTGCGCCTTTCGACCCGATCGCGAGGCGCAGATGATGCGTGCGCTGGTCGAGCGTCACCAGGGGCTCCTGCCGCTCGACGCCGTCGAGGGCGTATGGCGCGTCATCGTTTCGACCTTCACCTATGTGCAGGCGAATTATTCGGTGCATGCGGATGATTCCGGCGGCGACGCGCAGATGCGCGATTCGGCGCGCTTCCACTTCGGCTTCACCGTTCCCTATGTCGCGCATCACGGCGCTGGCGCTGTGATCGACGCGGTCGCCGCGTCGACCGGCGATCTGGGGATACTGCGCGCGACGGGCGGGCTGTCGGATGGCGCCTGGTGGATGCGCCTCGTCGGCGAAGGCGCTCCCAAGATCATCGCGCGCCTGCCTTTCGTCGAGCGGCCCAATCATCCTGCGGGTCTGCCGATGTTCGTCGTCGCGCGGCTTCCGGCCGACGCAATGGCGCAGGGCGTGACGCTTTATGCCGTCGGCCTCGCGCGCTGGACTCACGCGCTGCCCGCCGCTTTCCAGACGCTCAAAGGTGAAATCCTCGCGAGCGCCCCGCATCCGGAAGGGCTGGCGCTGCTTGTCGCGGCCGCCGGCGACGCTGACGCGCAGTCCTTCGCCAAAGCCTTGGCCGAAGCGGGGGTGGAGGGCGCGCGCGTCGACGTGATCGGCAGCCATGCGATGCGCTTCCAGCTTAACGACGCGCGCAGCGGCGTCTTCGCGCCAGGCGATTGATCATGACGAAGCCCACCCCCCGTTCAACCGTTCTCGCGATCGACGCTTATGTGCCCGGCAGGAGCGCCGCGCCGGGCGCTGCGCGCGTGTTCAAATTGTCGGCCAATGAGACGCCGCTGGGGCCATCTCCGCGCGCGGTAGAGGCCTTGCGCAGCATGGCCGGCGAGATTGCGCTTTATCCCGAAGGCTCTTCGCGCGCCCTGCGCGAGGCGATCGGCGCGCGTTACGCGCTAAACCCAGATCGGATCATCGCCGGCGCCGGCTCGGATAATCTTCTGGAGCTGCTTGCGCTCGCCTACATCGGGCCAGGCGACGAGGGCGTTTACAGCCAGCACGGGTTCCTTGAATACAAGATCGTCACTCTGGCTGCGGGGGGAACGCCGGTTGTCGCTCCCGAGACGAACTACACGGCGGAGGTTGACGCGCTTCTTGCCTGTGTGAGCGAGAGAACAAAGATCGTATTTCTCGCCAATCCAAATAATCCGACGGGAACGTTTTTGCGCGCGAGCGAAGTCTCGCGGCTGGCGCGTTCGCTTCCCGCGCATGTGCTGCTCGTGCTCGATTCCGCCTATGCCGAATATGTCCTGCGCGAGGATTACGAGGCGGGCGTCGCGCTGGTCGACGCGCATGAAAATGTCGTGATGACCCGCACCTTCTCGAAAATTTACGGCCTTGCGGGCCTGCGCGTTGGCTGGGCCTATGGACCCGCGCATGTGATCGACGCGCTGAACCGAATCCGCTCGCCCTTCAATGTCTCGAGCGCGGGTTCAGCAGCGGCGATCGCCGCGCTGTCGGATCGCGCGCATCTCGACGCGGCGATCGCGCATAATGACCGCTGGCTGCCGTGGCTCTCGCGAGAAATTTCCGCGCTCGGTCTCGACGTTCTGCCGAGCGTCGCCAATTTCGTCGCCATACGTTTTCCGGACGCGCCGGGATTGACGGCCGTCGACGCCGACCGCTTCCTCATGTCGCGCGGTCTGGTGCTGCGCGCCATCGGCGCCTATGGCATGGGGGAATTCCTGCGGCTTACCGTCGGCGCGCAGGAGGCGAATGAACGCGTCGTCGAAGCGCTTGCTGAATTCATGCAGAGCGCCCGGGCGCTGCAAAACGCGCAAGCAGACGTTCATGGCTGATCCTGCGTGTGAACGCCTGGCGCTGATCGGCGTCGGACTCATCGGCTCATCGATCGCGCGTGCGGCGCGCCAATTCGGCGCAGCCCGGCGCATCGCGGTGATGGATTCATCGCAAGAGGTCGTCGGCCGCGCCGGCGAACTCGGTCTCGCCGACGTTGCGACACAAGATTTTGCGCAGGCGGTTCGTGGAGCCGATCTCGTCATTGTGTGCACGCCTGTCGGCGCTTGCGGCGACGTTGCGCAATGCCTCGCGCCGCATCTGGAAAAGGGCGCGGTTCTTTCCGACGTCGGCTCGGTGAAAGGCGCCGTCGTCGCGCAGATGACGCCGCATCTTGCCGAACCGGCGCGCTTCATTCCCGCCCATCCGATCGCCGGCACGGAGTTCTCCGGGCCGGACGCAGGATTCGCCACGCTGTTTCAAAACCGTTGGTGCATTCTCACGCCGCCCGACAACGCCGACGCCGCAGCCGTGGAAAAGCTGACGACATTCTGGATGCGTTTGGGGGCCAACGTCGAGACGATGAGCGTCGCGCATCATGACGCCGTGCTCGCGCTGACGAGCCACCTGCCGCATCTGATCGCCTATAATATCGTCGGAACGGCGGATGATTTCGGCGACGAGACGCGTTCCGAGGTCATCAAATTCTCGGCGTCCGGCTTTCGCGATTTCACGCGCATCGCCGCGTCGGATCCCATCATGTGGCGAGACATCTTCCTCGCCAACAAGGACGCCGTTCTGCAGATGCTCGGACGCTTCAACGAAGATCTCAGCGTGCTACAGCGGATGATCAGGCGGGGCGACGGGGAAGGACTGCTGGAATTCTTCTCGCGCACCCGCGACATCCGCCGCTCGATCGTCGAGCAGGGCCAGGACACGGCCGCGCCTGACTTCGGAAGGCGAGCCGAAGGGCGGTGAAGACCGTCTCTCCACGGCCGCTGTCTTCACGGGAATCACATATGACCGAAGCGAATTTCGACGCGCTGCGCGCCGCTTTCGAAAACGCCGTTCCCGGCTATGACGCGCTGCGACGCAAACTCATTCCGCATTTCGACGCCTTCTATGGAACCGCGCTCGATCTTCTCGAAGAGGTCGTGGGCGAGGGAGAATTTCGATGCGTCGACCTTGGCGTCGGCACGGGTCTTTTGTCGGAAATGATTCTCAAGCGGTTTCGCGGCGCGCAGGTCGAAGGCGTCGATCTCGCGCCGAAGATGCTCGATGCGGCGCGCGAACGGCTTGCGATTTACGGCGCGCGCCTGCGCCTGTCGCTCGCGGACTATGCAACCACGTCGCTCCCTGGGCCGCTCGACGCCGTCGTCTCGGCGCTCTCGATCCACCATCTCGATCACGAGGCGAAGCGCCGCCTCTTCCGGCGGATTCATGATGCGCTGCGACCCGGCGGCGTTTTCATCAACGCCGACCAGTCGCTCGGCGCGACCAGTGAAATCGAGGACGCCTATCAGCGCCGTTGGGAAGCGGATGTCCGAGCTTCGGGAATCGCCGCCGATGATTTCGCGGCGGCGAGAAAGCGCACAGAACTCGATCGCAGCGCGACCTTCGCAGATCAGATCGCCTGGCTCGAAGACGCGGGGTTCCGCTATGCGGACATTGGCTGGAAGCGCCACCGCTTTACGGTGTTTTACGCCCGCCGTTAGGATCGTTTTTTGACGCGTTGCCGATTCGCAAGGCATCGCCGGCGTTGCGCGAGATGACCTGCTGCACGGCGCCGGACAGCGCCGCGAGCAGCCAGGGCAGCTGAACGTCAATGCGCAGCAAATCTTTTAGCACCGTGATCTGCGCCGATGCCGCCTGGCCGAGCGCCCTCACGTGAACCGTCGCCACGTCCCCCGCCCAAGTGACTTCGGAATGCGCGACCTTGTCCACATATTCGCGCTGCATCTTTGTCAGCTGTTCGGAGACTCGGGCTTTCGCCGCTTCGACGCCGAGATCATGCGGCACTGTGACGGTGATGGCGTTCGACATAGGCTTCCTCCACTTGCCACAATGTAGGCGCCCTCTGAGGGATTAGAAGAATGGCGCGGCTAAAGGCGATGACGAGAACCGGGATCTCTCGCGAGCTTGTACGATGTACAGTCGAGGTTGCGCTCGCTCTGGCGTTAAGCGTGGTCGCAACTTCCGCTGGGGCGCTCGACGCGCCGTCGCCTCCACGACGTCCGGAGTTTCAAGCCGTGCCCTTGCCCGGGGCAAAGCCCGCGGCAGGCGACAAGCCGCCGCAAGGGGAGACCCAGTCCGCCGAGGATTGCATGGCGAATCTGCGCGCGGCTGGCGTCGCTTTCGAACCCGCCGAAGCGCCTGCCGGCGCGCTTGACGGTTGCGCGATCGAGGCGCCCGTGCGTCTCGTTTCGGTGACGGCCGGCATACGGCGCATTGCGCTCATCGCAAAGCCGCTGCTGGCTTGCGGCTTCGCGCTGCAGTTTTCCGATTACGTGAAAAATTTGCTGGCGCCGCTCGGCGCCGGGACGATGGTCGCCTCGCTCGTCGCGATCGACACAGGTTCGGGATACGAATGCCGCGGCCGCAATCATGATAACGGGGCCAAGCTGAGCGCGCACGCCAAAGGGCTCGCTCTTGATGTCGGCGCATTTGTTTTCTCGGACGGTCGAAAGATCGCCGTCGACGCTCAGCCGGACGCTCAATCGACCGCTTACGTCAGAGGGCTACGAACGGCGGCGTGCGGCTGGTTCACCACGATCCTGGGCCCTGGATCAGATCCCTATCACGCAAGCCATCTTCATTTCGACATCGAGCGCCATGGATCGAATGGCGGCTATCGAATCTGCCAATAGTCGAAAAAAATAGAATTCCCTGCGCTGAAACGTTAAGGTGCCGTTCATCTTTCATGGTGAACGCGACGCGCCGGCGTGGCACGCCGCAGCGATGCAGCGTTGTCGCTTCGGATGGACAACACAGGGAGGCTTGGAATCGTGATCGATGACTATGGCGAGATCAACACAGCCAAGGCGAATTTCGACGAAATCTATGTAATGGATGACCCAAGGTCGTACTATTCTGTCCTGGGTGGTTTGGATTACATGATTCCCGACGTCGCTGAGCCCGTCATCCGGCAGGTGCTTGCGGCAAAGGCTTCCGGCGGAAATAAGCCAGTCGTCCTCGACGTCGGTTGTTCGTACGGCATCAATGCCGCAGTGCACCGTTTTCCGCTCAGTTTCGATACGCTGAGGCGTCGATATGCACGGCGCGAACTGGTGGAACTATCCTCCGATGATTTGTTGCGGCTCGACGCCAATTATTTCGCGGCCTGGCCGGATCGCGGCCTGGCGAGCTTTATCGGCCTCGACGTCTCGGAGCCTGCGATTCTTTACGCAAAAAGCGTTGGTCTGATCGCGGACGGCGTCATCGCCGATCTCGAGGAGAATGAGTTGACGTCGGACGCTGCGCGCATCGTCTCCCGCGCGGACGTCATCCTCTCGACGGGCTGCATCGGTTACCTGGGCGAAGCGACTTTCCGCAGGCTGCTGGCGCAGATGAAGCGGCGGCCATGGGTGATCTCCTTCGTGCTGCGCATGTTTCCCTTCGATGGCGTTGCGCAGACGCTCGGCGACTTTGGCTACGTCACGGAGCACTTGGACGGCGCCACCTTCATCCAGCGGCGCTTCCGAAACGGCGATGAATTCGAGCACACGTTGCAGACTCTCGCGGCCCTCGGAAAAGACACGCATGGCCTGGAGGCGGAGGGCCTCTACCACGCCGACCTCTACATTTCCCGTCCCGCCGAGGAAACGGCGCAACTGCCGCTCTGCGACTTCGTCACGATCGCGAGCGGCCGCTATCGGTCGTTCGGACCGCGCTATGTCCATGTCGAGACCGAAGAAGGCAAGCTCGTCACGCTCGAGCCTTGAGCGCGCAATCGCCTAGGGCGCGCTCGGCGAAGTGAGCGTGGTCAGACGGAGACCGGTCTCACCTGTCGCGGTTCACCTCGACGATGCGAGTAGGCCGAGCCGCGTCAGCTCGTGCTCGCGAATGTTGCGGGTGATCGGATAATAGCCGCCTTTTTTCGCCTGGGTCTGGCCATCTCTCGAAAGCACATATGTGACGAACTCGCCGCTCAGCGCGTCGATCGGCTTTTTGGGATCCTTCAGCAGATAGACGTAGAGGCCTCGCGCCAGCGGATATTTGCGCGAATAGGTATTGTCGAAGGAGGAGTCGTAGCAGCCCTTGCCGGCAGTCACGGGAACGGCGCGCACTGCGTCCGTCCTATAGCCGATGCCTGAATAGCCGATCGCAGACTTGTCGGCGCCGACGGCGCTCACGACGGCTTCGGATCCGACCTGCATCTTGATGTCGTCCTTGAAATCGGCGCCGCTCAAGACATGCTGTTTGAAGAGCTTGTAAGTGCCGGAAAGGGTGTTGCGGCTGTACATGGCGATCGGCTTGGCCGCCCACTCGCCGGTCAAACCAAGTTCGCCCCAGGTGCGGATGCTTTTTCCGCCGCCGCTTTTCGGATCGGCCGCAAAAACCCGTTCCATCTGCTCCATGCTGATGCACTGGAGCGGATTGTCCTTATGGACATAAATCGCGAGAGCGTCGATCGCGACCAGAACCGCCGTTGGCTTGTAGCCGAATTTCGCTTGGAAGGCGGCGATCTCGTCCGGCGTCATTTGACGCGACATTGGACCGAGTTGCGCTTCTCCCGAGAGGAGCGCCGGCGGCGCCGTGTTCGAGCCCTTGCCGACAAGTTCGATCGACACATTCGGGTAGATCGACTGAAACCCTTCGGCCCAGAGCTCCATTTCGTGATGCATCGTGTCCGAGCCGATCGACCTCAATTTTCCCGACAGTCCGTTGACGACCTTGTAGGGGGAGAGCTCCAAATCGAGCGCAACAGCGCCGGCGGCCACAACCACGAAAGCCGCGACGGCGGCGGAGAGGGCTCGCAGTTTCATGGCTTTGCTTTTCTCCGTTGCATCAATCATTGCGGCCGAAACCACCTCGCCGCGGCAAGCGCGCGATCGACGTGGAACGGCCGGGGGATCGTCCTCTAGGCGGATTTCAGTGAGTCGTTCTTGCTTTCGCCGCAATTTCGCTCGGCGAAATGACAGGCGCATGACGCCAATGCGACGGCGCGGCCGCGCAGCGTGCAGCTCAAGAAAAAGCGCAAAAAAAAACCGGAAGGCGAGGCGTCGCCTTCCGGTTTGACGTGATGCGGCCGCTGCGCGAAGGCGCCGCCGCGTCTGTTCGTCAGTAGCTGTAATACATGTCGAATTCGACCGGATGCGGCGTCATTTCGAAGCGCATCACGTCCTGCATCTTGAGGTCGATGTAGGAGTTGATGAAGTCCTCGTTGAAGACGCCGCCGGCCGTCAGATAGGCATGGTCGGCTTTGAGATTCGCGAGCGCTTCGCGCAGGCTGCCGCACACCGTCGGGATGGCCTTCAATTCTTCCGGCGGGAGATCGTAGAGATCCTTGTCGGCCGGTCCGCCCGGATCAATCTTATTGGCGATGCCGTCGAGGCCCGCCATCAGCATGGCGGCGAAGGCCAGATAGGGATTCGCCGTCGGATCGGGGAAACGAACCTCGACGCGCTTCGCCTTCGGGCTGGAGCTGAAGGGGATGCGGCACGACGCCGAGCGGTTGCGTGACGAATAAGCGAGCAGCACTGGCGCCTCATAGCCCGGAACCAGACGCTTATACGAGTTGGTCGACGGGTTGGTGAAGGCGTTCAGCGACTTCGCATGCTTGATGATGCCGCCGATGTACCACAGGCACTCCTGAGAGAGGCCGGCGTATTTGTCGCCTGCGAAGACCGGCTTGCCGTCCTTCCAGATCGACTGATGGACGTGCATGCCCGAACCGTTGTCGCCAAACACCGGCTTCGGCATGAAGGTCGCCGACTTGCCGTAGGAATGCGCCACCTGATGGATCGCATACTTATAGATCTGCAGGTGGTCGGCGACCGTGACGAGCGTCTCGAACTTCAGACCGAGTTCGTGCTGGGCCGAGGCGACTTCGTGATGGTGCTTCTCGACCTTGACGCCCATGGCTGACATGGCGGCGAGCATCTCGCTGCGCATGTCCTGTCCGGCGTCGACCGGCGGCACCGGGAAGTAGCCGCCTTTGGTGCGCACGCGGTGGCCGAGATTGCCGCCTTCATAGGCCGTGCCGCTATTGGAGGGCAGCTCGGTCGAATCGAGCGTGAAGCCCGTATCGTAGGGCTCGGTCGAAAAGCGCACGTCGTCAAAGACGAAGAATTCGGCCTCGGGACCGAAAAAAGCCGTGTCGCCGACGCCAGTCGATTTCAGATGCTCCATCGCCTTCTTGGCCACGCCGCGCGGGTCGCGGTTGTAGGGCTGGCCCGTCGAGGGCTCTACGACGTCGCAGACGACGGAGAGCGTCGACGCCGCGAAGAACGGGTCCACGGCGATGGAATTCAGATCCGGAAGGAGCGTCATGTCCGATTCATTGATCGCTTTCCAGCCGGCGATCGACGAGCCGTCGAACATGATGCCTTCGGTCAAAGCTTCTTCATCGACAATGGAAACGTCGAACGTCACATGCTGCCACTTGCCGCGCGGGTCGGTAAACCGGAAATCGACGTATTTAACGTCGTTATCCTTGATCTGCTTAAGAACGTCCTTGGCCGTTGTCATGTGGTTCGATGCCTCTCTTTGCTGATCTTGCTGTTTAGTTGTTTTCGCGTTGGGCGCGGCGGAACGTCTGAAGATGTTGGCGAGAAAGCTCATGGGCGGGGGCTCAGTGCTAGATGGCGTCCGCGCCGGTCTCGCCGGTGCGAATTCGGATCGCGCCTTCGACGTTGGAAACAAAAATCTTGCCATCGCCGATTCGGCCGGTTTGCGCCGCCGTGCGTATCGCCTCGACGGCGCGCTCCACGGCGTCGTCCGCAAGAACGATCTCGATTTTAACTTTCGGTAGGAAATCAACGACATATTCGGCGCCGCGATAGAGTTCCGTGTGCCCTTTTTGACGGCCAAAACCCTTCGCCTCGGTGACCGTAATCCCCTGGAGGCCCGCCGCCTGCAGCGCTTCCTTCACTTCATCGAGCTTGAACGGCTTAATGATCGCCTCGACCTTTTTCATCAAATCCCCCGCGCGCTTAGCTTAAGCCCCGGCCCGCTAGCGACTTTGGCTCTGCTGAAGAGCCGCCGAGCTTCTAACATTGCCGCCCTAGTCGCGCCATGGCCAAAGTTCCGGCGCCAACCCAAGTCTGTCGCCTATTAAACACACAGTATGCACTTATTTTAGGCCATAAGCCTAACTTATAGGCTCTGTTGGCTCGTCGACGATGGCAGGCAGGTCTTCCCGGGCGCCCCATTCCGACCAGGAGCCGTCATACACCGTGGCCGGCGGACGCCCCGCCGCCGCGAGCGCGAGGCTGATGAGGCAAGCCGTGAGCCCGGAGCCGCAGGTGGCGATGACCGGCGCGTCGGGATTGACGCCCGCCGAGGCAAAGGCCGCTTCGAGCCCGGGCTTGTCCTTTAGCTTTCCGCCTTCGAGGACATCGCCGAATGGAAGGTTCAGCGCGCCGGGCATGTGGCCGGAGCGCAGGCCCGGGCGCGGCTCAGGCGCCCATCCGTGGAAACGCTCCGCGCCGCGCGCGTCGACCACCTGCGGCCCGCCGAGATCAAGCGCGCGCCGCACCGCCTGCGCGTCGGCGACCAGGCTCGCGTCGAAACGGGGCGTAAAAACCGCCGGCGCTCTCTTGCGCGCCTCGCCCTGTTCGAGCGGGCGGCCTTCGCCCTGCCACGCAGGAAGGCCGCCCGCGAGGATCGAGACGCGTTCCGCGCCGAAGACGGTAAGCGTCCACCAGAGACGCGGCGCTGAAAATATGCCGACGCTGTCGTACACGACGGCCTGCATTCCGTCTCCATATCCGAGCCGGCGCATCTCCGCCGCGAAGACTTCGGGCTTGGGCAGCATATGCGGCAAGTCGGTGGACGGATCGGCGATCGCGTCTATATCGAAGAACTGCGCGCCGGGAACATGCCCCGCAAGGAACTCGGCGCGAGCGTCGCGGCCAGTCACCGGCATGTGCCACGACGCGTCCAGGACAACGAGATCCGGCGCGTCGAGACGCTCTGCGAGCCACGCCGTGGTGACGAAGAGCTTTTCGGGATCAATTCTATGCGACATCGTCCGCTCGCTGCGCCCGACGCTGCTTGCATCCGGCGGTCCGGCGTTCACAATACGCCGATTCGATTCTCACGCCATTGGCGCTTGACCGACATGCTCGACATTCCAGGCAAGGCCTGCGGCTCCTGCTTCTTCTGCTGCAAGGTTCTTGAAATTGACGAATTCAAGAAGCCGGCGGGCAAGCTCTGCGAGCATTGCGTGCTGACGGGCGGCTGCGGCGTTTATGACACGCGTCCGGACGTGTGTCGCGACTACTACTGCCGATGGAAAGACGAGCGCAGCTTTTCCTCGCAACTGCGACCCGACAAGGTCGGCACGCTGCTGATGGATGACCCGGACAGCGACGAATACCACGCGGTCTGCGACCCGGAAAAGCCGTTTTCCTGGCGCAATCCTCTCGTATTCAAGCATCTTGTCGCCGAGGCGAAGGCGGGACGGCTCGTCGTCGCAAAGGCGGGGTTGCGGGCATGGCGCATTTTCGACGACGGACGGTGGCAAGAATGGGCCTGAGCCTCAGAGCCGCGCGCGCCAAGAATTCGACCGAGAATTCCGAGGAATTGTCTGCGCCGAGCGACGCTTCGAGGCCATGAGAGCGGCCGCCCGGCTTTCTTGCCTTGCGGCGCGCGGCGGCTGCGCCGCCGCAGCGATGTCGGTAGCGCTCTGCGCGCCCGCCGCCGCGGAGATGCTCAGGGCGCATTACGCCTTGAGTCTCATGGGGCTCTCCATCGGCAGCGCATCCGCTTCCGGCATCGTCGACGCGCAGAATTACCGCGTTGATATCTCGATGCGGACGACAGGGCTCGCCAATCTCATCAACAACGCCAAGGGCGCCGCCAGCGCGAGCGGCGGCCTGACCGCCGGCGGTCCGTCGCCGGCAAATTACGCCAACACCACATCAAACAGCGAGGAGACGCGTACGGTGCGCATGTCGCTCGCCGGCAACGCGGTGCGCGCGGTGGAGGTGAGGCCCGCGCCTTGGGACGCCGAAGCGCGCGTCCCCGTGACGGAAAGGGCCAAGCGCCACATCGTGGATCCGGTCAGCGCGCTGATCATGCGCGTGCCGCCTGGAGAGGAGCTCACGGGTCCTTCGGCGTGCAACCGAACCATTTCCGTTTTTGACGGCGTGACGCGTTTCGACGTGGAGCTCGCCTATGCCGGCGATCACACGGCGCAAACGCGAGGTTACGCCGGCCCCGTCACCGTATGTTCGGCGCGTTACACCCCGATCGCCGGGCATCGCCCCGACAGCTCCGCGACACGCTATATGGCGAACAATCACGACATCAGCGTTTGGCTCGCGCCGCTTCCCGAAGCGCGCGTCGTGGTGCCGATTCACATTGCGATCGGCACCGCCGCCGGCAAGCTCGTCATCGACGCGTCGGAGTTCCAGATCGAGCAGCGCCGCGCCGATTTCAGGCGCTGACCGGCTTCGGCCGATTTCACTCGACGCGAACTTCCTTGGTCTTTTTCCGGTTCATGCGGTCGGACTCATATTCGAGATATCTGACTTCCAGAGGGTCGGAGCCCTTATTCGGGCGCAGACAGAATGACGGGCGCGGCGAAAAGCCTCCGTCCTGCGCCTCGAAGCAATCCGAGAAGCGCACCTCGCACTGAAACATCGTTTCGCTTTTTGGCGCCGCCCGCGCCACGACGGCGCGCGCCTTCTCGATCGCCTGCCTACAGACGTCGGGGTTGAAGCCCCAGGCCTCGCAGTCGCTTTGCGTCGCCATATATTTGCCGTCGGCTGAACAGACGGGCGAGCGTCGGAACGCGTAGTAGGCTGAAAATCCAGCGGCCGCGACAGCGACAGCGATGATGAAAAACTTGAACATCGGACTTCACGCTCGCGAGATGGACTGTTGCCGCGCTCCGATAGATAGTCGTCGGCGCGCAGCGGCGGCAAGCGCAAACTGAGCCCTTGTACGAGCTTTGATGCGGCGATGCAGCGCAGCGGCGGCCCTGTCGGTCGCTTGACAGCGCTTTGCGTCTGCAATACTCCGAAACCACCGCATTTCGGAACCGCGGCCGAGAGCTGCGAGCATTATAGCTCTCCGGACGCGGCTAGGGCCGAATAAGCGATGCAGACGCGTTCCCGCCTAGGTGAGGTCGACGTTGAACCAAAACCGAGGCGGGCCGACGTCAGCCATGCTTTCCACTTGACCAATTCGACGAAGAAAGCAACGCCGCGGTCGCGGATTGCAGCCTGAATCTCGGCTTGTGGCGAAACCGGCAGTGTGTGTGACAAAAGGAGGAAACTATGGGCGCTATTCTTGAACTGACGAGCTATGCAGCGACCCCGGTCGGCATGATCGCGATCATCGTCATCGGCGCGGCCGCGTATTTCGCCGCCCGCTGGGTGTTCAGCGACTAAAACAAGCTTCAGCATTCAAAACGCGGCGCGCTGGCCTTAGGCCAGCGCGCCGTTTTTGTTTGTCTGCTCGCCCGCGTTCGGCGCGCGCAAAGAGGCTTGCATCCGTGGGAGCCTGCGGTATTGTGACGTACGCCCCACCTCTAACGGGCAGGGCGCGCCGGACCCGCCGGGCTCCAGGATTGGGGTGCGTCCTAGGCCAGTGCGGGGCGATCTCGACCAATACGCTGCGCTTCGCGCGGCGGCGGAGGCTGAATGGCTCCTACCTCTTCGATCAGGGCCGCGAATGACCACAGGGACGGCGCGCGCGCCGCTCGGCCCAATGGCGCCGACGGCGTCCGCGCGACGGCGGAGGCGGATCGCATCGACGTCGCCATTGCCGATAAGAGCCCGCTGATCCTCGCGGGGCTGGACAAGCTGCTGTCGGACGACCGCCGGTTCACCCTTGTAGCGAAGCTGACGGACGGCGAAGAATTTCTCGAAGCGGCGCGTCAGCAGAAATTCACTATCGCCGTCATCGGCTGGCAATTGCCGACGCTGCACGCCCGCGACGTCTTGCGCGCGCTGTCGCGGCAAGTCGCGGCGCCGAAGATCGTCGTCTACAGCGGCACCAATGATCCAGCCGCGCCGGCCGAAACTCTGCAGCTTGGCGGCGCAGGCTTCGTCTCCAAGCGCGCGCCGCCGGAGCGGCTTCTGGATGTGTTGGCCGCGGTGGCGGCGGGCGACATGGTGTTTCCCTTCGTCGACATCCGCAAGATGCGGAGCGACCCGCTGGAAAATCTAACCCTACGGGAGCGGAGCCTGTTATCGGCGCTCGGCTCCGGCCACACCAACAGTCAGCTCGCCAAGGATTTCGGCGTCTCGATCAACACGATCAAATTCCATCTGCGCAATCTTTTCGAAAAGCTCGATGTGCGCAATCGGGCGCAGGCGATCGCGCTCTTCCTGGAGATGAAGCACGGCGCATATCCAGGCGGGGCCGGCGGGCGCAGCATGGAGCCGGCGGGCGCGTCGCGCGGAAGACGGCACCGTTCGGACTAGATCACGCTGCATTTGGTCGGAATCGCCAAAATGCAGATAAATTGATCGATTCCAAAAGTTCAGAGCGCGCTCAACGCGAAAAACCGGTTTCCACTTTTTCGCGAGCCGCGCTCTAGGCGCGCATGGGCGGCGCCCTCTATGGGCAATGGCCGGACTAAGGCGCGGGAAACAGCGCGTCGCTTTTTCCGGTCAGCCGATAGGCGACCAGTCCCGCCCACTCATGCGCGGCGAATTCCACAAGTCCGAGCGCTTTCGTCGCGAAACGCGGGAATTCGAGCCCAGAGTCGCCGCTGGTGCGATAGTCGACCGGATAAGCGATCACGTCGAAGCCCGCCTGACGGAACACGCCGACGGCGCGTGGCATGTGAATCGCCGAGGTGACGAGCAGCCAACGCGCGCCAGGCTTGGGGCGAAGCAGTTCGTGCGTGAAGACGGCGTTCTCGTAACTATTGCGCGAGCGACGCTCATAAAGAACGTCGCCCTGATCGAGTCCGATCTCACGCCAGAAGCGCTGCACCGCGTCGGCTTCAGAGTAGGGCGAAGCCTGCGGCGCGGCGGAGCCGCCGGTAAAGACGAGACGCGCATTGGGATATTTGCGTTTGAGCGCGATCGGCGCGGTCAGGCGCTCGGCGGCATCGACCAGCGTCGGACGATCGCGGCTGGCGCTCAGCCGCTCGTCGATCGTTCCGCCGAGCACGATGATGCCGTCGGGCGCCGGCATATCGTCGGGCGGCGGAGGAAAACGCGCCTCGAGCGGACCCGCAAGGAGACCGCCGAGCGGTCCGAAGGCCATCAGCAGCAAGGCGAGCGCGCTTACGGTCGAGAGCGCGCGTCCCCAAGTTTTCCAGCGCGTGAACAGCAGCGTTGCGCCGATGACGGCGAGGAAAATGAAAAAATGGACCGGCGCCAGAACGAACGCGAAGCTTTTCGAGACGATGAAGAACATCGGTTCATGCATCTTTCCGGCGCGTCATCGCGCGCAAAGCGGCGGAAGCGAAGGTATTGCGGACGGCTTCGCTTCGCGCGCAATGGCGCCTTCGCTGCGACCAATCACATATTCGGATAGTTCGGTCCGCCGCCGCCCTCCGGCGGAACCCAGGTGATATTTTGCGCCGGGTCCTTGATGTCGCAGGTTTTGCAGTGAACGCAATTCTGCGCGTTGATCACAAAGCGCGGATCACGGCGCGTCGTCTCATCGGCATAGACCACCTCATAGACGCCCGCCGGGCAATAGAGTCGCGCGGGCTCGCCGTAGATCGGGAGATTGCGCGCGATCGGAATCGCGGGATCGGCAAGCTTCAGATGAACCGGCTGATCCTCCTCGTGATTGGTGTTCGAGACGAACACCGACGACAGCTTGTCGAAGGCGAGCTCGCTGGCGCGTTTGGGATAGACGATCGGCGTGACTTCCGAGAGCGGCTTTAAGGTCTCGTAATCGGCCTTGCCGTGCTTGAGCGTGCCGAAGAAGGAAAAGCCGAAAAGTTCGTTCATCCACATGTCGAGGCCAAAGAGTGGCGCGCCGACATAGGTGCCGTATTTCGACCAGAGCGGCTTGACGTTGCGCACCGGCTTTAAATCGCGGCCGATCTCGGAGGCCCGCCAGGCGGCGTCATAGGCGTCGACCGCGTCATGCGCGCGGCCTTCGCCGATCGCCGCCGCGATATGCTCGGCGCACAGAATGCCCGAGACAATGGCGTTGTGGGACCCTTTGATGCGCGGCACGTTCATGAAGCCCGCGGCGCAGCCGACCAGCGCGCCGCCCGGCATGACGAGCTTTGGCACGCTCTGCCACCCGCCTTCCGTCAGCGCGCGCGCACCATAGGAAAGACGTTCGCCGCCTTCGAGGGTGGGCGCGATCATCGGATGCGTCTTGAAGCGCTGAAACTCGTCGAAGGGAGAGAGCGTCGGATTTGAATAGTTGAGATGCACGACGAAACCGATCGACACGAGATCGTCGTCGAAATGATAGAGGAAAGAGCCGCCGCCGGTGTCGGCCGCAAGCGGCCAGCCGAAGGAATGCTGCACAAGTCCATCCTTGTGTTTCTCCTTCGGAATGCGCCAAAGCTCCTTGAAGCCGATGCCGAATTTCTGCGGCTCGCTGTTTGCGCAAAGGTCGTATTTGGCCAGCAACTGCTTGGTGAGCGAACCGCGCGCGCCTTCGGCGAAGATCGTATATTTGCCTTTGAGCTCCATCCCGCGGGTGAAGCTGTCCTTGGGTTTGCCGTCGCGTCCCACGCCCATGTCGCCGGTCGCGACGCCGACGACTTCGCCCTTGTCGCCGTAAAGAACTTCGGCGCCGGCGAATCCGGGATAGATCTCGACGCCAAGGTTTTCCGCTTCCGAGGCGAGAAAGCGCACGACATTGCCGAGCGAGCCGATGAAATTGCCGTGATTGTTCATCAGCCGCGGCATCAAAATATTAGGAATGCGAATGCTGGCTTTTTCCGACAGCAACAGGAAATGGTCCTCATGCACTTTCGTCTTCAGCGGCGCGTCGTCGCGCGTGCGCCACTCGGGCAGAAGCCGGTCGAGACCGATCGGATCAATGACCGCGCCGGAGAGAATATGCGCGCCGGGCTCGGAGCCTTTCTCGATGACCACGACGGAGAGATCCGGCGCAACTTGCTTCAAGCGAATCGCCGCGGCGAGGCCGGCCGGGCCCGCGCCGACCACGACCACGTCATATTCCATAGATTCGCGTGGCGGCAGCTCCGTATCTTCAGCCATTTTCAATCCCTTTTGCCTTTTCTTGGAGGCATTCTAGCCTTTTTGCCGCCGTCGCGGCAAAAGGAGTTTCGCCTTGGAGGGGCTTTGTTGGAGGCGCCTCGCGGCAAGGTTTCGTCGCGCGGCGGGGAAGGTGCATAATCCGGCCATGCTCGACCCGCTCTACGCCCCCGCCGCATGAAGCGTCTCGCGGTCTTCATCGCGCTGGCGCTTCTCGCCGTCGTCGTTTGGCGCGTCGCCTATCGTCCGGCGACTCCCGCCGATGTCTTTCTGGGCTATGTCGAAGGAGAGATGCTCTACATCGGCCCTTACGAGACCGAGAGGGTCGCGAGCCTCGCGGTTTCGGCCGGCGCCCAGGTCAAACAGGGCGATCCGCTGTTCACGATGTCGACGACGCTTCTCGATCGCGTGCGCGACGAGTCGTCGGCGCGCCTCGCCCAACTCGAGGCGCAAGTCGAAAATCTGCAGGCGGCGATGAATCGGCCCGAGCAGATCGCCGTTCTTCAGGCCGCGCTGGAGCGCGCCGAGGCCGCCCTCGAATTGTCCCGCGCTGATTACGAGCGGCAGCGAAAACTATACGCCAAAGGTCACGTCGCGAAGGCCGCGCTAGATCGCGCCGAAATGGCCCGAGCGCGCGATGAGGCGAGCGTGGAGGAAGCGCGCCGGCAGGTTCAGGCTTCGCGCATGGCGAGTCGCTCGCAGGAGATTGAAGCCGCTGAAGCCAGTCTGAAGCAGGCGCGCGCGCAACTCGACGCGCTGAACATCCGCATCAAGCGCCAGAGCGTGGTCGCGCCCGCCGACGGCGTCGTGCAAGATATTTTTTTCCGCCCCGGCGAGATCGTCAACGCTGGTCAGCCGGTCGTTGCGCTATTGCCGCCGGAGAATCGCAAGGTGCGCTTCTTCATTTCCGAGCCGGAGCTGCCGAAGATCTCGCTGGGCGAACGGATGCGCGTCACCTGCGACGGCTGCGCCGATGATCTCTTTGGGCGCGTCAGCTATATCGCCAGCCGGCAGGAATACACGCCCCCCGTGATCTTCAGCGACAAGGAGCGCGCAAAACTCGTTTTTAAGGCCGAAGCGCGGCTCGAAGGCGCGGCGCGCGCATTGCCGCTCGGTATGCCGGTCGCCATCGGGCCGGCGCCGGAGTCGACGGGAGCGGCGCCGTGAGCGCTGAGAGCGACATCGCGATCGATGTGCGTGGGCTTACCAAATCCTTCGGCGCCAAAAAGGTCGTCGACAATTTCACGCTGCAGGTGGCGCGCGGCCACATCCAGGGCTTTCTCGGCCCGAACGGCAGCGGCAAGACGACGACGATCCGCATGCTCTGCGGCCTGCTGACGCCCGATTCGGGCGAGGGCGAATGTCTTGGCTTCGACATTCGCCGGCAGCAGGAAGAGATCAAGCGCTATGTCGGCTATATGACGCAGGGCTTTTCGCTTTATCGCGACCTCACCATTCGCGAAAATCTGGAGTTCGTCGCGCGCGTTTACGGTCTCGAAGCGCCGGAAAACGCAGCTCAGGGCGCGCTCGAGCGCCTCGGCCTCGTCGCGCGCGCCGACCAACTCGCCGGCGAGCTTTCCGGCGGCTGGAAACAGCGACTGGCGCTTGGCGCATGCATCTTGCCTGGCCCGTCGCTGCTCCTCCTCGACGAACCGACCGCGGGCGTCGATCCCAAGGCGCGACGCGACTTTTGGGACGAGATCCATCATCTGGCGACGCAAGGCTTAACGGTGCTCGTTTCGACGCACTACATGGACGAAGCGGAGCGCTGTCACCGAATCGCCTATATCGCCAATGGGCGGCTGCTCGCTTCGGGCACGATTCCGGAGATCATCGCCGGCGCGAATCTCTCGACCTGGGTGGTGACAGGCGAAGGCCTCGATCGGCTCAGCAGCGAATTGAAACGTCAACCCGGCGTAGACATGGTTGCGCGTTTCGGCTCGGCGCTGCATGTCGGCGGCCGCGATGAAGCGGCGATGGAGCGCGTCGCGGATCGCTATAGCGCCGAAGGCCTTCATCATTGGAGACGCGACGAGCCATCGCTCGAAGACGTGTTCATTGATCTGATGACCCGCGCTGGAGCCGACCCGTGAGCACGCAGGAAGACCCGCGGAGCGTCGTCCCGCGTCCGGCGCGCCGCGGCCCGCTCGCGCAGTCTTGGCAGCGTGTCGTCGCGATGTTCGTCAAGGAATTCATTCAGCTTCGGCGCGACCGGCCGACCTTCGCGATGATCGTCGGCATTCCGCTCATTCAGCTGATGCTCTTTGGATATGCGATCAACACCGATCCCAAACATCTGCCGACGGCGGTGCTGACGGGCGACGACAGCCCGATCGCGCGCGCGCTGATCGGCGCCTTACGCGCCACCGATTATTTCAACATCAAATATGTCGCGCGCGGCGAGGCCGACGCCGACAAATTGATCCTCTCGAACAAGGTGCAATTCGTCATTCAAATTCCGCCCGATTTCTCTCGCCAGCTCGTCCGCGGCGAAAAACCGGGGCTGCTACTCATCGCCGACGCCACGGACCCGACGGCGACCTCGGGCGCGGTCGCCGCCGCGCTTGGCACCGCGAATCAGGCGCTCGACCGTGAACTGACCGGACCGCTGGCGTCGCTTGCGCAGAATGCGCCGCCTTACGAGATCCGCGTGCATCGGCGCTACAATCCGGCTGGAGAGACGCGCCGCAATATCGTGCCCGGACTGATCGGCACGATTTTGACCATGACGATGCTGATGTATACGGCGATGTCGGTGACGCGGGAAATCGAGCGGGGAACGATGGAGGCGTTGCTCGCCATGCCGATACTCCCGGTCGAGATCATGCTCGGAAAAATCGCGCCCTATGTCGTCGTCGGCGCCGTGCAGATGGCGACGATCCTCATCGTCGCTTCCTTGTTGTTTCAGGTGCCGGTGGTCGGCTCGCTCTTTACGCTCACCGTGCTGACTTTGCTTTTTATCGTCGCAAATCTGTCGGTGGGCTACACTTTCTCGACGGTCGCGGTAAATCAGCTGCAGGCGATGCAGATGACCTTCTTCTTTTTTCTGCCGAGCATGCTTCTTTCGGGCTTCCTTTTTCCTTTCCACGGGATGCCGATGTGGGCGCAATATACGGGTGAGGCGCTGCCGCTCACCCATTATCTGCGCATTGTGCGCTCGGTGATGTTGAAGGGCTCTAACTTCGACGATCTCGCCGTCGACGCCGGCGCGCTTGCGGCCTTCACGCTTGTTGCGATGAGCGTCGCGGTGATGCGTTTCCGGCAGACGCTGGACTGACGTTGACGGCCCAATTTTCGGCGGCTTAACATTCGCGCGGAGACAAACAATGTCGGACACCCAAGACGCGGAAGCGCGATTCAACTTCATCATGAAAATCGCCGCCGTCGCCGCGGTGGTGCTGACTGGCTATTACATCTGGTCCTTCTTCGTCAGCAGTCGCTACGAGGCGCTCTGCGGCGGCTCTTATTGGGAACTCGACAAGAAACAAATCGATTCTTGTCTCGACAGGAAAAAGGAACTCGAGAAGTAGAGCGGTTCCGCATCGCGCGTCGCCCGAGGCCCTCTAGAAAAGAAAGGCGAGGCTCTGCGCAAAAAAGCCTGCGAACAGCAACAGACCGGCGTCGCGATTTGAGCGGAACAGGCGCAGAGCGGTGATCGGCGCGACATCTTCTCGGGTCTGCGCGATCTGCCAGGCGAGATGCGTCGCATAGGCGGCGACCCCGGCATAGGCGAACCATCCGCCGCCTGCCAGAAAAACGGCGAAGGCGGCGCATGCGGCGGACAAGGCGTAGAGCGCGCCGACCGCCAATTGCACCCGCGGTCCGAACAGTCGCGCCGTCGAGCGCACGCCGACGATCGCGTCGTCACGCATGTCCTGGAGCGCGTAAATCGTGTCGAAGCCGATCGTCCATGAGATCGCCGCCGCATAGAGAAAAAGCGCCGGCGCGCCGAGTTCGCCCGTGCGCGCCGTCCAGCCGAGCAGCGCGCCATAGGCGAAGGCTAATCCGAGAATCGCCTGCGGCCAGGACGTGAAGCGCTTGGCGAAGGGATAAATCAGCACGATCAGCGGAGATATCAGTCCAAGAGCGATCGTGAGGCCGTTGAACGACACAAGCACCGCGAGCCCGACGAGGCATTGCGCGACGAGGAAGCCCACCGCCGCTGCGGGCGTTACGCGCCCGCTGGCGAGCGGCCGCAGGCGCGTGCGCTCGACCTTGGCGTCGATCTCGCGATCGATATAGTCGTTATAGGTCGAGCCCGCGCCGCGCATGGCGACGGCGCCGATAAAGAACAGCGCCAACTGCCAGACGTTGGGGCCTTCGCGCATCGACGCGGAAGCGAGCGCGCTCGCTTCCCAGCAGGGAAGCAGCAGCAGCCACCAGCCGATGGGCCGATCGAGGCGCGCAAGCTGGACATAGGGCAGGAATGCTGGCGGCGTGTGGCGCAGTAACGGATGATCCGCGATGGCGTCGGGCAGCGCGGTCGCTCCCGCCGAATCGCCGCTTCGCCTTATGCTCACAGGCTCACAGCGGTCCGGCAGGCAACTTTGGCGGCGCCATCATGCCGCCGCCGCCAGCCGCCGCTTGATCGCGCATCTCTTTCATCTTCGCTGCGGCCGCGCAGGCCTGCGACGCGAAGCCCTGAGTTTTGGCGCGCGCTTCCTTGAAGCCGTCGGCGACATTGTCAGGAATGTTGCACCATTCCTTGTTCTTGATGATGTAATTCATCATCTCGGTTTCGACGGCGACGAGACGTTTCGCTGCGGGGCAGGCGGCTTCGGGATCCATCTTGCCCTTGCCAGCCTTTCCGAGAGTGTTGAGCGCCTCGATTCCCGCCATGCGCTTCTGGGTGAGCTTCTGGAAGTCTTCCTGACAGGCTTGCGCATGCGCGCCGGTAGAGGCGAGCAGCATCGCGAACAGCGAAAGCCCCGCGACAGCGCGGGAAATATCGACAGCGCCGATGATCATGTGTCTTGGTCCGCTCATCAGGCTCGCAGCATTACCAGCAGGCTTGCCGGCGACGCAAGTTTTGGCGAACCTGCACGCAACAAAGCGGCGGCTTCATGGCGAGCGCGCCTTGCGCTCGCGTCTCCGCTTGGGAAGCCATTGTGTCAGCTTACGATTTTTCTGCGCAGCGCTTGTTCGTTCGTGACGATCTCGCGCCGGATGTCGAACTCGCGCCTTCAACTGAGGCGTCGAACTATCTGCTCAATGTCCTACGCATGCGGGAGGGCGCCGCGATCCATCTGTTCAATGGCCGCGACGGCGAATTTCGCGCGACGCTCGCGAACGTCTCGCGACGCTCCGCAAGATTACGCGTCGGCGAGCGACTGCGCGCCCAGACCGAACGCGCCGACCTCGATTATTGTTTCGCTCCCCTCAAGCAGGCGCGGCTCGACTACATGGCGCAGAAGGCCACCGAGATGGGCGCCGGCCGTCTCCTGCCGGTGATGACGCGCCGAACGCAGGTCCGCCGGCTCAACGCGGGGCGGCTCGAATCCAATGTCATCGAGGCCGCCGAGCAATGCGGCGTGCTGGCCGTGCCCGAAGTCGCGGCCGCCGTCGAACTGTCAGAGTTTCTCGCGCGTTGGCCGGCGCGGCGGCTCCTCGTGTTTTGTGACGAACGCGCCGCGCTCGCCAACCCCTTGGACGCGCTCGAGGGCCGTATGGCGCGAGAGGGCGTGAGCGTGCTCATTGGACCGGAAGGCGGCTTCGACGACGCCGAACGGGCCGCCATCGCTGGTCTGCCGAACGTCGCGCGCCTTTCGCTCGGACCGCGCGTGTTGCGCGCCGACACCGCCGCCGTCGCGGCTCTGGCGATCGTCCAGGCCGCGATCGGCGATTGGCGTTCTCGGACGGCCGCCGTCTAAACCAAAAATAAATAAATAGAAAATAAAGGGTAGTTCTCACGTGGCGCCGACTGTTTCGCCAGTGGGCGTCCAAGACACGATCCTGCCACGATGTTTGGCTCTAGTTGGATTGCAGCGCCGGAATGCGCCGCTCGAAGGCGAGGAGGTTCTCCTCGCCGCCAGCGCAATTACGGCGTATCGAGACATTGTCGGGATCGTAAGGCTCCGGAAATCTCGCGCGACGCGCGCGAACTTTCGGAAATGAGGCCCTAAACTCATGACCCTAGCCAACATCAGCCGCAGTAACCGTCTTCTGCTGGCGGGCTTTTTCGGCGCCATCGCGCTCACGGCCATCGCCGTTGCGCCGGCGCATGCCGATAATGTCAGCCAGTGCGCGCGATATGGCGCCGATTATGTCGCAGTCGCGGGGTCAAACGGTTGTGTTCGGCTCGGCGGTCACGTCCGCGTCTCTATGCCTCGCACCCCTGTCGCCCCATTGGGTTACACGGATATGCGCCGAGACGGCATGCAGCATGCCGCCGCGCGTTCCTCGCTGCCGCCGATGGCGCCCTTCGGGTTGCACGACCTCTTCCCACGCTAACCATCGCGTCGGCGCCGGCTCCAATATTATTGTGGAAGCACGCAAATATTATTGCGGAAGCACGCAGTCGGTGAAGGCGGCGTCGATCGACTGCCCCCACCCGCCGTAATAGGCGTCCAAGCGCCGCTGGGCCAAGGTGCGTCCGTCTTCGAGAATTGCTTCCAGCGGCGCAAGAAAAACGCTCTCATCGCGCCCTTTGGCGTCAAGGCGGGCGCGTCGGCGCAATCCGACCTTCGCCAGCGCAAGCACGTCGCGCCCGACGTCGCGCAGGCTGCGGCCCTCGATTCTCGCATCGAGCGCCAGACCGGGCACATCCGCGCGTAGCGCCTGACGCGCGGCGGCGCTCCACCCCTTCGTCAGTTCGCGCGCCTGATCGAGCCCGGCGGCGTCATAGAACAGACCGGCGCAAAGCGCGGGAAGGGCGGTGAAATGGGCGCGCGGGCCTGCGTCCGCGCCGCGCATTTCGAGATAGGTCTTTAACCTCACCTCCGGAAAGATCGTCGAGAGGTGATTGGCCCAGTCGGACATTGTGGCGCGCTCGCCAGGAAGTTGCTGAAGGCGGCCCTCCATCAAGTCCCGAAAGCTCGCTCCCGCCACGTCGTGATAGACGTCGCCGCGTTTGACGAAATACATCGGCACGTCGAGCGCATAGTCGACGTAGCGTTCGAAGCCGAATCCCTCCTCGAAGGCGAAGGGCAGCATGCCGGTTCGGTCGGGATCGGTGTCGAGCCAAATGTAGGACCGTTGCGACAGCCGGCCGGTCGGCTTGCCGTCGAGAAACGGCGAATTGGCGAACATCGCGGTGATGAGCGGCTGTAAAGCGAGGCCGACGCGCGTTTTTTGAACCATGTCGGCCTCGTCGACGAAGTCGAGGTTGACCTGCACGGTTGCAGTGCGAAACATCATATCGAGCCCCAGCGCGCCAACTTTCGGCATATAGGCCTGCATGATGGCGTAGCGCTGCTTGGGCATCGTCGGCGTCTCCGAGCGGGACCACTTCGGACTGCAGCCAAGATCAAGGAACCGCACGCCCAGCGCTCGGGCCACGGGCGCAAGCGCCGCGAAATGCGCGTCAAGCTCGTCATGCGTGGCGTGAACGTCGGCCAGCGGCGCCCCGGAGAGTTCGAATTGCCCGCCGGGCTCGAGCGAGATCGCGCCGCCGCCATCGGACTGATAGAGCCCGATCAGCGCGTCCCGGTCGAGGATGGGGGCCCAGCCGAGCGTGTCGCGCAGGCCCTCGAGCAGCGCCCGCACGCCGCCCAGGCCTCCGGAGCCCTCATAGGGGACCGGCGAATCGTCGGCCGCATAGAAGGGGATTTTCTCGTGCTCCGTGCCGATAAGCAGCGGCGCGCCGCCGGTCTTGGAGCCGGCTTCGAGCCATTCGACCAACATGTTGCGCGACGTGATCGGCGTCGTGTCGGATACGTCGCGGGCCATCTAAGGGGAATTTTCCGTGCTAGAGGAGACGCGCGATTGCGGCGCGGGATGCGCCTCGCGGGTGAAGGAATCGCGCCGATGGATTGCAGGAAAGCGGGCGTTGCGCAAGCCTCCGCCCGCGCCGGCTCGCGGGGGCTCGCCGAAGGGCGTCTTCGGTTAGAATTTCGCGGGCCGTCCCGAGCTTGGCGGCCAGCCCCTAGCGCTTGCCGAACATCTGGCCGAGAATGCTTTCAAAGTCCGAGCGCGCGCCGGCGTTTTCGCCGCCGCTGCCGCGTCCGATCTGCAGCGTCTTCTTGATCTCTTCGATCGCCTGCTGAATCGACGCCTGATCCATGTCGTCGGGCAGGCCTTGAGAGCGCCCGGCGCCCGGGTCGAGGTCAAGCGGGCCGCCCATCGGTCCGCCGACAGGTCCACCCATAGGGCCGCCCATCGGTCCGCCAATGGGTCCGCCGTAGGGGTCGGGCGCGGGCCGGCGGCCGCCGCCGAGCAGCGAGCCCAGAATCGACCCCAGAAGTCCGCCAAGCAGGCCGCCGCCGCCAGTTGCGCCGCCAGCTGCGCCGCCTTGAGGCGTCGGCGTCGGCGCGGGTTCGGGCTGCGAGGCCCGCCCGCCGCCGAGCATTTGCTCCAAAATGGAGCCGAGCGCGCCTGAGCTGACGAGCTGGCCGAGCACGCCGCCGAGACCCCGGTTGCTCACATTTTTGAATAATCCGCCGATGAGCACGGAAACGAGCACCGGCAGCAATTGCGAGAGAATGTCCGGACGCAGCCCCGACTCGCGGGCCGCGACCTGCACGACTTGCCCAGCGGCCGCCGGCGAGCCGAAGAGATCTTCGAGCAGCTGTCGCGACTGGGCGAGAGAGTCCGCGTCCTGCGCGGCGCCAGGGTCGTCGAAGGCGGCCACGCGTAGCGGGGACGCGATATCGCCCAAGACCTTTTCGAACAGCAACGGCCGTTCGGCGGCGTTGCTCAGGCCGACTTCGAGCGCGGGAGAGAGGGCTTTGATGGCGCGGTCCATCTGTTCGTCGGAGAGGCCGAAGCGCTGAGCGAGATTGGAGACCAACTGGCCGCCTTGCGCGGACTGCAAAATCTCGTCGAGATAGGACATGCGCCCAGCTCCGTTCACGCGAGCCCGGAAGGCGAGCCCGCCGTCATGGTGTCACAGTCTGGCGGTTGCGCCAATCGGCGGCGGCGCAGGAAACTTGTTGCGGCGCGTCGGCGTTAGCACAACGCATTGACCGCGTTCGCCGAGGGGTCTCCCGCAGTGGATCCGCGCTGCGCCGCGGCTTGACACCGTCGCGCATGCGCGACATTGCTTGCCGGCATTCAGCCGGGTGATCCGGATGGCCGCGATTGGCGCTTGAGCGGCTCGCCGCCTCGGCGCCGCCTCTGCCAAAAGGCGCGAAGATGAACGTTCACCCCCGGCCGACAAAGCCGCCGCTCAAGATACTGCTTTGCTCGCCGCGGGGATTTTGCGCAGGCGTCGTGCGCGCGATCGACGCCGTCGAGCGGGCGCTGGCCAAGTTTGGCCCTCCCGTTTATGTGCGCCATGAGATCGTGCACAATCGCTACGTCGTCGAATCGCTTAAGGCGAAGGGCGCGATTTTCGTCGAGGAGCTCGACGAAATCCCCAATACCAACGCGCCGGTGATCTTCTCGGCGCACGGGGTCGCCAAATCAGTTTCGGCCGCAGCGGCGGGACGCGGACTCCTCGCCATCGACGCGACCTGCCCGCTCGTCACGAAAGTGCATCGAGAGGCGGAAATTCACAGGCGGCGCGGCCGCCGGGTGTTGCTCGTCGGACATTCCGGGCATCCTGAGGTCGTGGGCACCATGGGACAGCTGCCTGAAGGGGCGGTGGTGCTGGTCGAATCCGTGGAGGACATTGACCGGCTCAAACTCGATGACGAATCGAATCTGGCGTATGTGACGCAAACAACGCTGTCGCTCGACGACTCCCAGGAGATCGTCAGCGCGCTGATGCGGCGCTTTCCATTGATCATTGGCCCGCACAAGGAAGACATCTGCTATGCGACCACGAACCGCCAGGCTGCGGTGAAGGAGGTCGCTCCGCATGTCGCGGCCGTGATCGTGGTCGGCTCGCCCAATTCGTCGAACTCGCAGCGGCTGCGCGAGGTGGCCGAGCGCGCTGGCGCGCCGGCGCAGCTCGTGCAGGGCCGGGGTGAGATCGACTGGGAGATTTTTGGCAACATATCGTCGCTCGGCATTACCGCTGGCGCGTCCGCGCCCGAAGTTCTGGTCGAGGAGATCATGGACGCATTCGCCGAGCGATATGACATTGTCGTCGAAACCATCTCCAGCGCCGACGAGAACGTGTCTTTCCCTCTGCCCAAGGAGCTGCGGGCGATCGCCTGAGGGCGGCCCGCAGTGAACGGTCGGCGCCCATGGCCGTCTACACGCTGGTTGACGATGAGGAGCTGATCGCTTTTCTCGCGACATACGACCTCGGGCCGCTGCTCTCCTGCAAAGGCATCGCCGAGGGCGTCGAAAACTCCAACTATTATCTCCATACCGGGGCCGGCAGCTTCATCCTCACGCTTTACGAGAAGCGCGTCGCGGAAGCCGATTTGCCATTCTTCCTGAACCTCATGGAACATCTCGCGGCGCGGGGCGTGACCTGCCCGCTGCCGGTGAAGAACCGCGCCGGGCTCGCGCTGGGGCGCCTCGCCGGCCGACCCGCCGTCATCGTCACTTTTCTGGATGGCTATTCGATCCACCACCCGGAAATCGCGCACTGCGCCGCGCTCGGCGCAAATCTCGCGCAACTACACCTCGCCGGCGCCGATTTCGCGCAGCGGCGCCACAACGCGCTTTCTGTCGAGGGATGGCGGCCGCTTTTTTCGACTTGCGCGTCCCGTGCGGAAGAGGTCGCGACGGGATTGCGCGCGCTCGTCGACGCGGAGCTCGATCATCTGGAGCGGAGCTGGCCGCGGGACCTGCCGAGCGGCGTCATTCACGCCGATCTCTTCCCCGACAATGTTTTCTTTCTCGGCGAGCGCATCTCGGGGTTGATCGACTTTTATTTCGCCTGCACCGACGCCTACGCCTACGATCTGGCGATCTGCCTGAACGCCTGGTGCTTTGACGCCGAGCATCGCTATCAGCCGGACAAGGGCGCCGCGCTGCTCGACGCCTATCAGCGGATTCGGCCGCTCTCCTTCGCCGAGATCGACGCCTTTCCCATGCTCGCGCGCGGCGCCGCGCTGCGTTTTCTGCTCACCCGCTACGTCGATTGGCTCAACGTGCCGCCGGGCGCGCTGGTGCGTCCCAAGGATCCGCGCGAATATCTCGCCAAGCTCCGGTTTCACCAGTCCGCCGCCGATGCGCGCGTCTACGGAGTCGGTTCATGACGCTCGGCGTCGAGATCTGGACCGACGGCGCCTGCTCGGGCAATCCGGGGCCGGGCGGCTGGGGCGCGATTCTCCGCTTTGGCGATCGCGAGAGAGAGATCAACGGCGGCGAGCCGCTCACCACCAATAATCGCATGGAGCTGATGGCGGCGATCATGGCGCTTGAAACTCTCACGCGTCCTTGCGCGGTCGATCTGCATACCGATTCGCAATATTTGCGCAGCGGGGTCACCTCATGGATCGCCGGCTGGAAAGCGCGCGGCTGGCGCACCGCCGACCGAAAGCCGGTTAAGAACGTCGATCTGTGGCAAAGGCTCGAAGCGGCGGCGGAGCGGCATGACGTCGACTGGCATTGGGTCAAAGGCCATTCGGGCCATGACATGAACGAGCGCGCCGACGAACTGGCGCGCGCTGGCATGGCGCCTTTCCTCCCTGGCAGACCGCCTGCAAGCGCGCGCTTTTCATCAAGATAGCCTTGTCGAAGAGCGGGCGAAGCCTATCTCACAGTCGACCAGGACTCTTCTTCGCCTTTGGGGAGCGCGGCGCGGCCGCGTTCCCCATTTTTGTTTGCCATCATATTGACACGTCGCCGCGCAAAACGAGCATGTGCGGTTGAGTTAAGCGCGTCTTTGCTGATTCTCTCTTCGATGGAGGGCAAGACGTCGATGCACCTTCCCAAAAAATGGTGGATTGGACTGCCGGTCCTTTTTGGACTGGCCTATTTTGCGCAGGGCGCGTTGGCGCCTCGTCTAGAGGACGATCTGCGCGCTGCGATCTTGTTGCGAGTCGCACAGTCGCCTGACGCAATCGACAGGCCGGAGGTCCGCGTCGTGGGCCGTGACGTCGTCCTCGCCGGCATTTCGCTGTCGCCCGATGTGAAAGCTCAGCTTTTGACGGCGCTGGGCGTTGAAACGCCAGCGCGGCGCATCATGGACGCGACGCAGCCTCTCTCGCGCGCAACGCCCTTCGTGCTGCGACTCGAACGCCGCGGCGGTAAGGCCATGATCTCGGGCAACGTCCCGCCCACGGGCGCGCGCGAAAAGCTGCGCGCGGAGATCGCCGCCTTAGGCCTGGAAGTGTCGGACTCCGCCGCCTACGCCGACGGCGCGCCGAAATCCTTCCCCGATCTCGCGTCCTTCGCCGTGCGCCGCCTCGCCGAACTCGATCCGGCGACGACGACGATGACTGACGCGAATCTGGCTGTTTCCGGCGAAGCGCGCAGCGCGGCCGATTACGGCAAGGCGCTCGCCGCGCTCAAGGCGTCGCCGTTTGAGAGCGCGGTAAAGGTGGACGTGTCGCCGCCGCGTGTTTCTCCCTACGTGTTTTCAGCGGCGGCGCGCGATGGCGTCATCAGCCTCTCTGGCCATTTGCCGAGCGACGATCTGCGCAAACAGGTTGTCGCTATGGCGGCCTCCGTGGGCGCCGGCGCCGCGGTCAGCGACGCGACCGAGCTTGGCGCCGGCGCGCCCGCCGGAGACTTCGCCGGAGCGCTTGCGTTCGCGGTCAGCGAGCTCGGCAAGTTGTCGCAAGGCAAAGTCGCCGTATCCGACGGCAAGATCATCATCGAAGGGCAGGGGCGCCAGAACATATTGGGCGAGACGATCCGCGCCGATGCGAAAGCGCGGTTGCCTTCGGGATTTGAGATCGCGCGGCTCGACGTCACGGCGGGTCCGATAACGCCGTATGTTTTCAGCGCCCAGCGCGCCGGCGGAGACGTTACGCTCACCGGCTATGCGCCGGATGAGTCCGTCCGCAATCGCCTCGTCGAAACCGCGCGCAGGAATTTCTTCGACGCGAAAGTCGTTGATCGGCTCGTTATCGCGAAAGGCGCGCCGCAGAACTTCGCGGAAGCGATGGATCATGCCCTCGCCGCATTGGCGCGGCTCGACGAAGGCAAGCTCGCGATCAGCGACTCGAATATCTCGCTCGCCGGCGTCGCGCGTCATCAGAACGCACGCGCCGAGATCGCGGCGAGCTTCGCCGATGCGCTTCCGCAGAGTTTCCGCGGCGAGGCGCAGCTCTCGACACGCATCGTCGGCTCGCCGCTTGTTGCAAGCCAGTGCGCCGCGGCGCTCGCCGATCTTCTCGCCAAATCGCCAATCGTCTTTGTGTCCGACGATTCGGCGATCGCCGCTGAATCCGCGCCTCTCGTCGATGCGATCGCTGCGACGGCGCTGCGCTGCCCGGGCGCCACTCTCGAGATCGCGGCGCACACCGACAACGTCGGCATCGCCGAAGTGAATCTGGGGCGCAGCAAGCGTCGCGCGCAGGCGTTGGTCGAACGATTGGCGAAGGCCGGAGTCGACCCGTTTAGAACAATCGCCGTCGGCTATGGCGGCGAGCGTCCGATCGCTTCCAATGACAGTGACGAAAATCGCGCGCGCAATCGCCGCGTCGAAATCGTCGTCAAGTAGCGCCAGAGAAGGAGACGGCAGATGTCCTACTTGCTGACGCTTGGCTGGCCTTGGTTCGCCGCCGCTTGTGCGCTTGGCGCGCTTGCCGGCTATGTGACGACCTCGCGGGCGAAGGACGCCCCTGCGGCGCCCGGCTGGAACGTTATCGCGATCGCAGTGACGCTCGGCGCGGGCGCAGCCGCCTCCTGGCTGGGGCTCCTTGACGGGCGCGCCGCGCTGACGATGGACGTATTGCTGATCGCGATGCTCGCTTATCTCGTCGGTCTGCCGGTTGGCGCCGCGCTCAAGACGACACAGGCCGCGCCCGCTTATGCCGGCAAGCGGCCGATCATTGTACTGCGCGGCGCGACGCGCGACGTTTACGAAACGACCGTCGCGCCGTCGACCGAACCGCAAGATGAGCAAGGTGAGATTGTCGCGACTGCGCAGCCAGCGACACAGATGAGCGTTGAGCCGGCGCTAGAGGCGGCGGCTTCTGCCGCCAAGGCGCTAAAAGAAAAAGCCGCGCAAATGCGCGCGCCGAGCGGCAAAATGGCGCCGGGCGCTCCGCCTGCCGCGCTTCCCGCGCCACGCGACGGCGCCGCGGACGATCTTGCAAAAATCAAGGGCGTCGGACCAAAGAGCGTCGAGAAGCTGCACGCGCTGGGGGTTTTCCATTATGATCAGATCGCCGGCTGGAGCGACGACAACATCAAATGGATCGAGGCGTCGATCGGCGCGGCGGGGCGGGTGAAGCGCAACGGATGGATCGCGCAGGCGCAAGCGCTAAGCGGCGGCGCCTCGGCTGATCGCAGCGCCGACGCGGCATAGGTCGGCAGAGGGACGAGTTCGTGCGTATGCGTATGGGTCTGAGCTTCGTCCTTATCTGCGTCGCGTCATTGTCTGCCCAAGACCTCCGCGCGCAGGACATGCTGCAAGGCGTCGATCTTGCGCAGCCGGCTTATTCCAAGGCTGAATTAACGCGCGCCGACGTCGAAGCGGCGCTGCTGCATCGCAAGAGCGGACATAAGGTCGATCTTTCAGAAAAGAGCCTCAACGGGCTCGATCTTTCCGGGCTCGATCTGCACGGCGTCGATTTTCGCGCGACCCGCATGAACAAGACATCGCTCGCCGGCGCGCGGCTCGACGACGCGATCCTCGATCAAGCCTGGCTGATCGAAGCCGACCTCACCGGCGCATCGCTGAAGGGGGCGCACGCCTTCGCTTCGCAAATGCAGCGTATAAGGGCCGACGGCGCAGACTTCGCGCATGCGCGTCTCGCCGGCGATCTGACCGGCGCATCGGCGCGCGGCGCCAATTTCAGCGAGGCGGATCTCTCCGCCGACATGAAGAACCAGTCGATGGGATTGATGCGTGCGGTGCTGCGCTCGGCCGTGCTCGAAGGCGCGCGTTTTCACAAGGCCAATCTCGCGAGCGCCGACCTGCGCTTCGCGCGCGCCGCGGGCGCGGATTTTTCCGAGGCGAATCTGAAGGGCGCCGACGCCGCCGGCGCGGATTTGACCGGCGTAAACTGGACCGGCGCCACGACTGACGGTCTTGATCTCGATTCCGCGCAGATCGACTCCGCCGCCGGGAGCGCGCTCGCAGGCGCGCAAAACATCGATCGCGCCCGTGTGAAATGACGCGCGACGTTATCCGCATCGGCGTTGATCTCGGCGGCACCAAGATCGAGGCGATCGCGCTCGACGCCGCGGGCGAGACGCTGGAGCGTCGCCGCGTCGCGACGCCCGCCGATGATTATGCGGCGATCATCGAAGCCGTCGTGACCCTCGTTCGTGATGTCGAATCGAATATCGGGCGGCGCGGCGTCGTGGGCGTCGGCGCGCCGGGCGCGATCTCGACGCATACCGGCCTCGTAAAAAACTCCAACACGGCCGTCGTCAACGGCAAGCCGCTCGACGTCGATCTCGCGCAGGCGCTCGGACGCCCGGTGCGGGTCGCCAATGACGCCAATTGTTTCGCGCTGTCGGAGGCGATTGACGGCGCCGGCCGCGGCGCCAGCGTGGTGTTCGGCGTTATTCTTGGCACCGGCGTCGGCGGCGGCGTCATCGTCAACGGAAAGATCCTTGAGGGGCGCAATCGCGTCGCAGGCGAATGGGGCCATACGCCGCTGCCGTGGATGACTCCGCAGGAATATCCCGGGAGCCCCTGCTTTTGCGGGCACAGCGGCTGTATCGAGACGTTTCTTTGCGGGGCCGGCCTTTCGCGCGACTATGAGAAGCGCTCCGGCGCGCGCCGCCATGCGGCCGAAATCGCCGCGCTGGCGGAAGCCGGCGAGCCCGCCGCGCGCGCAAGCCTCGATTGCTATCAGGACCGTCTGGCGCGGGCGTTGGCGGTGGTCGTCGATCTCATCGATCCTGACGTCATCGTGCTCGGCGGCGGGCTTTCCAACATCTCGCGCCTCTATGAGGGACTCGCGGCGCGCGTGGGGGAGAACGCCGTCACCGACGCCTTTGATACGAAAATCCTGCCGAATGCGCATGGCGACTCGGGCGGCGTGCGCGGCGCCGCCTGGCTATGGGGCGCCGGCGAGGCCGAATGAGCTGGACATATTGAGGCCGCCGGAGCGGAGCTCGCGCCGGCGCCGTTCCCTCCGGCCTCGCGCCGGTGTATGCCGAAGCAATCGCGGCGGCTGCGGCGAGCGTGAAAGGGAGTTTGCGATGGGCGCCGCCGGAGATCAGCAGACTCACGGAAAGAAGCCGTGCGCCCATTTGGCTTTTCTTGCGTCGGGTGCGCCAGAGGCGGAAGAGTCGCGCCAGCGCCTTATTGAAAAATACGGCGACTGCCCGCCTGAGGAGGCCGATTGCATCGTCGCGCTGGGGGGCGACGGCCTCATGCTTCGCACGCTGCATCGGTTCATGGACGCCGGCAAGCCGATCTACGGCATGAATCGCGGCTCGGTCGGCTTTCTGATGAACCAGTATCGAGAGACGGGACTGCGCAAGCGCATCGCCGAGGCCAAGCCTTCGATCATTCACCCCTTGCTGATGCATGCCGTCAATGTGCGCGGCGACGAGTTTTCGGCGCACGCCATCAACGAGGTGTCGCTGTTGCGCCAGACGTCGCAGATCGCGAAGCTGCGCATTCTGGTCAACGGCCAGGAGCGTTTGCCGGAACTCGTCACCGACGGCGTGCTGGTGTCGACGCCCGCCGGCTCGACCGCCTACAATCTTTCCGCCAATGGTCCGATCCTGCCGCTCGATGCGCCGCTGATGGCCTTAACGCCGATCTCCGCCTTCCGCCCGCGCCGCTGGCATGGCGCTCTGCTGCCCGACCTCGCAAAGGTGCGGATCGAGGTCCTCGAAGCGGCGAAGCGGCCCGTCTCCGTCGTCGCCGATCATGACGAATTTCGCGACCTTGCTTATGTGGACGTTGTGATGGATCACGCCACCAGTCTGGTGCTTCTCCACGATGCTGGCCATTCGCTGGAAGAGCGAATCCTGCGCGAGCAGTTCGGATACTAAACTTAATGACTGAATCCGCGATCAAACCCTTCCGCCGCCACGTCTTCGTCTGCGTCAACACGCGCGACGGCCGATCCGCCTGCGAGGACCACGGCGCAAAGGAGGCGCTGGCCAAGGTTAAGGAAGCGCTCAAGGCGCTGCCCTTCGCCAAGCGCGACGGCGTGCGCCTGTCACAAGCGGGCTGCCTCGGCCAATGCGAGCATGGCCCCGTCGCGGTCGTCTATCCTGGCGGCAAATGGATCAGCTATTCGTCGCCCGACGAGCTGATCCGCTTCGTGCTGGAGCAGATCGAGGCCCCCGACTGATCAGCGGCGCTGCTGGGCGTGTTAAAAGGGATCAGAGGTCTCCTGAACAAGCCCCGGTCGCATGCGCTCCTGTTTGATCCTTGAGTCCGACGCCAGCGATGAGGAACTCGCGGCGGCGTTCGATTGCGGCGCCGACGCGCTCCTGTTGCGGCTTGGCCCCTGTGCGGAGGACGAGGCGCGGCGCAGCGCCCGCGCGCGCGCCTGCGCGCTGATCAATGAGGCGCGAGGCAAGAGCGCGGCGCCGAAGCTCTTCGTGGAGGTGGCCTCGCTCGACAGCGAACTCATCGAGGCCGACCTCGACGCGCTGTTCGGTCCGGGACCGGACGGCGTCTTTCTGCCATCCTGCGATGGCGCCGCGAGCTTGCAGCGCATGTCGGTGAAGCTCGCCGTGCGCGAGGCGCAAGCCGGCCTCGCCGACGGCGCGACCAGGATCGGCGCCTTCGCCGGGGGCGATCCCGCCGCCGTGTTGGCGTTGCGTTCCCTCGCCGGCGCGTCGCCGCGTCTCGCGGCGCTGGCCTTCGACGAAGCTGGGCTGCGCGCGGCGCTGGGCCTCGCCTGCGGTGACGGCGCCGCGGCCCAAATGGCGCGGGCGGCCGTCGTTCTGGCGGCGGCGTCGGCCGGCGTGTCGGCGCTTGCTGCGCCCGTGCAAACCGGAGAGGAGAATGCCTATGCGGCGGCGCGCCGCGACGGTTTTCAGGGGGCGATGGCGCTTTTTCCCGGACAGATCGCGGCCATCCACGAGGTCTTTCCGGCGAGCGAGAATCGACAAAGACCGCAATCGTCGGCATAGACAGGACGATGAAAAAGGTCCGATTGGACGCGCTTGGCCGGGCCGCCGCGGCGGCGCTCGCCGGCGCAGCGCTTTTCCCCGAGCCGACGCAAGCGCAGCAACAGCCGCCGCGCCGTCCCCATCCGCCGCATGGCGCCGGCGAAGCGGCCGGACCGGCCGCGCCGCCGACCGAAAGACGCGCCACGCTGCGGCTGAGCGCGACGCTTGCAGCCAATGACCAGCAGCCGGTCCGCTCGGGCCTCGTCTGGCGCGTCTTTGAAGAGAGCGCCCAGCCGGACGGATCGCACAAGCTTGTGGCGCAATCCGAGGAGGCGGTCCCGACGCTGCCGCTGCCGGACGGCTCCTATATCGTCCACGCCGCCTATGGTCTTGCCGGCGTCACGCGCCGCGTCGCCATCGAGGGGGGCAATGTGTCCGAGCGGATCGTTCTGAACGCCGGCGGGCTGAAGCTCATCGACAAGCTGGGCGACGCAGAAATTCCCGCGCAGCGGCTTTCAATTTCGATCTATGTGCCGGAGCGCGGCAATTCCGAAGCGAAGCTCATTCTCGCCAACGCCAACGCCGATCAAGTGATCTGCCTCCCCGAGGGCGCCTATCACATCGTGTCCACTTTACTCGACACGGGGCAGGGCGCTCAGGGCGGGACGAACCAGACCAACTCCGTGGTTACGGCGGATCTGAAAATCCCGGCCGGAAAGCTGATCGAAGCGACACTGCGCCATCGCGCGGCGACCATGACCTTGAAGCTCGTCAAGCAGCCGGGCGGCGAGGCGCTCGCCAATACCAGCTTCTCGGTGCTCACGCCCGGTGGCGACGTCATCCGCGAGATGATCGGCGCTTTCCCGTCGCTCGTTTTGGCTGAAGGCGAATATGTCGCTATCGCTCGCCACGAGGGCAAAACCTATCAGGGCGCTTTCCGCGTGCAGTCGACCAAGGACTCGGACGTCGAAATTCTGATCCGCGATCAGCCGCGCAATCACGCGAACGACGAACATCCGCAATAAAAAGCCGCCCGGCGAACCGGGCGGCTTGCTTGGGTCGCTCTTGAAAACTGCGTTCTAGAGGAGCGTGAAGGGAACGATCACGTCCATGTTGAACATGCCCTGGTTCGAGCTCAGTCCGCTGCGGCTGAAGAACGGCGTGGCGCCATTGACCGTCGTGTCCCAACGCAGCTCCGGCCGGATGATCAGGCCGGTGATGTAGGGCAGTTTGACCGGCAGTTCAGGCGTAATCGTCATGCCCAGCGTGAAGGCGAGATAGCTCGTGCCGGAATAGACCGGCTTGTTAGCATAGAGGCCCGTTCCCAGGTTCTGGTTGATGCAGGACGGACACCAGAAGCCGTGCGCCAGATTGACCGCGTCGAAATAGCCCGGATAGGCGCTGACGAAGAAGTTGTTGTTGTCGCGATAGAATTCGGCGCGCCCGTTGAGCTTGAAGATATCGTTGATCTTGTAGGAGAAATATTGCGCGATGCCGAAGGCGCGCGCGCCCATTGGATAGGCCGGCGCCGTTCCCCAGAATCCCGTGCCGGTAATGGCGTTGGCCGCGCCCCAGGCCTTCTGCGGCAGGCCGAAGGAGCTTGGATTCCAGCCGCTTTCCAGCATGAAGCTGATGTCGGTGATGAACGTCAGATCCTCGGTCGCCTTCCAGGTCGTCGTGAGGTTGTTAAACGAACGGATCGCCGTGTTGACGTCGCAGGCGCAGAGGCCAGGGGCGCCGAAACCGCCCTGGTTGACTGGCCAGCCCGCCGTGAAAGCGTTGGGCCAGCCGGTCTGGGTAAACGGAGTTCCGTTAGCGAAACCAACCGGCCAGCCGACGCCGAGCGGATCGGTCTGCCTCTGGTTCTCCGGACCTGTATGGGTGATCGCCATAATGGTCAGATCGCCGTCGAGCAGGTTGAAGCCAAAGCCGCCGTGAAACGAGGCGGCGGCGTTGTTGTCCCCAGGCCAACCAAGGCTCGTGTTCACGCCGCTGGTCACGCCAGTATAGACGTCGAGCCAGGGCTTGACGTGGGTGGTGACCATTGCGCCGGTGTGGATAAACGGACCGTAGTTGAAGATGTAGGAGTGGCTGTAGAACAGATTGTCTTTCGCCGGGATCACTTCCGCGCCGTTGTAGGTGACGAACATGCCCACCTTGAGGTCGACGCCGCCTTCGCTGATCGGGCTAATCCACGGAAAATGCGCCAGGACATTGGCCTCGATCGGCCCGATCTGCGTGCGCGAGGCGATCGCATAATCGAGAATGCCGAGGTAGTGGTTGTAGCGCATGTCCTCGCCGATCATGCCCTGAAACTTGAATCCGAAGTCATAGCCTTCGGCCTTGGGATCGAGCGGACGCTGCACGGTCAGGAGGGCGCCGTTGAAGGTCGGCCAGTTGGCGCGGTCCGTATAGAGGTGGCCCCAGTTCAGTTTGTTGAACGGCTGATTGAAGTTGACGGCGACGCCGCCTTCGACGTAGCCGTCGATGGTCAGCGTATCGATCCAGGCCGGCGTCGGCGCCATGGCCGGACCCTTGACGATCTTACCTTTTCTGACGGGCGTGGGCGCGGGTTGATTCTCTTCGATGAGAGTCGGATCGACCTCCATCAGCTTCGACTGAGCATGAGCAGCGCTCGTGACGCTGGTTGCTAGCGAAAGTGCAGCGACGGTCGAAAGATAGGGCCATTTCATTGCTGGGAACTCCGTCTGGGAGGCGAGATCTGATTGATATCACTCGCGAGCGAAGTTCCGTTCAAGCCCAACGTCCGCGCATCTGCTCAATTGTTAGGCAAAAAAAGCCCTGACGAAAAATTGTTCTAATGAGTGTGGCGGCAATGTCACAATTTTTGATGGTTCCACGGCGGCCGATGCTGATTTCATAGCGCCTCTCGTCGTTAAAAAGGTGACAAATGTTCGTTTCTTGACGAATCACGATCCCTTCCGTCCAGACCGAGGCTTGCCTCTCTTCAAGCGCCGCCCTCTTTAGTAAGCGTGGCAATAGGCGGGCGCGCGGGGCGCGACGCCGCGGAACAGGAGAGGGCGACATGACGGAAGAGGGGCGCAATCAACCCGAGGGCCCCGACTTCACGCAGGGAGTCGCTGCCGCCGAGGTGTCCGAAGGCCGCCCGTTGCTTGGTCATGTGGCCGGCGAGGACGCCGTGATGGCGCGACAGGGCGACGAGTTCTTCGTGATCGGCGCTCATTGCACGCATTATCATGGGCCCTTGGCCGAGGGCCTCGTGGTCGGCGGCTCGATCCGGTGCCCCTGGCACCATGCCTGTTTCAGCTTGCGCAGCGGCCGCGCGTTGCGCGCGCCCGCCTTTGATCCGTTGCCGCGGTGGCGGGTCGAGCAGGCCGATGGAAGGGTGTTTGCGCGCGAAAGGCTGCCGGACCCCGCGCGCCCTGAGCGCAAGGGCGCCGCCGAGCCGCGCGGCGTCGTCATCGTCGGCGGCGGCGCCGCGGGCTTCGCCGCGGCGCAGATGCTCAGGGCGGAGGGCTATGACGGCGTTCTGGAGCTGATCAGCGCCGATTCGGCCGAACCCTACGATCGGCCCAATCTCTCGAAGGATTATTTGGCCGGAACCGCGCAGGCGGACTGGCTGCCGTTGCGAGACTCAACTTGGTATCGAGACAATGGCGTCCAACTGCGTCTGGGACGGCGTGTCGAATCGCTCGACCCGGCGGGCAAGCGGCTGACCCTCGCTGACGGGGCGACGCTGTCTTACGACGCGCTGCTGCTCTCCACGGGCGCATTCCCCACCAAGCTGCCGACGCCGGGAGCGGAACGGAGCCACGTTCATTATCTGCGCTCGCTCGCCGACGCCGACCGTCTCATCGCGGCCTGCGCCGGGGCGCGCCGCGTGGCCGTGATCGGCGCGAGCTTCATCGGCCTTGAGGTGGCGGCGTCGCTGCGCGCCCGTGGTCTCCAGGTGCGCGTCATAGCGCCCGAGGAGATACCGATGGCGCGCATTCTTGGACCCGAAATCGGCGCGCATGTGAGAAAGCTCCACGAGAGTCACGGCGTCATCTTCCATCTCGGGGACACGGCGACGGAAATCGGCGAACGCACGCTCCAATTGAAAAGCGGCGCGACTTTGGACGCCGATCTCGTGGTCATCGGCGTCGGCGTGAGGCCAGATCTCTCGCTCGCCCAGTCCGCCGGCCTCGCCGTGGACCGCGGCGTGCTCGTCGACGAATATCTGCAAACAAGCGCGCCCGATATTTACGCCGCCGGCGACATCGCCAGCTGGCCCGACAAGATCACGGGCGAGCGGATACGCGTCGAACATTGGGTGGTCGCTGAACGTCAGGGCCAAACAGCCGCGCGCAACATTCTCGGTCGCAAGGAAAAGTTCGACGCCGCGCCCTTCTTCTGGAGCCAGCATTACGACGAGGCGATTTCCTATATCGGAAACGCCGCGTCGTGGGACCGGCTGGAGATGTCAGGCGATCCGGCCGCCGCCGACTGCGCCGTTTCCTACTTCAAGGGCGATCGGCTGCTGGCCGTCGCGACCATCGGCCGCGACCTCGACAATCTGCGCGCCGAAGTCGCTTTTGAAGCGCGCATCGGCGCCGAGCCCCCGGAAGCGATCGAATAGGGTTCGAGCTATTCGAAGCGTCCGGAGGCGTGGCTGAGCATGGTGTAGACCTTGCCGGCGTCGCCGGTCAGCAGGTCGAGCGCTTTCGAGCCGTCGTGATCTCCGCGGCTTGTCTCAACGAGCAGATCCTCGAAGTGCTGGACGTAGCGATCGGCGGTCGCGCGAAAAGCCTGATCGACGCGATAGCGGCGACGAATTTCCTCGAAGGTCTGATGGCCTTGCGCGGTGTAGAGACGGCGACCGAAAAGTCCGCCCTTCTCGCCGCGCTGATAGCGGCACCATAGCTCCGCCACGGCGGCGTTGTCGACCATACGCGCAATGTCGAGCGTCAGGCTGTCGAGGGCGCCCACCGTCGCCAGTGACCGCGCCGTGCGCGGCGGCTGTGGCGCGGCGTCGTCGAAGGAGGCGCGCGCAAGCAGGTTGCTCAGCCATCCGCCCTGCGGCTCGCGTGTCGGCTCCGCCGAGCGATTCTGCGCGACGCGTGGCGCTGCGTGCTCGGCGCGCGTCGCCTGATCCAGGGCCGGCTGACGGAGCGGAGGCGCGCTTTGTTCGGCGATGTCATAGACGCGGCCCGAGCGCGCCACGATGTCGGTGAGCTCGTTCAGCGCCTTCACCTGATCGCCGACGACCCGCCGCAGCGCCGCCGCCTGCTCCGCGGTTTCGCGCGGAATTTCGGTCGCGCCGCGGCGCACCTCCTCGCGGGTCTCCTCGATCTCGCGATGGATGTTGCGCGCGAGGCCGCGAATCTCGTCTGTCGCGGCGTCGAATTTCGAGCGCGCGTCGCCGAAGAGACGGGTGATCTCTTCATTAGCTTCGAAGAAGGCGGCGCGCAGCGCCTCCGAAGTCTGCTCGCGTTCGCCTTCCGCCGCGGCGCGCACCGCTGCAAAGCGCGTCTCGATCAAATCGGCGGTTTGCCTGGAGGTTTCGCTCAACTCTCCTCCAAGGTCGCGCGACCGCGCTTCGATGGAGCGGAACGAATGATCCATCAGCTCGCTGAACCTTGTCATGGCGCTTTCCATCTCGGCGCCGCGGCCTTCGATGAGCGTCACCAGTTCCTCGAGCGAGCGCCGGCGGGCGGCCATCACGGCGTCGAGCGCCTCCTGGCTATGCGCCAGTTTTTCCGCGCTCTGCGCCAGCGTGTGCTGTCGCTCGTCGAGCGCCGCGACGATGGCGTTCGCGTCTTGCATCGTGCCGCCAGCGACGGCGCTGATATGTTCAACCTGCGTCGAGGCCTCGTTGAGCGCGCCGTGGAACTCGGCGAGGCGTCTGCCGAGTTCATGTTCGAGCGTGACCAGATTACCGCCGGTCTTGTCGATGACCGCATGGAGCGAGGCATTTGTCTCGCCGAGCGTGTCGAGCAGGGTCGGCAGCTCGGTACGAATCCTTTCGTTTGTCTCCAGCAGCGCCGCAATCGAGGTCTGCGCGCTGGTCTCTAGCGTCAGCGCCAGCGCCTCGCGGGAGGCGTCCAGCGCATTCGTCAGCTCGTCGCGCTTGACGCCGAGGCGTGAGACAAGGGCGGCGCTGCTATTTTCAACGGCGGTCGTCACCAAATCGCCGATCGTCGTCAATTCTTGGGCGACGGCTCCGCCGCGCGCGTCGAGCACGGTCTGCATTTGCGTGAGGCGCGCATCCAGCGCGCCGCTGATCTCTGCGACGCGTTCGGCGAGCGACTCGCCGAGATCGCCCGTGTGCGCATGAAGCGTCGTATCGAATTCGCGCCGCGCGACGGCCAGAACGTCTTTGATGTCCTGCAGACGGGCGCCGATCGTGTCCACGACCAGTCGGCCGCCCTCGTCGATCTCCGAAGAAACGGCGCCGAGCCGGCTGATTACATCGTTCTCGAGCAGTGCGATGCGCCCGTCGAGGGTCGTTTCCAGCTCCTTCGCGTGTCCGCCCAACGCTTCGTTGATTTCCTCTGTCCTGGAGGCGATCGTATGGGCAAGTTCGCTCGATCGCGAGAGCAGCACCCAGTCGACGTCCTTGATCTTTGCGTCGAGCGTTTGCATGACTTGGCGTCCGCCGTCCTCCATCACCCGCGCGACTTCAGCCGCGTGTTTGGAGAGCGCCTCCTGCAGCATCTGGCCGCCGACGCCGAGGCCCGCGTCAACGCGGCCGACCAGTTCGTCGATGCGGTCCGCCGCCTCCATTGTTCTGGCGTTGGCGACGTTCTCGAAGGCTTCGATCTTGTTCGACATCGTCGACGCGATGTCGATCGCGCGGGCGCCGAGCTTTTCGACCAGATGGCCGCCTTTGCTCTCGATCGCGCCGTCGATCTCGGCCAATCTCGCGTCGATCTCATCGGTAAAATGGCGAGAATTGTCGCCGATCCTGGCGTTGTAATGCTCGACTTGCGCCGAGAGCCTTTCGACGAGCGCGCCGCCCTGCATGCGGATGGTCTCGTCGAGCGACTGCAGCTGGTCGTCGATCCGATGCGTAATCTCTTGCGCCTTCACGTCGAGTCGAGCGGCCGCGTCCATCGTCCGCGTCGTCAGATTGTCGACAAGCTGCGTTCCCTTGCCGCCGATCACGTCCTCGACGACAGCGAAGCGCTGCGTGAGTTCGGCGCTGAGGCGTTCGGCCTGCGCGCCGACCCGGTCGGCGAGTTCGCCGCCGTCGCGAAGCAGCGCATTCTCGAATTGGGTGAGCTGTTCGCCGAGCGTGACCGCGATGCGCTCGCCATGGTCGGCCAGCGAGGCCACGACGTCTTTGCTTTCGGACAGGACGGCGTTCTCGAAGGCGCCGAACCGATCGTTCACCAATTCATGCAGCCGCTCGCCCTGCGTGGCGATCGCCAGAACGGCGTCGCTCGCCGTATTGGCGAAGCGCTCATGCATCGTGGCGGCGTTTTCGGCGAGAGCCGAGGAGGCGTCGGCGACGCTCTGGCGAAGCTTGTCGCGCAACGCCGCGCCATGCGTCTCGAATTCCTGCAGCGCGAGCTCGCGCGTCGTCTCCATCGTCTTGGCGACGAGCATTCCCGCCGTCTCGAGCGCGTTGAGCCGCTCGTCGAGCAATTGATCGACGCGCGTCGCATGTTCGCTGACGACGGACGCCACGCTTTCACTGTGACGCTTAACGGCATCTTCGAAGGAGCCGAGCTTTTCGGCGAGGTCGACTTCGGCGCTACCGGCGTGCGCCGCCAGGCGCTGCGCGATCTCGCCGCCTTGGCGCACAAGCACGTTTTCAATCGCTTCGAGACTCTGCGCGACAGCGTCGCTGACTTGTCCGCTGTTGCGAGCGAGGCTGTCTTCGAAGGCGGCGAGCTTGTCGCCAAGTTCTGCGGCGGCGCGCTCGGTGCGGGCTGCGACCCGGGCCGCCAAATCTTCGCCCTGGCGCGCGACGACGTCTTCGAACGTCGATACGCCCTGCGAAAAGGCCGCCGTTGCGCGCTGGCCGTGCTCGCTGACGCGCTGGGTGATTTCTTCGCTGTGACGCTCGACGGCCTCTCCGAAGGCGGCGAGCTGCGCGGAGAGCGTCGATGCGGCGCGTTCTCCACGCTCGCCGACGCGTTCGGCAACCTCATCGCCGTGGCGGATGATGGAGTCCTCAAAGGCGGTGAGTTGCGCCGCGAGCGTCGATGTCGCGCGCTCGCCTTGCTCGCCCACACGCTGCGCGATCTGTTCTCCGTGACGCGTGACGGCGTCTTCAAACGAGGCCAACTGAGCCGCGAGCGTCGACGTCGCCCGCTCGCTCTGTTCGCTCACCCGAAGAGCGATGTCGTCGCTATGGTGAGCGACGGTCTCTTCGAAAGCGGCGAGCTGCGACGTCAGCGTCGAGGTGGCGCGCTCGCCATGTTCCCTCACGCGCGTCGCGACGTCGTCGCTGTGCTGCGTGACCGCCTCCTCGAATGCGGCGAGCTGAGCCGATAATGTCGCTGTCGCGCGTTCGCTCTGCTCGCTGACCCGTTCGGCGATTTCGCCGCTGCGGCTATTGACCGACTCTTCGAAGGCGGCGAGCTGCGTCGCGACGGTCGTCGCGGCTCGCTCGCTGTGTTCGGCGACGCGCGAGACGACTTCCTCTCCGTCGCGCGCGAATGTGTCTTCAAAGGCGGCAAGACCGTCCGAAATGACGGAGCTGACACGGTTGCCATGTTCAGCGACGCGCATGGCCGCTTCCGTGCTGTTGCGCACCACGGCGTCTTCGAAGGCGGCAAGCCGCTCGGCGAGAGTAGTCTCGATCTGCAGCCCTCGTTCGGCGATCCGTTCCGCCACTTCGCCGCCGCGGCCGAGCACGGTCTGTTCGAAGGCCTGGAAGTTATCGGCCAGCGTTTCATTGACTCGATCGCCATGCTCCCCGATCGCGGACACCGCTTCGCTGGCGGCGGCGACGAAACGCGCCTGCACGGCGTCGACCTGTTCGACAAGCGCCGTTGAGCTCTGGTTCAAGCTGGACGAGATTGCGTCATGCAGCGCCTGTCCGCGCAATTGAAATTCGTTCTGCGCCTTCTGATGCGTGTCTTCGAGCAGGCCGACGATTCGGGTTTCCGCGGTTTCGAATGTCGCCCTGGCGTTTTCGACATGTTCGGCGACGCGCGTCGTCAGCCGTTCCTGGGTTTCGGCGAGCGAGCGCTCAAAGGCTCCGCCCTGCGTCTCGATCGTGTCGCGAATGGCCCCGCCGGTTTCCGTGAGCTGCGCGACGATCCGCTCCCCCTGGCCGCCGATCGCCTCGGAAAAACTCGCGCCAAGCTCTTCGAACCGTCCGAGCACATCTGCGCCGCGCGCGCCGAAATCGCCGGCGATCGCTTCGCTCGCGGCTTCCAGCTTGCGGCCAACTTCCTCGACTCCATCGGCGAAACGGCGGCTGACGTCGTCGCTCGCGCCGGTCACTTTCTGCGCGACTTCGTCGCCGGTCTGGGTCAGGGCGATCAGCACTCTTTCGCCGTGACTGGCCAAAGTCGATTCAAAGGCGTCGCCCGCTTCGTCAAGCGCGAGCCGGATCTCCTCGCCCTTGGAGCCGAGCGAGGAGGTGACGCGCGCTCCTGCCTGGCTCACCGCTTCGGCGAGATGGACCGAGGTCGTGGCGAGTTCCTGAGACAGCGTCTCGCGCGCGCCAAAGAGCGCCGTACGGGCGTTGTCGGCGTTGACGACGATCGCTTCGCGTTCGCGCGTCAGCTCGTCGATGAGAAGCCGAATGCGCCGTTCATTCTCGGTGTAGGAGCGTTCGAGGTTGGTCACCTCGGTGCGCACGATCACTTCCAATTCGCCGGCCCTTGCCAGCGCGCGTTCAATGCCGTCTCCCATGGAGGCGGCTTCGCGTCGGATCGCCTGAGAGAGCGAGACCACCTGTTCGGTGGCGACCGTTTCGGGCTCGATGAGCCGAATGGCCACTTCGGTCATGGAGTTGGCGATGAGCCGCATCTCATGGGCGCGGCGCGCCATCAGTCCCGTGAGGAAGAGGAAAACGAGAGGCGCGATCAGCGCTGCGAGCGTCAAAACCGGTTTCGGCGCGAGCATCGAGCCGTCGAAGTCAAGGATTTCGCCTTGATGGAAATAAGCATACAAGGCCCAGCAGGCCGCCCACAGCCCCATGGAAGCGAAGGTGAGCGCCATGATCGAGCGATTGGGCTTGATCTGCAGCGCTTGCCGCAACTCGCCGACCGTGCGGCGGTCGTCGTTCGCGGGCGCAAGGGCAGGCGCCATCGCTCCAGGCTGCGGTTGAACACGGTTCTGCGGCTCGCTGTAAGCCGAGGCCGGCCTTCTCTGGTCCCCGGCGTGCGCTTCCGCTCTCCGGCTCTGGGCCGGGCCGGACCGGCTGTTCGCCTCACCCGCAGCGCCTGCGGCGTCCGGCGGCGCGCCGATATCGAGCGCCTCCTCGATCGCCGTCAGAGCGGCGGACGCCGCGTCCTGGATCTTTCCCGATGTCGCCATTCGCCCTCTCCAGCCGGCGCAGACGCGTCGCCCGGCCCGATTTCACGGCCCGCCGCTCAGCGACCGCCAGTGAATAAAGATTAACCAAACTTTACAGCCCATCCCTGGCAATTGAAACATCCGGCGGGGCCGTATCGGGAAACTTCGTTAACGCGCCCTTCAGGATCGACGCGCCAGTCTCCACTCTGGGCGCCCCTTTTGGCAGGCCTTTCTGCGGGGCTGCAAAACGAACCGCTTTGCGATAGATATCAAGGGGAACAGGAATGGGGATGGCGAAACTGGCGGACTCCACGTTTCTAAATTGCGAGGCTCAACCGCAGCCGTTATCCGAGGCCGACGCGGAGTCGCCGATCGACCTCGTCCATCTCTCCCGACAGACCTTCGGCGACCATGATCTCGAACGGGAGCTGCTGGGACTATTCGACGCACAGGCGGCGCAATTTGCGAAGCGCTTGCGCGCGCCCGCCGCGCAGGGCGACGCCGACTGGCGCATCGCGCTTGCGCATACCATCAAGGGGTCGGCGCGGGCGATCGGCGCCTTCGAGGTGGGGCGGGCGGCGGAGGCCTACGAACAGGCGCTGCGCGGCGCGGATGCGAGCGCCGCTGAGAAGTCCGAGATCCTCGGCGCCGCCATCGGCCGCGCGCGCGGCGCCATCGCCCTATTGCTGGGCGGCGCGGCTCAGAACGGCCCCACTGGGAAATATTTCAGATAGAGCTCGGCGAAAACGCCGCGCTGGGCGAGGCGGGAGAGCGCGTAGTCGAGCGCCCGGCGCAGCGGCGCATTGCCTTTTTTCACGGCGATGCCGACGCCTTCGCCGAAATATTTCGGATCGGTGAAGGGGCCATCCCGAAAGACGCAGCAGCCGGCCGCTTCGGCGCCGTTCAGCCAATAGGAAAGGGCGATAGCGTCGCCGAAAGTCGCCTGAACGCGGCCGTTCTTGAGCGCGCTGCGGGCCAGGGCGGGCGTTTCGAACGTCACCAAGGTCGAGCGCGGATAGAAGGCTTGAAGAAACGCCTCGTGTCGCGAGCCCGCGACCACCGCGACCGGCCGATCGGCGAGCGCGGCGGGAGAAGCCGACTTTAGGGTCGTATCGGCCTGCATGGCGAACCGGCCGGGCGTCAGCATGTAAGGTCCGGAAAAATCGACCTGTTTTCGAGTTTCGTCATTGATCGCGAGCGAAGCGATGATGGCGTCGCCGCTATTGTCGTTGAGCGCGGGAACGAGCAGATCCCACCGCCGCCGCTGGATCGTGCAGGCGGTGTCGAGTTCGACGCAGATCGCCCTGGCGAGATCAATGTTGAAGCCGGCGACCTGCCCATCCGAGAGTAGAAAATTGAACGGCGGATAGTCATCCTCGGTCAGGAAGCGGATCTGGCGCAGTCCGGAAACATCCGGCTTTTCCGGCGTGCGGTTGGGGTCCCAAAATGAGGGCGTATTCGCGGCCGGCGGCGTCGACGCGGGGGGCGCCGGCGCGGGCGGCGCGCCGTCAGCCGCCGCCGTGAAGCAGGACGTCAGGAACAGCGCGGCGAGCGCCGCACCATTGAAGGCGAGAAGACCGGTTCGGCGCGGCTGAGTGAGACGGCGCATAAAAGGATTGCTTGGCCCTTGCTGGAGGTCGATAGTCGCGCGCAGGCTGCTTGCGCTTGCCGGATTTATTGCATGAATTTTGTGCCGATCGATAGTGTTGCTTCCTCTGCTTCGCAGATCAAGGACGAACTTCCTCCTCAGCCTTTCAGACGCCGGCCGTTCGCTGACTCCTCGGCCGTTCGCCGGCCGTCGCCGTCGCGTGCGACCGCGTCGAGACCCATTCCTGTCGAGATTGCCTTTCTTTCGGCGCATGGCGTGCCGGAGCAGGTGCTGCAATTTGCCGCTGCGACGGCGTGTCGCCAGGGCGTTTGCGCCGACGAAGCGCTACTCGCCGAGGGGCTCGTCTGCGAGGATGTCTTCTATCGGGCGCTGGCGAAGCATCTCAACGTCGAGTTCATAGACAGTCCTGTCGACGTCGCCGCGTCAGGCGTTGCGACGGCCGAATGCGGCTACGCGCGCGTCCGGGACCCGTCGAGCGGCTATCTATCTTTGGCTATTCGCGCCGAGCGGCAGCGGCGTCTTTCGATTGATGAGCGCGCGGCGTGCGGCAAGAGGACGGCCGCTCTTCGCGATCACCACCCGAACGCGGCTCTTGGAGGCGGTGCGTCGCGCCGATCCCGCCAAAGCCGCGCGAGACGCGGCCTTTCTCGTCGAGCGCGTCGATCGGGATTTATGCGCGCGCGGCGGCTTGCGGCGCGGACAGGTGGGACTGCTGCTCGTCGCGCTGATCGGACTGGCGGCGAGCCTTTACGCGCCTTTCTTCTTTCTACGCCTTGCATCGGCTTTGCTCCTTGCAGGCGCATTCTTTTGCGGCGTGTTTCTGAGGCTTTTCGCCTGCGCGGCGAGTTTTCAACACTGCGCAGACGCCGAACCGCTCGAAAGCGAGGCGCAACTGCCGATCTACACGATCGTGCTTGCGCTCTACCAGGAAGCCGCCGTGGCGCGCCAGCTCGCTCGAGCGATCGACCGTTTGGATTATCCGAGAGCCAAGCTCGACGTAAAATTCGTTATTGAAGCCGACGATGAGCCAACGGCTGCTGCATTAAAGGCGCACGCGCCACATGCGCCGCATGAGATCGTCATTGCGCCCGAGGGCGCTCCGCGCACCAAGCCACGCGCGCTGAACGTCGCCATGCCGCTCGCCCGGGGATCGCTCGTTGCGGTGTTCGACGCGGAAGATTTGCCCGAGTCACGCCAATTGCGCCGCGCCGCGACGCTCTTCGCCGCCTCGCCGCCGAGCGTCGCTTGCCTGCAGGCGAGCCTCGCCATCGACAACGGAGAGCTGAATTGGATGACGGCGATGTTCGCGCTTGAATATGCGGCGCTTTTTGACGTCTACAACAAGGGCCTCGCAGCGATGGGAATGCCGCTCTTCCTTGGCGGCACGTCCAATCACTTTCGCGGCATTAGGTAGCAAACGCACCTGCTATCTTACCTTCCACGTATAAAGATATATCCATACGCGTTGATCGACAGATATAAACTGCTATGGGGAGAATGGTGAACGCTGCGTATCTTGTCTTGACTGGTATGCTGCCGTCGCTTAAGCACGGTCTCCATGACGCAGCCGCTAACTCTTATCCATCGCCGAAGGGCAGAAATCGAGAAAGAGATTCAGGAATGCCGCGACCGTATCGCGGCATTGCAGGCTGAGTTGCCTGAGCTGGATGTCGCCGCAAGGGTGATCTCCCGTCTAGGACGTCAGGAGCCCTCACAGACGGTATTGGAGATCGAGGATGGAATACCACTCCCTCCAGTCCCGGCTCACGCCAAACCGGCAAACATTCCGACGATGCCGGACATGATCATAGATGTCTTGGATACGCCTTCAGTGGTGCTCTACGGCGGCTTAGAGCCCGCTGATATCAGGGACCTTATCGCCAAGAAATGGTGGCCTGAGGTTCGCCCCGACGTTGTCGGGCCGATCGCTTGGCGTATGTGGAAGCGGGGCCAACTGAGGAAAAACGGCACAAAATATTTGCTGCCGAAAAATGATGAAACCGCAGACGCCGTGGTCCAGCCGGACACGGTTGAAGACGACGATTCCCCATTCTGATCGCCAATGAGCGTCAGAGAAAAAATTGGCCCTGCGCGTCGCCCTCGAAAAGCAGCGCAGGGCCGTAACCAGAGACCCGGATCATACCGGGAAGGTAGGTGGGACATGAGAAGATAGCTTCAGATGCCGGCTGGTCGTCATTGCGTTGGCGTGACGGCCAGTCTCCTAGCGGGGCTGCACAGTGCAGGGCACGGCTTTCCATCCAACGCCCGGCGGGTGCAAGTCCCGCTAGCTCCACCGTCGTCTCCCTAGCAGAATCTAAGATTTTTGTCCACTGCGCTGCGCCTGATCAGGCGCAGCGCAAAGAACGCCCAATGCGCCATCATCGCCACAATCAACGAAGCGAATCCCCTTCGCCTCAAGCGCTGACCGCATTGCAGCTTGAGTTGCCGCTATTGGCGCCCGCTTCCCAACTTCAAAGTCGCGAACCGTCGAAACGCCGACGCTCGCGGCTTTCGCCAGATCGTCTTGCGAAATTTGAAGAAATGCGCGCGCGGCGCGGCACTGTCCTGGCGTCATGCGCTGAAAATAGCGATGGCAACTTTTTACGTCAAGATCATTGTTTTAAGTTGACGCCATCTCTAATGTCATTTATAAAAGCTGACATAAGCGGAAAACGCGGACAGTCAGCATCCCATGTCGCAACACTTCCTTCTCTCGAAACATGCAAGGAGCCTGAGCCTAGCTCGGGTTGCTCGCATGTCCGAAGAGGAAGCCCGCGACGCCTTCAAACAAATCCGTTGGGCCTCTACCGAAGGCGAGCCGGTGTGCCCGCACTGCGGTTGCCTTGGCGTCTACAGCTACAAGAGCCGTCCGGTTTTCAAGTGCAAAGCTTGTGACCATCAATTCAGCGTTACGTCCGGCACTATCTTCGCCAGCCGCAAGCTGCCGATCTCGACTTACCTTCTGGCGATCGCGATCTTCGTCAACGGCGCGAAGGGCCATAGCGCCCTGCAACTCTCTCGCGATCTCGACTGCCAGTATAAGACGGCCTACGTCATGGCCCACAAAATCCGCGAGGCGATGGCTGCGGAAGTCGAGACGATGAAAGCCTGCGGCGAAGTCGAAATCGACGGCGCCTATTTCGGCGGTTATGTGAAGCCGTCAAACTACAAGGAAAACCGCCGCGATCGCCGCCTTGCGATCAATCAGAATGGCAAGCGCCGCGTCGTCGTTATCATGCGCGAGCGCGCCGGCCGCACGCTGCCTTTCGTTTTCAAGAGCGAAGCCGAGTCGGTTCCGACGCTTGAGGCCCGTATCGACGCCGGAGCCGTCGTTCACGCCGACGAAGCGACGCATTGGGACCGTCTACACGCCCGCTTCCTGACGAAGCGCATCAATCATGAATGGGCTTACTCAGACGAAGGCGCTTGCACGAACAAGGCCGAGAGCTTCTTTTCCCGGCTGCGCCGCGCGGAAATCGGCACGCATCACCATATCGCGGGGCCGTATCTCAAAGCCTACGCCCGCGAAATGGCTTGGCGTGAAGACCATCGGCGCGTGAGCAATGGCGAACAATATCTAATGGTCGCCAACGCGGCGCTTACACATCCGGTTTCGCGGCAGTGGAAGGGCTACTGGCAGCGTAGCGCCTAACCAGTTAGTGAAACGAAGCGCGGATCGACGATAACGCCTTTTGAGGGGATGATTTTCTCCCCTTCAAACGGCAACAACAATTCAAGTTGATCCTTGTCCTTGCGCTTAATTGAAGGCGTTAGCTTTCGTTCTGGAACAGGAAGCGGCGGCATCTTCGGCATTCGCCCAGATAGCATGTCTTCTACGGTCACGATTTGCATACGGGGCAGGCGTCCGTGCGCCGAGCGAGACAAAAACCCTGCCTCGGAAGCTTCTCGCAGCATTGGGCCGGTTGGGTCCGCAAGGGTTACTAAAATTCCCATTTCCGCGTCTTCCCGCTCAATCACGCCGCGAAGATCGCGGACCATCTGAGCGCCGACGTTCTCGCCACCTTTGACAGAAACAATAATCCGGCCGTCACCATACGGACCATTTTTGAATAGGATGTTCCCATCAATACCTCTATCGGCTCCCTTCTTCTCTTCTCGATATGTCTGTGAGCCAATGCGCCATGCAGCCCACCACTGAAACTGATGCTTATCCCGCCGCGCGAGATCGCGTGCGCCGGCGAGATCGGTCGGTCGGCCATGCACGGTGAAGCTGGCATCTGGATTGTTAGCTTTGAGCCGCGCCTCTATTAGGGTAATCGCATAGTGCGTTACATCGATCCCGATCCATTGCCGCCCTAATCTTTCCGCAGCTTCAACAGTTGTCCCGCACCCGCAAAATGGATCAAGGATAACGTCTCCCGGATTTGAGGACGCCAAGATAATTCGCTCAAGCAGGGCGCGTGGTTTTTGGGTAGGATAACCCAGCCGTTCTTTTGCATGGGCTGAGATCGGAGCAATATCGGTCCAAATGTCTCCTAGACTAACCCCCTCCAAATCTGACGTGAACCATTTGAGCCTCGGCGTTCCGCCGCGCGCTGGCCACGCGATCCTTCCGACCGCATCAAGCTTGTCCAGCTTTTCCTGTGTCGTGCCGCTTGTTATCCCCTCTCTGGCGAGCACTGCATGCGGCAGCGCCCAATGGCGACCTACGGATGTTGGATTTACGCTGCGCCATGGGTCGCCGCTTTCGCCTCGTCTGGTTCCCGCTCCGGTGAGCGAAATCGACTGGAAATAATCGTCGCGCTTTTCATCGAAGCTTTTGAAGTATTTTTCGATATATACCGGATCGTGAGGCACAGTTGGATAAGTCCAAGTAAAGTTGTCAGATTTGGAGTAAAACAAAATAACGTCATGAAGAGGCCCGTAACGCTTAGCGGACCCATGAGAATGCGTCCGCTTCCAAATTATTTCACTTCTAAAGTTCTCATGACCAAACGCGGCGTCAAGTATCAATTTAAGATAGTGACTTGCTTTAGGATCACAGTGTAGATACATCGATCCTGTTGGCTTTAAAACGTCACGCAATTCAAGAATACGTGCGGCCATCATGACGATATAAGCCATCATCGCATTCTGTCCGATCCATGCCTTCAAACCCTTAAGCGCCAAGGCTACATCGCCAGAGGAACGCATCACGTCTTCATATGCCGAAGCAGCGCTTTCACCCCACTCCCAAGTATCTCGGAATGCCTCGGCCTGCGCCTCAGATGGAATAGTGCCACCTTCCTTGAAAAGAACATTGTAGCTGGCGTTAGAATTGAAGGGTGGGTCCAGATAAACAAGGTCAATAGATTCGGGCTGAACGCGCTCACGAAGCACATCTAAATTGTCCCCGAAAAATAGTTTGTTCATTGCGCGCCCCATCGCTGCGGCGCGCAGCACGCGTCGCAGTTTATAGTTGCTGGTGATTTGGTTAATTGGCCTCTAAGATTTTCGGGATTTTTCCCAAAGCATGTTGCCGCCCTTGTCGCCGGCCCCGACGACAGCCCCATGTCTTTTCAGGATACGCAGCGCCTTGCTCACCCGCCGCGTATGTTCGGTAAGCAACCGCCTGTCGCGCGGGTCTTGCTCATTCACGGCCAAGATGGCGCGGGCAATCTCTCGCGTCGCCATCGGCTCGGTAGCGTCCCTGAGCACGTCTAGGATGGCTCTAGTCAGCTCACCCGGCCCAAAGAGCACTTGCCGCTTCTGGCGCGGCATTTCGGCGTCTAGATTGCCGGTATAGCCGAGCGTGCCAAGAACGCGGTCCAGCGCGCCGATATCGTTCTTGATCTCTGCCAGCCGGTCGCGGATGCGCTGCGCTTCGTTGAAAAGGTCTGCGCGCTTCGTCAGCAAGCCGGAAATCGTGTGCTCATAGGTGGCGGTTCGCGCCAGTTTGATCGTGTCGGCCATGCCGCCGATTGTTGCAAAACCGGCGGAAATCCGCGAGAATCCGCTAGGTGCGGTTGCTACCTAATACCGCACTTTCGCATCGAGGCTCTGCGCGACATCGGCTTCTGGGACGCCTTCAACGTCACCGAAGATGCGGATCTCGGCCTGCGGCTCGCGCGCGCGGGCTTTGAGGTGCGGACATTCGCCTCGCAAACTTTCGAAGAGGCGCCGGCGGCCTTCGCTGCGCTGGTGAGACAGCGCACGCGCTGGTTCAAAGGCTGGATGCAGACATTCATCGTGCACTGCCGTCGGCCTATGCGGCTTTTCGTCGATCTCGGTTCCCGGCGCGCGATCGCGGTGCTCGCAATGTTCGCCAGCGGATTGTTTGGTCCTTTGCTCGGCCCGTTCCTGGCGGCGCGTATGACCTATGACGCGATCTTTGGGGCACTGTTGGCGCCGGTCGCGCCATTTGAAATCGCCTTGAGCACGCTGTGGTGCTGTCTGGCGATCGCCGGAGCGATCTCCCTGATCTTGCCGCTCGCCATGGGGATGCGCCGGCGCGGCCTGACGCGGTTTCGCCGCGCACTTCTCTATCTGCCGTTGTGGCTGATGATGCTGAGCATCGCGGCCTGGCGCGCCCTTTATGAACTCTGTCGGCGCCCTTTCCACTGGGAAAAGACCGAGCACGGGCTGACCGCGCGCGGCGTTGTCGCAGCGGAAAAAGACGTCGACCCATTCGTCTCAAGAGAAGAGCCACTGTTTGATCAGGAAGCCGGCGCTTAGCGCCTTGCCGTAATGCTCATGCAGCGCGACATGGCTCATGCCGGCGCGCGGCAGATCCGATTTCTTCAGGCGTTTGAAGAAGGGAATGAGCACGTCCTCGAAATTCGTCACCGTGTATTTTCCGCCGTGGCGATCGGCGACCCGCTCGGCGACATTGGCGAACAGCAGCGCCAGCGCCTTGAACAGGGCCGGATGCGTGATCTGCTCATCGGCGTTGTGCAAACCCAGACCGTGCCGGCAGGCGCGTAAATAGGCGTTGAGCACCACGTAGACTTCCTCCGCCCGCGCATCGACGAATGCGCCCTTGATCGAGCGCAGCGCGGCGTTGAAGGTGACGCGCGAAATCGTGCCCTTGCGCCGTTCCGCCGGACTGAGCAGGTCCTTGAGCGCGCTGTCGTCGCGTGTGTGGAAAAGATCGAAGACGTCGTGCAGCAGCGCGTCGGCTTTCGTCTCGACTTCCGAGAGGCGGCGGATGTCGAGCAACAGTTCATTGGGCACGGGCCGCTGCTTGGTGTTGATGTCCATGAACAGCCGGCATTCTTCCGAGCGCTTCAGCTTATTGTAGATCACCACCGGCACGTCGACGGCGCGTTTCGCCAGCTTGAAGCCGAAGATGCGATGTTGCCCGTCGATGATCAGGAAGGCGCGGGGGTCCTGCCGGAATGTCAGAGCTCCCGCGGCGCGGTCATAATGCATATGCGCGCGCGACTGCGCCGAAAGGACCACGGCGCCCGGAACCGTGCCGAACCCGGCGTCGATATATTTGGCGATGGACTTCGCGCGCTTTGGATCGAGCAGGCGCTGGAAGCCTTCCGCCGGATTTTCGACCCGCGGTTCGACCGTGCAGGTTTCAGCGAGCAGGCTGCTTGGCAGCACCAGCGCGTAGAAGCGATGCGCGCCTTGAGAAACGAGTTGCGCCGGAACGCTGATCGACGTTTTGCCGGCGGCGGAAGCGGAGGGGCTGCGCAATTCGGCCCCTGCGTCCGGCAACGGGGCGGATTCGGCGATATCGCTGAGCGTGTCCCGATCCATGTTCTGATCCCTCGGAAGCGTGAACTTTCAGCGTTCACGACAGCTGACTCGACGAATCGACCGGCACTCGGACGAAGACGCTAAGCGGGAAAAGGTTTGGCGGCAAGATGGGTTGAGGGCGCGAAGCCGTGTTTTATCTTCTGAATACCCCTTCAACGCCATTGCGGCCACGGCTGCGATGGGCTCTTAGGCCGCGGAAGGGGAGACATAGCGGAAAGCAATGTTGTCGAATACTTGCCGTGCTGTAAGCTGAACGCTCACGATTATCGGGAGAGCCACAGTGTCCGTGCCGATAGAGACAACCCCGCGTTTTGCGACAGGCGTTCCGGGGCTCGACAGGGTTCTTCACGGCGGTCTTCCGCGCTGCTCACTTATTCTCGTTGAAGGTGCGCCCGGCAGCGGCAAGACGACCGTGGCGCTCCAGTTCCTGATCCAGGCGGTTCGCGCGGGCGAAAGCTGCCTGCTCGCGACGAGCGCCGAGTCGCCGCAACAGTTGCGGTCGATCGCCGCATCGCACGGATGGAGTCTCGACGGGATCAATATCACCGGCCTGTCGGAGCCATCCAGCGCGGAAGACAAAGGGCTCGATTACACGCTTTTCCCGGAGGCGGAGGTCGAGATCGGCGAGACGTTCGACCACCTTTTTTCCGAAGTCCAACGGGTGAAGCCGAGACTGCTTGTGCTCGATACGATTTCAAGTCTGCGTGTGTTGGCGCCGACGGCGGCTTTCCATCGGCGTCAACTGAAGCGAATTCGCGACTTCATGGCGGCGCGCAACTGCACGACGGTGATGCTGGATGAAGCATCGACGACGGAAAAGGATCTCCGCAGCAAAACTATGTCTGACGGCATCATCGAATTGCGGCAAAGACCGTCTTCCTACGGGGCCGACCGACGCGCATTGCGCGTGATCAAACTGCGCGGCTGCAGCTATGTAAGCGGCTCGCACGACGTAACGCTCGCCGCCGGAGGGCTGACCGTGCATCCTCGCCTCGTCGCACAGAGCTTTCCGAGCCTCGTGGCGGCTCCGGCGCTCGGCTCCGGCAACTCAGAGATTGACGCGCTTGTCGGCGGCGGGCTTCCGAGAGGCTCGAACACGCTCATCGCTGGGCCTGCGGGCGCTGGAAAATCAACCATATCATCGCTCTACGTGATGGCCGCAGCCAGGGGCGGCGAGAAATGCGCCGTTTTTCTGTTCGACGAGAGCGAGGAGAGCTATATCGCTCGCAGCGAGGGACTGGGCTTCGACATGCGCGCCGAAGTCGACGCCGGCCGCATTGAACTCAGGCATCTTGATCCGGCCCAACTGAGCGTCGGCGAGATCGCCGACCTGGCGATGGATCGAGTCGAGAAGCAGGGCGTCAAGCTCGTCGTGATCGACACGCTGAACGGCTATCTGCAATCGGCGATGGAAGAACCGAGCGTTATTCTTCACATCAGGGAGTTGCTCTCCTATCTGAACCGTCGTCAGATCGTCACCATCATGACGCTGACGCAGCACGGAATTTTTGGGATGGAGCTCTCTTCGCCGATGGACTTCAGCTTCCTGGCCGACAATGTGTTCCTGCTTCGTTTTTTCGAGCTTGACGGCGCGCTGCACAAGGCCTTTTCGATCGTCAAAAAGCGTAGCGGCCCACATGAGCACACAATCCGGAAACTGACGATGAGACCGGGCGGCGTCGACGTCAGCGAGCCGCTCACAGGCTTTACCGGCGTCCTGATGGGAACGCCTGTGTATCATCCTGAATCCATCGTTCCGATTCCATGATGGCGGAGAGTAGCGCAGCGGAGGTCGTCCCGCGCGCCGAGGATAGCCTGCGCGTTCTGATTATGACGCCGACGGGACGCGATGCCGCGCTCGCCGAAGACGCGCTCAATCGTGGCGGTCTTTCCAACTGCGTTTGCAGCAACGAAGAAGAGCTACGCCGGGAGATCGCGAATGGCGCAGGCTGCGTTCTTATGGCGGAGGAGGCATTGCCGCGCGATCGCGCGGTGGCCTGGGACGAGTTGTTCGGTCCTGAACCGGCCTGGTCCCAGTTGCCCGTGGTGTTGCTTCTCGCCCGCGGCCACGCTCAAAAAGATTTGGCTTTGCTCCGAACGATCGAAAAGCGCCCGAGTATAGTTTTCATCGAACGCCCTGCGCAAAAGCGCTCGCTGATCAGCGCGCTCAAGAACGCAATTGAAGCCCGTCGCCTACAATACGCCATTCGCGATGCGCTGGACGCGCTGCAGACCGCCGATCGCCGCAAGGACGAGTTCCTCGCCGTGCTGGCCCACGAGTTGCGCAATCCTCTCGCTGTGATTTGCGCGGCGATTCACATCAAGAAGCGGCGCTCAGCCGACAGGGACGACGACATGCTATCGGCGATCGAGAAGCAAACTCAGCAGCTCACGCGTATTGTCGACGACCTTCTGGAAGTTTCGCGCATCAGCCGCGGCAAGTTAGAGCTTCACAAGGAGCGCCTGGATCTTGTCTCGCTCGTGCGCGAAGTGTTTGAACATGGGGCCGACAAACTTCAGGCCGGGAAACATCGCAAACACTTTTACGCGCCCTCGACAGAGCTTTTCATCGAGGGCGATCCAATTCGACTCGGTCAGGTTTTTGTAAATCTTCTCAACAACGCGGCAAAATATACAGCAGACGTCGGCGTGATCGACGTCACGGTGATGCAGGACGGTCGTTCCGCGGTGGTCATCGTTAAGGATACGGGCGTAGGCATTCCGCCCGAAATGATCACCCGCGTTTTCGACATCTTTACCCAGGTCGATCGCAATCTCGGAAGGGCTCAAGGCGGGATTGGCGTCGGTCTATCGCTCACCCGCAGTCTTGTAACGCTGCACGGAGGCGCAATCGAAGCCCGAAGCGGTGGCGCGGATAAGGGCAGCGAGTTCATTGTTCGGCTTCCATTGAGCCAAGCGCCGGATGCGTCGAACGTTGAACCCGCGCGAGATACAAAGGAGCGGCGCGCGTCCCAGACAAAGGTGTTGGTCGTGGACGATGACCACCTTGTCGGCAAACTCACTGGCGAGTTGATCGCCTCCTTTGGGATGGAGGTGCAGGTCGTTCCTGGCGGAGCCGAGGCGCTGGAAGTTATCTCAAAATTTCAGCCCCGCATCGTCTTTGTCGATCTCGGCATGCCCGGGATGGATGGTTACGAGACTGTCCGGAGGATCAGACAGCTTCCCGGCGGAGATTCTCTCTTCATCGCAGCGTTGTCGGGTTGGGGCCAGGCCGAGGACTTTGAGCGAAGCGCCGAGGCTGGATTTGACCGGCATTTTGTAAAACCGATCAAGATCTCAGAATTAGAAAATCTGTTCGCCTCGGAGTCGCCAACCTGAGCACATGAGTCAGGGCGTCGTGATTCACGTCGGCTGCTCGCCGTGCGAGTTCATGTCGCCGGCCGTGCTGTCATCAGCTACGGAGGCCGGGCGCCTCATGGCCCGTGCGCGCCACATATTCCGTGTAGCCGCCGCCATAAACATGAACGCCCTCGGGCGTCAGTTCCAGCACCCGATTGGATAACGCGGCCAGGAAGCGCCGGTCGTGCGAGACGAACAGCATGGCGCCTTCATAATTCGACAGCGCGGTGATGAGCATCTCTTTGGTCGCCAGGTCCAGATGGTTGGTGGGTTCGTCCAGCACAAGAAAGTTCGGCGGGTCGTAAAGCATTTTCGCCATGACAAGTCGCGCTTTTTCGCCGCCCGACAACACCCGGCATTTCTTCTCAACGTCGTCGCCGGAGAAACCGAAGCAGCCGGCCAATGTGCGCAGCGAGCCCTGTCCTGCCTGAGGGAATGAGTCCTCCAGCGACTGGAACACGGTGCGCTCGCCGTCCAGCAACTCCATGGCGTGTTGCGCAAAATAGCCCATTTTCACGCTGCCGCCCTGGGCGACGGCGCCGTCGTCCGGCAGTGAGGAGCCCGCCACCAATTTCAGCAACGTGGACTTGCCCGCGCCGTTGACGCCCATGACGCACCATCGCTCATTGCGGCGCACTTGAAAGTTCAGTCCCTCGTAGATTCTCCGTGCGCCGTAGCTCTTGTGCACGTTCTTCAGGGTGATCACGTCGTCGCCGGAGCGCGGCGCTGGCGGGAATTCAAACAAAATCGTCTGGCGGCGCTTGGGCGGCTCGACCCTGTCGATCTTCTCGAGCTTCTTCACGCGGCTCTGCACTTGCGCGGCGTGCGATGCGCGCGCCTTAAACCTCTCGATAAATTTGATTTCCTTGGCGAGCATGGCCTGCTGACGCTCAAATTGCGCCTGCGCCTGCTTCTCGTTCTGCGCGCGTTGTTGCTCGTAGAACACGTAATCGCCCGAATAGGTCGTCAACGCGCCGCCGTCGATTTCCACGATCTTGGTGACGATGCGGTTCATGAACTCGCGGTCGTGCGAGGTCATCAGCAGCACGCCCTCATAGGCTTTGAGGAATTCCTCCAGCCAGATCAGGCTTTCCAAATCCAGATGGTTGCTCGGCTCGTCGAGAAGCATGGCGTCGGGGCGCATGATGAGGATGCGGGCGAGCGCCACGCGCATTTTCCAACCGCCCGACAGGGCGCCGACGTCGCCGTCCATCATCTCCTGAGTAAAACTCAGGCCCGCGAGGATTTCGCGCGCGCGGCCCTCCAGGGCGTAGCCGTCCAGCTCCTCGAAGCGTCCCTGCACCTCGCCGTAACGCTCGATGATTTGTTCCATGTCGTCCGCCCGGTCAGGATCGACCATGGCGTCCTCCAGCTGCTTCAGCTCGGCCGCCACCGCGCTGACCGGACCCGCGCCGTCCATCACCTCGGAAACGGCGCTGCGGCCAGACATCTCGCCGACGTCCTGATTGAAGTAGCCGATGGTCACGCCGCGATCGACGGCCACCTGGCCCTCGTCGGGATGCTCCTGTCCCGTAATCATCCGGAAGAGGGTCGTCTTGCCGGCCCCGTTGGGACCGACGAGGCCGACCCTCTCGCCCTTAAGGAGCGTCGCGGAGGCCTCGATGAAGAGGATCTGATGACCGTTCTGTTTGCCGATGTTTTCGAGACGAATCATGTGTGCAGGGGACCCGGGAAGGAAAGTTTGGGTAGCCATTAGGCCATGCGGCGCGCCAGCGGAAGAGCATTCCGAACTGTGAGCGATCTCGCCCAAGCTTCGACGGAAACATCTGCTTTGGGTCAAGATCGTGGACCAGGGGCGATGACGGCGCTGCTTACTCGCGGCGCGATTTCAGTCGCTTGTGCGGGAGGACCAGGTCGCATGCGAGACGCCGTCGAGGGCGGCGAGCGCCTCGACGACCGCGTCAAGCTGTTCGCCCGTCGCGCTCGACGTCGCGAGGGTCGCGACGATCTCGACGTCGTCTTCGCGTTCGTTCTCAGCAATGTCCTGGATCGGATAAGAGGCGGCTTCGAGCCGCTCGATCAAAATGTCCCGAATGGCGTCGCGCCGCTCGCCGTGACGCGGACGTCATAGATCGCTTCCGTCGCGGTTTCGTCGATCGGCGTACGTTCGATCAGACGCACGAGTGGTCGAAGGAGCGTGTTGCCAGCCAGCACGAAACCCGCCAGCAATAGGGCTTCCGCCGGACGGTCGGCGCCGGCGAAGCCGCCCGTCACCGCCGAGCACCAGACGGTCGCCGCTGTGCTCAGTCCGCGGATATTCATGCCTTCCTTGATGATCACGCCAGCGCCGAGAAAGCCGACGCCCGACGCCACATAGGCCAGCACCTGGGTCGCACCCTGATTGCCCATGAGCCGCATGCCGAGATCGACGAAAGCGGACGCGCCGAGCGCGACGAGAGCGTTAATCCGCAACCCGGCGGTGCGCTGCCGATACTGGCGCTCCGCGCCGATCGCGGTCCCGAGAACGAACGCCACGAGCAGCGACACAAACGTATTGAGAATTTCCGCGCCGTCGAAATTTGCAATGGCGTTCATGGCCTAAATCCATCGGCGTTCCGCTTCTCGGCTTATAGAAGGCCGGAGGAAGCTTGTCGCGGCCGACGCCGCGGTCACGCGCAATGTTGACCCTGAGGCGACGCTCCTGTATGAAGACTGCGCTGCGCCGCAGCATGAGGCGCTCCAGCCGCGTAGGTTGACGTTTTCGTCGACGAGCTGTCGAGCGCCCCCTTTTCCCACGCCGAGGCCCGTTACGCGGGGCCGACTCTTTTTTGGTCCTGAGCTGGCGCTCTCCTCGCCGGTCCTCGTGGCTCGAATCGACAACTGAAAGCAACAACTGACGTGATGACATTCTCCGATCTCGGCTTGAACGAGATCCTGCTGCGCGCGCTTGAGCGCGAAGGCTACACAACTCCCACCCCGGTCCAGGCGCAGGCTATTCCTGCGCTTCTGCAAGGTCGCGACCTTCTCGGCGTGGCCCAGACCGGCACCGGCAAGACGGCGGCCTTCGCTCTGCCGATCCTGCACCGGCTGCTGGCCGACAAGCGGCGCCCGGCGCCCAACACGGCGCGCGCGCTGATTCTCGCGCCGACACGCGAACTCGCGGCGCAGATCGCCGACAGTTTCCGCTCGTACGGCCATTTCTTTCGTCCAAGCGTCGGCGTCATCGTCGGCGGGGTGTCGCATCGTCCGCAAAATGAAATGCTGGCGCGCGGCCTCGACGTTCTGGTGGCGACGCCCGGGCGTCTGCTCGACCATCTCGGCAGCGGCCGTTTGAAGCTCGCGACGACCGAAGTGCTCGTTCTCGACGAAGCCGACCATATGCTCGATCTTGGATTTATCGTTCCGATCCGCCAGATCGTCGCGAAATTGCCGAAGCAACGCCAAACGCTGCTGTTCTCGGCGACGATGCCGCGGGAGATCTCCACGCTCGCGGACGACATGCTGCGCGATCCGACGAAAGTCTCGGTGACGCCGGCCGCGACCACCGCCGAGCGTGTCGCGCAACATGTCTATCTGGTCTCGGGCGGCGCCAAGCGCGACCTGCTCGTCGAACTGTTGAACGACCGCCAGATTTCGCGCGCGATCGTGTTTACGCGCACCAAGCGCGGCGCCGATCGCGTCGCGCAGCATCTGGAGAGCGCCGGCGTCGGCGCCGACGCGATCCACGGGAACAAGAGCCAGAGCCAGCGGCTGCGCGCGCTTGACGGTTTCCGCAAGGGCCGCACGCGGGTGCTTGTCGCGACCGACATCGCTGCGCGCGGCATCGACGTCGACGGCGTGACGCATGTCGTCAATTTCGAATTGCCGGAAGTTGCAGAAGCCTATGTGCATCGCATCGGCCGTACTGCGCGAGCCGGCGCGACCGGCCAGGCGATTTCGCTCTGCGACAATGGCGAGCGGCCGTTGCTGCGCGCGATCGAAAAGCTGACGCGTCAGACGCTTGAATTTACTGACCGGCGCGCCGAAGGCGCCCGCCAGGATGACGGCGACTCCGCACGCCCGGCGCCTAAGAGGCCGAATTCGCCGTCGCCGCATCGAAACGGCGCGCAGCATCCGCGTCGCGAGGGACAGCGTCCCGCGGCAAAGCGACCGGGCGCCTCTTTCAATGGACAGAAGCGCCCCGCAAATGGCGGCGCGCGTCATAAGCAGGCGAACCGTCCGCAGGGATAAACGCTATAGTCATGGCCGCTTCGAATCGAGGGCGGCCATGATCTACGATCTTCTCATTGTCGGCGGCGGGATCAACGGCTGCGCCATCGCTCGCGACGCCGCCGGCCGCGGCCTCGCCGTCAGGCTCGTCGAGCAGGGCGATCTCGCGCAAGGCACGTCGTCCGCCTCGACGAAGCTCATCCATGGCGGTCTGCGCTATCTCGAGCTCTATGAATTTCGCCTCGTGCATGAAGCGCTGGCCGAACGCGAACTGCTGCTCGCCGCCGCGCCGCACATCATCTGGCCCTTAAAATTCGTTCTGCCCTACGAAAAAGGGCTGCGGCCCGTCTGGCTGCTGCGTCTCGGACTTTTCATTTACGACCACCTTGCGCGCCGCAAGCGCCTCGAAGCCTCGCATATGGTGATGCTTTCGCAGGATGCGCTTGGCGCGCCGCTGCGCGACGCTTACCGCGTCGGCTTCACCTACGCCGATTGCTGGGTGGACGATTCGCGCCTTGTCGTGTTGAACGCACGCGACGCGGCGGAGCGCGGCGCGACGATCAGCGTCGGCGCAAGGCTTGTTCACGCCGCGCGACAGGGCGACCGCTGGCGCGCGACGCTCGCGGACGGCGAGACGATTGAGGCGCACGCGCTGGTCAACGCCGCCGGCCCCTGGGTGTCGCAGGTGATCGAAGACGCGCTGCACATCCATTCGCGCAAACATGTGCGGCTCGTGAAGGGCTCGCATCTCGTTCTGCGCAAGCTCTTCGAGGGCGCACACGCCTATATCTTGCAGAACCCCGACGGCCGCATCGTTTTTGCGATCCCCTATGAGCGCGACTTCACGCTCATCGGCACGACCGACGTTTCCTATGACGGCCTTCCTGGCGCCGTGGCGATCAGCGACGCAGAGACGGACTATCTGCTCAATTCGCTCAATCATTTCTTACGCGTTCCAGCGACCCGCGATGACATCGCGTCAAGCTACGCCGGCCTGCGTCCGCTCTATGACGATGGGGCGCTGAAAGCGTCGGTCGTGACGCGCGATTATGCTTTCGATCTCGATGCGCCAGAAGACGCGGCGCCGTCGCTGTCGATCTTCGGCGGCAAAATTACGACAGCGCGCCGGCTTGCCGAACATGCGCTGAGTGAACTCTCGCGCTTTCTTCCCGCGCATGGCGAGGCCTGGACGGCGGACGCGATCTTGCCCGGCGGCGACATGCCGCAAGGTTTCGGCAGCTTTCTTGCCGATCTCAAGCGCGAAAAGCCATTTCTCGGCGATGAATTGGCGCTGCGCCTCGCGCGCGCCTATGGGACCCGCGTCTTTCAGATATTGGAGGATGCACGAGCGTTGAGCGATCTTGGCCGTGATTTCGGCTGCGGCCTGACCGAGGCGGAGATCGCCTATCTGCGCGAGAAGGAATGGGCGCGGACCGCCGACGACATTCTCTGGCGCCGCTCGAAGCTCGGGCTGCATATGAATGACGCGCAGCAGAGAACGCTGCGTGAGTTTATCGGCGCCTGACAATTGCCGCGCGTCATGGCCGCGCTTGTCGCGGCCATCCACGCGTCGCCGCCACGGTCCAGTGACGATCATTCCGCGATGTCCTGGCGTGGATGGCCGGCACAAGGCCGGCCATGACGTCGTTGGATTGCCTTCCGGATTCCCTCACTCCCCAAGCCCCGCATGCGACTTGTTCACCGACGCGCCGCCGTCGATCACGGTCTTCGCCAATCCAGGCGCGGCGATCGCGATATTGTCGGCAAAGAAGCGGGCGAGCGCGGCGTAGCGTTGCGCATTCGGATCGGCTTCGCGCTGCGCGCGCTTCGCGCCTTTGACGAGCAAGGTTGCGCCGCGGGCCAGCGCGAAGAGGCGCAGATAGGGCGTCGCGCCGGCGAGCGCGCCGGCGAGCTCGGTTTCGGTGAGAAACGCGCTCGCCCGCGCTAGCGCCTCGACACTCTCGCGCAACGCCTCGCGCGCGACATCGGCTTCGGCCGCGATGGCGCGCATGTCGTCGATCTCGCGCGCGAGCGCCACGCCGTCGCCGCCGCGGATCTTGCGCGTCACGAGATCAATCGACTGAATGCCGTTCGTGCCTTCGTAAATGGCGCAGATGCGCGCGTCGCGCATGAGCTGCGCAACCCCGGTCTCCTCGATATAGCCCATGCCGCCGAAGACCTGAATGGCGAGCGAGGTCGTCTCATTGGCGATATCGGTCGAAAACGCCTTGGCGACGGGCGTCAGGAGAGAAGCGCGCTCATGCGCCGCCGCCGCGCGCGCCGGATCGCTGTCGCGATGCGCGTGATCGATCGCGGCGGCGGTCTCGTAGCAGAGCGCCCGAGCGGCGGCAGTCGAACTCGCCATGGTTAGCAACATGCGCGCGACGTCCGGATGCTTGATGATCGCGCTCGTCTCCTTGGCGCCAGGCGCGCGCCCCTGCTTGCGCTCGCGGGCGTATCCGAGCGCCATTTGTGTCGCGCGGTCGGCGAGCGCCACGCCTTGCAGTCCGACGGAGAGGCGGGCGTTGTTCATCATGGTGAACATGCAGGCGAGGCCCTTGTTCTCCTCGCCGATGAGATAAGCGACCGCGCCATCTTCATCGCCATAGATCATGGTGCAGGTCGGCGAACCGTGGATTCCGAGCTTGTGCTCGATGCCGGCGCACCGCACATCGTTGCGGCGCGTGAAGCCGCCCGTGTCATCGGGCAGGAATTTCGGCGCCAGGAACAGCGAAATGCCGCGCGTGCCGGGGGGAGCGTCGGGAAGGCGCGCCAGGACGAGATGGACGATATTAGGCGCGAGATCATGCTCGCCATAGGTGATGAAGATTTTCTGGCCGAAGAGGCGGTAGGAGCCGTCGGGCGCGCGTTCGGCGCGCGTGCGCATCAATCCGAGATCGGAGCCGGCGCCGGGCTCGGTCAGATTCATCGTCGCCGTCCATTCGCCGCTGACGATTCTGCGCAGATAAGTTTCCTTCAGCGCGTCGCTGGCATGCGCCTCCATCGCCTCGATCGCGCCATGGCCAAGCAACGGGCAGACGGCGAACGCCATGTTGGCGGCGTTCCAGATCTCCGTGCAGCCGGCGTTGAGCAGGGCAGGCAGCTCCAGTCCGCCATAGTCCTCGCCGGCCGCGATGGCGTTCCAGCCGCCTTCTTTCCATTGCGCGTAGGCCTCTCGCCAGCCGGGAGGCGTCGTGACGGCGCCATTGGCGTATGTCGCGCCCACGCGATCGCCGATCTGATCGAGCGGCAGCAGAACCTGTTCGGCGAATTTGGCCGCCTCCACCAGGGTCTGTTCGGCGACGCCGTCGGCGAGATCGACAAATATGCCGCCGGTCTCCATTACGCCTTCGCCGGCCGCGAGGCGGAGCGCGAAGAGAATGTCGTCGAGCGGCGCGCGGTAAGTCATCCGAATGTCCCTGACATGAATCGATACACGAAATTTAGCGCGCTGCCTTGACGGGTGGGGCCCGCGCGCTTCGCCGTTGGCTGGTTGCCTTCGAAAAATGTTCGCGCTAAAGTTGTATAATATTTTAGCCGAAAGGCTGGACCTTGCTTACGGATCCCTTTCCAGAGCACCGGGGCTATCGGGAGCCGAGTAGCAAAAGGACACACGAGATTCATTCTTCAACCCTTTTATATGAAAGGACGAATATATGAACAATGTACCTGCCAAGGATCTTCCGCAGTGTCTTTCGTTCACGAAAATTGATATTAAGACTGATCCTTCCGGGAATATCTCAAGCCAGCTGGACACCTCCAATAACCGGGCTTTTCGTGGACTGGCTGTTGGGCGTGAGGCGGCTCGAGGCCATCCTTCCGGGAAG
>NZ_JABVWW010000020.1 GCF_013350005.1 Methylocystis silviterrae
GTCTTGCCGTGGTCGACGTGCCCAATCGTCCCAATGTTGCAGTGCGGCTTCGTGCGTGAAAACTTTTCCTTGGCCATGATCCTCGTTCCGAGTGGTCACGAGCCCGTCGCTCGCGCGCGGCGAGCCTTTACGGCTATTGCCGGAATTCTTCAAGGGGCGCGCCTGGCCCCGGGCTATCGGGGACGACCCGGCCGGGGCGCCGGCAATTCGCAGTTACATGCAGAATGCGGACATATCCGAGTCACCGGCCGTATCGCGTTGCGCGATAGCCGCGCGTTATTCCAGGGGACATATGGCGTGGCACACGCTGCAAACATGCGCCTGCCTCTATTTCGTTTGCTCCTTGCCGCGAAACGCAGGGCTTCCTTTGGCCGGAAAATCCATGTGTCTCTTGATCTCGGATTTGGGCTCCGGCGCGGTCAACTCGACCGCGTCGCTGATCTGCCGTTCGCGAACCGCATCGACGTCCATGGTTTCCACTTCGCCATTAGAGTGGCGGGCGGTGTAGACGCCGACCACGTCCAACGGCTCGGGACTCTTGATCACCACGAACCCCTCAAGAAATGCGAAATCGACGCACACGCCGTTGATCGGGCAGAAATAGCCCGCGATGTCGAAACAATTCAGTTCCGTCGCGCCGTCGGCCTGAAGTTCCGCCTTCTTGAACGGCGTGACGCTGAACGGACCAGGGTCCGACCCGAATTCCGTCGCGAGCGCCACTTTCGCGGCGATGGCGAAGCGCTTCCGGGTCGGATTATGGATGTTGACGATTGTCCGATAGACGCCCTTCGCCAAAGTTCCGTCCTGATGTGGAACCAGCAGCGAACAGACGACCTTGGCGGCATATTGATATTCGGTCTTTAGGGTTTCGTTGGATTTCACCGCCTGCGCGCGTGAACTCGCGGGAATTCCAGCGAAAGCAAGGCTCAGTGCGAGGAGGGCGCCGTTGAAGGCATGTGCGCGTTTCATAATCCGCACTCCACGAAAAATGGGGTTTGCGAAATATCTGTTCCTGTCGCCCTGCCCAGCCCCAATGCCGTCGGCGCCGAGATCATCGGGCGCCCAAAATAGACCTCTCATCCGTTCGCTTGGGCTAACGTGCGAAGGTGTGAAATCGTTCCGCGGATAACTGGCCCGACGCCGGATGTCCGGCCTCGCGCCGCTCTCGCAGGCCCGAACGAAACAGCGCCTGCGCGATTTCCCGTCGCGTTGTTCATCTCATCGCAGCGCGAGGTGTCGGTTTGCAAACGGGCAGCAGCCCTCGCCTGCGCCGGATGATGCGACGCGGCCGCGACTAAAGCGCTGCGCGTTGAAATCGCCGCCGCGCGCGCCAACTGATTGTGTGGCGGGGCGTAAATGCGGCTTTAAAAATTGCGCTACGATTTCTTCGATGATCCGGTCGATTGGGCGTTCGCCGCCCTCTTCGCCTTGCTCGCCCTCGCCGCGTGGGGATTGCGGCTCTGGGAGCCGTCGATCGGCGGACCGCTCACAAATCTGGCGCTGAACTTCGCCGCGCTGATCGTCGTCCTGCTCGCCGCTCAATATCTGTGGCGCGCCTGGTTTCCGAATTACCCTTTCGGCGTCGGCCCGGCGTGGAGGCGGTTCGCCGCCTATCCGCTGCGCCAATTCGTCTACGCGGCCGCGGCCCTGCTCGTCGTCAGCAGCGGATTCGAAGCGATTTTCAGCGGCGCTTCGTTTGACGTCGTGGGGATCTCGGCCGGATCGCCGGGTCTGGCGGATCCGGACTTCGCGAACGTCGCACGCGCAATGAACCGGATCGCCGCCTTCGCGCTCCCGGCCGGATTGGTCGCATATCTGGGCTTCGTCGCTTTGGCCGGACCGGCGCGGCGCGCGACGTCCACGGCGCTTGTCGCCACCGCGCCGCAACGGAGGGCGTTGGCGCTCTCGCCGGAATCGGCTCTGGTCGGGCAGGATCTTGGCCGTCGCATCCGCCTCATGGGTTGGATCGGATTTTGGCTGGATTTCGTCCTGGCGTTCCTGACCGCCCCGCTCCTCGCCTTTGGCGCGGTTGGCCAATCGATCAGCTCCACAGTCTGGGTCAGCGATCCGATCCATTGGGGGTATTTCGGACTGGGACTCTTATTCGCTTCACTGTTCCTGAATCTCTTTTCGACGATCGCCTCCGGCAGGTTGATGCGCGATCCGGCGCGCATGCTCGCCGCCGATCAGCCAGCGGCGTTGTGGTTTCTCGGCGTAGGTTCGCTCGTCAATGTGCTCGGCTCGATGGTCTCGTTCATCGGCGTCGGCTTGAGCATCGCCCTGCTTGTCGCCAAGACCGTGTCGCAGCCGCCGGGGATCGCGATAACCGATCCGGACAGGATCGTGCGCGCGCTCGACGTCTTCATCTTAATGGCGAACTTTAACTTGCTTCTTGCTCATTTCGTTGGGGCTGGAGCTGCAGTTTGGCTCAGCATGCAGACGCTGAAGGCGCGACATAAGTTTGCTGTCGGACTGGGATGAGGAGCTAACGACCGGCAAAAAGGCGCCCGACGGAACCTCGATCAATTGCCGTCCCCGCCTGGAGCCTATTCTTCGTAGACGACTGCGCCCCCGACGACGGTCGTCTTGACCACGCCCTGCAGCAGCGCCCCATCGAACGGGGTGTTCTTGGAGCGCGAGTGGAGCGCCGCGGGATCGACGACGAAAGGCGCGTCTGGATCGAAGCGGACAATGTCCGCCGGGGCGCCTTTTTGCAGCCTGCCCTGCGGCAGTCCCAGAATTTCAGCCGGGCGCGACGTCATCGCCTCGAGCAGGCGTGTCAGCGCCACGTCGCCCGAATGCACGAGCCGAAGCCCCGCCGCGAGCATCGTTTCGAGGCCGATCGCCCCATATTCGGCTTCCGCGAAAGGCAGCCGTTTGGTTTCGACGTCCTGCGGATCGTGGTCGGACACAATAACGTCGATCAGGCCTTCGCCGAGCGCGCGAACGAGCGCCATACGTTCATCCTCATGGCGCAACGGTGGTCTGAGCTTGAGGAAGGTGCGATAGTCGCCGATGTCGTTCTCATTCAGCGTCAGATGATTGATCGAGGTTCCGCAGGTGACGGCCAAGCCGTCGTCCTTGGCTCTGCGCAATGCATCCAACGCAAGCGTCGTCGTCACGATCGCCGAGTGGTAGCGCGCGCCGGTCAGCGCGACGAGTCGCAAGTCGCGATCGAGCATGATCGCCTCTGCTTCACGCGGCGCGCCGGATAGGCCGAGCCGATGCGCAAATTCGCCTTCGTTCATGACGCCGACGGAAAGGTCGGGGTCTTCGGCGAAATGAATGACGAGCGCATCGAAATCGCGCGCATAGGTGAGCGCGCGTCGCATGACGAGCGCGCTTCGCACCGAGCGCGCCCCGTCGCAGAAAGCCACCGCGCCCGCCTGCTGCAGCAGCCCCAGCTCGGCGATCTCCCTGCCCTCGCGGCCTCTGGTCAGCGCCGCCATCGGAGCGACGCGCACGCGCCCGGTGTCGCGCGCGCGGCGCAGAACGAAATCGACCACGGCGGGATCGTCGACGGGCGGCTGCGTCGCCGCGGTCGATACGATTGTCGTCACGCCGCCCGCCGCCGCGGCGAAAGTCGCGCTGGCGATGGTTTCGCGATGTTCCGCCCCCGGCTCGCCGACGAAGGCCTGCATGTCGATGAGGCCCGGCGCGACGACGTCGCCGGCGCAGTCGATGGTGCGCGCGCCTTCGGGAGCGTCGCCCTGTCGAACGGATTCGCCGAGCTCGGCGATGACGCCGTCGAGCGTCACCAGACCGCCCCGCATTTGATGACCCGAGCCCGGATCGATCAGCCGTGCGTTGAGAAGGAACAGCGGCGCTGGAGCTTGTGTCGGCGACATGGCGTCTGCTTAGGCCATTTCTCGTAGGTTGAAAATGCGCCTGGATCGGGGGTATTGGGGTTGAACTCATCCCGCAAGCGCCTAGCTACCGCGGGTTGGGGCTGCGAGCGGCGCGTGCCGAGCGCCCCCGGGGAGAACGTATGCGTTCCCTCAGCCCTCCAGAATCTCCACTCGCGCCAAGCGTGGCGGAAGGCGAAGAACGCCCTGATCTTCCGGCGATGATGAACGCCGCCTTCGACGGAATCATTGCGCTCGACGAGCACGGCGTGGTGCGGTCGAGCAGCGCGGAGGCGGCGTCGCTCTTCGGCTATGCGCCTGGCGACGTCATCGGACGGGATTTTGGCATGCTGACGGCGGAGGCGAAGCAACGCCGCCGCGACTATCTGCGCCGGGGAACGCCAAGCATTCGCCGACGGATCGAAGGCCTGCGAGAGGACGGCTCCGTCTTTCCCGTGGAGCTTGTCGTCAGCGAAGTCGCCTGCGACGGAGAACGGCTTTTTATCGCTTTGATCCGCGATCTCAGCTCCAGGCGCCGCGTTGAGCAGGGGGTTCAGGAACTTCAGGCGAATCGCCTTGAGTTGATTGAGAATATGGCGACCGGATTGGCGCATGAGCTCAAGCAGCCTTTGACGGCGATCGGCGCCTATCTCAATTTCGCGCGTCGGCGTCTGAACGAAAAAGTGCTCTCGATCGAGAAGGTCGAGAAGATGTTGGACAACGCCGACTCGCAAGTCATCCGCGTCGCGGAAATCATGGACAATCTTCGCCAGTTCATCGCGCGCGGAGAGACGTCGAAAGCGCCCCAAAGTCTGAACGCCGTCATCCGAACCGCCTGCGAGTTCACCGATGCGCTCGCCAAGGAACATCACGTCAAAACCGCGATCGACCTCGAAGCGTCGCCGGACACGGTGGTGATCAACAAAGTTCAGATACAGCAGGTCGTCGTCAATCTTAAGCGCAACGCCGTCGAGGCGATGCAGAACTGCGAGCGACGCGAGATGAAGGTGTCGACTCGCCTGGTCGAAGGCAACCTCATTCGCGCCGATGTCACGGACACCGGTCCTGGATTGCCCGAGGAGATCAAAGACAGGCTCTTCGAGCAGTTCACGACGACGAGGCCGCATGGTCTGGGCGTCGGCCTCTCCATATCCCGCTCGATCGTCGAAGCACATAACGGGAAGATCTGGGCGGAGCCCAACCCCGGGGGCGGGACCCTCTTCAGCTTCGTATTGCCTCTGGAAGATCGCTGACCGGTCGGTCAGGCAGGCAATGGAGACGCCGCAGTCGATCGCGGCGCCAAAGTGCGGTCGCACGCCAAAAGGTCCAAAGATAAGAGATCGTTAAGAGTAATTATGGTTAAGCAGGGATGAACTGCTATTGTCGCGCGTCGCGCATCCGTCCCGAGCGTCATTCGAACCCCCGCCGTTGGGGCCATCTTTAGGGAGAGACGGCTTCGTGTTGACCTTCGAGAATGTCGGCTTGCGCTATGGCGTCGGCGCCGAAACGCTCCGAGACGTGAATTTCCAGATCAAACCGCGTTCTTTCCAGTTCCTGACCGGCCCGTCAGGCGCAGGCAAGACCACCTTGATGCGATTGATCATTATGGCGCTGCGGCCGACGCGCGGGTTGATCAACATCTTCGGCAAGGACACGGCGGCGCTCAGCAATGAAGACGTCGCGGCGACGCGCCGCAAAATCGGCGTCGTCTTCCAGGACTTCCGCCTTCTGGATCATCTGACGCTTTACGAAAACGTCGCCCTGCCCTTGCGCGTGCTCGGCCGCGAGGAGTCGACCTATCGCGCCGAGGTGGTCGAACTGTTGCGCTGGGTGGGCCTCGGCGAGCGCGCGCATGCGTTCCCAACCATCCTTTCGGGCGGCGAGAAGCAGCGCGCGGCGATCGCCCGCGCGCTGATTTCGCAACCCAAACTGCTGCTGGCCGACGAACCGACGGGCAATGTCGACCCGACTCTCGCGCGCCGGATCCTACGCCTCTTTATCGAACTCCACCGATCCGGAACCGCCGTCATTATCGCCACTCATGACTTAAGCCTCATGGACCAGTATGAGGATGCGCGGCGTCTTGTGCTTGCCGACGGCCGGCTTCACATCTTCGAATGAGCAGACGATGGCCCTGATACGATTTTGGTCCTCGATGCGCCCGGCCGCGTCCGACGTCGATGAAGACGCCGAAGAGATTCCGTCGCAAAGCGCGCTGGTGCCCGCCGATTCCGTCGCCGGCCGCTCGCTGGTGATCGTCATCGCGATCATGACGTTCCTCGCCGCGCTCGCCGCTAACGTCGCCATTCTTGTCGCCGATGCGAGCGTCGAATGGCGCAGCGACGTCGCGCGCGAAGCGACCGTGCAGGTGCGTCCGGTCCCTGGCCGCAACGTCGAAGCCGATGTTAAGGACGCGGCGGAGGCGATGCGGCGAACGCCCGGCGTGCGGGAAGCCCGAGTCTACGCCAAGTCGGAATCCGAGGCGTTGCTGACGCCGTGGCTCGGCGCGGGCCTGAACCTCTCCGAACTGCCCACCCCCCGCATGATCGTGCTGAAGCTCGATGCCGAAAATCGGGCGGATCTCGACAAGTTGCGCATGGAGCTCGAGCGCGCCGTTCCTAACGCCGTGCTCGACGATCATCATGTCTTCATCGAGCGTCTCGGCGATATGGCGCGCGCAGCCGTGGCCATAGCCGCCCTCATCTTCGTTTTTATCCTCGCGGCGATGGCCGTCGCCGTGGCCTCAGCCACCCGCGCCGCCGTCGCGACAAACCGGGAAATCGTGGAAGTGCTCCATATCGTTGGCGCGGCCGACTCGTTCATCGCGCGCGAATTTCAGCATCGCTTCATGGCGTTGGGATTGCGTGGCGCGCTGATCGGCGGCGGCGGCGCCATCGCCTTTTTCGCCCTGGCGCAGTTCTTCGCGCAGCGGTGGCGCGTGACCGGCGGCGGCGATCAGATGGAGGCCATGTTCGGCGATTTCACAATTGGCGCGAGCGGCTTTGTCGTCATCGTTCTGCTCGCTGGCGGCGTCGCCGCGCTGACCGGCTATCTCTCGCAGTTCATTGTGCTGCGCCACCTGCAGCGGCTCGGTTAAGCGCATTCGCCCAAATCTGCCGCCCCGATAACATCGGCGCAGAAATGCCCCTATAGTCGTGTCAGAATCGCGCCTCGCGCGTTCTGGTCAGGAAGCATGGGCGAAGGACTCCACGATTGACGACCCCCGCACGCCAAGGAGTGAAGAATGGGTAGCGCCGTCCGCAAGGCCGCCTGCGCGATCCTCGCTGGCGGCGCTGTTCTCGCCGCGGCGCTCCTGTTGGGTTTTGTCGGCTTCGCGCTGTCGCTGCCGCGAGAGGAGTTCTCCATTCCGGTGCAGACGGAAGGCGTGGTCGTACTGACCGGCGGCTCGGATCGCGTGCTCGACGCGGCGACCCTTCTCGCCAGCGGACGGGCGCGTCGCATGCTGATCACCGGCGTCAATCCCTCTACCCGCAGCTCCTTGCTGGCGAAAATACTGCCCGTGTCGCGAGAGCTCTTCAATTGCTGCGTCGACCTCGGCTACCAGGCGCTCGACACTGCCGGCAACGCCAAAGAGACGCGCGATTGGGCGCGCGAGCACAATATCACCCGCACGCTCATCGTCGTCACGTCGAACTACCACATGCCGCGTGCGCTGGTCGAAATCTCAGCCGCCTTGCCGAAGGTCGAGCTCTATCCCTTTCCGGTCGTCAGCGAACATATCGACGTCGCCGACTGGATCAGCAATCTGCGCGTCGCCCGTTTTGTCGGGAAGGAATATATGAAATACGTAGGATCGCTGCTGCGCACCAAGCTTTTCAAGGGATACGAGGAGCCGGAGCCTCCCCCGCAGCTTCGCCACAGCGTCGCATCTGATTGAAATCTTGTTTCAACGCCTCTTGGCGTCGTAAAAGCGCGCCACGCCCCTTCGCCCAGAATCTCGCCAATGCTCTTCCTGCGCTCCCTCATTTTCCAGATCGTGTTCTTCCTGAACATGTTCACGCTCATGATCGTCTGGCTGCCAGGCCTGATGATGCGGCGCCAGATCAACCAGGAGCTTGGACGCACCTGGGGGCGCACGACTCTCTGGCTGCTCGACAAAATCTGCGGGGCGAAGATCGACTGGCGAGGTCTCGAGAATATCCCCAAAGGCGCGGTGATCGTCGCCTGCAAACATCAGTCGATCTGGGAGACCTTCGTTCTGCCGATCAGGTTTCCCGACTTCAGCTATATTCTGAAGCACGAACTGATCTGGCTGCCTTTTTTCGGCTGGTACCTACTGGCGGCCGAGCAGATCGCCATCGATCGCGCTAAGGGCGGCAAGCTGCTGCCGCAGCTGATCGCCAAATCGAAGAAGATTTTCGCCCAGGGACGGCAGCTCTTCATTTTTCCCGAAGGCACGCGCCGCCCGGCCGGCGCCCCGCCGCAATATAAATTCGGCATCGCCCATCTTTACGCGGCGGCCGAAACGCCGGTGCTTCCCGTCGCCGTGAATTCCGGGCTGTTTTGGCCGCGCCGCTCGTTCCTCATCCGGCCGGGAACCGTCGTGATCGAGTTCCTGCCCTTGATCGCGCCCGGCATGGAGCCGCGCGCTTTTTTCGACAAGCTCTCGACGGAGATCGAGGCCGCGTCCGACCGATTGATCGCCGAAGCGCTCGCGAAAGACCCTTCCTTGGCGGAAATCGTCGAGAAGGGCCGTGCAAACGCCCAACGTATGGCGCCGGCGCAGGAATGAAGGACGCCGCATCCTCCGGCCGAATCTAAAGAGTGTCCTGTTGAAGGTTGAGATGCTGCTCGACCCGCCGAAGACGCGCTTCAAGTTCGCTGATGAGGACGCCGTGGCCGATCGCGGACGTATGATATTCGATCACCGCTCGGCGCAATCCGACAATCTGCTCGCTTAAATCCTTGCGGGTTGCATCGACTTTGGCGTCGAGCGACTTCAGATCCGAAGCGACATCGGCGCGCAAGGCGCGCGACTCAGCAACTATCTCCGCCAGGTCATTCTTCGTGGCCATTTCCGCGCGCATGTCGCGAAGCAGCTGCAGGATCGGACTTTCGGGCGCCTCGGCCAAAATATTTACCCGTTTCTGCGTGCGCCTAACCTCCCGCCGTGCCCGTCAGCGCTTGCGGCGCCACAAGCAGCGGATATTCCGCCTCGACGATGTAGGGGCCGCCCCCCACGGAATCGCGCGACGAATAGAGCACGAAGCGCTCCGCGGTGAAGCGCAGCGGCGGGAAATAGCCGCGCGCGCCGAGATAGGCGGCGACGGCGCCGGCGCTGGCGCCGCGCAGACGCGCGAGCGTCACATGCGGGATGAATTTGCGCGGCTCGGGCGGCGCGCCGAGCCGGCGCAACAGCCGCTCCTGCTCCGCCTGCATGTCCATGAGGGTCGGCTCCGGCCGGGCGCGCGCGACGATGGCGCGGGGCTTGTCGCCGCCAAACGACGTCAGCTGGTCGAAGGTGACGGTGACTTCCGGACGGCGGATGAAGGAGAGCGCATTCGCCGCGTCGCGCGCGAAAGCGTCATCGACGTCGCCGATGAAGCGCAAGGTGACATGATAATTCTCAACGTCGATCCAGCGGCCGCCGGGGATTCCGCCGCGCAGGCGCGCGAGGCTCTCGGCGATTGAGCGGGGAATCTCCAGGGCCGTAAACAGTCTGGGCATGACATCCTCCCCAAGCGGGATCGCGCAGCCTCATTGCGCGCGCGAATTCCTACGCGCCCCCATGGAAACGAGCGTTCTTTCAACAAAGGGCGCGATTTTTTTGACGATCTTCGCCACGCCGGCGGCGTTGGGATGAATGCCGTCCGGGATGAGGAGCGCGGGCGAGCCCCAGACGCCTTCCAAGATAAAGGGCACAAGCGGCGCCTCATGTTTGGCGGCAAGATCCGGATAAACCGAATCGAATTCCTTCTTGTAAGCTTGCCCGTGATTCGCGCTGGAGACCATCGCCGTCAGCACCGGGCGAACGCCTTTCTGCTTTAAAGTCGCAAGAATCCGATCGAGATTGGCGCGCGTTATCCTCGGATCATGCCCGTTCAACATGTCATTCGCGCCAAGCTCGACGACGGCGATGTCGAACGGCCCGGCGCCAAGGGTATAGTCGAGGCGCGCGAGCCCGGTCGTCGTCGTGTCGCCGGAAACGCCCCCTTGGACGACCTCGACGTTATATCCGTCCTCGCTCAGGCGTCTCTTGAGCTGCGCCGGAAGCGAATCTTCGGCGCCGATGCCAGGCCCTGCCGTCAGGCTGTCGCCAAACGCCAGGATTCGCACAGGTTCGGCGCGCGCGGACGTGAGCGCAATGGTCAAGAGGGCTAAGGACGCGAAAGCCGCGGCTTGGAGAGGACGGCGGAAAGCGCAATAAGGCGACTGGACTGCGGGCGTCGAATGCGGCGCATCTATCAAGGTTTTGCTCCGTGCTGCGACAAGTCATCGAAGTTGAAGGCGTCGATCTCACGCTCGGCGAAGGCGCCGCCCGCGTGCATGTGCTCAAGACTGTCAGCCTGAGCGTAGCGCAAGGCGAAACCGTCGCTCTTCTGGGACCCTCCGGCTCGGGCAAATCGACTTTGCTCATGACCCTCGCCGGATTGGAGCGACCCGACGCCGGAAGCGTCAGGATTGACGGGCGTGATCTTGGCGCCCTTTCGGAAGACGCGCTGGCGCGTTTCCGCGGAGAAAACATAGGGATCGTCTTCCAGTCTTTCCAGCTGATCCCCACCATGACGGCGCTGGAGAATGTCGCCATTCCACTGGAACTCGCCGGGAAATCAGACGCTTTCGCGCGCGCCGAGGCCGAGCTTGCGGCGGTCGGGCTCGCTGAGCGCCTGGCCCACTACCCGGCTCAGCTTTCGGGAGGCGAGCAGCAGAGGGTGGCGCTCGCCCGGGCGCTCGCGCCCGACCCGCTGATCCTCGCGGCGGACGAGCCCACGGGCAATCTCGATTCGGAAACCGGCGCCGCAGTCATTGAACTCATTTTCGCGCAACAGCGGCGCCGCGGCGCGACGCTCGTGCTCGTCACCCATGATGCGGCGCTCGCCGCACGCTGCAGCCGACGCGTTCTGCTGCGTTCGGGCCGCATCGAGACGAGCGAGCGGGCGCCGTCATGACGTCGGTGCGCTTCGTCGCCCTGCCCTTCGCATTGCGCTTCGCCCTGCGCGACCTGCTCGGCGACCCGCGCGGCTTTGGCGTCTTCATCGCCTGCATCGTCATCGGCGTCGCCGCGATCTCCGGCGTCTCCGGCCTTTCACGCTCGCTGGCGCAAGGGCTCGCGAAGGAAGGCCGAACGATATTGGGCGGCGACGCCTCCTTCAGCCTCGTCTCGCGGGAGTTTACGCCGGAGCAACGCGCCTTCTTCGAGGCGCGCGGGCGGATTTCCGAAATTTCGCTGATGCGGGCGATGGCCCGGCGCGACGACGGCGAGGCCGCGCTGGTGGAGATCAAAGCCGTCGATCCGGCGACTTATCCAACCTTCGGCGCGGTCGCGCTCGATCCCGACATGCCCTTGGCCGAGGCGCTGGAGGAACGAAACGGGCTGCCGGGCGTCGCGGTCGATCCGATGCTGCTCGCGCGCCTCGACGCCAAGCTCGGCGACACCGTGATGATCGGCGTTTCGCGCTTCACGCTGCGCGCAATTCTGCGCGGCGAACCCGACAAGCTCGCGGGCGGAATTGGCTTCGGGCCGCGCGTCATGATGACGCGCGCCGCGCTCTCAGGCGCGGAACTGGTGACGCCGGGCTCGATCGTCCGGCATGTCGTCCGCGTCACGCTGCGCGAGGGCGCTGACGCCGACCTCAAGGCGTTCGCCGCCGACGCCGCGAACGCCTTTCCGCAAGCCGGATGGGAGTCGCGCACGCGGGACGCCGTCTCGCCGCAGTTCTCACGCAATCTCGACCGGTTCGCCCAGCTGCTCACCCTGGTCGCGCTCACCGCCCTTGTCGCCGGCGGCGCCGGCGTCGCGAACGCCGTACAGGGCTTCGTCGAACGCAAGCGCGCGCAATTCGCCATTCTCAAGGCGCTCGGCGCCGAGGGCTCTCGGGTCTTCAGGATCGCCCTCGCCCAGGTTCTGGCGGCGGCGTCTTTCGCCATCCTGCTGGGGCTCGGCGCCGGCGCGGCGATTCCCTGGGGCGCGGCGCAAGCGCTGCGCGATCTCACCGATCTCCCCGTATCGGCGTCGCTCGACGCGCAAGGCGCGCTCTATGGCGCTCTGTACGGCCTGCTCGTCGTCCTGATCTTTGCGCTCGTTCCTCTGGGCCGCGCGCATGAAGTTCCCGTAGCGGCGCTGCTGCGCGACGACCCGCGGGGCGCGACTCTCGCACGCTATCGCGCCGGCGCAGGGGCCGCGGCGATTGCGCTCGCCGCGCTGGTCATGGCCACGTCTTTCGACGTGAAGCTCGGCGCGGCCTATGTCGCCGCCGCTGTCGCGGCCTTCGCCCTGCTGCGCGGCGCGGCATGGGTCGCCATGCGGCTGGCTCGCGGCCTTCCGCGTCTGCGCAACGCGCGTCTGCGATTCGCGCTCGCCAATATCTGGCGGCCGAAAAGCCTGACGCCGGCGCTGATGATCTCCATCGGCCTGACGCAAACGCTGCTCATTTCGCTCGTGCTGGTTGAAGGCGCGATTCACAACGAGTTGGCGCGGGCCGACGCCGGCGAGATTCCCAACTTCTACTTCATCGACGTGCCGAAGGCGCGAACTGAGGCTTTTGCCGATTTCCTCTCTGCCGAGGCGCCCGGCGCGCGCATCGAACATGTGCCGATGATGCGGGGGCGCATCGTCGCCGTGAAAGACGCGGCCATCGACAAGACCGCCGTGGCCGACGACGCCAAATGGGCGCTCGAGGGCGACCGCGGCGTGACATTTTCCCCCATAATTCCGGCGAACTCCGCGCTCGCCGAAGGAGAATGGTGGCCGGCGAATTACGTCGGTCCGCCGCTCGTATCACTGGAGCAGAAGGTCGCCGAGGGATTGGGTCTGACCATCGGCGATTCGATTCGAGTCAATGTGCTCGGCAGGGAGATAACAGCGCAGGTCGCCAATCTGCGCAGGGTGGATTGGCGCAGTTACGCCATCAACTTCATCATGGTGTTTTCGCCCAATGTTTTTGCCGGGGCGCCCTACACCGAGCTCTTCACCGTGGCGTATGGCGCGCCATCGGTCGCGGCGCGCGACGCCAGGGACGCGCGGCTCGCGCGCGAGGCGGCGAAACGCTTTCCGAGCATCGTTTCCGTGCGCGTCAAGGATGCGCTAGCGGCGATCGACAAGATCGCCGGACAGTTGGCGCTGGCCGCGCGCGCCGCGGCGGGTCTCGCTATTGTCACGGCGGTGCTGGCGCTTGCGAGCGCGCTTGCGAGCGGCCAGCGCGCAAGGCTGCACGACTCGGTGGTGTTGAAGACTCTCGGCGCGACCCGCCTCTGGCTGGCGACAGCCTATGCTCTGGAATTTGGGCTGGTCGGCCTCGCCGCCTCCCTGATCGCGGTCGCCGCCGGATCCGCCGCCGCCTACGCGATGACGACGATCCTCATGAAGATCGATTTCGCCTTCCTGCCCTGGACCACGGCGCTGATCTCGCTCGCCACTCTCGCCGTCACCATCGCCCTCGGCCTCACCGGCTCCTGGCGGGCGCTCTCCAGACGTCCCGGACCGGAGCTGCGCCAGCCTTAGAGCGCGGCCCGATCAAATGGAATCATGGGATCGATAAGGATTCGCTCAATATCTAAATCTTGGAGCAGGTTCTCATCGAAAAAGTCTGTCAACTTTTTCGTTTTTCGGAACCTGCTCAGGCAGAGAGGGAAGGCTCGACGATAAAGGGAAACGCGCCCTCGACGATCGCGCCATCCGTCGCGAGCACACGGTAGTCGACCTCATAAAGTCCGGGCTGCAGAACCGGCGTGTCGAGGATCAACTCTTTGGAGGCTTGTTTCTGGGTCGCTTTGGCGATCACCAGGCCGTTTCTGCTCTTGAGCGTGATCGTTGAGATGACGGCGTCAGCCTTCCCCTCAAACACCAGTCTAATTTGGCGCACAGGCTTAAGGATCCGCTGTCTCGATGCCGGGAACGACTCGACGAGGAACTGATGATGAGCCAGACCGGCCGTCGCGGAGCACAAGCCCAGCCCGGCGGCGAGGACCACCGCCCAAGCGTATCTGATGAGCTTCATTTGTCTTTCTCCCGACCGGCTAACCGCTCGTCTCGATGTCTGGAGAAATAACTTTCCGACGCGCGATTTGTTCGAAGCGCGAGCGCACGAGAGAGGCGCGGCGCGACGACAGGAAATTTGTGCAAAATTCGCCAACGGCTGCGCTGCCTTGCCCTTTGGGCTGCGACCTCCTAAAACGCTTGAGCGTCGACGGCCCGCCGGGCGGCGCCTTTTGCGTCATGCGCCAAATGCGCGACGCGCCGTCAGCGGAACCCAATCTTGGCCGATAAGAACGCCCTCTCCTGGCCGAATTTCGCGGTATCGATTCTCGGCGGCGTCGCAGCGGCCGTGATCTTCGCCGTCGTCGCGCGCGGCGGCTTCGGCGGGCTCCTCATAGCGCATCTTGCGCCTCTGCCGATCATGATCGTCGCCTTCGCCTTTGGCCTGATCCACGGGGCGACGGCGGCGATACTCGCGTCGATCATCCTGACCTTCTGGCTGCATCCGGTGGTCGGCATGGGATATGCTCTGCTGATCGCGGCGCCGGCCTGGTCCGCAGTCTATGCGGCGCTCGGCGCGCCCCGCGGCGGCCGGGACAGGCTGACTCGTAATCTGCCGGGCTGGGCGGCGCTCGCGCCTGCGACTTTTCTGGCGACGGCCATCATTCTCTGGCTGATCGTCGCCACCCTCGCCTTCGGAACGCTCGACGAAGCGCTGAATCCGATCCGGGCGCGCGCCTTCATCCTGCTCGACATTATGGTGAAAGAGCGCGACCTTGGCGATAAGATCGATCCGACGACGCTTTCCGGGTCCGTCGCGCGCGCCGTCCCCGCCTTTCTCGCCGGCTATGGTCTGCTGATCCACCTCATCAATTTGTGGCTCGCCGCAAGGATTGCGCAAGCGTCAAAGGTGCTCAGCCGCCCTTGGCCTGACATCGCCAATGAATTCCGCCTGCCCAAGCCGGTGGGCGGCCTCTTTCTGAGCGGAATCGCGCTGATCTTCTTCCAGGGCCTCGCCGGCGCGATCGGACTGGTGCTGGCGACGACCATGGGGCTGCTGCTTGCGTTTCAAGGGCTCGCCGTCGCGCATATCTACTTGCGCGGTTCGCGCTCGAGCGCCCTGGTGCTGGCGATCATTTACTTCACCCTCGGATTTTTGGGGTGGCCCCTGCTGTTTTTCGCCGCACTCGGCGTCGCCGACCTGATCTTCAACTATCGCGTCCGAAAGACGGACGCCGGGCCCACCGCGATGCAAAAACCGGATTGACTTTCGCCCGGTTTTTCTCGACATAGCCCGCAATCTCGGAGAAGTAGCAAAGATGGACGTCATTCTGCTGGAACGCGTGGCCAAGCTCGGCCAGATGGGCGAGACCGTGCGCGTGCGCGACGGCTACGCCCGCAATTTCCTGCTAGCGCGCGGCAAGGCGCTGCGAGCGACGGAAAACAACAAGAAGCATTTCGAGACGCAGCGGGCGCAGATCGAGGCGCGCAATCTCGAGGCTAAGAAAGAAGCCGAAGCCGTTGCCGAAAAGCTCAACGGTCAAAGCTTCAACATCATTCGCCAGGCGGGCGAGAGCGGCCAGCTTTATGGCTCGGTTTCGGCGCGAGATATCGCCGAGGCGGCGACCGCGGGCGGCTTCTCGGTCAATCGCGATCAGATCGTCCTGGTGCACCCCATCAAGACTCTCGGCCTTCACCAGACGCCCGTGCATCTGCATCCGGAAGTTGATGTGAAGATCACGATCAACGTGGCCCGTTCGGAAGAAGAGGCCGAGCGGCAGGCGCGCGGCGAAAGCGCTACGATCAGGGAAGAGACGTCGATGGACGATCTCGGCCTGGAAGTCGGCGCGGCTCTGGCGGAAGCCGGCGACGTCGAGATGTAAGCTCCCGTACGCGCGCACGTCCATCGCCGGCGGCCCTTCGGCCGCCGGTTTCGTTTTCCCGGGCCTATCTCCGATTCTCTTTTAAATGCAAGAAGAGTCGGACGCGCGCTGAACGAATCTTTTTCACCATGTGGAAAAGACTCGCTTCTCGCTGCGGCGGACAAAAGGCTCTGGCGGCGCCGACGCGTTAATGTATTGTTAACGGCGTCTCAGGCTCGCGCGTCGCGTTCGCAGCCCGGAACGGTCTCAAACAAGTCCGATCATCGATGCCACCAATCGAACAATTGGCGGGCCGGCGCGCGTTTCAGGTCGCGCAGCCGGACGCGCCTACCTATCGCGCGCCGCCGCACAATATCGAGGCCGAGCAAGCGCTGCTCGGCGCGATTCTCGTCAACAATGACGCTTTTGACAGAGTCTCGGACTTCCTGAAGCCCGAGCATTTTTCCGAGGACTTGCACCGGCGCATCTTTGAACTTGCGGCGCAGCTCATTCGCGCCGGCAAACTCGCGACCGTCGTGACGCTGAAGACGTTTCTTGCCGAGATCGAGCTTCCGGCCGGCGTGACGATCCAGGCCTATCTGGCCCGACTCGCCGCCGAGGCGACGACAATCATCAACGCCGAAGACTATGGCCGCACCGTTCATGATCTCGCGGTTCGCCGGGATCTCATCGTCATCGGCCAGGATATCGTCAACACGGCCTATGATTCGCCGATCGATTCGCCGCCGCGCGCGCAGATCGAAGAAGCCGAACGGCAGCTCTATTCGATCGCCGAGACGGGACGCTACGACGGCGGCTTTCAGCGATTTGCCGAAGCGCTCACCACCGCGCTCGACATGGCGAGCAGCGCCTATATGCGCGATGGGCATCTGTCCGGCGTCGCCACTGGCCTCCTCGACCTCGACGAAAAGATGGGCGGTCTGCAAAAATCCGACCTCATCATCGTCGCTGGGCGACCGGGCATGGGCAAGACCGCCCTCGCAACGAACATCGCCTTCAATGTCGCGCGGGCCTATCAATTCGAAGCTGAGCCCGACGGAACGCATAAGACGATCAACGGCGGCATCGTCGGCTTCTTCTCTTTGGAAATGTCGGCCGAGCAATTGGCGACGCGCGTCATCGCCGAGCAATCCGGCGTGCCGAGCTATAAGATTCGCCGCGGCGACATTAATGAGGACGATTTTCGCCGCATCGCCGACGCCGCGCGGGAGATGCAAAGCATTCCCTTCTACATCGATCAGAGCGGCGGCATCTCGATCGCGCAGCTCACCGCGCGGGCGCGGCGCCTCAAACGGCAGAGAGGCCTGGACCTGCTCGTCGTGGACTATCTGCAATTGCTCGCCGGATCGCGTTCCCGCAATGACAATCGCGTGCAGGAACTCACTGAGATTACGACCGGCCTCAAGGCTCTCTCCAAAGAGCTCAATGTGCCGATCATCGCGCTGTCGCAGCTCTCCCGCCAAGTGGAGAACCGCGACGACAAGCGGCCGCAGCTTTCCGATCTGCGCGAGTCAGGCTCGATCGAGCAGGACGCCGACGTCGTCATCTTCGTGTATCGTGAAGAATATTATCTGCGCAATCGCGAGCCGCGCGAAGGCACCGAAGAACACATCCAATGGATGGCCGAGATGGAGCGCGCGCATGGCCGCGCTGAAGCGATCATCGGCAAGCAGCGTCACGGACCGACGGGAACGGTGCAGCTCGCCTTCGAGGCTGAGGTCACCCGCTTCTCCAATCTTGCCGACGAGGACAAGCTGCCGGCGCGGATGTGACGTGAATTCGCGTTCGCGGGCCTGTCATTCCCGGCAGGCAGAAGGCCTGACCGGGAATCCAGAGCCAAATCAAGAACGCTGGTCTTGCTCTGGATTCCCGATCGCGCTCCGCGCGTCGGGAATGACAGCCAGGCCACGTTCAAGCGGCGTATTACTTGCTGCCGAGGGTCCAAAGTCCCTTGTTCTTATCGAAGCGGAAGCCCGTCGCGTTCTTCAGCTCATCCTTGGTGGCGTTCACCGTCAACCACCATTTGTTGTTGCGCTCAGTGGCCTTGATGTCGCTGAAGGCGACCGCAACGTCCTTTTGGCCAATGCCAAGGAAACCACCCACCGAAATGATGGCGGCGCTGATCTTACCACTGCGATCCACCACCAGATCCTTGACTTCGCCGATCTTGTTCTCCTGCGGATCGTAAATGTTCTGCTCGTGGATGTTCGAGACGAGCAGCGCGTTCTGCGGAAGCGTCGTCAGAAATTGTGGCTGCGCACCAGTCGTTCCCGTGGTCGAGCGGTCCATGGCGCCGGACGGGCGGTCCGTCGTGCGATTCATCATCTGTTCGGCCAAAGCTGCGCCTGACAGCGTCGCGATAAGCGCGCCGGCGAGGACGTAGGACTTGAGCATGGCTGTCTCCGTGCTGTTGTTAGCGCCACAACGAACGGCCGTTCGTGTGCGCCTAGAACAAGCAACGGAGGCCGATGTTCCAAGCTTCGCGGCAGATATCCAACGGACGACCGGCCGCCGCGCGCGTCTGGAACGGTTCAGCCGATCAAATCGGGTCCCACAGACCGGTGGCCTTGTCGAACTTATACGCGAGGGCCTTCTTCAGCAGGTCCTTCGTCGTATTGAGCGTGAGCCAGGTCTTGTTGTTCTTCTGAGTGATGGTGATCGCGGATACGGGAATCGCAATATGCTTCACGCCGAGGCCGAGAAAGCCGCCGACGTTCAGCATCACGGCGTTTATGGAGCCGTCGGCGGAGAACAGCATGTCCGCAATCGAGCCGAGCTTTTTTTCATTGGGATCATAGACCGGCTGCTTGTACCAGGCGGAGACCACCGAACCATAGACCGGCAGCCTTTCGAGCGGCACGACTACAACGGTTTCGGTTTGGGCGCTTTGGGCGCCAGCCGGTAGCGGCGCGAAAGCGGCAAGAGCGAGCGAAGCTGCGACGATGACGCGTTTCAGCATAGAAAAGAATCCTTTTTGGAACGAGCGGCAGCCGGACTGCGCGCTACGTGAAATTCTCACAACGCGGCGCCCTTGCTACTTCACCTTCCAGGCGTGTTCGGCCGCATCATATTTGTAGCCGGTCGCCTTCTTCACGATGTCCTTCGTCGTATTGATGGTCAGCCAAGTCTTGTTGTTCTTTTCTGTGACCGTGATGTCGTTGGCCGGAATGGCGACGTGCTTCGCGCCGATGCCGAGAAAGCCGCCGACGTCGAGCATGACGGCGTTGATCTCGCCGCCTGAAAACAGCATGTCGGTGATCACGCCGACTTTTTTATCGTTCAAGTCGTAGACCGGCTTTTTGTACCAGGCGGAAACCAGCGAGCCATAACGCGGCAACGCTTCCATAGGCACGACGATCTTGCTGTCCGGCGCGGCGGTTTCCGCGTGGACAGGATGGGCGACCGCGATGGCCATGCAGAATGAGAGCGCAACAAGCAAAATTTTGTTCATTAGACCAATCTCCCCAACTTCCTTGATACGGCTGCGATCATAGCTGATTCATCGCGGCAGCACGCCCCAATAATCAAGATCAAGCAGCACAGCCGGATCCGGCTTGCCGTCAGCGCCGTGGAGCGGAAAATCGGCGCAGGGCTTGTCCTTGGTTGCGACGAGCCGCAGGCGCAAAGCGCCGATATCTTCGCGCCCGGGAATCTCCGCCTTTTCCAACACCTCCGACCAGGCGAAGACCGTGCCCCCGGCGAACAGCGGGTTGACGTGGCGTCCGCCGTTCACAGCCGAGATATGGAAGACGTTCTCCAGGCCGTTGAAGGACAACGCCCGGGCGAGGGAAATCACATGGCCGCCGTAGATGATGCGCTTGCCGAAACGGCCCTGCGCCTCATAGTACTGATTAAAATGGACTTTCGAGTTGTTCTGGTAGAGCCGAGTCGCGAGCTGGTGCTCCGCCTCCTCGACCGTCATGCCGTCGATATGGTCGATTTTTTCGCCCTGTTCGTAATCCCCCCAAAGATAGCGGGAGCCGGCGAGCGCCTTGTCATAGGCGGCGACATTGATCGGCGGCGCGGCCTTGCCAAGTTCGGAAGGGGCGACGGACTTCGGCAGATCGGGCACGATCTCCGGTCCCACAGGGGCGTCCCTGTCGCGCTTTTTCACCATCACCCAGCGCGCATAGCTGAGCACGGTCTCGTCGCGCTGATTGGCTCCTGTCGTGCGCACATAGACGACGCCGGTTTCCTTGTTGGAATTCTCCTTAAGGCCGATGACCTCTGAGGTCGCCGACAGCGTGTCGCCCGGATAGACGGGGATCAGAAATTTGAAATCGGCGTAGCCGAGATTGGCGATGGCGTTGAGCGAGACGTCGGGCACGGTCTTGCCGAGCACGAGATGAAATACGAGCAGATCGTCGATCGGCGCGCGCTCATAGCCGATCGCCTGCGCAAAGGCGGTCGAGGACTGCACGGCGAAGCGCGGCAAATACAGCGCCGTATACAGTGCGACCTCGCCGACCGTGACCGTACGCGGCGCCGCGTGGCGAATGACCTGGCCGATTTTGAAGTCCTCGAAGAAATTGCCGACATTGATCTTCGACTTGCTCATGTCCTAACCGTTTGTTGGCGCCAGCTTCGCCAGCGCGTCGAGAAAAAGCGCGGGCGCGCCCGCAACGAAAACTGTTTTGACGCGGCTGGTCGCGCCGGCGCGGATCGAAACCGCGCTCTTAGGGGTTCTTAGCGTCGCGGCGATCAGCGCGATCAGCGCCGCATTCGCCCGGCCGTTCTCCGGCGCGGCGCGCACCCGCGCCTTCAGGACGCTGCGGCCGTCGGCGAGAGTCTCCACGCCTTCGACGGCGTCGCGTCCGCCCTTTGGCGTCAGGCGCACGTAAAGCGCGACGCCCCCCGATTCGATCGCCCAGGCGGAGGATGCTTTATCCGCGCCTCCTTCACCCAAGCGCGTAGGCGCTGGCGCTGTTGGCGATGAGATCGCGCAGGAACTGCATGAGCAGCAGCAGAATGAGCGGAGAGATGTCGAGGCCGCCGACGCTGGGCAGCACCGAGCGGATCGGTCCGAGCAGCGGCTCGGTCATGGCGTTCAGCCATTTCCAGATCGAATAGGCGACGTTCGAGCGCATATTGATGACGTCGAAGGCGGTGAGCCAGGACACGACCACCGTGGCGAGCAGAATCCACCAGTAAATATCGATGATCGTGAGAAGAAGTTTGACCATTGCGTAGGACATGACCGGCTTCCAGCGGATGAGGTTCCGCCCTGTCTAGCCTCCCTGCCGCGCCGCGGCAATCCTTGGCCGTCCCCCTCATGCGACAAGAATTCGCGATGGCAAGCGCTTGGCGGCGCGACGGCGCGCCAACCCGATTGACAGGATATCGCCCCCCGTGTACCCCACGCGCCGGAGCGGGGCTGTAGCTCAGATGGGAGAGCGCTGCAATCGCACTGCAGAGGTCCGGGGTTCGATTCCCCGCAGCTCCACCAGCCGTTCACGCCAAGCGGACGGCTCGCTCTTGCCGCGCAAGGCCGCCGTAATCCGCGAGACGCGCGGTGCTCGGCCGCCGCATTGTTTCGAGCGGGTCCAGCGCCATATCCGGTGAGAGAATCTCCCGGAGCGCGCCGATGTATCGCAAAATTCTCCTGCCGATCGATATCACCGAACCTGAAATGACCGACCGGGCGATCTCCGTCGCACAGGAATTGGCGAAGGCCTTCGACAGCGATATGCGCGTCGTCAACGTGCAATCGCTCCTGCCCATCTCGTTTCTCGACTACGTGCCTGAAAATTTCACCGTTCAGGTTCGTTGCGGCTTGGAGAAGGAAATAGCGGCGGTCGCCGCCAAAATCGACCGCGCGCCGGAACGCGTGTCCACGACGCTGCTGTTTGGTCCGGTCTATCAGAAAGTCTTGGCCGAGGCCGAGGAATGGGGCGCCGATCTCATCGTGCTGTGCTCGCATCGGCCGGGCATGGACCATTTTCTCATTGGCTCCAACGCAACGACCATCGTCAATCACGCGCAATGCTCGGTGCTGGTGGTGCGCGGCCCGGCGCCGTAAGGCCCTCCATAGCTTCGGCAGCATTGGTTCGGATTCGCCATTCACGACCGCGGCGACGCCTCACGCGATGTGAACCTAAAATGGCGCCTCGGTGACGCGGCCTTCACGAAACTCTCATCACGCTCTCACATGATTTTGCTACCGACGCGTCGATGCGGCGATCAGTAATGTCTCGCGAGGATGCCATGTCGAAAGAGGCGATGCAGAACGCCGGCGGTTCGGCGACGGAAAAACCTGAGAGCTACACCGGCAAGATCGTCGGCGGCGCAATCGCCGCGGCAATCGGCGGCACGATCGGCGCGCTGTTGATGGGCGGTTACGCCATCCTGCCGGCGGCGGTCGTCATCGGTCTGCTTGGCGTCGCGCTGGGCGCGGTGTTCGACTGAACAGAATTTCGCGCCGGGCGTTGCGCGCACGCGCGTCCGGCACGGAAGCGTGCGTTTCGAGTTCGCGCGTGAAAAACTTGGCGGCTGCGTCTCCCTTAACCGGCAGGCGAAGCCGCTTCTTTTTCGCTCGCCGGCTTTTTCCTCTGCCCCGAACGTTCTTGATAACTCTAATGGAATTTGATCGGCGGCCGGCTCGGCCTTTCGCTTTGCTAAAGCCAGGCGTAGGAATATGAGTGATTTCGAGGACTGCGGCCTTGGGCGGAACCGTTTCGCTCCGGTTTCGTTAGTCTTCGGAACCGGGCCTTGCTGTCGGCCCAGTTTTTTATCTGGGGAGGATAGAGATGAAGAAAATTATCGGATTCGCTGCAGCGGCCGCCGTTCTGTTCGGCGCTTCCGCTTTCGCCAGCCCGCTGACCAGCGCCGCGAACGTCCGGTCTGGCCCCAGCCCGAAGTGGCCCGTCATCGGCCAGCTGCCCGCCGGCGTTGACGTCACAGTGCTCGATTGTGGCGGTGGCTGGAAACGCGACTGGTGCCAGATTCAGGCGGGGAACGTGAAAGGCTTCGTCGCCGCAGGCGTGCTCGGCACGCAGGGCAACAACGTCGACATCGCACCGGTGACCACCAACAACGATGTCGCCATCTACAAAGGCCCTGGGGTCAACTACAAGATCATCGGCAGCATCCCCGAGAACACCACGGTCAACATCGGCTCCTGCGTTTATGGCTGGGGCGAGACGACCTGGTGCAAGGTCAATTTCGGCGGGAAAAAGGGCTACGCTCTGCAATCCGAACTGCAGCGTCAGGACTCCCTCTTCCCGATGTAATCTGCGCGGCGTGGCGCTGGAACATCCCACCGCCGCGCCGCACTCTTTCGAGCGCGCCTCCGACGCCTTATGATGCCGTGCGGCCTCCCTCGGTCGCGATGAGGGCGCCGTCATTCAAGCGGGAACACACAAAGCCGTTTCGGCGCGCGTCTCGGCGCTGACGCGACGCGCGATCGCGCCAAATCCCGGCCCGTTCACCTACATGGGGACATGCAGCTATATCGTCGGAAATGGCGATGTGGCGATCATAGACCCCGGACCTGACGACCCGCGGCATGTCGAGGCGCTGCTTGCAAGCATCGGCGGCGAAAGACTGCGTTACGTGCTGGTGACCCACACGCATCGCGATCACTCGCCGGCGGCGCGCGCCTTGAAGGAGGCGACGGGCGCAATCATCGCCGGCTGCGCTCCCTACATGCCCAGCGAGTCGCGAGGCCTCGACGCCCCCAACTTCGACGCAGCCCACGATCCGATCTACGTGCCGGATATCGTGCTGAGGCATGGCGACACGCTCGAAATCGGCGACGCTTCGCTTGTGGCCCTGGCGACGCCGGGTCATACCGCGAACCATCTCTGCTTCGGGCTCGCGAAGGAGGAGGCGCTCTTCACCGGCGACCATGTGATGGCCTGGGCGACCACCGTGATCGCGCCGCCGGACGGCTCCATGGGCGCCTATATGGCGTCGGTCGAACAGCTGCGCGGGCGTGGTGACCGCATCTACTGGCCGGGGCACGGCGAACCGGTGCAAGATCCCCAGCGTTTTCTGCGCGCCTTGCTTCATCACCGGCGCGCGCGCGAGGCCGCCATTCTTCAGCGTCTCGAATTAGGGGACGAAACGATTGCTGAGATCGTCGCGCATATTTACGAGGGCGTCGACAAACGTCTCCACCTCGCGGCGGCGATGACCGCCCTCGCCCATCTCGAAGATCTGATCTCGCGCGGCCTCGTCGACTGCACGGGACAGCCGGTCTTGCAGGCGCGTTTCTCGCCGCGCCGAGGCTAGGGCGCGCCCGGCGCCGGCAAAAAGATCACGACGTCGTTCTTGTGCGTCCGCCCCAGTCGCTTGCGCGCCTCCTCCTCGAGGATGTCGGCGTCCACGGTTTCACCCTTGATGAGCGCCAAGCGGCTTTCCCAGTGCATGCGTTGAAGCTTGAGCAGGTTGCGCTCGAAACGCAACTGCTCGAGCTTCTGCTCGTATTCTTCACCAATCTTCAGCCCGCGCTGACCGTTAACGCCGTGCCAGATGAAATAGGCGGCCATGACGCCAGCCACTGTATAGAGGCTGAGCGGGAACACGAGCGTATGAATCAGGACTCGGAGCCGATGCATGGCCGCGAGGATAGCTTCGACCCGTTTAAAGCGTCGTTAAGGCTGACTCGATTTGCGGGCCGAGGCCGCCAGGCGGTTTGCAGGCCGCGCCAGCCGCTCGATTTCGGCGCGCACCAGCTGCTCCACGAGCGCAGGCAGATTCGCCTCGAGCCATTGCTGCAGTATCGGCTGCAGCATCTCTTTTGCGCATCTGTCGAGAATATCGCTCTCGCTGAACGCTACGCCAGCGGCGAGCGCTTGAAATTTTGACGCCACCGTCGCAGCGGACTCGTCCGAAAGCAACGCCCTATCCCCGACCGGCGCAACATCGCAAATCTCCATGCCCGGCTCCTGGCGCTCAACCACGCGTTCAATCTCAGATGACTCTTCGGCTTCCGTCCGTTCGGGTCCCGTCTCCTGAGGAGCGGCGCCGGCGACATACACCAGCCGAACGTCCCTTGCTTCCTCGATCCCGTCGAGGTCGTCGTCAATGAACGGCGGTTCGTCCTGGCGTCTCTCGAGCACGGGCGCCGGATAGGCGTTGCGCGCCGCGTCGATATCGCGCGCGCGGCGGCGATCATCGCGACGCGCGCCCGGCAGGCTGTCGTCATCGGCGATGATACGACGGATGGAAGCGAGAATTTCCTCCATTGACGGCTCGTTCGCGCGCGCTTCGTCTTGCAACGAATGCGACGGGGCGGATGCGTTCGCTGCGCTCATGGAGTTCTGCCGCTTTGCGCGAAAGGGCCGCGCATGAGGGTGGACCGGATCTCTGACCGCGCTAAACTCGCGAATCAACTCGGTCCGAACGAATTCCACACTTTTCGCGCTATGATGTCACCCGCATTCGCGAAATTCTTATCGACCGTCGGGCGTGTCGAGACCGAACCACAGGTCATGCACCTGATTGAGATGAACGCTCGGATCATAGAGCGCGACCGCGAGGTTGAGTTCTTGCGCCGACAAGCGTCCGATCGACCCCAGCGCCGCATAAGAGGCTACGACGCGATCGCGCTGCGACGTCACGAGGTTGACCCTGGCGTTGAGCAGAGACTGCTGCGCATTCAGCACATCCAGGGTCGTGCGTTGCCCGACCTTGGCCTCTTCGCGCACCCCGGCGAGCGCGGTCTCCGCCGCCTTCACCGCCGCCTGTCCGGAGGTGATTGACGCCTTCGCGGTGTCAAGGAGTCCGTAGCTCGAAACGACGCTTGCGCGGACGCTCTCGCGCTGAACATCGGCATTCAGCCGCGCCTGGCCGAGTTGCTCCTTGGCTTGGCGAATTGAGGCATATTCGGAGCCGCCCTGATAGAGCGGGACATTCAGCTGCGCTATCGCTGATGCAGTGAACTGCTTCGATCCCGGCAATCCGAGAAAAGAGTCATATTGATTTGACACCTGGCCGTTGACGGAGAGATTCGGCGCAAGCGCGGCTTCCGCGACCTTGACCGCGAGCGCCGCCGCGTCCACCTGGTGAAAGGCTGCGGTCACGCCGGGATGCTCCACCAATGCGATGGCGATCGCCTGCTCCAGCGACTTGGGCAATAATGGCTCAAGGCTGCGCCCCGGCTCAAGGTGTTTTGGCTCAGCGCCGATGATCTGGCGGTAGTTCGCCATGCTGTTTTTGAGCAGCGCCTGCGCGGCATAGAAATCCGAACGGGCCAGCGCGACCGAGGCTTCCGCCTGGGCGACGTCGGTTCGAGTCACTTCACCGACCTGGAAACGATCGCGGCTCTGCTTGAGCTGTTCCTCAAGTACCGAAATATTGTTTTTGCGCAGCGACACCACCGCAGTGTCGCGCAGCACGTTCATGTAGGCGGTAGCGCCGTTCTGAAGGGTCGCCTGCTCGGTCAGGCGCATCGTCGAGCGCGCCGCGAAGACCCCCGACTCCGCCTGACGCACGGAATTTTCCGTGCGGAAGCCGTCGAATATCGTCTGCGACATGTTCAGAGTCGCGCCGCGTGGGTAGCCCACGTAGGTGTCCTGAAAATCGCCGCTCGAGCCGGACGCGGCGCCGGACTGTTGGCTGCTGCTGCCGCCAAAGGGAATCTTGATCGCCGCATATTGCGCGCCGTACTGAGCCGTGATGCTGGCCTTCGGCCGAAGCCCCGCCTTGGCTTTCGGCGCGTCTTCGTCGCGCACCCGCACATTGGCGCGGCTCTGGTTGAGATCCGGGTTGCCGTAATAGGCCCGCGCCAGAGCCGACAGAAGGCTCTCCGCAGAGGCCCGACCCGGCGAAAGAGCGACCGCTGTTATCGCCAATGCGGCGGACGCGCAGGACAGGACGTTGGCCGACCGCCGCCACCCGAGGCCAAACCCGTCAATTCTCATTGTTCTCAACCTATCTTCGCGCGACGACGTGCGCGCCACTCTCCGGCAGCGATCAGTCTCGACGATGACACCCGAACGCAACGCTAGGAACGCGATTGAGGCGAAATGGCGGCGCTAGAGGTTGAAGGCGGGCGCCTGTTCGAAGCCATCGAGCACCGGCGCCGTCGCCGAGAACAACGGCAGTTCGCCCGCCGAGCGGCCGTCCTGGCGCTCGAAGCGCACGACCTGCTGGCCGGCGCGCGACTCCGGCGTGACGATCGCCAGCAGCCGACCATCGGGCGTCAGCTGTTCGAACAACGCCTCGAGTCCTGCCTGAACGCGGCCTTGAACGATGATGACATCGTACGGGGCGCCGCCTGCGAAGCCCTTTTCCAAAGGCCCCAGCTCGAATTGCACTTTGTCGCAGCCCAATGCTGCGAGGCCGGCCTTGGCGCAGGCGGCAAGACCGGAATCGCATTCCAGAGCGACAACCTTGTCGGCGAGGCCAGAGAGGAGTGCGGACGAATACCCCACGCCGCCAATATCGAGCACTCTATCCGTCGCTCTGACGTCGGCGCTTTGAAGCATCCGCGCCAGCACGAGCGGCGGCAGCAGGTTGCGTTTGCGTCCGCTGGCGCCCTTCACGGAGATCGCCATATCCGAATAGGCGAGCGAGGCGAGTGAATCCGGCAGGAAAATCTCGCGTGGCGTCTCGAGGAAGCGCTCAAGCAGCGGCACATCGGTCACATCGAACGGACGAAGCTGGCGCTCGACCATGGTGTGGCGCAAAGTCGCTGTCGCCTCGCCCGTCTTCGTCACTTGCGCCACCCTGTCCAACATTCGCTTTCCGGCCTTAGCCGGCCCCTTGGAGGAGATGCTGCGGCGCGGAACCGCGCCGGCGTTTTATAGGCGCCGGCTCACGCCATGTCCATGGCTTGGCGCGCAGCTTCCCCACCGACGAGCAGACGGACGCCGTCGCCGCTCTCGCCCAATCCGCGCATCTGCTCAAGCGACGTCTTGTCGAGCACTTCGGCGATCGCCTCTCGCGCCCGTAGCATGACGAGGCGAACCGCGCATCGCGTCTCGTCCGTGCAGTCGTCGCAACGACGGTAAACCGTTTTGCTTGCGCATTGGATGGGCGCCAGCGGTCCATCGAGCGCGCGCACAATATTGCCGACGCCTATGTCTGAAGGCGGCCGCGCCAACATATAGCCGCCGCCCTTGCCTTTTTTCGAATGAACGAAGCCCGCGTTGCGCAGCTCGCCCAAAATTGCGTCGAGAAACTTCTTTGGAATCTGATTCGAGGCGGCGATATCCGCGACCAATGCGGTTTCTCCCGGCCGCACCCCCGCCAGATGAACCATGGCCTTGAGGCCATACTTAGCTTTTTTCGTCAGCATTCCCGTTATGACCTTTGGGCCCAGGTCCGAACCGGACGCCCTGTTGCGCCGGCATACTACCGCAGTCGACCGGCATGTTCACCTTTTCCCAAAATCTGGCGCGTGGCAGAATTGACAAAGTTGACAAGATTTATAGAGTAAAATTAGCATCGCCGACGAAAGAAAGAAATGCCCGCCTTGTTGGACGCGCTAAGCGCGATCAATCTTCTCTACTCCGCTTCTGGCTTCTTCGTAGGCGCGCTTGTCGGATTCACGGGCGTCGGCGGCGGCTCGCTGATGACGCCGATCCTGATGCTGGTTTTTGGCGTGCCCCCGACAACCGCCGTTGGCACCGACCTGCTTTACGCCGCCGTAACCAAGACGAATGGCACGCTCGTTCACGCCCTGCACGGCACCGTCGACTGGCGCATCACCCGCCGGCTGGCCTACGGCAGCGTGCCTGCGAGCATCGCGAGTCTTCTCGTCCTCTCGTGGCTCGGCAAGTCCGGCGGCCATGCGGCCAATGGGCTCATCACCTCGGCGCTTGGATTCGCGCTGCTGCTGACCGCCTTCTCAATTCTCTTTCGGCGGTGGATCCTCGATCACATCGCGAGACACACGAACGACATGAGCGATCGGCGCTTGCTGTGGCTGACGGCGATTCTCGGCGTTCTTCTCGGCGTACTGGTCTCGATCTCTTCGGTCGGCGCGGGGGCGATCGGCATGACCGTGCTGCTGGCGCTGTATTCGCACACGCCGACGGCGCGTCTTATCGGCTCCGATATCGCCCACGCCGTGCCGCTGACGCTGATTGCCGGCTTCGGGCACTGGCTGATGGGCGGCGTCGACTGGTTGCTGCTTGTTTCGCTCCTCATCGGGTCTCTTCCAGGCATCGCCATTGGCGCCCATTTCGCTACTCGGGTTCCCGACCACTACCTGCGGCCGGCTCTTGCGAGCGTCATGGCTCTGGTCGGAATCAAACTCTCAATCTAGACCTCATTCTTCTATCCCTGGGGGCGAAACATGTCGCAGGCAGCACCGAGCTTCACGCCGCCGGCCAAACCTGGCCGAGGCCGAATCTATGATTCCATCACACAGACGATCGGCGATACGCCGCTCGTCCGGCTCGATCGGTTCGCGCGAGAGCGCGGCGTAAAGGCGAATCTCCTCGCCAAACTTGAATTCTTCAACCCGATCGCGAGCGTCAAGGACCGAATCGGCGTGAGCATGATCGAGGCGCTCGAAAAGAGCGGCAGGATCACGCCGGGCAAATCGGTGCTCATCGAACCCACGTCCGGAAACACGGGCATCGCTCTCGCCTTCGTCGCCGCCGCGCGCGGCTATCGACTTATTCTTGTCATGCCGGAATCCATGTCGATCGAGCGGCGCAAGATGCTGGCCCTGCTCGGCGCGGAGCTGGTGCTCACCCCCGCGTCGCAGGGCATGAAGGGCGCGCTCGCCAAGGCCACGGAACTTGCCGCCGAGAATCCCGGCGCCGTCATTCCCCAGCAGTTCGAGAATCCAGCCAACCCCGAGATTCACCGCGCAACGACGGCCGAGGAAATCTGGAACGACACGAATGGCGAGGTCGACTATTTCGTGTCGGGCGTCGGCACTGGCGGCACGATCACCGGCGTCGGCCAGGCGCTGAAGGCGCGCCGGCCCGGCGTGCGCGTCGTGGCCGTGGAGCCCGAAGATTCAGCCGTGCTTTCGGGACGACCGCCCGGTCCGCACAAGATTCAGGGCATCGGCGCGGGCTTCGTGCCGCCCATTCTCGATCGCAGCGTCATCGACGAGATCATCACCATCGGCAACCAGACGGCGTTCGAGACGGCGCGGTTGCTCGCTCGGACAGAGGGGATTCCGGTGGGCATCTCGTCGGGCGCCGCCGTCGCCGCCGCCTTGGAGATCGCCGGGCGCCCCGAGGCCGCCGGCAAGAATATCGTTCTGATCATCCCGTCCTTCGCCGAGCGCTATCTCTCGACGGCGCTGTTCGAAGGGCTGTGACAGTCACGGCGCGGGCGGGCATTCATAGGCGAAGCCCGCCTTCGCCATGCCGGCCTTGCATGAGTCGGAGAGATAAAGCGCGATCGCATTGGCGCAGTCGTCCTCGAGTTTGTTGGAGGCGCCGAGCGAGACGAGCTTTCGCGCAAAAGCGAAGTCGAGGATTCCGACCGCTACTCGCACTCTGGCGATGAGCGGCTTTTCTTATCGGCATGCTTGCGTGCGAATGAGCGCAAACCTCGAGCCGTCGAACCCCTCGGGAAACTTCGTCGCGCAATCCACCGACGCGCTTTTTAAATTCGCGCCGGACAGGTCCGCACGCGACAGATCGGCGCCGCGCATGTCGACGCCGCTCAAATTGGCGTTGCGGAGATTGGCGCCGCGAAGCGACGTTCCGTCTAACGTCGCCTCCCGCAAATTAGCTTCGGAAAGATTGGCTCCATCGAGCTTCGTCCCGACCAGCCGCGCGGCGCGCAGGTCGGCATAACGCAAATCCGCGTCTTCCAAGCTGGCGCGGGAGAGGTCGGCGCGCGCGAGCTCGGCGCGGAAGAGGGACGCCTGCGGCGCGACGAAGCCGCGAAGATCGGCTCCGGCGAAGGCGCATAAAACGCAAGTGAACTCCAGGGCTTCGACGCCCGACAGATCGGCGGCGTTGAATTCGACGAACTCGAAGAACGCCTTGTTCAATCGGGCTCCGACGAAATCGCCCCCCTTGAAGCCGACATCGGTAAATCGTGCGCCGGTGAAATCTGATCCGCGCGCATCGAAATTAGGACTAAAAAGCGCATGGCTCAAAATACTGTTCGCTAGATCGGAGCGGCTGAAATCGTTCCGACCGTTGAGCGGGAAAATGCTGGTTCTGGCGGCTTCAGACGTCCTTTTGTACGCCTGCTCCAGCTTTATTGCGAGCAATTCCACACGCGCCCGCAGCCCGCGCGACCCCCACAGTTTGCGTTTCGCGGCGTACGCTTAGTCGGGCTTTCCAGTCGCCGTGAGCGCTTCGGCGAGATGCAGCTGAGCCAGCGGACGATCGGGCCATCGACGCGCGACCTCCTTCGCGAGCGGAAGGGCGAGCGCAGGCTCCTGCCAATAGAGAAAATGCGCGAGGAGCGCGAGCTGCGCGTCGGCGTCATCCGGCGCGGCGCGCGCTTTCGCCTCCAGAGCTTCGCGTTCGGCGGCGAAATTCTCGACAACCGACGCCGACATGCCGCCAAGACAGATGGGCGACAAATAGCGAGCCACGCGAGCCCGTTTCAGCAGAATTAAGGGCGCCTTTTGGGCCGTCTCGCCGATCTGGGGAATGGGTGTCGGGCAGCTGTCTTCGCCGCCGAATTCGACATCGAGGCGCGCGCCGGTCTTCGCGCCTTTCCAGCCCCGGGTGACTTTGACGGTCGCGATTTTGTAGGAAAGGTCGGACCCCGGCCGCAGCTTCTCGACGACGTAATCAGCGACGACATCCGCATGGCGCAGATTCCCCGCCCAGTCCTTCACGACCGGCGACGGGCAGGAGCAGGCGCGCGCCGAGGGCGCGGCCAGCAACACGAGGAGAAATGCGCAAGCTCTTAAAAAATACGTCATGGCGCCGCCCAAAACGTCCGACGCGCAGGCCAAACGACGATTGAGCGCGTCAGGGTCGGCGTCGACAATAGCTTACAAAGCGAAGCGTCGACGCCGCAAGCCTCCCTCTTTCGCCGAACGCTATCTTTCCACGGCGCTGTTCGAAGGGCTGTGACGGAAACGCGCCGAAAATCGGCGCGCATTCCTCAGGCCTTCGACGATCCGCTTTTGTTGCGCTTTTGCGGCTGCTTGGCCGCCTGCGGCTGCTTCGCCACGGGGGTCGGCGTCGCCTGCGCGATCTTGCGGCGATGCACCGTCGCGCGCGCATAAGCGCCTGTGACATAGCCGACGGCGACAATAACGATGTAGACGATCACCAGGAAGCCGCCGCGCTGATTGGCGGACGCCGCCCGTTCGAGAAGGGCGATGACTTCGGTCTGGTCAATAAATTTGTCGGCGATGATTCCACAGATAATGCCGACGATTGGCACGAGCCAGGACGGCAGCCGAAAATACCCGAGCGCTGCGGCGAGAAGAAACGCCACGAGGCCGAAGACGTGTAAAAACTCGATCAAGATTGACTGCATGATGAGCCCAACAAAGCGGATGAGCTTGATCATTTCTACTCCCCTACGATCATTGATTTTGGAGAAGCTTACACATTTGGCAGGTGCTGCGCGAGCGCTTCGAGCACCGCCATGCGCACCGCAACGCCCATCTCGACCTGTTCGCGAATAAGCGAGCGCGCGCTGTCGGCGACGGCGGTGTCGATTTCCACGCCGCGATTCATCGGCCCGGGATGCATGACCAGCGCATCGGGCGCCGCATAGGCCAGCTTCTCTTCATCCAGCCCGAAGAAATGGAAATATTCGCGGGCGCTCGGCGTCATCGCGCCACTCATGCGCTCGCGCTGAAGGCGCAGCATCATAACGATGTCCGCGCCGTCAAGTCCGCGCCTCATGTCGTGAAACACCTCGACGCCCAGCCGCGAAAGACTGTCCGGCGCAAGCGTCGAAGGCCCGACGACACGCACCCGGGCGCCAAGCGCGCCAAGCAGCAGGATGTTTGAGCGGGCGACGCGCGAATGGAGAATGTCGCCGCAAATCGCGATCGTCAGCCCTTCGATACGGCCCTTATTTCGCCTGATCGTCAGCGCGTCGAGCAGCGCCTGAGTGGGATGTTCATGCGCGCCGTCGCCGGCGTTGACGACGGAACAGTCGACCTTGCGCGCCAGAAGATGCGCCGCGCCGGCATGCGCATGGCGAACCACGATGATATCCGGCCGCATCGCATTCAGCGTCATCGCCGTGTCGATCAGCGTCTCGCCTTTCGACTCCGAGGAGCGCGCGACCGACATGTTCATCACGTCCGCGCCCAGACGCTTGCCGGCGATCTCGAAGGACGCCTGCGTGCGCGTTGACGATTCGTAAAACAGATTGATTTGCGTCCGCCCGCGCAAACTCGAACGCTTCTTGTCGACCCGCCGCGACACTTCGATCGCCTCCTCGGCCATGTCGAGGAGGGTGACGATGTCAGGACGGGTCAATCCCTCAATGCCGAGAAGGTGGCGGTGCGGGAAAGAAGCTGGCGTCGCCCCTGATTGCATGCGCCGTCTATAGCAGTTTTGGCCAGCGCCGAAAGCGCCATCCGCCGAGCGCAGAGCCGTCCCTCGCCCGTCCTTCCCTTGACATATACTCGGGCCGAGCACATGTCTTGCGCGACGAAGTTGCGAGATCCTCATCCGCGGCTTAATCTTGGAAGCTTGAGCGCTCCGAGCGGTATCCGCCTCGGAGATTTTATGGGGGCTACTTATACTCATTCTGAGTATAAGCGAAAGGCGCCAAACGATGACACTCCTGACCAGCGACGTCCGAAGCGCGCCGAGCGCGAGGCGCGAGCCTCCGGCGAACGCCCTTGGCGTTGGCCCACGCGGCCGCTTTCCGGCCCTGCCCCGCCCCGCTCTGGAATGGACGCCGGAGGTCCAGGCCGCGACCGCGCATCTTTACGAACGCGTGGCGCGAGTCATTCCGCCCGTCGAGTGGCCGTTCCACGCCCCTTACGTGAAGGCGATCAACGATCTCAAACATGTGCGCAACGCCACCATCCTTGCGCATAACTACATGACGCCGGAGATCTACCACTGCGTCGCCGATCACATCGGCGACAGCCTGCAGCTCGCCAAGCTTGCCGCGAAATCCGACGCCGACATCATCGTTCAGGGCGGCGTGCATTTCATGGCCGAAACGTCGAAGCTGCTCAATCCGAACAAGGTCGTGCTCACCCCGGACATGAAAGCGGGCTGCTCACTCGCCGAGTCGATTACCGGCGCCGACGTGCGGGCCCTCCGCAAGCAATATCCTGGCGTTCCCATCGTCGCCTATGTCAACACCTCAGCCGACGTGAAGGCAGAGGTCGACATCTGCTGCACCTCGTCGAACGCGGTCAAGGTCGTCGAGAGCCTCGGCGCCGAGCGCGTGATCATGGTTCCCGACCGCTATCTGGCGCAGAACGTCGCCGCGCAGACGAAAGTGGAAATCATCGCATGGAGCGGCGCTTGCGAGGTGCATGAGCGCTTCACCGCCGAAGAGATCGAGAACTATCGCGCCGATCATCCCGGCGTGCAGGTGCTCGCGCATCCGGAATGTCCGCGCGAGGTGATCGAGGTCTCAGACTTCGCCGGCTCGACGGCGGCGATGATCGATTTTGTGCGCAGCAGGAAGCCGGCCCGCGTGCTGCTCGTCACCGAATGCTCGATGGCCGACAATGTCGCCGCCGAAACGCCGGACGTCGAATTCGTGCGGCCGTGCAACTTCTGCCCGCATATGAAGCGCATCACGCTGCCGAAAATCCTCGACAGCCTGCTTTACGTCCGCGAAGAAGTGACCGTTGACCCCGCAGTGGCCGAGCGCGCGCGCCGCAGCGTGCAACGCATGATTGATCTAGGCTAGACTGCGGGCCGCTTGGCCTGACTTGAACAGGGCGGACAATGCTGGCGCTCGATGCGACGATTGCGGCCATCGACGCCGCCAATGCCGACGATCCGCGCCGCGTCGAGGGCCGAGCCTTTGAGCTGGTTTACGCCGAGCGCATGAGCGCGCGGCTTGCCGCGCTCTACCCCGACGCCTCCGATCTGCTCAAGATTGCGACGCGCGCGCAACATCTGCGGCGCTGGGAGATCGCGCGCGCGACTTATGAGGAAGGCCGTCGCGGCTATAACGATTGGCGGCGCGCCTGCCGCATTCACCACGCCAATCTGGTTGCGGAGATCATGCGGGCGCATGGCTACGACGAAGCGGCCGTCGCGCATGTCGGCGCGTTGATTCGTAAGGAACAGCTCAAGAAAGACCCTGAGTCGCAGGCGCTCGAAAACATCGCTGCGATTGTTTTTCTCGAGCATTACTTCGACGAATTTCTCGAAAAGCACCGGGAGTATGCCGACGACAAGCTCGTCGACATTCTCGGCAAGACATTGTGCAAAATGTCGCCCAAGGGTCATGCGGCGGCGCTCGCCCTGCCCTTGCCGCCGCGCGCGTGCAGCCTGGTCGAAGCGGCGATCGCCCGTGAGGCCGCCGCGCTCGCGCGGCTCGCCGCAGTCGCGGTCGACTAGGCGTCGATGCGCGAGAATTTGCCTCCCATCCTCATCGTCGGCGGCGGGCTCGCAGGCGTGTTCTGCGCGCTGAAACTGGCGCCAACGCCCGTGGCGATCTTCGCGCCGACGCCCGTCGGATACAGCGGCTCGTCCTTTTGGGCGCAAGGCGGCATCGCCGCGGCCGTCGAAGAAGGCGACACGCCGGAAAGCCACGCCGACGACACGGTGGCGGCGGGCGGCGGCCTCGTCGAACGCGACATCGCGCTCGGCATGGCGCAAGAAGCGCGCGCGCGCGTCGAAGACCTCGCGGCGATGGGAACGCCCTTCGATCGGTCGGCGCTCGGCGGCTTTCTCCCATCCCAGGAGGCGGCGCATTCGCGTCGGCGCATCGTGCGCGTCCAGGGCGATGTCGCCGGGCGGGCGATCATGGACATTCTGGCCAAGGAAGTCGCCAGAACCCCATCGATCCACATCGTCGAAGGCTATTCCGCGCAGGAGATCGTGGTGCGCGGGGGTCGCGCGGTTGGCGTGCGCGCCCGCGACCACGCCGGCATGATCCACGAGACGCCCTGTGCGGCGCTCATTCTCGCGACGGGCGGAGTTGGCCATCTGTACCGGGTCACGACCAATCCGTTGGAGGCGCGCGGCATCGGCGTCGCCATGGCGGCGCGGGCGGGCGCGCTGATCGCTGACGCGGAGTTTGTTCAATTTCACCCGACGGCGATCGACATTGACGCCGATCCGGCGCCGCTGGCGACCGAGGCTCTGCGCGGCGAGGGCGCGACGATCGTGGATCGGGATGGCCGACGCTTCATGCTCGACATCGATCCCAATGGGGAGCTTGCGCCGCGCGACATTGTCGCCCGCGGCGTTTTCGCCAGCGTCAAGGCAGGAAAGGGCGCGTTTCTCGACGCCCGTTCGGCCATCGGCGCCGAATTCCCGACGCGCTTTCCGACCGTTTACGCAAGTTGCATGAGCGCCGGGATTGATCCTTCGCGCGAACTTATCCCGATTGCGCCAGCGGCGCATTACCATATGGGGGGAGTCTGGACCGACGACCGCGGGCGCACGAAGCTCGATGGCCTCTGGGCGGTCGGCGAAGTCGCTTCGACCGGCGTTCACGGCGCGAACCGGCTCGCCTCCAATTCTCTTCTCGAGGCGATCGTTTTTGGCGCCCGCGTCGCTGCGGACGTGCTCGCGACGCCGCTCTTGCCGGTCGAATGGCGCCCGAAGGCGGAGCGCATCGAGCCCGTGCCGCGCGATCGTGATTTCGCGGTCATCGAAGAACTGCGCGATCTGATGTCGGCGAATGTGGGCGTCATCCGCAACGGCGCCGGGCTCGCGGTCGCGGTAAGGTCGATCCGGCGCATGATCTCGCGAACGAGCGACATTGAGGCGCGCAATATGTTGACGACGGGTCTGTTCATCGCGGCGGCCGCGCTCCAACGACGCGAGAGCCGCGGCGCGCATTTCCGCTCCGACTTTCCGCTGCCGGACCCCGCGCTCGCGCGCCGCTCGCTCACGACGCTCGACGCCGTCCTGCGCATCGCCGACGAGGCTGAGTCATGATCCCCGATTTGCCCCCGATGCTGATCGAGGAGTCGGTTCGCGCCGCGCTCGCCGAAGATTTGGGCCGCGCCGGCGACGTCACGACGCAGGCGACCATCCCCCGGCGCGCGCAGGCCCGGGCGGGGATTGTCGCGCGCGATTCGGGGGTGGTCGCAGGACTTCAGGCGGCGCGCGCCGCCTTCGCGCTGATGGACCGAGAGATCATCTTCGAAGCGCAGGCGGCCGATGGCGCCCGCATCGAGCCCGGAACGCTCGCAGCTATCATTTCCGGCGCGGCCCGGCCCATTCTCTCCGCCGAGCGGGTTGCGCTCAATTTTCTTGGCCGGCTGTCCGGCGTCGCCACGCTCACGGCGCGCTACGTCAGCGCCGTCGCCGGCACATCCGCGCGAATCTGCGACACGCGCAAAACGACGCCCTTGTTGCGCGCCTTGGAGAAATACGCCGTGCGATGCGGCGGCGGCGTCAATCACCGCTTCGGCCTCGACGACGCCGTGCTCATCAAGGATAACCACGTCGCCGTCGCGGGCGGCGTCGTCCCGGCGCTCAGAGCCGCCAAGCGGAATATTGGCCATCTCGTCAAAATCGAGGTCGAAGTCGATACGCTCGACCAGCTGCGCGAGGTCCTCGACGAGGGGGCGGACGCCGTGCTGCTCGACAATATGACGCTCGACGATCTGCGCAGCGCCGTGGCGCTCGTCGGCGGCCGGATGATCTGTGAAGCCTCGGGCGGCGTCACGCTCGCCAGCGTGACGGAAATCGCGAAAACCGGCGTCGACTTTATTTCAGTTGGCGCGCTGACGCACTCCGCGCCGGTCTTCGATTTCGGCTTAGATATTGAATTCGTTTGAAGTATTCGGCGCCGGGACTAAAGCACCTGGCTGCGGCCGACCGCTTCCTTGTCGAGGCGCGCGCTGCTATAAGCCGTCAACCGTTCCGCGGACTCTCGAGAAACTTCCTGAGCCATGCCCTCATTCTTCGCCCGCAAGCTGATCAATCGAGTGCGGCGAAGGCTTTGGAGCTCTCCGCTCTCGTCCATGCCGTCGCCCCTGCGGGCCCAGGCGACGCGCGACAAAAATATTGCCGCCGAAATCGGCGACTATGAGCGCGCCTTCGGCTTCGCCCACAGCGCGGGCTCGATGCCCCTGCGCACCTTACTGCGCATCGAGCGGTTGCTGACCGGATCCGAGATCTTTTCGGCCGAAACGGGCTGCGGAAAATCCACGATCTTTCTTTCGCGCATCGCCGAACGGCACAAGGTTTTCTGCTTTGACGATCGCGGGCAGAAAGCGTCCAGCGTCGACTATTTCTTGAACTGTCCCGCGACGCGTCCGGACCGCCTCGACCTTGTCTTTGGGCCAACTCAGCTCACGCTGCCGCGACACGAAGACCATTATCGCTACGACCTCGTCCTGATCGACGGTCCGCACGGCTTTCCGTTCCCCGAGCTCGAATATTATTACTTCTATCCGCACCTGAAGACGGACGGGCTGCTCGTCATCGACGACATTCATATTCCCACCATCAGCCGGCTCGCGGACTTCCTGAGCGAAGATCACATGTTCGAAAAGTTGGAGTTTATCGGCTCGACCGCGATCTTCCGCCGAACCGACGCTCCGGTCTTCGATCCGCTGGGCGACGGCTGGTGGCTGCAGGCCTTCAACCGCCGACGCGCGTCGTTTTTGAAAGACATCTATTTGGAGGACGGCAAGAAACGGGCGCCGATCTCCTTCGAAGGGATCTACTGAGGCGCCGCTTCGGCGCTTAGGTTCCGGTCCGCCTGCGACAGACGACCCAAACGCAGGCCGCGCTTCTCCAGCATCTCCGGCAGTCGCGTCGACAGCAGGAAAGCGAGTTCCTGCTCACGCGTGATCGTCACCGGATCGAGCTTGCACAGCTCTTCGTCGACATGGCCTGGATGGCACATGATGAGATGTCTTCGGCCTGGCGCTCGAAGATAGCTTTGAAAGATTCTCGCATAGTCAAAGCTCGGGTGAAAATCCGAGAATCCGGCGAAGCCGTCGTTGACGCCGAAGCCGCGCTGGCGCACCTCCTGGCGAAAGCCGCTGGCAAGCGAGAGCGCCGAGAGCGCCTTGCGGGCGTTGGCGCCGCGCGCAAGAATGCGATGTAAGCCATCCCCGGCGTCGCGAACCCAGGTCCGGCCGCCGAGCTTTCGCGCCTCCATCGCGTCAAGCAGCGCCGTCCTGATCCCAGGAAGGACGTGAATATGCTGGTGGCCATCGACATGGTCCGGCGGACGGTCCATCACCGCTTCGAACCGGTCGAACTGCCGATCGATCTCGGCGCGGATCTCGTCCATTGGCAACCGCCGGCCGAAAGCCATCTGGACAACTTTGGCAAGCGGGGGGAACTCTCCATTGGGCGCGAACTTTGGCATCGGCGTGAGAGGCCGGCCCAGGGTGAGATTGAAATGCAGGCCGACGTCCGCGTTTTGCGCGCGGCGAGACAGCTCTAGCCCCATGGCGGGCCAGCGGGGACCATTCACCAAAGCCGAAACCGCAGTGAGCCTCCCCGCGTCGAGCGCTTCCAAAATGCCGGCGCTAACCCCATAAGACAGGCTGTAATCGTCCGCGCATACCGCAACAATCTGGTTATCAACCATCGCCCGCTCCTCTGCGCCGCCCAGGCGACTTCGCCTATGCTGCGCCTGTTAATCCTATGCTCCGCCTATAAATATTGGTTTAAACGCCGCCATGAACAGGCCCGATCTATCGTTCGTGATCCCCGTCTTCAACGAAGCGCAAAATCTTCGCTCTCTAGCGTCCAGACTCGCCTCGGCCATTGACGCATGCGACGTCTCCTATGAAGCGATCTTCGTCGACGACGGCTCCAGCGACGAGAGTCTGGAGATATTACGCGACCTCTGCGCCGAGGAGCCACGCTTTCGCGCCCTGTCGCTTTCCCGCAACTTCGGCAAGGAGGTGGCGATCGTCGCCGGGCTCGACGACACGCTCGGCCGCGCGGTCGTCATCATGGACGCCGACCTCCAGCACCCGCCGGAGGTCATCCCGCAATTCATCGAGAAGTGGCGAGAAGGCTACAAGAACGTCTACGGCGAGCGCATCGACCGAGCGACTGATCCCAAGCTGCGCGCGGCGTTGACGCATGTTTTTTACCGTTTGCTGGAGAATTTTGGCGACGTGCGCCTGCCGCCGGGCGCCGGCGACTTCCGCCTTCTCGACCGGCAGGCGGTCGACGCGCTGCTGACGATGCGCGAGCGCGCGCGCTTCAATAAGGGCCTCTTCGCCTGGATCGGCTTCAAATCGATCGGCGTGCCCTTCGACGTGGAAGGCCGCACCGGCGGAACGTCAAAATTCAATTTCGTTCAGCTTGCGCGATTTGCGCTCGACGGGCTGATGTCGTTCTCGTCGATTCCGCTCAAGGTGTGGACCTATGTCGGTTTAGCGATCTCCGCCTTCGCGATCGCCATGGCCGGCTACTACTGGGCCCGCACCATGGTTTTTGGCGTGGATGCGCCGGGCTTTCCCACTCTCGTGGTCTCGATCGCCTTCTTCTCCGGCGTTCAGCTGATTTCGCTCGGCGTGCTCGGCGAATATGTCGCGCGCATCTTCAATGAGGTAAAGGGAAGGCCGCTCTATCTCGTCGCCGAGAGGCTGGGCGAGAACGAAGCAACCAACGGCAAAGCGGGCGACTAGGGCGTCGACAAACTGAAAGCGGGCGGGCTTTCGCAGATGCGTCACGCGCTGCAACTGCACACAGGGGACGAGGCGTTAATCCATGAGCACCGATGCGGGCCGTTCGCTACTGCGCGGCAGGAACATCATCATCGCCGCGGCCTTGATTGCGCTATTCGGCGCATTCGGCGTCCGCATGTGGCGCTTCGTGGCGCCCCCCGCGCTGCCGACCCTGCTCGAGGGCCTGCCCGAATCGAAAACCGAGGCCGACCAGCGGCTCTTCCAGGCGCGGCTCGCCAAACGCTTTCACCTGGGTTCGACGGAAGTCGAAGATCTCATCGTCGAACTGCGCGACGACGGATTCACGGTCGACGCCGACAATGACGTCGCCACATACGAACGCCGAGCCGACATTTCCGACAAATGCCGACGCAGCGCCAACATCCACTGGTCTCGGGGCGAAGGCGACGAGCTTGCCACGATCACTGGCGGATACTCCCTGCACTGCCCGCACTGAACGAGCGCAGGCTTGACGGAATCCTGCTAGGACGACTGCGATGATTCGCAATCTGCTCTCGGTCGGCGGCTTCACCCTGCTCTCGCGCGTGACGGGATTTCTGTCGCTCGCCATGCAGTCGGCGATCATGGGCGCGGGCGCCGTCTCGGACGCCTTCTTCATCGCCCAGCGCCTGCCCAACAGCTTTCGCGCGATCTTCGGCGAAGGCGCGTTCAATGCGGCTTTCGTTCCATCTTACTCCATGGCGATTGAGCAGAAGGGCGACGCGGCGGCCGAGGAATTCGCCGGCGAAGTCTACACCCTGCTCCTCGCCTCGCAGATCATCTTGCTCGCGATCGTATGGGCGTTGACCCCCCAATTTGTCTCTCTGATCGCGCCTGGCCTCGACGACCGGCCGGAAAAATTCGCGCTGGCCGTCAATCTGACGCGCATCACCTTTCCCTATCTGCTTTTCATCACGCTCTTCGTCTTGCACATGGGCGTCCTGAACGCGCGCGGCCGCTTCGCGCTTCCAGCCTTCGCCCCCGTTCTGATGAATCTTTCCGTGATGGCGGCGCTTGCCGTCGCCTTCCTTTTTCCAAACGCCGGCTATGCGGCGAGTTGGGGCGTCACAGTTTCGGGCGTTCTGGAGCTCGGATTATTGATGTGGCAGGCGCGGCGCATTGGCGTCCTGCAACGCTTGCGCAAGCCGCATTGGGCGCGCGTGCGCGATTTCTTCATTCGCCTGGGGCCTGCGATCATCGGGGCGGCCAGTCCGCAGATCGCCGTGCTCGCCGACACAATTCTTTCATCAATGCTTCCCGACGGCGGCGTGTCGTCGATTTCTTACGCGGAGCGGTTGTACCAGCTTCCCGTCGGCGTGATCGGCATTGCCGCCGGCACTGTGCTGCTGCCGGAGATGAGCCGCCGGCTCGCGGCGGGCGATGAGGCGGGCGCGCTTCACGCGCAGAGCCGAACCATGGCGCTCACCGTCGCGCTGGCGGCGCCGTTCTTTATCGCCTTCGACACGATCCCCGAGTTGATCGTCGCGGGGCTCTTCCAGCGCGGCAAATTCTCGGCGGCCGACGCCTACGCCGCCGGGGACGTGCTCGCCGCCTATGGCGCCGGTCTGATGGCGCTCGTGCTGATCGCCTCGGCGCGCGCGAGTTTTCAGGCGCGCGGCGACACAAGAACGCCGATGCTCATCGCGCTGGCGGCGCTCGCCGCGAATGTCGCGTTGAAGATCGTGCTGTTTGGACCGCTCGGCGCGGTCGGGCTTGCGACGGCGACGTCCGTCGGATTGTGGATCAACCTCGCCGCGCTCGTCGGACTCGCGCTCGCTCAGGAAGGAATGCGATTCGACGCCATTTTCGTGAAGACGCTCGGCGCGACGTTTGTCGCCTGCGCCTTTCTCGCCGCTATCGCCATTTTCGGGCGTTCATCCGCCTTGGCTCTTGGCGCGCATTTCGGCGCTCTCGCCAATCTCGTCGCGCTCACCGCGCTCGCCGTCGTCGGCACGCTCGTATACGCGGGCGTCCTTCTCGGGGCGCTGCGCGCGAGCGGCGTGACGATCGCAAGCCTCAGACGATAGGGATCAAACGAACTGCGCTATGCCTGGGATCGAATCGACGATCTCCCGCAACTTTTCCGGCCCGACTTTCTCTTCGGCATAGCCGAAAATCTCATGACCCAGTGTAGGAATCTGGCCCATATCGATGCCAGCGCCGTTCAGCTTGGCGGCAAGGCCCATCAGCCCGCCCATGCCCCCCATCAAGCCCCCAAGCCCGCCGCCGCCGCCCGCGGATTCGGCGGACTGGATCGCCTCAGGGGCGCCGGGAAGCTGAGCGAGTAACTCCGATACGGTGCCGTCACGCGATTCCTTTTGAAGAAATCCCAAAACAAGACCCACCGCCGTCCTGGCGACCTCTGCGTCAACGCCAAGAGCCGCCGAGACGCGCGCCACCAGTTCATCCATTGCAGGCCTCCCCTTCGCAAACCGAAAGACGCCGGACTGTCGCCGCGACTGGAAGGAAAATCAAGCGTTCCGATTACGCTTATGCGCCCGCCGGATGGCTGACGCGCGCGACGCGCGTCAGCCCGACCGTTACGCCCGTTTGCGCAGATCCGTCGGCGAGTCGGTACGCTCACGCAGGGCGGGCAGAATGTTCCTGATTTTCTCGGCGCCATCGGCGCCAAGGATATTTTCGGCGCGCTTCACGACTTCGCGCACCAAAGCATCGGTCTGAGCTTCGCTGATTCCGAGCTTTTCGAGCTGTCCGGCAAGAATGTTCACATCGGCGCGGCCGTGCCCGATAAAGCTCGTCATGCCTTCGATGACTTGTGTGACGCCGCCGTCGCGAACCGACTGCGCCGCCTCGATGTCTTGCTGCGCGCGCGGCATCTTGGCGATCATGACCTGCATATTGCCGGTCGTGTCCTTGTCGCGAAGGAAACCGAGTACAAGGCCGAGGGCCGCTTTGGCGACCGTCGGATCGAGTTTCGTCTCGGAGACGACGCTACTGGTAAGCTCTTCCATTGGACATCCTCCACGCGAACCATTGTGGTTGCTGTAGATGTCGCGGCGACGCTGGCCTTCAAGCGTCGCTATACAGCCGACTAAGCGGCGTCGAGGCCGTAGAGCGAGTGCAGCGTGCGAACTGCGAGTTCGGTATACGCCTCGTCGATCAACACGGAAAATTTGATCTCCGACGTGGTGATGGCGCGGATATTGACGCCCTTCTGTGACAGAGCGCGAAACGCCTGTGCGGCCACGCCGGCGTGGCTGCGCATGCCGATTCCGATCGCGGAAATCTTGGCGACGTCCTTTTCGCCAGTTATGCTCGCGAAGCCGATCGCGTCCTTGACCTTTTCGATGATTGCAAAGGCGCGCTCGTAATCAGCGGTTCCTACGGTGAAGGTCATGTCGGTCATGCCCTCCTCGGAGACGACCTGCACAATCATGTCGACGTTTATTCCCGCCTCGGCCAAGGGCATGAACACCGCCGCCGCGACGCCCGGCTTGTCGGCGACCCCCCGAAGCGTGATCTGCGCTTCGTCGCGCGAGAAGGCGATGCCTGTGACGACCTGGGCTTCCACAATGTCCTCCTCGTTGCAGATCAGCGTCCCCTGCCCCGGGTTTTCCGGGTCGTCGAAGGACGAGCGCACATAGGTCTGCACGCCATGCACCATCGCGACCTCGACCGAGCGCACCTGCAGGACCTTCGCGCCAAGCGACGCCATTTCCAGCATCTCTTCAAAAGCGATCTTGTCCATGCGCCGCGCCTTCGGCACGACGCGCGGATCGGTGGTGTAAACGCCATCAACGTCCGTATAGATATCGCAGCGCTTGGCCTTGATCGCCGCCGCGATGGCGACGGCGCTCGTGTCCGACCCGCCACGTCCGAGGGTTGTGATCCTCCCGGTTTCACGGTGCACGCCCTGAAAGCCGGCGACGACGGCGACTTCACCGCGGCTGAAGCCTTCAATGATGCCAGAGCCGTCGATCGATTCGATCCGCGCCGCGCCATGCGTGGAGTTGGTGTAGATCGGCGCCTGCCAGCCGAGCCAGGAGCGCGCGGGCATCCCTGCCTTCTGCAACGCCATGGCGAGAAGCCCGGCCGTCACCTGTTCTCCCGAGGCGACGACCGCGTCATATTCGCGCTGGTCACAAAGCGGCGCCGCCTCCTTGCACCAGGCGACAAGCTCATTGGTCTTGCCGGCCATCGCCGAGACCACCACAGCGACCTCACGCCCAGCATCCACCTCGCGCTTCACATGGCGCGCGACATTGTGGATGCGTTCGACGGTGGCGACCGAGGTGCCGCCGAATTTCATAACCAGGCGTGACATGAAGACCGAAAATGGGCGAGGCGCTCGCGTCCCGCAGGAAGCGGCGCTATATGTGTCCGCGTCGGCGGACCTGTCAACGGCAGCGCTCCGCCAAGGGTTCATGCGCAAGTTCCTTGTCCTTCGAGGCGCGCGCTTTGCGCGCCCCTCAGGATGAGGAGCTTGCGCATGATTCTCCGCATCTTCGCGAGGTTCCTCTTGCCCCACCAGTCCGCTCCCCATTCCGCCAGCGTCGACCCCGAAGACGTCGCGCGTTTCAACCGCCTGGCCGAGCTCTGGTGGGACAAGAATGGCAAAATGGGCATTCTCCACGAGATCAATCCCATTCGGGTCGCCTATATCCGCGATCACGTGCGCCGGTTCATCCGACATGACGCCAGCGCGCTGAACGCGCCGGGAGATCGACCGCTGGAGGGCGTACGCATCGCCGATATCGGCTGCGGCGGCGGCATATTGAGCGAGTCGCTGGCTCAGCTCGGCGCTCATGTGACCGGGGTCGATCCCGCGCCCAACAACATCGCCATCGCGCAACGACATGCCGAAACGTCCGGGCTGGACATCGATTATCGCAATATCACCGCCGAAGACCTCGCCGCGGCCGGCGAGCAGTTCGACGCGGTGGCGGCGCTCGAAGTCATCGAGCATGTGGAAGGGCCCCGCGAGTTCGTCGCCATGCTGGGGCGGCTGCTGAAGCCCGGCGGGCTGCTCTTTCTGGCGACGATCGACCGGACGACGAAAAGCTATCTGCTGGCCATCGTCGCCGCCGAATATGTGCTCGGCTGGGTGCCGAAAGGCACCCATAACCATGACAAATTCATCCGCCCGGACGAACTCTCGTCATGGGTGCGTCACGGCGGCATGCGGGAAATCGATCGTGTCGGGATGAGCTTCCAGCCGCTGACCAGAAGCTGGCGAAAAAGCCACGATACGGACGTTAATTATCTGATGGCCGCCAAAAAAGAGGAACGCTCGCGCCGCGGCTGAACTGTCCGCTTGCGGACAAGGCCCTTTCGTCCAGAACGAAAACGGAGGGACGAATTCCTCACCAGGCCATTCGTACGCCGCCGGTAAATGCGTGCGCGTTGTCGCGGTCGGTGAAATTGCCTTCATAGCGGAAATAGAGGGAGGTCGCGGCAGCGACCGCAGTGTTCGCCGAAAAACCGACCACCGCGCCGTCGCGCCTCGGCGCAATGCCATAAGTCGTAAACGAAATCGGCGGCGCGCCGACGAATGATGCGCTTACCGGACGGGCTGCGTCGGCATATTCGTGGCTCCAGTTCAGCCTGAACTGCAAGGCGAGCTTCTCGCGCCAACCGAGATCGATGAAACCGCCGATCTGAGCGCCGATCACCGAGCGCGCCGAGCTGGTCGTCTGCCGCGCCACGCTGAGGTTGATCGATTGCGCGCCCGTCTCGCTGAAGGCGTTCTGAACGCCTGTATAGGCCTGGAGGCGGGCGAACGGCGTCACATAGGCGTTCGCCGCCGTGCCCAAGTCGATCCGATAGCCCGTCTCGGCCTGGCCGTAAAACTGATTGGCGCCGGCGACGCCGTTCGCGACGCGCTGAGGCAGTCCGGGAAGGAAGATGCTGCGCCACATTTTGTTGGCGCTGTAGGCGTAGCCGGCGAGCGCGTCGGCGTAGATCGGCCCTTCGGCGTAACCCCCATAGAGGCCCGTCAGAACAGTGTCTGATCCGCCCTTGGCGTTGAAGCCGCCGATCCATTGACTGCCCGCGAGATAACCCGCTGTGACGCCGACCCGCACATTGGGCGTGATCGTCCGGTCGACCCCAACGGCAACGCCGCCAAAATTATATGTGACTCTGCCCGTGCTTCCGGCTGCGCCGACGGCGCCCAGTCCTCCCAGAGGACCGCCCCAAACGCTCCAAACGGGACGGGACGTCGCATCGCAAGCATATTTGCACGGTTCGGCCAGCGCATACCAGGCGCCGTTCGTCGAGCTGCGGCTGGCCTGATCGGCAAAATTATTCATGTTCGCAAAATTATTCATAAAGAGCTGCGCGCCCTGCACCATGGCGCTCGAAAATGCGGCGTATTCATTGCCGCTCATCGCGTTCAGCGCCGCTTGGCCCTGGGCGCTGGAAGTGGTGTTGACGGCCAGAGCGCCGAGCACCGCGGCGAAATCGCCGATGGCCATGTTGACGCCGGCGTCTAGCGCCGCGCCGACGGCTAACTGCGTCTGCGTGCGGGCCGCCGCTGCAAACCCACCAACCTGCGTGTTCAGATAGACGCTGTTGGAATCATAGCTCAGGCTCGATTGCAGAAAGGGATAGTTCTCGTTGACCGAGGCATAGGCCCCGGTGAGGCCGCCGGCGGCGTTCAGGATGCGGTACGTCGTACGCATGCCGAGAATAGAGCCCGGCATGGCATAGACATTGACCGCGCCGCCCTGGATCGTAGCCGCGCCGCCGACATTGATGAGATCGCTTCCGTCGCCTTGGACCTCGACCAGGTACGAGCTGCCCGCCTGTTGCGTGTAATCGCCGGCGATTATAAGCGTGCCGATTGAGTTGCCTGGCGCGATCACGCCGCCGTTGAGGACGTCGCCGTTTATCTCGCCGCCGCCCGCCAGCACGCCCGCGTTGACGAAGTCTCCATTCACCTGATTGTTATTGGTGAAAAGCCCGAAATTAGAAACATTGCCGGCGATCACGCCAGTGTTGGTCGCGGCGCCGCCATTGACGAGGTCGCTCAGCATGTCGCCTGTGTTCGAGAGCGTTCCCAGATTTACGAGCGAAGCGTTGACCGACTGAAAGACGCCGCCGTTGACGAGCGTCGAACCATGGGCCACCCGATAGCCGCCGCCGGTGATGAAACTCGCGCCCGGCATGGTCGTGAGATCGCCGACCATCGTTCCGCTCAACCCCAGCGTCGCGCAGCCAATGCCGGGAGCGCAACCGACCGTGGTGCCGCCGGTGTAAGTGTTATCGCCGCCGAGCACCAGCGTGCCGGAACCGGAAAGCGCCAGCCCGCCGCTGCCGCTAATATTGTTGCTCCAGAAATCGAAGGCGTGGAACCCCTGCTTCGAGGCGTCCATGATCACCGACACCGTCCCAGAATTAAAGGCGCCATAGCCGCCCGCAGCCGCATAAAGATTCAGCCGCGCCCAGCCGCTGCCGTCATCGAGCGGCACGCCCGCCGGCAGCAGGGTCGACGTCAGAATATCAAGCTGCTGAGAGGCGCTGAGATAGGGAAAGCGCGAAGCGATCAAGAGATTGGAATTCGCAGGCGCAACATTCGTGCTGGTCGCCGGCAAGATCGACGGCAGACCATAAGTCGACTGCAACGCATAGGCCTGATTGGCGGCAGTGAGAGCGCTGGCGGTCGGGAAAACGCCATTGGCGATGCAATTCGCCACGGCCGCGCCGGCACAGTCGGCATAGGGCACGGCAATGGCGGATTCGCCCGCCGCGTCGCGGAGGTGTTCTTGCAGGTCCGTATAAAGTTCCTTGAACTGCGCGGCGAAATCGCCGCCGTCTGTATAATATTTGTAGGCGTCGGCGTAGAGCGGCTCGCCGGCCATGAGCTGCGTTATGACGTAATAGGAGAGAACCCGCCCGCCGATGATGTCGAGCGGATAGTGCACGCCCAGAATGTTCCGACTGAGGCCGAACTGCTGGGCTGACACCATCATGCTCTGATACGCCTGAGGCGCCAGCATGGCGTAGTAAAGGGCCGAAGTGTTGCCCATGATCGAATGGCCGCTGGGGAACGACGGCACGGTTTGGTTAATGTCCCATCCCAAGCAGTTCGTGTCCGGCGATGCGGTCGCGCAGTTCGGATTCGTGAACGGATTGTCGGCGATGGCGCTCGACACCTGATAGGGGCGCAGGTCGTTGGTGAACGGATTGGAGACCGAGCCGCCCCAGTTCGTGACGAGATCGCGCTGCTGTACGTAATAGTCGTTGTAAGAGTGGAAATTGTCCTTGAGCGTGCCGATTTGTTCGATGTGGTCTCTCAGCTTAGCCAGCACGCCCTCGATCTGTGTGTAGACCGGAGCCGGGGAAGCATCGGTCAATTCGCTGGCGATCGTCGTCGCCAAAGGAGCGTTGATCGCTACGCTCGGAAATTTGGTGAATGAGGATGCGTTGAGCGGATAGGCGCTCGACGTCGAAATCATGCCCCAGAGATTGGCTTGCACCGTTATGAAGGGGCCCGTAATTTGATTGAGCTTCGCCTGATCGCGCTGGTTTTGCGTTGCGCCGGCATAGATGGCGTTAATGGCCGCGAGATTTCGGTCGAGCAGGTCTTTTCCCGCGGGCGAGTTAGGATATCCGGCGAAAATCTGAAGCAGCGCGGATTGATCGCTCGTCAGGCGCTCGCAGTAATAACGCTCCTCCGGGTTGGAGAGCTGCGCGCAATTCTCCTGAGCTGAAATCGGCGTAAGGCCGGCAACAAGAAAGAGCTGCGCGAAGGCGACGGCTGTGAGCCGCGCGCCAGCCCGGCGCAGACGCCGGAATATGGCGCGAGGCGCACGCCAACCAACGGCAAACTCCGCTACGATCACAGACGTCCCCATAGCTCGGCTATGAAAAAGCAGTGGCGTACGCGCTTGTCAATAGCAGAGTTCAAGCTCAACAGGGCCGGAGCCCAACGCCTTCGAGCTTTGCTTTAGGCTCTTGTTCACGCCCCCCACCATCGTTAGAATCCGCGCCTATGCTTAGGAAGTGTCGCACATGCTCCCGTCTTCTCGTCGCTGTCGCCGCCATCGGATTGGCGATCGCCTTCGCTTTTAACGCTGCCGAAGCGAAGCCCAAGCCGGGCGCCGAAGACGCCCCGGCCGAGGATGCAAACGCCAAAAAGCGGAAGCCGGCCAAAAACGAAAAAGCCGAGAAGCCGGCCGACAAAGGCTCGGACAAGCCCGAGCAGCTCGGCAGCTATGGGGAATGGGGCGCCTACGCCGCCCAGAACGGGCGCAGCAGGACCTGCTATGCGCTCGGACAGCCCAAGGAGCGGACGCCAAAAGCGAAGCTCAAGGACGCCTCCGCCTACATTTTTATCTCGACACGGCCGGCGGAAAATATCCACAACGAGGTCGCGATCAATCTGGGCTATCCGACCAAGGACGGCTCCGCCGCGATCGCCGACATCGACGGCGACAGTTACGAACTGATCACCAAGGGAACGAACGCCTGGGTGAAGGATCAGTCGCGGGAGCGCGAATTCGTCGGCGCGATGCGCGGCGGCGCCAAGCTCATCGTCAAGGCCGCTTCGTCGAAAGGGACAAGCACCACCGACAGCTATTCGCTCAAGGGATTGTCGGACGCGCTGGCCCGCGCCGTGCAGGAGTGCAAGTAGATCCTACCGCGGCCGGACGGCCGTTATCGGACCGTTGTTGACCGACGCCGCGATTGAGCGGATCTCCGTCGCCACGCCAGGATATTTCGACGCCAGTTGATCGAGATCGCCGATTTCGACGTCCTGCGGCGTGACGCCCGGCCATTCGGTGCTGGCGCCGAAAAACCAGCGTCCGCCGCCCAAAAGCCGCGCCGTGTGAAAAGTGTCGCCGGGAATCAGCAGCTGAACGCTCTGGCCGGCGCGCAGATCCGGTCCAACCACCACGCGCTCGGTCGAGCCGTCGCCATGCAGCATGAACAGCTCCAGCGGATCGCCCAGATAATAGTGATAGAGCTGATCGTTGCGGATTCGGTGCAGCCGAACCGGCGCGTGCGGCGTCACCAGAAAGTAGAGCGCTGAACCCGCCGGCCCGCTGCGCGCGAAGGGCGGCGGCAAAGCGTCCGCGCCGAAGGACAGCTTGCTCGTATAGGTGATGCGGACGAAGCCGCATGTCGCGTTGGGCTCGAGCGCGAGCAGATCGACGATCTCTTCATAGCTCAGAGCTTCGGACATGGCCGACCCTACCGTTTGGACGAATGGCGATGGCGGATCATTCGATAACACGTGGGCAAGCTGAACGGCAGGCCTTCCGACCCATCGGGCGACGCCTGGGTCCACCAAGTATAAATCTCATGATACCAAGTATTTGACCAACAGAAATACTGTCTGTGGTCCTTGTTTCTATGGACCGTTTCCGCAGACTACGCCCAGCCATGGCAGTCCCCCTGTAGCTGTCCTGGTGGACGGCGGCGGTTTTCATCGCTGCATCATCCGTCGCCGTCCCTGTCCTTCCGGCAAAAGCCGAACAACACAAATGGGAGAGGCAAATGGCCGTTAATGTTCACGACGGCGAAGTCGGCAAGATCCTCGTGTATCTGATCGGCTTCACCGCTTTCGTCATCGTCGCTCTTACCTGGGTTCCGCATTGGATCTCGCCTGACAGCGCGAACATCACCGGAAACACCGGCAACACGGCGCGCATGATCGAGTGACGTCGCGACGCTCCGGGAGCCGTCCCTTCCGGAGCGTCGACGCAGGCGCGTCGCGCCAGTTGCAAAGCAAATTCGTTTCCGGCATAACGACGCCGCGACGGTTCGGCGTTACGCATGACCGGCGCGACGGATGCGGGTGTAGCTCAGGGGTAGAGCACAACCTTGCCAAGGTTGGGGTCGAGGGTTCGAATCCCTTCGCCCGCTCCAATTCAACGCGCTCCGCGAATTCGCCCCCACTTGCGGAGACCGGGGTCAGATGCTGACGACGCGCGCCCCCGCGAAAATCAATCTTACGCTTCACGTGCTCGGCCGTCGGGAAGACGGCTACCACGCGCTCGAAAGCCTCGTGGTCTTTTCCGGCGCGGGAGACACATTGTCCTTCACGCCGGGCGACGCGCTGTCGCTCGATATTTCGGGCCCCACCTCCTCTGCCGCAGGCGCCGGCGACGACAATCTCGTGCTGCGCGCCGCACGACGGCTCGCCGAAGAGATAAGGGGCCTGCGGCTCGGCCGGTTTCGACTCGAGAAGCGCCTGCCTGTCGCGGCTGGCATTGGCGGCGGCTCGTCGGACGCTGCTGCGGCGCTGCGCCTTTTGGCCAAGGCGAATCATCTCGCGCCGGACGACCCGCGGATCATCGAGGTCTCGCGCGCCGTTGGCTCGGACGTGCCGGTCTGCCTCGACCCGCGCGCGCGCATGATGCGCGGCGCCGGAGAGACTCTTGGCGAACCGATTCGCCTTCCGCTCCTGCCGGCCGTGCTGCTCAACCCCGGGGCGCCGGTCGCAACGGGACCCGTCTTCGCCGCGCTCGGACTGCGACCGGGCGCGATGCGCGAAGGCGCCGCGCATTCCGACATCGCCGCCCGGCCAAGCGCGGACGAACTCCTTGCGGCGTTGGCGAGGGGGCGCAACGACCTCGAAGACGCCGCCTGTCTGCAGGCGCCCGTGATCGTCGACGCGCTCGCCATGTTACGCGGCGCCCGCGGCTGCAGGCTTGCGCGGATGTCCGGCTCGGGCGCGACATGCTTCGCGCTGTTTTCGACGCGGCGCGAGGCGGTGCGCGCCGCCAGCGTCATTCGCGCCCAGCACCCGGGATGGTGGGTCAAGACGGCCGTGCTGAGATGACCCGCCGGCCGCCGCCCAAGGACCGCAGCGCGCATGAGAGGGGCCGCCGCGCGACGGTCGCTCAGTCCGAGACGCGCAGCCCGTTCCGCTCCGCCTCACACGACCTCGTCACGCTTTATGGCGCGCATCCGGTGCGCGCCGCGCTGATCGCGCGCAAGCGCAAGCTGCTGACGCTTTACGCGACCGAAACCGCGCTCCCGCGCATCAACGAGCTTGCGCAGGCGGCGGGACTCGAGCCACGCCTCGTCGACTCGCGCGATCTCGAACGGCGGCTCGGTCCAGAGGCCGTGCATCAGGGGTTGCTGCTCGAAGCGCGTCCGCTGCAGGAAGCGGACATTTCCGACATCGTCAGCGTCAGCGGCGTCGTCCTCGCGCTCGACCAGATCACCGATCCGCATAATGTCGGCGCGATCCTGCGCACGGCCTGCGCCTTTAACGTCGACGCGGTGATTGTCACGGAACGGCATAGTCCGGAGTTTTCCGGCGTCCTCGCCAAAGCGGCCTCGGGCGCGCTGGAGTTCGTGACGATCGTCTCCGTCGTCAATCTCGCGCGCGCGCTCGACGACCTCGCCGCGCGCGGCTATGCGCGCGTCGGACTGGATTCGGACGGCGCCGAATCGCTCTCGACCATTACGCTGTCCAAGCCGCTGGTGCTCGCGCTCGGCGCCGAGGACAAGGGATTGCGGCGCCTCACGCGCGAACGCTGCGACGCCGTCGCGCGGCTCGATCTTCCCGGGCCGATCAAGAGCCTCAATGTGTCGAACGCCTGCGCTGCGGCGTTGAGCGTGGTGACGACTCGGCTCGGGTGAGCGCCCTGCGTGGGATTGACCTCTCCGCCGGCTTGGACGCATAGAGAAGTCGCGCGATGCGCCTCGATGACGCCACGGGCCGGTTTAGCTCAGCTGGTAGAGCAACTGATTTGTAATCAGTAGGTCGCGGGTTCGAATCCTGCAACCGGCACCAGAAATCGACATTAATACAGCTATTTATGAAAATGACGGAGGCGGCGGACACGAGGCTCTTCTCTTGTGTCCGCACGGTGTCCGCAAACCACTCCATCCCTCGCAAACGAAAAAACGAATGCGGCGCCCGTGAGGTGCAGGTCATGCCGGACTGGCCGCCGTATCTGGCTTCCAGCTAGATTGCGCCAAGCATGCGGACGATGGACATCAGCGACATTCCCATGCGGCGCGGCTTCGTGTATCTGGCGGCGACAATCGACGTGTCCAGTCGGCGGATGCTGGCGCATCGTGTTTCGAGAGAGGAAAATTAATGTTCAATAGTTGTGCACTGCCTTCCGGCGCTGTCCGCTTCTTTCTAATGTTCGCCTCGGCCTTCGCGCCATTTGGCGCCCCTGCGTCTGCCCAAGATGCTCCCGCTGGAAAGCCGTCCGCCACAGTGACGATCGAGCAAATCCAGGTCGCGTTCATTGGCTCCGGCTCGCTTGGCGGTGGGACACTAGAATACGCTGGAAAATCCTATCCCATCACTGTTGGGGGATTGGGAATTGGCGGTATAGGAGCTTCCAAATTGACGGCCTCTGGCGCCGTTTATGGCCTTACGAGGCTTTCGGATTTCCCTGGGGCTTACGTTCAGGTGCGACGAGGTTGGGCTATTGCTGAGCGCGGGCAAGGGACGATGTGGCTAACGAATGGGAATGGCGTCACCATGAAATTGAGCGCAACACGCCAAGGATTACAGACTGCGCTGGGGGCAGACGGCGTGTTGATTGAATTCAAGTAGCCCAAGGCGCTGAGCCGCCTTTTCTGCCGCCTGCGGGCCGCGTATTCGGAGATAGTGGGCGTCGTGTCCCTCGCGCGGCGCTGCCACGCCAGGACCGCAGCCGTTCGGTTGAACGTGTTTTGAAGTGTGGCGATCTCGGTCACGTCGAGTGGAATGCCTAGCAAGGATGGCGGCTTGCGAAGGCTCGGCGGGAAGGGACAAACTTTGAAGGCTACAGCTTGAACTGGCCGCATGTCGACCGGAAGATCGAAATGATTCTAGGCAGCCATCTGTTTTCCATGACGAGGACCAACGTCACATCCTATGATGCAGCCATTGTTCAGATGTGCTTCGTCATGTATCCTTGAACTTATCCCTTACGAAGCACGCATTTCATCCATGATGTTCATTTCCACATTCTTCCCGCTGATCTGAACAGCTGAAAGTCGTGTCGGCGCATCTGCGCCGTTCAGATCAAGCCCCCTTGCTGGCGCGGTGGTCCGACGGAGAATGTGTATAATGCCCAAATCTAGGGTCCAGACTCATAACCAATAGCTGATTGTCGCCGCGATGCAGACGGCTGCGAGAAAGTTAGTTGCGCTTCG
>NZ_JABVWW010000021.1 GCF_013350005.1 Methylocystis silviterrae
GCATCGAACGACATCATGTTCGAGAGTTTCGACTGCGCCGCCAGATCCTGCTGTTGCTGCGCATTGAGCGACGCGTTTGTGAGGTTCACGGAGCCGATCAGCTCATTGATCGTCAGCCCCGTCTGCGTTTGTATCTGCGAGTTTTGATCGACCGAGGCCTTGATGTCGGCGGACGATCCGATTTGGCCTTGCGCGCCCTGGAAGGCCGAGGAACGCGCGGTGGAGGCCGCCTGTCCGCCCGCCACCGCCGCCGTAACCGCCGCGGATGTGTTGACCGCGCCCGAATAGGCTTGGTCGGTCGGCGCCTCGGCGGACGCGCCGCCAGTGAGCGCTTTCACAAGATTGAGCCCGTTGATGATATCCGACGCCAACGCCCCATAGGAGCCGAGGCCGTTCATCGACAGGCCGCCGCCGCCAAGAAGCGAACCCAGCTCCGGCACGCTCGACATTTGAAAGCCGCCGCCAAGGCCCATCGAGGACAGCGACCCGGTTGAGCGGTTTCCGGTGACGGCGGCGAGCGTCTGATTCACCGTGTTCAATATTTTCTCATTCGAGTTCATGATCTGCGCCGTATGCGACGCTGTTTGCTGCGCTTGCAGAAATGTTGGATTGTCATGCACCGCCATTTGCGCATGGGCGGCGCCGGCGCCGGCTATTAATGCGAGGCAAATGAAAAGCAGAGTCTTCATGATCGCACTCCCCTATTGAGGCGACACACGCGGGTCGACGAATGTCGCCCGTGCGGGGTCGAAGCTAAAAATATTGGCGGCGTAACTGCTGCCGCCTGTGACATTGACATTGCGCTGATTCACGAGTTGCGTGGTCAGAAGCCCGGCCATAATCAGCTGGTTCCAAAGCGCGCCATTATTCGATCTCGCTTGGCTGTTTTGGTCCCATGCGCCTTGCGCGAGCGGCAGCGCGCCGATCGCCAGCGACGCGTAGCGTTGTTCCGACGTATTCGAGGCGAGCGCTGGCGCCATATTTTGCAGCGATGAAACCGTTTGCGCCGACGTCTTCAAATTCAGGGACTGCGGTGTATAGGCGGCCGGCCCACTTGTCGGCTGCGCCGGCGTTAGATTGCTCAGATCCATATTGGAGAGCGAACCACCGGACGCGTCTGCCCGCGAACCCGACACATCAGCGCCGCCCGCAGGCGGCACGGAGCCGGCCGCTGAACCGGGCGTATTGTGACTCTTTGTGATCCCCTTAGACGGCTCGAGCGTCTGGTCCTTATAGACCCGCGCCTTCTTCATGCAGTCCGCGATGCTCTTTTCCGTCCCCTCGCGTGGCGGATCGATCACAGGCACGACCGCGCCCGCCGTGGCGACCCACAAGAAGCCGGCCACGGCGACGCCAAGGCTAAGCCGCATCGGCGACCTCCTTTCGGGCTTCGGTCCAATCGCAGAAGATGGGCACCCAGATGCGCGGATCATTCCCGACCCGCGCGCGCAATTCCTCGCATTCGGCGACCGTTTCGACATTGCCCGAGAGCACTTTCACAAAATCGGGCATGTCCGAAAGATTGAGACGCGCGATGACCGAGTCCTGGTCATGCTTGATCAAAAACTGACGGGAGTCGGGGTGGGTGTTGAGAACCCATTCGAATTCGCGTTCCGACAGCTTGAAGCCTTCGACATAGCTCGCGTGATCCGCCTTCGCATTCGGGAAGAAGATATTCGTCGGCGTTTGTTCGAGCAGCGTGTGCCCCATGGGCGACTGGATAATGTCTTTCGCCGACTGCGTTCCGAATCCGACAATGCCGTTGAGCTTACGGATGGTTTTCAGCTTGTCGTTGAGAAAGGACGCAAACTTGTCGTCGGTCAGGATTTTCCATCCCTCATCGATGAACAGCATCATGGGCGCGCCATCCATCATCGCTTCAATGCGGTGGAAAATGTAGCCGAGCGCTGCGGTGCGAATATCGTCGTCTTCGAGCACTTTCGTCATGTCGAAGCCGAAGACGCCGTTTGTGGCCGACCAGCGATCGACGTCATTATTGAACAGCCAGCCGCGCGCCTTGGTCCAGACGTCGAAGCGCGACGCGAGATCGTCCTGCCCCATTCGTTCCGCGCCGCGCAGCAATTGCGCAACGTCGGAAAACCGGCGCTCGCGCGCGGGAATCGAGAAAATCTGGTCGACCGCGCGTTCGATGATTTTGATTTGCAGTGCTGACAGGTCCGAGCCATCGCGTGGCCGGACCATGAAGCTCAGCAAGTCGTGGAGAAAGGCGCGGTCTTCGGCAGACCCCGCCAGTTGCAGCGGGTTGAAGCCGGTTGGCACGCCCGGCGCCAGCACGTCATAGGAGCCGCCCATCGCCCGGATTAGCGGATCGGCGCCGCGATCCTTGTCGAAGAAGGCGACGCGCGGGCGCGGCGTGACACGCATCGCTTGCGCGAGCAGAAAGCCGAGCCCGACGGTCTTGCCGGAGCCGGTCGGGCCGACGACGGTAAAATTGCCAACCTGCCGTCGATGGAAGTTGAACCAATAGGGCGTCTGGCTCGTCGTCTCCAGGACCGAGATCGCCGGGCCCCAACGATTCCGGTCCTTCTGACCGACCGCGAAATTGTGAAGCGACGCAAAGCCGACGAAATTACGCGAAGAAATCAGCGAGCGGCGCGCGATATAACCGAAATTGCCCGGTAACTGCGCCCAAAAGCACGGCTCAGCATTCATATCTTCGCGAACGATGATCGTCCCGAAATTCTGCAGCTCCTGCGTCGCGGCCTGCACGCAGGATTCCATCTCGCGGATCGTGCGGCCGAGCGACAAGACCGTCAGATGATGGTAGCCAAGCACCGTCGCCCCTGTGACGAGCTCGTTGCGGGCGATCGTGATCGCGGCCTCGACTTCCGTTCCGGCTTCGTCGGAAGCCTTGATCTGGCGCTCGACCTTCGAAATATGCGTCATGACGGGCGCGCGATCCTCGAGCGCGAAGGATTGCGACACGATCAGCTCATGGGGAATGCGGAGCAGTCCGTCGAGCATCCCCGCCCCTGTATATGCGGGATATTCACGTACCGAGAGCAGGGCCCCGAAACGCGTATCGGCCGATGACGCGCCACGCAGCTCCATCGCCTTTTTGCCGAAGGTGACGCGTTTTGTCGGGAGATAGGCGTCGAGCGGCATGCGCGGCAGCGCAAGGCTCAGCGGCGCGCCGCCATTGATAAGCATCGCCAGGAACTCGGCGATTTCAGAGCAGACGACGCCTTTTCGCATCACACAGCCGAGGGTGCGCGGCGCATAGCTCGCCATCTCCCGGCAATAGTTCGCCGTCGTGTCCTTCAGCTCGCGGATCGCCTCGCGCTCGATTTCCTTTGTGTCGACGCCAAAGCCCTTGCGGAAGAGAGTCGCGGCCCTCTCCGCCATACCGACCTTGCCGACGAAGCCGCGCCGGATGATCGTCACATAGAGATCATTGACAAACATGCGTTTTGTTGCCTGTCCCGCCATGTAGCGGCGATCCAGTTCCCGGCAGAACCAGTTGTCGAAAGCGCCGCCGATTTCGGGGACGACCTCCCGGCGTATCGTGTGGCAATAGACGGCGAAGCGGCTATCGTTCATCGCGCGCAGGAGCGTGTTGCGCGCAGAGAGCCGCATGTCGATGTCGGCTTGATCGGCCGTCTGGAAGCAAAAGCCGCCGATTTGCACGACCATGAGGAAATGACCGTCTTTGGTTTTGACGATCTGTTCCTCTATGTGGCGCAGATAGGGAATATGTTTCGCAATCGCGGCCTCTTTCGCCTCGATCGCGCCAAACGTTAGAGACCGCAGAATGTGCTTTGCGAGTTTCGCCACGTCGCCACCTTATGGCTGATAGGAGTCGCCGCCCCAAAATCGGTGATTGCGGGTAATCGGGCACTTGCCGAAGCGCGTCAGGATCACATCGACAAAGCGATTGTCCCGAACCGTGAGCACATAGGCCACGGCATGAATCGGCGGAAACAGCAGGAACATCAGCAGATTCTTCGTGTTGATGAAGATCAGCACGACAACGCAGCATTCAAGAACAAACAGCACATAGGGAACGCCGAGCATCATAGGCGGCCGCGTTAGGCCGCCAACGAGAGGGTCTAGTTTGGGCCTTCTAAAGGCCATCAGCGTCCCCCCATCCCGCCGGTGAGTGACGTGACGACCTGCGCTGCCCCGAAGATCAGCGCGACGCCGATGACGACAGAAAACGCCCATCCCCACGGAATGCGCGATGTGAGCGCGAGATAGCCGACAGCCGCGACGGCGACCGTTGCGGCTGTGGTAGCGAAGGTCCCCGTCATAAAATCGAGAACGCTCGACAGCGCGGTGTTGAGTGGCTGAAAGGTTGCGGATGAGGCCAGCGCCGCGTCGCTTGCCGCAAAAATCAAAATGCAGATAATCAAACTCAACAATCGACAATCGCGCCCATTCCCAAATTTCATTTCTGCTCTCCCTAATCATCGCTGCTGACGTAGAGCACCGAGCCGCCAATCCATTGCTGTCCTTTGACGTCAGTCTTGGGTTTCTCCGAAGTTTCTTGAACGGTCGGCTCGTGGAATCTGGATTGTTTGGTCACGACCCCGAATTGCCGCGTCGAAACTCCTTCAAGGCCGTAATACTTGTTGGTTGCGTTCGCGACGTAGCGCACCGTCTCCGCAATCGCGGGCACGCCGCGCGATTGGTAGACCCGCTCGGGCCCGGCGTTATAAGCGGCGGCGATGAGCATCAAATTCCCGCCAAATTGTGCGCTGAGATCTCTCAGGAAGAGCATCGCTCCATGCACATTCTCGGCCGGATTGCATATGTCGTGAACGCCATATTGGGCCGCTGTGTCCGGCATCAGCTGCAGGGGGCCGCGCGCGCCCTTGCGTGAATTTAAGTCCGCTCCGTCATTGGATTCGAGCGAAAGAATCGTGAGGGCTAGTTTTCCATCGACGCCGACGCTTGTCGCCTCGCGCGCGACGAGATCGCGCAGGCTCGCGTCGTCCATCGCACTTTCACAGCGCTCAGGGAGAGCACCCTCGCCGGTCAGCGCCGCGTCGATCGACGGCTGACGCATCTTGGCGGGAGGCTGAGCGACGGGGATGTCCGATTGTGCCGCCGCGTCAACGGCGACGAGCCGCCCGAACCTCTCTGGCACGACTTTGGTCGGCGCATCCTGATGAACACCTTCAGCCCTCGCGATCACCGCGGTCGGCGCGCTTATGCGCGCGCCGTGCTCTTGTGCGTGGGCGTTTAGCGCTGGGAACACGCAACAGAGGGCAGGCAGCAAAAGTTTCCGCATGGCGAAACTCCCGGGAGTCGCCCCTCCTGTAACGCGCATCTAATAAAATGGCAATCTCCAAAAAAGTGCGCTATTAAGCTTTCGAGCGCGTCGTTGCGGCGGGCGCTTGCGCGACCGCGCGCGACAACCAGTCAGGCGGGGCGTTTCATGAGAAATGAAGGCGAAAATAATCACTACTACGACGCGGAAATGTCTGGCGTCAGCTTGTTCGGAATTGCCGTCACGCTCGCCATCGCCGCCGCAATTGCGGCTGTGGCATGGCTCGATGCACAGCCCTTAAAAGTCATTGGCTGGGTTCTCTTTCCGATCGAATATCTGTCGAACGCCGTCTTCTTTCCGGAAGTTCAGACGCCCTTGCGCAGCAATGCCGTTGCGTTGTTTATAGCCCTGCCGACGTTTGCGCTTCTTTGCGCTGTCTATCGCCTTTCAAAAGCTTTGTTTTCTCTTGTCAAGCGCTCCCGATCGGTGCACCCCTAATGACTTCGACGTCGGTTCGCTACTTTGCAACAACGGCAATGTTCCTTGGCGCGTGTTGCTTATCGGTCACGCACGCGCAGACCTATACGTCCGACCCCGGCGCGTGGCGTCCTGTAGCTTACTCGGACCTTCTCTTTCCTCTGGGCGAAGCAGAATCATACGCCTCGCTTTGGCAGGACCGGCTCGACGAGAGCAACAAGAAGTCGGCGCCCATCAATTCTGGTGGGCTGCTCAATATGAGCATCGCTGTTGGCAATCGCGGCGCCAGCGAGTGGCATTTTTCGATCAATTTCCAGACGAAACTTGTCGCCCTTAGCGTGCTCAGTACGCCCTACTTGTGCACGGATGAATATCCGTCGCCGACGCAAGGTATCCGGATCAAGGTTTGCCCATCGCGTCTTGTGACGTTTCAAAGCAACAGCTACAGCGTCATCGACGGTGCCGCATGCTTTGTCGAGAAGACGCCAGGCGCGCCGGCGGAGGACTCGACCGCGACTGTCACCTACGCGGCTTATGATGTTCCGTCACGCTCGATTCGCCTGCGCTACACTGTGTCGCATCAAGAGATCGACCGCTGCGCTCAATCCGTGCCGCTTCACCCGGAGAATTAGACGCGGTAACGCGCCGTCAGCTGCTGATGAAAAGGAGCAACGCCATGAAGCACATCGCCATTCTCTCGCGATCGACCATGCGGATGATGGCGCGAGCGGGCGGCTATGATCGTCAATCACAAAATCCGGCTCCACAAGCGGACGCTCGGATTTTCTGTCGGCGCTTCGCGCCTTTGACGCCGCCGCGCCGTCACGCCGTATCCATCGCATTGGCTCGCTATGCGAAGGAGGTCGTCATGATTGCCGCAAGCGTGATCGCGTTTTTGATCCCCTTCACCGCTGGCGCTCAGCAACCCGAATCACATCGCCTTGTCGCGGAATCTTTCAGCCTAACGACGAGCAATTTGCAAACACGAATCTGGTCCGATCAACTGCCCGCGCTGCTTTCGGGCCGCAAGCATCTCCAAGCAGCTGCGCCGGACGCGAACATCGGGCTTACGGGGCTCGTATACGAAACTCAGTTTAAGGTCGACAGGCGCTTTTATGTGGTTTCAGTCCTCAATCATCAATGCGTAAATACAGGTCTGGAACATTCGTTGTCGTGCCCGGCTCGGATCGCTGAAATAAGCGGGAGCACGCCGCGACTGATACAAGAAGTCCCCAATTTTGTGGTGTCATTCCAACCTGACGCGACGGGCACCAAGACGAATGCGCAATCACGGTACATGACGATCGCATCATTCGATCCCGCGACGCGGGCGCTCACCTTCACCGATGTTTCCGACGGCCGGCAAACCACCCTGCCCATTCGCATCAATCTAGAATAGGCCGTTTCGCGAGGACCGACATGCGCTGCTTGCCTTATATTACGTTCGCCTTGCTCGCCGCGGCGGGGAACTCGCCGGTCAACGCCATTCTGGCATCGGGATGCTCGAACTCCCATTACTCAGCCTCCGATATCGCCTCCGCTCTCAAAAAGTGCGACAGCGCGAACGACGTGTTGAAGGACAACGCCTGTAACTTTGGCGGCGCGGCGATGGCGGAGTCCGGAGGCAACACGTGCGAGTCGAACGGCAACAATTTCGGCGTTCTGCAGCTTACTCGGAGTAATCTCAACGGCACCGGGATCTCCTCGGATCAATATCTGAACCTCCCCATGCAGCAACAGGTTTGCATATGGGCGCAACAGGTCGGCAATTCGAACACGCAAGGCGGTTATCAGACGCTCGCCAACAACGGCAATATCGGCGGAACTCGCGTCACATCAGGAATGTTGATGGCTTGCTTTCAGTTCGGTCCGCTTATCTGCAAAAGCGACATTGCGTCGATGCAGTCACACGGCGGCGCGTGTCCGACTGCAGGCAATGGCGGTGTGCGGGCAACAAATGCGACCCTCGCGAACGGTTCCGCAAACCTCGACGGAAATAACCAGTCGATTTGCTCTTGGGGCGGCGCGATCCAGAGCAAGATCAACCAGGCGGCCGCCACCTGCAAACCGGGTAATGGCGGAAACAATGGCGGCACTGAGTGCCCCGGCAACGGCACGACGCCGAACGGCGTCATTCCGCCGATGCCGGGCAATGCGCCCGTGCAACTTCCCCCAAATCTGGCTTGATTAAAGTCATGCGCACCGTAGTACGACTCGCCCTCGTCATCGCATCGATGGCGCTCCCCGCGGTCGGCCGCGCACAGACGCAGACACCGCCTGCGCTCCCCGTGTTTGACTTTCCGCAGTCCGGCGTCACCTTTCAGACGGGAGACAGCTGGTCCACGAACGGCCAGGCTTTCCGCCTCTATGGCGTTCAGAGCTGTATTCGCGGGACGTTTTTCACAAATGCTGCGCAGAAACTAACCGATTGCGGGGAGGCGTCGGTCGCCTATCTCGCTGCGCTTGTTCGCGACGCGAAGCCCCGATGTACCGCGATTGCACAGGCCGCCGAGCCGCCCATGATTTTCGCGGTTTGCGCCGCCCATATTGGGAACAACACACTCGACCTCGGCACCGTGCTAATCACACAGGGCTTTGCCTTCGCGGCGACCGACGCCGCTGGTAAGCCGACGAAATTTGAATACGCCGTCGCCGAGCGTGAGGCCTCCAGAGCGAAGCGCGGCTTATGGTCAGCGTCCGATCTGCCGCACCCGTCCACGATTCTGATGAACGCGGCGCGCGCGGCCCGACCGCAATAGCCATGCTTGGGAGTGCTCACGCCGTCGCTCAAATCCTTGGAGGACGACGCGAGGGGCGCGGCTATCTCTGCCATTGCCCGGTAAAGACCCATGGCAAGCAGCGCGGCGACAAGCGTCCCTCGCTCAGCGTCAATGACGGCGACAAGGGCGTGATCCTGCATTGCTTCGCCGGTTGCGATCCGCGCGATGTATTTGCCGCCATTAACGGGCTCTGTCCCAATACGCGCAGAGGAATCGTCGATCGGCCCGCGCTCAGTGAGCGGAGCACGCCGAAAACGACCAGCGGGTATGCGCGTCGTCTCTGGCGATCGGCGCTCAGTGTTCCGGGCACGATCGGAGAACGCTTCCTGCGCGAGCGCGGGTTGCCGACCAGGCCGCCGGCGTCAATTCGCTTCCTGCCGTCGTATCGCTACGATCGGTGCCGGGCGCGAAGCGCCCTGCCCTGCCTGATCGCTGCCGCCCAGGAGCCGACACGCGAGATCGTCGGCGTTCAACTCACATTTTTGCATCCGGGCGGCCGTCGTAAAGCCGATGTCGAATTTCCCCGGCGCACAATCGGCCCGCTTGGCGCGTCTATGCTCCGCCTCGCACAGGCCACTCCCTCGCTTGGGATCGCCGAGGGTTTCGAGAAGGCATGGGCCGCGCAGTTGCTATTCGGCGAGCCTGTATGGGCGACGCTTGGCGCCGACCGTTTCGGCGTCGTCAATTGGCCCAACGACGTGACGAGGCTCACGATTTATGCCGACAACGATGCGCCCGGCCTCAAGGCCGCACGTGAACTGCGCGCCGCGCATCCTGAAATTACGGTTCGAATCCTCCATTGCGTTGCGGAGGGTCAGGACTTCGACAAGCTTTACAAGACCGTCGCAGCGGATCGGGGCAAAGCCTTGCAACGCATCATTGAGGAATGAGCGGCTGCTTGGCGCCAAGAGCAGAAATTAGCTCGTCGCCCGCTAGCGGGCGTTCGGCTCCGAACCCCACACCGGTCGTCAAACGCTTCGAGTGGACCGTTCAAAATCAGACCTTACAATAATTGGAATCAAGAGTGGGCGAGTCGATCCCCTAGCCGCTTTCGGACAGCCTCTCGCACTTGAACGCTGCCAAGATCGCCCAGAATGGACGCTGGAAGGGGTCCGGCCGCAGTGAACAATTGACGCCCCGGATGACCGGGTTCCAGTAGATCGAGAATTCGCTCGGCAGTCGTGCTGTCGCGCCTGGCCATGGCGTTAGCCCCGACGAGCAGCAGAGCGCGTCGCTTGTTCGAGCTGGCGACTCGCTCAAACAGTTTAAGCGCATCTTCCGCGGGAGCATGGGCGCCGACGAGATGAGCGGCTGGCGCCGCAAGGATTGCCGGCGACCTCAGTAGAAACGCGGGTGTCAGACGCGCGACAATGCTCGGGTCCACGGAACCTGCATCGGCCAAGGCATCAAGGGCGTCGAGCCGGATCCAGCGCGCTTCCGGGATGTTGACGAGGTTCGAGATCTTCTGCTGGATTCCGGCGCTGCAGCAATTTGCTGCGACGATCAGGGCGTATTGGCTGAGCGTTCGGTCTACCGTCGTATCGGCAAGATCGACAAGCGTATCGCCGATCGCATCGGATAAGGTACCGTTGGCGGCAAGGGCAACGACGGCTTCTTGGGCGATATCAAAGCTTTCGGGCTCGTCGTGGTACGGTTCAGCGCTCGACCAAGTGTCATGGATCAGAGCCAACAGCGTTTTGAGGTGATCCGGATGCGGCCGTTCTGCGAGCAGAGCGACCAGAGCGCGGCGAACGCGGCTACCGGGATCGGATGCCATTTCGAGGATTGCCGGCGGCAAAGGATCCGGGAATGTCGGCACCAGATGAAGTAGCGCCGTACGGCGCGCATCGGCGCGCTGATGCCGCAGCGCCGCTTGAACGAGGGTGGTATCGCCAATTGCAATCGCCGCCTCGGTCGCACTGACGGCATGCTCCTTGCGGCTGGCAATCGTCAGCCATTGAGCAATCGCTGGCGAGGCGTCGCCTCTGCTTTCGATGATGACCGGCACCACGAGATCAAGTACCTCCGCATCGAGTTGCGATGCACAGCCCGTCAGGAGCGCGAGCGCCGGACCGTTGACCCGGCGAGCTTTCCGCTTCGTGGTGGGAAGGGCTTTGAAAATTTCCTCGAATTCCTTTGGAAGTGCACCAGTGATGCGCCTCAGCTTGGCGTGACTGTTTTTCCCAAGCCGCCGGCGAGCTCCCTGCATGGCAGTGAGCAGCGTGACTTGCCGGTCGGGCTGCTCGCCATTCTCCTGGAATGCGGCGACCAGCGCATTTGGTGCGACTTTCAACGCTGTGAGCGCAAGCTCGTCACGCAGATGCACCGCAGAGGGGACAGGGCCGATGCGCGCGGTAAGCGCAGGCTCCAGCGCTGCACGCCAGTGCTCTCGCACCGCCGCCCAGACATTTGGCTCGTCATCCATCTCCTTGCCCGCCGCGAGAATAGCCAGAAGCTCGTCTTCATCCACCGGCCCGGGGGACGTCACGAGCGCCTGCGACCAGGCGCGGACTAACTCCGCGACCCGCGGATGGTTGGCGAGGACCAACCAGCGACCCTCTGCGCGAAGCTGGCGGATATAGGCGTCGATGAAGACACCGGAAGTGTAACCGTCGCCTTCATGGCTCGACTGCGCGGCCTCTTCGACGGCATGATCCCGTTCGCCATCCTCAATCGCGCGCCACTCCTCCCGGCCGCTCTGAACGTGCTGACGGTGGATGCTCGCGAGGTCATCCAGCGCAGCCTGCACGACGCTCTCAAATCCATTTAGGTCGCGCACGGCGCCGGCTGCCACGGCATCGGCATTAAGCTCGAAGCCGTTGCCGACCATCTGGCGCGCGGCGTCGAGATAGGCAGCGGTCAGGTTGGGTGCGAAGCGATCGAGCCGCTTGGCGAATCCCGATCCGTAATTCCCTCGGTCGAAGCCAAGCTCCTCACGAATAAATCGTTCGGCGACTTTGGCTGCGAGCGGGCTCGCGGACACGCTGTCGTACCAGGCATTGTCGAAGACCGGCGGTTGCCAGTTACGGACGAAGAAGGAAGCCCCCCGCTGCGTTCCTTTCAACAGCCACCGCGCGACGCGGCTCGGTATGGACGCATCGCTGCCCACCTCCGACGCCAGCTCCAGCAAAGGCGCGAACTTGGAAGCCGAATCCATGAGGCTTTCGTCCAGCCAGGCATCGATCGCTTTCTGGCTGCCGGAGTCAATGTCGAAGGCTTGATCAACGTCCTCTCGGCGAGCGAACGAGCGCGTCACTTCAAAAATCCGGGCTGCGGTTTCCATGCCCCAACTGCGATGCGCTGACGGCAGCTGAACGAGCGCGGCGATCAGAGTCTCGATCGCAAACTCGCTCTGGCCCCAGTTGTCTCTAGCGAAGGCTTCAAAACCTTGTCGGACGCTGGGATGAGCAAAGGCGATGGTGCGGGCCGGCTGACGCAAATGGCGGGCCGCGACCATGCGGTCGATCAGACGGTCTAGGCCGTCGCCGAGCGCGCGATCAAGCCCGCGTAGCGCGCGCTGAAGAGGGTGGAGTCGGCTGCGGTCGAACTGACCGCGTGCCGCCAGCAGCGCCCAAACGATGGCTGAGGTGCCGCAAGTGTCGATCGACGATAGGGCTCTGAGGACAACACCTTCCACCGCATCGCGCTGCGCCAGCTCAAGCAGCCGGCGAAAGAAGGCATTTTCTTCTTCGCCGACATCGGGGCCGGTTTGCATATGCGCGAAGTACAGCTCGATCTCGAGCGGCGTGCCAAGCCTGTCGAGCACCTTATTGCGAAACGCGTACGCCTTGGTCTGCAAAGCGGCCGGTAGCTGGTCCATGCGCCTGTCATGAATGTCGCGGAGTTGACCGTCCCGGTAATGGCCTGCATCCAGCTCGATGGACCACGCGTTGAGACTATCGCCGACCTTGGCGCTCTGCATCATGTCGCTGCGGGACGTGATGACGAACTGATGATCCGGCGTAGCTTTGGAGAGGAGGCGTGGCAGCTGCTCGGTCCATGCCTCGCTGCCCCCGCGTAAGCTAAACTGGCCCCATGGATCATCGACATAGAAGAGTGTCGGTCCATTGTTGACGACCTTGCGTACGCTAGTCGGCGCATCGTCCGCCCCAACAGTGACAACCTCCAACGCACCATCGCGCCGTCGCGCTATATCGCACAGCTTGAGCGCCGCCTGCGTCTTGCCCGTGCCCGAGGGCCCCCGAATGACAACTGCGTTCTTGTCGTTCAGGATCTTGAGCATCTCGTCGAAGTTCGCAGGGGGCACGAAATGCTCGAGGCTGGCGGAGCTGGCCAGTAACCCGCCGTGCGCCCGCACCGTTGCGAGAAGGTCATCGCTCGTCCATAGACCGGGCGTGCTGCCTCGGGTCCGCCGCCCGGCTTCGAGACGCAGCTTTTGGATGAGATTTTGCTGCTCGACTTTGGGAACATGCAGCAGGTCCGACATTAGCGCTCGGATATCGGATGCGAGCTGTTTCTCGGTGAGCTTGCCCCAGATCGCGACGCGGCCTTCGGGCGACGCTTTCAATGTGGCGTACAGGCTCGGAGGAAAGCTTGCCTTGTCGGAGAGCTCTTCGAAGCCTTCGACCCGCAGTCCACGCGCTGCGCCCTTTACATCGGCATTGGTGACGAGCAGATAGCGGGTGTTCGGCTCGTCGAGATGATGTAGTGCTTTTCGGCGCCCACCCTTTTTGTCGGAGCCGTGCTTGAGCAGGGCTTCGAAATCCTCGACCGACCAAGGCTCACCGTTGTCCATTTTGACTTGGACGACAAGCTTGTACCCGCCTGCGACGGTCGCACTGGGTTGTAGGCGTCCTGGCACGTGGGGCTCCAGATCCGCTTCCAAATCCTCATCGTTCGCTGGTTCGAGCACGAGGCGCGTAGCCGCCTTGGAAATAAGGAGGAGTTGCAAGGCAGCGAGGATTGAGACGTCGAGCTGATAGTCGAAACCTGCTTGAGCGGCGGCGGCACCTCGTAGGGGACGCTTTGCGTCCGCGCTGTTGGTCAAGGGCGAGTCCGACTGGTTGGAGTGCAATCGCTTGATATCTCCACGACTATTTGTCGACATCGTCGAACACCGAGCGCTTCGTGGCGACCGGAGTGGAAGCCGGAGCTTCTTCCTTCTTTTGCGTCACGATGTGCGTCCAATCCGCTTCATCTTCCGAGCCTTCCTCCTGCTCGCGCTTGCGCTCTTCCAGTCCCTTGACTGACCGCTTCACCTGATTGCGCGCGTTGTCGATCAGGGCTGTGGCGTCCGCGTCGACACCGATCGCCTCAATGCGATCGAGTACGCCAAGAAGCTTCTTGAAGTGGCTATCAGGCTCCTCGTCCAAATCAGCGTCGGCGACGATCTCGTCGATCCGCTCTTCGAGCGAAGGCAGCACAGTTGTTCGCAGTGCCAGCCCCATGCCGACCAGTCTCAGCGGCGGTACAAGCGCTAGCATCTCTGGTTCGTCGAAGAAGGAAGCATCTAGGTTCGTGAGCACGGCGGATTCCAGGGTGTCGGCCGCCTCCGAGCGCAGATCGTCCGGTAAGATGCCGAGGTGGTGGGCTCGGGCGTAGGCCGCGATCTGGGGATCGTTGCCGGCGAGGTCGGTTTGCCAGCAGGACCGTCGAAGTAAATTTGGAAATTGCTGGACCGCTCTGGCGAACACGGGCCCGCTCGCTCGATAAGACAGGAAGTGGAATAGCATCCAATTGCGGTGCCATTCATCGGGGGTGTGGCCGAGCCGGGCGACCAGAGCATCGTCGAGCATCGTTGGGATGACAAGCGCGTCTCGAATGAGAGGCGAACCCTCGCACGTAAAGCTGCTGAGAATGGTGTCGATCGTCGCGCCCCGAATGAGCGCCGCCATCATATGCGGCTTCTGGCGGAGGATCTCTGTCAGGGCGTCGGAAATCGTCGGATGGGCGAAGGTCCATTTTGATCCGGAGAGTTTCAGGAACGAGCCCTTCAGCTCAGCGAAACAATCCTGGATCTTAGTCAGGGTGTACCCGGTCAGCTCCGCGACCGCCTGGGCAGCCAACACATCATGGTCCCTGGGATTGAAGCCGGCTTGATGGACGTAAACCAGGATGAGCGCGGCTTGCAGCTGATCATCCAAGGCGTTGACCGTATCGATCAGATGCTCTGTTGGCTCTTCCATGAAACGCACGAGCGAACTTTCGCGGGGCGAGAGCCCCTTGGTGAAGTTCGAGTCACCAAGGCGTTCGGCAATCCCAGGAAGAAAGTCACGAACGGCGGCGACGGCGGCCAGGTGTGGCTTGACACTTGATCGCCAGCTCTGGCTCTGCTCGCCGAAATTCACATGGTTATAGAGAATCTGCGCCTTCTCTTCGAACGTCAGTTCGCCGACATCGACTACGGCGCTGCCATCAGCGAATTGGGCAAGGTTGCGCTGTCCGAGGCGACGCCGCGCCGCTTCATAGATATGCTTGCGGGAGGTTAGGAGAAAGCGGTTGCCGTGCTTGATCGCTGCCCGGAGCTTGGAGAATGCCGACGCCCAGTCCTGTACATAGTCGTCGCGTAGCACATTCGAGCCGAAGGCGTCGTCGATCCAGAAGAAGCGACCCGGATCGTTGGGATTCCACCCGGCCTCGAAGTCGCGGGGACTGGTCAAAGCGAGAACGGTGTTATCCGGATTTTCAGAAGCGATTGTCGAGACGATCGCGCCGATCGCTGATTTGCCGCTTGAGGGATTGCCCAACAGCAGCACTACGCCATGGTTGGAAATGGCGTTGACGGCGTCGCGATGGGCTTTTGTCGGCACATACGTGCGAAGCTTTGGAATCCAGCTGTCAAGCAGCGCCCGACTCTGCTCGCTTAGCCGCTCATCCACGATTGAGGTGAGGTCCCCCAGGCCGTAGACCTGCGGAACGAGAGCCCGTAGGCGCGCGCTGGTTCTGATGACCCGGACGATATACTGGCGACCGAGAATGTGCGGCTTACGCACGCCGAGCGCCCGAAGCCTGTCACGCATCGCCGCCGCGACAGGCGCATCTACGCTCATGTTCGTCATGAAGGCGTAGGTGTCAGCCTGACCGGCTTTGACCAGCTCCTCGACATTCTCAAGCTCGGTGGTGAGATCGCTGAGCTTCAATGCCCTCATGGCATCGGACGTATGCTTGCACTGGACCGTGCCGATGGGCGGTGCGTCTGTTACAGAGGGGATGAGGAAGACCGCGTCCTGGCCGCCGTCCTGGGCTTCACGGAAGATCTCCACGGGTCGGCCGAGTATGACCTCGCATACCTGCGAGCAGAGATCCTGAAACGCGCGCCAGCCGATCGTGTGGAGCGCCAGATCGCTCCAGGGGCCGTGCGCTCGACGTTTGCGCGGCGCCGGAAGTTCGATTTGCGCGGTCTCGGTCATCATGCGGTGGCGACACCACGTAGAACGCCGACCGGCATCGGATGAATATCCTGGTCGATGACTACGCTTGTGGTGCCGAGCAGTCCAAGTTCGATGTCGAGACGCCGGCCTCCCTCCGTCGAGGTGCTCACCAAGCGCCGGCATAGCAGATCGGCCAGCGCGGGGTCTTCGACCGCGCAGATTATCTGGCGCCCGTCCAAGCGGAGAGCGGCGAGCACTTCGACTAGGTGAAGAGCCCTGAAATCATCGATGTGCTGAACGGGGTCGTCGAGCAGAAGGGACCTGAGTGGTGTCCACGCCCGCGCAAGATGGACCGAGAGAAGGAAGGCCAGACCTGCTGCGCGGCGCTGGCCGCTGCTGAAGACGAATTGCGGGTTCAGGCCGTCTCCCACCTTGAGGCTGAGGAAACGCCGGACGTCGCCGCGGATGCTGTAGTCGATCGTTCGCCAGTCGGCGTGCGGTCGCAGGCGTTGATAGAGTTCGTTGAGCAGAGGACTGATCTGAGCGAGCCGCTCGTCGATGATCTCAGCGCTCACGCGCTTGACAGAGCGTTCGATTTCGCGGGCTGCGGTGACGGCATTTTGTGACTGGCTGACCGCCTGCGCCAGCTTCTCGATTTCAACTCGCAGCGCCGAGATGTTGTTTTCGATCGACGACATCCGCGCCACCGCTTGTGAGGCCTCCAGCACGAGGAGCGCACGCTCAAGGTCGATCAACCGGTCTCGTTCGAGAGAAATCGCCTGCTCCAGCCCGTCAGGATCATGGATCAAGCGGTGATCGAGCCCCCACTGAGTGTAGAAATCCACATGCGCCGCTTCCTGGACGCGCAGGCGGCGCAGCTCGTCCGCATGAATTTGAACGGAGGCAGCTGCTGCCTGGAACGCGAGGCTGGGTTGCCGCGCATTGTCTTTCGCGGTGGCGAGAGCATCGCGAGCGGCCTGAACGCCCGACGCCAGTGATGTAATCCGTCGCCGTGCAGCGGCCAGACCGGCGGCAAACTCGTCCGACGTTCGGTGGGCCGCGCATAGCGGGCAATGATCGTCGTGCAGCCCGAGGCGCTCACCGTGCTCGACGAGAAGGCTCAGCGACGCCGCGATCGCGTCCATCTCTTCTTCGCGCACGAGGCGCTGTTCGGCTTCCGAGACGGCTTGCTGCGCAGACTGATGCTCGCGCTGCGCCGCTTCGTTCGCCGCTGATGCGGCCTCCCGGTTCGCAACGGCCTCCGGGGCGTTGAAGGCCGCCTGCGCAAACGCGACCTCGCGACCGAGTTGAAGCGCGTCGCCCATTCGACCCAATCGGGCCCGTCCGTTCACGAGCGCGTTTCGACCTGCTACCAGCCGCGCCGTCAGCTCGGGCTGCGCATCCGGCGCCGCGGCGGCGATCACCTGGAGCGCGGCAGAAACATCCCCGGATCGGCTAAAGGAGGCTTGTGTCTCAGACTGCTGCGTTAGCCTGTCCGCGAGGCGCAAACGGGCGGCCTCATAGGCGGCCTCGTCTTTAGAGTGAGCGGCTTCGGCGGACGCCACGACCTCCTTGGCTCTGCTACCCGCTTCGGAGCCTTCCAATGCGCCGAGCGCCGAGCGCACGAGATCGAATCGCTCCGTTTCGGTGAGGTCCAGGCTGAGCGCAGCGATCCATTCGTCGCGGATTATCGAGGTCCGAGTGAGTTGCCTGAGCGCGTCGTCTGGCGCGGGTCCGCGGCAGAGCGCGGCGTGGATCTCCTCTGATGAGCGATCGGAGCCGGATTCCCGCGTCCGCGTGATGGTGAATGGCTTCCCGTCGTCGTCAACGAAAGAGGCCGTGACGTAATGGGCATTGGGAACACCTTCACCGCGCCACCAGAGGTAATCGCTGAGGCTTTCCTTCGCCGCCTTCTCGACGGCGTATTTGTCGATGGAGCCCGTGATCGCGAACTCGACCGCATCGCACAGGGTGCTCTTGCCCACGCCGTTCCGGCCGGTGATGACGGTGAAGCCCCGTCCGAAGTTGATCCGGACGAGATCCCTGAAGCCACGAAAGCCGCATACTTCGATGAAATCGAGCCTCATGATGTCGCTCCCAAAATGCGAGCGACCTCCGCCGGCGTGGTTTCGTTGAGGAACGCGGTAACGGCATCGGCAGGAATGTCCTTCAGCCTGGTACGCAATCTCGTTTCGAAGTTGGACGCGCCGAGCAGCGGCTTGGAGCGCATGGACAGCAGAGGTAGAAGCGCCTTCTCAACGTCATCGGCTGTGGTAATCGAGGCCCGGGCGATCTTTCGGGTCAAAGAAAAATCCTCTTCGATGCGCTCGATCTCGCGCCCTCGACGCGCATCCTGATCCGGAGTCAGAAAAACCGAGTAGACGTTCCACGCCTTCGCTCCGGCACCGCGCAACGAAGCGGCGTGCCGAGCGAGCGCGATCTGCTGGTTCTCCTTCCAGGTGGTGAGGAGCGCATCTGCGGTGTCGAAGACGTGGACGAATCCCATCAGCGCCGCGCTTTCCAAACAGGTCACCGGGCCGGCCGAGCCAGTCCACGTCCAGGTTTCGTAATGGGCGTCCCGAAGGAGGATTTCTGCTTGCGTCAAGATGTCCATCAGATGCCCAACACCGCTCTTGCCGCAGGGAGATCGAACCACTTGCCCGTCGGGTCTGGACGAATGACATCGCCTGCGCGCCCGCTCCGGACGACGTTGTCGGGGACTCCCAGGTCGGTTGCGCCGACCGCGACAACAATGTCGGACTGCATCGCAGCAGGCGGCTCGACGAACTTTCCGCGTAGCGTCCCGAGGACGGATTGCGCCCCGTTTATGACGCGAATGGTCCGGCTGTTGAGCTCGTAACCGTCGGCGCGTTGAACTGCTCCCGCCTGACGGAGCAGCAAGTGGAAGAAGCCCAAGGCCTCCGGATTCGCCGGGCGTAGCAGCTTGGCCGGCTCCGCCGCCGAGACACCCTCGGCATCCCGCCTCAGACCATAAAGGGCCTCGCTGTCGAAGTTTCCGACGTCTAGCCAAGCCGGGTCGCATTGAACTCCGGTGGCGTGCTCGAAGGCAGCCCGCCCGGCGTCCAGGACCTGACGAAGGTAGTTCGATGAGAACGCGCGACGAAGCTCGTCGAGCGCCACGGCCCCAGACTCTTGGACATGCTCGAACGTCACGTTCTGAGCGTGCGCTATCTCCCAGAGCTGCGGAGCCTTCTGCTCGAGCGCATTCGGCGGCGAAAGATCGACCACCGTTACAGACAGCGGCTGCACGTCAATCAGCGCTTCGCCGATCACAGCGTTGAGGTATTCCCAGTCCGACCAGAAGCCGACGACGAGCAGGTCCTTTTGCCGAAGGTTGGCGGCCATCCATACTTTGCTTCGAGCGATGCGAGCCGATATTATCGGATCGTCGATCTGCGAAGGTGCCCAGACTGTGGACGGCCGGTCGCGATGGGAGCAGCCGTGGAATTTCAGCAGGGGCGCCTGACGGACTGCATCGGCGGTAGCCTCGTCGCCGTCGAGTGAACCGCGGAAGTCCGCGCCGTAGTCCCATGCCCGCCGCTCAATAAGCGTGTCGTAGTTGCTCGATATGCCGGCAACGGCGGCGCGAATGATGAGAAAATCGGCTATTGCGGCATGCCCGGTGTTCGAAGGCCGCACGAAGGCGGGCCAGGGCACCAGATGTTCGATGAAGACCGATTGCAGGGCATTGAGGCCCGCGAAGTGCTCGGCGAGAGCCTCAAGATTCTCCCGTAGAGCAAGCTCGCAGTTCGGGTCTGATTCAAGACGATATTTGTCGAAGCAGCGCTCGGCGACAGTTCGGGCAGACGGCAGGCTGCTGGGCGGCGCCATCGACAGCCCGGCGCCGCAGACCACCAAAAGGCGGCCGGCGTTCATTGAGGCCAGAAGTCGAGTGATTGTCTCGGGCGTCAAGCAAGCCTCCGCCGAGAACCAGCTCGCCTTGCTGCTGGCTTCGCTGCCGGCTGAGTTAGGACGCCGAGATGTTCGATCCGTACGGGCGGCCGGGCCGGCAGCTTCACCGTCAGTTCGAGTTTGCCACCGATCGCTTCGACATAGCTGCGTAGCGTCGAGAGATACATATCCGCCTGGTTTTCGATCTTGGAGACGGAGGGTTGTTTGATGTTCAGGGCGGTCGCGACATCTTCCTGGGCCTTGCCCGCGATCTGGCGCAGCCCGCGGAGTCCTTCGACCTCCTGCCGGAGTTCGTCATAGCGCGCTTCGATCTGCTCCTGCTGGTCGCGGGGCAGGGAAGCTATGACCTGATCGATGCTCCTTCCCACAGGATCGTCCCCTTCTTTACGGATTTAAGGTTTTCCAGATGGTCGGAAAACCAGCTGCCCGCCTTGGCGATAAGCTGCTTGTAGAAGCGCCTCTGGCTACTGGCCGACTTGTCGCGACCTCGATCGTGCTCCTCTCAGGATCGCACGCGAAGGCTGCACGACATTCATCGTCTGCAGCAGAGAATGCATCTCCTTTCTCTTGGCCTGTTTCGAGCCTTTGAGCGTGTCGACGATGGGCGACCGAGCTGCAGACCGAATTCGGCGAACAGCTTCGCAATGGCGAGTAGTTCGGTCTGACTCCGATGCTCCACAGCCAGAAACTCCGCCTCACGGGCGTCGTAAAGTCTGATATTTAATGTATATAGCTTCGGAGCTATGTCGGGTCAAGGCTGATGAGGACGGCATCAGTTGCCACCCTCGGGGACTCCTGGGAAACGCAAGGGAGATCGCCGATGCTCCTTAATTGGATTTCGCAACGAGCAATCACGCGGTCGAACGCTGGTTTGAAACTGTAGCTGTATCTTGCATGAATCGGCACATGCTGAGGTCGCACGGCTCACGACTCCAAGTGGTTCAAGCCAAACCTGCCATTCTGCATTCAGCCCGATCCTCGCTGGACAAGCCAAGCCGGCGAAATGCCCAATACCGGACGTTCCGAACTTCGGCTAAGCGTCATATTGTTGCCTTCCTCAGGTAACGAAAAACGAGGAAATGGTCCCTCTGCGCTCTTTCCTCACGCTTCTCGTTGAGATGGAAGCCGCGCAGCTCGCGAAGTTTTCGGGGTCGCCGCGCGTTTGGCGCCTCTCGCCGCTTTGCGTGGCGACTCGACGCCGAGCAATTCCCACAAGCTGATGTCCAATCGTTCCGCGAGTTCCACGAGCACGAGCAGGGACGGGTTCGATACGCCATCGGTGATGAGATAGAGCTGCGGCAGGGATACGTTCAGAAATTTTGCAAATTCCTGTTTGGTCAGGCCGCTATTGCGGAAGCGCTCGTTTACGACGGCGCCCATCGTCTCGACCATTTTCGCCCCGGAGGGATTCTTACGATCGCGAACCGGCTTGGCTTCGAGCAACTCGTAGAGCGGGACGCGAAGCTTTTTCGAAATTTCCGCCAACATTGTGATGGACGGGTTCCCGAGCCGGCGACGCACATAGCGAAATTGCGACCCTGACATGCCGACGAATTCGGCGAATTCCGGCTTCGACAAGCCGCTCTTCGCCTGTTCGGCGATTAGGCGGTTCGAGAGGTTTGCGAGATAGGGCGACTCGAGCCGATCAGCGATCGTGACGACCATGAGCCGGCGTCGTCGATCCGCCTGAGCCGTTCCCCCCGCTTTACCCGCCTTACGCGACCACTTTGGCTCGCCGCCGATCATTTTGCCCCGGAAAAATCACGACACCGCCCCAGCACTGTCATAGATTCTCGCGCGGCTGCCAAGGGCAATTCGGGAATTTTTGCCAGTTTATTAGACTTTGCCTGCTTGCGCTTTGCGGCGCGGCATCCGAAGCAAGGCTGTGGCTCGACAAGCGCGGAAGGCAGGACAGGATGCCGCCCCCGGTCGCGCGCCGGGCCTTTCACGCTGCTTTTGCGAAGAGCGAGAGCGGTGAGCGCGCTTCACGACGGGACAGAAAGCGAGAGAAAGGCTCCCGCGCGCTCGTCGCGGAGATTTCGCTCATGACCGACAATTACGGTGAGACGATCGCCAAGGCCCTCGCCACCCAAGGCGGGCATCTCTTTATCGGGAGGGGCGGGTTTTCATTGCATTACGAGACCGGATGGCTGAGCGGTGGTTATGACTGCGAGCCAGTCAAAGCCGCGCTGATCGCGGCGGGCTTGCCCGTGATCGATAGCCGCACGGTCGATGTCGGCAAAGTCGCGGACCTCGCGCTTCGCGGTCCGATGATCGCGGTCGGTAAGCCGCCAGATCCGCCGCCCTGGCGCGCGCTGTCCTATGCGCCACTTGCCGAGGGTGCCGAGGCTTACGCGCGCGCCGGCGCCGATGTGCTGAACATGCCCGGGTGCGGCGGCGAGGACTCGGCAGCCCGAGAGTGAGAGGGCCCTTTGGGCTTTTCGACGGAGAAGAGGGTGAGAGAGAGGTTCTCGCCCATCCGTCGCGGAGTTCAGGGATATGGCGAAGATTGTTTTGACGGCGGCGCGGGATATCGCGCTCGACAAGCTTGTGGCGTCCGACGCGAATGTGCGGCGGATCACGGCGGGGGTGAGCGTCGAGGATCTGGCCGAGGATATTTCGCGGCGGGGACTGTTGCAGTCCTTGAGCGTGCGGCCTGTCGTGGACGACCAGGGCGCGGAAACGGGTCAATTCGCGGTCAGCGCGGGCGGGCGACGTCTCGTGGCGCTTAAACTGCTCGTCAAGCAGAAGCGCCTCGCGAAGAACGCAGCCGTACCCTGCATCATGAAAACCGACGGCATCGAAGAAGAAGATTCGCTCGCCGAGAACACGATGCGCGAGGCGTTGCATCCGCTCGACCAGTTTCGGGCGTTCAAGAATCTCCAGGATCAGGGCGTCACGATTGACGAGATCGCCGCGCGGTTTTTCGTCGGCGCGCCGGTGGTGCGGCAAAGACTGAAACTCGCGGCGGCGAGCGAGAAGCTGCTTGATCTCTACGTCGCCGAAGAATTGAGTCTTGAGCAGCTCATGGCCTTTTGCGTCACCGACGACCATGCGCGGCAGGAGGAAGTGTGGGAGACTCTCAAACGGTCCTACAATAAGGAGCCTTATACGATCCGGCGCATGCTGACCGAGGGCGCTGTGAAGGCAGGCGACAAGCGCGCCGTCTTCGTCGGCGTTGCGGGGTATGAAGCGGCGGGCGGGGTCATCCTTCGTGATCTCTTTCAGCAGGATCATGGTGGCTGGCTGCAGGATATGGCGCTGCTTGATCGTCTTGCGCGGGAAAAACTCGCGGAAGCGGCCGACGCGCTTCGCGCCGAAGGCTGGAAATGGTCGGAGATCGCGATCGATTTTCCCTATGGCCATACGAATGGGCTGCGGCGGCTGCCGGCGAGCTACGCGCCGGTCTCGGAGGAACAGCAGGCGCGTTACGACGTTGCGCTCGCCGAATATGACGCGTTGTCGGACGAACATGAGGGCGCGGAAGATCTTCCAGAAGAGGTCGACCGTCGGCTCGCGGAACTCGAAAAGGAGATGGCGGCGGTTGACGAGCGACCGGCAATCTACGATCCGACCGAAATCTCGCGCGCCGGAATATTTGTCTGCATCGACCATGATGGCGCTCAGAAGGTCGAGCGCGGCTTTGTCCGGCCCGAGGATGAGGAGCCCCCAGGCGCGCCGGCCGCCGGCGAGCCCACGGGATCGGTGGCCGCTCCAAAACGCGCTGGCGACGGTGCGGTCGGCAGTCCCGATGGAGACGCGGCCGACCAGGACGAGACGGAAGTCTCGTCAAAACTATCGGACCGATTGATGAGCGATCTCACCGCCCACCGAACGCTCGCGCTGCGCGTTGCGCTCGCCAATGATCCGGAGGCGGCATTTCTTGCCGCGACCCACGCGCTGGCGTTGAAGAGTTTTTACTCTTCCGGCCGCTTCGACGGCTGCATCGAGGTCGACGCCAAATCCGCACCGCTCGGCGGCTATGCTTCCGGCCTCGCCGATAGCGCTACGGCGCGGGCGAATGATGAAGCGCAGGGCCATTGGCAGTTGCGACTGCCGAAGAAATCGGACGATCTTTGGGACTGGCTGGTGAAAGCGGATCGCGAATCGACAGCCGGGCTTTTCGCGTTCTGCGTCGGCCAGAGCGTCAACGCGCTGCAGCTTTCGCACGAACGCCGCTCAAAGGCGCTGGATCATGCCGATCGAATGGCCGAACATGTCGGGCTCGATATGAGCGCGCATTGGACGCCGACTGTTGAGAGCTATTTCGGCAAGGTGACCAAGGCGCGGATTCTGGCGGCGGTGCGCGAGGCCAAGGGCGAAGCGACCGCGCAGATGATCGATCATCTGAAAAAATCCGACATGGCGGTCGAGGCCCAGCGTCTGCTCCAGGGAACAGGCTGGTTGCCCGAGCCGCTTCGCGGCTCGACAACGGATGATGCTGACGCGGCAATCCTCCAAAAGCAAGAAAGCGACGCCTTGCCGGATTTCCTGGGCGATGACGACGACGCGGCTTTGCTCGACGCCGAGGAAGGGGAGCCGCACGCCACGGCCGCGGAATGATGTTCCGGGCGGGATGGCGCGCGCCGTCCCGCCTTCCTCCGCGCCTGGCGCTTCGACGCTGACGTTTCGTCGCGTCCGCTCAAGACGCGCGCTCGTCGCCCCATCAATCTCCGTTTCCCGACACCGTCGCGCGCGGCGACACGCGCGCGCATCCTCCCTCGATTTTGAAAGGCGCCGCCATGGGCTGGCTCTATATGCAATCACTCGGCGGTCATGCAGGACCGCGTGACTATCTCGACGCGCAGTTTACCTTCGAGAATGCGGAAGGCCGATCGAAGGTCCTGCGCTCCATCCTTCTTGGCGACACCTATTACGCCGCCATCGAGCAGCACAGCGGCGGGGCGCGCGCGGTCTTCGCGCTCGTCTGCCTCACCTACTACAATCCGCGTGATCCGGAAGGATTCATCTTCGGCTACAAAGATATGACCGAAGCTATGGGGCCCTGCGCGAGCGACTGCCCCGAGGACATTCTGGATCTGTTGACGCCGACGGATCGGCCTTACGCAATCGCCTGGCGCGCCCGCTGTCGCGAGAACGCCGTTGCGCGGCGCAGTAAGTCATCACAAAAATCGGCGTCGTCGTTCTGACGGATTGGCGGCGGCGGCGTCACGGCGCTGATCGTCGGCGCGACGGCGGGGGGAGAGAAGAGGAAAAGGGCTTGGCCGTGAGGGCGAGCCCGGGAGGAGCAAAGAGAGAGCGTCCCGGGCCGTCACAATCCCGGAGACAATCGATGAGCCCGATCCTCGCCGTTGCTGAAACGCCCCGCGAACAATCCGAACTTTCCTTCGTTGCGACGGACAAGCCGCATGCGCTGATCATGGCGGCGCAAACGCTCGTCGCGCATCTTGCGAAGGGACGCGTCATCGACGCCCCAGCCGTGCGCGTGGCGATGGAAGCCGCTTTTGGCGCAAGCGACTCGCAAGGGGCCTGGAGCTGGAAGGACGCCTATGAGGCGGTCGAGGCGGCGCAAGTTTTGTTCCTGCGTCGCTATGGGCCGGCAATGGCTGCGCGCGCGGCGAATGATCCGGCGCGCCTTCTCGCCATGCTCAAGAAAGTCGGCGCGCTACTTCCGAGCGAAACGCGCCGCTCGGAAGAAAGCCAGGCGCTGCAGCAATTCTCGACGCCGCTGGAATTCGCCTATGTCGCGAGCCTTGCGGCAGGGATTAGAGCCGACGACGTCGTGCTTGAACCCTCCGCGGGTACGGGGATGCTGGCGATCCATGCCGAGCTCGCCGGCGCGAAACTCGTCCTCAATGAATGGGGCGAGACGCGCGCCGATCTTCTGAAAGGTCTATTTCCCCAAGCGCGGCTCAGCCGCGTCGACGGCGCGCAGCTTCACGATCGCCTCGCCGCCGATCTTGTTCCAACCGTCGTGCTGATGAACCCGCCCTTCTCCGCCTCGCCCTTGATCGAGGGACGACATGCCGCCGCGACCTTCGAACATATTCGCGCGTCTCTCTCTCGCCTTCGCCCCGGCGGACGGCTTGTCGCCATCACGGGCGAAAGTTTCTCCCCGACCGCGAACAGCTGGCGCGGAAGTTTCGAGCGCCTGCAGGAACAGGGACGGCTCGTATTCACGGCGTCGCTCGCGCGCGGATTTTTCGCGCGGCACGGGACGAGCGTCGAAAGCCGGCTGACGGTCTTCGATAAAACGCCGGCTGAGAACCCGAATGAATTTGTCGCTGGACTTGGTCCGGTCGCCGACGTTTCAGAGTTGCTCGCGCTGGTGCAGCGCGATATCCCGCCGCGCGCGTCTCTTGCGCTCGCGCCGGGCAATGGCGATGCTCCAATCCAGGGCGGCGTCGGTTCGACCGCGAAGCCGTTTGCGCTGATCGTCGCAACACGCCCCGCTGCGCCACATCCCGCATTTATCGATTCTGCACAGCGCAACGCGGGTGCCATTCCGACCCCTGCTCCGCGCGTGTCTTCAGAGATCGTCGAAGTCGCCTACGCGCTTCGCGACTGGAAAGCGCCCCAGGGCGGCGCGCTCAGCGCCGGGCTCTATGAGCCCTATGCGGTGCAGTCAATCGCAATCGAGGGAGCGAAGCGGCATCCGACGACGCTCGTCCAATCCGCCGCCATGGCGTCGGTCGCGCCGCCAAAGCCAGGCTATCGACCGCACCTTCCCAAGAGTGTCGAGTCCGGGCTCCTGTCCGACGCGCAGCTCGAGAGCGTCATCTACGCCGGTGAAGCCCATCGCGGGCTTCTCGCTGGCTCCTTCCTCGTCAATGAAAGCTTCGAAGCGGTTTCCGCCGCGCCGGATGACGCGGAAAATGCGGTGCGCTTTCGCTGCGGCTATTACCTTGGGGATGGCACAGGCGCCGGTAAGGGGCGTCAGGTTGCTGGCGTCATTCTCGACAATTGGCTGAAAGGCCGCCGCAAGGCGCTCTGGATCTCCAAATCCGACAAGCTTCTCGAAGACGCGCACCGCGACTGGTCGGCGCTCGGGCAGGAGAAGCTGCAAATCGTCCCTCAGTCCCGCTTCAAGCAGGGCGCGCCGATCAAACTGTCGGAGGGCATTCTCTTCACGACCTATGCGACCTTGCGCTCGGATAAGCGGCAGGGCCGCGACGGCGCTGTGAAGGCTTCGCGCCTGTCGCAGATTATCGACTGGCTCGGAGCCGATTTCGAGGGCGTCATCGTTTTCGACGAGGCGCATGCGCTCGCCAACGCGGCTGGCGACAAGGGCGAGCGCGGCGAGAAGACCGCCTCGCAGCAGGGCCGAGCCGGATTAAGATTGCAGAACGCCCTGCCGAACGCGCGCGTCCTCTATGTCTCGGCGACCGGCGCGACGACCGTCGCCAATCTCGCTTATGCGACGCGCTTGGGGTTGTGGGGTTCGTCCGACATGCCCTTCGTGACGCGGCTCGATTTTGTCGCGGCGATGGAGGCGGGCGGCATTGCGGCGATGGAAGTGCTGGCGCGCGATCTCAAGGCCCTCGGCCTCTATGCGTCTCGCGCGCTCTCCTATGCCGGCGTTGAGGTCGAGATGCTGGAGCATCAGCTCTCGGCCGAACAAATCCGCATCTATAATTCCTATGCCGGCGCTTTTGAAATCATTCACAATAATCTCGCCGCGGCGCTGGAGGCGGCGAATATCACCGGCGAAGGCGGCCGGGCCTATAACCGCAACGCCAAGAGCGCCGCGCGCTCGGCTTTCGAATCGAACAAGCAGCGCTTCTTCAACCATCTGATCACGGCGATGAAGGTTCCGAGCCTCATCGCTGCAATCGAGCGTGATTTGGAGGCGGGTCGCGCCGCCGTCATCCAGATCGTCTCGACCAGCGAAGCCCTGATGGAGCGCCGCCTTGCGGAAATCCCCTCGTCGGAATGGGGCGATCTCTCCTGCGACATCACCCCACGCGAATATGTTCTCGACTATCTCGCACACTCCTTCCCGACGCAGCTCTTCGAGGTCTATTCCGACGAGAATGGCGATCTTCACTCGCGGCCCGTTGTCGATGAGAATGGCAATCCGGTTCGATCGCGCGAGGCGATGGAGCGTCGGGATCGTCTGATCGAGCATCTCGCAGCGCTGCCGGCCGTGCAGGGCGCGCTCGATCAGATCGTGCAGCGCTTCGGGACCGAGATAGTGGCCGAGGTCACCGGCCGCACGCGGCGGATCGTGCGCAAGACCAACGCCGATGGCTCCGACCGGCTTTGCGTCGAGAACCGGCCGGCTTCCGCCAATTTGGGCGAGACGCAGGCTTTCATGGACGACGAGAAGCGCATCCTCGTCTTCTCCGACGCCGGCGGCACTGGGCGCTCCTATCACGCCGAGCGCAGCGCGAAGAACCAACGGCTGCGCGTCCACTATCTGCTCGAGCCCGGCTGGAAGGCGGATAACGCGATCCAAGGCCTCGGGCGCACCAACCGCAGCAATCAGGCGCAGCCGCCCTTGTTCCGCCCGGTCGCGACCGACGTGAAGGGAGAAAAGCGCTTTCTCTCGACGATCGCCCGGCGGCTCGACACGCTCGGCGCCATCACGCGGGGCCAGCGCCAGACCGGCGGCCAGGGCCTGTTCCGGCCGGAGGATAATCTCGAATCGCCCTATGGGCGCGCGGCGCTGCGCCGGCTGTATCAGCTTGTCTTTGGCGGCAAGGTCGAAGGTTGCTCATTGACGCGCTTTATGGAGGCGACAGGCCTCGATCTCACCGACCGGGACGGGAGCCTCAAGGAGGAGCTGCCGCTGATCTCGACTTTCCTCAATCGCATCCTCGCGCTGCCGATCGCTCTGCAAAATCTCCTCTTCGACGTGTTCGAGGGGTTAATGGCGGCGCAGGTCGAGGCGGCGATTCAGGCCGGCGTCTTCGATGTCGGCGTCGAGACGCTGATGGCTGAGAGCCTCGTCGTCACCAATCGCCAGACCATCGCCGTGCATGGCAGGAGCGGGGCGGAGACACAGCTGCTGACCATCCTGCGCAAGGACAAGACGCGGATCACAACGCTTGACGCGGCGTTCGACCATGCGACGACTTCGCAAAAATCGCGACTGATGGTCAACGACCAGTCGGGGCGCGCGGCGGTCAAATTGCCGGCGACAGCGTTGATGCAGGACGACGGCTCGGTTCAGCCGCGCGTTCGGCTGCTGCGGCCCGCACATGCCGATGTGATCACGCTCGAAACCATGGAGCGCTCGCATTGGCGCGATGCGAACCGGCAAGAATTTCAGCGGGCGTGGGAGAGCGAGGTCGCCTCCCTCCCCGACCTGACCGAAGGCACGTTTCATATCGTGACCGGCTTGTTGCTCCCGGTCTGGAACCGGCTCCCCATTGAGGCCGCGCGGGTCTATCGCCTGCAGACCGATCAGGGCGAACGCGTCATCGGCCGGCTCGTCTCGCTGGCAAGCGCCGCTGCGCTCCTTGAGACGACCGGCGCCGGCGCCCCTGCCCTCGCGCCGGCAGCCGCCATCGCCGCGGTCATGCAGGACGGCGCGGGACTCGTTCTGGCAGAGGGGCTCGTACTTAAGCGGTCGCTGGTGATGAATCGGCATCGGCTCGAGCTCACCGGTTTCTTCGATACGACGGTCGACCGGCTGAAAGCGCAGGGTCTCGTTTCCGAGATCATCGCCTGGAAGCTGCGTCTCTTCGTGCCGCTCGGTGATGAGGCTGCGAAAATCGTCGAGAAGCTTCTCACCCTCTATCCCCTGCTGCGCGTCGCGCCCGCGACCCGCGTCAATTCGTAATGCGGGAGGCGATCATGGAAAGCCCCGCCCGGACTCTGTCCTGCAGCCTCGCTGAACATGTCGAGGCTGTTTGCAAACATTATCTGTCGAATGGTTGTCGATGCGGCAATTACTGGATCGTCGGCGACGTCAACAACAATGTGGGCCGCAGTCTCTATGTGCGGCTCAAAGGTCCGCTCTCCGGCAAGGGCGCGCGTGGGAAGTGGAGGGATGGCGCGACGGATCAACATGGCGACCTTCTCGATCTCATCCGGGAACGAGAAGGGCTTACATCCTTTCGAGACACGCTCGACGAGGCGCGGCGCTTCTTGCGGGCGCCGCGCGAGACGACGACCGAGAGACGCGTGCGGAATTCAGGGAAATGCGACACGGTGGCGCTCGCCCGCAAAATCTGGGCGGCGTCGCAGCCGATTGTCGGCACAAAGGCCGAGGCGTATTTGCGTTCGCGAAAAATCACCGCTGATTTGAGTCACGCGCCGCTGCGCTATCACCCGGCGCTGATCTATCGTGAAAGTCGGGACGGGCTCTCACGCAGATTGCCGGCGCTGGTCGCCGCCGTCACTGACAATAACGACGAGATCACAGGCATTCATCGGACGTTTTTTGATCCGGCGCGCAACGTCAAAGCGAACGTCGAGTCGCCGCGGCGTTCGCTCGGCGCCATTCGTGGCAACGGCGTGCGCTTTGGCCCCATCGACGAATTCGCCATCATCGGCGAAGGGATCGAAACCGTGCTGTCGCTCAAGAGCGACATGCCGCATCTCCCAATGGTCGCGGCGCTCTCGGCAGCGCATCTTGTGGCGTGGGAGGTTCCAGCCGGGTTGCGTCGCTTGATCATCGCCGCTGACAATGATGGAGCCGGACGACGCGCCGCGCGCAAGCTTGCGGAACGCGCTGAGGCCGCTGGCGTCGAAGCTGAAACAATTGTCTCGCAAGGAAAGGATTTCAACGACGATATACGGCATATTGATCTGAAATGCCTTCGACTCCGGTTGTTGAAAATCACGGCCAATGTCTGAGTTCGAAGAAAGTGGACGCTCCTGATGCGTGTCGGCAAGGACTTGGTTTGACCGTTAGCCGAACCTGGGGACGTCCGCTTTCCGGCGCTTCCCCCGCCATCAGCGTAGGTTTGTGTAACCTGGGTTGAACCGCTTCAACACTCTGCCTTCGACACCCTGCCGCACGCCAACGTCTCGTAGCGTAAGGTCGAGTACATCCAGGCTGGGGCCGTGGTTTAGGCGTCGCACGATCTCCATCAGCGCCAGGGTGGCGGCGATCACTCCAACAAAGGGCACGCCGACGGTCCTGGACGCGATCTCCAGCAGACCGCAATCATCTAGTCCACGGTCCGCGAGATCTTGATAAGCGGCCGCCGTCGCCACCGCCTTCGCGTCTGCCGTCCGGGTGCTGGAGGCTTCGCCCCACCGTGTCCGAGCTGTGACCTTACCCGGGAATGCATGAAGCCGCATGGCCAGATACTCCCGCGGACCGGCGCCCAGCCCGGCATCAATAACCAAATCGAAGTGCGGGTTCTCCAGCGTCGCCCGCGCCTCGGCGTTGTCAACTCCGCAGAATAAGATGCGCGGGTCGTCCTCCGCCAAGGCGATGTCGCCGGCAAAGCGACGTTCGACGAGCCGCGTCCGGAATCCCCGCGCCTCCGCCCAGGTTGCCATCTCACGCGTCTTTAGGCGGCCGACCATCTCCGCGCAGGTGAGGACTGAGGTGCTGTCGTTCGCGACCGCGAGCCGATCGAAATCTTGAAGGGTTAGTTCTACTTCTGCCGGGCGTTCGAACTGGAGGAGGCCCAAGGTCCACAGGAATGCCTGGCCCAAGTGGCCAAGGCCGAGAACCCAAAGCTTGCTCGGCGCCACCCAGGCTGCGGGCCCCGAGCCGCTGCGCCAGGGTGCGCTCGGATCCCACAGGGACAGACCCACGTCTCGGTCACCCGCCATCGGATTGCCGCGCAGGCGCTGAAACACTTCAGCGACGGCCAGGGCCCCAGCCAAGACCGCCGCGGGAATGTCACTCGCACCTTCAGGCAGGCGCTCGCCCTCGCTGGCGACGAACACGCCTCCGCGCCAGTCGCCGAATGTGACCTGCAGCGCTGCGGCAGGCGCCCCGTCGCCCAGCCAGGCGAGCGGAGTCTGTGGCGAGGGCTCGGCCCGCAGCGTGCCGCCGAGCGCTACAACTGCGTCTCTTAAGGTTTCGCCGAGACCGGGAAGATCGACCAGCAAGGGGACTTGGACGTCGCCAAGGACTTCGATCCCACCTAACAAGGCTCGTCGCCCGCAGTTGACCATGGTCAGCAAAGCGGCTTGGACGGCTGCGGAGTGCCCAGCTCCGGCGCCCAGGCCGATGGCCATGCGGTAGCTGGCGAACATGGCGTAGGCGGCTTCGACGCTGTCAGCCTCGCCGTTATCCAAGGCCATCTTGACCCCCCGATGCAAGGTGTCGGGTCGCGTGTCGGTGATCATCTGGTTCATCAGGCGAAGGTTCCCGTTTTGAGGACGCGGCGGCTGCGCCATCCGCTGAAATCGGTCCAGGCGTGTGAGCCCTCATAGCGATAGAGGCCCATGCGGTGACGCCACACCGGGTTGCTGGCGAAGCGTTCGACAATTAGGGCGAGGTGACCGGGCCTCGCGATCATCGGATTGCACCGATCCGCCTCGCTCTGCCCCGCGTCGCCCCCGTGGGTGTGGACGTCGGCCAGCACTTGCAGGCCGGAGGACCGGCAGAGCCCCCAAAGCTTCTCGAAGGCATCCGCGTAAAGAACGCACACCCCGGTGCTGTAGGCGTTCGCATCGAGGTCATCGTAGAAAACGCACCTCTCGAAAAAGCGCCGGTCGCTCTGGCGCTTGCCGAGCAAAAAGGCGCCGCTTTCGGTCTTGCCGCCGCCGCGCCGGCGCAGCTCGGCCATGAGGGCCAGCCACTGGCCGCGCGGGATGAAGAGTTCGTCAGCCACCGCGCACTCCCGTGTAGTCGGAGCTGTTCAGCAGTTCGTGTAGGAATTCGAGGTAAAGCTGCAGGCCCTTTTCGGGGCGCCAGATGTATGCAGGGTGCTCCTGACGCCAGTTCGCATGGCCGGCGATGCTCATGCAATCGCACGGCGCGTACAGACAGGTCCCATTTTGCCAATCCGGGCGGAACACCGCCGCGACCCGCCGAGCGCCGGTTGGCCACTGGCCAAAGGACAGCGGCGCGTTAGTCGCGGGGACCCATGGGCGCGCGGTCGGCGCGCTTTGCGGATAGCCGGTGCAGTCGAACCGGAAGCAGAAGGCCTCGGGGGCACCTGCCCGGGGCACCGCGGAAACCTCGACTTCGACGATTGGCCAGGCGATGCGGACGATGCGCCAGCGGCCGAGGTGGACGGCGAGCTGAAAGCCGCCCTCCGCCACCTCGTCCAGGAAGGCCTGCTCGTCCGGGTGGGGGAGCAGCGTATTCATGCTAGCCCTCGACCCGCTTGACCGGCACAAGGCTGAACGCCAGCTCGCAGCCGCCAGACACCAGGGCGCCGATCTGCACGTCCGGGTCCGGCCGGTCGGTGGTCCCCGTGATCTGCAGGACGTGCTCGCTGGCGTCGACCGGCGACATTTTCAGCTCGTTCACGTACCAGCGCTTGACGTGGTTCACCGTTGCCGTGGGCGCGAATTCGTGGTGCACTTCCCGCGTGTCGGCGTAGTGCAGGGCGACGTTGATCTTCTTGCAGCGGTGCACGTGGACCCGGTGCTTGTCCTTCACGCCCTGGCGGTGGAGCGGCCTCTCGGCGTGCAGCGGGTGCTCGTCCTCGCCGGCGAATACCATGGCCTTTTCGATGGCCAAGCCGAAGGTGGCCGCAGCCGCGAGGACCGCGTCGGGCCCCGCGTCCTCGGAGACCTCGATCAGCTCGATGGACCGACGGCCCTCGATCTGCAGGAACAATTTCAGTTGCGTCATTGGGAGGAAACCTCTTGCCGGGGGTGAAGCGGTTTTCACCGCCGCAAGAAGTTCAAGAGCGCTGGGAGCGAGACCGGAAATCAGTCGCGCCGATTTCCGGCTAGAGGCGCAGCCCGTCGGTCGGACAGATGAAGAAGAAGGGGCAGGTCGGGCAGTACCGGCTGTTGCGCTGTGGGTCGAACCGACCCGCGGCGATGGCGCTCAACGCCTCCGCCGCTTCGTCCACCGCCTCGTTCAGTTTGCCGGCGGCGACAGTGGCGTCCCGCTGGCTGCCGTCGAGGAGCGAGATGTGCAGGAAGCGGGCGGCGACCCCTTCGTCGCGCTTCACCATGGCTTGCAGGAGCGCATAGCGAGCTTTCGGCGTTTCGCCGCTCTTGGCAAGTCGCCCGGCCTTCAACCGCTGGATGACCACACCGCCGCCCGCCGTCTGGATGTGGTCGGCGCGGGCGGTGATCGTGACACCCTCGATCGTGAGGCTCCGTTGAGCTGCCAAAACCTGGCCGCTCATGGCCGCGCCGGCGATGACCAGCATTCTCTGCGCGGCGCCTCTGTAGTGTGTCGCCGCAGGGTGGTCGGCGGGGCCGCGCGTCGACCAGCTGGTGTCCAAGTGGCCAGCGACGTCGGCAGCTGAGCGAGCCGGCTGTCCCCGCAGCCAATCAAGCCCCGCGCGGATGACACTATGAAACCGCAGATAGGGCGTGTCCGCGAGCCGTCGAGACAATCCCAGGGCCTCGCCATAGTAGTAGCGGCGCGGGCAGGCCAAGTAGTCCTCGAGGGCGCTGACAGTCAGTTCCGGCCCTAGCCCGTCAGGCGCTATTTGTGGCGCGGGTCTGGGATCGGTTGGACCAGTAGTCGTCCAGTGCGGAGCGGGCTCGCCTCCCGGCGCTAAAGTCGTCGAGAGCGGTTTGAGCAGCTTCGATGGATTGGGCCGAGAGGCTCCGCCGTAGCGGTTGGCCCGCGACACAGTCAGCCGATCCCGAGCGCGGGACAGGGCCACAAACATCAGGCTCTCTTCTTCGGCGTCGGTGGTCATCAGCGCATCGTCCGCGGCGACGCCGGGCGGCAAGGGACAGAGATCTGGCCGAGCGTTGGGCGGGAAATAGGACGGACTCACCGATGGAACGTAGACGTGTGGAAACTCCAGGCCCTTGGCGGCGTGCACCGTCATCAGCTGGACAGCGTCTATAGCTGCGGCCGCGGCAGGAAGGCAGCGAAGCTCCTTCTCCTCGTCCAGGACCTCAAGGCGGCGGATGTGCTCGAGAAAATCGCGCTTCGGGTCGCGATTCCCCGGCGGTCGGTGGCCGAAGGCCAGCGTGAGAAGCTGGTAGACGGCAAGCTGGCGTTGCTGGGCTGCCACGTCGTCGCCCGCGAAAGGCGCGCCGTAGACTGCGCCCGCCGGGCCGAAAAGGAAGGCAGACATCAAGGCGTGCGGCGAGGTTTTGAAGTCGACGCCCGCGAGGTCGGCCGCGAGCCTTTGCAGGCCAGCGCGCCCTTCCACCGACAAGGACGCCTCGCTTGTGCGTTTCAACGCGGCCAGCATGGTGATGTCCGCCGCCTGCCTGAACCGGAACATCTCCAGAATGTCCGGCACAGGTGTGGCGTAGCGCGGAAACTGAGCCACACGTAGCAGGCCCACACCGTCACGCTCACCAACGACGGAGACCAGCGACAGCAGATCGCGCACTTCGGGACGCTCGAAGAAGTCACCGAAATAGAGCGCCGGCACGCCAGCGCGTTCGAAATGCGCCGCAAGCGTGCTGAGCACGCCATGGGTCCGCGCCAAGACGGCGTATTGGCTGAACGCGCCTGACTGGGCACGGCGGGCCAGGATTTCCTGGGCCAGGCCTTCGGCTTCGGCTTCCCGATCGCTGGCGACGCGATACGCGACCTCGCCGGTGTCCTTGCCGCGGTTCGGTGAGAGCCTATCCTTCGACGCGAAGGGGGCCGCCGCCATAGCACCCCCATAGTCCTCGAACAGCCGGACGATCCGTCCGCCCGAGCGATAATTCACCTCCAGATCTTGGAACCGAGCGCCGGGGAAAGCGTCGGCGAAGCGGCTCATGTTGAGCGGAGACGCGCCGCGGAACCGATAAATCGATTGCCGGACGTCTCCCACAACCCAAGGGCCGGCAGTTGGGTCGGCGATCTGCTTGAGTAGGACGGCGCTGGCTGTGTTCATGTCCTGGTATTCGTCGACCAGAATGTGCCGGTAGGTCTGGCGGACTTCTGCGGCGACGTCGGCGTGGTTCTTCAGAAGCTCCACGCTTCGCGCGATGAGATCGCCGAAGTCCACCCAGCTGCGGGTTTCCAACGCTTTCTGATAGACGGCATAGATGTGGGCGGCTTCGAGGGCCTTATCCTTAGTCTCGCCCGACGGCATGGCGTCCGCGCGCGATTGGTAGGTCGGCGGATCGCACAATTCGTCCTTGGCGCGCGAAATGGCGTTCAACACCGATTTGAGACCGCGCAACGGTTCCTGGAGGTCGAAGTAATGGTCGAGCTGGAGTTGATGGAGTTCGGATTCCAGGAGGAACAGCGAGTCCGCCCGGTCCAAGAGCTTTGGCGCGCTGGGCAGGCCTAGTCGATCTCCGTAGAGCCGGAGCAATTCCTGGCCGAAGGCATGAAACGTGCTGCACCAAACTGCGGTCGCTTCGGCCCCAAGTTCGAGTCGCAGCCGGCGGGAAAGATCATCGGCAGAGGCGTTGGAATAGGTCAAAGCGAGGATGCAAGCCGGATCGGCGTGCTTCTCACGGATAAGCCACGCCGTCCGGGCCACGAGGGTGCGCGTTTTGCCGGTACCGGGCCCGGCTCGCACCTGCACAGGACCTGGACCCGCTTCCGCCGCGTGGCGTTGGCTGTCATCCAGCGACGGGCTTTCTCCGCCGGCGGCAGGTTGTCGATCTTCCGGCAGCAAGAGGGCATCGGCCATCTGCTGCTGGACTAGGTTCAACGGAAGACCCAGCTCGGCAGCGACAGAATCCGCGGTGAGCTTTTGCGCCAGGCAGGCCGCCCTGACGCGTCGACGAGGCAGCAACAACTCCCGGCCATAAACATTCGCCTGGGCTTCCCGGCGCTGCTTCGGGCTGTAGGCGTCGCTCTCGCCGACCGCCGAGCTCTGTGGCTCGGCCACCGCGTACGGATCGACGTCGCCATCGTGGCAGTCGTCCTTCGGGTGGTGCAAACGGTGATGCCCAAATTCGTGGGCAACGTGGAAGGCGCGGTCCTCAGCGCTAAGCCCTGCCGAGACGAGAATCCTCGGGCCATCGGGATCATAGGAGGCCTCGGTGTTGTCCAGCAGCGCGTCGCCCTCGGGCAGCACCATGACCTTGACGCCGCTGGCCTGCTCCGCCGCGGTGAGAAGGTCGATGGCCCGCAACAGACCAGTCTGAGGGTTCAGCTCTTCGTGCCAAGCCGCAGCCTGGGCGCGCAGTTCGGACCAAGCGCTCATGCCGTTGGCTCATCCACGTCAGCTAGTCGCTGCAACCAAAAAGCCTTGAGGTCGTCCGTGAGCGTTGAGGCGCGGATCGCCGCTTCAAACGTCTCGGTTTCAATTTTTACCGGCCCTTTCGCCTTCCGCAGATTACCTCTGGAGGAGGCTATCGGCGGGCCGGTGGTCGAGGCGATGACATGCGCCGGCGGGATGTGAAGCTCGTCGGCTATGCGACGGAACATCTCCAGAGGACGCCGGCCGACGATGCGTCGACGGTCAAGTTTCATCATCAATCCCGAGTCCAGGCCGACACGGGCGGCGACCTGGTCCTCCGTTAGACCTCTCGCGCGGACTAATTGCGACAGACGCGCCGGCGGTGAGTCGTCCTCCCGCTCGCTGCCATTGCTAACGTCGTCCGGTCCCGCTTGGCCCGCTGCATCGTGGCGATGGGAAAGGACCCGGCTTACGCCGATGTTCGCAAATTGTTCCACGCTGCAGCCAAAAGGCGTCATGTCTTCCTTCAAAGCCGTTTGAACTGCGAGGGAAGCGAAGAACTCCACCAACGCGTCGCGATGCTGGGGATAGGCGGCAATCGCCACCAAGAGATTCTCGTGGGTCGGCTCGACGCCGTCGACTAGGAGGTCGCGGATGACGTCGTCCGCCGTTGGCTGATCCAAACGGCTCATGACTCTGCTCCATGCGCTGCGCGCATCTGCTCGATTGCTGTATTTATCCAAGTTCGAATTTGTCGGTCGCTCTTATTGAACCTCGCGCAGAGGGTCGGCGCGCCATGTGGGCCATCCTTGAGCGGCCAGTTGTAAATGTGCCGGAGGATGAAGGCTTCCCGGTGCCGTGGATCCGTCACCGCGTTAAGATACCTCAGTGCGCCTCCAGCCTCTTCCTCTGCCTTTGCGAGCAATTGCTCTACAGGGTTGAGGGCCTCTGACGCGAGACGGTCGACGGACTGCGTGTACTGCCCGTCTTCATCGCGATCCGCCGATTGAAATTCCCGTGCCTTGGGACGATCTGGCCCGATTGCGCGGAGCGTCGCCTGTTTGACGACGGTTGCCGCGTCGACCTCAAGATATTCGGCCGTACGTGACGGTGGGGATTCGTTGAGCAGATCGCCGAGTTCATTCGCGACCGCGATCTGGATCTCTTCCCTATCGGCCGTGCCGTAGCCCCGTGACCAACGGTCAACAATGGGCTTCACCCGTTCGAAGAATTGATATGTAAGCATACCTAGAACATGCGGATCGTTGTCACGCCGGCGAAGGCGGATGAGATGAACTAGGGTCTCGATACGCCAGACTTGATCACACCAGACGGTATGCGACATGCCAAGGGCGTGGGCGATTTCGGCCTCCACACCCTCGTGACGTGTGTAGGGCTCGCCGCTCTTCCGACAACACGTGAGAGGTGCCGCCCGCATTGGGGCGGTCTCCTGGCGCTGTTGATCCGGCGACGATTGGCTCATGTCATGCTCAAGAGAGGTTCAAGCGCGACCGGAAGTCCGGCCGCGAAATTTTTTTGGGCTCGATTTTCGTGTCAACTCTGAGAGCCACTTCGCCCGCTACCGCGGGACCCGAGTGAACGCCCCGCCGATGGATCACTTTCTCCGGCCGCTGAAGCAAAATAAAGAGAAGATTTGCGTTCGAGCGCAACAGCAGGTTCCGGTGACAGTCTGTGGCCATCGTCTGAGAGTCTGAATCGGGCCATGCCGGACTCGGGCAGAAGTGTTCAAGTCCGGCTGGAGGGATGTGTTGTCGATCACCGGCGAAACTTGAGGAGGATGGGCAGGCATCGGGGATCAGCCTAAGGCAATAAGAGCAACAGTCACTTCTGCCCGCCCGCACTAGTCGACCGGAAACTGGCCGGAAGCCAATGTCGGCCAATGGCGCATCGTTCCCATAAGCAGTCGGGTCACGCAATGACCGGTTTGCCTCCTGATTCCAGACCTCTGTTTTGAGGTTCGATGCTGCGCGGGAACTTTCAGGGCACAAGATTTCTAGAACGAGTTTTTTTCCCGTGCTTGCCACGCATGCGCGCCACGAACGGCTTGTGCGGTTCAAATTGCCCGAAATCCGCGATCGCCAAAGCGAGACTGGCGCATTCCTGAAAGTGACGCGCAGCATGCTTGTATCGGCTGGACCTACCGCTATCGAGCGAGAATTCAATCATGGCGCGGAGCGCCAGCGTCGCAGCCAAGGGATGCTTGCCTGCCAGCGCGTCCGCGACAGGCGTCAGGACCTCATAACGATCGCCATCCAATTTATCGGCGCGCGTGAGTACGAGTTTCCCTACGCGATCCGGCGCTGGCCAGGCGGCGAGGAACGAGAGCGCCGCACTGAAGGGCTCGAAATTCTCTGCGAAATCGAGTGCGCGGCTTTCCGCCTCGACGTCGTCAAAGTCGGGCAGTCGTTTCAGATGATCGCGCAAGTGTCGCGCCGACAGAAATCGTTCGAAGCATGACCAGCGCGCCGCCTGCGCGTCATCGCGGCGTTCGAGTGCGTCTGGCGCGGCGATGCGCGCGTCTTCCCACTCGAATTCTGGCCAGCCGGCGCACCTCTGTTCCGCCGCTTCGATCGCCGTCAGCGCTTCCGCCGCGCGGCCGGCTGCAAGGAGCCGCCCGGCAATTTCGGCGGGGATGCGTGGGACCTTTCGCGTTTCTGGATCATATTGCGCGATGAAGGCGTCGACGTCGCCCTGCGTGTCGGCAATGTCTCTCAACGCCATCTCGATGACGCGAGGGCGGTGACGATCGGCGATTTCGTTTTCGTAGATCGGACTGCTCATCGCCCAACCGATTTTTCGGCGCTCATGCTCGGCCAGTTTTTTCACCGGCTCCTTGGACAGGGCGACGAAGCGCTGCTTCAAATGTTGGAGACCTGGATCACCGAGCGCAGGACGCAGAGTAGCGATCAGACCGTCGAATTCTCCATAGTTATTGCCGATCAAGGCCTCAAATGCTCGATCGGCCAATTCTTTCGCATCGCCTTCGGCGGCTTCGGCCAGCCGCCTGAGATCGCTGACGCCGTCGTGGAAGATTCCGATCACCGTTCCGCTGCTGTCATCGCAACGCGCGAACACCGAGGACGCCAGCGCGAGAAAATTCCATATCAGATCAAGCGCTTCTTTCGGATCGGACTTTCCGACATGTTCGACAATCGCGCGTCGCTGCGTCTCAAGGTCCTCGACGAGTGCACGGCGGTTCTGCCAGTCGACGAAGCTTCGAGAGCGAGAAATGGCGGTGAGGCGCTTGCGGATTTCGCGCGCTGCGTCGGCGGGGCTTTGCGCCCCCGCAATGGCAAGGCGCAAGCGTCGTTTTGCGGCGGCGTCGCCGCTGCTGATGTCGATCAGCAGTTCGGCCAGTCGCTTCGCGCCGAGCGCTTCCAAGTTCTGGGCGTTGAGGGTGTTTTTCGGCGCCATGTCGGATCGAAGCTCGGGTGACAGTGAACCCGCGAGAAAACGATGCGTGAGAAGTCGGCACTGTCGTTGATCGATTACCGGGGGTTCACAACGAATACCAGGTGGCGCGCGCTTTGCCGCGCCGTCTTACGCGTCCGTCCGCGACCAGTTCGCGCAAACGCACTTTTAGCGTATTCCGATTTGCGCCGGTGAGGGATGCAAGCTGCGCGATGGTCAGGCGCTCGTGGGTCCGGAGCGCTCTGAGGACATCGAGCGATAGCGCCGGCAGATTGGCGTCGGCGCCCTGGGAAATCCGTTCCTGGTCCAGCCTTGCCGCAAGGCTGTCCTTCTGCCGCTTGAGGCAGCGCAGAAAGAATCCGACCCACGGCTCCCAATCCGGCGTTTCGCTCGTGAGCGTCGTTTGCGTGCGACGGAGCGCCTTATAGTACAGGTCCTTGTTTTCCTCGATCACGCGCTCGAGCGAGGCATAGGGAACATAGGCGTAGCCCGCTCGCAGTAAGAGCAGCGTGGTGAGTACGCGCGAGAGCCGCCCGTTTCCGTCCTGAAAGGGATGGATCGCGAGGAACGTCACGACGAAGACGGCGATTACAATAAGCGGATGCAGCGCTTCTTCATCCAGCGCTTTGCGCGTCCAGGCGACGAGCGCCTCCATTTCTCGTGGGGTGTCGAACGGCGCGGTCGTCTCGAACACAACGCCGATTTGCTGTCCATTGGCATCGAACGCGACGACATTGTTCGACAGGTTCTTATAGGAGCCGCGATGGCGCGCATCCTTGTCGCTGTGACGCAGCAAGGCCTGATGCAGTTGGCGGATATGGTTCTCGGTGAGGCGCATATCGGCGTGCGCCTCGAACACCAGATCCATCGCCTCGGCATATCCGGCGACTTCCTGCTCGTCTCGTGTGCTGAACGCCGTGATGGAAATGGCGCGCGAGAGCAGATCCTCGACTTCGGCGTCCGATAAGTCCGCCCCCTCAATGCGCGTCGAAGAGCCGACGCTTTCGATCGTCGCGACCTTGCGGAGCGCGCTGAGGCGGTCCGGCGAGAGCGTTTTGAGCGCCTCCCATCGGCCTTTGAACTCATCGATTTCCGCGATGAGCTTTACGAGGTCAGGGCCGAATGCAAGCTTCGGCTCCCTCATTTGCACGCTCTCATATCCGATTCCATACCCGATAATACCCGATTAGGCCCGATTTCCTACGCGATTTTTTAAGCCCCCTGAGCCCGAAAGAAGCGGCAGTCGGTATTCTGATGAGATCGGCACGCTGTCGGCGTAGATAGTTCGCGGTCGCACTCTTCTATCGTCGGCGATTGGTTCGCTTAAGGTTACAAAGCCTAGGGTTCTTAACGAGAGGCTTGGCTCAGCCGCCATCCGGGCGCGAGCGTTCCGATAGGCCCCGCTTCGCCGTGCGGTTCGGTGTGGGAGGACGTTGCTTCATCTCTTCTTCGTCGTTTTCGCTGAGAGGGCCGCGCGCCGGCCTGAGAGAGCAGCGATGTCGCCACAAGCGTCACGCTTGCCGCAACGCTCCCCGCCGACTTCTTTCCCCTGCCCTACGCTGGCGCTTCGGGCATTCCGCGCGGATCAAAGAAGTCGGCGGGGAACGTCCTCCGCTTTGCTGCGGCCCGCGGGTGCGACGCGAGCCGCCCGTGGCGCGGGATCGCTGTCAGGCCGCGATCGGCGCGGCCTCAAGCGAAAGCGCCAAGCGATGAACGATGAATTCACGTCCCTACCCTGCGACACACACGCGCCGGTTCACGACGCCCAGTCGCCCTCCTCGCACCTTCTCGATGAACTCGCCTTGCACGGCTATCGCCCGCTCGACGACGAACCGGATCCGCGTCCCCTGCCCTCTTCTGACGTCGCGTCGCTCGCGCTCGAAGCCGCCGTCGAAGCTCTTTCGGGGCTCTTTCTCGATACCCGGCTCGAGGCTGATCTGCCGGACCTTCTCTGGTCATTCGTCAACGTCTTTCATCGCAAGGCGGATCGTATCGACCGCGATCTCGACGACAATGAAACCGCGCAACGGCGCGCGCAGGTCGAGCAGGACGGCTCGGAAATCCGTTCGGTTGAACTGGAACGGTTGATCGCGCAAGGACTGACGCTGACCGAACGTCGCAACGCCTTCGAATTCTTTCGCGACCATCTCGCCGAACTCTATGCGACGGAGACCGGTTCCGCCTGGCGACCGCGGTCGGGCTCGAAGGTCAATCACCGTGCGCTGACCGCGGCGCTGATCGACAGCCGAGATTTCCTGAACGCCAAGAAGCTAGCCGAGACGCAAGTGCTCTTGCCGCCTGGCCCTCGGATCGCCTTCGCTGGTGGCGTCGATTGCAACGATCATCGGCGCATTTGGGAGGCGCTCGACAAGGTCCATGCGAAGCATCCCGACATGGTTCTTCTCCATGGCGGCGGCGCAAAAGGCGCCGAACGGATCGCGTCCTGCTGGGCGGATCATCGCAAGGTTCCGCAAGTCGCCTTCAAACCGGACTGGAGCCATCACAAGAATGCCGCGCCCTTCAAGCGCAATGATCTGATGCTCGAAACATTACCGATCGGCGTGATCGTCTTCCCCGGCTCTGGGATCGTCGAGAACCTTGCGGACAAGGCGCGCAAGATGGGAATTCCGGTGTGGCGGTTCAAATGAGTCGCCGTCGACTCATGTTGACCGCGGTCAACATGACACCCTGCGCTATCTCCGATGGCCGGCAGCGCGCGTTAATCATTCGTTAACCCAATTTTTCTTGCAGACAGTCGGAGAATCGGGCCTACTTGCCACGCAAATCACCCGTAGGTTTGATCTTAAACCGTAACTACGAGCCTGATCCGTGGCATCTCAACCCGCCATCCAGCCGCCCCCGCTTTCCGAGATTCACGAGGTGATCGCGGGCGATGCGCAACAATTATCGGCAAAACTGCTCGCGCACCGGAAGAAGCTGTTTCCGCCGGAAGCGCGCAAGACCCTGCGTCGATTCTCTTCCGGGGAAGCGGCCAAGCTGATCGGCATCAACGATGGCTATCTTCGACAACTCTCGTTGGATGGCAAGGGGCCGCAGCCCGAGACCAGCCCGACCGGCCGGCGTTCCTATTCGTTCGAAGATATTCAGGCGCTACGCGTCTTTCTTGACGAAGGGGGCAAGGCGGGACGGCGGTATTTGCCGCGCCGAGGAAAGAACGAGCACCTTCAGGTAATATCGGTCGCCAATTTCAAGGGTGGTTCAGGCAAGACCACGACGGCGGCGCATCTGGCGCAATACCTCGCGCTGCAGGGCTATCGCGTTCTGGCGATCGACCTCGACCCGCAAGCGAGCTTGTCTGCCCTGCATGGCTATCAGCCTGAGTTTGATATTGGCGAGAACGAAACATTGTACGGCGCGATCCGCTATGATGGCGCGCGCCGTGAGCTTAAGGAAATTATCCGGCGGACCTATTTCCCGGGGCTCGACATTATCCCCGGCAACATCGAACTCATGGAGTTCGAGCATGAGAGCCCGAAGGCCCTAGCGGAAAAGAAACAGGGGGACGCCCTCTTCTTCGCGCGCGTCGCGCAAGCGCTTGGAACTGTGGCGGACGACTATGATGTGGTCGTTCTGGATTGCCCTCCGCAACTTGGATTTCTCACCCTATCCGCGCTTTGCGCGGCGACAGCCGTCCTGATCACCGTACATCCGCAGATGCTCGACCTCATGTCGATGTGTCAGTTTTTGATCATGACCTCGGACCTTCTGTCTGTTGTGGCCAAGGCCGGCGGCAACATGGAGTATGACTGGATGCGTTACCTGGTGACTCGATTTGAGCCCACCGACGGACCGCAGACCCAAATGGTCGCGTTCATGCGCTCGATTTTTGGCGAGCGGGTGCTGACGTCGTCGATGGTGAAGAGCACTGCAATTTCCGATGCAGGCATCACGAAACAAACGCTCTACGAAGTATCGCGAGAGCAGTTCACGCGCGCCACATATGACCGTGCGATTGAAGCGCTGGGCGCGGTGAACGGAGAAATCGAGGGGCTAATCCGAACGGCTTGGGGGAGGTAGGGATGGCGCGCAAAAACCTCTTGCTGGGCTTGGACGACGAGGAGTTGACCGCGGTCAACTCCGAGAATGGGCCCGCCCGCCGCCCGCCGCCGACACTCGGAACCAGGGGGGCGGTCGGCGCTATGGGTCGCTCTTTGGAGCGGATTTCTGCGGATATCGACGCGGCGAAGGCCCTCGAACAACGGCTACTTTCCGGCGCGAACGTCGTCGAAATCGATGCATCGCTTGTCGACGCCTCATTCGTCACGGATCGTCTCGATGAAAGCGAAGCGGACTGCGCGTCGTTGCTCTCGTCCATTCGCACTCACGGGCAGCAGGTTCCGATACTGGTTCGACCTCACCCGGAGGTCTCAGGGCGCTACCAGATCGCCTACGGCCATCGGCGCTTGCGCGCTCTGCGAGAATTGGGGCAGCGCGTAAGGGCGGTCGTTCGCAGTCTGAGCGATGACGAACTCGTCATCGCACAAGGGCAAGAGAACAGTGCTCGTCGCGATCTCTCCTTTATCGAACGCGCCTCCTTCGCGGTGTCGCTTGAAGATCGCGGATTTGGCCGCGAAACAATCATGGCCGCTCTAGCCGTCGACAAGACGGAATTGTCGCGGCTGATTTCCTGTCGCAAGGCATTGCCGGACGAACTCGTGAAAGCAATCGGGGCGGCTCCCAAAGCGGGCCGGCGCCGTTGGATGGACCTTGCAGAGCATCTCAAGGCGCCGCGGGCGAGCAAGTTGTGGGCGCGCATTTGTAGCGAAGCGGAATTTGCGCAGCTCGACTCAGATTCGAGGTTCGCTGCCGTCTTCTCGGCGCTTGCCACCAAGAACGCGCCGGCGAAAATTACCTCGTGGATCGACCATGAGGGACGAAAGATCGCGCGGGTCGACGAAGATTCGGGATGGCTGCGCATCAACGTCGACAAGTCGGTGGACGCCGAGTTCGGCGCATACGTCGTGGCCCAACTGCCGGCCTTGCTTAAGGCGTTTCAGGTGGCTCAGCGCGACGATTAGTTTTGTTGCGAGCAAAGCGCGCACGCGCACGCTCGTCGAGTAACGAGTTAGGCGTTTCGTCAACAAAGATTGAGGTTACGACAAAAGAAAAAGGCCCCCGAAACATCGCACGGAAGCCCTTCTCATAGTTCGCACCTAGAGAATCACACTTCCGCGAATCGCTGTCAAGAGTTGGCGCCGTTTCGGCGAGCGGATTTCTTTTGCCTGAACGAGGCAAAAGCTCATGAGAACATATTCAACGACGCCCTTTGGGCGGCGGCCGTTGACGCTTGCCATGGTGGCGGCGCAGGCGGCGACGCGAGATTTCGCGGCAAAACCCGACGCGTCCGAGACGGTCGTCCATAAATGGCGACTGTTTCGCGCAGCTACTGAAGCCAAAGGCCCGCTCGGCGTCACCGACCGGGCGCTGTCCGTCCTGCACGCCTTGCTGAGCTTCCACCAGGAAACTGCGCTGACGTTGCCAGAGGCAGAAGGCAGGGAAGGCGGGGAGAGTGATTCGCCCGGCATCGTGGTGTTTCCGTCGAACCGGGAGCTCTCGATCCGCGCGCATGGCATGGCGCCGGCGACGCTGCGCCGGCATCTCGCTTCGCTTGTCGAGGCGGGGCTGATCATCCGGCGGGACTCGCCGAACGGCAAACGTTTCGCGCGGCGGGGGCAGGGGGGCGAGATCGCGGAAGCCTTCGGCTTCGATCTGGCGCCGCTGATTGCGCGCGCGGCCGAGATCGAAAACCTCGCCGAAGAGGTGCGCGTCGAGAACCGCGCCATCGCTCTCCTGCGGGAAAGGATCACGCTGGCGCGGCGCGACATCGTCAAAATGATCGAGACTGGGATGGAGGAGGGCGTTTGTTTCGCGCCGATATCGATTGACGGGCAGGACGTCAGCGACTGGGAAGGCCTTTACGGGCGCTGCCAGGCCCTCTCGGCGCGCTATTCGCGCAGCCTGGGGAGAACCGGGCTGGAGGCCTTGGCGGGCGAACTGGCGGGCTTCGCGGCCGAAATCCAGAATCTATTGGAAACTCACGTAAAACAGCAAAAAAGAAGCGCCAATGAGTCCCAGACTGAGCGCCATATACAGAATCAAATCACAAACATTCCTGATCTTGAACCTTGCCTTCCAAAAGGCAGGGCCGAACCGCCCGGGTCAATGCCAGAAGATCCCGAAGCCGAGAGGGCAGGGGCGTCAACGACCGAGGCGTCCCGTACCGGAACGGGCGAGCGACAGGGGAGTTCGACACGAACCTATCCGCTCGGCATGGTGCTGCAAGCCTGTCCCGACATCGTCGATTTCGGCAAAAACGGCGAGATTGCCTGCTGGCGCGATCTCATCGACGCTGCGGCGATCGTGCGCTCCGCGCTCGGCGTCTCGCCCGACGCCTGGAAACAGGCGTTCGACGTTTTGGGCGAGCATGACAGCTCGATCGTCATTGCCGCAATCCTGCAGCGGGGCGAGGAAATCAAATCCGCCGGCGGCTATTTGCGGGTGCTGACCAAAAAGGCGCGGGAAGGGGAGTTTTCGCTCGGCCCCGTGCTGATGGCGCTGCTGCGCGGCAAGGCGGCAAAGGCCGCGCGTGGACGAAAGATGGCGGGATGATTGGACTTCCGACGAGGGGTTTCGCTGCCGTGGATTTGGCAATTATCGTTGACCATCGAGGGAGCGCGGACGCCATGACCGATACGACGACCCAACTCGCCATCCTTTCCGACGCGCTGGTCAAGATCATCGAACTTGGTCCGTTGGCGGATTCTGGGAAAGCTTCGCCGACCGATCTCCTGAGCCGGGCAGGGGACATTGCTGCGCGGGCGCTGACGGCCGCCGCCACCTACGGGACGCTGCCGCCATTCGCGGATTCTCCATCAGCAGAAGAAAACGGCTCGTGAACGGCGTCGTTACAACCCCGCCGCCTTGGTGAGATTGACCTTGAACCGGTCGCGTTTTCGTTGGTAGCGACGCGTCATCTCGGCGGAGGCGTGACCGAGATGTTTTTGCACATGCGCCTCTTCGATCTGCGCCGACGAGGCAAGCCCGGCCCGCAGCGAATGGCCGCCGAAAGCAAGCCGTCGTTCGCCTTCGGTCAGATCGCCGCGAATGCCGGCGGCGAGGGCGGTTTTCTGCACCAGTCTGGCGACATGCTTGTCCGTCAGACGGCTGGCGGAAACGCCGCCATTCTTGCGCGCGATCGGGCGGAAGAGGGGGCCCTGGCTTATTCGGCCGAGCCGCAACCAGGTCTCGAGCAGCGCGACGGGACAGGTCTCGGGACGCGAGCCGCGGCCGATTTCGACTTCGCGCCAGCCGGTCTTACCGGAAATCTGCAGCACCGCGCCGCCGTCGTTGTTGCTGGCGCTGGATAGATCCGCGCCAGTCGTGCCGGCGCTCGAAACATCGGCGGAGTCTCTGCTGGCGCTGGATATATCCGCGAAGTCCTTTCTGGCGCTCGGAACATCGGCGCCAGGAGGAAAAATCTCGATCCAGCCGGTCCCGTCCTCGCTCTGATCGGGGCCGCAATCGAGGCCGACGATTTCCGAGCGGCGCAGACCGCCGGCGAAGCCGATCGCCAAAATGGCGCGGTCGCGGATGCCACGCAGATCCATCTCGAGCGTCGCCAGCATAGCGATGAGCTCATCGGCGAAGATCGCTTGCTTTTGGAGCGGGGGGCGGCCATGGGCGCGGCGAATGCCGGCGAGCACGGTGGAAATATGCCGATCGCTCGTATCGAGCGGCGCCCCGAGCTGGCGGTAACGCCAGCAAATCCCTGAAAGCCGCCGCTCCAGCGACGCGACGCTGAGCGCCGGCCGGCCTCCGGCGCCGATATTTCGTGCGCCGGCATGGACTCCGCCGATATTTCGTGCGCCGGCATGGACTCCGCCGATGTTACGTGCGCCGGCAGAGACTCCGTCTTGCATGCAGGCGGCGAGATAGAGGCCGACGGTTGGCGGGTCCGGGGGCAGGGGATCGAGCCCAGAGCGGCGCAGCCAGGCGGCGAACTGCCGCCAATCCGACTCATAGGCGCGCTGGGTGTTGTCCGCGCGGGCGTTGCGGGCGTAATCGCGGGCCTTTTCGGAGAGCGCAGTGAGATGCGGGGAGGGGGGCCGCGCCGTGAGGGGCGCGAGGTCGCCTTCGAAGTCGTCGTCGATGTCCGCCATCTCGTCCTCTTTTCGGTCCGGCTTGGGTCCTGCGTCGTTTCGAGCGCAAAAATTCCGACGCCTCGGAAGGCTCTCTGAGGTCGATTTCGGCCATTTTCGCCCTGTCGTTTTGCACAATTTGTTGGACGCCAAGCCATTGAAATGCCCCGAATCGGCCTGAGCGTTATTGCGTGGATTCTGCCTTATTCGCTGGAATTTTTCACCCTCAATAGGTGGACGGCGTGGCGAAGCGGATCGACAAGCTCGGCGCTGATGACGCGCTTTGGCGCATCGCGATGGCGCGTGCGGAAACGATCCGCCCGCTGATCGCCGCCGGAACGCTGAAAGCCGGCGTCATTGCTGACGCCTGCAGGAAGCTCGGGGTCCGACGGGCGCGACTCTATGCGCTGATCGAGCAGTTCCGCGAAGCGCCCGTCACCAGTTCGCTGCTCCCCGCGCGACGCGGTCCGCGGGAGGGGTCGCGCCGGCTGACGCCGGAGCAGGACGCCTTGATCGGCGAGGCGATTTTGCAATTCTACCGCACGCGCCAAAAGCCGAGCGTGAACGCGCTGCGACGGCATTTACGACAGTTGTGCCAGGCGAAAGGCGCGCCTGTTCCCTCCTGGAATGCGATCAAGGCGCGGGTGGCGCGCGCCGACGAACGCCTTTTGCTGCGCGACCGGGAGGGGGCGGCGGCGGCCCGCGCCCGTTTTTCGCCGGTGGTCGGCGAATATCATGCAAACCACGCGCTTGAAATCGTTCAAATCGACCACACCAAGATCGACGTCTTTGTCGTCGACGCCGTGCATCGCCAGCCGATTCAACGGCCATGGCTGACGCTGGCGATCGATGTGGCGAGTCGTATGGTGACGGGATTTTATGTTTCGCTCGAAGCGCCGTCGTCGACATCGGTCGCGTTGGCGATCCAGCACATGACGTTTCCGAAGGCGTCCTGGCTCGCGGCGCGGGAAATCCCCGCGGAATGGCCGGTTTCTGGCCTCCCCGAGGCGATCCATCTCGACAACGCCAAGGAATTCCGAGCGCGCGCCTTGACGCGCGGCTGCGACGAGCATGGCGTGCGGCTGATTCACCGACCGGTCGCGCGTCCGCATTATGGCGGACATATCGAGCGGCTGATCGGCACGATGATGAGCGCCGTCCATCTGCTGCCCGGCACGACATTTTCGAATGTCGCGGATCTCGGCGACTACGACGCCGCCAAACACGCGACCATGACGCTCGACGAGCTGGAGCGCTGGCTGGCGTTGGAAGTGATCCGCTATCACGGCAGCGTGCATGGCGCGTTGAAACTGCCGCCTCGCGCGGCATGGCGGGAAATGCTGGCGGCGCGGCCGGCGCCGATCGCGCATCCCGCCGATCCGGCCGGCTTCCTCCTCGACTTTCTTCCCTTCGAGGAACGCCTCATTCGGCGCGACGGCGTGCGACTGTTTGATCTGCGCTATTGGGATGACGTTCTCAGTCCCTGGGCGGGGCGCCTGCGCCGACGGCTCAGGGTCAAATACGATCCGCGCGATCTCTCGACAGTCTTCGTCGAGGATCCTGACGGCGGCCATTGGCCGGTGCGCACCGCCAATCTGAGCCGACCACGGATTACGCTGGCGGAACTGAAACTGGCGCAAGGCGCGCTGAAAGCGCGTGGCCAAGCGCTTGTCGACGAGCAGCTGATTTTCGAAACGGTCGAACAACAACGCGCGCTTGTCGCTTCGGCGTCAGCGGCCACGCGGTCGGCGCGTCGTCAAGCCGAACGTCGGGCGCGCGCTTTGGCGGCTTCGGGACAGGCGGCGGCGTCGGCGACCGGGGCAAGCGCCAACCCCGATGCGGATAATTTTGACGACGTCCTGCCGCTGGCGATGGAGGAATGGTCATGAGCGCGATCGGGGAGGGCGATTACGCCCACATTCTACCAGCCTATCGCACGAAGGCGGCGCTCTCCGACGCCGAGCGGATCGCATGGATCAGGTCGGATCGCTGGATCGAGACGGCCCAGGCGAAGGCCGTGCTCGCGCGGCTCGAGGATTTGCTGACCTATCCGCCGCGCGATCGCATGCCTTGCCTACTGATCTATGGCGACACCGGCATGGGAAAGACCAAGATCATCCGCAAATTCCTGCGGGCGCATCCGCCGCGTTTCGATGGCAAGATTGGCGTGACGGCGACGCCCGTGGCGGCGATGCAAATGCCGGCGGAGCCGATAGAGCGCGACGTCTACGGCGAACTCTTGAGCACGCTCCAGGCGCCGACTCCGGTCGAGGCGACGACGCACCGGCTGAAAGAAACCTGCCGCGGGCTGCTCAAGACTCTCGGCGTCCGCCTACTGATCATCGACGAGGTTCACGCCATGCTTGCCGGCACGTTTCGGCAGCAGCGGATTTTCCTGAACGCCATTCGTTTTCTGGCGAATGATCTGCGGGCGCCGCTCGTCTGCGCCGGAACCGACCTCGCCCGTCAGGCGCTGTTGACCGACCCGCAGCTTGCCGAGCGCTTCGAGGCGTTTCATCTCGATCGCTGGCGGAATGACCGGCATTTGGCGGAGCTTCTGATCAGTCTCGCCGGCCTGCTGCCGCTGCGCCGGCCGTCGATGCTGCACACCGCCGAAGCCAGGCGGCGGGTTCTCGACATGACCGATGGCGTCACAGTGCGCATTTTCCGACTTGTCGAGAGCCTGGCGATCGAAGCGATCCGTTCGGGCGAGGAACGGATCACGGCGCAAAGCTTCGACGCTCCCGACCTCGTTCTGCCGCTGGTGGCGATGACGCGGAATATCGAGACGCGCCTGATGCGGTCGGCGGGCCGATGAGTCGGTGCCTTTCGATCGCGCCGCGTCCCCATGCCGACGAGCTCTTGTCGTCCTGGCAGGGACGGGTCGCGTGCCACTACGGGATGACTCGCGAGGCGCTCGGGCGTTGGATTGGCCTCGCGCCTCAGCACGCCGCGCCGGGCGGCTTCGCGGCGGCCGACTATGCGCCGGCGGCGGAGGTCTTGGCGGCCTGGTCGCGGGCCTGTCGGCTCAATCCGGCGCGCATTGACGATCTCGCTTTGCGCCGATCCGGGCGCATGCTCGACCGCCATGTCTGGGCGCGTGAAGCGGGCGGCGTCTTTGTCGGCTACGCGTTTTGTCCGGCTTGTCTCGAAGAGGATGCGGCGGCCGGCCGCGATCAATATTTTCGGCGGCGCTGGCTGCAGATCGAGGCGCTGCTTTGCGAGCGTCACGACCGCCTTCTCGTCGAAGCCTG